>CAVYVY010000015.1:0-17695 GCA_963772145.1 uncultured bacterium
CCCCATTTCATTGACCCAAATATCACGATTGAACAACAGATTGGGAAATTGATCAGTATAGCAATTTCTCAGCTCAATATGCCGGAAGGACAAGCAAGAAAAATGGCGAATGAAATCGTTCCTACTCTCAAACGATGGCGAAAAAAGAAATAAGGTGAAATGAAAAAAATTATTTTAATCATTATTTCAGTCATTCTTTTTCTGGTAATCGTATTTTTTGGTATTTTAATGGCAAGGAATGTTTCGATTGCCAGACGACTAAAAGCGATGCCCATTAGCGAAGTCGACCTGGCGAGTGTATCCGATGGTTTATATAAGGGCGATTTTGCGTATGGGGGATTCAATTATGAGGTGGAAGTAACGGTAACCGGACATAAAATCGAAGATATCAAAATCCTTAAGAATCGCAATACCTTTCATGCCAAAAGAGCTGAGGGAGTTATTGAAAAAGTATTAAAAAACCAATCTTTAAAAGTGGATGCGGTTAGTGGCGCTACCAATACCAGTATCGCACTATTAAAAGCGATTGAGAATGCGCTAACCGCAAAACCACAAAATTAAGAAAATTTAACCGCAGAGATAACAGAGACCGCGGAGATTTTTAATTTTGGCAATTGGGATTCTAGCATTATTTTAGATTTGGTGTTTAAAATTTGGCAATTCTAATTCGAAAATATTCTATTTATAAATAGAATAAAAATCAATCGAAAATTTACATCCAGCAAGCCTATCGGTACGAAATAAAGTATAATTACAGTTGTCAACGACAAGACTATTAGAAGTGCATGGTTGCAACCAAGTTTCAGTAATACACAATACATCCGGTTTGTCGTTACGAAGGAGATAATGAAGTTCCGGCAATTTATTATTGAGGCTACGAGCGTTGAATAGCCTAAATGCAAGTAAACCAGTAGAATGGAGGTCGGCACGTGAGTGTGGGTCAGATTGCGTTCTCAATGATAGTCAATTTGACAGTGTGGTAGATGAATTCGATGGGTTGAATGTTCCCGCCAGCGGATTCAGCAACGACTGGTTGTTGGTGATACCTTGTATTACCGCTGGAGGACCACTGCCCGGAATCTGCTCACTGAGACCTGCGTGCTGTGATGACCACTGTTCGCGTTTCGTAGCTGCTGAGCCTGGCGCCGCTGCACTCGCACTTGGTAGGCGGCTGCTGCCTCGGCGCGAGTCATATTCGGGTTGATGAAAACTCTGCTCCGGACGATGCTATCGGCAGACCGGCGAAGTAGTTTAGCTGAGTTGATGATATGTTTGGCTTGATCAACTTGCTCGATTCGGACTCCAGACGGGATAGTCAAGCGCCGGGAAACTCATCGCGTGGGGGTCGAAAACTATTTTGTGCATTCGCCCGACCAGCGTATAAGCCTTCGGGTCCTGCATCAACTCGCGCCGATGCGCCAACCGTGTGTCCAGCGGAAGCCCTTGAACGCCCACGATGACCGCCGGTGATGCCACTTGAGTGCTCACTATTTCCTCCTACGAATATTCAAAAAAAGCCCAAACTAAAAGACCAAGGCCGGCGATAACTGCCACTGGATGCGCGGAAATCTCACTGACGACAACAGAGCCGGAGCCTATGCCCGATACTGCTCCCGCCGCTTCGCGCGCCGCCTTCACTTTTTGCAGTAAGGCGATGATTTCCCCGCCGGGATCGGTAAAGAACGGGTTGGACTCGGATTGCTGCAAGTGCTTTTGGGCGTCGCCATTGCTGTAGCCCACCCCTGGCTGGCCGCCCAAACTCGCCAAGGCTTGCGCGACGATCTGCTGGCTGCCGGCAATCGCCTGGTCGATGTCAACTGACATATCACCCAGCGGGCCCTTGGGCACGTCCGGGTATTTGGACGGCGGCGGATACGATGACCAGGTGGCGTATTGCTTGAACGGCAGCGGCGGCTTTTCTTTGGTGTAGTCCCGTACAACCTGCATGGTCTCCGGCTGATTTGGGTCCGTCACACCGTACAAACATTCCCCGGAGACTAGAAACCAGATTTGGGCACAGGCGTTCATACCCTGTTCGACCATTCCAGAGTCGATCTGGTCATAAGGACTCGGGCCGTGGAAGAGATGTTTGAAGAGCTCAACAATGCCAAAAACTGCCGCCGCAATGGCACCGACAACTGGAATAGCCTGTGAGATGGTAAGTGCGGTTCCTGCTCCCGCGCCCAGCGCCGTTCCAGAAGCGATCGCTCCACTTACCGCCGTACCAGCGGTAGTCCCCAACGCTATTCCAGCCTTCGCTGTTTGCAGCGAGTCACCCATGCCGACCCGCCGCGGAAAGCCTCGGGGAGTCCGTCTTACTCGACGCAGGCCCGTGCCCAGACCCGCTATTGCGTATGGTGGCGCAAGATGCGGTCCCCCCGAAGATTGGACGTGCGGAAAACTGATCAATTGATGATCCCTAACTCAGCTTCTTTCAGGTGATAGGTTCCACCCGCTAGGCCGATACGCTTGTTGATCGTGTCAAAGAACGCGCGCGGCGCCGTCCCGCCTTCTTCCCCGAAGATGTGGTAGTACGGATGAGGCTTGGTGTCACCCGCTTGCGCTTTCTTCGCGGAATAGGTCACTGAAATTAAGTCGCCGAGATCCAGGCGGTCATGCTCAACTTCTGAGCCGAAAGCATCGAGTGAGTCGGCGAACTTGTGTTGCTGCCCGCCCAAAAGATAGAGCTGCTTCCCGTCGGCGCTGGCTGCCAGGCGAATTTCGTCGCCGGTGACATCGGCGACCAGGAAATGTGCGCCCACTTGACGCGCCACTTCCCGCCAAGCCTTGCCCGCATCTTCACCGTCTTGAATCAAGCCATCGTAGATTTTCGAGATGCGCGGCAAGTCCAGCGGCTTGCCGTTATCGGAGGGTGGATGGAAAACAAGTTGCTCCGTCCAGCCGAGTTCGGCGAAGTCGTCGCGCATCTTCGTCGGCTCTTCAATCTCGACAACCTTCTGTCGGGCTTCGCGCCCATACCGGAGCCGGGTGTCGACAACGTGAGCTTCGCCCAGCGCCGCGACGGCAGCGGTCTCGTCGACATCACCTACGATCTGACGGCCCCCGCGGGCGCCGTCGTGACCGTCACCCTCGCGGCCTCGGCCGATGGTGGCGCCACCTGGGACCTCGACGTGTCGGCCGCGCAGGGGGACGTCGGGGCGGGCGTGGCGCCCGGTGCGGACGGCGGATCGTGTGGAACTTCGCCGCGGCGAACCCGGGGCGCTTCGGCACGGACTTCCGCGTGAGGGTCTCGGCCGTCGTCGTTCCCTGACGCCGCGGCGCTGCGCTGGCGTGTCGCCCGGCCGGCGGGGCTGCCGGCCCTTCCGGAACAGCCGGCTACGGGGCGAAGGAGATGTCGTCCGGCAGCTCGTTCACGTCGTCGTCGCGGTGCGGGAAGTGCAGCCGCAGGCGTTCGCCGATCATCGCGGCGCCGGTGGCGAGGCCGTCGGCCGGACGATCGTCGGCGAAGGCCGGCAGCATCGCCGCCACGACTTCGCGCCAGAAGGCGTCGCCGACCTGCGCGTGCAGTCCCTCGTCGCCCACCACGGCGAGGGTGCGCGGTCGCAGCGCCAGGTAGATGAGCACGCCGTCGTGCGCCGCCGTGCGGTGCATGCCCAGCCGCGCGAACACGTCGCGCGCGCGCCGGTAGGCATCGCCCGCGGCGGGACCGCGCCGCGGCAGGTCGCGCTCCACGTGCACCCGGATCTCCCCGCTGGTGCGCGACTCCGCCGCCTGGATCGCGGCGCGGATGCGCTCCTGCTCCTCCGGCGTGAAGTAGCGTCTCGGTACGTCGCTGCGCCGGCCGTCCGTCTCGGCCATGGTCACCAACCTCCGCTCGCGCCGCCGCCGCCGGACATGCCGCCGCCGCCGGAGAAACCGCCGCCGCCGCCGCCGCCCCAGCCGCCGCCGCCCCCGCCGCGGGTCGCGTCGAGCAGGGCGGAAGCGATGATGAGCGGCCCGAGCCCGCCGCCGCCGCCGCGGTTGCGGGCGATCCGCGTCAGGATGAAGAAGAAGAGCAGGAACGGGATCACGCCGAAGCCGCGGCCGCGCTTGCTGCCCGCGGCGCGGGCGTGGCGTGGCGCCGCGGGCGAGCGGGTCGCCGGGCGCGACCGCGCCGGCGACCTGCTGGATCACGAACGCGAAGCGCGCGGCCGCCGGTTCGCGCGGCATTTCCAGCATGCGGCGCAGGATGCGGCTCGCCACCACGTCGGGCAGGGAGTCCTCGAGGCCGTAGCCGACCTCGATGCGGGTCTGCCCCTCGCGCGGGAAGACCGCGAACAGCACGCCGCGGTCGCGCCCCTTGCGGCCGATGCCCCACGCCTCGTAGAGGCGGTTGACGTGCGTCTCGAGGTCGCCGTCGAGTTCCGGCAGCACCGTCACCACGAACTGGATCCCGGTGCGCTGCTCGAACCCGGCGAGCGCGTCGGCGAGACGGGCGGCGTCCGCTGTCCGCCACGAGGCCCGTGCGGTCGTCGAAATGCCGCGCGGGCGGCGCCGGCAGGTCGGCCGCGGCGGCCGCGGTCGCCAGCAGTGCGCCGATCGCCAGCAGCAGCGGGAGCGCTCCCGCCGCCGCCGGCTTCCCCGTCCGTGAGCTCCGTCGCCGGATCATGCCACGCTCCCCTTGCCGCCCCGCGCGGCGGTCGCTGGTCAGAACTGCACCTTGGGCGCCGTCTCGGCGCCCGGCGGCGGCCTCGAAGTACGCCTTCTTCGTGAACTTGAACAGCCCCGCCAGGATGTTGGTCGGGAAGCGGCGGATGCTCGTGTTGTAGGTCTGCGCCATCTCGTTGAAGCGGCGCCTCTCCTCCGCGATCCGGTTCTCGGTGCCCTCGAGCTGCGCCTGCAGGTCGAGGAAGTTCTGGTTCGCCTTCAGGTCGGGGTACTGCTCCACCACGACCATCAGACGGGCCAGCGCGGAGCCGAGATTCTGCTGCGCGGCCTGGAACTTCGCCATCAACTGCGGATCGTTCAGGGTTTCCGGCGTGAGCTGGGTCTGGACCTGCGTCGCCTCCGCGCGCGCCTTGATCACGGCTTCGAACGTCTCCCGCTCGTGGGCGGCGTAGCCCTTCACGGTCTCGACGAGATTGGGGATCAGGTCCGCGCGGCGCTGGTAGACGTTCTCCACGTTGCCCCACTGGCCGTTGACCTGCTCCTGCAGCGAGACCAGGCGGTTGTACTGCCCCGTGAAGCCCATCACGACGAAAGCGATGACGGCCAGAACCACGATCAGGGGAATCAGCTTCCTCATCAATCAGCCTCCTGTGGGTGGATCGGTGCGACCAGGCGGCTCTACACGCGGCCGGCACATTTTATTCGCGGACCGGGGGTGCCGCCTCAGGGTACCACCTCGAGCGAGAAGGTGTCACCCGGCTCGATGGCGTCGACGATGTGCATGCCGCGCACGACCCGGCCGACCACCGTGTAGCGGCCGGTCAGATGCGGTTGCGGGGAATGGCAGACGAAGAACTGGCTGCCGCCCGTGTCGAGGCCGGAGTCGGCGATTCCGACCGTGCCGCGCTCGAACGGGACCCGGTTGCGTTCGGAACGCAGGGTGTAGCCCGGTCCGCCCCAGCCGTCGCCGCGCCGATCGCCCCCCTGGATGACGAAGTCGGGCACGACGCGGTGGAATATCTGCTCGCGGTAGAAGCCCGCGCGCGTCAGTTGCACCAGCGCGGCGGCGGTGTTCGGCGCGCGGCGACCGTCGAGCGCGATGATGAAGTCGCCGCGCGCGGTGACGCAGCGCAGGCGAGGGGCCTTGAACGGCGCGGCGAGCGGCGGCTGTCGCCGCGTCGCGCGGCCGGGTTGGCGCGGTCGCGCGCAGGCTCGCCTCGCCGGGGATCAGGGCGGGCGGCAGCAACCCGCTCGCCACGGCGGCGGCGCGCGCCTGCAGGCGCACGCGGGGGTCGGGAAGATCGAATCCCGCTTCGAGCGTCCGCACGACCAGCGGGCGCAGCGAGTCGGGCAGCGCCGGGGTGCCCGCGACGGCGCGCGCCGGCGCGGAGGCGGCGTCCCCGCCCGCGGCGGGTCGCAGGGCGCCGGCCCGGGCGGCCGCCTCGAGTCCGGCGTAGGCGCCGAGGCGGATGTCGTCCGCGCCCTCGCGGTCGTTGCGCAAGGTCGCCAGCAACCGGCACACGGCGTCGACCGCGGCGGGCGCCGGGATCCGGCCCAGCTGCTCGGCGGCGGTCGCGGCGACGGCGAAATCGGCGTCGCCGAGAGCCGACCGCAGCACGGCGAGCGCTGCGTGGCGCAGCGCCGACGCCGCGACCGGAGGCAGCAGCGTCGACTGGCGCTGCCAGAGGGCGCCGATCGCCTCCAGGGCCGATTCGCGCACGATCAGCGGTCGGCCGGGCGCGGTGGCCGCGGCCAGGGCGGAAAGCGCGCCGGCGTCGCCGCCCCGCCCGAGTCCCTGCGCGGCCGCCGCCGCCACCTGCGGCGGGCCGGTCCCGTGGCCGGTCAGTACCGCGGTCAGTTCGCCCGTGGCCGCCGCGCCGCGGAGCGCGCCCCGCGCCAGCAGGGCCGCCGCCCGGATCGGCGCGTCGGTATCGCCGGCGCGGGCCAGCGCCGCGCGGGCCAGGCGCAGGCGCCACACCGGCAGCAGACTCTCCCGGGTCGCGGCCGCGAGCGGCAATTCGATTCCCTCGACCAGGGCCGCCATCGCCTCGAACGCGGTGCGGGCGACCTGCGGATCGTGGTCGCGGCTGCCGTCGGTCAGCTGGGCGGCCAGCCGTCCGAGGTCCGGTTCGAGTGCGCCGGACGCAACTCCCGCGGCCAGAGCGTGGCCGCAACGGCCCAGCGCCCGCAGCTGCGCCACGCGCACGCGCGTGCGCGAGGCGGCAGGCAGGGCCAGCTTCTGCTCGCCGCTGTCGAGGATGGTCGCCAGCGCCGCCGGCGTTCCCTGGGCGCCGAGCGCGCGCAGCGCGTGCACGCGCACCTGCGGGTCCCGGGCGCGCACGTGGCGCGCCACGGACGCGGTCAGCCCGGAATCGGGTGCAGCTTTCTCGGCGCAGCGCAGGACGCGCCACAGCACGGAGCGCTCGCGGCGCGACAGCCCTTCCCGCAGCGCGAAACGCAGCGTGTCGGGCGCGAGCTCGGCGGCGCGCTCACGCAGGCCGTCCCAGGCCGCCGCGGCCTCGTCGACCTTGGCCCGCAGCGCCGGACCGAGCAGCGGCAGGCCGCCGCCGGGGAGGCGACCCAGCGCCTCGATCGCGGCCAGGCGCAGCGCGCGGTCACCGGTGGGCAGGAGCCGGGTCAACGGTCCGACGCCCTGCGGACTGCCGGTGAAGCCGAGCGCCGCGGCCGCCTCGATGCGCACCGTGGTGCTGCGATCATCGAGGGCCCTGACCAGGCCGGCCACCGCGTCGTCCTGTCCGATGAGGCCGGCGGCCCGGGTCGCGGCCAGCCGCACGTGCGCGTCGGGCGACACCAGGCAGCGGGCCAGCGAGTCGGCGTCGGCCAACCGGCGGTCCTCCCAGCGGGCGATCGCCTGCAGGGCGGGGGCGCGGCCGGCGGGCGCGGAACAGCCCGCCGAAACGACGGCCGCCAGACCGGAAACCGCCAGCGCGACCGCGCGCCACCCGACGCCGCGGGCCGGAGCGGGACGCGTTGGACAGGGTGGTGCGGGCAAGAGGGGCAGGGGCATGACTCTCCTCCGTGGACAGCGGGCGTCGGCGGCGGGACGTTACCACCGGCCGCGGCGACTGTCCACGTCGTGGAGGCCGCTTTGACCGGCCGGAGCCGGTTTGTTACCATGCCTGCGCGCCGGACGACCCGACGCGGACAGGGGAGGGGCATGCGCACCGCGATTCTCGGCGCGACCGGTCTGGTCGGACGCGTCATGCTGCGACTGCTGGAGGCACGGCCGTGGGTCGATGACCCGCCGCTGCTGCTGGCCAGCGCGCGGTCGGCCGGGGTGGAACTGCCTTTCCGCGGGAGACGTCTCGTCGTGCGCGACGCGGCGACGGCCGACCTGGCCGGGATCCGCCTGGCGCTGTTCTCCGCCGGCGGCGCGGCGAGCCGGGAGTACGCGCCCCGCTTCGTGGCCGTCGGCGCCTGGGTCGTGGACAACTCTTCGGCGTACCGGATGGACGCGGCCGTTCCGCTCGTGGTGCCGGAGGTCAACCCGGGGCTGGTGCCTCGTCCGGGCCTCGACGCGCCGGGACGGGGCGGCATCATCGCCAATCCCAACTGTTCCACCATCCAGGTCGCCGTGCCGCTGGCGGCGCTGCACGCGGCGGGCGGCCTGCGCGAGGTGCAGGTGACGACCCTGCAGGCGGTCTCGGGCGCGGGCCGGCTGGCGGTGGAAGAGTTCGCGCGACAGCTCCCGGGTCAGGGGACGCGGGCCGCGCGCCTGGCGGCGGGTGATCTGTCCGATGACGCCGACCCGGGCGCCGGCGCCGTCCTGCCGCGCCGGATCGCCGGGAACGTGGTGCCGCGGATCGGGGCCGCGCTGCCCGACGGCTCGTTCGAGGAGGAGGCCAAGGTCGTGCGGGAACTGCGCAGGATCCTCGACCTGCCGGCACTGGCCGTCAGTTGCACCGCCACGCGCGTGCCGGTGTGGAACGGTCACAGCGCCGCCGTGCGTGTCGTGCTGGAGCGCCCGCTGACGCTCGAGGCGGCGCGCCGCGCGATGGTCGCCACCGGCGGGGTCGAGGTCGATCCTTCGCCGCACGGCTACTCGACACCGGCGGAAGCGAGCGGCGACGGGGCGATCCGGGTCGGACGGTCTGCGCCACGATCCCGATCGCGCCGACGCGCTGCTGTTCTGGGTCGTGGCCGACAATCTGCTCAAGGGGGCGGCGCTCAACGCCGTCCAGATCGCGGACCTGCTCGCGGGCGCGCCGGCGCCGGCGCGATGATTCCGACCGCGGCCGTGCCGCCGGACCGGACCTGGTGGCTGGCCAGACTCCATCCCGCCACGCGTCTGGGCGCCCTGCCGCTGGCGCGTGATCACCTGCCTGGCGGCGCCGGCCTGGCTGCTGCCGGTGTTGCTGCCGCTGGCCGCCGTCGCGCTGCGGCGCGGCGGCCTGCCGTGGCGCGCGCAGGGGCGCGCGCTGGCCCCCTGGTGGCCGATCGCCGGCGCTCGTGGTTGCGATCCACGCCTTCACCACCGTGTCGGCGGCGCCGCTGGGCCATCCCTCGTGGACCGGGGCGGGGCGCGGCGTGACCGCCGTGGCGCGCGTGCTCGCTTCGCTGCTCTGTCTGCGGCTTTTCGCACGTGTTCTGGCCCTGGGCGATCTGGTGGCGGCGCTCGCGTGGTGGGGCCTCGGCCGTTACGGCGGTCGGGGCGCCGTCACGCGGCTGGGGGTCGTGCTCGCGGTGGCCGCGGGCGCCGTCCCGGCGGTGGTGACCGAGGGACGACGGGTCACAGCCGCCCTGCGTCTGCGCCAGGGCCGGGCGGCGACGGGTGGTCCCGCGCGGCGGTGGTGGCGGCGCGCGGTGGAGACGACCCGCCTGCCGCTGCCGCTGCTCGAGGGGCTGTTCCGGCGGGCCGAGGCGCTCACGCTGTCGCTGCGCGGACGGTTGCCGCATCCGGCCCAGCTCGGGCCGCCCCCCGGCTCCAGCTCGTCGTGCTGGCGGTCTGGCTGGGTGCGCTCGTGGCGCTGGCTTTCTGGCGGGGGAGGCTGTCGTGAGCGGCGAGGTTCCCGGCGGATTCCCGCCGCCTGACGCAGACGATTTTCCGGGCGCCCGCGTCGTCCGTCTCGACCTGGTCTACGATGGCGCCGGTTTCCACGGCTGGCAGGTCCAGCCGGGACTGCGCACGGTGCAGGGGGAACTGGCCGTCATGCTCGCGCGCCTGCTGCGGCGCGAAATCGTGCCGGTCGGGGCCGGCCGCACGGACGCCGGCGTCCACGCCCGGGGGCAGGTCTGCAGTTTCACGGTCCGCGACGACCGCGAATTCACGCGCCTGCGGGAGCACCTGGCCCGCACCGCGCCGCCCGACCTGCAGCTGCTCGCCGTGCGTGCGGTCTCGCCCCTGTTCAACGCCCGCTTCAGCGCCACGGCGCGCCGCTACAGTTATCAACTGCTGCTGCGACCCGACATTTTCCGCGCGCGCTTCGCGGTATTCGTGCCGGGCCGGCTCGACCGCGCCGCGATGGACGCCGCCGCGGCGCATTTTTCGGGAACCCGCGACTTCGCCAGTTTTTGCAAGCGGCAGTCGCTGCGCCCGGAAGGGGCAAACATCTGCACGGTGGATCGCTGCGGCTTTGAATGGACGGAGGATTCCGCTATCCTGCAGGTGCGAGCGGACCACTTCCTGCACAACATGGTGCGCGCCATCACCGGCACGCTGGTCGAGGTGGGTCTGGGGCGGCGCCGACCGGACGACGTGCCGCTGATCCTGGCCGCCCGTGACCGCGCCCGCGCGGGTCGGACGATGCCGGCGCACGGCCTGTTCCTGGACGAAGTGAGTTACCCGGCGGCGTTGCTCGATCCCCATCACGCAGGCACGACCGCGTCGGGCGGGGCTGACCGCCCGCCGGCGCGGGAGGAGGAAACATGAAGTTCTTCATCGACACGGCGAACCTGGACGCGATCCGCGAGGCGAAGGCGATGGGAGTGCTCGACGGCGTCACCACCAATCCCAGCCTCATGGCCGCGGAAGGACGCCGCGACACCGATGCGCTGCTCAGGGAGATCTGCGAACTGGTGCAGGGGCCGGTCAGCGGCGAGGTCGTGGCCACGGACGCCGTCGGCATGATCGCCGAGGGAAGGCGGCTGGCGAAGCTGAGCAAGCATCTCGTCGTGAAGGTCCCGATCACGGTCGACGGCCTGCGCGCGGCGCGCGCTTTGGCCGATGATGGCATCGCGGTCAACGCGACGCTCTGCTTCTCCGCCTCGCAGGCGCTGCTGGTGGCGAAGGCGGGCGCCGCGTACGTGTCGCCGTTCGTCGGGCGTCTCGATGATGTCAGCGAGGACGGCCTGGGATTGATCGAGGACATCGTCACGATCTACGCCAACTACGATTTCGCCACCGAGGTGATCGTGGCGAGCATCCGCCACCCGCGGCACGTGGTCGAAGCGGCGCTGCTCGGCGCGCACGTGGCGACCATCCCGCCGAAGGTGATCCGCCAGCTGTTGTCCCATCCGCTCACCGACCGCGGACTGGAGACCTTCCTGGCCGACTGGCGCAAGCTTCAGGGAGAAAAATGATGAACGGACGGGGGGTGCCGGTCTGGACCGGGATCGTCATCGGCCTGCTCTTCGGGCTGCTCGTGGGGGCGGGCTGGCTGCTCGTGCGGGAGCGCACCCTCCAGCCGGCTGTCGACCCGGCGCAGGGTCGGGTGTCGTCTTCGGCGAACGACAGCACCGGCCGGTTGTCCGCGACGCCGGCGCCACCGGTCGTGGTATCGACGCCCCGCGAGGATCTCGGGCTCGACCGCCGCAACGCCATCGTGCGCGCCACCGAGGGAGTGGCGCCGGCGGTGGTCAGCATCAACGTGATCGCGTACCAGACGTACCGGCAGAGCTCGGCGCCGCCCGGCTACGAGTTCTGGGATCGCTTCTACCCGGGTCTGTTCCCGAGCCAGGTCGTGCGGCGGCCGGTCCAGGCGCTCGGTTCGGGGGTCATCGTCTCGCCCGACGGCTACGTGATCACCAACAACCACGTGGTGGAAGGAGCGGACGAACTGGTCGCCACGCTTTCGGACGGTCGCCAGTTCAAGGCCCGGGTGCTCGAGACGGTGCCCAACTACGATCTCGCGCTCGTGAAGATCGAGGGCGAAAACCTGCCGGCGGCGCGGCTGGCCGCATCCCGGCGCCTGTATATCGGCGAGTGGGCGATCGCGATCGGTTCGCCGTTCGGCTATCTGCTGGCCGACACCCAGCCCACCGTCACGGTCGGCGTGATCAGCGCGCTCAACCGCGACATCAAGCGCACCGAGAACGACCAGCGCAACTTTCTCGGCATGATCCAGACCGACGCCGCGATCAACCCCGGCAACAGCGGCGGTCCGCTCGTGAACGCCTCCGGCGAAGTCGTCGGCATCAACACGTTCATCTTCTCGCGCAGCGGCGGGAGCGAAGGGATCGGCTTCGCCATCCCGATCGAGCGGGCCAACTGGCTGATCCGCGAGGTGCGCGAGTACGGTCGTTTCCGCCAGCCGTGGTACGGGTTGGTGGTGCAGAAGCTCTCGCCGAACCTCATGCGCTCGCTCAATCTGCAGGATCCGGTCGGCTTCCTCGTGCAGGACGTGGAGGCCGGTTCGCCGGCGGAGCGGGCGGGGTTGCGGCCGGGCGACATCCTCCGGGCGATCAACGGCGTGCCGCTCAAGGATCTCGACACGGTCGGTCGCCTGATCTACGAGGCGCGGGTCGGCGATCGCCTCGCCTACCGCGCGGAACGCGACGGGCAGCGTCTTGACGGGACCATCACCCTCGAAGAGACGCGGCGCGGGCGCTGAACGCCGGCTGCCCCGGCCAGGGCCGGCCGGTTGTCGCCGGGGCGGAAATACGGTAGAATAAAGGTGGGCTTTCTTCGCCCCGCGCCCGGCATCCGAGCCTCAGCCGCCGAGGAAGGTCCATAGATGGCCCTGCAGCTTCGCTTCGTCAGCCGTCCGGTGGGTGCAGCCGGCGGTGTGCTTCCGGTTCTGCTGGTCCTGTCCGTGATCTCTGCCGGGCGCGGCGCGGCGCCGGCGCCGCTCGACGCCCTGCCGGCCGCCCTGACCCACACCCTGCGTCCGCTGGCGGAGGTGCCGCGGCATGAGGCGCCGACACCCGATCTGCCGGCTCTCGCGGCCGACGACGCGCGTCGCGAGCGCGACGGGCTGCCGCCCCGGTTCGCGGTGCCGTCGGCGACGGCGCTCACGCCTGACAACGCCGGTGTCTGGGAGCCGCTCGATGCCCAGCGCCAGTTGTGGCGGCTGCGGATCGCCGCCCCCGGCGCCGTTTCGCTGAACCTCGGTTTCACGCAGTTCCGTCTGCCCAAGGGGGGACGCCTCGGCCTCTACCCGGCGTCCGATCCCGCCAGCGCCGTGACGTTCACCGACGCCGACAACGAGGAGCACGGTCAGCTCTGGACGCCGGTCGTGCCGGGCGACGATCTCGTGGTGGAATTGACGCTTCACGCCACCACGCTCGCCGACTACAAGCTCGAAATCGGTTCCGTGAACGTCGGCTATCGCGATTTCGGTCGGATCGCGCCGGACAAATCCGGCACCTGTAACATCGACGTGGTCTGCCCCGAGGGCGATCCGTGGCGGGACGAGATCCGGTCGGTGGGCGTCATCTCGACCGGCGGCTCCACCTTCTGCACCGGCTTCATGGTCAACAACACGGCGCAGGACGCGAAGCCGTACTTCATGACCGCGAACCACTGCGGCATCACCGCGCTCAACGCGCCGTCGCTGGTCGTCTACTGGAACTTCGAGAGCCCGACCTGCGGCCTGCAGGGGGGCGGTTCGCTGGCCGACTTCCAGACCGGCTCGTTCTTCCGCGCCACCTACGCCACCTCCGACTTCACGCTCGTCGAGCTGGACGACGCGCCCGCTCCCGCGTGGAACGTCACCTTCGCCGGCTGGGACCGGACCGCGGCCGATCCGACGCGGGCCACCGCCATCCACCATCCGAGCACCGACGAGAAGAGCATCAGTTTCGAGAACGACCCGCTGCAGACCACCACCTACCTCAGCACCGTCAGCCCCGGCGACGGCACGCACCTGCGCGTGGTGGACTGGGATCTGGGCACGACGGAACCGGGCTCCTCCGGCTCCCCGCTCTTCGACCAGAACCACCACGTCGTCGGGCAGCTCCATGGCGGCTATGCCGCGTGCGGCAACAACGAGTCCGACTGGTACGGCCGCTTCTCCGTCTCCTGGGCCGGCGGGGGCGCCGAACGCATCGCGTCTGAGCAACTGGCTCGACCCGCTCAGTACCGGCCAGACGACGCTCAGTCTGTATGCGCCGTACGCGGTCGGCCTGCGGGTCCTGCCGGGCGACGGCCTGGTCGCCGCGGGACCGCTGGGGGGGCCGTTCACGCCCGACTCGCTCGTCTACACCCTGACCAATCTCGGCACGACCGATCTTGTCTGGCGGGCGAGCCACGGCGCCAGCTGGGTCACCGTCAGCCCCGACAACGGAACCATTCCGGTCGCCGGCGCGGTGTCGGTGACCGTGGCGCTGAACGCCTTCACCGCGGTGCTGCCCGCGGGGGTCTGGGCCGACACGGTCAGTTTCGTCAACGAAACCGACCACCTCGGGGACCAGCAGCGCCCGGTGTCGGTCCAGGTCGGCAGTCCCACGCTGGTCTACGACTGGCCGCTCGACACCAACCCCGGCTGGACGATGGAGGGGCAGTGGGCCTTCGGCGTTCCCCTGGGCGTGGCCGGCTCCTACGGTCCTCCCGACCCGACGTCGGGTCACACCGGCACGAACGTGCTCGGGTACAATCTGGCCGGCACCTACGCCAGCGATCTGCCCGAGACGCACCTGACGAGCCCGGCGCTCGACTTCAGCGGGATGCGCTCGGTCATCCTGCGCTACTGGCGCTGGCTCGGGGTCGAGCAGCCGGCGTATGATCACGCCTCGCTGCGCGTCAGCACCGACGGCGTGAACTGGACGACCGTCTGGGAGAACGGCCGCGAGATCGCCGACAGCGGCTGGGTGCTGCAGGATTTCGACATCTCGGCGGTGGCGGCGCGTCAGCCGGTCGTCCGGCTGCGGTGGACCATGGGCACCACCGACAGCAGTTGGGACTACTGCGGCTGGAATCTCGACGACATCTCGATCTGGGGCTTCCCGCTCGATCGTCACGTCCGACGATCCGATGCCGTCGCGCACGGCGCTCCTGGGCAATATCCCCAACCCGTTCAATCCGCTGACCGAGGTGGCTTTCGATCTGGCCCGGTCCGGCCCGGTCCGCCTGACGGTGCACGATGTGCGCGGGCGGCTCGTGCGCGCGCTGCGGGACGGCTCGCTGGAGGCCGGTCGCCACACGGAACGTTGGGACGGTCGCGACGCCGCCGGCCGCGAGGTCGCCAGCGGAACCTATCTGCTGCGGCTCGAGACCGCCGACACGCGGGAGGAACGCAAGATGGTGCTGCGTGCGCTGAGCGGTCAGGCCGTTGCCCGCGGTCCGCGCCGGATCATCGTGGCGGAGCCGTCCAGCCCGTGCAACGTGCCGCCGGGATGCTCCTGGGCAAGCCGCAGCAAGAGGGCGTCCGGTCCGCAGCCGAGGTCGAGCGCGCAGCCGGCGCTCCCGCGCCGCGCCGGGCGACCGCTCTCCCGAGCTTCCCCGGCGGCCCGTCGTGCGCTATCGTGTCGGGGCGCCGGCGTCGTGTGGCCCGGCCGAGGAGGCGCCGTGATCCCCCGTTACCAGACCCCCGCCATGACCGCCCTCTGGTCCGACCGTCGCCGCTTCGAGATCTGGCAGGAGATCGAGGTGACGGTGTGCGAGGTGCGCGCCGACCGCGGGGAGATCCCCCGCGAGGAGGCGCGTGTCATCCGGGAGCGGGCCGGTTTCGACGAGGCGCGGATCGCCGCCATCGAGGAGACCGTCCAGCACGACGTCATCGCTTTCCTGACCAGCCTCGGCGAGCAGATCGGCTTGCCGGCGCGGCACGTGCACGAGGGGATGACGAGCAGCGACCTGCTCGACACCGCGTTCGCGCTGCAGCTGCGGGCGGCGGGTGGCCTGCTGGGCGACGCGCTCGACCGGCTGCTCGACGCCACGGCGCGCCGCGCCCGCGAGCATCAGCGCACGGTCATGGCGGGCCGCAGCCACGGCATCCACGCGGAGCCGACGACCTTCGGGCTGAAGCTGCTGGTCTACTGGGACGAATTGCGCCGCGCGCGCCGCCGGCTCGACGCCGCGGTGGTCGAGGTGGCGTGCGGCAAGCTGTCGGGCGCGGTCGGCACGCTCGCGCACCTCGATCCCGAGGTCGAGGTGGAAACGATGCGCCGCCTCGGCCTGGCCACGGCGCCGGTCGCCACCCAGGTCGTCCAGCGCGATCGTCACGCCGCGTTCCTGAACGCCGTGGCGTTGACCGGGGCGGTCCTCGAGCAGATGGCGGTGGAGATCCGCAATCTCCAGCGCACCGACGTGCACGAGGTGGAGGAGCCGTTCGGCCGCGGCCAGAAGGGCTCCAGCGCCATGCCGCACAAGAAGAATCCGATCGTCAGCGAGCGGATCACCGGCCTGGCGCGCCTGCTGCGGGGCTACGCGCACACCGGGCTGGAAAACGTCGCGCTCTGGCACGAACGCGACATTTCCCATTCGTCGGTGGAGCGGATCATCTTTCCCGACGCGTGCCACGTCCTGCACTACATGCTGCAGAAGATGACCTGGCTGATCGACGGGCTGGTCGTCTTTCCGGAGCGGATGCGCGAAAACCTTGACCGGGTGCACGGACTCGTCTATTCGCAGGCCGTGCTGCTGGCGCTGGTGGCCGCCGGCGCGAACCGCGAGGAGGCCTACGCCCGGGTGCAGCGCTGCGCGATGCGGGTCTGGGACGCCGATCTCGATTTCCGCGCCGCGCTCGCCGCCGATCCGGAGGTGACCGCGCGTCTGGGGACCGCCGGTCTCGCGGCCTGTTTCGACCCGGAACGCCATCTGCGCCATGTCGGGGCGATCTTTGACCGGACCCTG
Source organism: uncultured bacterium (assembly GCA_963772145.1). Classification (GTDB taxonomy): domain Bacteria; phylum Krumholzibacteriota; class Krumholzibacteriia; order LZORAL124-64-63; family LZORAL124-64-63; genus CAVSZB01. Next base: position 16,580 of record CAVYVY010000015.1, read on the forward strand.
GAGGGCTGGAGGGACGCTCCGGCGGCGCGCTCCTAAGCCCCGCCGCGCACCCCCCCCTTTTTTCGTTACCTTCTTGCGCCGCCGTGCGTTACATTGAGCCTGCCGATGATCGGGCAGGCTCGTAACTGTCGTGGCGTCAACGACGCAGTACGCGACAGCTATTGTCGTTGTTTGGGAATGCCGCGGAGTCCATGGATGGCCAGAGCCGCGTCCCCCTGCGAATTGCGAGCCGCCGGACCGCCCGACCACTCCTGTTATCCCCTCACCCCCGATCGCTGGTCCGATTTCGCGGCCCTGTTCGGGACACGGGGCGCTTGCGGCGGCGGCTGTCCGATCATGAGGCGGAAAATCGCGCGCGGACGATGTCCGACGGGGGAGGCGAAGCGGAGCGGATGACCAGCCACGACGACAGCGGCGAGTTCGTGCCGGTCCGCGCTCTCGCGGACGGGGCTCTGACGGCCACGCTGGGGCGCCATGCCCTCACCCTGTCGCCCGCCGAAGCGCGTCGCGTGGCCGATCTCCTCGGTCGCGATCCTACCCTCACCGAGCTGACCCTCTTCGACACCATGTGGAGTGAGCACTGCTCCTACAAGAGCAGCCGCCATGTGTTGAAGGAGTTCCTGCCGACGGAGGCGTCGAACGTCATTCTCGGACCGGGAGAGGACGCCGGCATCGTGGAGTTCGGCGAGGTGGGCGGGGTCCGCTACGGCGTCGTCATCGCGCACGAGAGCCACAACCATCCCAGCCAGGTCATGCCGGTCGAGGGGGCCGCCACCGGCATCGGCGGCATCGTGCGGGATGTCTACTGCATGGGCGCCGAGGTGATCGGCGTGCTCGATCCGCTGCGGTTCGGCTGGCCGGCCGGGGAGGGGGCGGAGGCGCGCCTCGAGATCGCGCGCGAGGTCGTCACCGGGATCTGGGAATACGGCAACGCGCTCGGGGTGCCGAATCTCGGCGGCGATGTCGTTTTCCACCCGTCCTTCGACGAGAACTGCCTCGTGAACGTGGTGGCGCTCGGCCTCGTGCCGGTCGCTCACATCGTGCGCAGCGCGGTGCCGTCGCAGGCAAAGGACGAGCCGTACGACCTGATCCTCGTCGGCAAACCGACCGACTGGA
>CAVYVY010000016.1:0-31336 GCA_963772145.1 uncultured bacterium
CGAATTGTGTCTCGGCGCGGGCCTCGGCGGCCGCCGGTGCCGGCGTCGGCGCGGCGGGGACGGGGGCGACCACGGCCGGCGCGGCGCCGACGGCGGCGAAACGCTGGACATCTTCCGGGGTGACGCGGCCGCCAGGGCCGGAGGCCGGCACCGCATTGATGTCCGCGCCCAGCTCGCGGGCGAGGCGGCGCGTGGCGGGGGCTGCGGGCACGGGCCGCACGACCGGAGCAGCCGGAGCCACCGCTTTCGCCGGCGCCGGGGCCGGTGTCGGCGCCGAGCGCTTCTCCGCGGCGCGCTTCCCGGGGACGGCAGCCGCGGGGACGGTTGTCGTCGGTGTGGCGGCCGCCGCGCCGGCGCCGTCGTCGATCACGGTGATTACCTGGCCTACGTGCACGGTGTCGCCGACCGCGCCGGTGAGCGAGACGATCCGTCCGCCGCGCGGGGAGGGGATCGTCACGGCCGCCTTGTCAGTCTCGACCTCGACCAGCGGCGCGTCCTCCTGCACCTCGCCGCCGGCGGCGACGTGCCACTTCAGGATTTCGCCCTCGTGGATTCCCTCGCCCAGGTCGGGCAGTTTGAATTCGAACACGGTCGCCTCCTCCGGCTCGCGGCGGCGCGCCTAGAAGTCCAGGGTCTCCTCCAGCGCGCGGCGGATGCGGCCGGGGGAGGGGATGTAGTCCGCTTCACGCCCGAAGTACGGCGTGACGACGTCGTAGCCGGTCACCCGCTTCACGGGCGCCTGGAGCTGCAGCAGCGCACGGTCGTTGATGATCGCGATCAACTCCGAGGCCGGTCCGAACGTCCGTGGCGATTCCTGCACGATCGCGCAGCGGCCGGTCTTCGCCACCGACGCCGCCACGGTCTCCACGTCGAGCGGCGCGAGCGTGAGCAGGTCGACCAGCTCGACGCTCGCCCGACGCGCCTGCCGCAGATCCTCGATCGCCTGGAGCGTCGGCCGCATCATCGCGCCCCAGGTGATGACCGTGAGGTCGGTGCCCTCGTGGACGACCTGCGCCGCGCCGATTGGCAGCACCTCCGATTCCTCCGGCACCTCCTCGCGGAAGGCGCGGTAGGAGCGCTTCGGCTCATAGTAGACGACCGGGTCGGGGTCGCGGATGGCGGCCGTGATCAGCGCGCGCGCGTTGCGCGGCCCCGACGGCGCCACCATCTTCACCCCCGGCATGTGGGCGTACAGCACTTCGCGCGCCTCGGAGTGGTGCTCGAGCGCGCGCACGCCGCCGCCGTACGGGACCCGCACGACCAGCGGACAGGTGAACTGTCCGTGCGTGCGCGAGCGGAAGCGCGAGGCGTGCCCCTCGAGCTGCGGCAGCATCAGGTAGGAGAAGCCGCAGAACTGCATCTCGGCCACCGGCCGCAGGCCCGCCAGGGCCATGCCGACCGAGGTGCCGATGATGGCGGATTCGGCCAGGGGGGTGTCGATCACGCGCGCTTCGCCGTACTTCGCCAGCAGCCCGTCGGTCACGCGGAACACGCCGCCGTCCTGCCCGATGTCCTCGCCGAGCATCAGCACCGTATCGTCGCGGGCCATCTCCTGGTCGAGTCCGAGGTTGATGGCCTGCACCATCGTCAGCTTAGGCATGCTCGCCCTCCTCCCGCGCCACGTCGGCCAGGAACTCGGCGCGCTGCTGCTCGATCACCGCGTGCCGGGTGCCGAACACGTGGTCGAACGGCGCGTCCGGTCGGACCGGACCGCGCGCCTCGAACTCCTTCACCGCCGCGTCGATCTCCTGCCTGATCTCCGCCTCGAGCAGCGCCTGCCGGTCGTCGTCCCACAGCCCCTTCGTCTCCAGGTACTTGCGGAAGCGGGTGAGCGGGTCGCGCTGCCACCAGGTCTGGACTTCGGCGTCCTCGCGGTACCTGGTCGGGTCGTCCGCGGTGGTGTGCATCATCAGGCGGTAGGTCACCGCCTCGATCAGCGTGGGTCCGCCGCCGGCGCGCGCCCGGTCCAGCGCCTCCTTCACCGCGGCGTACATGGCGAGCACGTCGTTGCCGTCCACCTGCACCCCCGGCAGGTCGTAGGCGATCGCCTTCTGGGCGATGGTGCGCGCGTGGGTCTGCCTGCCGCGCGGCACGGAGATCGCCCACTGGTTGTTCTGGCAGATGAAAACGACCGGGACCTGCCACACCGAGGCGAAGTTGAGCGCCTCGTGAAAGTCCCCCTCGGAGGTGCCGCCGTCGCCCAGGAAGGTCACCACCGCCGCCGACTCTCCGCGCAGCTTCATTGCGTAGGCGATGCCGACCGCGTGCAGGGTCTGCGCCGCGACGATGATCGAGACCGGCAGCAGCCGGGTCACCCCGGGAGCCTGCACGTTTCCCTCTTCGAAGCCGTTGTGGAAGACGAAAGTGTTGATCAGCGATTCGCCCCGCGCCAGCCGCCCGCCCAGTTCACGGAACGAGCCGACGAACCAGTCGTCCGCGTTCATGGCGAAGGCCGGTCCGCAGACCGACGCCTCCTGGCCGGTGCACGGTCCGAAGGTGCCGATGCGTCCCTGGCGCTGCAGCTTGAGCAGGCGTTGGTCTCCCTCGCGCGCATAGGTCATCGCGCGGTGAAGGCGCAGCAGCGTGTCGTCGTCCAGCTTCGGCTCGAGCTTCCGGTCCACGTTCCCCGTCTCGTCGAGGATCTGGAGGTGGGAAACGCTGAATTTGCCGATTTCCTTCAGCGGCATCGCCCTGTCCTTTCCCGGCCGGGCGGCCGGCGCGTCGGTGCCCGCGGATGAACCGCGCCATTATCGGGGCAAAACAGTCCTGCCGCTACCTGGATACCGCGCGCGTTCGGCATAAATGCCGAATCCGCTTCGTTTGAGCTCGATGGGGCGTCGGGGCCGGCGTCGCGGCGCTCCGAATCCGGCCCGCACGCCAACCGCCGCTTGCCGGGAAGGCGGATCGGCGCTTACGTTGTGCGTCCCCATGAAAGGAGTCGGAACGTGATCAACGACAAGCTTCAGAAGGCGATCAACACGCAGATCAACGCCGAATTGCACTCGGCCTACATCTACCTGTCGATGTCGGCCTACTTCGAGTCGCTCGGCCTCGACGGCAGCGCCCACTGGATGAAGCTGCAGGCGCAGGAAGAGCTGATGCACGGCCTGAAGTTCTACGACTACATGATCGTGAGCGGAGGCCGGATCCTGCTGACGCCGGTGGAGGGGCCCGCCACGAGCTGGGACTCGCCGATTGCCGCCTTCGAGGCCGCTTTGGCGCACGAGCGTCTCATGACCCGCCGCTGCAACGACCTGGCCAGCCTCGCCATCGCCGAGAAGGACCATGCCACCAACAACCTGGTGCAGTGGTTCGTGACGGAGCAGGTGGAGGAGGAGTCCAACGTCGAGAACATCGTCCAGAAGCTGAAGCTGCTCGGCGGGGACGGGCCGGGCCTGTATATGATGGACCGCGAGTTGATGGCCCGGACAGTGGCTCCGGTCGCCGGCGGGGGCACGGCCGCCTGAGCTGGCGTGAGCTTCCCGCTGTTCGAGAAGGTGCACGTAAAGGGCGACGAAAAGTCCCCCGTGTACCGTTTCCTCACCCGGGACCTGGAGGAACCGAGCTGGAACTTCACGAAATATCTGGTCGATCGGCAGGGGCGCGTCATCCAGCGGTTCGATCCGCGCACACCGCCCGACGATCCGAAGCTGCGCGAAGCGATCGTCAGGGCGCTGGCCGGCTGAGCCTGGCCTGCGCGAGCCGGAGCCCCGGCCAGGCTCGGGTGGCGCTCGCGATGCTCGCGGCGACCGCCGCGGTCGTCCTCGCGCTGGCCGTGCCCGGTCTGCCCGAGGCGGCGGCGTCCCCCGCGGACATCCACGCGGTTTTTCCCTACCTGCAGTTCGGCGGCCCCGGCGGGACCGCGACCCCGCCTCCGGTCGTCGTACGGTGGTTCACGGCCCCGCCGCGACCGGGCCGCGTCGAACTGCGCCCCGGCGACGACACCGCGCCCTGGCTGCCGGGGGGCGACTCGCCGGCCGGCGCCCGGCACATCGTCACCCTGCCCGCTCTGGCGCCCGACCAGGCCTGCGCCTACCGCGTTTTGAGCGACGCCACGGCCGGCGCGGCCGCCGAAACCTCGGCGGCGTTCGTGTTCACCACCGTTCCGGTCGACCCCGCCACACCGTTCACGTTCATCGTCTACGGCGACAATCGCAGCCGCCCCGCGAGCCATCGCGCGGTGACGCAGCGCATGCTGGCCGGACCGGCCCCCCGCTTCATCGTCAACACCGGCGACGTCGTGGCGGACGGTCCCGACTCCCTGCTCTGGCACGAGGAGTTCTTCGACCCCGCGCGCGAGCTGTTCGCCGCGTCGCCGATTCTCGTCACTCCGGGCAATCATGAGCAGGACCGTTCGCGGCGGCCGCGGGAACTGGCTCGTCTCTGGTTCGACAATCTCACGCTGCCGGGCAATGGTTCGACATCCGGCGCGGGCCGGTGGTGGTCCGCGCGAACCGGCGGCTGCCTGCTGATCGGGCTCGACTCGACCCAGCCGAACGCGTCGGGCCAGACGGCGTGGCTGGCCGCCACCCTCGCCGCGGCCGACCCGCGCGACTTCGTGCTGGTCTTCCTGCACCATCCGCTCTGGTCGTGGGGCGGCCATGGCGGAGATCAGGGTGTGCGCGCCGCCTGGGGGCGTCTGCTCGACGACCGCCGCGTCGATGTCGTCTTCACGGGCCACAACCACTTCTACCAGCGCACCTACCCGCTGCGGGCCGGCTCCCCGGTGACCCGCCGTCCCGGGCGTTACCGGGCGGGACTGGGCACGGTGCACTGCGTGGCCGGCGGGGGCGGGGCGCCGCTCTACACGCCGCGGGGGGATGCGCGCGTGGCGGCGCAGTCGGAGACCTGCCACTTCGTGCGCCTCGACTACGCGCCCGGCTCCCTCACCTGCACGGCGATCACCGACGACGGCGACCAGCTCGACCGGTTCGTGATCGAGAAGCCGGAGTCGGCGGCGCGGGTTCGGTAGGGCCTGGCGGGCGGGGTGGATGCCGCGGGGGAGCCGGCCGACGGCGCCACGCCCCTGTCCCTCCCAAATACTCCGTCGGCCTTGTCTCCATTGCGGTTACCGTGAACCGAGCATAGCATGCCCGGATGTCCAAAATTATTCTCTTTGCACTCGTCACTGCGTTCCGCGCATACCGCGGTCTCGGCAGTCTCGCCCGTCAGCGATCATCTTCCCGACGAACCCATTCGCTTCGAGTCCATATCCAGCCCCGGTGCCCGTCCCAAACCGGCAGCCTGCCGCTCCGAACAGTACGATCCGTTGCCGGATCGAGTTATTGGGAGGCACAGGTGAAAATCCGGGGGCGGTTTGACGGCAATGGGGGCGGCATGTCACAATCAGGTTGTCAGGAGAGGCTGCGGTGGGGGGAGTGTGCGTTTGGGTTTCCTATCCTCATGGGCGTCGTTCGAGTACCTCTGGGTCTGCGGCTTGCTGATGACGATGCTCTCGCGGCAGGTCATGCCGGCCATCCTGGGGGCGACGCTGGCGATCGTGCTCAACGTCTTGTCCCGGCCCGATCGTGACGTGGCTTTGCAGCGCTGGCGCCAGCGGTGACTCAACAACAGCCGGGAAATCCCCTGCACGGCAGGACGCTGGAGGAGGTGATGGTCACTCTTGTGGCGCACTACGGGTGGGCGGAACTGGGTGGGCGGATCAAGATCCGCTGCTTCACTAACGACCCGTCCGTCGCGTCCAGCCTGAAGTTCCTGCGCCGGACGCCGTGGGCCCGCAAGCAGGTGGAGGACCTCTATGTCCGCCTGATCCGCCGCCGGCAGGCGCGTCGGCCTGCTGCCGGGAGGTAGCCGCATGCAGCCCTTGCCCTACCTGACAGGCTATTCCCCGCAGGTCCTGGACGACGTCCGGCAACTGCTGGCCGACGACAAGCTGGGCGCCTGGCTGCTGGAGCGCTACCCCGACTGCCACGAGTACCGCAACGAGAAGGCGCTCTACGAGTACGCGCTGGCGCTCAAGAACCGGTTCATGAAGCAGGCGCCGGCCGTGAGCAAGGTCGTCTACGACCCGAAGCTCCACGTCATCCACAATGCCCTGGGGATCCACAAGAAGATCTCACGGATTCACGGCAGCCGGATCAGCACCCGCAACGAGATCCACATCGCCACCGTCTTCCGCAAGGCGCCGCAGGCCTTCCTCGACATGATCCTGGTCCATGAGCTGGCCCACCTCAAGGAGGCCGGGCACAACCGCGCCTTCTACCAGCTCTGCCGCCACATGGCCCCGGACTACGACCAGCTCGAACTGGGCGCGCGGCTCTACCTCACGTACAAGGAATGCGTCGGCGAACTCTACCCGGCGTGACGGCCAGCCGGGGCGCCGAACGCGGGCTGATTGACGCTCGGCCGAATCGTGATCCGCCTCGGCCTGTTCACGGAGAACAGCGATACCATCGCGCAGGCCTGGGAGCCCTTCAAGCAGGCCGGCGTGGTCTACCGGTGCACTGCGTGGCGGGCGGCGGCGGCGCGCCGCTCTACACACCGCTTCGTGCGCCTCGACTACGCGCCCGGCTCCCTCCCCTGCACCGCGATCGCCGACGACGGCGATCAGCTCGACCGGTTCGTCATCGAGAAATCGGAGTCGGCCGCGCGGGTTCGGTAGGGCCTGACCGAAGATGATGGACTTCAGAGAACAGAGACTTTGATTCCTCTGCCCTGTCAGGGGACCTGAATTCGGATGTTTTTGCTTCCGCTATTCCCCTCTGTTGCGGTCAGCGTCGACCAGGAGGATCCGCGAGCCGACGTCATGAAAAAATTCGCGCGACCACACCGTCATGGCGTCCGCATCCTTGACGAAGGGCGCGACGTCCTGCCGGGCGGACGTCACGTCGAGGTCGTGCGTTTTTTGCACCAACCGCTCCCGGAAGAGACCCTCGGTCAGTACGCTGCCGGCAGAAAGATGCCCACTCTGGCGCATACGAGCAGCAAGGTGTCCAAGATCGAGCGGGGTCCCCTTCGCTACGAACCAAACGAAATCGTACCAATCCCGCCCTTTGACCCGGGATTGCCACTGGCGGCACAGGACGGCGTGCATCTTGCCGGCAAACAGGCACGACGGTGTGAAGGTGCGCACGGAAAAAGGAATGGGCCGCAGCAGGAAGCGCGATTCCGTCGCAAAACCGCCGGGCGGATTAGTGTCGACCTCCAGGCGGATCTTCAGGAGGCTGCCCTTGGGAATCGCTCTGACAATTTCCTCGTCCGTGGTGACGACCAACACTTCCCGATAGGTGTCGGCCTTCAGGAAAGCCGACTGCACCGCGCCGGGACGCGATTTTTCTCTTCTCTGGACACTGGCCGTGAAGCCGAAAGCCTGTAGCTCCTTCTCCAGTGCGCGGCCGTAAGCACCGAGATCGAAGTCCGGCGTTGCTGCCAGCAGAGAAAAGTCCATGTCTTCGGAATAGCGATCCAGGCCGTGCAGGACGCGTAGAGACGTTCCCCCGCAGAAGGCCGATTTCTCGAAGAACTTGCTCCGCCACAGGCCGAGCAGGACAATCTCCTGCATGATTTCACGCAAAGCATTGGTGTAGTCGGCGGAAGTTTGACAGTTGTAACGCGCCATCATGCTGGCCACCGCTTCATGCATGGGCCAGACCTCCTCCGGATTTCTGCAGGCGCTCGACCACTGACGCGAGCAGACGAATCTTCCTGGAACGGTAACGCTCGGCATAGTCCCTGAGCAGATCCGCCCGCAGGGATCGGGTTGTCGAGGGGTCGATTCTCAGATCTTCATCCAGGTAAGCCCGGATGTCTCTCTGGGTGCGCATGGCCGCCTTGTCCGCATACAACTTGTCGGCCAGGGCCTTCTCGGGTACGGCCAGCAGATAGGCTCGGCCCAGCCCGACCTCGACGCGCGCCACGCCGGATCGGAAAGCGGCCAGTGGCACAGCCCGATAGGTGAACCGGCCGAGTGGGGTGGAGAATTCCCGGGACCGGCTGACCGTAACGGAGGTCACCGTCTCGACACGTTCCGGAATGAGACCGTGATGCTGAAGGGCGTACTCGAGGGAGACGTAGGACGGGCCGTAGATGAGATTGGCCAGGATTTCTTTGTGGACCGGGGTGCGACGTTCGTTCTCACCGAAGACATACAGGCCCTTCTTGACGCGGATGATCGTGCCCTGGCCCAACAGCCTGGTGATGCGATCGCGGGGATACTTGTAGTCGCCAAGGGCGGTCAGGAGGGTTTGGTAGTCGAACTCCTCGTAGGGGATTTGGCGGGCGAGGGGCTGGGTGGGCATTGGGGACTCCGATTTTTATGCCATTTTGCCCCAGTATGTCGATGTTTTATCGACTTACCAGGTTAAGATATAGCATTTTTAGGATCTGTCAATGCGTTTGTGGTTGGTTTTCCCTAGCCTGGTAAGCCAGCGGCATCGCGTCCTGGCCATAATCCACCTAGGCCTCCTCCCCTGGCAGGAACTCCAGGACGGCAATGACCCGTCTGTCAGCCGTGTCAGTCGTCGCGTCCCTCCCGTCGACCAGACAGACCGTACAGTTGCACCTTCGCATACAGCGTGGACCTGGACACGTCCAGCTCCTGTGCCGCGCGGTCGACGTTGCCGCCGTGGCGGGCCAGGGCGCGCTCGATGAACCCGCGCTCCCAGGCGGTCCGGGCGTCGTCGAACCGGGTGGGCTCGGCGTCGGACGGGAGGCCGTCCAGTCGCACCCGGTCAATGGCGGACCGGATCACGTTAAGGGTCAGCGGTCCGGACGTCGAGACGATGGCGCGCCTGAAGACCGAATCAAGCTCGCGGATATTACCCGGCCAGGCGTAGCCATGGCAGGCCGTGATGGCGTCACCGGAGATCTCCGCCCGCGCGCGCGCCTCCCCGTCGCAGAACCGATCGACCAGGAAGCGGACGATTTCAGCGAGGTCCTCCAGGTGGTCGCGCAGGGGCGGCACGGAGATTTCGAATTCGCGGATGCGGTGGAAGAAGTCGCGGTAGAACCGGCCATCGGTCAGGGCCTGCTCCAGGTTCTCATTGCTGGCGCAGACGAAGCGCGTGTCGATGCTGACGGTATCGGTGCCGCCCACGCGCTCGAAGGCCCCCTCTTCCATCACGCGCAGCAGTTTGGCCTGCCGGCCCAGGCTCATCTTGCCGACCTCGTCCAAAAACAGGGTCCCACGGCTGGCCAGCTCCAGCTTGCCCGTGCGCGAGCGCACGGCGCCGGTGAACGAGCCGGTCTCGTGGCCGAACATCAGGTCGTCGAAAAGTTCTTCGGTGCCGGCGGCGCCGTTGACCGTCACCAGCCGGCCATGGCGGCGCTGGCTGGCCGCGTGGATCGCCCTGGCCACGAGCTCCTTGCCGCTGCCGCTCTCGCCGCGGATCAGCACGCGCAGCGAGGTGCCCGCGACTTGCCCGATTTCGCGCCGCAGGGCCTGCATGGCGGCCCCCGAACCGATCAGCTCCGTCGGGCCGGTCTCCAGCGCCCGCGCATGCTGGCGCCACATCACGTTTTCCAGATTATGCTCGATCTGCGTGCGCAGGATGCCAAGATTGCAGTGCTTGCGCGTGTAGCCTTCGGCCCCGGCGCGGATCGCGCGGTCGATCGTGTCCGCGCGTTCGTCGCCGGACAGCATGATGACGGGCAGATCCGGATCGTGCAGGCGGATCTCGCGCAGCAGGTCCAGACCGGTGCGCTCTTCCTGCAGGTCGATGTCGAGCAGCACGGCGTCGAGCGCCCCGCGGCGGACCAGCGTCAGTCCATCCTGGAAAGTGTGGGCGATCGACAGATTGAAGGTACCGGTGGCCAGCGCTTCGAAGCGCCGGACGAAATCGCGATCGTCGTCGACCAGCAGAACCCGCAACGCCATGCGTCAGCCCTCCGTTTCCCTGATGATCCCCAGTTCGATCTCGAAGCAGGCCCCTTCCGCCGACTCTGTCAGGGCAATGCGCCCACCGAAATGCTCCACCGTGCGCCGGGCCGCGTACAGGCCGTAGCCGGTGCCGCCGGCAAAGCCGGTGACGCCTGCCTCGAACAGCCGTCGCCGCAAACTTTCCGGCACGCCGGGCCCATCGTCACCCACCCGCAGACTCACCCGACCGCCTGCCTGGACCTGTCCCGCGATGGCGAATGCGACCGGACTCCCGCCCGCGGCGCGCAGCGCGTTCTCCAGCAGGATGTCCATGACGCGGGCGAATTCCAGCTCAGGCAGCCGCACGACGACATCCGGCACCGCCACACTGATCCGCGCCTCGTGCAGATTCATGCGTGAAGCTGCGTAGCGTTCCAGGAACGGTGACAGCGGCGTCGCCAGGCGTCGGTCCACTTCCCCGTGCAGTTGAGCCACCCACTTGCGAAACGCCTCCGTCGTCGCCAGCAGTGTGTCCAGCCGGGCCAGCGCGCGGGGCGTGGGCCAGGTCGCCTCGTCGCCGACCAGCAACTGCCGTTGCTTCCCGCGGATCTGTTTGAGCAGCCGCGCACCCTCCGAGTGCTTCAGGCCGACCGAGCGGGCGCCCTCGACAACAAAAGCCAGCTCCGGCGCGACGACGGCACCGAACAGCGCCACGTCCTCGCGCAGCAGCGGCGCCACGCGGCGCCAGTCTTCAGGCCTCGACGGCAGGTTCGAACGGACGAGCATGATGCGATCGACGATCTTGCGCGGCGTGTGATTGTGCTCGAACACGCGGAGCGACCGCGCGAAGTCAGCCAGCAGCGTGGTGGTCGGCGTGTACGGCTGCGGACGGGCCAGCCCGACCGCCAGAAATCCCGCCGCCAGGCCGCCCAGGGTGGCGGCGACCACAGGCATGCCGTCAGGGTCCAGGGGGAACAACTGTCGGACTCCGTACGCAATGACCGGAATGGCGACCACGCTCAGCCAGGGATAAGCGATGCCGATCCGGCGCCGCTCGATGGCCCCGAAGGCGGCGACGGCCAGCATGGACGCCGCGGTCGCGAAGCAGAAGATCCTCGTCCAGCGGTCGCGCCAGGCGGCCCGCAACCGCACCGGCGCCGCGGCCAGCCGGCCGCGCAGTCCCGGCTCCATGTCGACCAGGACGGCGCCCCGACCGGCAACACCGGACACGCGGGTCTTTTTGCCACTGGGCAGGCGCACCGAGACGTCGTAGAGGGAATCAGGCGACAGGCCGCCGAAGGAGAGCGTCTTGGTGTTGTGCGAGGCATAACCCGAACCGCCGGGAATCTCCTGCGGGGCGACGGCGCGTCGGTCGGCGCCGGCACGCAGGATCTCGACGCGGGCGCCGACGGCGCCGGCATTTTCCTGGGGGCCGCGGACGGTGACAAGCAGAGGCTTGCGGATGTTTTGGTTCCGGTAGACCACGGGGGACGCGTCGAGAAACACCTCGACGAAGTCCAAGTCCAGGTCCTGGTCGATATCGACCAGAATTCCGCCCGTCGAATAGAAGCTGGGGGTGAAATACGGTTGTGGCGTCCGGCCGCCGGGGTTCCCCAGCGCGCCGCCGACGTTCTCGAGGAAGCGGGCGCCGCCGCTCCCGGTCAGGGCCAGATCCCAGTCGCCGTCCGCGTCCGGATCCATCCCGACCACGCCGGCCACCCTGGGCAGGGGCGGCCCGTCGACGAACACCGTCTGATCCGGTTCGAACCTCATCGCGCCGTGATTGCGCAAAAAGAGCGTCGGTTGCGAGCGTCCGCCCACAACCAGATCGAACAGGCCGTCGTTGTCGAAGTCCTGGGCCTCGACTCCGGTGAAGTTCGCGGTCGACAGGCCGGTGGCCACCTCCGGATGCGGGATGGGCGCCAGGATCACCTGCGTGGCGAACCGCGGTCGCCCGTCGACCGGCCCGCGGTTCTCGTGGAGGAACAGCCCGGCGCCGCACGTCGAGACCGCGATATCCGTATCGCCGTCACCGTCCAGGTCGCGGCAGAGGGCCGCCGTGCTGCCAAACGGAGAGATCAGGCCGGCCAGCGGCAGGACATCGACGAAGTGTGCGGCGCCGTCATTGAGGCAGAGTCGGTCGTCACCCTGCAGGTTGCAGACATAGAGATCAAGGTCACCGTCACCGTCGGCATCCAGAAGGTCGATGTCCTCGGCGACATCCTGCTGGCAGGCGATGAGCCCCGACTCCGTGGTCCAGGCCACGAACCGCCGATCGCGCATGTTCCGCAACATCCGGCTGCCATCGTGCATGGTCGCAAGCAGCACGTCTTCACGGCGGTCCGCGTTGAGATCGCCGATGGCGACGGACATCTCGTAGCTCTCGCCCCAGCGCAGGCTCTCGTCCTGGGTCTCCAGCCCCAAAGCCCGGCTCACCGCTATCCAGGTCTGCATCACTTCGGCTGTTCCGACCGGCACGACGGCATCGGAAGTGGTGTGCCGGGTCATGTAGAGATAAGGCCGGTCCTGGAGACTCAGCACGCCCAGACCGTAGCTGGGGCCGGCGTTGGTGGACAGAGCATCGGATTTCTGTGCCAACAGCCCGAGCGGCAGGCAGGGCGGCGGCGGGACAGGGTGATCCACCAGGCGCCACAGACCGGACTGGGACACCACCCAGAATTGGCCGGCTCTCCAGCTGACGTAATTGGGCAGGAAGGGAACCTCGCCACAGTCGGCGACCGTATCGTCGACGGCGTGCAGCAGTCGGCCGTCGCGAATGGCCCAGGCCGACCGGGATGACTCGACCGCGATCCGCTCCGTCCGCAGGTCGAGCCAGGGGCGGGCCTCGCCGGGCTCCGCGGCGGTCACCCGCTGCAGCGCCGTGCCGACGCGCAGGACCGCCATCTCATCGTCAGCATACAGGAGATCGGAATATCCGTAATCCTTCGTGGCGATCACGGTTCGCCATAACCCGCCGGCACGCCTCACGATGCGGACTTCACCGCGCGCCTGGGTGCGTGCCCACAGGACTCCGCTCGGCGCGGCGAGAATCGTCTCGCAATGCAGCGGCGTTGGCAGCACTTCCTTGAACCATCGCGTGCCCTCGAGCCGGAACACTTCACCACGTTCGCCCCCGAGCCAGATGCGGCCCTCGTAATCGGCGGTCACGGACATCGTCATCCCGTAGGGGCCGGGCACCGGAAGCTCTTCCCACGGTGACCCTTCCGCGACGCCACGCCGGAACACGGTGCTGCGATTGCCGCCGGTATGGATGCTGCAGATGTAGATCGTGTCGTCGTCCGTCACGGTGAAGGCGCGCGCTTCGAAGCCCGGCGGCATCGGCAGCGCAAGCCACTTCGCACCGGCGTCGAGGGGCCTTTCCGCGCCGACCCCGGCCTCCAGCACGCGGAGGCCCTCCTGCAGGTTGCGGGTCCAGATGCGACCACGGGCGTCAACGCGGACATCGTCCACATTGGCTCCCGTCACGTGTTCCCAGGCGACAGGTCGTACGGGGGCGGGGGTAGCGGCGCAGAGGTTTCCCGGCGCAAGCGCGGCCGACAGGACGAGCGCGGCGCAAAAAAGCGCGGCCCGGGAGATGAAGGCATCGGATCCGGGATTCATCGTACCATCAACTCTCGATCACCGCGGGAAACCATGCGCGCCACCTGGCGCGGACGACATCGTGGTCGAAATGTGGGCGCAGTGGCGCCCTCATGAGCCTGGCGGCGATTCTGGGCCTTTGCCTGGAGAGCGACAAGGGGAATCGCGGGCGTGCGGTGCTCGCGGAGCCGAACTGCCCGCCAATTTGCTCTGGCGCAAGTCCGGGGATTCGGACCTTTGTCCGAAGGTGCGGACGGCGGGGCGGGGGCGGCGGAGCTACGCGCCCGACACGCTGTCAACAATTCATTACAATCACGGGGGTTACGCTGTCGGCTGGCGGCGGCGCGGGGCCGGGCGCGCACGGCACACTTGTTGCGATCATGACGCAATGTCGGGTCGCCGTTCGCGTGTCTGCATATGCGCGCGCGAATGTCGTTCCGGTACGGCGCGGGCGGGCTTTGCTTGGGCGAGGCATTGCTCGCTCGCGCTATTCCGCGGCACCTGCCCAGCCCCGTGGCGATCCCGCAAGTGACGATCCTCTGGCGCGGAACTTGGACGGTCCGGCTCGCCATTGCCCCGTTGATGTCCTCCATCAGCAGGGAATGATCGTACTCCAGGCCGCCGTCGCCAACCACCGCTCGGCACCCGCTGCGCACGCCCTGGCCCGCCCCTTGCCTCTCCGCTCACGGTGGCCTGCCTCGGCCGGCAAGCGGTGCCGCAGGTGGCCCGCTCCCGCCGCCTCCGGGCCTGCGGGAGCGCGTGTGCCGGCAGCCGGTTGCCAGTTCCTGCCATCACCAGCCACCGCAGCCGGAGTCTACCGTCCGCGCCGTCCGGCCGCCACGCTGCTGCGCCGGGTGGAACGTCCGCGACTTCGAACCCGGGACAAAGTTTTGGACCCCTGCGGTGAGCCCTCCTTCACGGTTGCGGATCTGCCGGAGCGACGCGACGTTATCGCGGGCTCGGGTGCTGGTAGTCTGCGAGGAGTCATGGTACGATCGCGGTCGGTCACAGGAGAGAGGAACGTCATATGGCATCAAGAGTTGCCGTCGACCTGCATATGACTGCGACGATCTGCCGGAAGCACCGGATCAGCAAACTTGCGCTATTCGGCTCGGTCCTCCGTGACGATTTCGGCCCCGAGAGCGACATCGACGTTCTGGTCGAGTTCGAGGCTGGGCATGTTCCCGGGTTCTTCGGCCTGCATCGCATCGCATGCGAACTCGCTACCATGTTCGGGGGTCGGAACGTAGATCTACTGACGTACCGGTCTCTGAATCCCCTTCTGAGAGATAGGATTCTTGCTGAGGCCGAGGTTCAATATGCAGCGTGACGATCGGGTCTATCTGCAGCACATTCAGTGCCGCCACCGATAGCGAAGCGATCTTCCACCCGGCGCTGGATCCGCCCCGGGCGGACTGCGCGGCCGTTCGGGCCGGAACGGTTGCTCGTGCGGCGGAAGGCCGCTTGCGCCGGCGCAACTCTCACGACGTCGCGATACTTGCGCCCGTCCGGCACAACCGCGTCCCGTTTCACCCCAGCTTCTTCCGCCCCAGCCGCAGTGAGTTCGCCACCACGGTGAGCGAACTGACCGCCATCGCCGCGGCGGCGAGCACCGGGTGCAGATCGCGCACGAGCGGGGGCAGCGCGGTGACCGTGTGCAGGGCGCCGGCCGCGATCGGGATCAGGCAGATGTTGTAGAAGAAAGCCCAGAAGAGATTCTGTTTGATGACGGCCATCGTGGCGCGACTCAGCCGGACCGCGCGCGCGGCGCCGGCCAGATCGCTGCGCACGAGGGTGACGTCGGCCGACTCCACCGCCACATCGGCGCCGCCCCCCATGGCGATGCCGACGTCGGCGCTGGCCAGGGCGGGGGCGTCGTTGATGCCGTCCCCCACGACCCCCACCACGCGGCCGGAGGCCTGGTAGCGGCGGACGACGGCCGCCTTGCCTTCCGGCAGAACTCCCGCCTCCACGCGCGCGATGCCGACCCGGCGCGCCACGGCCTCGGCGGCGCGCAGGTTGTCGCCGGTCACCATGACCGTCTCGAGTCCGAGTTTCTGCAGCGCGGCCACGGCCGCGTCGGCGCCCGGGCGCTCGCGGTCGGCCAGGGCGACCAGACCGGCGGGGCGGCCGTTCACCGCGATCGCGATCACCGTCAGCCCGTCCCCTTCGCAGCGGGCCAGCGCGGCGGCGAGCGGGCCGGTGTCGATCCCCATGTCCGCCAGCCAGGGGGCGCGTCCCGCCAGCACCGTGTGGCCGTCCACCATGGCGCGCACGCCGCGGCCCGGGGTGCTGGCGAAGGCGAGCGGCTCGGGCCAGGAGACGCCCGCCTCGCGGGCCGCGTCGACCACCGCCCGCGCCAGCGGATGCTCCGAGGCCGACTCGGCGCCGGCCGCCAGCCGCATCAGGAGGTGGCGGCGCAGTTGCGCATCGCTGGCGGGCGCCCCGCTCCCGGGGTCGCCCACCGGCTGCCACGCGACCACGCGGGGACGCCCTTCGGTCAGGGTGCCGGTCTTGTCGATGAGGAGCGTGGTCAGACGGTGCGCCCGCTCCAGCGTCTCGGCGTTGCGGAACAGCACGCCGTGCTTCGCGCCGAGCCCGGCGGCCACCACGATGGCCGTGGGCGTGGCCAGGCCGAGGGCGCAGGGGCAGGCCACCACCAGCACGGCGACCAGCCGCACCAGCGCGGGAGCCAGTTCGCCCCCGAGCCACCACCAGAGCCCGAAGGTTGTCAGGGCGAGGCCGATGATCAACGGCACGAAGATCCCCGCCACGCGGTCGGCCAGCCGCTGGATCGGCGCGCGGCCCGACTGGGCCTCCTGCACCAGGCGCACGATGCGCGCGAGGACGGTCTCGGCGCCGACCCCGGTGATCTCGACCTTGAGCCGCCCCTCCTGATTGATCGTGCCGCCGACCACGCGGTCGCCCGGCGCCTTGTCCAGCGGCAGCGGCTCGCCCGTGAGCAGCCCCTCGTCGACGGCGGAGTTCCCCTCGCGCACGACGCCGTCCGCCGGGATCCGCTCGCCCGGCCGCACGATCACCAGATCGCCATGCCGGAGCGCGGCCGCGGCGATCTCCTCCTCGCGGCCGCCGTCGTGGGCCGGATCGGGGTTGCCGCCCGGCAGCCAGCGGTGCGCCGTCTCCGGCGCGAGCGCCAGGAGGCGTCGGATCGCCACGCTCGCCCGGCCGCGGGCGCGGGTCTCGAGCAGTTTGCCCAGACGCACGAGCGTGATGATGAGGGCGGCGGTTTCGAAGTAGACGTGGCCGTGCGGGCCCGGCGGCAGCAGCAGCGCCAGCGAGTACGCGTAGGCCACCGTCGAGCCGAGCGCCACCAGCACGTCCATGTTGGCGCTGCCCGCGCGCAGGCTGCGCCAGCCGTGCACGTAGTGGCTGGCGCCGGCGTAGAACTGCACCGGAGTGGCCAGCGCGCCGAGCAGCCAGGGGAACCACCCGGCGTCGGCCCAGGGGCCGAACAGGCCGAAGTCGCGGCCCATGCCGAGCACCAGCAGCGGCAGGGAGCAGGCCGCACCCACCACGAAAGCGCGCTGCTGGGTGTGCAGGTCCCGTCGCCGTGCCTCCCGTTCCGCGTCGGCCGGGGCGGCGTCGGGGCGCGGCACCACCAGCCCGTAGCCGGCGCGCGACAGCGCCGCGGCCATCGCCGCGGGCCCGGTCGTGTCCGACTCGTACTCCACGGTGACGTTTTCGGCGGCCAGATTGACCAACGCCGCGGCCACGCCGGGCACCTTCCGGCGCAGGGTCCGCTCCACCGTGGCGGCGCAGCTGGCGCAGGTCATTCCGGTGACAGGCAGGGTCACGCGCGCGGTCACGCAGCTCCTCGCGGGTGGCGGCGGCCGGGGGGGCCGTGCTAGTCTGCGGGCGGGTAGTTGATCTCGCGCAGGCGCGCGGCGATGGTCGACCAGGTGGCGGGCGAATGCCAGCCCATCCGGACGCTTTTCGCCGCGACGTCGACTTCGACCCAGGCGATTCCCTCGAGGTCCAGGATTTCTTCGCGGATCGTGCGGGCACAATGGTCGCAACTGATCGCGGGGATGTGGACCTGGCGGGTTTCCATGGGTCGGCCTCCTTGGGGCGAACGCAGCACGGCGTGGGCGGGCGCCCGGACCGCGCCTGGGGGAGACTGTAAACCATGATGGCCGATCGGTGCAAGCCGGCTTGTTTCAAGGCATATGACATTCGGGGCCAGGTCCCCGGACAGCTCGACGAGGATCTGGCGCGGCGGATCGGGCTGGCCGCCGCCCGCGCCGTGGGGACGGGACGCTGGGCGGTGGGGTGGGACTGCCGTCTCTCCAGCCCCGGCCTCGCGGCCGCCTTGGCGGGCGGTCTGGCGGCCGGCGGGGCTGACGTCGTGGAACTCGGACATGTGCGGGACGGAGCAGGTCTACCACGCCGTCTTCTCGCTCGGCCTGGCGGGCGGCATCATGGTCACCGCCAGCCACAACCCGGTTGGTGACAACGGGATGAAGCTGGTGCGCGAGGGGGCCCGGCCGCTCAGCGGCGACACCGGTCTGGACGAACTGGGGGCCCTCACCCTCGACCCCGCCCTGGCGCCGGCGCCCGGGCCGGGCACGATCAGCGCCGGCCGACCCGAGTCCGGAGTACGTCGCTTTCCTGCTCGAACAGGTGGACGTGGCGGGGCTGCGGCCGCTGCGGATCGTGGCCGACTCCGGCAACGGCTGCGCCGGTCCGATCATCGACCGGCTGGCCGCGCAGCCTGCCGTTCGAGTTCATCCGGCTGCGCCACGAGCCGGACGGCACCTTTCCGCAGGGCGTGCCCAACCCGCTGCTGCCGGAGAACCGCGGCCTCACCGCCGAGGCGGTGCGGCGCCACGGCGCCGACCTCGGACTCGCCTGGGACGGCGATTTCGATCGCTGCTTCTTCTTCGACGAGCACGGCGACTTCGTGGAGGGCTACTACCTGGTCGGCCTGCTCGCCGCGGCAACGCTGCGGCGCCGGCCCGGCGCGCGCATCGTCCACGATCCGCGCCTGACCTGGAACACGGTCGACGTGGTGACGCGGCTGGGCGGGGTGCCGGTCCTCAACAAGACCGGGCACGCCTTCATGAAGGAGCGGATGCGGGCCGAGGACGCCGCCTACGGCGGCGAGATGTCGGCGCACCACTACTTCCGGGAGTTCGCCTACTGCGACAGCGGCATGCTCCCCTGGCTGCTGGTGGCGCAGGAGATGGCGCGCACCGGCCGGCCGCTGTCGGCGCTGGTGGGGGAGATGCAGCGCGCCTTATCCCGCCAGCGGCGAGATCAACCGCCGTCTGGCCGATCCCGCGGCGGCGATCGCCCGCGTCGAGGCGCGCTGGCTGGCGGTGGCGCGCGCCGTGGACCGCACCGACGGCCTGTCGCTCGCCTTCGACACCTGGCGGTTCAATCTGCGGATGTCGAACACCGAGCCGGTGCTGCGGCTGAACGTGGAGACCCGCGCCGATCCGGAACTGCTGCAGGCGCGGACCGACGAACTGCTGGCACTGATCGACGGGTCGGCCTGAGGGGCGCGGGGCCGCGGCGCGCCTACGTATCGGTGCGTTGCCGCGCCGACCAGCCCGACAGCGAGGCGGTGATCAGCTCCTCGGCGCTCGCCGGGCGGGCCGGCGGGGTCGCCGGGCTCGCCAGCCGGGTTGCCCGGGTCGACGGCATTGGCGGTTTCGGCGGCCTCGGCCGCGTCCGGCTCGACCGCTTCCGGCGGCGGCACCCGCACCAGCACCGGCTCGACGACGCCCATCCCCTCGTGGAAGCTGCGCAGCCGCTCCAGCACCGGCAGCGAGATCGCCTGGCCCTTCGCCACGAGCAGCAGCCCGTTCGAGGCGAGGATGTCCTCGTGGATCACCATGTCCACGGCCAGGTCCTTCACGCGGAGCGCCTGGATCGTCGCCTCGGTGTCGTCGCTCTCGAACGCTTCCAGCAGCGCCAGCAGTTCCGGATTGTACTCGCCGACTTCACGCCGCAGCACGGAGAGGGCGGCGGGAACCGACAGTCCGCGCGACATGTGGCGGTCGAGGGCCAGCGCCGCCCGCAGCATCTGCGCGCCGGTGGCGATGGTCAGCGCGGCGTCGTCTTCCGGCTGCTCGGGGTAGTCGGCGTACCGCCGGTCCTGGCTGGCGACCATGCGTCCCACCAGGTCGAGCCGCGGGATCATCTCGATCAGGCGCCGGCCGACCGCCGGACATGACGCGATGATGCGTTCGTCGCCCGCCGTCAGCGCCTCGCCGCTGTCGTAGCGCGCAAGGGTCTCGGGCGGCAGGATCACGAGTCCGATCTGCGACAGGGCCGCGGCGAGTTCGAACTGCCAGGCGCCGGGCAGGTGGAGCGACTTCCGCCAGGAAGCGCACGCGCGCCGCGCCCGCGAGGCGCGGCTGAAGGCGCCGGGGTGGACCAGGCCGAGCACCTCCGTCAGGATCCCCACCGCGCCGTTGAGAGTCTGCTCGAGCAGCACCCGCTCGGCGGTCAGGAGCCGGTGCTGTCTGCAGGCCGGCCGACAGGGCCCGCACGAGCTGTTCCGGGGTGCACGGCTTGGTCAGGAAGCGGAAGATCGCCCCTTCGTTGACCGCCTCGATCGCGGTCTGCTGGTCGACGTTTCCGGTGAGCATCATGCGGACCGTGTGCGGCGCCCGCTTCTTGACCTGCGCCAGCAGCTGGATGCCGTCCATGACCGGCATCCGCATGTCGCTCACGAGGACCGCCGGCGGGCCGCGACCGCTCGATGCTGGCCAGCGCCGCCGGACCGCCGCAGGCGGTCTCCAGGAAGAAGTGCTTGCGCAGCTGGCGCGTGTAGCCGGCCAGCAGGTTGGCGTCGTCGTCGACGAGCAGGATCTTCTCGACCGCGATGGCGGTCTTGCTCATGCCGGCACCTCGTCTGTCGGCGATCTCTCCGCAGGCGGCGCGCCACTGCTCGAGGTGCCGGTCGACCTCCAGGCGGCCCAGCCAGGCGAGGTCGACCAGCGGCGGCGTGCGGTTCGTGCGCCGCGCGGCGCGCTCGTGGTCGATGATGTCCGCCGCGTGCACGGCCGCCAGCGGCCCGAACGCGCGTCACCGGCGAGGCGGCCGGCGCGTGATGGAAGGCCACGGCCTCCACGGTCGTCTCGGGCAGACCCCACAGGCCGAGCAGGTAGGCGCCCACCTCGGCGTGCGTGGCGCCGAACACCGCCTGCTCGGTGTCGTGGAGGGTGGCGCCCTGCCGCTGGGCCAGCAGGATCGCCTGACGGTAGGTGTCGGGCAGGTTGGCCGCGATCGCCAGGCGCCCGATGTCGTGCAGCAGTCCCGCCACGAACGCTTCGTCGCCCATCGCCTTGCCGCCGCGTTCGAACAGCACGATCGCGCGCGCGAAGTTGCCGGTGACGAGGCTGTGGCTCTGCAGGGCGCTGATGTGCAGCTCCTCCGGCACGTCGGACGGCCAGCTGGCCGAACACGTGCACGGAGAGCACGAGCGCCTTGATGGTGTTGATGCCCAGGATCATGGCCGCCTGCACCGGATCGGAGATGCGCTGCTGGAAGCAGAAGAACGACGAGTTGACCAGCTGCAGGATCTTCGAGGTCATGGCCGGATCCTCGGCGATGATCCGGCCCACCTCGGCCACGCCGACGTCGGGCGACTGCAGTTCGTGGACGAGCCGCCGGTAGATGCCCGGCATGCTCGGCAGCCGGTCGAGCTGCGAGACGAGGTTGGTCAGCCCGCCCGGGGCGAGCCGGTCGCGCAGCGCGCAGGCCCGCTTGATGACGTTCACGAGCGTCTCCGCGTCGCACGGCTTGGACAGGAACTGGTGCGCCGGGCCGACCGCCTTCATGGTCAGCTCCTGGTCCGACTGGCCCGAGAGCACCAGCCGCACGGTGCGCGGCGAGACCTGCTTGACCTGCTCCAGGAGCTGCGCGCCGTCCATGCCGGGCATCCGCATGTCGGTCACGATCACGTCGAAGCCGTCCCGCTCGGCGATCAGGGCCAGGGCCGCCTGGCCGCTGTCGGCGAACTCGCAGTCCCACTCCTCGCGCTGACCGCGCAGCATGCGGCGCAGTCCGCTGAGCACGTTCGCCTCGTCGTCAACGAACAGGATGCTCTTCTTCATGCGTGGCCTCCCCGCCGGCCTGGCCGCGCTCCGGATCGAGCGGCAGGCGGATGATGAAGGTCGTGCCGCGACCCTCCTCGGTTTCGAACGTGAGCGTGCCGCCATGCTTCTTCGTGATCACCGCGTGCGCGATGGTCAGTCCCTGGCCGGTGCCCTTGCCCACTTCCTTGGTCGTGAAGAACGGCTCGAAGACGCGGTCGCGGATGGCGGCCGGAATGCCCGCGCCGTCGTCCGTCACGCGGATCTCCACCCAGTCGTCCGCCCGCCGGGTCGTCACCCGGATCGTGCCCTTGGTCCCGTCGCCGCCGGTCCGGTCGCGGATGGCGTGGGCCGCGTTCACGATCAGGTTCAGGATCACCTGGTTCAGCTCGCCCGGCAGGCACGGCACCGCGGGCAGGGTCTCGTCGAGGTCGGTTTCGATCTCGGCCACGTACTTCCATTCGTTGCGCGACACGGTGATCGTGTTGCGGATGCCGTGGTTGATGTTCACTTCCTGCTTCTGCAGCGTGCCCGGGTGCGAGAACTCCTTCATCGCGCGCACGATGGTGGCGACCCGGTCCACCCCTTCCAGCGACTGGCGCAGGGCGGTGGGCACCTCGGTCGCCAGGTAGTCGAGATCGAGCCCGGCCAGCGTCTCGCCGACCTCGGCCGCGATCGCGGCGTCCGGCTGTCCGGCGCGCGCCTGCCGCGAGCAGCCGGCCGTACGCGTCGAGGGCCCGCGTGACGTCGGTGAAGGCGTCCGCCAGGAAGCGCAGGTTGTCGCCCACGTACTGGGTGGGCGTGTTGATCTCGTGGGCGATGCCGGCCGCGAGCTGGCCGATCGCCTCCAGCTTCTGGGCCTGGCGCAGCTGCACGTCCAGCGATCTCCTTCTCGCGCTGCGCGGTCTGCGCCTCCGAGAGATCCCGTATGAAGGCGTTCACCAGGACCTGGTCGCCCGCGTGCACGCTCCAGGCGCTCACCTCGACCGGCAGTTCGCGTCCGTCGCGGGTGCGGGCCGTGCTGCTGAACGCGGCGCGCGCGGCCGGACCGCTCGCCGCCGTTTCCAGGTGATCGAGCAGATTCTCGCCGTTCGGCTGGCGGAAGACGTCGCCGAGAACGTCGGTCAGCTGGCGGCCGATCACTTCCTGGAAGGGCCAGCCGAACAGCTCCTCCGCGCGGCGGTTCCAGCGCGTCACCACGTGCTTCCCGTCCAGCGTGACGAACGGATCGCTCGCCTGGTCCAGGATCAGGCGGGTCTGCTTCAGATTCGTGCGAAGATCCAGTTCGGCCCGCTTGTTCACCGTAATGTCGCGGAAGATCCCGAACAGCCCGCTGAAAGCGCCGTCCGCGCCCAGGTGCGGTGTGACGGTCACGAGCAGATCGCGGGCGATCCCCTCCGGAGTGGTGATCTGCACCTCGTAGCTGGCGCGCCCGCCCTGACGATTGTGGGCGGCTTCGCCGCGGATCCTCCTCAGGCTCGCCTCCGACAGGAATTCGGCGAGCCCGCGTCCCCGAGGCCGCCGCGCGGCACGCCGAAGATCCGCTCGGCCGCCGGATTGGCGAAGGTGAACCGCTCCTGCAGGTCGACGATGCCGACCCCCTCGCCCTGGTTCTCGATCATCGTGCGCCACCGCTCCTCGCTTGTGCGCAGCGCCGCTTCGGCGACCCGGATCTGCGTGATTTCCGAAGCGACTCCCAAAACCAGCAGCGCGTCCTCGTCCGGCGAGAGGATCGGCTGGCGCAGCGAGTGGAAGACGCGAAGCTGGCCTGTGGCGTCGGGCAGGGTGTCCTCCCGGGTGGCGTGGCGCATCTCGCTCAGCAGCAGCCTGTCTTCCTCGCGATAGCGGGTGGCAAGAAGAGGATCGTCTCCCCAGTCCGCCGGATCCCGGCCGATGATCTGATCCGCCTCCCGCCCGATGAATTCGGCGGCGGCCCGGTTCACGAGCACGAAACGCCCCTGCTCGTCCTTCAGGGTGACGAGCTGGGGCAGGGCGTCGATCAACCCCCGCAGGAAGCGCCGCTCGCGCGCCCCGCGCTGTGCGTCGTGCATACGCAGCAGATCGACCACGGCGCTCCCGCACCCCAGCAGGCAGGCGCCCGCCAACAGTCCATGGGCGATGGAAGGGTGGTTGTCGCCGGCTGTTCGCGAGGCGAAGGCGAGGTAGGCCTGCGCCATCCCGAGTGGCACGAGGACCAGCATTGTCGCCCGCTCGAGGCAGCTGTTGCCCCGTTCCCGGTGCGGCGGAGCGGTGGCCGCCACCGCCACCGCGAGTCCCCAGAGGATGAGGGGCAGGAAGCCGGCCAGCCGCGGCAATAGCCCGGTGCTGCCGTCCAGCCCGGTCCGCGCCGCGGCTACGGTGAGCAGCGTGGCCGCGACGAGCAGGACGGCCAGCCCCGACCCGGCGAACTGCCAGTGCCGCGCCTGGCGGGGGCGTCCCCGCCGGGTGAGGATCCAGAGGCCGGCCGTAACGAAGATCATGGCGGCGCCGCGGCTGATCGCGCCGAGTATGGCGGCGTGCGGGTCGACACCGTGCCTGACGCCGGGGAAAAGCTCCAGGGCCAGGACCGGCACGGTGTGCAGCAGGCCGAGGCCGAAGACGACGAAACCCCAGGCGGCGATATCGTCGTCGCGCGAGAGCCGTCGGCAGAGCCAGCCGAAAACGAACGTCCCGATCGCCAGCGCCAGGATCAGCAGATGTTGCACCAGGTGGAGCGCGGCCAGGCCGTTGCGCGAGCCGACCAGGGCGGCGGAAGCGGCGTCGGGAGCGGGCGAACCGGGCACGATGCGGGAGGCCGCATCGACCAGGCCGAGCAGCCCGAACGATTCCAGGATGAACGGTGAAAGGCTCAACGCCGCGACCAGCAGCAGGACCTGGCGGTCCGGCCGGGTCTGGAACAGGAACGTCAGCCACGCGACAGCCCGTGGAGGGCGGAGCCAGGGCATTCAGGATCCTCCCGCTCGGTTCGGGTGACGACGGGCGGATGTCCGGCGTCTCCACCGCTTATCGGACGGCGGGAGGAGGGATTGAACGAAATAGGGTGGTTCAGGGAGTGGCCGGCCAGCCCATGGCCGCGTAGCCGACCCAGTGATCGAGGTTTGCCGGCGCGGTCACGCCCAGCCGTGTTCCTGGCGCGGCGAGGGGCGGATCGGTCACGCTGTCACCGTAGCGCAGGAGTTGTCCGTCGAGCGGGGGCAGGCCGAGCGCCGCCTGCAGGCGGCGGGCCGTTTCCAGGCCGCAGGGGATGGAATAGAGGCCGCACCAGGTGATCCGGTACGGATCGGCCGGATCGCCCGGCTTCCAGACCAGGCGCGCGAAGGCGGCCGGTCCCGCCGCCGTGAGCGGTCCCGCCAGGGTCGCTTCGGCCAGGGTGATGTCGCGCGCCCGGGCGGCGGCGTGCCCGGCGGCGTCGCACCCGAACGGATGGTGGCCGCCGCCCGCGCCCCAGTCGCGGCAGCCGTAGTGCACCGCGTCGGCCGAGATCAGCAGGCCGAGGTCCCGGCCCGGCGTCCAGTTCCGCTCCCGGCAGATGTCGGCCAGCGCGTCGGCCAGGCGTGCCGACAGCTCCTCGATCCGCTCCCACGACAGGCCCGGCACGAGGATCGGCACGAAGACGGCGTCGGGCGCGGCGTCGCGCAGCCACGGCAGCAGCGCCTCCACCGAGTGCTCGGCTGCCTGCCGGTCCCGCGCCACGACCGCGGCGTCCGGGCCGAGCGCCGCGAGCAGGCGGGCGCGCAGGGCCGTGTCCACCGGAACGTCGGTTCCGGCCATGCGCCAGGCGTCGAAGTCGTCGAACAGGAGCCGGTCCCGCACCCCGAGCCGCCGGCAGGCGTGGCAGACGCCGAAGACGATCCAGCGCGGCGCGCGCAGGCCGGGCGAGAGGTGGGCATAGACGCGGCCGGCGTAGAGGTAGTCGTCGTGGGGCATGATCGCGACGGCCCAGCCGGCGTCGGGGGGGAGCGCCAGTTCGCGGCGCCGCGCGGCGACGGCGGAGTCCTCGGCGGCGTGCGCCGCGGCCAGCAGCGC
Source organism: uncultured bacterium (assembly GCA_963772145.1). Lineage (GTDB taxonomy): Bacteria > Krumholzibacteriota > Krumholzibacteriia > LZORAL124-64-63 > LZORAL124-64-63 > CAVSZB01. The sequence continues at coordinate 25,510 of CAVYVY010000016.1, forward strand.
CGCCAGGTCGGCCGGCCGGACGGCGAAGCCGACGGTGTCGACCTGGGCGCGCACGCCTCCCCCGGTGGCCGGGGGTGGGCCCGCCGACACGGGCGCGGCCGTCGTCAGGCAGAAGACGGCCGCGCCCGCGAACAGGACGGATCGTGCGCGCACGATCCGCGTCCTACAGGATGGCGGCGGCGCGGCGCAGGGTTCGCTTCTGGCGGTGGATCAGCCGACGCTGTTTCTTCAGCTCGGCGCTGTCGTGCGCTTCGAGGGCGGCCTGCCGCTTCACCTTCAGCGCGTTGATCTTGTCCCGCACCTTCTGCTTGTCGATGCCGACCACCCGCTTGTGCGGGTGCTCGATGCCGAGGTTCGTGGCGATCTGCGCGATGAGATCATCTTTCTTCATGCCGATCACGCCGGTCAGGTCGGGCAGAAGTTCCTTCGCCTTCGCGCGCAGGTCCTTGACGCGCATCTTTTCCAGATCGTGCCAATTCACGTGGCCGCTCCTTGGGGCTGGGGTGAACAGCAATGATTCGGCACGATCGGCCCCCTTGTCAAGGGGGCTCCCCTAGATCACGAAGCGCCAGACCACCTTGGCCAGGGCGGCGCTGCCGGTCGAGGCCCAGCGGCTGTCGGCCGTGTCGTAGCCCTGGTTGAAGACGAGGTAGACGTCGCTGCCGATGCGGGGGATCCAGGCGAGGCGCAGATTGGTGAACAGCTCCCGGTCCTCGTTGTTGAACTGGGTGAAGAGCGAGAGATGCAGATCGGGCGAGAAGGCGTACTCGATCCGCGCGCCCAGCTCGTGCGCGACCAGCCGCGCGCCGGCCATTTCGAGGCGGTTCCAGGCGTACTCGGTGCTCAGGCTCAGGTGCTGGTTGACGCTGAAGCGCGCGTCCGTGGTGAAGCTGCGCCGCGTGCCGGCGTAGTAGTCGCCCGTATCGAACTGTTCGCCCACCGACCAGCGGCGCCCGCCGTACGATTCGAAGGCGATCGTGGCGCTGTTCCACCAGTATTTCTCCGCCGCCACCGGCAGCAGGCCGCCGACCAGGAACGGCTCGTCCACCCGATCGAACTCGCGGCGCAGCCGGGTCCAGAGGTAGTCGCCCGACGTGAAGAGGACGCCGAGCGGGATCGTGCTCATGTCCACCGTCTCGCGCTCGCCGGTGTCGTCGGTGACGAACCAGCCGAAGCCCAGCGGCTTGATCCGCAGCTGCCTCACCCCGGGCCAGCGGGGGCGGGGTTTCAGCCAGAGGGCGCTGGAATAGACGCGGTAGTTGCCGTTGCGCGCGTCCCAGCCGGTATCGGCCTGGAAGCCGCGCTGCACCCCGGCCGCGCCGAGGAACAGATCCACGGCGTCGTTGGGATAGTCGGCGGTCATCCGCCAGGCGAGGTTGCGCCGTTCGGTCTGGCCGGAGACGTCGGAGGCCGCCACGGCGCCGGCCAGTTCGAAGTTGTGGCCGCCCGCGAAGTCGGAGGTCGCGTAGACGGCATCGACCCCGCCGACCAGGTTCGACGAGCCGGCCGCGGCCCGCGCCGCGCCGATCACCCCGATCGACGACTGCCGGCCGATCTCGCGCCGCGCGCGCGCCACCGACCAGTTGGTGACCGGCACCCCGCCGCGCGCGTCGGTCCACAGCGAGAGCAGGCCCAGGTCCCAGCGGCCGGCCTTGCCGTAGAGGCGGGCCCCGCCGAGCACGGGGATCTTCTCGCCGCTGCGGATCGTCACGCCGGTGCGCGGGTCGAGCCCGATGCGCCGGCTGTAGAAGATCTGCACCGGCCAGTCGAGCGTGAAGGCGAAGCGGTCGGCCCCTTCGAGGAAGAACGCCCGTTTCTCCGGGAAGAAGATCGGGAAGCGGGTCAGGTTGATGCGATTCTGGTCCACCTCCACCTCGGCGAAATCGGTGTTGGCGGTCAGGTTGAGCTTGAGGCCGCTGGTGAGGTTCAGGTTGACGTCCAGGCCGAGGTCGCCCGTGCGTGACGCGGTCGCGCCGGGGGCGTCATCCACCCCGCCCCTGACGTAGGGGAGGACCTCGATCTCGCCGGAGCGATGGATGCCGCGGATCCCCTCGAGCCGGCCCGCCTGATCGACATGGGCGATGACGTGGTCGCGCGACCAGCCCCGCCACGACACGGTTTCCCGCCGCGCGCGCACGGACCGTTCGACGTTCAGCCCCCAGGTCTGGAACTCGCCCGCGCGGAAGCGCACGGTGGAGAACGGGATCATGAACTCGGCCGTCCAGCCGGCGTCGTCGCGCGCGACCCGTACGTCCCAAACGCCGTTCCAGTCGACGTTGAAGTCCTGTTCCTCGGCGCCGATCTGCACGTCGGCGCGGGCGCCGTTGGGATTGGTGATGAACAGGATGCCGGTGCGGTCGTCGTCGAGCGTGTCGAGCAGGAGCTGGACGTTGTCGTCGGCCTCCCAGTCGAAATCGCGCTTGAGCCCCTTGGCGGCGAACGGGGCGTCGGCGGACTGGGCGCACCGCACGCCGACCCAGAGCGCGTTGTCGGTGTACAGGATGCGCACCGCGGTGGAGTCGCTCGCGGGCGCCCCCTCGGTCGGTTCGCGCTGCGTGAAAGTGGTGAGGGGCGTGGCGTCGCGCCACGCCGGCTCGTCGAGCCGGCCGTCGAGCCGCGGCTCGACGGCGGCGCGGACGGCGATCACGCTGACCGGTCCCTCCGCGGGCGGCGGCGGCGCTGGAGCGGCGGTGCCGGTTGCGGTCGTCAGCAGCGAAGAGAGCAGGACGAACGGCGCGCACCGCGCCGGCATGATCAGGCGCACGGAAGGCCCTCCCGGATCGACGGAGGCTGGCGGGGCGAGGTGCGAACGGGCGGCATGCTAACGAATGAACCGTGCGCCAGGCAAGGGCCAGGTGCGAGGAGGCTAAAAAACGTCCGTGTACCGGCCCTCCCGCATCAGCACCCGCTCCCCGAGCGTGACCGTTTCGACCGCGATCAGCGGCTGGGTCTGCGGCAGATAGACGCGGTCGATGTGCACCACGGCGCCGGGGCTGCTGAACGCGGCCGGCCCGACCTGTCCGCCGAAGTGGTCGCTGCGGCCGAAGGCGAGATGCAGACCGAGTTTTTCGTCGAGGAGCAGGCTGTCGACCGGGACGAGGCCGAAGTCGGCGAGCACGCCCAGGCCGAGCTCGGCCAGGTTGGCGTAGGCCGGTTCGCGCGCGATGAGGTCGCGCTCGGCGTCGCTGTGGGGACCGCTCGAGAGGACCGCCACGGCGCGGTTGCCGGCGATTTCGTAGCGCACGATTTCGTCGCCGAACTGCACCGGCAGTTCGCCGGCGGTGCGACTCGGATCGCCGGGGTGTTCCCCCTCGTACGGGACGATGTAGGCCTCGCCGGAGGGCAGATTGCCCGCCGTGCCCGGCTCGTGGATCAGGCCGCCCGAGGCGTGGGCCTGCCGGTGACGGAGGTCGAGCCGCAGCACGTGGCGCGTCGCGCCGACCCGCAGCACTGATCTCGGCGCTCTCTGCGGCGTCGAGCAGCTCCTTCAGGCAGCGAGACCCGGCGGTTCACCTCGCTGTAGTCGAGCCGCAGCGCGGGGACCATGGCCGGCGTGAAGCCGGGCATCGTGGCGGCGCGGAAACCGGCGCTGCGGGCCGCCACCTTCAGCGGCGCGGTGGCCGACAGTTCGGTCGGCGCCAGGATCAGACGGTGTGTGGCGAACAGCTCCGTGAACGGCAGTTCCGGGCGGCCAGCCAGCGCCCGACTCGTGTCGGGGATCGCCTCGTCCGAACGCGCCGGCACGCAGACGGGCGGCAGGTCGGCGTTGTTGCCGCCCGCGTTGCGGTACCAGACCAGCGACACCCGGCGCAGCCCGGCGGCCCCCTTCTGCGCCTCGAGCGCTCCGGCCCAGCCGGCCGCCAGCGCCCGGCGCTGCCGCCAGGCGGGGTTGTCGGGCAGCCGGTCGTCGGGCAGATCCACCATGATGGCCAAGGCGTCGTCTTCCGGCCCCGGCGCGAAAACCCGCCGCACCAGCCGCGCCAGCTCCGGACCGTCAAGGGTAGCGCTCATGCCGTCGACCTCCCGCCATCATGGACAGATTGCGCCCGACAGGCTATGATCCCCCTAATCCCCATGCGCATCATGGGATAAGGAGATCCACGCATGTCTACATCGCAGGAACCCAATCTCGCTCTTTTCATCGACTTCGACAATGTCGCCCTCGGCGCCCGCGACGCGCGGCAGCGCTTCGACATCCAGATCGTGCTGCAGCGCCTGCTGGAGAAGGGCAAGATCATCGCCAAGAAGGCGTACGCCGACTGGAGCCATCACAAGGAGTACCTCACCGATCTGCACCAGGCCGGCATCGAGCTGATCGAGATACCCGCACCGAAGCTGTCCGGCAAGAACAGCGCCGACATCCGGCTCGTCGTCGACGCGATGGACATGTGCTACGGCAAGGAGCACCTCGACACCTACGTGATCGTCTCCGGCGACTCCGATTTCTCGCCGCTGGTCTCGAAGCTGCGCGAGAACGGACAAGTCGGTCATCGGCATGGGGCTGCGCAACTCCAGCTCGCACCTGCTGATCGTCAACTGCGACGAGTTCATCTTCTACGACGATCTCTACATCGAACGGGTGGGCCGGCAGCTCGACGGCTTCTCGCACGTGCCGGCCGAGAAGCGCAAGCTGTTCGAGTTCCTGATCGCCACGATCCATGGTCTGCTGCGCGAGAGCCGCGGCGTGCTCTACTCCTCGCTCATCAAGGACACGATGAAGCGCAAGCAGCCGGAGTTCGACGAGCACCAGCACGGCTATTCGAACTTCGGCGATCTGCTCGAAGAGGGGATGTCGCACGGGCTGCTCGAGGCGATCCGCGACTCGCGCGCCGGCGGCACCTGGGTCGTGACGGCGCTCGGCAAGGGGGCGCAGCTGGTCGGCGGACAGATCCCGGCGAGCCGGGCCCGCAGCGGGGAGCGGCGGCGCGGCGGGCGCGGACGGCGGAGCGAGGGGACGGTCGCGACCGCGGCCGCGACCGGCGCCGCGGTCGCCACGCCGGCGAACGTCACCCCGGAAACACCGCCGGTTGTCGCGGAGCCCGCGGCCGCGTCCGGACCGCCGGCCCTGGCCGAAACGGTCACGACCACGGACCTGTCGATCCGGCCCCTGCCGGCCGACGGTCTGGCTGAAGGCAGCCGCCGTTCGCGCAGCCGTCGGCGGGGCCGTCGGCGCGAGAATGGCCGTCCCGCCCAGGCCGGCGAGGGGGCGCCCGGGCTGCCGGAAATCGGAAACGCGGCGGTTCCCCCGGTGCCGGCGCAGACCGCGCCCGCGCCGGTCGTTGCAACCAGGGACGGGGATGCGCCGACAGCCGGCGAAGCTCCGGCCGCCAAGCGCGGCAGTCGTCGCGGCGGGCGGTCCCGGGCCAGACCGGCGGGGGAGAAGGCGGCGGGCGACAAGACGATCGCCGCCCCGGCGCCCACCGCCAGGCCGGCCGGCGAGACCGCTCCCCGCCCGGCGCCGCGGAAAAAAGCGGCCCCGCGCAAGGCGCCCGTGGGAGAGGCCGCGGCCCTGCCCCGCGCACCGCGCAAAAAGACCGCGAAGAAGCCGCCGACCGCGGGCTAGGGGGGACCGGCGCGACCGGCGCCGGCCAGCAGGAGGGCGCCGTCCGGCGCCGCGCGCAGGCCGACCACGCCGGGTCGGATCACGAGGCGCGAGCGGGTCGTCACGAGCGGCGTGGCCACTCCGGTCGCGATCAGGCGCCGCGCCGTCTCTGCGGGCGCCGCGCTGCCGCCGCCCAGGGCGGCGTTCTGGAGCCACGACGCCGATCCCAGCAGCGCCGCCAGTTGCAGGCACGGCGAGGCAAAACAGCGCGACACCGACAGCACA
>CAVYVY010000017.1:0-136883 GCA_963772145.1 uncultured bacterium
CGATCTTTGCGCGCGGTCGAGGCGGAGATCGCCCAACTGCCGCCCGACGAGCAGGGGGAGTATCTGGCGGAATTGGGGATCGCCGAACCGGCGCTGCCGCGCACGATCCCGCGCCGCCTACCGCGCGCTCGGCGTGCACAGCTTCTTCACGGTCGGCGAGGACGAGTGCCGCGCCTGGACGGTGCGGCAGGGGGCCCTGGCGCCGGAGGCCGCGGGCGTCATCCACTCCGACCTGGAGCGCGGGTTCATCCGGGCCGAGGTCTGCGGCTGCGAGGAGCTGCTGAAGGCCGGCGGACTGGCCGAGGCGAAGCGGGCCAACCTGGTGCGCCTCGAGGGGAAAGGGTACGAGGTGCGCGACGGCGATGTCCTGAACATCCGGTTCAGCGTTTGAGGTCGCGGCACGGTCGTCAGGGAGGCCTGGCATGCGGGTGACGGGCGACCGTCGCCGGCTGGCGGCGTGGGGCGCGGGCCTGGTCCTGCTGGCCGTCTTCTGGGGCGTGTTGTGGCGCGAGGCCGATCGCTCCATCCTGACGCGGATGCCGGTCCTCGACGAGGCTTTCTACCTGCGCGAAGCGGCCGCCATCCAGGGTGGACGGCTCCTCCCGCAGCAACCGGCCGTGATGTCTCCCCTCTATCCGTGGCTCGTGGCGGCCACCGGCAGCGGACGCGAACTCAGCGGGGAAGGGTTCCGGATCGGGTCGCCTCCCCACGGCGTGCGTTTCCTGCAGGCGGCGCTCTGGTTCGGCATCGTGCTGCTGCTGTACGGCGCCGCGCGACGGCGCCTGCCGGGGCGCTGGGCGCTCGTGCCGCCCCTGCTGTTCGCGCTCTATCGTCCCGCCGCCGTCTTCGTCACCACACCGTTGCTGGAGATCCCGCTGACCTTCGCGGTGACGCTGACGCTCTGCCTGCTGCCCCCGCCGGTATCGGCGGGCGGGAAGCCCGGTGCGGCAAGCGTCCGGCGCGCGGCGCGCGGCGCTGCTGGGGGCGTCGATCGGCCTGGCCACGCTGCTGCGGGGGGTGGCGCTGGTGCTCAGCGTGCCGGCGGCGCTGGCGTTGCTCCCGGCCGCGTCCACGCGCGGGGGATGGCGTGTCGCGCTCCGGCCGCTGCTCGCGCTCGCGGGAGCCCTGCTGGCGGTGCTCGCCCCGGCCATCGTCAGCAACAGCTTGCTCAGCGGCCGCCTGGTCGGGCCGACGCTCAACGGCGGACAGAATTTCTACATCGGACAGGGCCAGGACGCGAACGGGTTCTTCCGCACCTTCACCGGTTTCGACTTCGAGCACGATCCGGCCGGCGTGGAGTTCCTCTCGGGGCGGATCGGGCGGCGTCTGGCCGGTCCCGCCGCGGCCGACGCACTCTGGCGCAGCGAAGCGCTGGCCTGGGCGCGGGACAATCCGGGACGCTCGCTCGGACTCTGGTGGAAGAAGATCTGGCTGCACTTCGTCGGCGTGGAGATCGACCAGGTCACGCCGCTGGCCGCCTGGACCCGCGATGTTCCGCTGCTGCGTGGCCTGCCGGTGCCATGGGCCGTCATCGCGGCCGCCGGGCTGGCCGGTCTGCTGCTGACGGGGCGCCAGCCGGGCTGGCGTCCCTGGGCGCTGCTGCTCGTGCTCTATGTGGCGGCGCAGAGCCTGTTCTTTGTCGTTTCCCGCTACCGGCTGGCGCTGGTGCCGACGCTCTGCCTGTTCGCCGGGGCGTGGGGCGCGGAGGTGGCGCGGCGACGGGGACGCGCGCGCCTGGTGGCGGCGGGGATCGGTCTGGCGGCGGCCCTGTTCGTCTGGCCGTGGGGGCTGGACGTTCCGCGCCAGACCTGGCGGGCGACCGGTCTGGCGAACGAGGCGCGACGCTGGACGCGCTCCGCCACCGCTCCCGACCTGGCGCGGGCGGAGCAACTCTACCGCGAGGCGGTGGGAGCGGACCCGACCCAGTCGCTGGCCTGGCAGGGGCTGGCGCAGGTCCTGCTGGCGACGGGGCGTCAGGCCGAAGCTGAAAGTGTTCTGGCCGACGGCGCGTTGCGCGCGCTGCCTCCCGGGGTGCTGGACCGCGACCTGATCACCCTCATGTTGCGGGACCGTCGGAGCGCGGAGGTGCTGCCGCGGCTGGTGCAGTATCTGCGCGAGCGGCCCGATGATCGGGAGATGCAGCACGCTCTGATCGTGGCGCTCGAGCAGACCGGCCGGCAGGGCCAGGCGATCGAAGCGGCGCGGCGGTTCGTGGCGTCGGCGCCCGACGACCCGCAGGGTTACGTCGATCTGGGGGTGCTGCTGGCGCGCGCCGGGCGGCGGGACGAGGCCCGCGAGGTGTTCGCCCGCGGCCTGCAACGCCGTCCCGCCGACCCCAGTCTGCGTCGCAACCTCGAGTTGCTGGGATCGCCCCCCGCGGCCCCGTCTCCGCGCTGAAGGTCGTGTCCGGCCGGCCCGCAGGAAACCGCGCCAAGGCGCGTTGGGTTGTCCGATGAGGTGGCTCGCGGCCGCAGCGCCGGAGCGGCAACCGGACCCGATACCAAGGAGACGATCGACATGCAAGGCAAGCAGGTGACGAAGCGGGGTGCGGCGCTGGCCGCCCTCTGTCTGATTCTGGGTCTGGCGGCCGCGGCCGCCGCCCAGCCCGGTCGCGGTCCCGGCGCCGGCCGTGGCGATGGTCCCGGCCCCCGCGAGCACATGGGCCGGCTCTGGGAGCGACTCGATCTCACCCCGGAGCAGCGCGAGCAGATGGACAAGTTGCGCGAGACGGGACGCGCCGAGGGGCTGGCCCTGCGCAAGGATCTGCTGCGTCTGCGCCACGAACTGCGCGGCGAGATGCTCAAGGACGCGCCCGAGGGCAGGGTCGTGGAGCAGTTCGCGACCCGGATCGGCGAGCTGCAGGGCAAGCTGCAGGCGCACCGCCTGCGCCAGCGCCTCGCGCTGCGCGCCCTGTTGACGACGGAGCAGCGCGATCGCCTGCTGATGCTCGAAGCGCAGCGCGGGCCGCGCGGCGACCGCGGCGATTGCTGCGGCGAGCGGGGCGGACCGCGGCGGCCGTCAGGGTCGCGGCGGTCGGCATCCCGGCGGCCCGGGTCGCGGCGCAGGTCAGGGTCGCGCTCCCCGGCTGCCCGGGCGGCATGGGCGACGGACCGGCGGACGATTGTCCTCTGCGCGGCGACGGTATCTGAGTCATGCAGGCGGCTCCCGGCATAAGGCAGACCGGAGACCGCGCGGCGAACGCCCGCGGTCTCCGGCCTGTTCCCCTCCCGCCGGGTTCCGCGGATCCGGACGATGACCTCATGGCGCGGGCCGCGTCCGGCGAGGAGGGGGCGTTCCGGGAACTGGTCGAGCGCTGGGAACGGCCGGTGTTCGGTTTCCTCTACCGCATGACCGGCTCGACGGAAGAGGCGCTCGACCTGCGGCAGGAGACCTTCCTGCGGGTGCACGCCCAGGCGGCCCGCTACCGGGCGACCGGCCTGTTCCGGAGCTGGCTCTTCCGGATCGCCGGCAATCTGGCCCGCAGCGCCCTGCGACGACGGCAGGTGCTGAGCTGGGTCCGTTTCGACGCGGTGCGGCACGATCGCGCGGCCGGCGGGGAGTCGGTGCAGGACACGCTGGAACGCCACGAGCGGGAGCATCGGGTGCGGGCGGCGCTGGCCAGGCTGCCGCAGCGGCAGCGGGCCGCCGTGGTCCTGCGCCAGGACGAGGGGCTGAGCTATCGCGAAATCGCGGCCGTGCTCGACACGACCGAGTCCGCCGTGGAATCGCTTCTGACGCGAGCCATTGCCGCCCTGCGGCGCGATCTCGCGCGGGAGGAGTGAACGGGATGAACGACGACCGGCTCGATTCCCACGTCCTCATGCGGCTGCAGGCCTGGCGCGACGGCGAATTGCCGGCCGCGACGGCGGAGGCCGTGCGCGCGCATCTTGGCGAATGCCCCGGTTGCGCGCGCGCCGCCGCAGAGCTGGACGCGGTCTGGACGGCCCTTGCCGCCGCCTCGCCGCCCGAGGCGCCGCGTCCGGCCTGGCCCGGGACTGCGCGCCTGTTACGCGGCACCGCACCGGGCGTCCCTGCCCTGGGCGGCCGGTCTGGCCGCCGCCCTGGCGGGGCTGCTGGTGGGATTCCTGGTCGGGGAACCGGATCGCGCCGGCGCCCGGGTCGCCGGGACGGGAGACGATGCCGCGACGGAGTGGACCGACGCGCAGACCCTGGTCATGGCGGGCTCCGCCACGACGCTTGATGGCATCTATCTGGACACGACCACCGGTGCCGACGACACGTCGGCTGCGGAGGGAGGCACGGAATGAAACGGGGCTGGCTGCTGCTGCTGATTCTCTCGCTCGGCCTCAATGTCGGGCTGCTGTTCCGCCCGCTGTTCGGCGGACCGCCGCTGCGTCCGCGTTTCCTGAACGCGGCCGACGGACCGGGTGGCGCGGCGTCGGTCCACCCGCGCTGGGATCGTTTCGCCGAGCGCCGGCTGGAACGCCTGGCCGGACAGCTCGGTCTCGATCCGGCGCAGCGGGAACGGCTCCTGACGATCCGGCGCGGCGGCATGGAGTCGATGTCGGACCGGCGCGACGCCGTGCACCGCACGCGGCTGGCGCTGCGGACGGCTTACCTGTCCGATCCTGTCGACACGGTCGCCGTCCGCGCGAGACTGACGGAACTGGGTGCGGCCCAGGCTCGTGTCGATTCGCTGGTGGCGGCGGTGATGCTGCGCGAGATCGCCGTGCTCACGCCGGCCCAGAGGGCGCCCTACCTCGAGGCCCTGCCGTGGGAGGGAGACCGTCCGCGTGGCGTCGGCCGCGGCGCGTCACGACGGGGGCACGATTCCCGATAGGTGGCGCCCCGCCCCGGCGGCGACGGGCGGTTTCGCTTGACAGGGCAACGGGCCGTGCACTATCTATACCGCAGGCTCTCCCGTTCGACAGGTGTACAAGCCTGCGTTGCCCGCCTGGAGCGATCTTCCGGAGTGCTATTCAAGACCCCACCCATGGCAGGGTAACCCAGACAATGTCTGCCATGCCGCTCATCCAGCGCGAGGGGGAATCCGCATGACTCGGCTGCGTGTGTTGCGTCTGTCGGTGCTGCTGTTGTTGCTGGCCCTGGTTGGCTGCCGTTCGGCGCAGACCACCAGCGCGATCCTCTACATGGAGGAGCAGAAGTACGACAAGGCGGTGAAAGTTCTCCACGAGGCGCTCGAGTACAATCCCGAGGAAGCGGACGCGTTCTACTTCCTGGGCGAGGCGCACAGCAAGCTGGCGGAAGTGGCCATTTCGGAGAACAAGTTCGATGTTGCCCGCAAGAACTACGAGATGGCGTACGGGTACTACAACAAGGCCCGCACGCTCAAGCCCGAGCAGTTCAAGGAGAACGCCGAACTGGCCCTGCTGCACAACTACACGCTGCGCAACAATGACGCGAAGACCGAGTACCAGGGACGATACTACGAGGCTCGCGGAGGGGTTCTTCCGGCTGGCCTATGCCTCGCTGCCCGACTCCATCTCGCCGATCAAGAACATCGCGGTCATGAAGATCAGGCAGGCGAGCGAGAACAACGACGACCCCGCCATCCTGGGCGAAGCGGTCACGCTGCTCGACGAGGTGCTCGTGCAGCGACCCGGCGCTTACGACCTGCTCGCGGACAAGGCGAATGTGCTGGCCAAGCTCGGACGCACCGATGAGGCGACGCGGATCTACGACGACCTGCTGCGGGAGCACGGCAGCGATACCTTCCTGCTGAACGACATGGCGCAGCTCGCCGTGCAGGACGGCAAGCTACGAGCGGGCCGCGGAACTGTCGGTCCGGCTGATCGATCTGCTGGAGGACGACGGCAATCCCGAGAATGACGCCGAGCTCAAGAACATGATGGTGCAGTCGGCCAGCTGGCTGGCGCAGGAGAGAAGTCCATCGGTATCCTGAGGCTCTCGATCTTTACAAGCGGGCCCTGCAGCTTGCAGCTCGTGCCGGAGCAGGATACGATGGTGGGGCGTCTGTTGACGCATTACTACTACGGTCTCTCGCTCAGACAGCAGGCGGCCGAAGCCGTCGATCCGGCGACCAAGACGGAGCTGGAGGATCAGGCGGTGGCCCAGTATGGCGAGGGCGTGGAACGTGGGGAACGCCGCCGTCGATGCCTTCTTTGACTGCGCCAATTGTTATCTGCTTCTCGCGCGGTGCCAGTTCGAGTTGGGCGACAACGCGGCGTCGGAGAGGCCAGTATATTGAAGTTCAATGAGTTGCAGGCCGCCGGGAGCGGCGGTCGGTAGCCTCGCCGCAGATCCGCGTCGGATGCGCGGCATGGCAATTGCATTTGGCTCGCGGGGTTTGTCCGCGGGCCGGCGCTCCAAGGAGAGCGGTTCGTACCCGGTCGAATCAGAGGGCGCTCCCGACGCGCCCTCTTCCCGATAACAAGCCACCCCAGCCCAGCCACCATTTTCCGCGCCTCGCGGCGAGGGAGTACCATGGACATCAAGGAGTTGCAGGAGAAGAACATCCACGAATTGGTGGAAGTCGCCCGCGGCATGAACATCGAGGGCGTCAGCACCATGCGGAAGTCGGAGCTGATCTTCAAGATCCTCGAAGGCCAGACCGAGAAGAACGGACTGATCTTCGCCGAGGGTGTCCTGGAGGTCCTGCCGGACGGCTACGGGTTCCTCCGGTCGCCGAACTACAACTACCTGCCCGGCCCGGACGACATCTACGTCTCGCCCTCGCAGATCAAGAGGTTCGATCTGCGGACCGGCGACACCGTAGCGGCCAGGTGCGCCCGCCGAAGGAAAGCGAGCGCTATTTCGCGCTCCTGAAGGTGGAGACGGTCAACTACGAGGACCCGGAAACGCGCGCAAGAAGGTACGCTGTTCGACAACCTGACGCCGCTCTACCCGAACGAGACGCTCAATCTCGAGACGACCCGGCGAAGATATCACCACGCGCATCATGGACCTGCTGACGCCGATCGGCAAGGGCCAGCGCGGTCTGATCGTGTCGCCGCCGCGGACCGGCAAGACCATCCTCCTGCAGAAGATCGCCAACACGCATCACCCAGCAACCATCCCGAGGTGAACCTGATCGTGCTGCTGATCGACGAGCGGCCCGAGGAAGTGACCGACATGGAGCGCTCGGTCAAGGCCGAGGTCATCAGCTCGACCTTCGACGAGCCGCCGAGCGCCACGTGCAGGTGGCCGAGCATGGTGCTCGAGAAGGCGCAAGCGGCTGGTCGAGTGCGGCAAGGACGTGGTCATCCTGCTCGACTCGATCACCCGCCTGGCGCGCGCCCACAACACCGTGGTGCCGCACTCCGGCAAGATCCTCTCCGGCGGCGTGGACTCCAACGCGCTGCAGAAGCCGAAGCGGTTCTTCGGCGCGGCGCGCAACATCGAGGAGGGCGGTCAGCCTGACCATCATCGCCACGGCCCTGATCGAGACCGGCAGCCGCATGGACGAGGTGATCTTCGAGGAGTTCAAGGGCACCGGCAACATGGAGCTGGTGCTCGACCGCAAGCTCGCCGACCGCCGCATCTTCCCGGCCATCGACATCATCAAGTCCGGCACGCGCAAGGAAGAGCTGCTGCTCGACAAGAAGGATCTCAACAAGATCTGGGTCCTGCGCAAGTTCCTGAACGACTACAACCCGGTCGAGGCGATGGAGTTCCTGCTCGACAAGCTGGGCAAGACCAAGAACAACGCCCAGTTCCTGGGCGCCATGAACACCTGATCCCGGCCGAAGGACGGGGGTCGGGAAAATAGACCTTGCCCGGCGGCGATTCCCTGCTTTCTTTGAGGCGATCGCAACGCAGGCGGAACGGACAGCGAAAGGCAGCCGGACATGAAGACAGGACATCCATCCCAAGTACGTCGACTGCGACGATCACCTGCCTGTGCGGCAACGTGATCCAGACGCGGTCGACCAAGCCGAAGATCAACGTCGAAATCTGCTCGAGCTGCCACCCGTTCTTCACGGGCCAGCAGAAGATCATCGATACGGCCGGCCGCGTGGAGCGCTTCCGCAGGCGCTACGCGGGGGCCGATTACGGCAAGAAGGCGTAACCTGAGGACCGGCGGCGCGGACCCGGTCCGCGCGACCGTCGATGCCGCGACCGCTCGCGAGGGTGCCGGGCTGAGGCCTGCCGGCACCCTCTCTGCTTTCCCCCGTCTCGAAGGGCCGTGTCTCGCGGCGGCCGCGCGTGCGGTGCGCCGGGAAGCCGATCCGACGGACGATCTCCCGAGAGCGATCCCATGCCGTTGAAGCCAGACACCGCCTCCGCCAGGCCCCTGCGATCCCCGCCAGCTCGATCTCGCCATCGGCGGCCAGGCGGTGATCGAGGGCGTCATGATGCGCTCCCCGACCGCCGTGGCGACGGCCGTGCGCAACGCGGCCGGCCGGATCGTCGTGCGCAAGCGAGCCCTTCCGCAGCATCGTCAGCCGCGCTGCCGGTGCTCGAACGTGCCGGTGCTGCGCGGGGGCGTCGCACCTGGTCGAGTCGCTGGTGATCGGGCTGGACGCGCTCACGTTCGCCGCCGACCAGGCGGCCGACGACGGACCGGTCGCGCAGGCGCGTCCGCGCAAGGCGGGCAGAGACCCTGCTGATCGTGGGGCGACGCTGATCCTCTCGTTCGTGCTCGGCCTGGGACTGTTCTTCTACCTGCCGCTCGTGCTGACCGGACTGACTCGGCATCGAGCAGTCGCTCTGGTTCAACCTGGTGGACGGCGTGATCCGCGTCGTCATCTTCGTGGCCTACCTCTGGCGCATCACGCGGTTGCAGGACATGGCGCGGGTCTTCGAGTACCACGGCGCCGAGCACAAGACGATCCACGCCTTCGAGAACGGGCGCGCGCTGACGCCCGACGGGGCGCGGCCGTTCTCCACGCTCCACCCGCGCTGCGGCACCAGCTTCCTGTTCTTCGTGATGCTGATCTCGGTCGTGGTCTTCGTGCTTCCTGGGTCGGCCCGACACCGTCGGCGCACGCCTGCTCCGCCTGGCGTTCGTGCCGGTGATCGGCGGCCTCTCGTACGAGGTGATCAAGCTGTCGGGCCGCTTCCGGGACGCGGCGCCGCTGCGGCCCCTCGTCTGGCCCGGTCTGATGCTGCAGCGGATCACGACCAACGAGCCGGATGACGACCAGCTCGAGGTCGCGATGGCGGCCCTGCGCGCCGTGCTCGCGCCCGAGGACGGCGGATTTCCGCGAAACGACCTGGGAGGAGCCCGGCGAGGATGCGCTGCGCTACCGCGCGACCGTCCGGGGAGGAGGGCGCTGCGTGAGGGACATCGTCGAGAACCTGCAGGCGCGAT
This sequence comes from uncultured bacterium, assembly GCA_963772145.1. Taxonomy (GTDB): domain Bacteria; phylum Krumholzibacteriota; class Krumholzibacteriia; order LZORAL124-64-63; family LZORAL124-64-63; genus CAVSZB01. Next base: position 9,257 of record CAVYVY010000017.1, read on the forward strand.
GCGCGCGAGCTCGAGGGCGGCTGGGCGACCCCGAGGTGCTCAAGGACCAGGACGCAGTACCGCGCGCTGACCCGCGAGCATGCGCGCCTCGAAGGGGATCCTCGCCATCGGCGAGCGCTGGCTGGCGCTGGACCGGTCGGGTCGAGGAGGACCGCCAGGTGCTGCAGACCGAGCGCGATCCCGAGATGATCGCAGCTCGTCAGGGAGGAGCTGGCCGACCTGGAGCGGGGGCTCGCGCAGGCGAGGCAGAGCTCGAGGTGGCGCTGCTGCCGCACGACCCCGACGACGACCGCAACGCCATCCTCGAGATCCGCGCCGGCACCGGCGGCGACGAGGCGGCGCTCTTCGCCGCCGACCTCGTTCCGCATGTACGCGCGCTACGCGGAGCGGCACGGCTGGAAGGTCGAGCTGCTCGAGCGCACGCCGACGGGCAGGCGGGCGGCTTCAAGGAGGTCATCTTCGCCGTGCGCGGGCGAGGGCGCCTACGGCAACCTGCAAGCTACGAGAGCGGCGTGCACCGCGTGCAGCGGGTGCCGGTGACCGAGAGCCAGGGGCGCATCCACACCTCGGCCGTCACGGTGGCGGTGCTGCCCGAGGCGGAGGAGGTCGACGTGCAGATCGACCAGAAGGATCTGCGCATCGACGTGTTCCGCTCGCGCGGGCCCGGCGGCCAGCGCGTCAACACGACCGACTCGGCGGTGCGCATCACGCACCTGCCGACCGGCCTGGTCGTCAGCTGCCAGGACGAGAAGTCGCAGCACAAGAACAAGGCCAAGGCGCTGAAGGTGCTGCGGGCCCGCCTCCTCGAGCAGGCGATCAGCGAGCAGGAGGCGGCGATCGCGGCCGAGCGGCGCACGAGCCTGGTCGGCACCGGCGACCGCAGCGCGAAGATCCGCACCTACAACTTTCCGCAGGACCGCGCTCACCGACCACCGGATCGGCTTGACCGTTCACAACCTCGAAGCGATCATGGCGGGAGAACTCGATCCGATCGTGGCGGCGATCCAGACCTATCGCCGCGAACAGGCCCTGCAGACCAGGCGCACCGGGAGCTGACCGGGGCCGCCCCGGCGGCGCTCCGTTTCCCGCGTTCCGGCGGTGCCGGTCCGCGGCCTGCCCCGTCCGACGATGCCCGAAGCCCTCAAGAGCGTCCGCGATCTGATGCCGGCCGCCGCCGGCTGGCTGGAGGGGAAGGGTGTGCCTTCCGCCCGCCTCAACGCGGAGCGGCTGCTGGGCCATGTGCTCGGCCTGTCGCGGCTGGAGCTGTACCTGCACCACGACCGGCCGCTCGACAGCGGCGAACTGGAGCGCTTTCGCGAGCTGCTGCGCCGGCGCGGCGCGGGCGAGCCGCTGCAGACCCTGATCGGCGAGCAGGAATTCTATTCGCGTCCGTTCCGCGTCGAGGCCGGCGTGTTCATCCCGCGGCCGGAGACGGAAATCCTGGTCGAGCGCTGCGTGGCGCTGCTGACCGGAGGAACCAGCCGCCTGATGGCGCCGGTGGCGCTCGACCTGTGCTGCGGCAGCGGCGTGGTGGGCCTCTCCCTGGCGGCCGAGATTCCGGCGCTGAGCGTGTGGGCGACCGACATCAACCCGGCGGCCGTCCGGCTGACCGAGGCGAACGCGCAGCGGCTGGGGGTGGCGCCCCGCGTCGTCTGCCTGGCCGGCCACCTGGCCGAGCCGCTGCCGGCGCGCCTGGCGGGGCAGGTGGATCTGCTGGTCAGCAACCCGCCCTATGTTAGGCGGGACGAGATCGACGGACTGCCGACGGAGGTGGCGCGGCACGAGCCGCGGGAGGCGCTCGATGGCGGGCCGGACGGACTGATCTTCTACCGGGCTCTCGGCGCGCTGGGCCGGCGCTGGCTGCGGTCCGGGGGCTGGCTGGCGGTCGAGATCGGCGCGGACCAGGACAACGACGTGCGCGAAATGCTCGAACGCGGCGGCTGGCTGGAGATTGCGCTGACGCACGACTTGGCGGGGCGCCCGCGCGTGGTGACGGCGCGTCGCGCGCCGGAAGAGGACCCGCGGCCGGCGGACGGCGACGCGCCCGCTCCGGGAGGTTGAACGTGGACCGCTTCGTGATCGAGGGGCCGACGCGACTGACGGGCGAGGTGCGGATCGGCGGCGCCAAGAACGCGGTGCTGCCGCTGATGGCGGCGGCGCTGCTCTCCCGCGGCGAGACGCTGATCGGCAACGTGCCCGATCTGCGCGACGTCCGCACCTTCATGCGCCTGCTCGACATGCTCGGTGCGCGCTGCGAACTGACCGGCGACACGCTGCGCATCGACACCGCCGCGGCCGACGGCGTGGAGGCCCCCTACGAGCTGGTCAAGACGATGCGCGCGAGCGTCTACGTGCTCGGGCCGCTGCTGGCGGCGCGCGGGCAGGCGCGGGTGTCGCTGCCGGGGGGCTGCGCGTGGGGGCCGCGCCCGGTGAACCTGCACCTGGACGGCTTGCGCGCGCTGGGCGCGGAGCTGGAGCTCGACGGGGGCTACATCGTGGGGCGCGCGCCGAACGGCCTGCGCGGCGGGCGCTTCCGCTTCGAGCCCTCCTCGGTCGGCGCCACCGCGAACGTGCTGCTGGCGGCGGTCCTGGCCGACGGCACGAGCGAGCTGCTCAACTGCGCCTGCGAGCCGGAAGTGACCCTGCTGGCGGAGGCGCTCGCCGGAGCCGGGGCGCGGATCGACGGCATCGGCACCACCACGCTGGTCGTGCGCGGCGTTCCTGCGCTGGCCCCGTTGCGCCACCAGGTCATTCCGGACCGGATCGAGGCGGGGACCTTCATGGCGGCGGCGGCGGTGACGGGAGGGCGGATCACGCTCACCCACTGCCGGCCGGATCACCTCGAGGCGTGCACCGCCGTGCTCAAGGCGATGGGGTGCGCGGTGACCCCCGCCGGCGAGGGTGCGTTGACCGTGGAGGCGGGCGAACGCCCGCGGGCGGTGGAGGTGGTGACGCGCCCCTACCCCGGCTTCCCGACCGACATGCAGGCGCAGGTGATGATGGTGGCGACGCTCGCCGCGGGCACCAGTTTCGTCACCGACACGATCTATCCCGACCGCTTCACCCACGTGGCGGAACTGCGGCGGCTCGGCGCCGACATCCGGCTCGACGGCGCGAGCGCGATCGTTTTCGGCGTGGAGCGCCTGCAGGGGGCGCCGGTCATGGCGACCGATCTGCGGGCGTCGGCGGCCCTGATCCTGGCCGGCGCGGCGGCCCACGGCACGACGACGGTCGATCGGGTCTATCACATCGACCGGGGCTACGAGCGGATCGAGCAGAAGCTGGCGGCGCTCGGCGCCCGCATCCGGCGGGTGTCGGGATGAGCGCGCCGGCCCCCCGCCATCTCGTCCTGGGCACGGCCGGGCACGTCGACCACGGGAAGACGGCGCTCGTGAAGGCGCTTACCGGGATCGACACCGACCGGCTCAAGGAGGAGCAGCTGCGCGGCATCAGCATCGAGCTGGGCTTTGCGGAACTGCGTCTCGGCGACGACATCGTGCTGGGCGTCGTGGACGTGCCGGGCCACGAGCGCTTCGTGCGGCAGATGGTGGCGGGTGCGGGCGGCGTCGACCTGGCCATGCTCATCGTGGCGGCGGACGAAGGGGTGATGCCGCAGACCGTGGAGCATCTGGAGATCCTCGCCTCGCTCGGCGTCAAGGGGGGGGTGATCGTCCTCACCAAGGCCGATCTCGTGGACGAGGAGATCGCCGCCGTGGCGGCCGAGGAGGTGCGCGACCTCGCGCGGGGCACCTTCCTGGAGACGGCGCCGCTGGTGGCGGTGTCGAGCGTGACCGGCGAGGGGCTGACGGAACTGCGGCGCCTGCTGCGCGAGGAGGCGGAGCGGCTGCCGCCGCGCACGCGGTCCGGACCGTTCCGTCTGCCGGTCGATCGCGTGTTCACGCTGCCGGGGGTGGGAGTGGTCGTGACCGGCACCTGCTGGAGCGGTGCCGTGGCGCCGGGCGACATCCTGGCCGCCGAACCGGGAGACGTGAAGGTCCGGGTGCGCGAGGTGCAGGCGCACGGCGCGGTGGTGCCGCAGGGCGGCTCCGGCCAGCGGCTGGCGCTGGCGCTGCACGGCGTCAAGAAGGAGGACCTTGCGCGCGGTGACCAGATCGTCACCCCGCAGGCGGTGCCCCCCTGCTTGCGACTCGACGCCCGGGTGACCCTGGTGCCCCACTGGGAGGGATCGTTGCGCAACCGGCAGCGGCTGCACGTGCATCACGCGGGTCGCGAGGTGCTCGGCCGGGTGCTGCTGCTCGACAGCGACGAGCTCGGCGGCGACGACGCCGGAACGCCGCGCGCGGGGCTGGTCCAACTCGTGCTCGAAGCGCCGCTCGTGGCTCTGCCTGACGATCGCTTCGTGCTGCGTTTCTATTCGCCGGTGACGACCGTGGCGGGCGGGCGGGTCCTGGGGATCGACGCGCCCCCCCGGCGCCGGCACGACGCCGACGCGATCGGGGCGCTGACCGTGCGTGAGCAGGGCGATCCGGCGGCCGTCTTCCGGCAGGCCCTGCGCGACGCCGGCGCGGCCGGTCTGGCGCACGAGGAGGCGGCGGCGCACGCCGGCGACGCGGAGGCGGTGGCGGTCGGCGATCGCTTCTATCACCGCGACGTGCTGGCGGATCTCGCGGCGCGCATCGCCACCCTCGGCGTGGACTACAACCGGCGCTACCCGCTGCGGCTCGGCATTCCGAAGGAGGAGGCGCGGCGGCGGGTCGGTTTCCCGGGCGGGCGGGCCGAATGGGTGGCGTTGTGCGAGGTGCTGGCGCCGCTGGGCGGCTGGGTGGTGGCGGGCGATCGCATCGCCCCGACCCCCGCTGGTCCGGCGCTGACGCCGACGCTCGCCGCGGCGGTGGCCCGGCGCGAGACGGCGCTGCGCGCGCACGGCCTGCAGTGGCCCGGGCTCGAGGGCTTCCGCGAGACGCTCGCGGGCGAGGCGGTGCCGGGGCAGTCCGAGGAGGAGTTCCTCCGGCATCTCGTGGATCACGATCGTGCCGTGCAGGCGGGGTCCGACTACTATGTCGATGCGCGGCCCTACGCCGAGCTGGTGGCGCGTCTGCGGGAGCACTTCGCCGCGGAGCCCGAACTGACCTTCGCCCGGTTCCGCGAGTTGAGCGGGCTGTCGCGCAAACTGGGCATTCCGATGCTGGAGCACCTCGATCAGGCGGGGCTGACCGCCCGCGTCGGTGACAACCGCCGCGCGGGGCCGGCCCTGGCCACGGAGAGCTAGATGACGAGCGACGGCCGGACCGGGGTGACCGCCCCCCGCCGCCCGACGCGACAGGTGCGGGTGGGCGACGTGACGATCGGCGGCGACGCCCCTGTGCGGGTGCAGTCGATGACCACCACCCGCACCGGCGATGCCGAGGCCACGCTCGCGCAGATCCGCGCGCTCGCCACGGCCGGGGCGGAAATCGTACGGGTCACGGTGAACGACGAAGCGGCGGCCGCTGCGCTGCCGCGCATCGTGGCCGAAGCGCGGTTGCCGCTGGTGGCCGACATCCACTTCCAGCACGCGCTGGCGCTGGCGGCCCTCAAGGCGGGTATCGCCAAGCTGCGCATCAATCCCGGCAATATCGGCGCCGCCGACAAGGTGCGCGAGGTGGCCGCCGCGGCCGCCGACCGGGGCGTGCCGATCCGCATCGGCGTGAACCGCGGCAGCCTGCACTCCCGCTACGGGGAGCTGGCGAAACGCGATCCGGCCGGGGCGCTGGTGCAGAGTGGTCTGGACGAGGTGGAGGCGCTGGCGGCGGTCGGTTTCCACGATGTGGTCGTGAGCGTCAAGAGCAGCGATCCCGTCGAAGTGATCGAGGCCTACCGGCGGTTCTCGGCGGTCTGCGACGCGCCGCTCCATCTCGGCGTGACGGAGGCGGGCACCCTGCAGGCGGGGACGGTGCGCTCGGTGACGGCGCTTGCGGTGCTGCTCGCGGCGGGGATCGGCGACACCCTGCGCATCTCGCTGGCGGCCGACCCGACCGAGGAGGTCGTCGCCGCCTGGCACATGCTCGCCGCGCTCGGTCTGCGCGCACGCTACGCCCGCGTGGTGGCCTGCCCCACCTGCGGCCGCGTCGAGGTGGATGTCATGGCGCTGGCGGCCCGCGTGGAGGAACTGGCGCGCGATCTGCCCGCCGATCGGATCATCGCCGTCATGGGCTGCATCGTGAACGGGCCGGGCGAGGCCAGGGCGGCCGATCTGGGCATCGCCGCCGGGCGGAGCAAGGTCGCCATCTTCCGCCACGGCCAGATCGCGCGCAACGTGGCCAAAGAGGATCTGGAGCAGGTGCTCATCGAGGAGATCGAACGCCTGCGCTAGCCCTCCCGTGCCGACAACCGCCTTTGTTGTCAAGTCGCTCCGCCCGCAGCCGATCCAGATCATCGATCATGACGTCGCCCGCGCGGACATGGGGTCCGGGCCGTGCGCCGTAGTGGTCGAAAGCCGATGATCAACGTGTTGACGCAGCAAGCCAACCGGGCGGAGACCAGTGTCCCGTCAGGGGGGACCCGGCGGTGCCACAGCGCGACGGCGGCGGCCCTGGCCGAGCCGCCGAGCGGTTTCGCCGCGAAGCTGGCCGCCATGCAGGAATTGAATGGCCGCCTGACCTTCCTGCGCGAAGCGGGGAGTGTGTTCCAGGAGGTCATGACCGCAGCGCAGAGCATCCTCGGTTACGACATCTGCGCCGTGCTGATCCACGAGCCGCGCGATCGCACGCTGCGCATCCGGGCCTGGCGCGGTTACGCCGATTCCGTCGAGAACGTGGCGGTGCCGCTCGACCGGGAGCTGGGCCTGTGCCGGCTGGCGTTCCGCGAGGAGCGGGCGATCTACGCGCCTGACGTGCTTGCCGATCCCAACTACTTCCTGGCCGATCCCGAACTGCGCAGCGAACTGGTGATCCCGATCCGTGCGCGCAGCGGACCGATTGGGGTTTTCGATTTCGCGAGTCGTCAATTGTGCGCCTTCGCCGACGAGGACGTGCGGCTCTGCTGCATGCTCGTCGACCAGATGGCGACCTGCCTCGAGAACATCCGGTTGTTCGATGAACTGGCGTCCACGCGCGACGCCATCATCCTCGGCATGGCGCGTCTGGCCGAATCGCGCGACGGCGCCATGGCCGGCCATCTCGACCGGATCTGCGCCTACGCGCGGTTGTTGGCGGGAAAACTGGCGCTGGAGGAACAGTACGCCTCCCTGATCGACGACGAATACGTGGAGACGCTGACCCGCTCGTCCGCGCTGCACGACATCGGCAAGGTCGGCATTCCCGACCGCATCCTGCTCAAGCCGGGGCGACTCACCCCGGACGAGTTCGAGATCATGAAGACCCACGCCGGGATCGGGGGCGACACGATCGAGGAGATGATCGAGCGCCACGGATCGCTCTTCATGTTGAAGATGGGGGCCGACATCGCCTGGTCGCACCACGAGCGCTGGGACGGGAGCGGCTACCCGCGCCGTCTGGCGGGCGCCGCCATTCCGCTGTCGGCGCGCATCGTCGCGATCTGCGACGTCTACGACGCCCTGACTTCGCAGCGCATCTACAAGTCCGCCATCGCGCACCAGAAGGCGAGCGAGATCATGCTCGGAGACGCTGGGACTCACTTCGATCCGCTGCTGGTGGCGCTGTTCTCCCGCCTCGCTTCCGAATTCCAGCTCATCCACCACCGTCATCGCAACTGAGCCGCCGGCTCAGACCGGTTCGACCCCCTCCGGCACCCCGGGGGGGGCGAACAGGGTCTTCTCGCGCTGGCAGCTCGCCGCGCCGGGGGGCGAACGGCGCGGTTTGCGCACGTACTTGCGCAGCGTGTGGATCACCGGCACGAGCGCGCTGTGCCGCGCGCGGCTGTGGAGGGCCGCCAGCGCCGCCGCCTTCTCGAGCACCTGGCGCGGAACGGTGTCGGGGCGGCCACCCGTGCGCAGCACCGCGTGGCTGCCAGGCACCCCCTGCGCGTGCAGCCAGATATCGTCCGGCGCGGCCGTGGCGTGGGTGAGCAGGTCGTTCTCGGTGTTGTCGCGTCCCACCCAGAGTTCCCAGCGCCCTTCGATCAGGTAGCGGCGGAAGGGCCGGGCCGGAGCGGGTCCTTCGCGGGGCACGCCGCCACCGGCCGTCGTGCGCAGGCCCAGCAGGGCGGCGTGCGCGCGGCGCCAGGCGAGGCAGGCCGCGATCCCTCCCGCGGACAGCGCCGTTACCGCGGTCAGCTCGGCACGCGCGGCGTCGAGGGCGGTGGCGCGGTTCTGCGCCGCCGCGAGACGGGCGACGATGAGTGCCCGGCCCCGCTCCGCCTTCCGGGCGCGGCGGAAGTACTCCTCCATGTTCGCGGCCGGCGAGCGGGCCGGGTCCAGCGGCACCGACAGCGGCGGGCCGCCGGTGGGATCGGCCAGTTCCACCCGGGAGGCCCCGCGCGGCAGGGTCGGCAGGGCGATGGCGAGCGCCTCGGCGGTGCGCCGCAACTCCCCGCCGCGTGCCGCCTCAGCCAGGTCGCGCGTGAGGTTCGCACAGAGACGGCCGGTGGTCTCGGCCGCGGTCCGCAGCGCGCGAGCCCCCCCGGTGGCGAGCTCGGCGGCGAGGTGCGTCTCCAGCTTCGCCAGCGCCGCCGCGCGGAACCGGGGGCCGGTCGCCGGGTCGACCGCCGGGAGGTCGGCGGGGTTGTCGCCGGCCGCCGGATCGGCGAGGAGCGCCGGCGTGACGGCGGGATAGAGCGCCCAGACGAGGTTGCCGGCGGCGTCGACGAGCAGCAGATTGCCGCGGCTGCCGTGAAGCTGGTGGACGAGACGCAGCGGCGCGTCCACCCCGCGCGGTGCGAAGACCAGGGCCACGGCCAGATCGGCGGGGAAGGGGCGGGCATCGAGCAGACAGGCGCCGGCCAGACGATCGCCCGGCGGGCCGCGGCGCTCCGGACCGAGCGCTTCGCGCAGGACCGGATCGGGGGGCGCGATCTCGTCGCAGAGCAGCACCGCGCCGGGGCGGGCGCACAGGAAGAGATACGCGGCCGGCGCGTCTGGCGCGATCAGGGTGAGCCGCAGCCAGCCGTTGCCGGTCGCGGCGCGCGCCACCGTCCGCCCGGCGAGATCGCGCCGCCAGGCGGCCAGCAGGGCCCGCAATTCGTCCGGACGCCGCCAGGGAGGCAGGTCGATCACGACGCCACCCTAGAAGAACGTCAGGCCGGCGGTGACCTTCACGTCGGGGGCGTCCTCGAGGCCGAACTTGACCTCGGTGAAGAACTTGTGCCCGAGCCTCAGCATCTTCGACGCGCCGATCAGCACGCTCAGGCCGGCGTCGGTGCGGCTGTCATCGAAACCGGACGGGGCGTCCGGCACATCGTAGCTGACGATGAAAATGCCGAGCCCGCCGCCGACGTACGGACGCCAGCCCCGCCACTCGGTCCGGTCAATGGTCCAGGTCAGTTCACCGTTCAGCGCCCAGACCGTCCGGTCGTCGCCGAGGCCCACCTCGAGGCTGGGCAGGAACACCAGGCCGGGGCTGAGCTCGATCACTTCGGCGTGCGCCCCGAGGTGGATCTGGTCGGGGCCCTGCGTGAAGCCGGCGCGGGCGCCGTAATTGGGCATGGCGGCGACAGGCAGGGCGAGCGCGAGCAGGGACGCGGCGGCAAACGCGGTCAGGCGCTTCATCGGGCCTCCTTGGCGTGGGACAACGCGGGGGAGACCCGATGGTAAACGGAAGCGGTCGCGGCGACAACCGCGGCCTGTGCCCCTGTGGCCTGTGCCCCGGCCCACGCCGGGGGCACATCGGCCTTGCCGCTGCGGGGCCCGCGGCCTATGCTTGCGCGCCCCGGCCGACCGGCCGGGGTCTCCGCTCAGCCAGGAAGGGGATCACGCGTGCGCAGCATGACGGGTTTCGGCGCGGGAGAGGGGACGGTCGGCGGCGTGACCTTGTCCGTCGAACTGCGCTCGGTCAATCACCGCTTCCTCGACGTCGCGCTCAAGCTGCCGGCGGCCCTGGCGCCGTATGAATTCGAAATCCGCAACTTCCTGCGGGATCGCGTGGCGCGCGGCCGGGTCACCTGCTCCGTCCAGTTCGTCGGGGACCTGGCGGCGGGCGCCGGCGGCCTGGACCACGAGCGCCTCGAGCAGGGGCTGGCCCTGCTGCGTCTGCTGGCCGACCGGGTGGAGCGCGAGACGGGCCGCCGGCCCTCGCTGGAGCTGTCCCACGTGCTGGCCATTCCGGACCTGTTCGGCGGCGCGGACGCCGGCGTCGACCAGGAGGCGGTGCTGGGCGCGCTGCGTGCCGCCCTCGAGGTCGCCACGACCGCTCTCCAGACGATGCGTGACCGGGAGGGGGCCGAACTGGCGGCCGAACTGGCCGGACGCGCGGCCCGCCTGCGGTCGCAACTGGCGGAGGTGGAGCGGCTCACGCCCACCGTCGCGCGCGAGACGCTCGATCGTCTGAACGCGCGGCTGACGCAGCTCGTCACCGACGGCGTCGATCCGCAGCGCCTGGCCCAGGAGGCCGCCATCCTGGCCGATCGCGCCAGCATCGGCGAGGAGTGTGAACGGCTGGCCAGCCATCTCGAGCAGTTCGAGCAGACGCTGGGCGAATCGGGTCAGGTGGCCAAACGGCTCAATTTCCTCCTCCAGGAGATGCACCGCGAAGTCAACACCATGGGGGCCAAGACCAGCCTGCTGTCGCTCACCCAGCTCGTGATCGGGATGAAGGAAGAGGTCGAGAACCTGCGCGAGCAGGTGCAGAATCTGGAGTAGCCGCCGATGCTGGTCCTGATCTCGGGGCCCTCCGGCGCCGGCAAGAGCACGTTCGTGCAGGCTCTGCTGGCCGCGGAACCGGGTCTCAGCTTTTCGGTGTCCACGACGACGCGACCGCCCCGTCGCGGCGAAACCGACGGCGTGCAGTACCACTTCGCGGATGACGCCGAATTCGACCGTCTCGTCGCCGCCGACGCCTTCGTGGAGTGGGCGCTGGTGCACAGGCACCGCTACGGCACCCGCCGCGATCACATCCAGGCGATGCTCGATCGCGGCCTCACTCCGCTGCTCGATCTCGACGTGCAGGGCGGCGTGCGGGTGATCGACCTGTTCGGGCCGGAAGTGGTGTCGGTGTTCGTCTTCCCCCTCCTGGGAGGCGCTCGAGGCGCGCCTGCGCTCGCGGGCCACCGATGACGACGCGGTCATCCGCACCCGTCTGGCCAACGCCCGCTGGGAGATCGGCTTCGCGGAGCGCTACGACTATTTCATCGTCAACGACACGCTGGCCGAGGCGATCGCCCGCATGCGGGCCATCGTCACCGCCGAACGGTGCCGTCGCGTCCGCCACCCCGCCCCCCCGCTGGCCGCTGGTTGACCGGACGGAGGCGGGAGGACACCGGATATCCTGATAATGCCTAAGTCATTTGTCTGCAACGGATAGTCGGCACATTCCCGTGGCGCCGGAGCAGTCGGGGTTGAATCGGCGGGAAAGCATGCTATCTTGAACGGTTTGCAGAATGGATCGCCGGGTTGCCGACGGCGGCGCGGCTTTTCATTGTCGAACGCCCTCAGTCAGAGGCGGGTAACCGATGACTTACATTCCGCGCCACCGGGTGACCGATCTGATCCCCAACAAGTTCGAGGCGATCAAGGTGGCGGCGCTGGAAGCGCGCCGGCTGAATGGGCGGGCGCACACGCTCGGCCTGAGCCTGCCGGGCAAGATCACGAGTATCGCCATCCGGCGGCTGCTCGGCGGACAGGTGCAGTACTACGACGAGAAGGAGCGCTGGGCACGGCTCCAGCGGGAGCGCGAGGCGGCCAAGGCCGCGGAGGAGTAGGCGATGGCCGGCGGCCGCGTCCTGCTGCTCGTGACCGGCGGCATCGCCGCTTATAAGGCCTGTTCCCTGACCCGCCTGCTCGTGCAGGCGGGTTTTGACGTCCGGGTGGGGATGACGGCCGCCGCGCGGCGTTTCGTCACCCCGATGACGTTCCAGGTCCTGTCGCAGCACCCGGTGGCCACCGATCTGTGGGGTGACGGCGACACCGACCCCCTCGATCACATCGAGCTCGTGCGCGCGGCCGACGTTGTCGTGGTGGCGCCCGCCACCGCGAACATTCTCGCCAAGGCGGCCCACGGCATCGCCGACGACATCGTGTCGACGCTGCTGCTGGCGTGCGACAAACCGCTGCTGTTGATCCCGGCCATGAACGATGTCATGTGGCGGCAGCCGGCAACCCAGGCGAATCTCGCCCTGCTGCGCGAACGCGGCGCGCAGGTGCTGGAGCCGGGAACCGGTTTTCTGGCCTGCGGCGTGGCGGCGGTCGGCCGGATGGCGGAACCGGAGACGGTGGTCGAGGCGGTGACCGCGCTGCTGGCAACGCTGCCGTCGCGGACGGCGCCCGCGCCGGCCCCCGCGGTGATTCCCGCGGTGGCGCGTCCCGTCCGGGCCGATCCGGCGTGGGCGGGGCGGCGCGTGGTGGTGACGGCCGGACCGACCTGGGAACCGATCGACGCGGTGCGCTACATCGCCAACCGTTCGTCGGGCGTGTTCGGTTTCGCGCTGGCGGAGGAGGCGGCGGCGCGCGGCGCGACGGTGACGCTGATCGCCGGGCCGACGTCCCTGCCGGTCCCGCCGGCGGTGGCGCGCTGCCTCCGCATCGAGACCGCCGGGCAGATGGCCGAAGCCGTGCGCGGAACCCTGGCCGAAGGCGCCGACTGGCTTTTCATGGCCGCCGCCGTGGCTGACTTCGCGCCGGAGCAGGTGGAAGGCGGGAAGCTGCCCAAGGAGAGCCTCGGCACCTCCTGGAACCTGGCCCTGCGCCGCACGGACGACATCCTCGGCGACGTGGTCGCGCCGGCGCGCACGGCCGACCTGCGGGTCGTCGGCTTCGCCCTCGAGACGGGCGACCTGCTCGCGCGCGCCGCGAAGAAGCTGCGCGCCAAAGGAATGGATTTCATCGTGGCCAACGATCCGACCGTGGCCGGTTCCGGCTTCGGCGACGGTCCGCACCGGGTCTTCCTGCTCGGCCCGGCCGGCCTGATCTGGGACAGCGGCTCCCACCCCAAACGCGACCTCGCGCGCGGGCTGCTCGATCACCTCGGCGGCGACGCCGCGGATCGGGCATGACCCCTCCCGCCGACGACCGGGGCCGCGTCGCCGCCGACCTGCGCGCGTACCTGCGCCAGCAGCAGGACGCGGGCGTGGAGTGGTTCATCGATCCTGGCGCCGACGAGGCGCCCGCGTCGGCGCCCGCGGCCGGGGCATCGCCCCTGCCGGCGCCGGCCGCTCCGGCGACCGCGAAACCGGCGAAGACGGCACGGACAGCACCCGCTCAGCCTTCATCTGCCCCGGCGGACGACGCCTTCGCCGCGGTCCGCGATGCTTTCGTCCGCGACACGCTCGGCCAGTTGGCCGGCCGCCGGGAGGCGGCCCCGGCCGCGGACATCTTCAGCGCGCCAACGGCCCCCCCGGCGCGGCTCACGGTGGAACAGAAGCGCGAGGCGCTCGCCGGCCTCGCCCGTGAAGTGGCGCCCTGCACGCAGTGCAAGCTGGCGCGCACCCGCAAACAGACCGTCTTCGGCGTGGGGAATCCCGGCGCCGGTCTGGTGTTCGTGGGGGAGGCTCCGGGGCGCGAGGAGGACGAGCGGGGCGAGCCGTTCGTCGGGCGCGCCGGGCAGCTGCTCAACGACATCCTGAAGGCGATCGCCCTGCGGCGCGAGGACGTCTACATCTGCAACATCCTCAAGTGCCGTCCGCCCGAGAACCGCGATCCGGAGGGGGACGAGGTCGAGGCGTGCGAGCCGTACCTGAAGCGTCAGCTCGAGATCATCGACCCGTCCGTGATCTGCTGCCTCGGCCGCCACGCCGCCCACACCCTGCTGCGCTCGAACGCCACCCTCGGCGCGCTGCGCGAACAGGCCCACTTCTACGGCGGCGTTCCGGTCGTGGTGACCTACCACCCCGCCGCCCTCCTGCGCAATCCGCACTGGAAGCGTCCCACCTGGGACGACGTGCGCAAGCTGCGTGCCCTCTACGACGCCCTGCAGAAGGGATGCGCATGACCGCCACCCTGACCTTCCACGGCGCCGCCGGCACGGTGACCGGCTCGAAGTACCTGCTCGAGGTGGCCGGGCGGCGCATCCTGATCGACTGCGGGATGTTCCAGGGGCTGAAGGCGCTGCGCGAGCTGCAACTGGCGCCAGCCGGCGTTCGACCCGGCGTCGGTGGACCACGTGCTGCTGACGCACGTGCATATCGACCACCTCGGCTACCTGCCGCGCCTGGTGCGGGAGGGGTACGCCGGGCCGGTGCACTGCACGCCGGCCAGCGCCGAACTGGCGCCGCTGATGCTGCTCGACGCCGCCAAGCTGCAGGAAGAGGACGCCGCGTACGCCAACCGGCACGGTTTCAGCAAGCACGCGCCGGCGCTGCCGCTGTTCGACGAGGGGGACGCGCGGCGGGCGCTGACGCTGCTGCGACCCGTGGACTACGGCGCGCTGGCTCGACCTCGGCGGCGGAGCGCGGGCCCGTTTCCACAACGCCGGGCACATCCTCGGTTCGGCCTCGGTGGAGGTGCGTTTCCCGCTCGACGGACGCGAGGCGAGCATCCTCTTCAGCGGCGACGTCGGGCGGTACGACGCGCCGCTGCACGTCGATCCGGAGGCGCGGCCGGTCACCGACGCTCTCGTCATCGAGTCGACCTACGGCGACCGCGAGCATGACCCCGAGCCGATGATCGACCAGATCCGCACGGCGTTCCGCGAGACCTTCGCGCGCCGCGGCACCGTGCTGATCCCGGCCTTCGCGCTCGGGCGGACGCAGCAGGTGGCGCTGATCCTGCGCGACCTGATGCGCTCCGGCGAGTTGCCCGACACGCCGATCCACGTCGACAGCCCGATGGCGGCCGAGGCGACGCGCATCTACGCTCGCCACCTGCACGACGGCAATCTCGACGAGGGGATCGCCGAGGACGGCACGCACCTGTTCCCGCGGAAGGTGAAGTTCCACCGCACGACCGACGAATCGAAGCACCTGAACGACCTGCCGGGGCCGCGCGTGATCATCTCGGCCAGCGGCATGCTCACCGGCGGACGCGTGCTGCACCACCTGCTGCGCAAGGCGCCCGATCCCGACTGTCTGATCTGCCTGATGGGCTTCCAGGCCGTCGGCACGCGCGGACGCGCGCTGCTCGAGGGGGCGTCCACGGTGCGGCTCCACGGCCAGGAGGTGCCGGTGCGGGCGCGGGTGATCGCGGTGCACGGACTGTCGGGGCACGCCGGCCGCGGCGAGCTGCTGCGCTGGGCCGGCTCGGCCGCGACGCCGCGCGCGGTCTTCGTCACGCACGGCGAGCCGGAATCGGCGCGCGCCTTCGCGGGCGACCTGCAGGCCGCCTGGGGCGTGACGCCGATCGTGCCGGCGCTCGGCGAGACGCGCGAACTGGGGGCGCTGCTGACGGGGTGAGCGGGGTGGGGGAGGGGACCGGTGGGGGGGTGTCGGGGCGCGTCTTCCAGCGATTGCTACGCGTGCAAAAAGTGCGCGGGGCGGACGGGTCGTTCAGAACGGATCCGGGCCGCGCACCTGCTGCCTGCTGGTCGGAAAGCAGATGACACGCCCTGCCGCCGGAATCGCGCCTTCGCGCACTTTTTGCACGCGTAGCAATCGCTGGAAGAAGGATTCCGGATCTTCCTCCTCGTCCCTGCCCTGTCGCGCACAGGTCGCGGGGTAATCACCCGTTCTTTCAGGGTTTGACGGCGGTCAGCATGGCGAATTCGAACCGCTCGCTCACACCGGTGATCGGCGGGTGGAACACGGGTCGTCCGAGGCCCGCTTCGCGGCATGCCGCGACCAGCTCGCGATCGCGCCAGGCCTGTCCGGACTGGGCGTAGCGGGTGAGGGCGCCGGTGGCGGCGTCGATCACCCAATGGACGTTGATTTCAGCCTGCTGGCGCGCGTCCCAGTGGTATTCCTGCAGCCAGAGGTGGGGCCGGTCGCTCAGCGGCGAGCGGTCGCAGGCGCGCCACTCCTGCAGGTCCTCGCGCGGGTAGAGTTCGTACGGCTGGTACTCCAGCACGAACAGGCCGCCGGGCGTCAGCAAGGCGGCCAGCTGCGCCAGGAAACGGCGTGCCGTGGCGGGCGGGAAGGAGTGGAATTCGCCGAACCAGAAGGTGATCACCTCCACCGGGCCGATCTCCGCGAGTCGGGCCTCGTCGAGGCGGGTGAGGTCCGCTTCGAGGAAGCGACAGGCCAGCCCCTCGCGCGCGGCGGTGGCGCGGGCCCAGGCGAGGGGCGCGGGAGCGAAGTCGAAGCCGAGCGCCGGGTGGCCCAGCCGCGCCAGTTCGTGACAGTACAGGCCGGGGCCGCAGGCCACGTCCAGCACGCGCGCGGCCGGTGACGAGGCGCCGGGCGTTTCACGCATCCGCTCGCGCAGCCACGCCACGTGCCGTCCGATCACGGCGCGCGAACGGCTCGCCATGTGGGTGGACTGGTCGAGATGGATGTCGAGCATCCGCTCGCTGAAGGCCGGGTCGTGCCAAGGGATCTGCGCGCCGTCGCGCCACGGCACCGGCGGATGGGGGGCGGCGGCGATGGCTGCGATCGCCTCGCGCAGCGGGTCAGATGGCATGGCGGTTGTCCACAGGGTGCACCTCGCGGGAAACGGTGTAGGGCGGTCACTTGGCGCGCCTGCGCCGCGGCGGCCGTGATGTTGTCCACCGGATTCCGGACTTATCCACCGCACCGGGGCGGTTGTCCACCGGATTGTCCCGGGGCGGGCGGGCGGTTGTCCACAAGTTGCGCACCCGTTGTCACCAGCAATTTTACGCGTCGGCGCGCTTCGCGGCCGCGGGTGCGGGGATCGTGTGCTAGATTGGTCGCGCGGTACTCCTGCAATCCATCATCCCGCGCGAGGTCATCGTGGATTCGTCTTTTGCCCCCGGTCGCCCGGGCGTTGCCGGCGCCGATCGGTTGCCGCCGCAGAACGAGGATGCCGAGCGCGCGATCCTCGGCGCCATCATGCTCGAGCGCGACGCGCTCGGCCTGGCGATCGAGAAGGTGTCGGCCGACGACTTCTACCGCAAGGAACATCGCCTCATCTTCGCCGCGATGCGCGAACTGTACGACCGCGACCAGGCGATCGACACCGTGACCGTGGCGGAGCAGCTGACGCGGCGCAACGACCTCGAGGCGGTGGGCGGCACCGAGTACCTGGCGTACCTGCTGGCGACCGTCGCCACGGCCGCGAACGTCGACCTACCACGCCGGCATCGTGCAGGAGAAGGCGGTGCTGCGCGCGCTGATCAGCACCGCCACCGCCATCGCCGGCGAGGGGTACGAGGGGGCCGAGTCGGCCGCCACCATCCTCGACCGCGCGCAGTCGAGCATCTTCCGGATCGCCGAGAGCACGCGCAAGGGGGGCTTCGAGTCGGTCAAGTCGGTCGTGCCGGTGACCTTCCGCACGATCGAGGAGGCGTTCCGCAACAAGAGCGACGTGACCGGCCTGCGCACCGGCTTCGCCGACTTCGACCGCATGACCGCCGGCCTGCAGAAGTCCGACCTGATCATCCTGGCGGCCCGCCCGTCGATGGGCAAGACCGCGCTCGCGCTGAACCTCGCCTACAACGCCGCGGTGA
Source organism: uncultured bacterium (assembly GCA_963772145.1). GTDB lineage: Bacteria > Krumholzibacteriota > Krumholzibacteriia > LZORAL124-64-63 > LZORAL124-64-63 > CAVSZB01. Next base: position 26,821 of record CAVYVY010000017.1, read on the forward strand.
AGGAGCAAGGTGCCGGTGGCGATCTTCTAGCCTGGAGATGTCCAAGGAGCAGCTCGTCGATGCGCATGCTCTGCTCGAGCGCGCGGCTTCAACAACCACGACATCCGCGCGCGGGCCAGATCCAGCCGAAGGACTGGCCGCGGCTGACCGCGCGCCTGCGACCGCCTCTCGAAGGCCGCCCGATCTTCATCGACGACACCAGCGGCATCTCGGCGCTGGAGATGAAGGCCAAGGCGCGCCGGCTGCAAGCAGCAGCACGACCTCGGCCTGATCGTCATCGACTACCTGCAGCTCGATGTCGCGGCCACGGCCGCACCGAGAACCGCCAGCAGGAGATCTCCGACATCACCCGCACCCTGAAGGCGCATGGCCAAGGAGCTCGACGTGCCGGTGATCGCGCTGAGCCAGCTCTCGCGCGCCGTCGAGGCGCGCGGCGACAACAAGCCGATGCTCGTCGGACCTGCGCGAGTCGGGCGCCATCGAGCAGGACGCCGACGTGGTCCTGTTCATCTACCGCGAGGAGATCTACAACCCCGACGGACGAATCGGTGCGCAACCTCGCCGACGGTGATCATCGGCAAGCAGCGCAACGGCCCGACCGGCCAGTTCGACCTGATGTTCAACAAGGATTTCACCCGGTTCGACAACCTGCAGCGCCAGCAACAGCAGCAGAACTAGGCCGACCGTCCGGCCGGAGTCGCGCATGGCCCTCGACCTGATCGACCTCGACCAGCCCCTCGCCGGGCCAGCGCGAGTTCATCAGCTGCTGGCTCGAACGGCGCCCCGGCCTCACGTTCATCGTCGACCCGGGGCCGCGCGTCCACCGCGCGCGCGGCCTCGTGGCCGAGTTGCGCGCCCGCCGCGTGACCCGCCTCGACTGGATCCTGCTCACCCACATCCACCTCGACCACGCCGGCGGCGCGGCCGAGCGTGGCGGCGGCCTTTCCCGAGGCGCGCGATCGTCTGCCACGAGAACGGCCGGCGGCACCTGGTCGCGCCGCAGCGCCTGTGGGAAGGCTCGCGCGCGGTGCTCGGCGCCGCGGCCGAGGTCTACGGCGAACCGACGCCGGTGCCGGCGGAGCGGCTGGCCGCGCGCGCGGAACTGGCCGGCGAAGCGTTCGCCGGCACCGGCATCACGATCATCCCGACCCCGGGCCACGCCCCGCACCACCTCTGCTTCCGCCACGACGGACACGCTGTTCGTCGGCGAGGCGGCCGGCACCTTCGCGGCCCTGCCCGACGGCGGCGCGCTACCTGCGGCCGGCCACGCCGCCGCGATTCTATCCTGCGAGTGGCGCTCGATTCGCTCGACCGCCTGCTCGCCCTCACCCCGGCCCCGGCGCGGCTGGCGTTCGCCCACCACGGTCTGGCCAAGGGCCGCACCCGCGAGCTGCTCAACGACGCCCGCCACCAGCTCGAACGCTGGCTGAACGTCCTGCGCCACGAGCGGCGGCCGGCGGAACAGTTGGGCGACGGCGCCCCGGGCAGCCTGCTGGCCCGCGTGCACGCGCGTCTGCTGGCGGAGGACTCCCGCTACGCAGGATGGTCGGACCTGCCGGAGGACATACGGGAGCGGGAGCTGGCGTTCACGCGGCAGTCGTTGACGGGGATGCTGGGGTTCCTGGACGGCGACGGTCGGGCGTGATGGCCCGCTCGAAATCCGGTCACTGGCGCGGAGTCAGCACGACCCGGAACAGCTTGTCCGGCGCATCGATCGCGTAGTGGACCAGCGAACCGTCGGGTTGGAAGTGCACCGTTCCGGGTACGATGCCGTCCCAGGGCGGGCCCTCCTCGCGGTTCATCACCAGTCTCTCCTCGCCCTTGTCCTTGTGCGATGCGATGTACGCGACATCGTTGCCGTCGGGGCTGATGCGGACTCCCTGGGCGCTCCTGTAGAGCGGCCCCTCGTCGCCGTCGATGATGACGCGGTCCCCCTTCTTGGGGACGATGAGGCGGAAGGCGTAGTGTCTGCCGTCGCTGCCCCATTCGACCGGATCGGCCAGGAATCCCGACCACTGCTCCCCTGCGATCGCCACGTTGAACGTCCACTCGTCCACCCGCCAGCCGTAGGCAATGCGACCGCCGTCCGGCGAGGTCGTCAGCCAGAGCCCGGACACCGAGCCGGTCCCTTCGGCCAGGGGGAGGGAGGCGAAGCTGCCGACATCTCCGGCAGCCGGCGGTTCTCGACGAAGAAGACGCGCCGGGTGCCGGTGGAGTCGAGGTAGGCGTCGTAAAAGAGCAGGCCGTGCTCGGTGAATCTGGGCGTGGCCGCCGAGGCCAGGATCGGTCCGGCCGTCGAGTCGACGACCACGCAGGATCCTGCGGGCGGACGACTGGCCCAATAGGCCAGGCGGCGGCCATCCGGGCTGAAGACCGGTTCGCGAACCGCGTAATGCCGGCCCAGCGGCCGGTGGTTGAAAGCGACGTAGCCCTGCTTGTCTTCGTTCACGCAGTAGGCCAGGTCGTTCGAGACGGGCGAGAAGGCCGGGTCGCCGACCCAGCGGAAGGGGCCGTGCAGAGTGTCGTCATGGGCCAGGTACCAGTCCTCCCCGCGGACCCCGACGTAGGCCAGGTGCTCGCCGTCGGCCGACCAGGCCGGTTCGCCCGCCGTGCGGTCGAAGAGGGGCCGATGCGGCCATCGACGACCGAAAAATACTGATCACCCCGCTTGGCGAACATCAGCCAGTGGGCCCCGCCGGGGCTGAAGCGGAGCAGGGGCTCCTTCTCGGGGCCGGTCACATTGTCAAAGGACTCGCCTGCGGTTCCGTCGATGACCGCTCGCACGGACTTGAGCCGGTCCTTCTTGAATTCGGCCGCCAGAAAACCGTAACGGCTGCCGTCGGAGCTGAAAGGCACGGTATGCCCGGGCACATCGTCGTACTTCCCGGCGTCGACCCCATCGACCACGACATGCACCTTGCCGTCTCTGGTCGCGAGGTAGGCGAGGCGGCGGCTGTCGGGGCTCCATTCGACGTCGATCACGTAATCCCACGGCGGGCTCTGGCCCTGCCCCTCGACCCAGACGCAGCCCTGGGCGTTATTGTCGACGAGAACGGCGGCGACCCGCCTGCGGTCAGGACTGGGGTAGACGGACTCGAGTCGGCAGCCCCGGTCGGCATCGTGGAGTTGCTCGATGGTGACGTTGTAGCGGCCCAGGGTCTGGGGCTCGGGCGTCGCGGTGTCCGACCCGACGGTCGGGTCCGCGAGAACGAGGCAAAGCAACAGGAGAGGGGCAACCTGGAATAACTTCACCGGACCACCTGCTTCCCTATCGATTTCCTCCGCCGCCGGTGGGAGTGACCAGAGCGGCTGACATGTCTCGGCGGCCCCTCCGGGGCGGAGGATAGGTCGGTATGAAAGTGGGTTCAACGCCAAAGCCGCACCGACTGTGTCCGTCTAGCGAACGGTCAGTTGCCCCCCGAACCACGCCACCACTTCGCGCAGGGCCCGCTCCCCGTTCTCCGGTTGATACCCGTCGGGCCCGCGGAACTCGTGTCCCGTGCCGGGGATCGCGATGCGGCGGCAGGCGACGCCGGCCCGGGTCAGGGAGGCGCACAACGAATCGCTGGGCTCGGTAATGAACGGGGCGTCGTCGGTTCCGAAGATGATCAGGCAGGGAGGATCGTCGGGCGAGACGTAATGCCGCAGCGACAGCGAGTCGAGGACCGCCGCGCCGACCTGCAGGGCGGGCAGATTGGCGAGCAGCTCGGGAAAGCGCGCCGTGTCGCCCGCCAGGTCGAAGCCGGCCGGGTAATACACGGCCGCCGCGCGAACCCGACCGACGCCGGGATTGGCGGTGAGGGCGGCCTCGAGCGCGAGGTAGCCCCCGGCGCTCGCGCCCCACAGACCGATGCGGTCGGCGTCGACGTCCAGATGCGCGGCGTTACCCCGGATGAAACCGACCGCCTGGTGGACATCGCTGACGATGTCGGGGAGCTTGAAGCCGGGGCCGCAGCCGTGCCGGACGTCGAACACGGTGAACCCCGCGTCGAGCAGGGGGCCGAAGCTGAACTGCGCGAGCAGGGGCAGGGCCACCGGCACGTCTGCGATACGCAGCCCGGCGGCCGGCACGAAGCGCCAGGCTTCCCACCCGGCGCTCTCGCACTGGCGGAGCTGTCCCGACACGAATCCCCCGCTGTTGACGAAGATCACCGCGGCGCCGTTGGGCGCCGCCGGACGGAAGAGGTCAAAGGTGAGGGCCATCCCCCCCTTGTGGCCGTAGACCACGTCGGGCATGACCGTGACGCCGTCAGCCGTCCCGGCATCGGCCGGTGAAACGACGCACAGGCCGAGGGCGAGAATCAGGCCGGCCGACTTCCCCATGAATGGAACTCCCTCATTGATGGCAGGGGCCCTGCGGGGCCACCTGGCATAACGCGCCGCCGGCGACGAGGGTTGCATACCTGGACACGGGTGGTCGCGCCCGGCCATATCCCCGCTCATTCCGCTGGGCCGCGAGTCGTCTCCTGCGCTATGGTGCCCCGATGCTCTTCAATTCCCTGCACTTCCTGCTCTTCTTCGCGGTCGTCGCTGCTGGTCGCCCCGCGTCTGCCGTGGCGACGGCAGAACCTGTTCCTGCTGGCCGCCAGCTACTTCTTCTACGGCAGCTGGGACTGGCGCTTCGCGGGGCTGCTGCTGCTGACCACGACGCTCGATTTCGTCTGCGCGCTGCGCGTGGCGGCTGCGACCGGACCGCGCCGGCGCCGACGCTGGCTGCTGGTCAGCGTGATCGGCAATCTGGCGATCCTCGGCGTCTTCAAGTACTGCGGGTTCTTCGTCGCCTCGCTCGGCGCGCTGCTCGGACGGGTCGGTCTGGAGCCGCACCTGCCGGTGTTGCGGATCGTGCTGCCGGTCGGGATCTCCTTCTACACGTTCCAGTCGCTCAGCTACACGTCGACGTCTACCGCGGACGGCTCGAGCCGACGCGGCGCTTCCTCGACTACGCGCTGTTCGTCTCCTTCTTCCCGCAGCTCGTGGCCGGGCCGATCGAGCGCGCGCGCTCGCTGCTGACGCAGGTGGCGGCGCCGCGCCGGATCACGGCGGAGCACGTCCGGCGCGGCCTCTGGCTGCTGCTGCTGCGGCTACTTCAAGAAGGTGGTGATCGCGGACACGCTCGCGCCGCTGGCGCAGGCCGTCTTCGCCGACCCCGCGGCGCACACCGGGCCGGCAGCTCGCGGCGGGGCTCTACGCGTTCGCCTTCCAGATCTACGGCGACTTCAGCGGCTACTCCGACATCGCGCGCGGCGTCGGCCAGCGCTGCTCGGCTTCGAGCTGCGCGTGAACTTCCACGCCCCCTATCTGCGCCGCAGCCTCGCCGCAGTTCTGGCAGCGCTGGCACATCTCGCTCTCGAGCTGGGTCGGCGACTACCTGTTCCAGCCGCTGCTGGGCGCGGTCACGCGACGTCTGGCGCCGCGCGACCTGCCGCTGGGGCTGGAGACCCGCCTCGCCTACGCGCTCGCCGTGCTGCCGACCATGCTGCTGATGGGGCTGTGGCACGGGGCGGCGTGGACCTTCGTCGTCTGGGGCGGGTTCCACGGTCTGCTGCTCGCGCTGCAGCGCGGTCTGGGTGGCCCTGGGTGGGGGTGGCGCGGGTTGCGCTCCCCGCGGGCGGCGCGCTGGTGGCGTCCGTTCTGGCGCATCCTGCAGGTCGTCCTGACCTTTCACGTCGTGACCCTCGGCTGGGTCTTCTTCCGCGCCGCATCCCTCACGGCCGCGGCTGCCTATCTGCGCGGTCTGTTCCCTGGCGGCACGTGGTCCGGATTCGGCTGGTCCGTGCCGTTCGCGGCGCTGTTGCTGCTGCTGCTGGACCTGGGGCAGCAGCACTGGGGCGATGCGGGCTGGCTGCCGGCCGCCCCGCGCACCTGGCGCTGGCTGGTGGCCGAACTGCTCCTGGTGGGCACGCTGGCCGCAGCCGTGCAGCAGGCGCACACGGTCACGCCTTTCATCTACTTCCAGTTCTAGGGGGACGTGACGTGACGCGATCCGGCAGGGGCAGAAACGCAGCGCGCCGGCGCCTGCCGTGGCCGGTGCTGCTCGTCCTGCCCGCCTCCCTGCTCTGGGGCGAGCTGTTCACGCGGATCCTGCTGCCGCAGAACGTCGACCGGGTCATGGAGATCCTGGCCCCCGATCCGGTGCTCGGCTACGTGTACGAGCCGGGCGCCGTCGCGCGGGAAATCGGGCCCGGGTTCGACGTCTCCTATGTCATCGACCGTCTCGGCCTGCGCGATCGCGAGTACGATCCTGCCGACACGACGACCTGCCGCGTGCTCCTCGTCGGCGATTCGTATGCCGTGGGACACGCGGAATCGCTGCAATACAGTCTGCCGCGCGCGTTCGAGCGGGCGCTGCGGCAGCAGGATGACGATGACGGGCACGGTCGGCCGATCCAGGTGATCAACGCGGCCAATGCCGGCTACGGTCCCTGGCAGTACGGGCGTGCCTGGCGCAAGTGGGGTTCGCTGTTGCGGCCTGACGTCGTGCTGGTGGCGCTGGCGCTGACGAACGACTGGGAAGGGGATCCGGACGACGCGCGCTTCCTGGTGCGCGACGGACGCCTGGAGGCCGTCTACCGCGAGGGCGGTCCGCCGCCGGCCATCCGGACCACCCCGGGGCAGACCGCGCGCCGCTGGCTGTCGCGCCACAGCCAGTTCTACGTGCTGTTACGCAACTACCTGCGCTACGACCCGCAGACGCGGTGGTTGCGAGCGGCGCGCTCCGGTCCGGCCGGGTGGCGCGCGCCTGTCGTGCCGGGTCGGGTCGATTCCGCGGCCGATCCGGATGGCGATCGTTACCCGACGCCGGTGCGGCCTTTCCTGCGGCCGGCGCGGGGAACCGTGACGGACGGCTGGGAAAAAGCCGTGCGCAATCTGGTCCGGCTCCGCGACGAGGCGGCGACCGCCGGCGTGCCGGTGATCGTGGCACTCGTCCCCGCGGTGTATCAGGTGGTGCCGGATCGCGCGGAGCGGATGTTGCGCAATCAGAGCCTGCGCGCCGACGCCATCGATCTCGAGCAACCCAATCGCCAGGTCGCGACGCTGTGCGCCCGCGCCGGCCTGCCCTGCGTCGACCTGCTGCCGGCCCTGCGTACCCGTCAGACGCGCACGCCCTGCTACCATCGGTTCGACGATCATTGGAACCGTGCGGGGATCGCCGCCGCCGCCGACACCCTCGCGACCCTCTGGCGGGTGCGTGGATGGCCCCCCTTCGACGCCGCGCGCGGAGCAGGGGGTCCGCCATTCACCGCAACATCTGCACCAGCCCCCCGCGCCGCTGACCGCCCGCAGTAAGCCGGACGAGGTAGACGCCGTTCGCCACCGGAGCGCCGCCGTCGTCGCGGCCGTCCCACACCGCCGTGTGCGGGCCGGCCGGCAGCGGTGAGGCGTCCAGCAGGCGGCGGAGGCGGCGGCCGGCGAGGTCGTGGATGGTCAGCGTGACCGGGGCGGGCCGGCCGAGCCGGAAGCGGATCGTGGTGCTCGCCACGGCGGGGTTGGGGGCGGTGGGCGCCAGGCTGAGGGCGGCGTCGGGTCGGGCGGCGTTGGTGAAGTCGGCGGGGTCGGCGGGATCGCCCGGGTCGGTGGCGGTGACGGGGTTGAAGTCGAGCCAGAGGGGGTTGGTGCAGGCGCGGTGGCCGGCGGCGTTGTCGGCGGTGGTCAGTTCGGCGCGCAGGGCGACCGGGCCGGTCAGGGCGCGGTCCGTCAGCGGGAAGGTGACGATGCCGGTGAAGGGCTGGCCGCAGAGGCGGGGATCGCGGGTGTCGAGTTCGCGGACGCCGGTCGGGGTGATGGCGAGGAGGCGGATCAGGGCGACGGAGCCGAACTCCGGCAGGGAGGCCCAGCGCAGCAGCAGCGGCGGGCAGGTGGCGGGGTTGACGCGGGCGGCGTCGCCGGGGTGGAGGTCGGTGGGGCCGTCGGGGGAGCCGTCGCGGTCGGCATCGAGGGCGAGTTCGAGGAACGGGCCGTCGGTGATCAGCGAGTGGCCGTCGCGCAGGGCGGCGAGGAGGTCGGCGGCGGGCGGGGGCGTTGCCGGGGCCCCAGGGGCCCGGCACGCGGAGCACGGTCTGGACCTTGCCCAGAGCGTTGTCGTCGGCCCAGTCGTCGAGGGCGAGGTGGGTGGCGTAGTTGAGGTCGCCGTGGGCGTCGCTGCCGCCGGCGAGCACCAGGCGACGCGGGGGCCAGTCGGCCAGGCCGGCGCGCAGAAGGGTGTCCCAGCGTTCGAGCCCGGCCAGCAGAGGGGCGGGGTAGGGGTCGGCGGCGGGCTCGCCGGCTTCGAAGTCGGGCCAGGGATCGTTCTCGGCGCAGGAGCGGACCACGGCGCGGGTGTTGAACAGCTCCACGCCGCGGAAGACAGCGCGCGGGAAGGCGGCAGCGAAGTCGCCGTGCGCCCCAGGCGGCGCCGTTCGACGCCGAGATCGACGCTGTCCCATTCGCCGGCGAGGTCGTCCCAGGGGTGGGCGGCGAAGGCGAAACCGCTGGCGGCGGCGAGAGCGTCGAGGCCGGCCGGGACCGTGGGGAAGACGGGGCGTTCGCCCGGCGCGCCGCTCAGCGGCGACGCGAGGTAGCCGGCGTCGAGGAACAGGGCGTGCAGCGTGCGGCCGGCGGTGGCGGGGTCGACCGAGGCGAGGTTGATCTCCACGCCGCGCAGCAGGCGCAGGCCGGGGCGGTCGTCGGCCGCGATCTCCGCGGTGAGGCCGCCCCAGGTGGAGCCGTCGGCGGCGAACACGTCGCGGACGAAGGTCTGCTCGCCGGCCGGGGTCTGCACGGTACACCGCCACAGCCGGGTGACATAGGACCAGGCGCCGTCCTCGGTCTGGTCCAGGTCGCAGGAGTGATCGGTGACGGCGACCCAGCGCAGGCCGGCGGCCGCCGCCGCGGCGGCCAGCGCCGGCAGCGGAGCGCCCCATTCGGCGATGTTGTTCGTGAACATCGAATGCACGTGGAGATCGCCGCCGTGCCAGCCGGCGGGCCAGGGGAACGGGCCGTCGCCCACCCGCACGTGCAGGATGCGGGTGGCGGTTTCGTCCCATAGCAGGTTGTCGCGGAAGCGGATCGACACCTCGAGCGCGATCACGTCGCCGGTCCGGTAGCCCAGGGTCGCCGGCGTGAGCGGCGTGCCGTCGGGCAGCGCCGGGTGCCCCGCGGTGACCGTGGTGAGCCAGGCGCAGCAGGTCGCGCTCGGCAGGATCGTCGCCGATCCGCTCGTCGCTCCCGTCGCGCAGCCAGAGGGTGACGGCGATGGCGCCGGTCACGTCGCGGCAGCGCAGCCAGCGCAGCGCGGCGATCTCGTCCGCGTCGCAGTCCTTGAGGGCGACCAGGATCGGGATCGCCGTGGCGGCGTCGGCCACCCGCCACGGGGCGTCCATCACGAAGTCCTTGGCCCAGGTGTTCTGGTAGCGCGGGGCGGCACGGGGCGGCGACGGCGGCGCGGACCCGGGGAGCGCCAGGGCGACAGCCGCCGCGGCCGCCAGGCGCGCGCGGCGCGGGGCGCGGCGCGGGGGCGGCGGACGGGGCGGCGGGGACGGACGCGGGGCGGAACGTCATGGCGACCTCCTTGCCGGGCCGGGGAGGCCGCGCCCCCGGCAAGCGTCGTGCCGGGCCTGTTCGCCCCCGGTGGACACCCCCGCGCCATCCGGTTATATTCGGCGGATCATGTCGTCCTCCCTGACCCACGCCGTCGGCAAACGCTCCCTGGACGCCCTCGCCGGCAGCGGTCGCGGTTTTTCCCTGTTGCGCGACATCGTCCGGCAGTTCCCGTCGCGTATGGCGGATGCGGCGGGAGGTGCTGCGCGCAGATGTACGTCGTGGCCATCGGCTCGCTGCCGCTGGTGCTGACGACGTCGATCTTCGTCGGGGCGGTCACGGCGGTGCAGGCCGTCTACCAGATGCAGGCCTACGTGCCGATGAAGTTCCTGGGCACGGTGATCTCCAAGTCGGTCTTCATCGAGCTCGGGCCGGTGATCACGGCGCTCGTGGTGGGCGGTCGGCTCTGCGCGAACTACGCCGCGGAGCTCGGCACGATGAAGGTCACCGAGCAGCTCGACGCGATGGAGATGCTGGCCGTCGACCCGGTGCGCTACCTGGCGATGCCGCGTTTCGTGGCGGCGGTGCTGATGCTGCCGGCGATCACGGTGTTCTCGGACGCGATCGCCATCGTGGGCGGCGTTCTTCGTCTCGGTGGCGACGCTGGACGTGACGAGCGGCACCTTCCGGGAGGGGCTGCTCATGTTCTTCAAGACGTCCGACCTGATCGAGCGGCCTGCTGCAAGACCTTCGTCTTCGGCGGCATCATCGCGCTGTCGGGGATCTACTACGGTTTCAACACGCGAGGGCGGGCGCCGAGGGGGTCGGCGACGCGACGATGAAGGCGGTCGTGGCGAGCTGCCTGTCGCATCCTCGTCGCCGACTACCTGCTGGCCACCGTCCTTTTCCAGGTGATTTTCGAGACATGATGAACGACCGCCGCACACCCGACCGCTGCCCGACTTCCGCCTGGCCGATCCGGCGTCACACGTCGGCATCGTCGTCCAGGGCGTGAGCAAGTGGTTCGGCGACAAGCGGTCGTGCTCGACGACCTGCGACTTCCTGATCCACCGCGGCGAGACCGTGGTCATCATCGGGCGCAGCGGCGAGGGGAAGTCGGTCCTGCTCAAGCACATCGTGCGGCTGCTCGAGCCGGACGCCGGGCCGGGTCTGGGTCGACGGCGACGAGATCACCGGCGCGTCGCGACCGGCGCTGTTCGAGCTGCGCAAGCGCTTCGGCATGCTGTTCCAGGGCGCGGCGCTGTTCGACTCGATGACGATCGCCGAGAATCTCGGCTTCGGTCTCAAGGAGCACACGGCGATGTCCGCCGGCGAGATCCGCGACCGCGTGCGGCGAGTGTCTCGAGATGGTGGGGCTGGCGGGCGTCGAGGACAAGCTGCCGTCGGAGCTGTCGGGCGGCATGCGCAAGCGCGCCGGACTCGCCCGCGCCATCGCCATGAAGCCGCAGTACATCCTGTACGACGAGCCGACGACCGGGCTCGACCCGATCACGGGCGACGCCATCAACGACCTGATCCTCAAGCTCCAGCACGAACTGAAGGTGACCTCGATCGCGGTGACGCACGACATGGCGAGCGCCTTCAAGATCGGCGACCGCATCGCCATGCTCAGCCGCGGGCGGATCATCCATGCCGATACCGTCGACAATACCCGCCACACCGATCATCCGGCGGTGCGGCAGTTCATCGAGGGCAGCGCCCAGGGCCCGCTGGGCCTCTTCTGAGCCCTGACGCGCGGGCGCGGGCCCGCGACGGAGGCCGCCATGATGCAGCGCCGGAAGGAGATCCAGGTCGGAGTCTGCGTGCTTCTCTCCGTCCTGGTGTTCACTTCGGCATTGCTCTGGTTCAAGCAGTTCCGCTTCGCCGGCGAGCATGGTGCGCTACCAGGTGGAGTTTCCCGCGGTGGACGGCCTGCAGGTCGAGCGACCGCGTCCAGGTGCGCGGCATGCGCATGGGCAAGGTCGATGGGCTTCCAGATGGTGGGCGACGTGGTGCGCGTGACGGTGCTGCTGGATCGGACCATCACGCTGCGCGAGGACGCGGAGATCCGGCTCGCCACCATCGGCATCGTCGGCGAGAAGATCGTGGAGGTGTCGCCGGGCAAGGGGCCGGTCGCGGGGCCGCGCCATGTGTTCAAGGGGATCGCCGAACCGTCGCTCACCGCGATGACCGCCACGGCCGGCGAGACGATGAACGGCCTCAACGAGCTGATGGGCGACCTGCGCGACCTCGTGCACGAGCTGCAGAAGGAGGGGCGTCTCTCGGGCACGATCGACGCCGCCCGGAGCACGCTCGTCAACGTGGACGGCGCTCTCGGCGAGAACCGCCAGGATCTGCGCGTGCTCGTACAGGAGCTGCGCACTTCGGCCACCGCCCTGCGCCAGGCGGTCATGGCGCCCGACAGTGGCGCCGCCGGCACGCTGGCCCGGGCCTCCCGCACGCTGGCGCGCTCCGATTCGACGCTGGCGCTCGTCGAGCGCACGGCCGACACACTGCTGTCGCTCATGGGCCGTCTCGAGGCGGGACAGGGCTCGGCCGGCAAGCTGCTCACCGACGACCGTCTCTACGAGGAGACCACGCAGACGCTGGCCGAGGTGCGCGAACTGCTGAAGGACTTCCGGCGCAACCCCAAGCGCTATTTCCGGTTCAACGTCATAGACTTCTAGCCCCGTCGGGCCGGGCCCGCGCGGCGGGCGACGGAGGAGGACACGATGGACGCGAAGCAGAAGCGGATGCTCGATGCGGTGAAGAGCGCCCTCATGACCGAGATCAAGGGTCAGCAGCTCTATTCCCACGCCGTCACCCAGACCCCCGATCCGGACGCGAAGGCGATGTTCGAGGCGCTCGCGCGCGACGAGGAGGAGCACGTGGCGATCCTCAAGGCGCAGTACCGGAGCCTGATGGAGCGCGGATGCATGGACCTGTCGGTCATCCATCCGGCCGAGGTCGATCACGGTGCGGCGCCGATCATCGACGACGCCTTCCGCGCCGCGGTCAAGCGCGGCACGTTCGAGATGGCGGTCATCGGCATCGGTTGCGATCTTGAGAACAAGGCGATCAGCTTCTACCGCGCCGAGGCCGACAAGACCGAGGATCCCGACCTGAAGAAGATCTTTGGCTGGCTGGCCGAGTGGGAGGTCGGGCACCTGCATCAGTTGATGGAGATCGAGAAGGTCATGCAGGACGCCTACTGGGCCGACCAGGGCTTCTCGCCGATGTAGGCGCGGGGGCGACACCGGAGAACCAGCATGAGCAGCGCGCGCCGTGTCCTGATGATGGTCCTGCCCCTCTGGCTCGGGGTGGCCGGCGTGGCCGCCCGCGCGACGGCCGGTCCTCCGGCCGGCATCGAGCCGCGGCTCGCGCAGGCGCTTGCCGACCCGGCCGCCTGGCCGCGTGATCCGCAGGGGCGCCTGGCGGTCTGGGTGTTCTTCCGGGACAAGGGACGGCAGGGCGGGGAGCTGGCCGCGGCGCTGGCGGAGGCCGAGCGTGCGCTGGCGCCCCGCGCGGCGTGGCGGCGGGAGAAGATGCGGGCGGCCGGCGCCGGCGTGGGCAGGCGCGACGCCGACGGCCGGGCCCGGCTCGTGGACGCGGCCGACCTGCCGGTGGCGCGGCGCGGGCTCGACGCCGTGGCGGCGACCGGCGCGGCGCCGCGGCGACTCAGCCGCTGGCTGAACGCGGCCAGCTTCGACGCCACACCGGACCAGGTGCGACGCATCGCGGCGCTGCCGCAGGTGGCGCGGGTCGGTCTCGTGGCCCGGTTCCGACGCGAACCGTTGCCGCCGGCGGCATCCGGCGCGCGGAAATCCACCCCGGCACCGGCGGCAGCCGTCGCCGCCGCCCTCATCGACACCGCGGCCTACGGCCCCAGCTTCGCCGGACTGGACCAGATCAACGTGACGGACGTGCACGCCGACGGCTGGACCGGCGCCGGCGTCATCATCGGCATGCTCGACAGCGGTTTCCGGACGACGCACGAGGCGCTCGACCAGATCCCGGTGCTGGGGCGCTGGGACTTCGTCAACAACGATCCGGTCGTGCAGGACGAGCCCGACGACCCGGTCGGCGCCCAGACTCACGGCACGTTCACGCTGTCCGCGCTGATGGGGCGCGAGCCGGGGCACCTGGTCGGACCGGCGTACGACGCCTCCGTCGTGCTGGCGAAGACCGAGGACATTGCCGACGAGCTGCCGGTCGAGGAGGACAACTGGGTGGCCGGCCTCGAGTGGCTCGACACGTTCGGCGTGGACGTCGTGTCGAGTTCGCTCGGCTACTTCGACTGGTACACCTTCGCGGACCTCGATGGCGACACCGCCGTCACCACGCGCGCGGCCGACCTGGCGGCGGCCCGCGGCATCGTCGTCTGCACGTCGGCCGGCAATGAGCGCCTGACCAGCTGGGGGCACATCATCGCCCCCGCCGACGGCGATTCCGTGTTGGCGGTCGGCGCCGTGCGGCTCGACGGCGCGATCGCCAGCTTCTCGTCGCCCGGTCCGACGGCGGACGGTCGCATCAAGCCCGACATCTGCGCGCTTGGCGTGAACGTGCCGGTCGCCTCGCCCACCGTCGACACCGAGTACGGCGCGGCTTCGGGGACGTCGCTCTCCTGTCCGCTGGCGGCGGGCGTGGCGGCGCTGTTGCTGCAGCGCGCGCCCGGCCTGACGCCGTGGCAGGTACGGGAGGCGCTGCACGAGACCGCCTCGCGCGCGGCGCTGCCCGACAACGATTTCGGCTGGGGGATCCTCGACGCCGCGGCCGCGCTGGCCTGGTACGGGCCCCGGTTCGCCCATGTGGCGCTGCCCGACACGGTGTTGCCGGCGCCTGCCTATGCCGTCGGCTGCCGGATCACCGACCGGCTGCCGCTGGTTCCGGCCGCGGCGCAGCTCGTCTGGCGCGTCGATGACGGCGCGTGGCAGACGCTGCCGCTGACGCCGGCCGGCGGCGACTCGTTCCTCGCCTGGCTGCCGGCGGTCGTGGGTGGCGCGACGCTCGCGTACTACCTCGCCGCGGCCGACGACGCCGGCATTGCTGCCACCTTCCCCGCGACCGGCGCTGCGGCGCCGCTGCAGGTCGTCATCGCCGACGCCCCGACCGGCGTCGGCGAACCGCCCGCCGCGCGCACCGCGCTGCTGGCGGTCCTGCCCAACCCGTTCAATCCGCGCGTGGAGATCCGCTTCACGCTGGCGCGCGCGGTCCGCGTCACGGTGCGGGTGCACGACGCGCGCGGCGCCGTCGTGCGCACGCTGCTCGCCGCCGACCGCCCGTCCGGCGCGGGCGCCGTCGTCTGGGACGGCCGCGATGACGCCGGCAACCCGGTCGCCAGCGGCGTCTACCTCTGCCGTCTCGTGGCGGACGGCGTCACGCAGGGCCGTCGGCTCACCCTGGTCCGTTGAAAGGCCAGGACCGGCACGGGTCGTGCCCGGGCCCGTGCCTTTGACCGCTGACCCGGAACCGGGTAAGCTGCATCCACCCGTCCGTCCCCCTCCCGGAAAGCGAGCGCGAACATGGCGCGCGAGGCGACGAAGTTCCTCTGCCAGAGCTGCGGTCACGAGGAGATCCGCTGGTTGGGGCGCTGCCCCGGCTGCGGGGAGTGGAATTCGTTCACCGAAGTGAAGGTCCCCGGCGCTGCCGTCGGCGGCGAGGGGAAGGGGGCTCGCGGCTACGGTTCACGGCGGGGCGCCGGCGCCGGCGATGGCGGCGGAAGCGGCGGCCCGGCCGGTTTCGCGCCCAGCCGCGGCGAGGGGCCGTTGCGCGCGGTGCCGCTGGCTTCGATCACGTCGGCCCAGGCGAAACGGCTGCCGGTCGAGCCCGAAGAGGTTTCGCGGGTGCTCGGCGGCGGGCTGGTCGAGGGATCGGTCGTGCTGCTGGGCGGCGAGCCGGGGGTGGGCAAGTCGACCCTGCTGACCGGGCTCGCCCTGCGCTGGGTGCGCGCCGGCGTGCGGGTCCTCTACATCGCCGGCGAGGAATCGCCGGCGCAGATCCGCATGCGGGGCGAGCGTCTCGGGTTCGACAGCCGGCGCGAGCCGGGGTTCCTCATCCTCGACGACGTCCAGCTGGAGCGGCTGCTGCACGCGCTCTACGACGACCGCGCCGCCCACCCCGAAGTGCCGTGCGTGATCATCGCCGACTCGGTGCAGACGCTGCACAGCGAGGCGATCGACGCCTGGCCCGGCAGCGTCAGCCAGATCCGCTACTGTGGCGGCGTGCTGGCCGATTTCGCGCGACAGACCGGCTGTCCGGTGTTCCTGGTCGGACATGTGACCAAGTCGGGCGAGCTGGCGGGGCCGAAGCTGCTCGAGCACATGGTCGACACGGTGCTCTATTTCGAAGGGTCGGAAGGGGGCGCCGTGCGCCTGGTGCGGGCGTTCAAGAACCGCTTCGGCGCCACCGGCGAGCTGGCCATCCTCGAGATGCGCGGCGATGGGCTGCAGCCGGTGGACGAGGCCGGCGCGCTGTTCCTGAGCGGGCGGCGCGGCGTGGAGCCGGGCGCGGCGGTCTGCGCCGTGCGCAACGGCTCGCGCATCTTCCTGGTCGAGGTGCAGGCGCTGGTGTCGCCCACGCGTTACGGCACGCCGCAGCGGGTGGTGCAGGGGGTGGACTCCAAACGGGTCGCCCTGCTGGCGGCCATCCTCGAGAAACGGGCGGGCCTGGACATCGCCGGCTGCGACATCTTCGTGAAGGTGGCGGGAGGTGCGCGGCTCGACGATCCGGCCGCCGACCTGGCGATCCTGGTGGCGCTCGCCTCGTCGCTGCGCGAGAAGCCGGTCCCGGTCGATACGCTGGTGCTCGGCGAGGTGGGGCTGACCGGCGAGCTGCGCGACGTGACCGACCGCACCAGCCGGCTGCGCGAGGCGTCGCGCCACGGGTTCACCCGCGTGGTGACGGCGCGCGCCAAGCGGCACCGCAGTCGCGAGGAAGGTCTGGCCATCGACGCGGCGGTCAGCGTGGAGGAGGCGGTGGCCATGGCGCTGGCCCCCACGCGCGCGGCACCGCCCCGTTCCCCCGCAACGCCCAGGGAGGGCTGAAGAAATGCCCGCGCCGCACGTGCGTCCCCTGCATCTGCTGGTGATGGCCGGCGGCCTCGGCGCGCGCGCCCGGCGCGCCGACGCCGAACCGCCCAAGCAGTTCCGGCAGTTCGGCGGCGCGTCGCTCATGCTGTGGGGAATCCGCGAACTGGTCGAGGCGTCGGGGGTGGTGACGATCACGGTGGCGGTGCCCGAGTCATGGCTGCCGATCGCCCGCGGCGAACTGGTCGCCGCGCTGCTGCCCTGCGCCTGGCAGGCGACGCCGGGCGGCGAAACCCGCACCGGCTCCACCTGGCGCGCGCTCGCGGCGCTGCAGGCGGGCCGCCCGGTCGGCGCAACGGACCTGATCGCGGTGCACGACGCGGCGCGGCCGTTCGCCTCGCGCCACCTGCTGGCGCGGGTGGCGGCGGCGGCGGCGGAGCACGGCGCCGCGGTGCCCGGCGTGGCGATCGCCGACACGATCGTGGAGGTTGTCTCGTCGATCGGCGCGGACGGTGCGGGCGAGGCGACCGGAGCCGCGGGCGTAGCGGGAGCCGTGGACGCGACCGATCCCGGCGACGAGCGGCCGGTCGCGCGCTATCTCGAGCGCGGCGCGTTGCGCGCCCTGCAGACGCCGCAGGTGTTCCGGGGGGACCTTCTGCTGGACGCGCACCGCTGGGCTCGCGAGCACGGTCTCGACTTCACCGACGACGGCGGGCTGCTGGCGGCGCGGGGCTGCGCGCCGGTCGTCGTTCCGGGCGAGGGCGGGAACTGGAAGGTCACCACCGACGCCGATCTGGCGCGGGCCGAGGCGCTCCTGCGGGCGCGGGACGGGCGCGGGTGACGGGGCGCGAACTGGCCCTGCGACACGCCGCCGGTCCGGCCGGGACTATTTCATCCGTTCCCGCATCGCCACGAACGCGGTGATCCGCTCGGCCACGCCGGGGGCGAATTCCGGCTTGAGGGTGGCGTATTCGTCCGCCTCGCCGGTCTTCGCCAGCTGGAAGAGGTGGTTCACCCCGCGTGCCGGCACAAAGGACACGGTCGGGTTACCGCTCGCCTTGAGCAGGTCGCGTACCGCCGTGCCGTGGGCGAGCGGGATCTGGGTGTCGAGTTCACCGTGCAGGACGAGCGTCGGCACCTTGAGCTGCTCCAGCCAGGGGCGGGGGTCGTAGGTGAGGAAGGAGCGCAGCCACGGCGCGTCGAGCGTCGGTTTCTGGAGCGCCAGATTCTGCGCCTCCTCGCTGTCGGCCAGCGCGGCGACCGTGGCCCAGTCGGCCTTCCCCTCGACGTAGGCCAGCACCTGCTCCTGCAGCGCTCGCTGGTCGGCCGCCTTCCCGGGCGCGAGCTCCTCCCGCGCGAGCGCGTGCTCGAACTGCTCCATGATGATCTGACGACCGTTCGCCGTGGAACCGGCCAGCAGGATCGCGCACCAGGGCGCCTGACCCGACTGCTGTGTCACCAGCGCCGCGATCTGCCCCGCGAGCAGAGCCCCTTCGCTGTGGCCGAGCAGGCCGACGCGCGCGCCGTCGATCTCCGGGCGGCCCCGCAGGGCGGCGGTGGCGGCGGCGGCGTCGGCCGCGAGGATGTCCATCGTCACCAGACCGTAATCGCCGCCGCTCTCCTCCACGCCGCGATCGTCGTAGCGGAGCGAGGCGCAGCCGGCGGCGGCGAGCCTCTCGG
Organism: uncultured bacterium; assembly: GCA_963772145.1. GTDB lineage: Bacteria > Krumholzibacteriota > Krumholzibacteriia > LZORAL124-64-63 > LZORAL124-64-63 > CAVSZB01. Next base: position 45,042 of record CAVYVY010000017.1, read on the forward strand.
CGAGCATCCGGAAGACGGGGAAACCGGCCACGTATTCGTCGCGCGTGGAGGGTCCCGATCCGGAAACGAACAGGATCGCCGGCGGCTTCGTTGTCCGCGCCGGATCGGCCGCCGGCAGCATGAGCGTGCCGGAGAGCGTGTCGGGCCCTGACAGGAAGCGGACCGCGATCTCCGGGAACACCCTGGGCGCCTCTTCCAGCTTCGCGTCCGCGGGGAACGGGTAGGCGCGCATCTTCTGGGCGGCGACCTCGAGGCCGAAGAAGCTGCCGTCGGGCTTCTGCCAGAGCACCAGCTCCTGCGTGCGCCCCTGCGACATCTGGCGGCCGGCCGCAAGCTTCACCGTCAGCCTGAAGGCGCGCACCTCGGTCGATCCTCCGCCCGTCTGCACCGTCTGACGACCCAGCCCGGCCACGTCGATGTCGGCCACGAGCGGAGGCATGTAGGCCTTCACGCTGCCTTTCCAGGTGGCGGCGTCGCGCCCGGCGAGCCAGTCCGACAGGACGGCGAAGGCGCCGGCCACCTGTCCCGGCAGCACGAAGGCGACCCCCTCGAGGCGCTCCTCGGGCAGCGGCATCTTCTGGCCGCTGATCTTCGCCAGGGTGATCGCCTTGCCCCTGGCGAACGTGGAGGTGAATTCCAGCGGCTGGCCCTGGGCGCTCATTCTGACATAAGAGCTGACCGGCACGAAATCGGGACCGACCACGATCTCGAAACGCTTGACCTTGTAGGCGCCCGACTTCTCGCCGCTGCCTCGGTAGACCGTCTGCCCCTGGGCGTTCTTCGTCCGGCTCACGGCGAACCAGCCGGTGCCGCGGCCGTCTTCTTCGACGTAGTAGCGGATGCTGTCAGGGGGGGCGGTGGCGCCGCGGGCGAGGGGGGGAAGCATCGCGCACAGGAGCGCCAGGCAGGCGAGGCCGCGGGCCGGGGAGGGAATGTGGCGCATGATAAAGCCTCCGCCGAGGTTTTGGGGAGGGCCGCCGGAACGGGACCACCAAAGTCCCATTATCTCGCGGACGTTGATTGGCGGCAAGCGGCAGCCGCCCGGCGGCGTCAGCACGCTGGAGGAGTGACCTCCGGCGGGCCGTACAGTTTGACCTGACGGTAGAGCTTCACGCGGGCCCGGCCGGCCGCCACGTCGGCGCCGAGCCGGTCGAGACAGTCGAGCAGGTCGTTCCACTGTTCCGCGAGCAGGGTGGCGCGGCCGACTTCGCGCGCGTGCGCCCGCTTGAGGGCGAGCACGGTCAGGCGGTCCATGATGCTGCCGGGCGATTCGCTGGCCAGCGGCGCGGCGGGATCGATCAGCCCGGCCCGCTCCAGATCGTCGATGATCCGCACGTCGAACGCTTCCACGGCCCGCACCCGCCGACCGTTGGAGGCGTCGATCGAGCGCTTGATCGCCGCCAGCGCGGCATCGTCCGCCGCCGGATCCCGGCTGCGATCCTCCTCGCGCCACTGGAACGCGTTGATGACCTGGATGCGGGCCGCGTGGGGGCGCCAGCCGGCGCCCGTGGCCGGGAAGCCGCGTTCGGCCTCCTCCCAGCCGCGCAACTGCGCCGCCCGCGCCAGCCATGCCGCCACGAGCCGGTCGCACAGCGCCGCCAGCTCCGCCCCGTCCGGCCAGATGTCCGCCAGCCTGCCGTCCGCCCGCGAAGAACCGGGTTCCGTCATGTCGCCTCCCCGCCGGACGGAATCGCCCGGCGCCCGGGAGGGTAGCCGAGAGCGGCGCCGGGGGCAAGGCGGGGCGCGGGGGGCAGCAGATATGGTCCGCGTGGTGCCTTACAGTTCAGGTGCCGTTCGGGAGCCCGCGCCCCGGCTCGCCAGGATGCGCACACTTCGCCCCAATTGAATTCAGGATCGGGGACCTGCCGTGAAGCACCCCGGGCGGCGCGACCGTTGGATCTTTACGTCCCATGGTGGCAGTGGTAGGATCAGCATCTGGCGGAACCGGGCCACCGGCAGTGGCTCGATGCCCGGTTTCGTCCGCACTTCAATCCTCGCCGAAGCCTCATTCTTGGTTCGCCCACCAGGCGGAATGTCGGTTTGTGCGCGTGCGTCAAAGCGACGATCGGAGACCGGGCGACGTGGGGGTCGGCTGGTTCGCGCGCCCACGTTGCCGCGCTGTCGATCCCCTCGACAGCACATGACGTCGAGGTTCTGAGCCGCTTCCGGAGGATCTGCCATGAGACACTTCGGCCACGTTCTCGGGATCGCCGCCCTGATCTCCGCCGCCATGATCGTCCTGCCCCTGCCTGGCGGAACCGCCCGCGCCGGCGACCAGCTTCTCGGCTGGGGTTACGAGGAGACCTGCGTGGTGCCGGACATGATCCCGCAGCTGACCGCCGTGGCGGCCGGCAGCGGCCACAATCTGGGCGTGAAGGCCGATGGTTCGATCGTCGCGTGGGGCTGCAATGCATCCGGCCAGTGCGTCCTGCCCGCGGTGAACGCGGCGTTCGTGGCCGTGGCGGCCGGTGACGAACACGGCCTGGGCCTGAAGGCCGACGGCTCGCTCGCGGCATGGGGCGCGATCGTCGATCTGCCGTTCCCCAGCACCGGGTTCGCGGCCGTGGCCGCCGGCTCCGTGCACTGTCTGGCCCTGAACTCCGCCGGCTCGATCGTCGCCTGGGGCGAGAACTGGGACGGCCAGTGCACGGTGCCGATCTCCAACTTCGGGTACGTGGCTGTCGCGGCAGGGAAGACCCACAGCCTCGGTCTGAAGGCTGCCGGTTCGATCGTCGCCTGGGGCGACAACGATTACGGCCAGTGCACCGTGCCGACTCCGAATCTGGATTTTGTGGCCGTGGCCGGGGGGGGCAGGCACAGCCTGGGCCTGAAGGCCGACGGCTCGATCGTCGCGTGGGGCGACAATTCCTCGGGTCAGTGCGTCGTGCCGTCCCCCAACACCGGATTCGTGGCCGTGGCGGCGGGGGGCCGGCACAGTCTCGGCCTGAAGGCCGACGGTTCGATCGTCGCGTGGGGGGACGACGCCGCGCACCAGTGCGGCATGGTCCCCCTGGAAACCGGCTTCGTGGCCGTGGCGGCCGGGGCTTCGCACAGTCTGGCCCTGAGGGCCGATGGTTCCTTTGCCGCGTGGGGCGACAATTCCTGGGGTCAGTCCGTCGTGCCGTCCCCGGAACCGGGGCTGTGTGCGGTGGCCGCGGGGACCGCCCACTTTCTCGGCCTGAAGACCGATGGTTCGGTGATCGCCTGGGGCAGCAACGAGTACGGTCAGTGCTCGGTGCCGGCTCCGAACGGCGGCTTCACGATCGTGGCGGCGGGGGGCAGGCACAGCCTGGGCCTGCGGGCCGATGGCACGCTCGTCGTCTGGGGCGCGAATGACCTCGGCCAATGCGAGGTGCCGCTGCCGAACGCGGATTTCGTCGGGGTGGCGGGAGGCGGGAGTTTCAGCCTCGGTCTGAAGACCGACGGTTCGATCGTGGCGTGGGGCGCCAATAGCAGTGGCCAATGCGACGTGCCGCTGCCGAACACCGATTTTGTGGCTGTGGCGGCGGGGGCCTGGCACAGCCTCGGGCTGAAGGCTGACGGTTCGATCGTGGCGTGGGGCAGGACTACCGATTCGAACGGCTACACTTCCGGTCCGTGTGACGTGCCCGAGCCGAACAGCGGGTTCGTGGCCATGGCGGGGGGCGCCTATCACAGCGTCGGCCTGAAGAGCGACGGTTCGATTGTGGCGTGGGGAGACAACACCCGTGTCCAGAGCATCGTCCCGTTGCCGGCCACCGGCTTCGTGTCGGTGGCGGCCGGCTACTGGCACAGCCTCGGGCTGAAGGCCGATGGTTCGATCGTGGCCTGGGGTGACACGTACTATGGCGAAAACAGAGTGCCCTCCCCGAATACCGGCTTCGTGTCGGTGGCGGCGGGCGGGTATCACGGCCTCACCATCCGGAAATCCACCCCGACGGCGGTGTACCTGGCGCGGTTCGAGGCCGAGCGGCGCGGCCGCGAGGCCGTGATCCGCTGGGCGATCGTCGAGGCGCACGCGCACGTGGGATTCCATCTCTGGCGCCAGGAGCCGGGACGCGAGCGGGTGCGCGTGAGCGAAGCGCTTCTGGGCGGCTCGGCGGTCTACGAGGTCAGCGATCCCTCGCCGCCCGCGGGGCCGGCGGAGTACTGGTTGCAGGAGTTGACGACCGACGGGAGCGAAAACTGGTACGGCCCGGCGCCGCTCGTGGCGACAACGCCTCCGTCGGCGCTCACGCTGGCGCAGAACCGGCCCAATCCGTTCAATCCGCGCACGACGATCGCCTTCAGCCTGCCGCGGAGCGGCAGAGCAAGGCTGACCATCCACGATCTGCGCGGCGCCCGCGTGGCCACGCTGGTCGATGCCGAACTGCCGGCTGGCGAACAGAGCGCGGAATGGGACGGAACCGATGGCCAGGGTTCGTCCCTGCCCTCGGGTCTCTATTGCGCCCGACTCGAGACCGCGCTGGGAGTGCGAACCATGAAGGTGACCTTGGTGAAGTGAGGGCCGGGGCCAGGCCCGTCGATGCCAGGAGGATTCGTCATGAGAAGCAGCCCGCACCATCCGGTTGGAATCGTGCTGGTCGCGGCCGGCATGCTCGGGATCCTGCTGCCCGGTGTTCCGGCCCGCGCCGATGACGTGATCGCGGATTGGGGAGACCTGTCCGTCCTGATGCCGGACCGGATTCCCCCGCTCGCGGCCGTGGCGGCCGGGGCCTATCACAACGTCGGCCTGACAACCGACGGCACGGTCCTCGCCTGGGGCCGAAACAATCGCTACCAGTGCGAACCGGATTTCCCGAACGAAGGCATCGTGGCCGTGGCGGCGGGCGAATCCCACGGCCTGGCCCTGAAGTTCGACAGTTCGCTCGTCACGTGGGGCTTCATCTCCGGCGAGCCGGCTCCGAACATCGGTTACATCGCCGTGGCGGCGGGGGATTTCCACAATCTGGGCCTGAAGGCCGACGGTTCGATCGTCGCCTGGGGTGATAATGCCAACGGCCAGTGCAACGTCCCGTTGCCGAACACGGGATTCATCGCGGTGGGAGCAGGGCGCTGGCACAGCCTGGGCCTGAAGGCCGACGGTTCGATCGTCGCGTGGGGCGTCAACATTTCCGGCCAGTGCACCGTGCCGGAGCCGAACAGCGGCTTCGTGGCCGTGGAGGGCGGTCTGTATCACAGCCTGGGTCTGAAGGCCGATGGCTCGATCGTCGCGTGGGGCGACAATACCAGCGGTCAGTGCACCGTGCCCGCCCCGAACGCGGGATTCGTCCGCGTGGCGGCGGGCGGGACCCACAGTCTCGGGTTGACCGCAGAGGGCGCGATCGTCGCGTGGGGCAGCAACGTGCAGGGGCAGTGCACGGTGCCGCTCCCGAACAGCGGCTTCGTCGCCGTGGCGGGGGGGATGCAGCACAGCCTGGGCCTGCGGTCCGATGGCACGTTCGTGGCGTGGGGGGACGATGTCAGCGGGCAGAGCAGCGTGCCGTCTCCGGGCGTCGGCTTCGCGGCCGTGGTGGCGGGCGGGTATCACACTCTGGGTCTCAAGGCCGATGGTTCGGTCCTCGCCTGGGGTTTTGATGCCAGCGGACAGTGCGCGGCGCCGTCCCCGAATTCCGGCTTCGCGAGTCTGGGGGCGGGGGGACATCACAGCCTGGGCGTGAAAAGCGACGGCTCGGTTGTCGGATGGGGCAACGACGATTACGGCCAATGCACGGTGCCGCTGCCGAACGCGGATTTCGTAGCCGTGGCGGGAGGCTGGTTCCACAGTCTCGGATTGAAGAGCGATGGTTCGATCGTCGGCTGGGGGGACAATGACTTCGGCCAGTGCACCGCGCCCTTGCCGAATTCCGGTTTCATCGCCGTGGAGGCGGGGTCCGGTTTCAGCCTGGGCATGAAGTCCGACGGATCGATCGTCGCGTGGGGCCAGAACAACTACGGCCAGTGCAACGTGCCGGCACCGAACACGGGATTCGTGGCGATGTCGGCGGGCAACAGCCACTCGCTCGCGCTGCGGGCCGACGGATCGATCGCCGCGTGGGGCTGCAATCAAAGCGGCGAGTGCGTGGTCCCCACTCCGAACTCGGGATTCACGGCTGTGGCGGCGGGAGGGACCAACCCCCTGAGCGAGCACAGCCTGGGGCTGAAGGCCGACGGTTCGCTGGTGACGTGGGGTTGCAACACCTCCCTCCAGTGCGCCGTGCCGGCTCCGAATTCCGGATTCGCGGCGGTGGCGGCGGGCGGAGATCACAGTGTCGGTCTCCGGCGATCCGCCCCACCGACAGCGGTGTATCTGGCGCGGTTCGAGGCCGAGCGGCGTGGCGGCCACGCGGTGATCCGCTGGGCGATTGCCGAACCCCGCGCGCACCTCGGGTTCCATCTCTGGCGGCAGGAGCCGGAACGCGCGCGGGTGCGCGTGAGCGAAGCGCTGCTGAGCGGTCTGGCGGTCTACGACGTCACCGATCCGGCGCCGCCCGTCGGAACGGCGGAGTACTGGCTGCAGGAGCTGACGACCGACGGGGGGGAGAACTGGTACGGTCCGGCGCGGCTCGCGGCGGCCGCGATTCCGGGCGCGCTGGTGCTGGCGCAGAACCACCCCAATCCGTTCAATCCGCGGACGACGATCGCCTACAGCCTGTCGCAGGCGGGGAGTGTGAGTCTGGCAATTTACGATCTGCGGGGTGCGCGCGTGGCGACGCTGGTGGCTGCCGAGCAGGCGGCGGGCGAGCACAGCGCGGAATGGAACGGCTGCAATGACCGGGGCGCCAGCGTGCCGTCGGGGATTTTCGTCGCCAGGATCGCCACCGCGGCCGGCGTGCGTGCGATCAAGGTGACGCTGGCGCGCTGAGCCGGAATCGGGGTGCCGGGGGGGGCGGCGTCAAGCGTCCGTCACCGGTCACGGGTGGGGCCGGGAGGGCGGGAGCGTGCCGGCCGGCGCGACCGTTGGATCTTTACGTCCCGCCGTGGCAGTGGTAGGATGACCGCCTCGCGTGACCAGGCCGCCGGCCGTTGTCCGATGGTCGGCCAGAGTCGCGCCTCAATCCTCGCCGAAGCCTCCTCCTTGGTTCGCCCACCAAGCGGAATGTCGGTTTGTGCGCGTGGCATGGTGTCAGGATCGGAATTCCTCGCCGGTGCGAAAGAGCATTTCTGCATTCATCGTATTGGGGGGGCGCTATGAGATACGTCGTAAAAACTCTTGCCATTGTCTCTCTGGCACTGGCCGCCATGCTCGTCGGTTCATTTCCCATCGGAATCGCCCGGGCCAGCGACGAGATCGCGGGCTGGGGCGCTCCGACCGTCCTGATCCCGGAAGCGATTCCGCCCCTCACGGCCATGGCGGCGGGCGGGTATCACAATCTGGGTCTGCAGAGTGATGGCGCGATCGTCGCCTGGGGCAACAACCGGTACGGCCAGTGCGACGTGCCGTCCCCGAACAGCGGCTTCACGGCTGTGTCGGCGGGCTGTTATCACAGTCTGGGCCTGAAAGCCGACGGCTCGATCGTCGCGTGGGGCAGAAACGACTACGGCCAGTGCACCGTGCCGGCTCCGAACACGGATTTCGTGGCCGTGGGCGGGGGCTGGTATCACAGTCTGGGCCTGAAGGCCGATGGCTCGATCGTCGCGTGGGGCCAGAACTACTACGGTCAGTGCACCGTGCCGGCTCCGAACACAGGTTTCGTGGCCGTGGCGGCCGGGGGCCTGCACAGCCTGGGCCTGAAGGCCGACGGCTCGATCGTCGCGTGGGGCGACAATACCTACGGCCAGTGCAACGTGCCGGCCGCGAATGCGGACTTCGTGGCCGTGGCGGCCGGCGTGGATCACAGCCTGGGCCTGAAGGCCGACGGCTCGATCGTGGCGTGGGGCGACAACACCTACGGCCAGTGCAACGTGCCCGCGCCGAACAGCGGACTTCGTGGCCGTCGCGGCGGGCGCGTAGCACAGCCTGGGCCTGAAGGCCGACGGCTCGATCGTCGCGTGGGGCGGCAACAACTACGGCCAGTGCAACGTGCCGGTCCCGAACGCGGACTTCGTCGCCGTGGCGGCGGGCTCGTACCACAGCCTGGGCCTGAAGGCCGACGGCTCGATCGTGGCCTGGGGCTGCGAACAGCTACGGCCAGTGCAACGTCCCGGCGCCGAACAGCGGCTTCGTGGCGGTGGCGGCGGGCGGCTACCACAGCCTGGGCCTGAAGGCCGACGGCTCGATCGTGGCGTGGGGCGAGCGACAGCGACGGCCAGATGCAACGTGCCGGCCCCGAACAGCGGATTCGTGGCCGTGGCGGCGGGCCGCTACCACAGCCTGGGCCTGAAGGCCGACGGCTCGATCGTCGCGTGGGGCGACAACGATTCCAGCGGCAATGCAACGTGCCGTCGCCGAACGCGGGCTTCGTGGCCGTCGCGGCGGGCTGGTACCACAGCCTGGGCCTGAAGGCCGACGGCTCGATCGTCGCGTGGGGCAACAACGACCTACGGCCAGTGCAACGTGCCGGCGCCGAACACGCGGCTTCGTCGGCCGTGGCGGCGGGCGGCTATCACAGCCTGGGCCTGAAGGCCGACGGCTCGATCGTCGCGTGGGGCGATCAACACCTGCGGCCAGTGCAACGTGCCGACGCCGAACGCGGACTTCGTGGCCGTGGCGGCGGGCGAGTACCACAGCCTGGGCCTGAAGGCCGACGGCTCGATCGTGGCGTGGGGCAACAACGACTACGGCCAGTGCACCGTGCCCGCGCCGAACACGGGCTTCGTGGCCGTGGCGGCGGGCGGTTGTCACAGTCTGGGCCTGAAGTGCCGACGGCTCGATCGTGGCGTGGGGGAACAACGAATTACGGCCAGTGCAACGTGCCGTCGCCGAACACGGACTTCGTGGCCGTGGCGGCGGGTGGCAGACAAAGTCTCGGCATCACCAGAAGCAGCCCCCAGGCGGTCTATCTGGCCCAGTTCAATGCGGAGCGCCGCGGCCAGGCGGTGGCGGTCAGCTGGACGATATCCCAGCCACGCGATCATGTTGGCTTCCATCTCTGGCGCCAGGAGCCCGGCAGCGACCGTGTCCGGCTCAGCGAGGTGCTGCTCAGCGGTCTGGAGACCTACGACTTCATCGATCCGGCGCCGCCCGCCGGCGCGGCTGATTACTGGCTGCAGGAGGTGACGACGGACGGATCGGAGAACTGGTACGGTCCGGCGCACCTCGCGGCGGCCGCGATACCGACGGTGCTGGTGCTGTCCCAGAACCACCCCAACCCGTTCAATCCGCGGACAACGATCAGTTGCAGCCTGCCGCAGGCGGGCCGGGTGACGCTGGCGATCTACGATCTGCGCGGCGCCCGCGTGGCGACGCTCGTGGACGCCGAGCTGGCGGCGGGCGAGCAGAACGTGGAGTGGGACGGACCAGTGACCGGGGCGCGAGCATGCCCTCGGGCATCTATCTGGCGCGACTGGAGACGGCGGCCGGGGTGCGGTCGGTGAAGGTGACCTTGGCCAGGTAGCGGTCGGAGCCCTCTGACCAGGAATCCACTTCGGGCAAAGGGGCTGCCGCAAGGCGGCCCCTTTGCGTCCGCGTTGCGGCGGTGCGAGGGGCCGGGCTGGTGCTGGTCGAATGGCGGGGGTCGGGAGTACGATCAGTTGCGTCCGCGCAGTTTGCCGGATTGCCGGCGCACCGGCCCGACGCCGGCGCTCGGGATTTTCTGCCGGAGGAGCATCCCGTGATCGGACCTTTCGCGTCGGAGCGCCGCTTGCGGCGCGAGTTGACGACCGTGCAGGCGATGATCGGCCTGTACTGTCGTGCGCACCATGGCGGCGGGGCCGGCGCGTGCGCGGAGTGCCAGGAACTGCTGCAGTATGCCCGGCAGCGCATCGAGCGCTGCCCGTTCGGCGCCGGGAAGCCGACCTGCGTCAACTGTCCGGTGCACTGCTACGCGCCCGGGATGCGGGAGCGGGTCCGCGTGGTGATGCGCTACGCCGGGCCGCGCATGACGTGGCGTCACCCGATCCTCGCGCTGTTCCATCTGCTCGACGGCCGGCGGCCGTCGCCGCCGCTACCACGGCCCTAGCCACGGCTCGGGCAGGCCGTCCGGCGGCGTGAGCAGCAGGGGACGTCCTGGCTGAGCCAGGATTCCCTGGAGGTACAGATCGCCAGGGCCCGGCAGGGCGGACGCGGCGGTGGCGCCGGGATCTGACGCGTCGTCGCCGCCCAGGGTCCGCGCGAGCCAGGCCACGCCGGTCGACAGGCCGGGGAGCGAGGGGCCCAGCCTGGGCAGTTCCACGAGGCGCCGCGGCGGGAATTCCCTCATGACCACCTCGTCACCGGGGCGGATGCCGGCCAGCTCGCGCGCCAGGGCGATGGCGTCGGAGAGGCCGCCCTGAGCGTCGCAGAGGCCGCGGGCGATGGCATCGTCGCCCATCCAGATACGGCCGCCGCCCAGTTCGCGGACGCGTGACTCGGGCAGGCCGCGGGCGGCGGACACCTTGGCGACGAACTGGTCGTACATGCCGAGGATGTATCCCTTCACGCGGGCCAGCTCATCGTCGTCGAGGGGACGGGTGGGGATCGACAGGCCGAGCAGCGGCGGGTGCAGGCCGTAGAACAGATCGGCGTGGGCGCCGCGTTGCACGCCGTCGGCGCGCATGCCGAGCTTGTCGCCCAGGCCGTCGTCCCAGAACCAGCCGGAGATGACGCCGATCGAACCGGTCACGGTGAGCGGGGTCGTCAGCAGGCGGCTGCCGCCCAGGCTGATCCAGTAGCCGCCGGAGGCGGCCACGTCGCCCTGGGTGATGACGACCGGTTTGCCGGCCGCGACCAGCCTGGCCACCGCTTCGGCGATCTGGTCGCTCGGCAGCGGGTCGCCGCCGGGCGAGTCGGCGCGCAGGACGACCGCCTTCACGTCGTGATCATGAATGAGGCGGCGCAGGTGGGCGGACGTGGCGCGACCGCGGATGCCGGTGTCCATGGCGCACTCGCCCACGGCGTACACCACCGCGATCTCCGCCGGGCGGCCCCAGCGCTCGTCGGGCAGTTGATCCGGCGTGGGGGCGGAGGGCGTTGCCCAGCGCCCGTGCCGCTCCTTGCGGACCCACTCATCCACCACGTCCGACCAGCGACCGAGACTGTCGACGAGGCCGGCGGCGCGGGCGGCGGCGGGGGCGAGCAGGACCTGCGTGTCGACCAGGCTGTCGAAGGCGGCCGGGGCGAGGGTGGCGCGCGGCGCAGATCCCCGTCGCGCGCCGTCTCGTAGGCGACGTCGATCATGCGCTGGCGCTGCTCGCGCTCGCAGTCGCTCATCTCGTCGCGGGCGAACACTTCGACGGCGCTCTTGCACGGCATGAAGCGCAGCTCCTGGAAGCCGACGCCGAGCTTGGCGAGCGTGCCGCGCACGTAGGTGCGACGGGAGGCGAAGCCGGGGAGGATGACGCTGCCCTGCGGGTCGAGGGTGAGCCGGTCGCCGGCCGTGGCGAGCCAGGTGTCGAGCAGGCTGAGGTTGTCGGCGTGGACGACGACCTCCTTGCCGGCGGCGCGCAACTCGCCCAGCTTCCGGCGCAACTCCCAGGCCAGCGACGGGCGCGGGCGCAGGCCGGCCAGGTTGAGCGCCACGCCGGCGATGTCGGGCGCGTCGCGCAGGCGGTCGAGACGGCGCGCGAGGTCGAGCCAGGCCACGCGGGTGTCGTCGAACCAGCGGTACTTCTGGTAGGTGAGGACCTTGTTCTCGAGGTTGACCGCGGCCCAGCGCGGACTGCGGCCGGGACGCAGGGCGGACGGCACGGCCAGGCTGCGGTGGGGGGCGGCGGCGCGCACGAGGAAGGTGGTGCCGGTGGCGTGGCCCCCGCGGTCGTACGCCGGCAGGGCGTGGTAGTCGGCGCCGCCGAGCGTCAGCCCGGCGATGAGCGTGAAGCGGAAATCGTCGGCGTCGTCGGTTTCACGCAGGCGGGCGCCCAGATGCAGACCGGACAGGGGGCGGACCTCCACGCCGGCGCCCCAGCGTCCCTCGTCCGGTTCCGTCGCCGTGGCGCAGCGTGTAGTCGCCGAACAGCGTGAGCGCGGGGGTGCCGAACGGACGCACGCCCAGGTCGGCCGTGGCCTGGCGCGCCGCCGACTCCAGCGAGGCGGTCGCCGGCCAGGCCCCACGAGACGGCGCGGCCCGGCCGGCCGATCAGGCCGAGGGCGAGCGCCTGGTCGTGCCGCCGCCAGCCGTCGCCGCCGCTCGACCAGCGGTAGGCGAGGCCGGCGTGCGCGCGCCGGTCGCCGCGGGCAACGCCGACCTGCCAGTCGGTGAGGCGGGTCGTGCCGCCCGGCACCGGCAGCACGCGGCTGTCCAGCGCGAAGCCGACGTGGCGGCCGAACGACAGGCCCCAGTTGTCGAGCCCGGTGCGGCGCAGGTGGCGATCGTTCCACCAGAGGGCGAACTCGGCGCGGCCGGCCGCGGCCCAGGCGGCCGGGTTGGCGAAGGCCGCCGGCGCGCCGGCCGTCACGCTGGGGCTCTGCGGGAGCCACTCCATGCCGTCGGCGTAGTCGGCGAGCCGGTCCGCGGTCTGGGCCGCGGCCGGAGCCGGCGGGCGAACGGAGCGTAAGCGCGGCGAGCAGGGCGACGGGGACGCGCGTGGCGCATGGAGGACCTCCGGACACGGGGGATGCACGACGGCGCGAGGTTACCGTATCATGGCCGGGTCGCCAACCGGCGCGTGGCGCCGTCCCGGCAGGAGGTCCGCATGTCCGATTCCGCTCCCACGGCGCTCGTCTTCGAGGAGGCGTACCTGCGCCACGATACCGGCGCCGGTCACCCCGAGCGGCCCGCGCGCCTGCTGGCCGATGCTGGAGGCGCTGGCGGCGGCCGGTCTCGACGAGCGTCTGGCCCGATCTCGACGCCCGTCCCGCCACGGACGACGACCTGACCCTCGTGCACACGCCCGCCTACGTGGAGCTGGTCACGCGGGAGTGCCGGACCGCCGAGCCGGTGCTGCTCAGCACCGGCGACGCCACCGTCGGCCCCGGCAGCGACCGCGTGGCGCGCCTGGCCGCCGGAGGGGTGCTGGCCGCCTGCGACGCGGTGCAGGCCGGCGGCGCCCGCAACGCGTTCTGCGCCGTGCGTCCGCCGGGCCACCACGCCGCGCCCGACGCCGGCATGGGGTTCTGCGTCTTCAACAACGTGGCGATCGCGGCGCGGCACCTGCAGCGCCGTCGCGGCGTGGCGCGCGTGCTGGTGGCCGACTTCGACTACCACCACGGCAACGGCACCGAGGAGACGTTCTACGCCGACCCCACCGTCTTCACCTTCAGCTGCCACGATCGCCACGCCTACCCCCGCACCGGGCTGCCGGAGCGGCGCGGGATCGGCGCGGGGGAGGGGTTCAACCTGAACGTGCCGCTGCCCGCCGGGGGCCACCGACGACGATCTGCGCGCGGCGCACGAGCGGCACCTGGTCCCCGCCGCGCGCGCCTTCGCCCCCGATTTCCTGCTCGTGGCGGCCGGGTTCGACGGCCATGCCCGCGATCCGCTCGGCAACATGGCGCTGACCGAGCGCGGCTTCGCCGACGTGGCGCGCCTGCCTGCGCGAGCTGGCCGACGAGCACTGCCACGGTCGCGCGGTGGCCGTGCTCGAGGGGGGCTACGACCGGCAGGCGCTCGGCGCGAGCGTGGTTGCCTTCCTGGAGGAGTGGAGCCGATGACGGACCCGTCCCTCCCGCCCGGGCGCTGTCGGCGCCGTCGGTGGTCGTCGCGAACCCACGGCGTGGTTATGATCGACCGTCGCTACAGGTAGGTCAGCAGTCGGGCCCCCGCGTCCGTCTTGCGGATCTTCGCCAGGGCGCTGTTGCGGATCTGCCGCACCCGCTCCCGTGACAGGTTGATGTCCTGGCCGATCGTCTCCAGGGAGGCGCAATCCTCCTCGCCCAGCCCGTAGTAGCGGACGACGATGCTGCGCTCCCGGCTGCTCAACAGCCGCAGCGCCGCGCTCATCTCCTCCTGCAGCTCGCGCTCGACGTATCCCTCCTCGGGATTCCGCGAGATCGACGTCGGCCAGTGTGTCCGCCAGGGAATGGTCGCCGGCGTTGCCGCTCTCGTCGATGCTCACCAGCGGCTGGCTGGCGGACCGGATCTGGTGCATCTTCCTGGGCTGGATGCCGAGCACTGCGGCGATCTCCTCCTCGCTCGCCACCCGTCCGTGCTTCTGTTCCAGACTCCGCGCCACGCGTTTCATCCTGTGCGTCTGTTGCACGCGGTTGATCGGCAGCCGCACGGTGTTGGTCTTCTCGGCGATCGCCTTCTGGATCGCCTGCCGGATCCACCAGACCGCGTAGGAGATGAAGCGGAACTCGCGCCGTTCGTCGAAGCGTTTCGCCGCCGTGATCAGACCGATGTTGCCTTCGGCGATCAGGTCCATGTAGCTCAGGCCATGGTTGAGGAACTTCTTGGCCACGCTGACCACGAAGCGCAGATTCGCGCTGACGAGTCGATCAAGGGCCTCCTTGTCGCCCCGACGGATGGACCGCGCCAGCTCGAACTCCGCCTCCCGGGTCAGCAGCTCGAACCTGCCGATGGTCCGCAGATAGTGCTGCAGGCTCGGATTGTCACGACGGTCTCTGGTCAATTCCACCTCGTACATGTCCACACCTCTCCAGAAAATGTACCCGCGAATACGTCGGATCTTCCCGGGTCTGCCTCGTCCGGACTGCGCCTGGCGGTCCGCGGGCCGGACCGGCAGTTGCCGCAGGGCGCAGCCGCCGTTCAAATCCCCGGAGCCGCTGTCACCTGCTGCGATCCTCACGCGCCTTGCGCGCGGGCGGCGTCTTCCTGGCCGGCGTCGTCCTGGCGGCCGGAGCGTTCGGCCCGCCCTGCGGCTGCTCCTGCCGCGCCCGGAGCACCCGCTGGTCGCGCGCCGCCTGCGCGTCGAGGGCCTTCTGCTCCTCCTCGTGCTGCCGGCGCAACTCGATCGGGATTGACGCCGGCAGGCGGCTGGTTGGCCTCCTGGCGTTGCTCCTGCTGCAGGCGCCGGCGGTCCGCGGCCTGGCGACGCTCCAGATCGAGCGCCTCGCGACGCTGCTGGTCGCGCGCGATCCGCTCCGCCTGTGGCGTCCGCGCCGGGGCGGGCGGGCAGGGGTGACGACCGGTGTCGGGGCCGAGCGGGTCGCGCGGACCGACCTGGGGCGCCCTGCCTGCCGGAGCCTCGCGCAGTCGGGGCCGGTAGGCGTTCAGAGTCACGCGCTCGAACTGCCGGGCGTGATGGGCCGGAGCGGCCGCGAGGTCGGCGATGCGGCGGACCGGGATGTCGCGCCCGTACGCCTGACGGATGCGCGGCGACGTCGAGGCTGTGGTTCGATGACGCGCGAGTTGACGAACGTGTAGTTCGTGACGTTGCGCGTTTCCTTGACGAGGATGACGGCCCGATGCCGCGGCGCGAGCCGTCGCTGCACCCCGGGACCCGGCAGATCGCGTTCCTGGCAGAAGCTCCACCAGTGGTGCTGGACGCCGGGCAGGTCGTCCCAGTTGCTCCGCTCGAAGCCGCTCCCGTCGCGCCACGCCACCTCGGGCGGCAGCGGCGCCCAGCCGACCCAGCCGTCGCCCTCGCGCCAGGCCACCCAGGCGGGCGCCCACTCCTGCCCCGGTACCCAGCACCAGCCGTTGGCCGAGTGGTCGTACCACCGTCCATAGTGGTAGGGTCCCCAGCCCCAGTCCTCGTCCGAAACCCACGTCCAGCCGTAGTCCGTCCAGATCCACTCGCCGTCCGTGTACGGCCGCCAGTCCACGGGCTTGGCGTAGGGGCTCCACACCCAGCCGTAGGCGTCGTCCCAGATCCAATCGCCGTACGGCGCGAGCGCGTCGTAGAAGTAGCTCACGTCCACGTTATCGAGGGGTGGCGCGTATCCCTGGGCCGATGCCGTCTGGGATGTTCCCGCACATCCGCAAAGCGCCAGCATGGCGAGGGTCGCGCCGATCAGTGGAATCCAGCCCCGTTTCATGGCTGCAGCCTTCCTGGGTTCGGTTCGCCGCTTCGTCGTGGCGGTCGCGACACCCGTGCTTCGCACATTCCGTGTCCTGGGCGGTGGTCCGATGACAGCAATGCGCGTACCGCCGCGAAAGTGACGCAACTGACGGGGAATCAACCAGCGGACGGAACCGGGGTCCGCGCGCTCCCGATCAAAACGACGGGTTGCCCATCATTGCGATTGGCCCCGCCGCGATTCCGCCCGCGCCGTCGTCGACGGCATCGGGCACCTGGCCATCGGCGGTGACGGGGCGCCTGATCCGGACGCTCGTCGAGGCCGGGCGGGCGGATGTCCCCGGTCGGGAAGTGGCGGAAAAACAGGAAGTTGCGACAATCGAGATCTTCGACTACCCTGTCAGGGACAGGCCGAGGACGGCTTGTGACCCGCCGCGATTCCCGCTCCGGATCCTCATGAACTCCCAGTGAAGAAATGCCAACTGACCGCATCCGCACGATTCCCACGGCCGACGGTCCCGTCGGATGCAGGCCTGCCCCATACGTTCAGCCAGCAACTGGACTGCGATATTCCCTCGACTCTCGAGGGACTCGGTTCGACAGGCTGTCGAACCGGTTTGGTGCACGGGGAATCGTCCGGAATCATCCGGCGACGCTCCGTGCCTGCGATTGCCGGAGACGCCGGCACCAGAGGTGGAACCAGAATGAAGAAGATCTACATCGGAAACCTGCCGTTCACCGCGACCAATGACTCCGTGACCCAGCTGTTCGCGCAGCACGGTCAGGTGCACTCCGTGGCCCTGATCAACGACCGTGACACCGGTCGCCCCCGCGGCTTCGGCTTCGTGGAGATGGACGACAGTCCGGGCGCCGCCGCCATCAAGGCCCTCGATGGCCACGCGATGGAGGGACGCAACATCAGCGTGAACGAGGCCAAGGAGCGGCCGGCGCGGTAGAGCCGACGGCCACACCGGTCCCCTGACGCGGCGCGGGAGGAGCCGGTCGGCGACTCCCGCGCCGGCTCAGGCCCTGGCCTGGAAGGCGACCAGGCGGTCGCGCCCGGCCTGCTTGGCGGCGTACAGGGCGTCGTCGGCCGAGCGGATCAGGTCGCGCGCGGTGGCGCCGTGTTCGGGCGCCGCGGCGACGCCGGCCGACACGGTGATCGGACCGAGCAGTCGATCGTCGTGCCGGAGCTCCATCCCCTTGACCAGGGCGCGGATCTCCTCCACGCGCTTCCTGGTGTCCGCCAGCGACGAATCGGGGAAGACGAGGACGAATTCCTCGCCGCCGTAGCGGCAGGCGATATCGCTCTGGCGCAGCGACGGTCCGCAGCAACTTCCCCAGCTCGCGCAGCAGCAGATCGCCGGCCTCGTGCCCGAAGGTGTCGTTGAACTGCTTGAAGTGGTCGAGGTCGAGCATCACGAGGCTCAACGCGGACTGCTTGCGCTGCGCCCGATACAGCTCGCGGTCCAGGCTGTCCTCCAGGTAGCGCCGGTTGAACAGGCCGGTCAGCGGATCGCGGGTGGCCTGTTCGCGCAGTTTTTCCTGCAGTCGCAGGTTGAACAGCGACAGCTTGATGCCCTCGCCCAGCGTCAGCGCGAGGTTGCGCTGGCTGAGCCGCTGTTCGTCGGTTCTCGCGCGGTCGCCCATGAGGCACAACAGCCCCAGGGATTCGCCCTGCACGGTCAGAGGAATGCACAGGTAGCCGGCCGTGCGGCTGGGTCGAGCGAAATGGCGGCACAGCAGACTCGTCTGCGGATCCACGACCTCGTGGGGCTGGCCGCGCCGCATGGCCCAGCAGTCATCCATCGTGAAGCTCGGCTCGACACGCTGTCGCTTCGCCCCAGCGGGCGACCATCTCGAGATCCGGATTCCCCGGACGCAGGATCGCGAGACAGCCGTCCTGGCCGGCGAACAGTTCGCCCGCCATCAGGGCAATCACCCGATACGCCTCTTCCTGCGTGTTGCAGGTCTGGAGCAGGTCGTTCATCCGGTTGAGAAGCTGCATGTCGGCGTCCCGCTTCCTCAGCTCGGTCACGAGGGTCGCCAGCTCCTCATTGGCCGCTCGCAGGTCGGCCTCGGCGCGTCGGCGCTCGGTGATGTCGCGGATATTGCATTGGATCACCCGCGTACCGTCGACCAGGTACACGTTGCTGATGAACTCGACCTCCCGGAACTCCTTCCCCTTGGTCTCCAGCGGCAGGTTCTCGTAGCGGGCGTACTCCGTGGCCTGCAGTTGCTGGAAGGCCTCCCGGCTGGCGGCGATATCGTGGAATGGCCCGAGTCTCCCACAGGGTCCTGCCGATCAGTTCGTCGTGGGCAAAGCCCAGCAGGTTCTCCAGGAACGGGTTGGCGTCGATGATCACGCCCGTCTCCGCATCCAGGATGAGGATGCCGTCCTTGGCCGACTCGAACAGCCGCCGGTACCGGGTCTCGGAGGCCTTCAGCGCCGCGTCGATGCACCTGCGCTCGGCCATACGGCTGTTGGCCAGCATGGCTTCACGGGCGGGCTCGTCGGCCAGGCGCGCCTCCAGCTCGGCCAGGCGCTTGCGAAGACCGGCATTCTCCGCCATGAGCTGGGACGTGGTTTTCGGCGGCATGGTCACCCCTCTCTGGCGGGCGCCCCCCTGGTCTGCTGCGCAACTGGATAGTATAGGTCAGGATGTCCGCGCCGCCACATCGATCGGAGCAATCAGTATCATCGGCAGACGGATGCCGTCACCTGACGGGCGGTCGCCAACGGGTTCCGGGATGCGGGGCGGGTCGACCGCAGCCAGCGGCGGGCCGATCACCCGGGGCGGGTCGACCTCAGCAAGACTCGGAATGTTCGTCTCTCGCGGCGCGAGCGCCACGAACGACGCCGTAGCTCTTGAGCTTCCGGTAGAGCGTCGCCGAACCGATGCCGAGCTGCTCGGCCGTGCGGGTCTGGTTGCCGCCGTTGAGATCGAGCACCGCCAGGATGTAGTCCTTCTCGATCTCGTCGAGCGCCCTCACCGGACCGGAAACCGACGGGGTCGGGATCGCCTGCCGGACCTCCTCGGGCAGATCGTCGAGCTCCATGAGGCTGGCGCGGCCGAGCGCGACGGCGCGCTCCATGGCGTTCTCCAGTTCGCGCACGTTGCCCGGCCAGTCGTACCGCAGGAGCTGGTCCGCGGCGCGCGGCGACAGCCCGGTGACCGGGCGCTTGAGCCGCGCGGCCGCCTCGGCCAGCAGCACGCGCGCCAGCGGCAGGATGTCCTCCCGCCGATCCCGGAGCGACGGCACGTGCAGCTGGACCACGTTCAGCCGGTAGTACAGGTCCTTGCGGAAGCGGCCCGTCGGCGATGTCCGCGGCGAGCTCGCGGTTCGTCGCGGCCATCACCCGCACGTTCACGGGCCGGCTCTTGTTCTCGCCGACGCGGCGGATCTCGCGCTCCTGCAGGACCCGCAGCAGCTTGACCTGCATGCCGGGCGAGACCTCGCCGATCTCGTCGAGCAGCAGCGTGCCGCCGTTGGCCGCCTCGAACAGGCCGGCCCGGTCCTGCGCGGCGCCCGTGAACGCGCCGCGCGCGTGGCCGAAGAGTTCGCTCTCGAGGAGGGACTCGGTGATCGCGCCGCAGTTGACGGCGATGAACGGACCCGCGGCGCGGGCGGACTCGTCGTGCACCAGATGCGCGATGAGCTCCTTGCCCGTCCCGCTCTCGCCCGTGATGAGGACGGTGGAGTCCACCTTCGCGATCCGCCGGGCGAGGTCGACGAGACGCCGCATGGCGGCGCTCCGGGCGATCATCCCGAGCGGATCCTCGACCTCGGGGGCCACGCGGGCGAGCACGCGCTTCCTCTCGCGGAGCTTCTTTTCGGCCTCCTTGAGGTTCTCGGTGATCCGGTGGAGCGACGGTTCGAGCCATTCCTTGAGGTTCTCGACGCGGTAGAAGCGGAGCTCCTCGGCCCGCTCGTCGCCCCACTCCTCGAGCGTCCGGGCGAGGAGGTGGCAGGCGGCGTCGCCCCGTCCGATGCAGCGCTCCTCGAGAACGTAGATCTCCTTGCCCATCGCCCGACTCAGGTAGCCGCTCGTGAGACCGCAGATCGTCCAGCACACGGAGGTGTCGCTGCGCCCGAGGTGGGCGATGTGCTGCTCCGCCTCGTACGAGCCGACGAGCGTCAGGCCCTCCTTCGTCAGCGAACCGGGCGTGCCCGGCCCCAGGCGGTACATGCCGTCGAGCATGTGGATGCGCCCGCACGCATGGTGCCAGTCCTCCTCGCTCTCCCACTGGAACAGGTCCTGCATCGCCTCGGCCATGCGCCAGCCCTGGACGAAGCCGAACCGGGTGAGGATGGCGCGCGCGGTGCTGAGGCCGAAGTGGTTGATCAGCTCCTTGCGCAGGTTTCCCTTCGCCGTGGCGTCGATGATGAGCGCGCGCTGACCGGCGAAGCGGACCACGCCGTCCTCGGAGTCGAACTCCACCAATTCGCCGATGTTCAGGTCTTCGACGCGCATGGCTCCCTCCTTCATTTTGATGGACCCTACCCCGTTTTGATGGAGGCTTCAAGCGCAAAGGGCGCCCTGATGGGCGCCCCTGCTGTCGACGGGAAGCGAAGGTGGCGGGACCGACAAGGCTCAGCGTCTGCGGCTCATCTCCTCGCGCAGACGCTCGACTTCCGCGCGCAGTTCCTGCAGTTCCTCGCGCAGCGCCTGGGTTTCGCCGCCCTGCTCCGCCTCGGGGGCGAAGCGGCGGATGATGATCCTGTGTTCGTCGTCCCCGGTCTCTTCGTCCTCGATGGCCGTGTCGTCCTCGCGGGGGGCGGGGAATTTGTGGATGAACACGTTGCCGGGACCGTCTTCCCGGAACTCGCGCTTCAGCATGCGGGGCTGCCGGTCACGGGGTGGTTCGCCGAGGGTGACTTCGAACGTGCGTTCGGCATGATCGCGCAGGACAGTGACGCTGAGCTTGTCGCCCGGTTCGGCCTTGCGCAGGGCGTTCCGCACGTCGTCGGGACCGCTGATGGCGCGATCGCTCAGGCGCAGGATCACGTCGCCCGCCTCGATGCCGGCCCGCGCGGCCGGGGAGTCGTCGATGACCTCGTTGACCAGGACCCCCTCGCCGTCGCGGGCGCCGAAGTAGCGGCCGAGCTGCTTCGTCAGGGCGCCCATCTGGATGCCGAGGAAGGCGTTCGGCTCGTCGCCCATGGTCCACATCATGGGGGAGCTCGCCGTCGCCTCCTCGCCCCGGTGCATGTAGATCATCCGGTCGGCCAGACCCTTGTGCAGGGCTTCGAGATCGGGGGCGAAGCCGGCGGCCGGCGTCTTGCGGCTGCCGAGCTCCACCTTGATGGTCTTCTTCCCGCCGTCGCGCATGACGACGACCGGCGCCCGGGCGCCCGGCTTCGCGTCGCGGACGGCGCTGGTCAGCTCGTTGGCGTCGCGCACGCGCTGGCCGTCGAAGCTGACGATCACGTCGCCGTCCTGCAGCCCGGCCTCGGCGGCCGGCGAGTCGTCGACGACCCGGTTCACGAGGGCGCCCTCGCCGTCGCGCAGGTCGAGGGCCTTCGCCATTTCCTCGTCGACGTCCTGCAGTTCGACTCCCAGCCAGGCGTGCGTCGGAGCGGCCGGCGGTGCGGGGGCTTCGGCGGGGCCGGGCGGAGGCGAGGCGGCGGGGCGAGGCCAGCGCGCCGCTGGTCATGGCGAGCGTCAACAGAGCGGCGATCGCCAGGGTGACCGGCAGCACGCCGGTCCGCATTCTTCTGTGCATGATGGGCTCCTCTCACGGGAAGGCGACCGTCGGGGGGGTCCGGATGGACGGGCAGGAAAACCCCGGCCGACGTACGGGGTTCCCGGAAAATGGCGGCCCCGGGTGCGTCCGGCAGGGCTCCCCTCATGGCGCACTTCCCGGCGTGCCGTCGTTCCGGTTCGCGAGCCACGGCGTGTGGATGGCGCCCGCCTCCGGGCGGTCGATCCGTTCGTAGGTATGGGCGCCGAAGGCGTCGCGCTGGGCCTGCGTGAGATTCTGCGGCAGGCGCGCGCTGCGGTAACCGTCATGGTAGGCAAGACTCGCGGCGAGCGCCGGGACCGGCACGCCGTGCGCCTGGGCCAGGGCCACGGTGCGGCGCCAGCCGGGACCGGCGCTGCGCAGCCGGGCGCGAAATTCGTCGTCCAGCAACAGGCTGGGCAGCGCGGGGTCGCGGGTGAACGCGGCGCGGATCGGGTCGAGCATCCGGGCGCGGATGATGCATCCCCCCTTCCAGATGCGCGCCAGTTCCGCCGGATCGACGTTCCAGTCGTGCGTGGCGGAGGCGGTGGCGATCAGGCGCATCCCCTGGGCGTAGGCGCAGATCCGGCCCGCCAGCAGGGCGTCGTGCAGGTCGTTGACGACGTCGGCGGCGGCCGCGGCGGTCACCGGCGCCGGTTCGGGGGCCGGCCAGGCGCCCGCTCGCCGCCAGCCGTTCCTCGCGCAGGGCGGAGAGATTGCGCGCATCGATGGCGGCGGCGATGGTCGGCACCGGCACGCCGAATTCGAGCGCGACGCGCGCCGTCCACATGCCGGTCCCCTTCTGTCCCGCCCGGTCGAGCACCAGATCGACCAGCGGTTCGCCCGTGGCCTCGTCGCGCACGTCCAGCACCCGCGCCGTCAGTTCGATCAGGAACGAGGCGAGGGGGCCCTCGTTCCAGCGGGCGAAGATCTCGGCGATGGCCGGAGCCGGCAGCGCGAGAGTCTTGCGCAGGATGTCGTACGCCTCGGCGATGAGCTGCATGTCGCCGTACTCGATGCCGTTGTGCACCATCTTGACGAAATGGCCGGCGCCGTCGGGGCCGACCAGCGTCACGCACGGACCGGCCTCGGTGCGCGCGGCGATCGCCTCGAGCACGCCGCGCACGAGGGGATAGGCGGAGGCGGGGCCGCCCGGCATCAGGGACGGCCCGTGGCGCGCCCCCTCCTCGCCGCCCGACACGCCGCAGCCGAAGAAGGCGAGGCCGGACGCGGCCAGGTCGGCGGCCCGCCGGCGCGTGTCCTCGTACCAGGAGTTGCCGCCGTCGAGGATGACGTCGCCCGGCGTCAGCAGCGGGCGCAGCGCGGTCAGCACCGCGTCGACCGGCCCGCCTGCCGTGACCATGATCAACAGGCGCCGGGGGCGCGTGAGCGAGGCGGCCAGTTCCGGCAGCGAGCGCAGGCCGGCCAGCCGGGCCTCCGGATGCGCCGCCAGGAGTCCGTCCATCAGCCGCGGCGTGTGGTCCCAGACCGCCACGCGCAGACCGCTGTCGGCCAGATTGAGGGCGAGGTTCGATCCCATCACGCCCACGCCGAGTACGGCGAAATCGGTGGCGGCGGAGGTGGATCCGGTCACGGCTCCCTCTTCTCCGGCTCGGCTTCGGCCAGCCGTGACGCGGCCGGGACGTCCAGAATCCAGGTGCCCTGTCGCGCGAGCTGCGCGGGGCAGAGCGAGGGGTGCCAGGGGCCGCAGAGCGCGTCCGCGACCGCCTCGGCCTTCGCGCTGCCCGTGGCCAGCACGAGCAGATCGCCGGCGGCGGCGAGGCGGAGCGGCGTGAGCGTGACGCGCCCCGGCGGCAGGGCCGGCACGTCGGCCGCCACGTAGCCACGGCGGGTCTCGCCGAGCGCGGGCGAGCCGGGGAAGAGCGAGGCGGTGTGGCCGTCGGCGCCGATCCCGAGCACGACGATGTCGAACTGCGCCGGCGCCGCAGCGTCGTATTCGGCGGCCGCCGCCGCGGGGTCGCCGCGCTCGGCCTCGATGCGGTGCAGCCGCGGCCGGTTGGTGGCGACGTCGGCCAGCAGCGGCGCGAACGCTTCGCAGACCATGCGGAAATTGCTGGCCGCGGCGGTGGGGGGCACGGCCCGTTCATCGCCGAACCAGAGGTCGACCCGCGACCACGGCACGCTTTCGGCCAGGGGCGAAGACGGCCAGCAGCGCGTACATCGGGCGCGGTGTCTCGCCTCCCGCCAGCGCGATCGAGCAGGCGCCCCGCGCGAACGCGGCCTGCGCGATGCGCGCCGCCAGCCAGCGCGCGGCCAGCCGGGTCGCCGCGGCGGCGCTCGGCGGCCACGATGCGCGCCCCCCCGCTCACGAGAGCGGCCTCCAGCGGCGCCCTGCGGCGCCCAGCAGATCGCGGGCCGCCGGCGGGCCGTCGCTGCCGGGCTCGTATTCGGCGGGAGCGTCCGGCGCGGCGTCCCAGGCGCGCAGGAGCGGATCGATGAAGGCCCAGGCCAGCTCCACTTCGTCGCGGCGCGCGAACAGGGTGGCGTCGCCGCGCATCGCGTCCAGCAGCAGCCGCTCGTAGGCCTCGGGCGCGGCGCGCGCGAACGCGCCGGCGTAGTCGAAGTCCATGGCGACGTCGGCGACGGCCAGATCGTCGCCCGGGACCTTGGTCACGAAGCGCATGCCGATCCCCTCGTCGGGCTGGATGCGCAGGCAGAGCACGTTGGGCTCGCACGAGCTGGCAGACGTCGTCGCGGCCGAAGAGGCAGGTGGGGATGCTCTGGAAGTGGATCGACACCTCGGTCAGCCGGCGGCGCAGCCGCTTGCCGGCGCGCAGGTAGAACGGCACGCCCTGCCAGCGCCAGTTGTCGAGCGCACGCGCGAGCGCGGCGTAGGTCGGCGTGCGCGAGCCGGGCGCCACGCCCCGGCTCGTCGCGGTAGCCGCGGTACTGGCCGCGCACCGCGTGCGGGCGGCGACGTCCGGCGCGTCCACGGGCGCAGCGCGCGCAGGACCTTGAGCTTCTCGTCGCGGATGTCGTCGGCGCGCGAAGGAGACCGGCGGCTCCATCGCGACCAGCGCGAGCACCTGCAGCAGGTGGTTCTGCACGATGTCGCGCAGCACGCCGGCCTGGTCGTAGAACGCGCCCGCGGCGCTCCACGCCGATCTCCTCGGCCGCCGTGATCTCGCACGTGGTCGACGTACTTGCGGTTCCACAGCGGCTCGAAGATCGAGTTGCCGAAGCGGAAGACGAGGATGTTCTGGACCGTCTCCTTGCCCAGGTAGTGGTCGATGCGGAAGATCTGGTCCTCCGTCGAGCACGCTCCGCGACGAGCCGGTTCAGCTCGCGCGCCGAGGCGAGGTCGCGGCCGAACGGCTTCTCGACGATGACGCGCGACCAGGGCGCGGCCGTCCGGGCCGGCCAGCAGGCCCGCGCCTCGCGCAGCCGGACCAGGATCGCCGGCGAACGCGTCCGGCGGGACGGCGCAGGTAGAAGAGGCGGTTGCCGCACGTGCCGCGCGCCGCGTCGCACCTGCTCCAGCTTCCGGCGCAGGCGGACGTAGGTGGCCGGGTCGTCGAGGTCGCCCGCGACCGTCGTCAGGGCCGACGCCAGAGCCTCCCAGGTGGCGGTGTCGAACGGTGCGGTGCCGGCGGCGCGGACCACGGCCGCGTGCAGGGCCGCGCGCAGCGTGTCATCCTCGCCGACCGAACGGCTCACCCCCACGACGGCGAACGCGCGGGGCAGGGCGCGCTCGCGCGCGAGGTTGTAGAGGGCGGGAGCGAGCTTGCGGCGGGTCAGATCGCCGGTGGCGCCGAAGATGATCAGGGCGCAGGGATCCGGGGCGCGGGGGATCAGGTACGGATCCCCCGGGGCAGGCTGGTGCGCAGCCGGATGCCGCCGTCAGCCATGATCGTACACGCTCAGCCCCTTGATGTTGACGAACTCGCGCAGCCCGTGGCGCGACAGTTCCCGGCCCAGGCCGCTCCGTTTGACGCCGCCGAACGGCAGGCGCGGGTCGGACTTGACGATGCTGTTGACGAAGACGGCTCCGGCCTCGAGACGGCGCGCCACGCGCTCGCCGCGGGCGAGGTCGCGCGTCCAGACGCTCGCGCCCAGTCCGAAGTCGGTCTCGTTGGCGAGGGCGATCGCCGCCGCCTCGTCCTTCACGACCATGACCGGCGCGACCGGTCCGAAGACCTCTTCGCGCGCCACCGGCATGGTCGGCGTGACTCCCGCGAGGACGGTCGGGGCGTAGAAGAAGCCGGGCCGGTCGAGGGGGCGGCCGCCGGTGACGAGACGGGCGCCCGCCGCGACACTGGCGGCGACCTGCGCGTCGAGCTCCGCGCGCGCGGCCGCGTTCACCAGCGGGCCGAGCTGCGTCCGTGCGTCGAGCGGATCGCCCACGACCAGCGCGGCCGCCAGCTCGCCGAAGCGGGCGGTGAACGCGTCCGCCAGCGGCTCCACGACGATGAAAGCGCTTCGCGGCGATGCAGCTCTGGCCGCCGTTCAGGAACCGCCCCTGCACCGCCTGGCGCGCGGCGATCTCGACCTCGGCGTCCGCCAGGACGAGGAACGGGTCGGAGCCGCCCAGCTCCAGCACGACCTTCTTGAGCGCTCGCCGGCCGTTTCGCCGATCCGTTCGCCCGCTGCGGTGCTGCCGGTGAGCGAGACGCCGGCCACCAGGTCGCCGGTCACGAGCGCGTCACGGTGGCGTGGTCGGCGAAGACGGTGCGGAAAAGATCCGGCGGGAAGCCGGCCTCGCGGAACGCCGCCTCGATCGCCCGCGCGCAGCCCGGCACGTTGGCGGCGTGCTTGAGCAGGCCGGCGTTGCCGGCCAGCAGCGCCGGCACGGCGAACCGCAGCGCCTGCCAGAAGGGGAAATTCCACGGCATGACGCCCAGCACGACCCCGAGCGGCTCGTAGACGACGCGGTGCTGGCGGCCGTCGGCGACGACCTCCTCCTCGCGCAGCCAGGCCTCCCCGTTGGCGGCGTAGACCTCGCAGAGCCAGGCGCACTTCTCCACCTCGGCGCGCGCCTCGGCGATCGGCTTGCCCATCTCCAGCGTGATCAGGCGGGCGTGCACCTCGTGGTTCGCGCGCAACGTGCCGGCGAGGTGGAGGAGGAGGGCGGCCCGTTCCGGCAAAGGGACATTTCGCCAGACGCGTTGCGCGGCATGCACCCGCGCGGCAACGTCCTCGACCAGGTCCGGGGACATGGTCTCGTAGGCGCCGCTGGCCTCGCCCGTGGCGGGATTGATGGTCTCGATACGCACGCCGGCATGCTAGCACGAGCGGCCCCGGACGGCCACGCCGACCGGAGCGGTCCGGCTCAGGCTTCGCCGCAGGCACAGCGGCCGAAGCCGCAGCCGGCGTAGTGGAAGCGGACCGCCGGCAGGCGGAGCAGCCGCTCCATGCCGTCGTCGTCCTCCATGGCGCGCCCGAGCAGTTCCAGCCAGAAGCTGACGTTGCTCTGGGCGCCGGTGGCGTCGGCCGGCACGAGCGTCGCCTCGATGGCGGACAGGTCGCAGCCCACTTCGCAGCTCGAGAAGCAGCCGGAGGAGATCTTGACCCTTGCCGCCTCGAGCTGACCGGCAAGGGTGGCCGGCAGCATCGCGCCGCGGCCGTGCAGTTCGTCCGTCCAGGCGGCCAGCACGGCCCAGCGCAGGCCGTACCGCTTCAGGACCTCGATCTCGACGTGGATCCGCGCGTCGCGCTGCTCGTTTTCCGACATGGCCATTCCCCGTTCATGGCAGCCGGGACCGGTATTGGCGAGGACTTGTATCATGATTGTACGACAGCCGGCCACCCGTTGTGGCCGCCAATGATGCCGTGAGGGCATCAATTGCGAAGAAAATACGCTTGACTCATAGTCTGATCGAGCCGATACTGTCCCCGTATACCCCACATGGGATTTCGTTCCCATGTGCCCGGCCCTAAGGGGCCGGGATTTTTTTTGTGCCGTTGTCTGGGAAGGGTTGGGCATATGACAAGGGTCCTGGTGCTGATAGACGGGTTCAACCTGTATCACGCGATCAAAGACCTGAACGCCCCCGAATTGAAATGGCTGGATGTGTCCAAATTGGCCCAACGGTTCATGCGGCCGGGTACAGAGAGGGCGATAAGCACTAGATATTTCACGGCTTATCCGAAATGGGATAAGGCGAGAACCGGAAGGCATCGCCTGTACGTTGCCGCTTTGAAGTCAATAGGTGTGCGCGTCGTGCTTGGAGACTTTCAAAAGATCAAACGGCGTTGCCGGACGTGCGGCCAGTATTATGAAACATTCGAAGAGAAGAAGACAGACGCCAATATGGTTGCCCAAATCATGGGCGAGGCCGCCGAAGACTCATTCGATACGGCGCTCATCGTGTCCGCGGACAGCGATCTCATCGCTGCCGTCGATGGATTGCGGTCGTACTTCCCGAAGAAGCGACTCGGGTTCATCTTCCCTCCCGGACACAGCTCGTTCCACCTGAAACAGCGGGCGGATTTTGTCAGACAGGCAACAACCCACGATCTGAGAACGAGTCTCCTCCCTGACAGCGTAATCCTCGCTTCTGGAGCCACGATCGTGAGGCCGCCGACCTGGGAAACAACAACCGCCCGGCACAAGCCAGGGTCGAACTAGGATACCCGGGCGCGGGCTGGCGCGGTCACGGCAGGCGGCGCAACACCGGCCAGCGCCACCAGGCGAAGCCGGCGAACAGCAGCAGGAGCGTGGCGCCGCCCGCTACCGTGACCGGCGCGCCCCAGCGGTGAGCGGCCGCCCCCGAGGCGAGGGCGCCGATCGGCATGCTGCCGAAGAACACCATCGTGTAGATGCTCATCACGCGGCCGCGCAGGGCGTCGGGGAGACGGGTCTGCAGCAGGGCCAGCGTGGTGTTGACGATCACCATGAAGCTCCAGCCGATGCCCACCAGCGCCGCCAGCGCGGCCGGCAGCCAGCGCAGGACGGCGAAAACCAGCAGGGTGACCGGCAGCAGCACGGTGCCGAGCGTGAGCAGCCGGCCGCGGAAGCGGCGCCGGCCGAGCATCGCGATCATCAGGGCGCCGATCATCGCGCCGGCGCCGCGCGCCGACAGCAACGCCCCGTTCAGTCGTACGCCGCCGTGCAGGATGTTGACCGACCAGGCCGGCATCAGGGTGACCAGGCCCACCGCGACCACGCTCACGACGCCGACCGTCGCCACGAGCGCGCGCGCGGTGGCGTCGCTCCCCATGTAGGCGAATCCCTCCCGCAGATCGGCCCGCACCGACGCGCGCGGGGCCGCCGGGCGCGCGCCGTGCAGGCGCATCAGCAGCAGTCCGGCGATGACCGCGAGGTAGGAGATGCCGTTGATCGTGAAGCACCAGGCCGGTCCGAGCCAGGCGTAGACCGCGCCGCCGATCGCCGGGCCGACGACGGTGGCGGCGTTGAACATGGTGGAGTTGAGCGCGATCGCGTTCGTCAGGTCCTCGCGCTCGACGAGATCGACCACGAACACCTGCCGGGCCGGGCGCATCGAAGGCGTTGACGATGCCGCCGCAGAACGCCAGCACCAGGATGTGCCACGGCCGGACGATCCCCGCGAAAACCAGCGCGGCCAGCACCAGGGCCAGCAGCATCATCGAGGTCTGCGTGGCCAGGATGAGGCGTCGCCGCGACACGCGATCGGCGATCACGCCGCCGTAGAGCGTGAACAGCCAGGCCGGCAGTCCCGCCGCGAAGCCGACGTAGCCGAGGTAGACCGGCGAATGCGTGAGCTGGTAGACGAGAAAGCCCTGGGCGGCGCCCTGCATCCACGTGCCGATGAGCGAGACGAACTGGCCGCCGAACCAGAGCCGGTAGTTGCGGTGGCGCAGCGCCGCGAAGGTCTCGCGCAGGGTCGGGGACGTTGCTGGCGTCGGGGCGGGCATCCCCCATAGATAGACGCGGGCGGGGTCGTTGGACAGCGGATCTTCGCGCCGGGCGGCCGGGCCGGTTGGCCCGACAGGTCCCGGGGGATGATCCGTGCGTGATGATGGGTTAGATTCCCGGCATGACATCGCTCAGCGCGCAGCCCGCCGGCTTCGATCCGTCCGTCCGTTCCCTGCCGCCGGGAACGTGCGTGCTGCGGCTCGATCCGCGCAGCGGACCGGGAGGGTGGCTGATCTGCGCCGCGCCGCGCGGCGTGGTGGTGGCGCGGACCGCCGCCGAGGTGCCCGATCTGCTGCGCGAAGTGCAGGCGCAGACCGCCCGCGGCCGGATCGCGGTCGGCTTCGTGGCGTATGAGGCGGCGCCGGCGTTCGATCCGGCGCTGACGGTCTGGACGCCCCGCCCCGCCGGCCCGGCGGCCAGCGGCCCGGCGGCGGGCGCGCCGGCCGCCTGGTTCGGCTTTCACGACGACGCGCGGCTGGGCCGCCGGCCCCCGGCGGCGCGCCGGGCGGCCGGCTGGCACGCGCAGGCGTGGCGCCCCTCCCTGACGGCCCGGGCGCACGCGGCGGCGGTGGCCCGCGTGAAGGAGCACATCGCGGCCGGCGACACCTACCAGGTCAACCTGACCCTGCGTCTGCGCTCGCGGCTGCGGGGCGATCCGTGGGCGTTCTTCCTCGCCCTGCAGCGGCGGCAGCGGTCCGGCTGCAGCGCGTTCCTCGACACGGGGGAGGACTGGGTCGTCTCGGCCTCGCCCGAGCTGTTCTTCCGGCTCGACGGCGACGCGCATCGTGACGCGGCCGATGAAGGGCACCGCCGCCGCGCGGCCGCGACGCGGCGCGACGACCGGCGCGCTGGCCGCGCGCCCTGCGCGCCTCGGCCAAGGAGCGCGCCGAGAACGTCATGATCGTGGACATGATGCGCAACGACCTCGGGCGGATCGCCCAGCCTGGGCAGCGTCGAGGTGCCGCGGCTGCTTCGACGTCGAGCGCTACCCGACGGTGCTGCAGATGACCTCCACGGTGGCGGCGCGCACCGCGGCGCCGCTGCCCGAGATCTTCGCCGCGCTGTTTCCGTGCGCCTCGGTCACCGGCGCGCCGAAGGCGCGCACCATGGAGATCATCGCCGAGCTCGAACGCGCGCCCCGCGGCGCTCTACACCGGTGCCATCGGCTTCGTGCCGCCGGGACGGCGCGCCCAGTTCAACGTGGCCATCCGCACGGTGCTCGCGCGACCGGGCGCCGGCGCGGCGGAGTACGGCGTCGGCGGCGGCATCGTCTGGGATTCCGTGGCGGCGGCCGAGTACGCCGAGTGCCTGACCAAGGCGGCGCTGCTGGGCCAAGGTGCGGGCGGCGCTGGTATCGCGGGGCGCCGCGGGCTACCTTGGACCGCCGCACCGGCGCGTTGCCGGCCGCGCGGCGGGAAGGGGCCGGCCCGTGGGCGAACTGTTTTCGCTGGGCTGCGCGGTCGTCTGGGCGCTGGCGATGATCATGCTCAAGAAGTCGGTGGACACGGTTTCGCCGTTCGCGCTGAACCTGTACCGCGTCGTCGGTGTCGTCGGTGCTGTTCGTCGTGACGCTGGCGGTCATGGGCACGGCGCCGTGGGGCGTGGCGCCGCTGCGCGACTGCCTGATCCTCGTCGCCAGCGGCATCATCGGCATCGCCCTGTCCGACACCCTGTTCCACGTCGCGCTGGACCGCATGGGGGCCGGGCTGACGGCGATCGTGGACTGCCTCTACTCGCCGTTCGTCGTGCTGCTCGCCTTCCTCTGGCTCGACGAGCGGCTGACGGCGCCGCAGCTGGCCGGCATGGTGCTGGTCATCGCGGGGCTGCTGCTCGCCTCGGGACACGCGCCGCCGCCCGGCGCCACCCGCCGGCGGCTGGTGACCGGCTTCGTCTGCGGGGCGCTCGCCATGCTGACGGTGGCGATCGGCATCGTCATCGCCAAGCCGACCCTCGAGCGGGTGCCGGTCATCTGGGCCACCGCCATGCGGCAGTTCGGGGCGCTGGCCGTGCTGGCGCCGGTGGCGGTGATCTCGCGGAACCGCCGCATCCACCTGGGCGTCCTGCGCCCCGGGCGCGCCTGGCGCCACCTGCTGCCGGCCGCGGTGCTCAGCTCCTACCTGGCGCTGATCCTCTGGATCGCCGGCATGAAGTTCACCCGCGCCGGCGCGGCGGCGATCATCAACCAGACGAGCACCATCTTCGTGCTGATCCTCGCCGCCTGCCTGCTGCGCGAGCCGTTCACCCGGCGCAAGGTCGCCGCCAGCCTGCTGGCGTTCGGCGGCATCGCCCTGGTCACGATCGGCTGAGCGGCGCGGGTGCGTCAGGGCCGGGCCGGCGCGCGCGCGGCGCGGACCGCGTCCACGGTGTAGATCGCCAGCGCCGTCCAGATGCAGCCGAACGCCACGCGGTGCGCCGGCGTGAAGCGCTCGCCGAACACCGTCACCGCGAGCAGGAACTGCAGCGATGGCGACAGGTACTGCAGGAAGCCGATCGTGGCGAGCCGCAGGCGGCGCGCCGCGTTGGCGAACCAGAGCAGCGGCAGCGCCGTGATCGGGCCGGCCGCCACGAGCAGCAGGTCGAGCCCCGCGCCCCGGTGCAGGAACGCCAGCTGTCCTGCCGCGTGCGCCCGCACGAGGAACAGCGCCGCCGCCGGCAGCAGCAGCAGCGTTTCGAAGGTGAGCCCGGTCAGCGCGTCGGCGCGCACCGTCTTGCGCAGCAGTCCGTACAGGCCGAAGCTCGTGGCCAGCACCAGCGCCACGACCGGCACTTCCCGGAAGCTCGCCCCGAGCCAGGCCACTCCCACGGCCGCCAGCAGCACGCTCCAGCGCTGCGCCGTCGCGCAGCCGCTCGCCCGAGGAAGAGGAAGCCGAGCAGGACGTTCACCAGCGGGTTGATGTAGTAGCCGAGGCTCGCCTGCAGCACGTGCCCGGTCGTGACGGCCACGATGAAGACGTACCAGTTGATGGCGATAAGGACCGTCGTGGCGGCCAGCGCGAGCAGGGTGCGCCGGTGGCGGACGGCGGCGGCGAGATCGCGCAACCGCCCGCGCGCGGCCGCGAACAGGAGCAGGAACAGCGCCGACCAGATGATGCGGTGCGACAGCACCTCGAGCGGCGTCACCGTCTGCACGGCCCGGAAATAGAGGGCGATGAACCCCCACCAGCCGTAGGCGAGGAAGCCGTAGAGGATGCCGCGGCGGGTCTCGGTGGCGTCGGTCACCGGACGGCCCCTTCCACGCAGGCGCGCCGCGGCCGCCGCCAGGGGAAGAACGCCGGCACGTCCCGCCGGTACCGCGCGTAGGCGTCGCCGAACTCCGCGAGCAGCTTGCGCTCCTCGAGCCGGGCGCCGACCAGGAAGTAGAGCAGGAACACCGCGCGGTACGCCGCGCCGACGTCGGTCACGTCGCGCGCGAACAGCACGATCAGCAGGCCGCCGCCGTACCATGGATGGCGCACCCGCGCCAGGACGCCGTCCCGGCGCAACTCCGCCGGAGCCGGCGCTCCCTCCGTCCCGCCGCGCCGCGATCTGGCGCAACCCGAGGAACGCCAGGCCGTCGTACGCCCGCGCTCCCGCCACCATGAGCGCCATCGCCGCCGCCAGCCCCGCCCAGCGGACGACGGCCAGCGCCCCGTCGAAGCGCAGGAGCGTGTGATGCGGCAGTCCTCGCACCCACCACAGCAGGACCGCCAGGCTTGTCGCCGCCACGACGACGTAGGCCAGCCGCTCCCAGGCGCCGAGCGCCCCGCGCAGCCGTCGCTGCACGCGCGGGGCGATCCACAGGGAATGGATCGCGCACCAGGCGATCGTGGGGGGGATCGCCGCGAGGGGATACGGGATCATAAGGCCTCCTTACGGGTCGGCCGACGTCGCCGGCGCAGCGCGAGGCCGGCCAGCGCGGTCAGCCCGATCAGGGCCAGAACCGGCAGCGCCAGCGCGACGCCGGCCAGGATCCCCAGAACAGTTTCGGCAACCATGACTCCGCTCCCGCCGCGCCGTTGTCCCCCCGGCGATTCCTGCTACCATGTGGAGGCGCCGCGCGCGCGCCGTCGCCGGAGCGCATCATACCTGTCACGATCGGGGGAGAGCGATGTCCATCTTCGACGATCTCGCCGGCAAGCTGCAGGAAAAGTACGGACCGGGCGCCGAGGGCAACAAGACCGCCGCCCAGGCCCTGAAGCTGATCGCGGGCATGGACAACGGCCTCGACGGCCTCGTGGCGAAGTTCGAACAGGCAGGTCTCAGGGAACAGGCGCAGTCGTGGATCGCCAAAGGGAAGAACCTGCCGGTCACCGCCGCCCAGATGAAGGCCGCGCTCGGCCCCGAGCTGGAAAAGTTCGCCCAGAAAGCAGACCTGACGGTCGATGCCGCGGCCGCGAAATTCGCCGAGGTGATGCCGGTGATCGTGGACAAGCTGACGCCCGACGGCCTGGCCCCGAAAGCGGCGGAACTGAAGCAGCACCTCGGCCGCCTCGCCGACAAGCTGACCGGCAAGGGCGGCCCGGGACCGACGCCGCCGGCGGCGGGCTGAGGCGGACGTCACGGGGCGGATTACGCTGCCGGCCCGCGCGCTTGCGCCGGCGCAAGCGCGGCCAGCGACGATTTATGACAGATTAAGCCAAAGCGGCGCAGCGAGTTTGATTATTCCGAAGGCAACTGCGTTATTTTCTTGACCATTCCGCAGTGATATGAAATATTCCCGCCATGATTCGTTCCCGCGTCTACACGTCGGCCCTGAAGCGCCACCTGGCCGAGGAGCGCCAGATGGTCTTTGTCGGCGGACCACGTCAGGTCGGCAAGACGACCACCTGCCGGGACGTGGGGACCGTCTATCTCAACTGGGACAATGAGGATCACCGGGAGGTGATCGTGGCCGGCGCGGGGGCGGTGGCCAGGCACGCCGATCTGGACCGTCTGGCCGGGCAGCCGCCGGTCATCGTCTTCGACGAACTGCACAAGTACCGGCGGTGGCGGCAATTCCTCAAGGGGTTCTTCGACACCTACGAGAGCCGGACGCGGATCATCGTGACCGGCTCCTCGCGACTGGATCAATACCGTCGCGGGGGGGACAGTCTGATGGGGCGCTACTTCCCGCTGCGCATGCACCCCTTCAGCGTGGCCGAGGTGGCCGATCCGGTTCTGCCCGCGGGGCCGCTCCGTCCGCCGCTCCCCGTGGCCGAGGCTGACTGGCGGGCGCTGTGGGAGCACGGGGGATTTCCGGAACCGTTCACCCGGCGCACCGCCACCTTCACGACGCGCTGGCGCGGACTGCGGCGCACGCAACTGCTGCGCGAGGACATCCGCGACCTCACGCGCATCCAGGAACTCGACCAGCTCGGAATGCTCGAGCGGCTGCTTGCGGAGCGCTCCGGAGAGCCGCTCGTGTACAGCTCGCTGGCGAAGGCCGTGCGCGTGAGCGAGAACACCGTGCGCTCCTGGATCGCCACGCTCTGCTCGCTCCACCACGGTTTCATTGTGCGTCCCTGGTACCAGAGCATCACCCGGGCGCTGCGCAAGGAGCCCCGCTGGTACCTCCGGGACTGGTCGGGCCTGGCGGAGCCGGGCAAGCGCTTCGAAACGCTCTGCGCCTGCCACCTCCTGAAGGCGGTCGAGGGCTGGTCGGACCTCGGTCTGGGCGCCTTCGAACTGCGCTACATCCGGGACAGCGAAGGTCGCGAGGTGGATTTCGTCGTCGTCCGCGACGGCAAACCGTGGTTCCTGGTCGAGGCGAAGCTGTCGGACGACTCGCCGTCGCCGGCGCTGAAGCACTTCCAGGCCGCCACGGGCGCTGCACACGCCTTCCAGATCGTGGCCGAGCTGCCCTACGTGCCGGTCGACGCCTTCACCCGGCGCGATCCCGTCGCGGTGCCGGCGCGCACGCTGCTGTCGCAGTTGTTCTGATACGTCACGCCGCAAATGGGAAAGGGCGGCCCCACGGCCGCCCTCTCCCGTATCACGCAACCGCCGCCGCTCAGCCGTTGCCCAGCGCCCGCCGCACCTGGTTCTCCACGCCGCCCGCCACGACGATCTCCTGCACCGTCGTGCCGAGGGCCGCGAAGCCGTACTCGGCGCCGCGCCAGAGGGCGACGGCGCGGGCGAAGTCGAGCGTCAGTGTGTCGCCGGTGACGATCGTCTTGTCGCCCGACTTCACGCGCGGGTCGAAGGCGGCCTTCATCGCCTTGACGAGATCGGGGCTCTCGACGCAGGCGTAGCCGTTGTTGAAGGCGTTGCGCAGGTACGTCTGCGAGAAGCTGCCGGCGATGACGAGGGCGATCTTCGCGGCCTGCAGCGCGGTGACGGCCTGCTCGCGCGAGGAGCCGGTGCCGAAGTTGAAACCGCCGACGATCAGGTCGCCCGGCTGCATGACCGACGTGAACGCGGGGTCGTAGTTGGCCATGACGACCTGGGCCATCATCTCGGGGGTCATGTCGTCGCGGTAGGTGTAGTCCTTGCCGTAGATGCCGTCGGTGTTGAGGTTGTCCTGCGGCAGGAAGAGGGCGCGCCCCTCGAGCTTCGCCGGGAAGCCCGGCACGATGTCGATCTTCACGGCGGCCTTGCGGGCGGTGAACTCGCGGAAGCGCTTCGTCGAGCTGCATGGTCTCGACCTGCATCTCCGCGGGGCCGGCGATGTGGCCCGCCACCGCCGAGGCGGCCACGACGGCCGGGCTGGCCAGGTAGCACTTCGCCTCGCGGCTGCCCATGCGCCCCTTGAAGTTGCGGTTGGTGGCGGAGATGCCGACTTCGCCCGCCTCGAGCAGCCCGGTGCCCAGGCCGATGCACGGCCCGCAGCTCGGCGGCAGCGGCTGCGCGCCGGCCGCCACGAGGGTCTGCCAGGAGCCGTCGGCCTCGGCCGCCTCCTGCACCGACTTCGAGGCGGCGGCCACGTAGAAGGTCACCTGCGGCGCCACCTGCTTCCCCTTGATCACTTTCGCGGCGGCCTGCAGGTCGGTCAGGCGGCTGTTCACGCAGGAGAGCAGGTAGGCCTTCTGCACCGGGATCTTCTGCGCCGCCAGCTCGGAGAGGGGGGCGGCCTTCTGCACGCTGTCGGGGCCGCTCACGTACGGGCTGACGCTGGCCAGGTCGAGCACGATCTCGGCGGCGTAGGCGGCGTCGGGGTCGGAGCGCGGGGGATCGGCGGCCCAGGCGGCGATCTGCGGCTCGGTCAGCCGGTCGGTCAGGCCGCGCTTCGTCAGGCTGGCCAGCCGCTGGCGCAGGTAGGCGATGGTGACGGCGTCGACCGGGAACCAGCCGACGAGGGCGCCCCACTCGGTGGTCATGTTGGCGATGGCGAGGCGCTCGTCCACCGACAGGCTCGCCACGCCGGGCCCGGCGAACTCGACCGCGGCGTTGAGCACCTCTTCGGAATTGTAGAGGCCGCACAGCGTGACGATGACGTCCTTGCCGGTGACGCCGGGGCGCAGCTTCCCTTCGAGCACCACGCGGATCATGCGCGGCACCTGCCACCAGAACGTGCCGGTGACCCAGGCCGCCGCCGCGTCGGTGCGCACGATCGGCGTGCCGACCGCGCCGAGCCCGCCGTACATGTTGGAGTGGCTGTCGCTGGCGACGACGAAACCGCCCGGCTTCACGAAGCCCTCTTCCACCATCACCTGGTGACCGATGCCGTAGCCGGCCGGGTGGAAGCGGATGCCCTGCTCCTTGGCGAACGCCTCGATGGCGGCGTACTTCGCGAGGTTCTTCGGGTCGGTGTTCTGGATCTCGTGGTCGAGGGCGAACACCGGCTGCAGCGGGTCGCGCACCTTCTTCGCGCCGAGCCCCTTGAACTTCGACAGCACCGCCGAGGTGTTGTCGTGGGTCATGACATGGTCGGGGCGGATCGTGACGAAGTCGTTCGCGTGGACCTCCCACCCCCGGGTCAGTCCGACGGCGTGCGCCTGCGTGATCTTCTCGATGACGGTCTGGGCCATGATCGTCCTCCGGGAAAGGCCTGAAGGGCGGGGGGCGGCGCCGGCACGGCGCCGCTCCCGGTGACTCCAACTTGCGCGTTTGCCGGCGATTTTCAACCCCGGTGATGGGCCGCGTGGCGGCCACGGCTTTCCTCCCGATTTCCACGCCTCGGGTAATGAAAACATGCTATCATCTGCGCGCTGTTTTCCGGCCGGGAGGCAGCGGGGGGGACATGCAGAGGAGGGGAAGCCATGAATTCCCGTCGTCTGTTCATGCTCGTCACGCTGGGGGTGATGCTCGCCGCGGGGCTGGCGCGGGCCAACTGGCTCGGCAACGTCCGCATCGAGGAGCCGAGCCACTCCTACCTGCCCAACGGGGACCGGCTCGAGGTGACCTTCGACTACAAGGTGACCAATCCCGACGGCGCGCGCTTCTGGGTGCGGCCGCAGTACGGCGGCGCCGACGTGGCGGGCCACGCCTGGAGCGGATCGTCGCTCTATCCCGTCGGCAGCGGCACGGCGACCAGCTGGTTCGTCTTCCGCGGGCGACGCCGGCACGGCGCCGCTTCCGGTCCCGCCAAACTTGCGCGTTGGCGGGCGATTTTCAAGTCCGGAGAGGGGGGCAGGGTCGGGCCGGGCGGACCGCCGGCGGCGCCGGCCGCCGCGGCCTAGGTCCGCCCGACGGGCCGGTCCGCCGTCAGCGCGGCCATCAGTCCGCTCACCTCGGGGGCGCGCTCCGCCACGGCCAGCGCCTCCTTCATCTCGCGCAGCCGCGCCGGCGTGCAGACCGGCTCGGCGAGGGCGTCGAACTTGACCTCGAGCTCGGCGTCGGTCATCGGATTGCGCGGATCCCCCTTGGGGTAGTCGAGGGCTCGGGTCAGCTCGCGCCCGTCGTGGGTGACGATCGTCACCACGACCTTCTGCAGCGCGGGGAACGCCGCCTCGATCTCGGGATCGGCCGTGACCTTCACCTTGGGCAACTGCGCCCGGATCACCGGGTCCATGATGCGTCCCGCCTCGAACTGCTCCGGCGTGACCTTCCGATCGACGATCGCCGCCGCGATGCAGTAGGGCAGGCTGTGGTCCGCCGTCTCCTTGGACCGCGGATCGTACTTGCTCGGATCCGCCAGGATGTCCGCCGCCCGAGCGAGCGACCGGATCCGCACCTCGGCCACCTGCTCCGGCCGCAGGTCGTGGTCGCGCACCAGGTCGAGCGTGGCCGAGATCGGCGCATGGGTGAGCGCCTCGGTCGGAAACGACTTCATCCCGCACTGCAGGATGCGCCAGCTCTCGCCCGAGCCCGTCGGTGAGGATGTTCCACCGCCAGTCGGTTTTGATGACGTGGCCCAGCCCCTCCTTCCCGTCCAGCACATGCTCAGGACCCGTGTAGCCCTGCTCGGCCAGCAGCGCCGCCAGCACCCCGCTCTGCACGGCCAACGGATCGACCGTGTTCTTCATCATGGTCAACTTCCCCGCCGTGACCGACCCCGGCGTGCAGTGCCGCGACGCCGAGATCCCGATCGCATGCTGAATCCGCTCCCCATCGAGCCCCAGCAGCCGCCCCGCCACGATGGGTGAGGCCACCGCCGTCAACGTGGCATGATGCCACCCCACCTCCCGCACCCCCGGAAAGGAAACCTCGCACAACCGCTGCTCGATCTCATAGGCGATGGCGATCCCGACCATCAGTTCGCGCCCCCCGAGCCTCTGCCTCTCCGCGATCGCCAACGCCGCCGGAATGATGTCACTCGGATGCGACGGATCCTGCTTCCAGTAGATGTCGTTGTAGTCCATGACCCGGATCAGCAGCGCATTGGCCAGCGAGGCGGAAACCGGGTCCATCCGCGTCCCGGCCCCGATCACCGTGGCGAGCCCCGGCCCCGCAATCTCGCCCAGCACCTTCAGCGCGATCCGGCAGTCATGCTGCCGCAGCCCCCCAAGGGCGCACCCCACGCTGTCGAAAAGAAAGCGACGGCACTCCCGCACCACCGCGGCGGGAAGATCCTCATAGCGCACGGCAGCGGCCCAGTCGGCCAGCGGACGGGTCACGTTCGGCATGACGGGTCAGCTCCTGATATTGGGGTCAAGGTCACGGGAAACTCGCGGTAGGGGAACA
This sequence comes from uncultured bacterium, assembly GCA_963772145.1. Taxonomy (GTDB): domain Bacteria; phylum Krumholzibacteriota; class Krumholzibacteriia; order LZORAL124-64-63; family LZORAL124-64-63; genus CAVSZB01. The sequence goes on from CAVYVY010000017.1 coordinate 84,543, forward strand.
GGCTAGGCATGGGGGGGCGGGGGCGCCACCCGGAAAGGGCGATGCGTCGGCATAGACCGTGACGGGACAGGCATTCATGCCAACGCGGTCTTGACGATATGTCCGATCTGACATATGCTCTCCCACCGGGCCCACAGACAGGCCACTCGTCTGGCTTGGCGGGGAGGCCAGGTCCAGCCTCTCGATCAGAGGACTGACATGGATAGCCGGAAGAGGAAGGCGCTCGCATCCAGGGGCTGGACGCTGGGCACCGCCGCCGAATTCCTCGGCCTTTCGCCCGAAGAGTCCCGGTTCATCGAACTGAAGCTGGCCCTCGCCACGAGTCTCAAGGCCGAACGACTCCGGCAGGACATCACCCAGGCGGAACTGGCCAGGCTGCTCGGCACGAGCCAGTCGCGCCTGGCGAAGATGGAGGCCGCCGATCCGACGGTGACCGTCGATCTCCTGCTCAAAGCCCTGCTCGCCCTGGGGATGACGAAGAAGCAACTCGCGAAGATTGTCGCCTGAAGATTCCGGTCTGGCAATGTGGCCCCGCGGTGAAACGCACATGGCCATCTGCTTCAGTACCGGCCGCATGCATTGCCCTGCCGCAGGCACAACGTCGATTACTTCAGAATGGATTCGACGTCTTGTGCACCCCCAAGCACGTCGTGCGCCTCCGGCACGAGGACATAGCCGGCCATGTCAGGACTTTCGACCCTTGATCATCCGACGCAGCTCGTCGCATGACCCCCGGACCGTCGAGAAGTTCACCATTATTCGCCTGGTCGATTCCCTTCTGGATTTCACCGCGCAGGGATTGGAGACGAGCCTCAAGAATCGGCTCCTTCTCCTTCAGCCGGCGAAGCTGGGCTCGCACGCCTCAGTTCCCCGGCTTCCATGCCATGTTCAAGCGCCGGCCGCTGGAAGCACAATCACGCAGGTACAGATTGATCAGCGTCTGGTACGGGATACCGAGTTCGTCTGCCAGCGCCTTGAAATAGGCCACGGTGCCCTCTTCGAGCCTGATCGTGACAGGCTTCTTCAGCCGGCCCGCGTAGGGGTTCTTCTTCGCCTGTGAAAAGTCGTACGTCTTGCGCATGTCAACTCGCTCCGTACTGGGCCCGCTCGACCGATGTCCCGCGACAACTCTTTTGCCGGTCGATAGCGATAGCAATGGCAAGCGGGACAGTCAGGCAGAATGATGAAGCGGCTGGTCGACGCGCAGGCCGCGAGAGGCCTGAACGAAACCCCGTGCTTCTGTCGGTTGGCCGCCGCCTTCCGCGGATCCCACTCGATTCTCAGGTCTGCCATGAGCCCAGTATACCTACGTTGTATGTACAGCGCAAGTCCGATGATCGAGCATTCCGCGGCTGGGCGTTCACCCGCGGGCCGCGAACAGGTCTGAAAGGTGCAGCGTCATGTCAGGCGCCGCGTGGTGGTCCACTGGCGAACAGCCGTGGCCATCTGCGGGCAGCGGAGGTCAGGCTTAGCGGCCTGCCCGCACGGGATGGATTCGCTTGAGCTCCCCCGCCTCACTCTGCATGGCCCAGTACAGATCCCAACGGTACTGCAGAGACATCCAGAACCCGGCGCTGTTGCCTAAGTACCGCGACAGGCGGAGCGCGGTGCTCGGCGTGACGCCGCGGCGCTGGTTCACCAGCTCGTTGACCCGCCGATACGGGACATGGATGCTCTCGGACAAGTCCCGCTGCGAGATGCCCAACGGCTTGAGGAACTCCTCGAGAAGCACTTCACCCGGGTGGGTCGGCTCTCTATGTGTCGGTACGCGAACCATGACGAAACCGCTTCGCTCCTGGTGGTAGTCAACGATTTCCACATCGCCGGGGCCGACTTCGCCCCACATGACACAGATGTGGAACTGTCAGGCGGCACCCTCAGGCACCCTTGTTCTTGTCGTCCCAGATCTTCGGCTCCCAGAGCTCGACCTTGTTTCCGTCCGGGTCCATGATCCACGCGAACTTGCCGTTCTCGTGCGATTCGGGTCCCTGGATGACTTCCACGCCCCCCGCACGCAGCTGCTCCAGCAGCTCGCCGAGGTCGTCGACCCGGTAGTTGATCATGAAGGAGGAGCGTGCTCGGGCTGAACCACTGGCTGTCCTTCTCCGCGACATGCCACACCGTGAGGCCTCGATCCTCGGCCTTGTCGTCCGGCCACCTGAGGATGGCGCCGCCAAAGTCCTCCAGCGCCATGCCCAGGTGCTTCCGATACCACGCCGCCAGCGCCGCGCGATCGCCCTTGCTCTTGAAGAAGACGCCGCCGACTCCGGTAATCTTCGCCATCGTTGCCCTCCTTCCTGTCCAGCCGCCCAACGCGCCGGCGCTCAGCCGTGGGCCGCGACGCGCGAGCAGATCCGCCGCAACGGCTCGCCATGCGATGTGTCACCGGGTGTTGAAGGTCCTTGGCAACCTGTCAACACGCCATACTCCGCCCTGCAGGACGACTTCAAGCGTGTCAGCATAGACCAGACCGCTGAATTCTCCCGTGTAGAGCTCGAAGAGCCGCACGGGAAAACCGACGCGATCGGCGCCGATCATCCGTCCGGCAAGGATTTCAAACGCTGCGTGGTGAGGGTTGCTCAAGCCGGTCATGTACTCCCGCAGCCCGCCGCGCAGATCGGGGCGGGTACTGTCAGCTCCCACGTGGCACGCGCAGCGGCCGGGGGATCTCCCGAACGGGCGCTGATCGCACTCGTTGGAAATCGAGGCGCCCGCCCCGGGCGAAGGGGCGGGCGCTCCCGCGAACTACGGATCGGCGGTCCTGCCGCGCGGCGGGACCGCCGACTTGTGCTAGTAGCCCACCATCGTGAAGTTCGGGCCGAACCAGGCCAGCACTTCGTTGATGGGGTTGGCGATGGCCGAGGAGCTGCTGCCCGCGAACAGCAGGCCGATCGCGTGCGGATTGGTGGCGATGTCCTCGACCATGAGCGAGCCGGAGTCGCCGGAGTTCAGGAACTTGCTCGCCGAGTTGGCCATGATGATCTGGCCGGTGAAGGTCTTCGTGAAGGCCGCCGTCGCCGGCGCACTCGGTCTCGTAGGCGATGCTGACCGTGCCGTTGAGGCCGGTCACGTTGCTGCGGGTCAGGCCGGTCGTGCGGCCGCTCTTCTTGACGAGCTGGCCGACGAAGGCCGGCGACGGTCGCCTTCGACAGCGCGCCGATCTCGAGGATCGCGCCGTCGGTGCTGACCATGCCGGTGATGGTCCTGGCGATGGCGGCGTCCACGTTGGCGGCCGGGATGCTGGCCAGGCTGGCGAGGGTCGCCACGTCCTGGGCGTTCGTGGCGACGCAGCCGACGTCGATCAGGCCGGGCTGGATGATCGGATCGCCGATGGTCGCGATGCGGTTGTTGCCGCCGAGCACGATGTCCATCGCGAACACGTGGGCGTTGCTCAGGATGTACTGGCTCGTGCCGTCGGTCAGCAGCGAGCCGAGGGTGCCGCCGCAGCAGTAGCCGTTGGCCAGGTCGTAGCGCCAGCCGCCGGAGGTGCCGAGCTGGATCGGCGGAACCTGCTTGACGGTGTGCGTGGCGACCGCCGGTTTCATCGGCTTGATGACGCCGGTGACGAACTCGCGGACCGGCAGGCCTTCGAGGTCGGTCGGCAGACGGCCTTCGCCCAGCGGGCGGACCGTCAGCACGAGGATCGCCGGCCGGCCGTCTTCGGTCGCGCCGACGGCGGTGCCCACGACATCGGGCATGGCCATGAGGGCCGGGGTGTTGCGCTCCTGGACCGCGATGGCCGCGGCCAGAGTCGGGTTGTTGGGGGCGAGCGCCTTCGCCTCGGACGCGGTGGTCTGGGGCGCGATGACCGTTTCCTGATCCCTGCCGCAACCTGTGAAGAACAGGCTGGTGATAGCCAGGACGGCGAGAAGCCCTGACAAAATCACCGAGCGACGAAGCCGCAGCTGCGTCATGGGGGGTCCTCCTGCGCACAATACGGGATGCTAAAAAACGGCGAGGTTGAACGCCTTTGACCTTATCCCACGCATGGAGAGAGCTGTCAAGCAATTGTGATAAGAAGTGTATCGGAATCGAACGCCATTCGCAGTACAGGCTCCGGCATTGATTATGCGCAGGCTGTTTTCTTCAATTTCAGACGAATTGCGCGCCGGCGGTCCGCAGTCGTCCCCCTCGGCGCGAACGGTGAGATTGCCCCCCTTGCGCTGGTAGACGATCCGTCGCGGAAAATCGTGCGCGGGGTTCTCGAACACGGCGCTGGTCCTGCCGGAACTCTTCAGGCGGTACGAGACCGCCGGCTGGCCGAGCGGGTGGACGGTCAGGACGAGTCCCTCCGTCGCCTCGCGGATCTGCAGGAACCCGGTCGGACACGGTGCGGTCGCCCCTGACGATGCGGCTGGTGCCGACCAGCGAGCCGCCGGCCGGCCGGCTCCACTGCTCGTCGACAATCCCTTCCTCCCCCTTGCCGCCCCAGCAGCCCGACAGCCAGGCCAGGCTGTCGATCGAGCCGTGGGGCCGGCGGGCGCAGCCCGGCAGGGAGCCGGCGAAGCAGGGCGACGGTCAGCAGCGCGGCGGCGGCCGCGGGGAGGCGGGGCGCGGGGGAAGACGGCGGGAGAGCAGCGCATGGCATTCACTCCGGATCGGCGCGTTCGCGAGGTCGGCACGGGTCGGCGCCGGCTCGGGCTGCATGATACGACAGGCCGTCGCGGCGCGCCGCAGGAATCGCGACCGCGGCCCCCGTTCCCGCCACGCCGCCGACGGGGCTTGCGCGGCGAGACCGGCAGGTGTATCGATGTTGTCCACACAGGGCCTAATCCCGCCGGGGGCGGGAGCGGTGGACCCAACTTTCCCGGGGCGTATCGCCATCAGGCGTAGGGCAACTCGTTCGGCCCGAGCCCGTCAGCTAACACCGCAGGCCGCGAACGGGGAGCACCGCCGGAGCAGAGCCGGGGGCGATCCCTGCTATCTCCGGAGGTCCAGGCATGTCCGACGTTCCGCCCGAAGACCCCTCACTGCCCCGGCCAGGTCCCGGCCTTCGTCTGCGGCGACGCCTGCTCGGCGCTCCCCGCAGCCTGGCCGACCGCGGCCTGTTCCACAAGCTGTCGCTGGTGCCGTTCCTGGCCTGGGTCGGGCTGGGGGCGGACGGCCTCTCGTCGTCGTCCTACGGGCCGGACGAGGCGTTCCGCGCCCTGGGCGACAAGACCTATCTCGCGCTGGCCGTGGCCGCGCTGATGGCGCTGACCATCGCCGTCATCGCGGCCGCCTACAGCCTGATCATCGAGCGCTTTCCGCACGGCGGCGGCGGCTACATCGTGGCGAGCAAGCTGCTGGGCGAGAAGGTCGGACTGGTGTCGGGCTGCGCCCTGCTCGTCGACTACGTGCTGACGATCGCCGTGTCGATCGCCGCGGCGGGCGGCGCGCTGTTCAGCTTCCTGCCGCCCGCCTGGCACGGGGCGAAGCTGCCGATCGAGGCGGTCCTGATCGTCGGCCTGACGCTGCTGAACCTGCGCGGCGTGCGCGAGTCGGTCGTGGCGCTCGTGCCGGTGTTCCTGCTGTTCGTGGCGACGCACCTGATCCTCATCGTGGGCGGCATCGTGGCGCACGCGCCGCAGCTGCCGGAGACGGCGGTCCTCGTCGGCAACGGATTCCGCGAGGGGCTGACGGCCTACGGCGCGGGCGGGCTGGTGCTCGCCTTCATGTTCGCCTACTCCCTCGGCGGCGGCACCTACACCGGTATCGAGGCCGTGTCCAACGGCATGCCGATGATGCGCGAGCCGCGGGTCCACACGGCGCGCCGCACGATGCTCTACATGGCCATGTCGCTCGCCTTCACCGCCGCCGGCCTGATGGTCTGCTACCTGCTCTGGCGGGTCGTGCCGGTCGAGGGCAAGACGATGAACGCCGTCCTCGTGGAACGGTTCGTGGGCGGCTGGTCGGGCGGGCACGCGTTCGTCGTCGCCACGCTGGTTTCGGAGGGGGCGCTGCTGGTGGTGGCGGCGCAGGCCGGCTTCCTCGACGGCCCGCGCATCCTCGCCAACATGGCGGTCGACTCGTGGGTGCCGCGCCGCTTCGCCTCCATGTCCGAGCGGCTGACGACGCAGAACGGCATCCTGCTCATGGGGGCGGCCGCGCTGGCGGCGCTGCTCTACACGCGCGGCAACGTGACCCATCTGGTGGTCATGTACAGCATCAACGTCTTCCTGACGTTCTCGCTCTCCCTGCTCGGCATGCTGATCCACACGACACGCTCCCGCGAGCCGATGCGCCACCGGCGGCGGCGGACCGTGCTGTTCGCCACCGGCCTGCTGCTGTGCGTCACGATCCTCGGGGTGACGGTCTACGAGAAGTTCAGCCTCGGCGGCTGGCTGACGCTGGTCGTGACGGGGCTCGTGGTGGTTCTCTGCATGGCGGTGCGCCGTCACTACCGGGGCGTGGCAACACTGTTGAAGCGCCTGTACGCGGGGCTCGAAAGCGTGCCGATCACGCCGCTGCGGCACGGACCGTGCGGCTTCGATCCGCGCAAGCCGACCGCCGCCGTGCTGGTCGCCTCATACGGCGGGCTTGGCATCCACACCGTGCTGCAGGTCTTCCGCGAGTTCCCGGGGCACTTCCACAATCTCGTCTTCGTGTCGGCCGGCGTGGTCGATTCGGGCGCCTTCAAGGGCGAGGAGTCGCTGGCCGACCTGCAGGGGCGGACCGACGAGACGCTCGGCAAGTATCTGGATCTGGCGCGTCGGCTGAACGTGCCGGCCGTGGCGCGCCGGGCCCTGGGCACCGACCCGGTGGAGACGGCCACCGAACTGTGCCACACGGTGGGGCGCGAATTCCCCGGCGTGGTGTTCTTCGCGGGCAAGATCATTTTCGAACGGGACACCTGGCTGCACCGCAGCCTGCACAACGAAACGGCCCGGGCCATCCAGCAGCGGTTGCAGTGGGAGGGGCGGACGATGGTCGTGCTGCCGGCCCGCGTGCGCTGACCGCCGGGTGGTGCTCAGCCCGGCGACGTGATGCCCGGGGCGTAATCGGGGATCAGGTCGGGCCGATACGCCTGCGTGTCGAGTCGGGCGATGCCGGCGCCTCGCCGCGCGCGGGCAGTTCGCGCGCCACGAGCGCCATGGCCCGGTCGATCGGAATGGCCGCGATCCCCCGCGTGCGGTCCACCCAGCGGTAGCCGTGCAGCTGAGCCTCCTGGGCCGCCTGCACGGTGGCCGGTTCCTCGGAGCGCTGCGACACGACCGTGCGCCGGTGCTCGTCCCGTTCCGCCCGCGCGAAATACGCCTGCAGGAAGACGATCGCCGCAAAGAACAGGATCGCTCCCACGATGCCGACCATGACGACGGCCGGTGTGTTCAGTTCGACCTTCTCGGTCTGCATGCGGGGCCTCCCGGCCTAGGCGTTCTCGAAGCGCAGCGAATCGTTCAGGCGCGGATCGTTGACCGGGACCAGCGGCCGCCGGCCCGCCAGGCGGACGAGGCCGGCCGCCCAGAGGCCGCCCACGCCGAGCCAGCACAACAGGTCGAGCGGATGCAGCGACGGGGCGCCGGGGCCCAGTTCCGGCATGATCAGCCAGTAGAGGTCCACCCCGTGCATGATCAGCAGCCAGATCGCCCAGAACGTCAGCATGCCGCGGTGGCGCTTGGCGTAGCGCGACACCAGTCCGGCGAACGGCGCGATGAAGTGGCAGAACAGCAGCGACAGCCCCACCACGTCCCAGCCGTTCGACTGCCGCCGCAGGTACCAGGTCGTCTCCTCGGGCAGGTTCGCGTACCAGATCAGCAGGTACTGCGAGAAGGCGATGTAGGCCCAGAAGAAGGTGAAGGCGAACATCAGCTTGCCCAGGTCGTGGTAGTGCTCCGTCGAGATGATCCCGGTCAGGCGCCCGGAGCGCTGCAGCCCGAGCGACAGCAGCGTCAGCAGCGCGAAGAAGCCGACCACGCTGCCGGAGAAGAAGTAGACGCCGAAGATGGTGCTGTACCAGGTGGGGTCGAGCGACATGACCAGGTCGAAGGCGGCCAGCGTCAGCGTGAGACCGAACACCAGCAGGCCGGGGGCGCTCACCTTCTCCATCCGGACCGTGATGGCGGGGTCGGCGCTGGTGTCCTGGGCCAGGGAGCGCCGCCAGAACCACCGCGCCAGCAGGCTCCAGAGCGTGAAGTAGATCGCCACGCGGAGCGCGAAGAACGCCGGGTTGAGCCAGACCCGCTTCTGCGCGATCAGATGCGCGGCGTGGCTCGCCGGGTCGAGCGGACGGGCCCAGCCGTAGAGGTTGGGGATCGCCACCAGCACGGGGATCGCCAGCAGCCCGAGCAGCGGCAGGTTCATGGCCGTGATCTCGGCCAGCCGTCGCACGACCACGCTCCAGCTCGAACGGGTGATGTGCTGCAGCGCGACGAAGAACAGCGCCCCCAGGGAGAGGGTCAGGAAGTACACGAAGGCGAGCAGGTAGGAGAAGCTCAGGCGCCGCAGGCCGTCGCCCAGGCCGAAGCCGAGGGCCAGCGCCGCGCCCAGCGCCACCAGGCCGACCAGCGCCGGCCGCGCGGAAGATCCGCGGTCCCGCGCCGCCCAGGGTCAGGTCCACGCCTTCGAGGCTCGTCGCTTGCGTATGGGACAAGGGTCCGCTCCCGTTCGTTGCGGCGCGCGCTCAGCGCAGCGCCGGCTGCTCCGCGGGCGGCACGTCCGCCACGCCGGCGTTCTGGCTCCGCTGCAGGGCCCTGACGTACGCCACGATGGCCCAGCGGTCCGCGGGCGGGATCTGCGCGCCGTAGGCCGGCATGTTGCGGATCCCGTTGGTGATCGTGTTGAAGAGATGCCCGACCGGTCGCTGTCGCACCAGATCGGTGTGGAACGAGGCCGGGGGCGTCCAGGTCCCCTCCTGCAGGCGGTCGGCGCGCTTCGCGACGATGCCGTCGCCGTAGCCCGACCAGCCCGTGGCAGGGCGCGCAGTAGATGCGGAATCGCTCCTGGCCGCGCGCCAGCAGATCCGGCGTGACCGGCTGCGGGAAACGGATCGCCCAGGCGCCGTGCTCGCGCCCGGCGTACAGCAGGCTGTCGGTGCGCGCCTCGCCGCGGGCCACGGTGCCGGCCGGCGGCAGGCGCATGGCGCGGCCGTCGGCGAAGAGCGGGTTGGCCTTCTGCGCCTTGAACTTCGGCTGCTTGTCCATGTCCGGGATGATCTGGATGCGCGGCTTCGGCGACGGGGAGGCGCGGTCCCTGGCGATGATCGCCAGCGGCACCAGCCCGAGCACGGCCAGCACGATCAGCACGTTGATGATCACGCGCGGCATCGGCTCACTCCTCCACGGCCTCGACGGCGCTGCCGCCGAGGGAGGCCAGGAAATCCCGCGTCGCCCCGGCCGTCGAACCGGGGGTCGCGCGCCTCGATGACGATGAAGAAGCGGTCGGCCGTGGCCCGCCGGAACGGCGGGTGCTTCAGCAGGGGGTGCGACCAGACCGGCAGGCCGTTCAGCATCAGCATGCCCAGCACCGTGGTGATGGCCGCCAGCAGCACCGTCAGCTCGAAGATGACCGGGATGTTCGCGGGCAGGCTGAAGAACGGCTTGCCGCTGATCAGGTAGGGATAGTCGCGGACGTTCATCCACCACTGCAGCAGCACGCGCCAGGCCGAGCCCGGCCAGACCGCCGCCCAGCACGAACCAGGGCAGCCGCGTGCCGTGGATGCCCATCGCCTCGTCCATGCCGTGGACCGGGAAGGGGGAGTGGGCGTCCCAGCGGCGGTAGCCGGCGTCCCGCACCCGCCGCACCGCCGCGACGAACGCTTCCACGTCCTCGAACCGGACCAGCAGGCCGTACAGCCCCGGCGCCCGGGCGTGGTCCGCCCCGGCGGTCTCCGGCGTAGCCGTCATGGCACGATCCCTTCTGCGCTTTCCCGCCCGCGTTGCGCGGTGCGCCGCCGGCCTGGCTCCGGCGCGATCTCGCGCGCTCGTCGTGAATGTCGCCGTGGTAGTCGCCCACCGGCCGGTGCACGCCCGGCTCGTGGGTCGCCGCCGGCATGACGGTCTTCACCTCGGCCATCGCCACCATCGGCAGGTAGCGGCAGAACAGCAGGAACAGCGTGAAGAACAGGCCGAAGCTGCCGACGAGCGTGCAGCAGGTCGACCCAGGTCGGGCATGAAGTATGCCCCAGCTCGACGGCAGGAAGTCGCGGCTGCAGCGAGGTGACGATGATCACGAACCGCTCGAACCACATGCCGACGTTGACGCAGATCGCGACGACGAACATCATCCACGAGGTTCGTGCGCATCTTCTTGAACCAGAACAGCTGCGGCACGAGCACGTTGCAGGTGACCATCGATCCAGTACGCCCACGCGTACGGGCCGAAGCGCGCGGTTCAGGAAGGCGAACCGCTCGTACGGGTTGCCGCTGTACCAGGCGATGAAGAACTCGATCGCGTAGGCGTAGCCGACCATGCAGCCGGTGGCCAGGATGATCTTGTTCATGTTCTCGAGGTGCCGCATGCGTGATCAGGTCCTTCAGGCCGAAGAACTGCGCGGGCCGGGACCATCAGCGTCACGCACCATCGCGAAGCCGCTGAAGATGGCCCCGGCCACGAAGTACGGCGGGAAGATCGTCGTGTGCCAGCCGGGCAGCTGCGACGACGGCGAAGTCGAAGCTCACCACCGAGTGCACGCGACAGCACCAGCGGCGTGGCCAGCGCCGGCCAGCAGCAGGTAGGCCCTCTCGTAGCGGTGCCAGTGCCGGTGCCGAGCCGCGCCAGCCCAGGCGCGAAGATGCCGTAGAGCAACTGCCGCCACTTGCGTCGTGGCCCGGTCGCGCAGCGTGGCCAGGTCGGGGATCATGCCCAGTGTACCAGAACAGCAGCGACACCGTGGCGTAGGTGCTGACCGCGAACACGTCCCACAGCAGCGGGCTGCGGAAGTTCGGCCAGATGCGCCATCTGGTTCGGGATACGGGAACAGCCAGTAGACGAACCAGACGCGGCCGACGTGGATGGCCGGGAAGATGCCGCGCGCAGATGACGGCGAAGATCGTCATCGCCTCGGCGAAGCGGTTGATGCTCGTCCGCCACTTCTGCCGGAAGAGGAAGAGGATGGCCGAGATCAGCGTGCCGGCGTGGCCGATGCCGACCCAGAAGACGAAGTTCGTGATGTCGAAGGCCCAGCCGACCGGGCTGTTGTTGCCCCACACGCCGATGCCCGTGACGATCAGGTAGCGCGATCATGGCGAACGAGCACGCCGGTCAGCGCCGAGCGAGACGGCGAAGGCGACGTACCAGGCCGCGCGGCGGGCGCGGCCGCTCGACGATCGCCGCAGACCGTGTCGGTGATCGTGGCGAAGGTCGTGGCCGCCCAGCGATCAGCGGCGCTCGGCCGCGTCGGGTCGCTCGATCGTGTTGTCGGTCTCGTCAGTGGCCGCCGTGTCTCATGCGCGGGCTCCGTCCAGCTCCGGGTTCGGGTTGCGCATCCGCGCCAGGTAGCGCGGTCCGCGGGCTGCACGTTCAGCTCGGCCAGCAGCGCGTAGGCGCGCGTCGATCGGCGTGCAGCTGCGCGACCCGGCTGCTCGGGGTCGTTCAGGTCGCCGAAGACGATCGCCTGCGTCGGGCAGGCCTGCTGGCAGGCCGTGCGTGATCTCGCCGTCGCGCGATCGGCGCGGCGCTCGTTCTTGGCGTCGATCTTGCGCCGCCTGGATCCGCTGCACGCAGTAGGTGCACTTCTCCATCACGCCGCGGCTGCGCACCGTGACCTCCGGGTTGTAGACCATCTTGGCACTTCGTTGTCGGGTCTCGAGGTCCTTGTGGTAGTTGAAGAAGTTGAAGCGCCGCACCTTGTAGGGGCAGTTGTTCGAGCAGTAGCGCGTGCCGACGCAGCGGTTGTAGACCATGTCGTTGAGGCCCTTCGTGGCTGTGCACGGTGGCCGCCACCGGGCAGACCTGCTCGCACGGCGCGTTCTCGCAGTGCAGGCAGGCCACCGGCTGGTGCGCGACGCGCGGGTCGTCCGGCGTCGCCGCGTGAAGTAGCGGTCGACGCGGATCCAGTGCATCTCGCGGCCCTTGGCCACCTGCTCCTGCCCGACGACCGGGATGTTGTTCTCGGCCTGGCAGGCCACCACGCAGGCGCTGCAGCCGATGCAGGCTGTTCAGGTCGATCGCCATGCCCCAGCGGTGGCCCTGCGCGTAGTCGTGCGGCTCCTGCCAGAGCTGCGACGGCTTCTCGTCGGCGTCGTGCCGCGCGAAGCCGGGGTGCGCGCGCGAACTCGGCGACCGTGCGCCTCGCGGATCAGGTCGCCCACGCGCCGGCCCCGCTCGCGCATGCCGCGCACGTCGATGGCGTGGTGCTCCTGGGTGCAGGCGAGCAGTTGTCTTGCGCCCGGTCCGCTCGACCGCCAGGCCGAGGTCGAACCACGGGATCCTGGTGCGGTGCGCAGCCGGTAGACGTTGACGCCGACGCCGTCGCCCACCCGGCCGGCGGCGGTGCGCCCGTAGCCGCAGTGCACGAGCACCGACCAGTCGGCCACGCCCGGCACCATGCAGGGCCGGCATCTCCAGCTCGCGGCCGCGGTACTTCAGGCGCACCACGTCGCCGTCGCTTGCACGCCCAGCCGCGCCGCGGTGGCGGGGCCGATCAGCGCCGCGTTGTCCCAGGTCAGCTTCGTCATCGGGTCGGGCAGTTCCTGCAGCCAGGCGTTGTTGGCGAAGCGGCCGTCGAACAGCTTCGGGTCGCGCGCGAAGACGAGCTCCAGGTTCGGTTCGACGGGGCCGGTCACGCCGGCGTCGAGCCCGTCGGTCGCCAGACGCGCGGCGGCGGCGGCGGCGAACGCGGTCGAGCGGCGCGGCGGCGCTCTCCGCCAGCACGCCCGCCTCGAGCAGGGCGCGCCAGTGCGTGTCGAAACCTGCGTCGTCGCCGCCGAGCAGGCCGCGCAGCGTGCGCCGGGTCAGCTCGTGGGCCGTCAGCGGGGTCTCCTCGGTCATCAGCGAGAGCAGTTCGGCCGGCGTGCGTCCGTCGAACAGCGGCGCGATCAGCGGCTGCGTCACGCCGAGCGAGCCGTCCCAGGCGCGCGCGTCGCCCCACGCCTCGAGCGGGTGCGCGCGCGGCACGTGCCAGGTGCAGAGCCGCGAGGTCTCGTTCTCGTGCAGGCTCAGGTGGATGCTGGTGCGGGCCGTGCCGAGCAGGCGGCCGAAGTCCTGGTCCACCGGCGCGTCGAAGGCGGGATTGCCGCCCAGGATGACCAGCGTGTCGACCTTGCCCGTGTCGAGGGCGTCGGCCAGATCGGCGATCGCCTCCATGTGCGGCGGACGCGTCGCGTCGTCCGGGTCGGGCAGATAGACGGCCGTCGCGCCGACGTTGCCGAGCGCCGCGTTGAGCGTCGCCACCAGCGCGTGCACCGCCGCCGGCTGCGCCGCGCCGGCGGCGACCAGGCCGGCCCCGCGGTGGGCGAGCAGGTCGCGCGCCATGGCCGGCACGTACGGGGCGGCGTGCGGGTGCTTCAGGAACGGCGCCAGCACGGGGCGCAGCCCCTCGGCGCCGGCCGGCAGCGGCAGGCCGAGATTCAGGAACAGTTCCGCCGCCAGCCGCGCCGCCACGACCTGCACCAGCCGCGACGGCGTGACGTAGCGGTGGTCGGCCATGGTGCCGGTCGGACTGAAGGCGCTCTCCACGACGTACAGGCGATTCATCGCGCCGTGCGCGTCGGGGCGGCGTCCCTGCGCGAACAGGCGCGCGTTGCGCAGCGCCGCCGGATGGGCGCCGAGCAGGTCGGCGTCGAGGTCGACGATGACCCGCGCCCGATCGAGCGCCGGCGCCAGCCGGGCCGGACGACCGAACGCCGCGCCGGCGCCGTCGCGCTCGGCGTCGCGCGAGAGCGGTTCGTACTCGTACCACGTCGCCGCGGGGCAGAGCTCGCGCAGGCGCGCGCGCAGCGCGGCCACGGTCGGCGAGGAGGTGGCCTCGCTCAGCACCGCCAGACCGGCGCCGCCGGCGCGGCGCAGGGCGGCGAAGTGATCGCGCGCGAAGGCGTCGAAGTCGGCGCGGACGCGGGTCACGCGCTGTCCGCCCGCTCGCTGCACGGGGGCGCGACTGCGGTCGGGGTCGTACAGCTCGAGCACGCTGGCCTGCGCGAAGACGTCGGCGGCGCCGAGGCTGCACGGATGGTCGGGGTTGCCCTCGACCTTGATCGGGCGGCCGTCGACGGTGGTGACGAGCAGCGGCACCGCCACGCCGGCCAGCTCGAGGCAGGTCGCGTAGCGTTTGGCCGCGCCCGGCACGTACCCGTCGGGCCGGCTGGCGAACGGCAGGATGGTCTCCTGCGGCCAGCGGCAGCCGGCCAGGCCGGCCAGCGCGATCGAGGCGCCCATCAGCTGCAGGAAGCGGCGGCGCGTGAAGGCGTCCGCGGGGATCTCCGTCGGATCGGGGAACCCGGTCTGCGAGGAAACGGCGGTACTCCTCGCTGTCGGCCAGTTCGGCGAGGCTGCGCCAGTAGGTCCGGCCCTGGCCGGTCGGTTCTAGCGATGACATGTCGAACAGTCCGTGGAGGGGTTGATGCCGCGCTCCCGGCGCAGGCGGCGGCCCAGCGCGAGCGGATCCTCGCCGGGGGTCCAGTCCATGGCGGTGACGAATGCGACGGGTCGCAGGTAGCGGTCGGGCTGGCGATGGCACGCGAGGCACCACGCCATGCTGAGCGGCTCCGCCTGGGACACGGTTTCCATCTTGTCCACCCGGCCGTGGCACGACACGCAGCCGACGCCGCGCGTCACGTGGGCGCTGTGGTTGAAGTACACGAAGTCGGGCAGGTCATGCACCTTGACCCACGGCACCGGCATCCCGCTGGCGAAGCTCTCGCGCACCGGCAGGAGCTTCGGGCTCTCCTTGCGGATCTGCTGGTGGCAGTTCATGCAGGTCTGCGTGGGGGGGAGCGCGGCGAACGCCGCCTTCTCCACCGTCGTGTGGCAGTAGCGGCAGTCCATCCCGAGCTGGCCGACGTGCAGCGCGTGGCTGTACGGGACCGGCTGGACCGGCAGGTAGCCGACGGCGGTCGTGCGGGGCGAAAGTCCATAGGCGATGAGGAGGACGATCCAGACCGGCACCATGATCGCCAGGATCGCGAACAGTTCGCGCAGGCGGTTCACCCAGAGGGGGAACACAAAAAGACCCGGCTCTTTGTCCTTGGGGTCCAAAGAAATCCTCCGCTCAGAATTGTTCCGGGCCGCGCCTCAGACGCGGAAGGACGTTCCGCAGCCGCAGGATCGCTTCGCGTTCGGGTTGAGGAACTTGAACCCGCCCCCGAGCACCGCCCGCGAGAAATCGACCGTCAGCCCGCTCAGATAGGGCGCCGACTGCTCGTCGCAGGCGACCCGGAGGTCCCCCAACTCGAAAACACGGTCATTCTCGCCCGCCATCGGGGCAAAGTCCATGCTGTATTGCAGGCCGGAACAGCCGCCAGCCTCCACGCCGAACCGCACCAGGGCGTCCGGCTGGTTCCGTTCGGCCAGGAGCCGTTTCACCTCGGCCACGGCCGCGGGGGTCAGGTCGATCGTCACGGGGCCACCTCTTTCAAATAGGAAGCAGAACGGGCCATTCCGGCCGCTCTGTTTATTGGACAATTTCAGTCCTGGTGCTGGCACTTGATAAGTTGTCGGGAGGCGAACGTCAACCCGGCTATGGCGATGCTGGAACGCGTACCCTAGTTTGTCCGGCGCGCCGCCGTCTTTTCCTCCAGCCTCCGGGAGTCGCATGTCCGACCGCGCCGTCCCCCGCACCCCCGCGCGGATCCGCCGCGATGGCAATGCCCTGCAGCACGAAACCTCGCTCTATCTGCGCCAGCACGCCCACAATCCGCTCGACTGGCGGCCGTGGGGCGAAGAGGCGCTGGGGCGCGCGCGGGCGGGCCACCTGCCGATCTTCCTGTCGATCGGCTACGCGTCGTGCCACTGGTGCCACGTCATGGAACGCGAGGTGTTCGAGAGCGACGAAGTGGCGGAGTACCTGAACGCGCACTTCGTCTGCATCAAGGTCGACCGCGAGGAGCGTCCCGACCTCGACGCCGTCTACATGGACGCCGTCCAGGGGATGACCGGCGGCGGCGGCTGGCCGCTGTCGGTCTTCCTGACCGCCGACGCGCAGCCGATCTACGGCGGCACGTACTTCCCGGCGCCGCAGTTCCTCGACCTCGCTCGCCGCGTGCGCGAGGTGTACGCGACCCGGACCGGCGAGGTGGAGGAGCAGGCGGCCGCCGTCGCGGCGCGCCTGCTGGCGGGCCCGACCTTCGCCGACGCAGCGGCCGGCGGCGTGATCGACGCCGAGCTGATCGAGGCCGTTGCGGCGAGGGCGGTCGCGCTGTTCGACCCGGAGTGGGGCGGCTTCGCCGGCCGGGTGAAGTTTCCGGTCCCGCCGCGCTGGCAGTTCCTGCTGCATCACCACCGCCGCACCGGCGACGAGCGGTCGGCCCGCCTGCTCGGGCTGACCCTCACCGCGATGGCCTCGGGCGGCATCTACGACCACGTCGGCGGCGGCTTCCACCGCTACGCCACCGACGCGGCGTGGCTCGTGCCGCACTTCGAGAAGATGCTCTACGACAACGCCCTCCTGGCGAGCCTCTACCTCGAGGCGGGCCTGGTCCTGCAGCAGCCGCTGCTGCTGGCGGTCGCCCGCGACACGCTCGCCTTCCTGGTGCGGGAGATGAGCGGACCCGAAGGGGGCTTCCACGCCAGCTGTCGACGCCGACAGCGGCGGCGTGGAGGGGAGCTTTTACGTCTGGACGCCGGCCGATTTCGCGATCGTGGCCGGCCCGGAGGACGGCCCGGCGCTGGCCGGCCTGCTCGGCGTGACCGACGTCGGCAACTTCGAGGGGGGCACCAGCGTGCTGACCCGCCGCGCCGACCTGGCCGAACTGGCCGAGCGCTCACGGCCGCGACGAAGTCGAGATCGCCGCCCTCTTCAACGACGTACCGCGACGAACTGCGCGACTACCGCGACCGACGCGAAGCCCCCGTCCTCGACACCAAGGTCGTCACCGCCTGGAACGGCCTCGCCATCTCCGCCCTGGCCCAGGCGTACGGCGCCACCGGCGAGCCGGCCTGGCGCATCGCCGCCGAGCGCGCCGCCGACTGGCTCGAGCAGGCCCACCGCCGTCCCGACGGCCGACTCCTGCGCGCCGGCACCGACGGCCCCGCCACCGGCGACGGCATCCTCGAGGACTACGCCTTCCTCGCCGTCGGCCTGCTCGACCTCTACCAGGCCACCGGCGACGAATCCCGCCTGCGTCGCGCCCTCGAGCTGATCGACATCACCCGCCGCGACTTCGCCGACCCCGCCGGCGGCTGCTGTCTCACCGCCGTCGCCGCCGAAGCCCCCCTCGGCCGCAAGACCGAGCTGTTCGACAGCGTGACCCCCTCCGGCAACTCCGCCTTCCTCCAGGCCCTGCTGCGCGCCGCCTCCCTGACCGGTCGCGACGAGTACCGCGACGAGGCCGCCCGCACGCTTGCGCGCTACGCCGCCATCATGGAGAAGGCGGGGCTGGAGATGGCCTGGTGGTTCGACGCGGCCCTGCGGCTGAACGGACCGTTCTACGACGTGGTGGTGGCCGGCGATCCCGCCGACGCGGCCACGCGCGCGCTGACCGCCACGGTCACGCGCCTGCTGCCGCCGCATGTGACGCTGTCGCGGGTGCCGGCGGCGGGGCGCGTCGCCGGAACTCGCGGACATGTTACCCGCCACGACGGGCAAGCTCGCGCGGGATGGCGGGCCGTGCGCCTACGTGTGCGAGCATGGCGCCTGCCTCGAACCGGCAACGGACCCGGACGCGTTGCGCGAGCAGTTGCTGGCGGGGTGGGCGAGGTAGGGGGGCAGGCTGCCCGCGCGGGACGGGGCGCAGCTCCTGCAACTCGTGGGTAGTGTTGACGCGCGGATGCGGGCCGGGATATGCTCAATGCTCCTCGCACGGGGGCCTGACCGGAGCCGGAGGGACATCGCCCCGCCCGTGCACCGGAGCCTGGCCCATCAATGCAGACCTGATCCTCGCGCTTCCACCTGCCGGCGTGCGCAGGGGGCTGTCCGGTCGTCGTCCCGACGGGCGGCCGTTGCCGTGGGCGCCGGTGTCACCAGGGGGACCCCGATGAGACGAACCTGCCGGTTCACCGCCGCCGTCTGGCCGCTGCTGATCACCATCCTGCTGCTCGCCCCGGGCTGCAGCTCCGATCGTCCGCTCGATCCGGCCGCAGCGCTGCCGGCGGCCGACGAGAGCTCCACGACGTTGTTGGCGACTCCGGTCGTACCCGTCGATACCCTGACGTTCGTCGAGACCTTTGACGACAAGAGCAACGTGGGGGACTGGTCCTACTTCACGACCCACGATGCGACCATCGAGACGGACGGCGGCAATCCGGGCTGGTACCTGCACGATGCCTCTGTCGTTTCGTTCGCCCCCCATCCCGGATCCGGTCTGGGCGTGACCTCGGTTTTTGCCGGGAACTACCGGGAGCAGCGGGTCCTCAGCGTGGGCATCGACCTGCGGAGCTTCGATTACGACCTGGACGTCTCGTCCCGCTATCTCACGCTCCTGGTGATGAATGATGGCGGCACGCCGGACGACGCGATCGATGACCGGGGGCGTACTTCATCGGTCCGGTCAAGGTCCCGTCGAAGTATCTGGAGATGAAGTCCGACGCCGACAAGAACGTGGCCGGCTGGGTCTCCTACGCCTTCGAGATCGCGTCGCAGTCCAACGCGTATCCGGCGGGGTGGACGGCGTTCAGCTATGCCACCGGGGCCTCGGCCAAGGCGCGCGATTCCTGGCGACAGCTGATGGAGAGCGTTTCCTACATCCAGTTCTGGTACGGCGATCCGACGCAGTACTACCTCCTGGACAGCTATGACCTGGGGCTGGACAACCCCCGGATCAGCCGGGAAGTGGCCAGGTAAGCTGATCGACATCACCCTCCGGAGCCGCCGCCGTCTCCCTGCCCGGCCGGGCCTACTGCGGCCGCTTCACCCGCACCGGGTCCGCCGGCTGCGGCAGGATCTTCACCCCCTGCGTCGGCAGGAGGTCGAGGGCGGCCTGCACGGCGGCCTCGAGCTGCGCGTCGCGGCCGGCCGCCGCGTCCTGCGGGGTCTGCTCCACCTCGAGGTCGGGCGGGATCCCCTGGCCTTCGACCGCCCAGTTCCCGTCGGTGTCGTAGAAGCCGCCGCGCGGGGCGGTCATGAAGCCGCCGTCCACGAGATCGGGCACATCCCAGATGCCGACGAGACCGCCCCAGGTCCGCGTACCGACGAGCGGCCCGAGGCCCAGCTTGCGGAACATGTACGGCAACATGTCGCCGCCGGAGCCGGCCATCTCGTTGATGATCATCACCTTGGGGCCCCAGATGGCGGCATTGGGTGCGGTGAAGGGCTGCTTCGCGCCCACGGGGTTGCTGAAGAAGCCGAGCAGGCGGCGTCCCATGACGTCCACCATGTAGTCGGCGATCGAGCCGCCGTGGTTGAAACGCTCGTCGATGACGGCACCCTGTTTGTCCTGCTGCGCGAAGTAGTAGCGGGTGAAGTTCGTGTAGCCGCCCTCGCCGGTGTCCGGCACCCAGACGTAGGCCAGCCGGCCGCCCGACAGTTCGTCCACCCTGCGGCGGTTGTCTTCGATCCAGGCGCGCTGGCGCAGCGCAGTCTCGCTGGCCACCGGCACCACGGTCACCCTGCGGGCGTCCTTGAGCTCTGGCTTCGCGTTGAGCGTGAGGACGGTCTGGCGGTCGGCGGTGCGTTCGAAGAGGCTGTAAACGCTGACGGCTGATGTGAGCTCGACCCCGTTGACGGCCAGCAGGTAGTCGCCCGCGCGCGCGTCGATGCCCGGGCCGCTCAGCGGGGCGCGCAGCTGCGGATTCCAGTTCTCGCCGGCGTAGATCCGACGGAAGCGGAAGCGGCCGTCGACCACCTCGAAGTCGCAGCCGAGCAGGCCGACCGGCACCTTTTCGATCTCCGGCTCGTCGCCGCCGCCGGTGAACGAGTGGCCGATGCAGGTCTCGCCGCCCAAAATGTCGAGCACGTAGGTGAGGTCGGCGCGGTGCCGCACGCTGTCCACCCACGGCGCGTAGGCGCGCCAGGCCCAGTCCAGGTCGAGGCCGTGGACGTTCTTAACGTAGAAGTAGTCGCGCTGGAAGCGCCACGCCTCGCGGAAAATCTGCTTCCACTCGGCCGCCGGGTCCACTTTGAGGCGCAGGCCGGCCAGGTTGAGCGCGCCGTCACCCGGCTTTGGCTCGCCGGAGGCGTCGGCGAGGCAGTACTTCTTGCCGTCGGGGCTGTAGAGCAGCTTCTTGCCGTCGGCCGAGAGCCGGAAGCTCGTCACGCCCTCGATCAGCTGCTTCGCCTCGCGTTTCTTCAGGTCGTAGCGGTGCAGCGTCAGCCCCTCCTGATTGGGCACCTGCTCCGTATAGAAAAAGAATCCCGCCTCGCCCGCCGTCAGGTCGGCGAAGTGGCGCGCCGGCACGTCGAGGGCGATGATGCGCTGGTCGAGGCCGGCGAAGTCGATCTTCACCCTGACCGGTTCCGTGGCTTTGGCGTCCTCGCCGTCCTTCCCGTCGCCCTTCTTGTCGTTCTTCGCCGCGTCCTTCTTCCCATCCTTCGTCTTGTCGGAGGCCGGTTCTTCGTCGTCGCTCTCCGGCTTCAGGGGCGATGGCTCGTCCTTCGCCAGCACGGCGAGGTAGATCGAGCGGTTCAATGGCTGGTTGAAGGAACTCATGTCGAGCCAGCCGATGTTCAGGCCGTAGTCGGTGCTGGCGAGGAACGCCAGGTATTTGCCGGAGGCGTCCCACGCGGGTGAAAGCGCGTCCGAGAGGCCGTCGGTGACGCGCGTCGACTTGCCGCTGTCCAGGGAGTGGACGAAGACCGCGTTGAACTGGTTGGGCAGGCGGCGGCTGTAGGCGAGCCAGCGCGAGTCGGGCGACCAGGCCGGGGCGATGAACCGGTCGGGCGGCGCGAAGCCCTCGTCGTCGATGCGTGTCAACTTGCCGGTGGCGATCTCCACGCACCACAGTGCGCGGTTGGCGTCGCCGAAGGCCAGACAGCGTGAATCCGGCGACCAGCGGGGCGTATAGAAGAAGGTCGGGTCGGGGATCGGGATGACCCGCTTCCCGTTGCCGAACTGGTCGGCGATCACCAGCTGGTACTCGCCGCCCGCGTCCGAGAACCACGAGATCGAGCGGCCATCGGGCGACCACGCGGGGGCGCGATCGGCCGCTTTGGGATCGGCCGAGAGATTGCGCGCGTCGCCCTTCTCGGCGGGCACGGTGAAGATCTCGCCGCGCGCCTCGAACACGGCACGCTTGCCCGCGGGGGAAAGGGCGAAGTCGGCGATCAGCTTCGCGGCGTCCACCCAGTGCGGCCGCGCCCAGGGGAAATCGCCGTGCAGCGTCACTGGCAGCCGGCGCGGTTCTCCGCCCGCGGCGTCCAGTGCGTAGAGCCAGCCGCCGTTCTCGAACACGAGGCGGCCGGCGCCCGCCGCGAGGCGCTTGCAGTCGAACTCCCTGAAGTGCGTCCGCTGCCGCAGTTCCCGCGTGACGGTGTCGTACGACCAGACGTTGTTGGCGAAGTCACGGTCGCTCAGGAAGAAAACCGTATCGCCGAGCCAGGCGGGCGAAACGTCGTTGCTCCCCTCCCAGGGCAGCTTCGTCACCGCGAGCGACGCGAGATCGATGATGCGGATCGGTTGGGCCTGCCCGCCGCGGTAGTTGCGCCATTCCGTTTCCCAGGGGGAGACCATCCGGTAGGCGATGCGGTCGCCGTCAGGCGCGTAGACCCCCTCGGAGACGCGCGGAATCGGCAGCGGTTCCGGCAGGCCGCCCCCCTCGAGCGCGACCGTCCACAGCTTCGGCTCCGGCCGGGGCACGCAGTCCCGGCCCGAGGCGAAGAGGACGCGCCCGCCGTCCACGGTCCAGCCGCGCACGACGTCGTCGTCGGGGTGCCACGTCAGCCGCCGCGGCTCGCCGCCGTCGACACCGATGACGTAGACGTCGGCGTTGCCGTCGTACTCGCCGGTGAACGCGATCAGCCGGCCGTCCGGCGAGAAGCGCGGATCGGTCTGCTGGAAGCCAGCAGGCGCGGTCATCGGCTGTTCTGTTGCGCGTCCGCTGATGGTCCGCACAGGGGCGGATGGACTTGTTGGCAGGTACAGGCGTTATCCAGGCGGTGCACGGGCTTGCCGCATTCCGGCTGCGGGGGACGTCGGGCGCCGGCGCGTCGCTACCGCTTGACCCCGCCCAGTACTTCTGAAGCAAGGGCTTCAGCGGCGAGGCCGGCCTTAATCTCCGCGGTGGCGGCGATGACGACGTAGACGCGGATGTTGTTGCTGGCTTCGTCGACTGGGGACAGAAAGAAGCCGGTGCGGCCGGGCTGGTACGAGAGGGTGTGGCCGCAGAGGAACTCCTCGTCGGTGAAGCGGACGGCGATCTTCCTGCCCTGTGCGGTGGTCGCGGGGGCGTCGAGGAAGCCGCGGAGGTTGGCGCGGTCCGGGTTGCCCTGCAGATCCTTGACGAAGAACAACGCCTTGAGCTGATCCGTGCGTACCTCGATCGACGGACTGCCGTCGGTCGGGATGAGGTGGAAGCTCGGGCGATTCGGAGCGAAGTCCTGGGTGGTCCCCTTCAGTAGCTTGCCGTTGGCGAAGCGCACGACCACACGGATTGTTTCAGCCATTGTTACCTCCGGATTGATCGTTAGTTATCGAACGCCGGCCGGCCTGGTTGAGGACTATTCCTTTCAAAGATCAAGATGGCGCCGGCGCGGCACCCGTCAGCCGCCCGCTCTTTTCTGCAACAACTCGAAGTACGTCCGGTCCAGCAGGTCCGTGCGCGCGATACCGAGGCGTTGCATGAGATCGCGCGCGATGACGGCGCCGTCGGCGGCGGTCTGGTCCTCCCGCAGGACGACCTCCAGTTCCATGAAGCTGCCGAGCCCCTCCACCTCGTCGAGGTGGATGCGGGTCTGGCCGGTCAGGTAGAGCCGACGCGTCTTGCGCACCACGCCGAGCACCGGGAGCGTCGCGGTCAGGATGCGCAGCAGCGCGCCCGGATCCGTGGTGGGCGCGAGCGTGTAGTCGGAGGGGCGCGGATCGGTCCCCTCGGCGCGGAAGTAGAGGATGAGCTCGCCGCGGTCCGGCGCGAGGAGGCGCAGCTTGAGCCGGCCGCGCGGCGCGGCGAAGAACGTGTCCTCCTGGACGAGGATCTCGGGGCCGTTTGCGCCGAGCGTCGCCACGGCCCGCTCCAGCGCCGCGGGATCGGCCACCCGCGCCTTGATTTCGATGTTGGTCGGCATGGGCGGCATTATCCCACGTGGCGGGCGGGGGGCCAAGGGCCGACCCGGCGTTGCTGGACGGTCGCCGCGGGTGGAGCGCACTTGATGTTTGATGTGCAGCCGGCTGCACACGATAAATCAAGCGGAGCGGTCGGGTGGTGGCTCAGGGTAAGCCGTGGCGCCCCCGCCACGGCGCGGGAGCGGACCGGGGGTCGGGAGAAACCATGGATAGCTCCGTCGAATCCCAACGGCAGGCGTGGCGTCGCTCCCAGCGGGCCCAACTCGGCGCCGCCGCGCGCTGTTCTGGTCGGTGCTCGTCGCCTCGTTGGTGGCGGCCGGCGTGGGCGGGCGTCGGTCTGAATTTGCGCGCCCGACGGTCCCGGGCAGCATCTCCCGCGACGTCATCTCACCGCTCAGGTCGCGGGGCGGCGGCGCGCGGCGTGCCAGCTGCGGAGGCGGCCGCCGAGGAACTGCCCGGTGAAATAGGCGCCGACCATCACGGGAAAGGTGATCAGCCGGAAGCCCATGCCGGAGGCGAGGCGCAGCGCCACGACGAACGGCACCGGCACATGCACGGCGAGAATCCACGGCCAGGAGAACTTGCGGCAGCCGGCGCGCCAGAAACCGAACGGCAGGTTCAGCAGCAGGACGAGGGCGGCGACGATCCAGAGCGTCGGCATGGGGTCTCCGGCGGGGTTGCGGGGGCGGGTCGTTTCTTTGACGATGCCGAGGACAACGGTATGAATTCAGGCAGTTTTGCGCCAGCGGAATGATCGCCGTCGGGGCGGGATTCCGCTGCCCGCGGCGATGGAGGGGTCCCGTCGCCTAACCGTCGAAGCCGAACTTCATGATCATGCTCTCGAAGAGGGAACGGGCCGCGGGCGACACGCCCTTCAGCCGGAAGCCGACCCCGTAGTATTCGGGATTCACGTCGCGTCGGCACCAGACGCTGCGCGCTTCCAGCACGACTTCCGTGTGGCCATCCAGCGCCGACGGCATCTCCATCCGCACGTGCCAGTCGGCCTCGACCGGCAGCGGTTCGTGGTTGATGAGCTGCATCCCCTCCGCCGTGAGATCCACGAGGTGCCCGAGCAGACGGCCGCTGCGCGCGTCGAACACCTTCAGGTAGTAGTAGAGGTGGCGACGGCGGTGGCGGCGGGGTTTCGATTCCTGGCGCATCCCGATTCTCCCGTGGCGGCGCGGTGACGAGGGGGTTTTCCGGTCGGGGCGCTGACCGGCGCGCGCTCCCGGACACGAACTCCGACACAGGTGGTCATCGGCCGGCCGACCGTGCGACTTGAGGCGTGGCCGGCAGATTTCCGCGGCGATTTGCGGTCGGCGCGGCCTTGCCACCGCCGTCCGACTGCGTCACACTCCCCGCGGTCGCGGTGTCCGGCCGCGGGGGAGAGCCGGCATGGAACTGATCGACACCCACTGTCACCTGTACGACGAGCCGCTCGGGCGGGATCCGGAGGCGGTCCTGGGCCGGGCGCGCGCCGCGGGGGTGACGCGGGTGGTCGTGCCGGCCTGGAACCTGGCGTCGTGGCCCGCGACCCGGGCGCTGGCCGGCCGCGACGGGGTGCACGTGGCGCTCGGCCTGCACCCCTGGGCGGCGCACGAACCGCTCGACGTGGCGCGTCTGCGCGACGAGTTGCAGACCTGCGGCGCGGTCGCGGTGGGGGAGATCGGGCTTGATGCGCTGGTGGATGACGCGGACCTGCCGTCGCAGGTACGGGCGCTGTCGGCCCAGCTGCGGCTGGCGGTCGACCTGCGCCTGCCGGTGCTGCTGCACTGCCGCGGCGCGTTCGAGGAGCTGATCAAGGTGCTGCGCGATCACGGATTCGGGGCCGGGTCGGACGGACCGCGCGGCGTCGTGCACGCCTTCGCGCGGGGCCCGGAGCTGGCGGGGCGATTCCTCGAGCTCGGCCTGCACCTCGCGTTCGGCGGCGCGGTGACCCGCTCCGGCAGCCGCGCGCAACGCAGCGCCGCCACGATGCCGCTCGCGCGCATCGTCCTGGAGACCGACGCGCCGGCGATCGGCCTGCACGACGTCGAGCCGGCGCAGGTCGAACCGCGCCACGTCCGCGAGGTGGCCGCGGCGCTGGCGGACCTGCGCGGCGAGCCGCCCGAGCGCATCGCGGAGGTGACCACCGCCAATGCCCGCGCCCTTTTCGGGATCTGACGAAGGACACGACAGCGGTGCGGCCGTGACCGGCCGCTTCACGCGTCTCGTCGACTACTACGGCGCCGACGGCTTCGCCCGGGTGCGCGCCGCGCGCGTGGTGGTGATCGGGCTTGGCGGCGTGGGGGCGCATGCGGCCGTGGCGCTGGCGCGCAGCGGCGTCGGCCGGCTCGTGTTGGTGGACCACGACAGCGTCACCGTCTCCTCGCTCAACCGCAGCCCCGTCGCCACGCTGGAGGACGTCGGACGCCCGAAGGTGGAGGTACTCGCCGGGCACCTGGCGCGGACCTGTCCCGACACCGCCGTCGAGACGCACATCGAGTTCTGCCACGTTGACACGCTGGCGGCGCTGCTCACCCCGGCGCCCGCGGTCGTTGTCGACGCGATCGACAGCCTGACGCCGAAACTGGCGCTGCTGGAGCACTGTGTGACCGGCGGCCTGCCGGTCGTATCGAGCATGGGTGCGTCGTCGCGACGCCTGACGGTCGGGCTGAAAATCGGCGACATTGCGGAGTCGCGCACCTGCCCGCTGGCGCGTCGGGTGCGGCAGAGACTGCGGCGACGAGGCATCGCGTCGGGCATCATGTGCGTCTGGTCGGAGGAGCCGTCGGGGGGGGATTTGCCGCCCGATCTCGGCGACCGCCTGTGCGACCGCGGACGTGTGCGCAATCGCCTGCCGAGCCAGATCAGCCTGCCCGGCATGTTCGGCTACGCCCTGGCGGCGCTGGCGCTGGAGCGGATCGCCGGGACCGAGGGTGGCGCGGGTTGAGGCGGGCAGGATACGCCTGCCTGCGCAGGTGTCTCGCCGCCGCCACGTGGCCGCGGCCCGCGCATTGGTGCTAGAATGTCAGGCGACTGTTCCCGCTTTCACCGGAGGTTCGCCATGTCCCGCCGGCCCTGCCGCGCTTGTTCTGCCGCCAGCGCCCCCGTCCGTCGTCTCACGGCCGCCGCGGTCGTCGCGCTGCTGGCCGCCCTCGGTCCGGCCGGGCCGGTCCTGGCGCAACGGGCGCCGAACAGCCTGTTCCGGCACGTGGCGGTGCCCGATGGAGCGTTCACGCTGCTGCTGCCCGATGGATGGGTGATCGAGGCCGACTCGGCGGAGAGCACCGCCCTGCGCGTGCGCTCGGCCGACGGCCGGGTCGCCCTGGTCCACTACCGAGACCGGGCGGGCGATCTCGCGGGGGGACCGGCGCCGGTCGCGCGGCGGTTGCTGGCCGACGTCGTGGCCCGGGACGCGCACCCCGGGGCGCGCAATCTGCATCTGGCCGACGCCCGGGCGCTGCCCGAGCTGGCCCGCGCCTGGGAGCGGCGCCTCGCGGAGGCCCGCGCGGGCGCCGGCGTGACGGGCGAGGGGGCGGTCGTCAACCTGGAATTCCAGGAGGACGAGCAACTCTGCCGTGAGCGGCTCGTGGGGGTCGTGGAGAGCGGGCCGGACGGCTGGGCCGCGCGCGCGCTCTGGGCGGCACGGGCGCCGGCCGGCGAGTTCGCGCAGTGGGAGCCGTGGCTGAGCTTCGTGCTCGCCTCGGTCGCGCCGGCGCGGACCGACGGGGCCGATCTGGCCCGCGACGCCCTGGGGCTGGCGCTGCCGGGGGAATCGCTCTGGCGGAATCCGCTCACCGGCGGGCTCGATGTCGGGTCGTTCCATTTCGGACGTTACCGCTGGGTCAGCCCGGACGGCGACGTTGTCTACTCTTTCAACGAGACCTTCACGCCCAACAGCGCGCGGCTGCTCGGTCGCGACGACTGGCAGAAGAGCCTGCCGAAGTAGGGGGCGCGCGGGCCGCGGCGCGGCTAGAGCCGGATCACCCGCGCGGCGGCGTGCTGCAGCGCCAGGATTTCGGCCATGTTCGACGGCCGTCCGACGGCGAGGGTCTCGCGCAGCCCGAACCAGTCGAGGCAGGTTCCGCAGCAGACGAGATCCGTTCCGCGCGCCGCCAGCTCCCGCAGATCCCGCAGCGCCTTCGCCTCGGGCGCGCACAACTTCACGCCGGCATTCATGAACAGGACGCTCGCGGGCGGCGGATCGAGCCGGCCCAGCGCGCCGACGGCCGCGAGCATGAGCGCGGCGCCCAGCTCGTCGTCGCCGGCGCCGAGGCGGTCGGTGGCGATGAAAACGACGGTTCCGTTCGACAAGGCGATTCCTCCCGGGTAAGCCCGCCACGATAGCACGGATTCCGGCGTTGCGCCGCCGCGCGGTGCGATGACGCCTGGCCGCCGCGCCGCGTTGCGGCGTTTCGGCGGGGAGGTCGTCGTGCTAGACTCCCGCGCCTGAACGCGGCGCCCGCCGGGGCCGCCGCCGCCGCGACCCGCGTCCGCTGCCCGACGAGGAGACGTCATGCCTGCTTCGCCTGCCCGCACGCCCGCCGCACGATTCGCCGTGATCCTGCTCGTATTGCTCCACCTCGCCGCGGGCTGCGGTCGCGGCAAGGCGCCGGAGGCGGGCGGCGCCGGCAGGCCGGCCGGGACGCTCGGGCCGGTCATCGGCGTGTCGCTGCTGACGCGCACGCATCCGTTCTACCAGGATCTCGAGGCGGGCCTGCGCGCCGCGGCCGACGAGCGGGGCTACCAGCTGCTCGTGCAGGCGGGCGAGTTCGACGTCGCGAAGCAGAAGGACCAGCTGGCGGATTTCCTCGTGCGCAAGGTGGCGGCGATCGTGGTCTGCCCGTGCGACTCGCGGTCGATCGGCACTTCGATCAAGGCGGCCAACGACGCCGGGGTGCCGGTCTTCACCGCCGACATCGCGGTGCTCGATCCGTCGGTGAAGGTGGTCTGCCACGTCGCTTCGGACAACGAGGCGGGCGGTCGGCTCGCCGCGCGCGCGGTGGTGCGGGCGCTCGAGGGGCAGGGGGAAGGTCGCGATCATCGACCATCCCGAGGTGGAGTCGGTCATCCAGCGGGTGCGGGGCTTCGAGGAGGAACTCGCGGCCACGCCGGGCGTGCAGGTGGTGGCCAAGCTGTCGGGGCACGGCGTGAAGGACGGCGCGTTCCGCACGACCGAGGACATCCTGCAGTCGCACCGCGACCTCGGCGCCATCTTCGGCATCAACGACGACTCGGCGCTCGGCGCGCTGGCCGCGGTGGAGAAGGCGGGACGTCAGGGGCGCGTGGTCATCGTCGGCTTCGACGCGGTCCCCGAGGCGCGGCGCGCGATCGGCGACGGCAGGATCTACGCCGACGTCGTGCAGCAGCCGCGCCTGATCGGACGCCAGACCATCGAGGCGATCGCCGACTATCTCGCCGGCGAGCCGGTGCCGCCGCAGATGCTCATCCCCTGCGCGCTCTACACGCAGGAGGACGCGCAACGCGAGGCGGCGGGCGGCGCGGCGCGATGACCGTGCCCGCCGGAGCGACCGTGCTGCGCCTGTCCGGACTGGCGAAGGCGTTCCCCGGCGTGCAGGCGCTGCGCGAGGCGTCGCTCGACGTGCGGGCCGGCGAGGTGCACGCCCTCGTCGGCGAGAACGGCGCCGGCAAGAGCACGCTGCTCAAGATCGTCACCGGGGCGCACGCGGCCGATCGCGGCCTGGTCGAGCTGGACGGCGTGGCGCGGCGCTTCGCCGGTCCGCGCGACGCGCGTCGCCGCGGCATGGCGGCCATCTACCAGGAGCTCAGCCTCGTGCCGGCCCTGAGCGTGCGCGACAACCTGTTCCTCGGCGTCGAGCCGCGCCGCGGACTGTGGCTGGACGAGGCGACCGAGCGGCGTGCGGCGGCCGCGGCGCTGGACCGGGTCGGCGCGGCGTGCGATCCCGAGGCGCCGGTGCGCGACCTGTCGGTGGCCGCGCAGCAGCTCGTC
This sequence comes from uncultured bacterium, assembly GCA_963772145.1. Lineage (GTDB taxonomy): Bacteria > Krumholzibacteriota > Krumholzibacteriia > LZORAL124-64-63 > LZORAL124-64-63 > CAVSZB01. The sequence continues at coordinate 113,718 of CAVYVY010000017.1, forward strand.
GAGATCGCGCGCGCCCTGCTCGCCGAGGCCCGCCTGCTCATCCTCGACGAGCCGACCGCCGCGCTCACGCCGCGCGAGTCGGAGCGCCTGCTGGCGCTGCTCGATGAGCTGCGCGCCCGCGGGCTGGCCATCCTGTTCGTCAGCCACCGGCTCGACGAGGTGTTGCGCATCGCCGACCGCGTCACCGTCATGCGCGACGGCGCCACGCTCGGCACCTGGGCCGCCGGCGAGCTCACGCGCGAGACGCTGATCGAGCGGATGGTCGGCCGGTCGCTCGACCGGGAATACCCGAAGGTGGCGATCGCGCCGGGCGCGCCCCGTGCTCGAGGTGCGCGACCTGCGCGGCGGCGCGTGCGGGACGTCTCGTTCATCGTGCGCGCGGGCGAGGTGCTCGGGATCGCCGGGCTGGTCGGCGCGGGCCGGACCGAGACTGGCGCGGCTGATCTTCGGCGCCGACCGGCGCGCCGGCGGGGACGATCCTGCTCGACGGCCGGCCGGTCGACGTCCGCTCGCCGCGCGACGCCATCCGCCACGGCATCTGCCTGCTGACCGAGGACCGCAAGGGGCAGGGGCTGGTGCTCGGCCTGTCGGCCGCGCGACAACTTCGCGCTGCCGAACCTCGCCCGCTGGTCGCGCTGCGGCTGGATCGACGGCGCCCGCGAGACGGCGGCCTTCCTGCGCCACGTCGAGGCGCTGAACATCCGGATCGCCTCGCCGCGCCAGCGCGCCGGCGACCTGTCGGGCGGCAACCAGCAGAAGCTGCTGGTCGCGCGCTGGCTGGAGAGCGACTCGCGCGTGCTCATCTTCGACGAGCCGACCCGCGGCATCGACGTCGGCGCGCGGCACGAGATGTACCTGCTGATCAACGCGCTCGCGGCGCGCGGCAAGGCGATCGTGATGATCTCCTCCGAGCTGCCCGAGGTGCTCGGCATGAGCGACCGCATCCTCGTCATGCACGCGGGGCGGATCGCCGGCGAGATCGCCGACGGCGTCCGGGCGACGCAGGAGCAGGTCATGGAACTGGCGGTGGCGGGAGCGCGGCGGGACCGGGAGAGGAGCACGTGCATTGATCTTCGCTCGAGGAGCGCCCGCGTCCGGCCGGGCCCGGCTGGGCGCCGGCTTCGCGCATCTGGCCGCCGAATACGGCATGCTCGGCGTGCTGCTGCTGCTCTGCGCCTTCTTCTCGGTGGTGACGCTGCGGGAGCAGCAGCCGCGGCGGGGCCGCCGCGCGCGGCTGCCTTGGCGGCGCGGATCGAACGCGAGGCGCCGCAGGCGACGATCGTGATCGTGGCGCGTGCCGGGCGAGGAGGGGGCGCGGTTCGCGGCCGCGCTCGCGGCGCGGCGGCCGCGGATCGGGGCGCCTGGGCATCGTGCCGGTGCGACAGCCCCGCCGCCCTGCGCGATGCGACTGGCGCGCGATCCGCGGCGTCCGAGGCCGGGGCGCCGGCAGTCGGTCATCGCCACGACCGCCGACTACGCGCCCACGGTGCGAGGGGTGCTCGGCGCGCTGCCGGCGCGGGCCGTCGCGCGGGTGATCGTGCCGCCGTCCTACCGCTGGCCGACCTTCCTGCTGGCGGACAACCTGCGCAACGTCGCCAACCAGATCGCGGTCATCGCCATCGTCGCGATCGGCATGACGATGGTCATCATCACCGGCGGGATCGATCTGTCGGTGGGCAGCCTGATCGCCCTCGCGGCCGTGGTGGCGGCGTGGCTGATCGGCCGGTTCGGCGGCGAGGCGGCATCGACGCGGGGCGCATGCTGCTCGCCGGCGCGCTGGCCGTCGTGCTGTGCGGCGGCGTCGGGCGCGTTCTCGGGCCTGATGATCACCCGCTTCCGGGTGCCGCCGTTCATCGCCACGCTCGGCATGATGCAGGTGGCCAGCGGCGTGGCCTACATCATCTCGCGCGGCAAGCCGATCTACGAGATGCCCGGCGTCGTTCGTCGCGCTCGGGCGCGGGGCCGATCCGCTGCTCGGGGTGCCCTACGCGGTGCGTGCTGATGCTGGCGCTCTACGCCGCGGCGCACCTGGTCATGTCGCGCACGGCGCTCGGACGGTACGTCTACGCGGTGGGCGGCAACCCGGAGGCGGCGCGGCTGGCCGGCGTGCGGGTGAAGGGCGTGCTGATGTTCGTCTACGTCGCTGTGCGGGGCGCTGGCCGGGCTCGGCGGGGTGGTGATGGCCTCGCAGCTGAAGAGCGGCGCGCCGACCTACGGGCTGATGTACGAGCTGTACGTGATCGCCGCCGTCGTGGTCGGCGGCACGAGCCTGAGCGGCGGCGAGGGGCGGATCCTCGGCACGCTGATCGGCGCCTTCATCATCGCGGTGATCCAGAACGGCATGAACCTGACGAACGTGGAGAGCTACACGCAGAAGGTCGTGCTCGGGCTCGTCATCCTGGGCGCGGTGCTGCTGGACAGGCTCAAGCAGCGCGGCTGGCGGCGGGTCCGCCGCCGGCGCGCGCGGGGAGGCCGGGGCATGAGAGGCGAGCGGCTGTGGCGGCGGGATCCTGGCGACGATGATCCTGGTCGGCTGGTGGTGGCCGGCGCGGGCGCGCGGGCGGACGACGCGCGCGCCGCCGCCCCGCGAGCTGGACGTCGTCGCCACCGTCGCACCTCGACACCCAGTGGCGCTGGACGATCCGCGAGACGATCGACGAGTACCTCCCGAACACGCTGCGCGACAACTTCGCGCTGTTCGAGAAGTACCCCGACTACACGCTTCAGCTTCGAGGGCGCGTTCCGCTACATGCTGGCGAAGGAGTACTACCCGGAGGAGTACGCGCGGCTGAAGGGCTACATCGCTGACGGCCGCTGGCGCGTGGCCGGCAGCTGGGTGGACGCGGTCGACATCAACATCCCGTCGCCCGAGTCGCTGATCCGCCAGACGCTTCTACGGCAACGGCTTCTACCGGCGCGAGTTCGGCAGGACCAGCCGCGACGTCCTCCTGCCCGACTGCTTCGGCTTCGGCTACGCGCTGCCCACCATCGCGGCGCACTGCGGCCTGCTCGGCTTCTCCACGCAGAAGCTGACCTGGGGCTCCGCGTACGGCGTGCCGTTCGACGTCGGCCTCTGGGAGGGGGTCGACGGCTCGACGCTCGTCGCCGCGCTCAACCCCGGCGACTACGTGTCGCGGCATCACGACCGACCTGAGCGCCGACACGACCGTGGTGGCGGCCATCGACCGCCAGGGGGCGGCGTCGGGCCTCTACGCACGCATACAAGTACTTCGGCACCGGCGACATGGGCGGCGCGCCCGACGGAGTCGTCGGTGGCCTGGCTCGAGCGCAGCCTGCACGGGACGCGGCCCGGTGACGCGTGCGCAGCGCGGCGTCGGACCAGCTCGCGCGCGACCTGTCGGCGCTGCCGGAGGCGGCGCGGGCGAAGCTGCCGCGCTACCGCGGCGAGCTGCTCATGACCAGCCACGGCACCGGCTGCTACACCTCGCAGGCGGCGATGAAGCGCTGGAACCGCAACAACGAGCTGCTGGCCGACGCCGCGGAGCGGGCCGCGGTGGCGGCCGACTGGCTCGGCGCCTCGCCGTACCCGCGCGAGGCGCTGGGCGAGGCCTGGGTCCGCTTCCTGTGGCACCAGTTCCACGACGACCTGACCGGCACCAGCATCCCCGAGGCGTACGCCTTCTCCTGGAACGACGAGGCGATCACGCAGAACCAGTTCGCCGGCGTGCTCGGCGAGGCCGCCGGCGCGGTCACGCGCGCCCTCGACACCCGCGTCACGCGGCGAGCCGATCGTGGTCTACAACCCGCTCTCGCATCGCGCGCGAGGACGTGGTCGAGGCGGACGATCGTCTTCGCCGGCGACGCGCCGGCGCAGGTGCGCGTGCTACGGCCCGGACGGGCGCGAGGTGCCGTCGCAGCTGCTCGCGCGGACGGAGCGACGGCGCGGGTCGCCTTCCTGGCGGCGTGCCGTCGGTCGGCTTCGCGGTCTACGACGTCCGTCCGGCGCGGTCGGCCTGCTCCGCTCGCCACCGGCCTGGGCGTCGACGCGGCGGGGACGCTCGAGAACGCGCGCTACCGCGTGACGCTCGACGCCGACGGCGACGTGGCCTCGATCCACGACAAGCGGCTCGACCGCGAGCTGCTGTCCGCCCCGCTGCGGCTGCAGATCCTCGACGACGAGCCGGCGAAGTGGCCCGCCTGGGAGATCGACTACGCCGATCTGATGGCGCCGCCGCGCGCGGTCGTGGGCGGTCCGGCCCGGGTGCGGGTGGCGGAGAGCGGCCCGGCGCGGGTGACGCTCGAGGTCACGCGCGCAGGCCGAGGGCTCGACCTTCGTCCAGCGCATCTCGCCTCGCCGCCGGCGAGGCCGGCGATCTGCTCGACGATCGCCACCGACCATCGACTGGCGCACGCCCGGCGGACTGCTCAAGGCGGCGTTCCCGCTCGCCTCCGCGAACGCGGAGGCGACCTACGACCTGGGCGTGGGCGTCATCCGGCGCGGCGTGAACACGGAGCAGCTGTACGAGGTGCCGGCGCAGCAGTGGGCCGATCTCAGCGGACCGGACGGCGAGCTACGGCGTCACCGTGCTGAACGACTGCAAGTACGGCTGGGACCACCCCGATTCCGGCACGCTGCGCCTGACCCTGCTGCACACCCCGCGCGTGAACGCCAACTGGACCTGGGTCGGCGACCAGGGGTCGCAGGACCTCGGCCACCACCGCGTCACCTGGGGCCTGGCGGGCCATGCCGGCGACTGGCGCGCCGGCGGCGCGCCGTGGCTGGCCGACCGGCTGAACCAGCCGCTGCGCGCCTTCCAGGCGCCCGGCCACGCCGGCCGGCTGGGGCGGGAGTTCTCGCTGCTGCGGCTGGAGGCGGGGTCGCCGGCCGCGCGCGCCGCAGGGGCGGTGCCGCCGGTGGCGGTCCGGGCGGTGAAGCTGGCGGAGGAATCGGACGAGCTCGTGGTGCGGCTGCAGGAACTCGCGGGCGAGCCGGTCGACGGCGTGCGGGTCGTCTTCGCGCGCCCGGTCACGGCGGCGCGCGAGGTCAACGGCGCCGAGGAGCCGCTCGACGGCGCGGTGACGATCCGCGACGGCGCGCTCGTCTGCGCGCTGCGGCCGTTCCAGCCGCGCGCCTTCGCCGTGCGCCTGGCCGCGGCGCCGGTGCGTCTCGACGCACCCGTGGCGCGCCCGCTCGACCTGCCGTGGAACCTCGACGGCGTGAGCGACGACACCGACCGCGCCGACGGCGACTTCGACGGCGAGGGGCGCACCATCGCGGGGGAACTGCTGCCCGCCGTCCTCACGGTCGCCTCCGTGCCGTACCGCACCGGGCCGCGCACACCCGGCCAGCCGAACGTGGTGGTCTGCCGCGGCCAGCGGATCGCGCTTCCGACGGGGAAGTGGGACCGCCTCACGCTGCTGGCCGCCGCCGTGGGAGGCGATCGCGAGGCCGTATTCCTGGTGGACGGCGCGCCACGCACGCTGCGGATCCAGGACCACGCCGAGCCGCTCGGGCAGTGGGACAGTCGTCTCGTGGCCGGCGAACTGCGCGCCGATCCGGCGCAGATCGCGCCGGGCTACGTCAAGACGGCACCGGTGGCCTGGGTCGGGACCCATCGCCACGACGCGCGGGGGCGCAACGAGGCCTACGCGTTCACGCAGGTCTGTCGTTACAGTCTCGACCTGCCGCGCGGCGCGCGTCAGGTCACGCTGCCTGACGACGACCGTATCCGTTTGCTGGCCGCCACCGTGACGCGCGGCGGGAACGACGCGACGCGGCCCGCCTCGGTCCTGATCGAGCGTCCGCCCGTCTCCACCGTGGCGATCCAGGCGGCGCGCCGCGGGTTCATCGATTCGCTGACCGTGGCGCTCGCCTCGCCCAACCCCGGCGCCGTCATCCGCTACACCCTCGACGGCGCCGACCCCGGACCGGAAGCGGCCGTTTACACGGACCCGCTCTCGCTCAAGGACACGGCAGTGCTGAAGGTTCGCGCCTTCGCGCCCGCTCTCGATGACCGCTACGTCGCCAGCGCCGCCTTCACGAAAATGACGCCGCGCGACGCCGCCGCAACGCCCCCGGTCAACCCCGCGCCCGGCCTCGTCTGCCGTCTTTACGCAGGCTCCTTCGCCCGGCTGCCCGACTTCGGCGCGTTGACAGCGCCCCGCGCGAGCGTGGAGCCGGTTGTCGGTCTGCCGTCCGGCGCGCCGAGGGAGCATTTCGCTCTCGCGTTGACCGGCTGGCTGCGCGTGCCGTCCGACGGCATGTACACTTTCTCGCTGCGCACCGACGACGGCAGTGCGCTCGACCTCGACGGCCGTTCGCTGATCGACGCCGACGGCCTCCACAGCGAGGGCGATGCCCGCGCCGAGATCGCCCTGCGCGCCGGCTGGCACCCGTTCGCGGTGCGCTACTTCCAGGCCGGCTACGACGCCGCCCTGAAGCTCTGGTGGGAGGGGCCCGGCTTCGCGTGGGAACCGGTGCCCGCGGCGGCGCTGGCGCACTGAGCCGGGAACGCCCGGAGCGGTGAACGCCCTACAGCGGGGCGGTTCGTGGTCGATACTCCACACGAATCGTCTGTTTCCGCCGGCGGAGGCCCGGGTTGTTCCGGAGGCCGCCTGCGGGTCGTACCGTCGCCGGAAAGCCTGGTCCAGTCATGCCCTTGCGTCTCGCCGCGCAGGTCGATTTCCTGCTGCTGATCAACGGCATCCTGCTTCTGTTGTCCGCCGTGGAGGTTCATGTCCTGGCCCGGCGCCATCCGCGCCTGCTGCCGTGGGGCTGGCTCGCGGCCAGTTGCTCCGCGTGGGCCATGCTTGCCTGGGTGGCGATGGCGACGACCTGTCTGGTCGAGTCGCGTCTCCTGCCGATCGTTCGTCTCGGGGCACTTGCCATTTACCTGATCTGCCTGTTTGGGCTGCTGCGGAAGCTGCTTGCCCGCGGGCCACTGCGCGCGCTCGCGACGATGCCCCGGCTGCGCCGTCTCCTCGTGACGGCGATCTGTCTGTTGGCGGTCCTGCCGCTCGTCGACGGGATGCGGTCGCTGATCGGGGCGGCCGTCGCGGTGTCGGCCTGCACGCTGCTTGGCCTGGTCTGCCTGGCGCTGCTCGTGCTGGCGGCCGGGGAGCCGGGCGTCGGCTGTGCGAGCGGCGATCAGGCGATTTCGTGGGGAGGGGCCCGGTGGCGCATCGCACTGGCGCTGGGAATCGTGCTGGCGATCTGCGGGAACCGGGTGCACTCGGCCGCTCACGCGCGCGATACCGAAGAGCGCGGCGATCTGCTGGCGCAGGTCCGGCTGGCGGCGGCGTCGCTCGATCCCGCCGACCTGGGCGAACTGCGCGGCGAGCCGCTCGACGAGCAGCTCGTCGCCTATCAGCGTCTGCGGGCGCGCCTGATCGCGATGCAACTCGCCAATCCGCGACTTCGCTGGCTCTACCTGATGGCGCCGCGCGACGGCGAGGTGATCTTTACTGTCGATTCCATTCCCGAGGGGGAGTATGGACACGTCGTTTCCGGCACGCCCTACGCCGAGGCCTCGGCGGAATTCCACGAGGTCTTCGCTTCCGGTGGCGCTACCTCCTTCGGACCGTACACGGACGAGTGGGGTTCGTTCATTACCGGTCTGGTGGGGTTGCGCGACCCGGACAACGGTCGGCTCTCGGCTGCGCTCGGCGTCGACATCAACGCCGCGCAGCTTGCCGCGGACGTTGCCGCGAGCCGTCTTGCACCGCTCGGATTCGGCGCGCTGCTGGCGCTCGTGCTGCTGGGGATCCACATCTGGCTGCTCAGGGAGCGCGCGGCGGCCGCGCGATTGATGGCGTCCGAGCAGAGGTACCGCAGCCTGGTCGAGGGGGCGCCCAGCAGCATCCTGCTGTGCGACGGCAACGGCCGGATCCTGACCGTGAACCGGGCCGGGATGGTCGCGCTCGGGCGTGGCGAGGACGAACTGCGCGGCACCGACCTGGTCGCGCTGTGGTCGCTTTCCACGCGGCTGGCGGTGGCCGCGGCGGTGGCCGAAGTGCTGCGCGGCGGACAGCCCGGTTTCAGCGCCACGAGCATGCGCTCCGACGGGCAGGAACTTGTATGGGAAGGCGTGCTCACGCCGATTGCCGGCGCGGATCCGCGCAACGGCCGCTTCATGGGCATCCTGACCGACGTCACGGAACGCCAGCGCTCCGAAGCCGAACAGGCGCGGCTGGCCTCCGCGATCGCGCACGCCGGCGAAGCTGTGGTCATCACCGATCCGGAAGGGACGATCCAGTACGTCAATCCGGCCTTCGAACGGGTGACTGGCTACAGCCGCGAGGAGGTCGTGGGTCGGAACCCCCGCGTGCTCAGGAGCGGCCAGCAGGACGCCGCCTTCTACGCCGGTCTCTGGGGGACCATCCTGCGCGGCGAGACCTGGAACGGAGTGTTCGTGAACCTCCGCAAGGACGGCACGCCGTTCGAGGAGGAGGCGACGATCTCCCCGGTGCGCGACACCGAAGGACGCATCGTCAATTTCGTCGCGGTCAAGCGCGACGTCACCTCACAGCGGCTGCTGGAGGGACAACTCCGCCACGCGCAGCGTCTGGAGTCGATCGGACAGCTCGCGGCCGGCATCGCGCACGAGATCAACACGCCGACGCAGTACGTTGGCGACAACACCCGCTTCCTGCGCGACAGTTTCGCCGCGCTGCTGCCGCTCGCGCGGCGCCAGCGCGAGCTGCTGGTGCAGGCCGGCGCCGGCCCCCTGTCGGCGGATCTCGTCGCGGACGGCGCGGCGCAGGCGGCCGCGGCCGATCTCGACTATCTCGCGGAGGAGGTTCCGCGCGCGATCGCGCAGTCGATCGAGGGGCTGGGCCGCGTGGCGCGCATCGTGCGCGCACTCAAGGAGTTCTCGCACCCCGTCCAGGAGGGGAAGACGCCGGTCGATCTGAACCGCTCGATCGAGAATTCGCTGCTCGTGGCTCGCAACGAATGGAAGTATGCGGCCGACGTGGTGCAGGAACTCGATCCGGACCTGCCCGCGGTGCCGTGCATCGAGGGGAGCTTCAACCAGGTGGTGCTGAATCTGGTGATCAACGCGGCCCACGCCATCCGGGACGTGGTGGGCGACAGCGGTCGCAAGGGCCGCATCACGGTCTCCACCTGTCGCCACGGCGAGTGGGCGGAGATCCGCATCATCGATACCGGCACCGGTATTCCCGAGACGATCCGTGAGCGGGTGTTCGATCCCTTCTTCACGACGAAGGGTGTCGGTCGAGGCTCGGGCCAGGGCCTTTCCATCGCCCGCTCGATCATCGTCGACAAGCATCAGGGCGAGCTCAGCTTCACGACCGAAATGGGCCGGGGGACGACCTTCCTCGTCCGCCTGCCGCTCGCCGGGTCGCCTGCCCCCGAGCCTGTCGCGGTCTGAGCGACGCCGCGCGCGCGGCGGCCGTCGATCACGGCCGGAACAGGTACTGCAGCTTCAGGAAATACGTCCGTTCGCCGAGCTGCCAGCTCTCCGGCCCGTCCGCGAGCGCGGCGAAGCGCGCGTAGTCGCGCGTCGATCCGACGTAGAAGATCGAGAACGGATTGAGCCGGTAGGTGACCAGCGGGTCGAGCTCCCAGCGCTGGTCGAAGTCGTCGAACTGCACGACGAGGCGGGTGGACAGTTCGCGCGAGAGCTGTAGATAGAGTTTGGCGCTGCGCCACGTAGCCGTCGAAGAGCCGTTCGCCGGTGGCGAGATTGTCGCTTTGGATCCACTCGCCGGAGGTCGCGATCACGATGCGGTCGAGGGGGCGCAGTTCGACCACCGCCTCGGCCGCGCGCTCGGAGCCCATGACCAGGTCGCGGCGGGCGATGCGGTGCCCGGTGCGCGCCTCGGCCGCGCAGGACAGCCAGGCGCTGGGCGTGCTGTTGACCGACAGGTTCAGCTCCTCGATGCCGTCGAACTCGATCCCGGCGAACCGCTCGTTGCTGCGCATGGCGTTCAGCGAGAGCGTGGGTCTGGGCGGCGCGCAGGCGGGCGGCCACCCCGCCCACGAGCCACTCGTCCTTGCGCAGGCCGGTGAAGTCCCACATGCGCGCGGCGTGTCACCGACGGATTGACCCACTCCACCAGCCCCGCCGTCCAGCGCCGGATCCAGTACGACGCACACCTCGCCGAGCCGCTGGTCGTTGCGCGGCTCGAAGCCGGCGTCGGCGCGGAAGCCGGGGCTGCGCTCCCAGTAGTTCGGCGGTCGCGCCCCAGGTGCGGGTCTCCTGCTCGAAAGCCGGCGAAGATCGCGTGGCCGTTGAACGTCTCGCCGTCGAACGCCGCCGTGTGCCGCCCCCGGTCGAAGGTCAGGTCGCCCAGGTCGGCGGTGAGCGTCGTGTCGTTCGGCTCGGCGGTGTGCGTCAGCAGCAGCTGCGCCTCGACCTGCGCCGTCCGGCTGAGGCGGATGCGCCCGTCGATGCCGCCGAGGGTGGCCGAGCCGCCGCCGTCGTAGCGCCGGTCGGTGGCGATCAGGCCGAGGTGCGCCTGGTCGCCGAGGCTGTGGCGCACGCGCGCCAGGTTCGTCCAGCTCCGCTGCGCGTCCACGAAGCCGCTGCGCTCCGCGAACGGCAGGATGATCGGCGTGCGCGCGTCGCGCGCCGAGAGCAGCGCCATGTTCGTGCGTCCCGGGCCGGCCGGTCAGCTTGAAGGCGAACTCCGGGTCGTTGATGGAGCGCGTGTAGACGGTGTTGAACCAGGTGTCGAACAGCTCCGCCCCCTCCAGGAAGAAGGGGCGCTTCTCGGGATAGGACAGGGCGAAGGTGGTGTTGGCGTCGATCTGCGCCGCGTCCGACTCCACCTGGCTGAAATCGGGGTTGACGGTCGCCTCGGCCGTGAAGGCCGAGGTGGGGGAGTACTTGAGGCCCAGCGACGGCTCGCCCAGCAGGTCGCCGTCGTGGAAGCTGCCGTCGTCGCGGCGGGCCCCCTCCTGGCGCGCCGTGAAGGCCGGCAGCAGTTCGAGGCCCAGCCCCGGGCGCACGTCGCGCATGCCGGCGAGCGAGCCCCACTGGCAGGCCCAGCACGACTCGTCGCGGTCGACCGCGGCCCATATGTACTGCTCGCGCGACGCGCGCGGGCGGTTGCGCCAGACGTTCACCCGCCAGTCCTGCTCGGACCGGTTGGGGAAGCGCAGGCTGGCGAACGGGATCGCCAGCTCGGCCTGCCAGCCGCCGCCGGTGACCCGCCCGGCGCTGCGGTAGATCAGGTCGTAGCCCATGTCCTCGCCGCTGTTGGCCGACCAGAGGATGTCCCCCTGGACGCCGAACGGGTTGACGCCGATCTCGTAGGCCCAGCTCTGCGTGCCGTAGGTGTCGAGCATGAGGATGATGTAGTCGTCGGTCCAGATGCGGTCGCGCTCGCAGAGCGAGGCGCGCACGGTCGCGGAATCGTCGTGGCAGATGATCGCCACGTAGAGGTTGTCGTCGTCGTAGGCGAACAGCGCCTCCGTGGCGACCCGCGGCCGTCCCAGATCGCGCGGCGCGTACTCCGTGAAGCCGGCCGCCCGCCCCGCCGTCGGCCCAGCCGGCGTCGTCGAGCACGCCGTCGATCCGGATCGGCGCGTCCACGCGCGCGATCGTGACCGTCGGCCGGAACTGCGGCGCGAAGCCGGCGTCGGGCGAGATGCGGGTGGCGGCGGCGGGGGCGGCGAGCAGGACGAGACGGCGAGCGCGGCCCAGGCAGACGGGTGACGCCGGGCGAGTCGGGGGAGTCGTCATGGGGGTGTCCTCTGCTGCGTGGTTCGGGCTCCGCCGGGGCCGGCCGTCCGGCCCCGGCGCGAACCGCGATTACGCAGGTCGGAGCTCCGGGTTGCAACCACGATATTGCGGGGCGGCGCCCGGCGCGCCGGCCGCCACCGCGCGCGCGATCGCGCCGCCTGGCGTCCGTCAGCGCACCAGGACGAGCTTGCGGGAGTATGCCGCCCCCTCCGCCTCGAGCCTGGCCACGTAGACGCCCGAGCTCAGGGCTTCGCCCCGCGCGTCGGTGCCGTTCCAGACCAGGATGTGCGCCCCCCGCGCCAGGACGCCGTCGGCCAGCGTCGCGACCTGACGGCCGGCGACGTCGTAGACGCAGAGCCGTCCCCGCACCTCCCGCGCCAGCTCGAAGCTGAGGCGGACGCAGCGGGTTGAACGGGTTCGGCCACGCCTCGACCGCCCCGATCAGGCAGGGGGCGGCGTCGTCCGGACGCTCGCGGTCGCCCGCGGCGATGGCGATCCGCGCGGCCGGGGCCGCGTACTTGACGGTGCAGGCCAGGTAGTCGGCGTTGCAGGCGTAGGCCCGGGGGCTGCTGTCGCGGGCCACCCGGACCCTGATCTCACCGGTCGCTGAGACGAAGGGGGCGGGCGTCGTGATCACGCAGGAGCGGGTGGCGTCGGTGGTGCCGACGTCCGCGGCGTCGACCTGGGACCAGGCGGCGGCCGTGAAGTCGTACAGGTAGAGGGTCTGCGTCCCGCTCTGGGTATAGTTGCCGTTCCAGGTCACGGTGAGGCTCACCGGCGTCTCGGCGATCGTCAGGCCGGCGTACCAGTCGGTGTAGTAGCGCCGCGACACCTTCGCGGCGTCGATCCGCAGGTAGCCGCCGTCATCCGCGGCCAGGCTGGCGTAGCTGCCGGCGCCGACCGTGCCGATGAGCATCGTCACGCCGGTCGGGACGTAGGTCTTCGCGAGCAGCTCCTCGCCGCCGCCCGAGCCGTTGTACCAGGTGTCGGTGAAGCCGTCGCCCGCCACCGTGTACGCGGCGCCCGGCTCCGGATCGGCCTGGACCACGATCGTGCCGCCGACCTTGTCCCAGCCGGCCGTCGGATCGGCGCCGGAGCCGGGCTCCGTCCAGTAGGTCTTCACGCCGTGGTCGTGCAGCCGGGTCAGCGCCTCGGCCGTGGGGTGCCCGTAGGTGTTGTCCCCGACCGAGATCACGCCGACCTCGGGCGTGGTGGAGGACAGCCAGCTGTCGGAGGTGGAGGTGGCCGAGGCGTGGTGGTGGACCTTGTACACCTCGACGTCGCCCACGGCCGGCCCGACCACGCTCTCCACGTCGTTGTCGGAGTCGGCGGTGAGGTCGCCGCCCATGACCTCGTCGAAGGCGCCGCAGGTGATCCTGAGCACGACGCTCTTGGCGTTCTCGTCGTCGCCGTCGACCGGGTAGGCGCCCGCGCCGTTGAGGGCGATGCAGCGGATCGTGACCGGATTGGCCGACCCGGCGTCGAGCGTGATGGTCTGGTCGGCGGAGAGGGTCTGCCGCTTCGCGCCCAGGGCGGTCGCGTAGTCGGTGTAGGTGGCGGTCGTGTAGCTGTAGCCGCGGTCGTACCCCGCGACGTTGAGCACGACGCCGGCGCCGAGCAGGTCGTCGAGGCAGCCGATGTGGTCGGCGTGATAGTGCGACGCGAAGTTGTAGTCGAAACTGGTGATGCCCAGACCGGTGATGTAGTCCACGAAGGCCGGACAGTTCGCGTAGGTGCCGTCGTCGATGATGGCGAGCTGGCCGAGCGGGCTGACGATCAGCGCCCCGTCGCCCTGGCCGACGTCGATGTGGTGGATCTGCAGCTTGCCGTTGCCGAGTCTGCGCCGCGGCGCCGGTCGTCAGCAGGACCGGCAGGAGCAGGACCAGAAGGGTGGCGACATGACGTGCGCGTGACGGGATGCTTCGCATGGGGAGGCGCCTCCTTGTTGGCGGACCAAGCGACCTGGCAGGCGCCTTGCGGTGTTTTCTGATGGCCGGCGGCGGTCCCCGGCGGGGGCCGCGCGGACGGCCGGTCGCGCGCGCCTGCACGCCTGAGGGTGACGTGGCGCTGGACGAGGCCGCGGCGCGGCGAGGCGCGGCAGGTCAGGTCGGGATCCCCGGGGCGATGGCGGGGAGAGTAGCGCGGGCGTCGGGAGCGTTCAACTCAAAGGCTCGTTTCGCCCCCATCACCGACAGACCCGCCCGGCGTTCGTCCGATCTTGCGGAAAGCCGTCACGGCTGGCACCCGCCCCTCCTCCCTGCGCGAGGATAGGGTTCTCGGCGACACCGTTGCTCCCTCCCTTGCGCGGGAGTCAATTTGTGCCGGCGCAACAGCGACCAGGGAGAACACGTGATCATGAGGGGTGTTTTCGATTCGCGGGTTCCCGAGTCCAATTTGGATTAGCCGAACCGGCCTCATTCAACCTGGGGCACTACCGGCGCCCGGGTCCGGGCGAGGCAGCTTCCGCAGGCACGGGCAGAGGCGCAGGACGAGCTCCGCGGGGGTGAGGAAACGGTCCAGATCCCGCAGGGCCCCCATGAATTCGCGGTGCGCGCGGCCGGCCCGGTAGGCCGGCTCGCGGGGCGGGTGGGGGAGGTAGCGCTCCGTCAGCGCCAGGTCGGGGGAGACGAGCAGGGTCGTGGAGTAGTAGACCAGCCCCGCGGTGCGCCAGAGGCAGGAGCCGCCGACCTTGCGGTCGCCGACGGCCAGGTCGGAGGTGCCCTCCTGCCGCGCGCCCGGCAGGCCGCAGCGGGCGAGCGCGTCGATCAGCCAGGCGGAGATCGCGGCGAAGGCGCTCGTGATGCCGCCCACGCCCGGCAGCGGCAGCGCCAGCGACACGATCGCGTTGCCGGGGTCGAGCACGACCGCGCAGCCGCCGCCGCGTCGCCGCAGCACCGGCACGCCGTCGGCGCGGGCGGCGTCGAGCGCGACCTCGGCCGCGCGGGTCGCCGCCGCGTCCCACCACCACCGCCACCGGCGGCGCGCCGGCGGGCGGCCAGGCGACGGCCCGCGCGCGCCCCCGCGCGTCGGCGCGGACCGCCGCGATCAGCTCTTCGTCGTGGTCCCAGGCCGGCAGCGCGCACCGGGCGGGCCGGTCACGCCGGCTTGCCCTTCTTCTTCGGCGGCAGCACGTGCACCGCGCTGCCGGCCGCCACCTCGGCGGCCTCCATCAGCGCCTCCGAGAGCGTGGGGTGGGGGTGGATGGTGACCATCAGGTCCTCGAGCGTGGCGCCCATCTCGACGGCGAGCGTCCCCTCGGCGATCAGCTCGCTCACCGACGGCCCGACCATCCCGACCCCCAGCACGAGATGGCTGTCGGGATCGGCGAGGACCTTCACCAGGCCGTCGGTGCGGCCGAGGGTGCGGGCGCGGCCGAGCGCGGCGAGCGGGAAGCGGCCGACCGTGACCGTCGATCCCCTGCTCCTGCGCCTCGCGCTCGGTGAGGCCGGTCCAGGCGATCTCGGGGTCGGTGAAGACGACGGCGGGGATGGCGCGGTTGTCGAAGGCGCCGCCGTGCCCGGCGATCACCTCGGCCGCCACCTTCCCCTCGCGGCTCGCCTTGTGCGCGAGCATCGGGCCGCGCGTGACGTCGCCGATGGCGAAGATGTGCGGCATCGGCGGTGCGGCACTCGGCGTCGGTGGCGATGATGCCGTGGCCGTCGACGACGACCTTCGTCTTCTCGAGGCCGAGGTCGTCGGTGTTGGGCCGCCGCCCGACCGCCACGAGCACCTGGTCGTAGTCGTGCGGCGTCACCTCGCCCGTCGTGCTCGATGTCGACCGTGAAGCCGTCGGCGGTCTTGTCGGATGCCGACCACCTTCGAGTCGACCATGATGTCGCGCAGCCGCGGGCGCACCTGCTTGAGCATGATCTCGCACGAGATCGGTGTCGGCGCCCATCAGCAGGCGCGGGGAGAACTCCACCACCGACACGGCGGCGCCGAGGCCGGCGTACACGAGCCCCATCTCGATCCCGATGTAGCCGCCGCCGACCACGAGCAGGCTGCGCCGGCACCCGCGGCAGCTGCAGCGCCTCGGCCGACGACCAGACCGGCTTCTCGTAGGCGGCCGGCAGTTCGTTGATGCGCGAGCCGGTGGCGATGATGCACTGGCGGAAGTCGACGCCGGTCACCTCGCGCGCCCTCGACGGCGAGCGAGCGGCTGCCGGTGAAGCGGGCGCGGCCGTGCACCACCTCGATGCCGCGGCGCTTGAGCAGCCCCTCCACCCCCTGCGACAGGCCGCTCGACCACCGAGGCGGTCCAGGCGCGCAGCCGGTCGAGGTCGACCGCCGCCTCGCCGAAGGTGAGGCCGATCGCTGCGCGCCTCGCGCGCCGCGTCGCACAGCGCCACCGCGTGGATGAGCGCCTTCGACGGGATGCACCCCTCCAGCAGGCAGGTGCCGCCCGGCCGCTCGCGCTCCTCGATCAGCATGACCTCCTTGCCCAGGTCGGCCAGCCGCAGCGCCGCCACGTAGCCGCCCGGCCCGGCGCCGATCACCGCGACCTCGGTCTCCTGCCTCAGGCTTCCCATCACCATGAGCGCGCGCCTCCCGGGCTAGGTCTCGAGCAGCAGCAGGTTCGGATCCGACAACTGGCGCACCATCTCCGTGACGAAGCGCGCGGCGTCGGCGCCGTCGGCGATGCGGTGGTCGAAGGCGAGGGTCAGCGGCAGCATGCGGCGGATGACGATCTGCCCGTCGCGCACGACCGGCTTCTCCTGCACCTTGCCCATGCCGAGGATCGCCACCTCGGGATAGTTGATGGTCGGGATCAGCGCGGTGCCGCCGAGCGGGCCGACGTTGGTGATCGTGAAGGTGCCGCCGCGCAGGTCGTCCACCTCGAGCCGGCCCTCGCGCGCCTTCTGCGCCAGCGCTTCGATGCTCGCGGCGATCTGCATGATGCTCTTGCGGTCGGTCTCCTTGACGACCGGCACGACCAGGCCCTTGCCCGGTGTCCGCCGCGAAGCCGATGTTGTAGTACTTCTTGTAGATGATCTCCTCGCGGAACGGGTCGAGGCTGGCGTTGAACGACGGCGTGGCGCGCAGCCCCGCCGTGACCGCCTTGACCACGAACGACAGCAGCGTCAGCTTGCCGCCCGGCTGGCCGGCGCGGCGGCCGCGCTCGCGCTGGCGGAACTCCTCGAGCAGCGTGACGTCGGCCTCGTCCATGTGCGCCACGTGGGGCACCAGGATCATCGAGGTGACCATCTTGCGGGCCACCTTGCGGCGGATCGAGCGCAGCGGCTCGATCTCCACCGCCCCCCAGTGGCTGAAGTCCGGCAGCGGCTCGATGTCGAGGCAGCGGGATGGTCGACGCCGCGTGCGCCGCGAACTGCGCCTCGGCGCGCGCCTCGGCGGCCGCGGGCGCGGGCGCCGGGCGCCGGCGCGGCGGCGGCGCCGCGGGCGCGGCCACGGCCGGCGCGGCGCCGCCGGCGGCGAAGCGCTGGACGTCCTCCGGGGTGACGCGGCCGCCGGGGCCGGTGGCCGGCACCGCGTTGATGTCCACGCCCAGCTCGCGGGCGAGGCGGCGCGTGGCGGGGGCGGCCGGCACGGGCCGTCCGGCCGGCGCGGCCGGAGCCGCCGGCTGTCGCCGGCGCCGGGGCCGGTCGTCGGCGGGGCCGCGCGCTTCTCCGCGGCGCGCCTGCCGGGGCGGCCGCCGCGGGCGCGGCGGCCGCGGCGTGGCGGCCGCCGCGCCGGCGCCGTCGTCGATCACGGTGATCACCTGGCCCACGTGCACGGTGTCGCCGACCGCGCCGGTGCAGCGACGACGATCCGCCCGCCGCGCGGGGAGGGGATCGTCACGGCCGCCTTGTCGGTCTCGACCTCGACCAGCGGCGCGTCCTCCTGCACGTCGCCGCCGGCGGCGACGTGCCACTTCAGGATCTCGCCCTCGTGGATGCCCTCGCCCAGGTCGGGCAGCTTGAACTCGAACACGGTCGCCTCCTCCGGCTCGCGGCGGCGCGCCTAGAAGTCCAGGGTCTCCTCCAGCGCGCGGCGGATGCGGCCGGGGGAGGGGATGTAGTCGCGCTTCGCGCCCGAAGTACGGCGTGACGACGTCGTAGCCGGTCACCCGCTTCACGGGCGCCTCGAGCTGCAGCAGCGCGCGGTCGTTGATGATCGCGATCAACTCCGAGGCCGGTCCGAACGTCCGCGGCGATTCCTGCACGATCGCGCAGCGGCCGGTCTTCGCCACCGACGCCGCCACGGTCTCCACGTCGAGCGGCGCGATCGTGAGCAGGTCGATCAGCTCGACGCTCGCCCGGCGCGCCTGCTTCAGATCCTCGATCGCCTGCAGCGTCGGCCGCATCATCGCGCCCCAGGTGATGACCGTGAGGTCGGTCGCCCTCGTGGACGACCTGCGCCGCGCCGATCGGCAGCACCTCCGACTCCTCCGGCACCTCCTCGCGGAAGGCGCGGTAGGAGCGCTTCGGCTCGATAGTAGACGACCGGGTCGGGGTCGCGGATGGCGGCCGCGATCAGCGCGCGCGCGTTGCGCGGCCCCGACGGCGCCACCATCTTCACGCCCGGCATGTGGGCGTAGAGCACCTCGCGCGCTCTCGGAGTGGTGCTCGAGCGCGCGCACGCCGCCGCCGTACGGGCACGCGCACGACCAGCGGACAGGTGAACTGCCCGTGCGTGCGCGAGCGGAAGCGCGAGGCGTGCCCCTCGAGCTGCGGCAGCATCAGGTAGGAGAAGCCGCAGAACTGCATCTCGGCCACCGGCCGCAGGCCCGCCAGCGCCATGCCGATCGAGGTGCCGATGATGGCGGACTCGGCCAGCGGCGTGTCGATCACGCGCGCCTCGCCGTACTTCGCCAGCAGCCCGTCGGTCACGCGGAACACGCCGCCGTCCTGCCCGACGTCCTCGCCGAGCACGAGCACGCGTGTCGTCGCGCGCCATCTCCTGGTCGAGGCCGAGGTTGATGGCCTGCACCATGGTCAGCTTAGGCATGCTCGCCCTCCTCCCGCGCCACGTCGGCCAGGAACTCGGCGCGCTGCTGCTCGATCACCGCGTGCCGGGTGCCGAACACGTGGTCGAACGGCGCGTCCGGCCGGACCGGCTTGCGCGCCTCGAACTCCTTCACCGCCGCGTCGATCTCCTTCCTGATCTCCTCCTCGAGCAGCGCCTGCCGGTCGTCGTCCCACAGCCCCTTCGCCTCGAGGTACTTGCGGAAGCGGGTGAGCGGGTCGCGCTGCCACCAGGTCTGGACCTCGGCGTCCTCGCGGTACTTGGTCGGGTCGTCCGCGGTGGTGTGCATCATCAGGCGGTAGGTCACCGCCTCGATCAGCGTGGGGCCGCCGCCGGCGCGCGCCCGGTCGAGCGCCTCCTTCACCGCGGCGTACATGGCGAGCACGTCGTTGCCGTCCACCTGCACGCCCGGCATGTCGTAGGCGATCGCCTTCTGGGCGATGGTGCGCGCGTGGGTCTGCCTGCCGCGCGGCACGGAGATCGCCCACTGGTTGTTCTGGCAGATGAAGACGACCGGCGACCTGCCACACCGAGGCGAAGTTGAGCGCCTCGTGGAAGTCCCCCTCGCGAGGTGCCGCCGTCGCCCAGGAAGGTCACCACCGCCGCCGTCTCGCCGCGCAGCTTCATCGCGTAGGCGATGCCGACCGCGTGCAGGGTCTGCGCCGCGACGATGATCGAGATCGGCAGCAGCGCGGGTCACCCCGGGGGCCTGCACGTTGCCCTCCTCGAAGCCGTTGTGGAAGACGAAGGTGTTGATCAGCGATTCGCCGCGCGCCAGCCGCCCGCCCAGCTCGCGGAACGAGCCGACGAACCAGTCGTCCGCGTTCATGGCGAAGGCCGGCCCGCAGACCGACGCCTCCTGGCCGGTGCACGGCCCGAAGGTGCCGATGCGTCCCTGGCGCTGCAGCTTGAGCATGCGCTGGTCCCCCTCGCGCGCGTAGGTCATCGCGCGGTGGAGGCGCAGCAGCGTGTCGTCGTCCAGCTTCGGCTCGAGCTTCCGGTCCACGTTCCCCGTCTCGTCGAGGATCTGGAGGTGGGAAACGCTGAACTTGCCGATTTCCTTCAGCGGCATCGCCCTGTCCTTTCCCGGCCGGGCGGCCGGCGCGTCGGTGCCCGCGGATGAACCGCGCCATTATCGGGGCAAATCAGTCCTGCCGCTACCTGGATACCGGGCGCGATTCGGCAAAAATGCCGAATCCGTGCCGTTCGGGCGCGGACGGGGCGACGGGGCCGGCGCCGCGGCGCGCCGGCGTCCGGCCGACGCCAACCGCCGCTTGCCGGAGGGCGCGGATCGGCGCTTACGTTGGGCGTCACCATGAAAGGAGTCGGAACGTGATCAACGACAAGCTCCAGAAGGCGATCAACGAGCAGATCAACGCCGAACTGCACTCGGCCTACATCTACCTGTCGATGTCGGCCTACTTCGCAGTCGCTCGGCCTCGACGGCAGCGCCCACTGGATGAGACTGCAGGCGCAGGAAGAGCTGATGCACGGCATGAAGTTCTACGACTACATGATCGTCAGCGGCGGCCGGATCCTGCTGACGCCGGTGGAGGGGCCCGCCACGAGCTGGGACTCGCCGCTGGCCGCCTTCGAGGCCGCTCTGGCGCACGAGCGTCTCATGACCCGCCGCTGCAACGACCTGGCCAGCCTCGCCATCGCCGAGAAGGACCACGCCACCAACAACCTGGTGCAGTGGTTCGTCACGGAGCAGGTGGAGGAGGAGTCCAACGTCGAGAACATCGTCCAGAAGCTGAAGCTGCTCGGCAGGGACGGGCCGGGCCTGTTCATGATGGACCGCGAGCTGAAGGCCCGGGCGGTGGCGCCGGCCGCCGGCGGCGGCGCGGGCCTGAGATGGCGTGAGTTTTCCGTGAGGCGGGTCGCGGCCGGCCGGTTCCTGCCTACCTTGAGGGTCGATCCGGCGCCGCGGCCCGTGCCGCGGCGCCCGCGACCCCGAACCGGAGACGTCAGCCATGAACATCCTGCTTTTCTTCGCGCTGCTGATGACGGCCGGTCTGCTCGACCTGGTCGTCCTGCCGCACGCGACGCTGGCCGAGCCGCGGCCGGAGGCGACGGCCGCCGCGCCGGCCGCGACCGGCTCCTTCTACGACCTGCCCGCCCACGGGCTGCTCGACGCGCAGGCCTCGCTCGCGGCGCTACCGCGGCAAGGTCGCGCTGGTGGTGAACGTGGCGAGCAAGTGCGGCCTCACGCCGCAGTACGCCGGGCTCGAGAAGCTGTACCGGGAGCTGGCGCCCGCAGGGGCTTCGTCATCCTCGGCTTCCCGAGCAACGACTTCCGGGGGCAGGAGCCGGGCACGCCCGAGGAGATCCAGGCCTTCTGCGACGCGAAGTACGGCGTGACCTTCCCGCTGTTCGAGAAGGTGCACGTCAAGGGCGACGAGAAGTCCCCCGTGTACCGCTTCCTCACCCGGGAGCTGGAGGAGCCGAGCTGGAACTTCACGAAGTACCTGGTCGATCGGCAGGGGCGCGTCCTCCAGCGGTTCGATCCGCGCACGCCGCCCGACGATCCGAAGCTGCGCGAGGCGATCGACGAGGGCGCTGGCCGGCTGAGTCCGGCCGGCGCGCACGGACCGGAGCGCCGGCCTGGCGCGGGTGGCGCTCGCGGCGACCGCCGCGGCCGTCCTCGCGCTGGCCGCGCCCGGCCCTGCCCCGCGGCGGCGGCGTCCCCCGCGGACTTCCGCCGCGATTCTTCCCCTATCTGCAGTTCGGCGGCCCCGGCGGGACCGCAACCCCGCCGCCGGTCGTCGTGCGCTGGTTCACGCGGCCGCGCGCCCGGGACGCGTCGAGCTGCGCCCGGCGACGACACCGCGCCCTGGCTGCCGGCGGGCGACTCGCCGGCCGGCGCCCGTCACGCCGTCGTCCTGCCGGCGCTGGCGCCCGACCGGCCTGCGCCTACCGCGTCCTGCGCGACGCCGCGGCCGGGGCGGCCGCCGAAACCTCGGCGGCGTTCGCGTTCACCCCGTTCCGGTCGATCCCGCCACGCCGTTCACGTTCATCGTCTACGGCGACAATCGCAGCCGCCCCGCGAGCCATCGCGCGGTGACGCAGCGCATGCTGGCCGGGCCGCCGCCCCGCTTCATCGTCAACACCGGCGACGTCGTGGCGGACGGCCCCGACTCCCTGCTCTGGCACGAGGAGTTCTTCGACCCCGCGCGCGAGCTGTTCGCCGTGGCGCCGATTCTCGTCACCCCGGGCAATCACGAGCAGGACCGCTCGCGGCGGCCGCGGGAGCTGGCTCGCCTCTGGTTCGACAATCTCACCCTGCCGGGCAACGGCACGGCGTCCGGCGCGGGGCGGTGGTGGTCGGCGCGGGCCGGCGGCTGCCTGCTGATCGGCCTCGACTCGACCGCAGCCGAACGCGCCGGGCCAGACGGCGTGGCTGGCCGCCACCCTCGCCGCGGCCGACCCGCGCGACTTCGTGCTGGTCTTCCTGCACCACCCGCTCTGGTCGTGGGGCGGCCACGGCGCACGACCCGGCCGTGCGCGCCGCCTGGGGGCGTCTGCTCGACGACCGCCGCGTCGATGTCGTCTTCGCCGGCCACAACCACTTCTACCAGCGCACCTACCCGCTGCGGGCCGGCTCGCCGGTGACCCGCCGTCCCGGGCGTTACCGGGCGGGACTCGGCACGGTGCACTGCGTGGCGGGCGGGGGCGGCGCGCCGCTCTACACGCCGCTGGGCGATCCGCGCGTGGCGGCGCAGTCGGAGACCTGCCACTTCGTGCGTCTCGACTACGCGCCCGGCTCGCTCACCTGCACGGCGATCACCGACGACGGCGATCTGCTCGACCGGTTCGTGATCGAGAAGCCGGAGTCGGCGGCGCGGGTTCGGTAGGACCCGTGTGCGGTTGGATTTCCTATCCTCTTTGTTCGCGCTCGGGCAGGATCCAGGGGAAGCGGCAGAACCCTTCAACAGGCAATGCGTTGGTGGTCCTCCGCTTGGAGAGGGAATTATGCTGGCAATATTTCAATTGGCCGGTTTGTTGAATGGCGCTGATTTGCCACCGGTGGATCAGGCAAGGGAACCGGCTTCCCTCAGTCCCACCCGGACAGCGGCTGAACTTAGCCTGGCCTCCCTGCCCAAGGCCTCCGACATGTTCAGGATCCGAGCGGCAAGCTCTCCGGTTCAGCAACAGGCCTTTCGGGATTTCATCGACACAGCGCTGAATTTGCAGCTGGGTGCAGAAACCGATTCCTTACGGTTTTCCCCGGATGGCGCCTTCGCCGTGGTTGTGGACAGCCGCGCCTTACGTCTTTACTCCTTCAGCCAGAACGGGACGTGGCGAGAATCGGGTCATATCGTAATAGATCCAAAATCGTGGGATGAAATTGCAGTTATCGGTATTGATACAAGTCGCAGCGGGGAGACATACTTGCATCTCCTGTGCGGACAATTCCCGCCTCCCGGATCCGACTCCGGCCGGATAGGCCTGAGAACCTATCCATTTACGCTGTTGGGGGGTCTGTTCCTGCAGGATGCGCAGATTAATCTGATGCAAGGCGCCCTGG
>CAVYVY010000018.1:0-215000 GCA_963772145.1 uncultured bacterium
GCGGCGCGGCGGGCGACGTCCGGGCGGCGAGCAGGATCAGCGTCAGCAGCAGAGGCGACGGCAGGCCGAGGCGTTTCAAGGCAGGATGACCACCCGGCGCGTGACGCGCTCCCCGAGGCTCGTCTCCAGCTGGAGCAGGTAGAGCCCTCCCGGCAGGGGGCGCCCCCGCCCGTCGCTGGCGTCCCAGACCAGCAGGCGCGCGCCGCCAGCGAGCGGCCATTCGCGCAGGCGACGACCGCGCAGGTCGCAGGCCCGGAGCCGTCCGGTCGCGTCGACCGGCAGTTCGACGGCCAGGCGCACCTCGCCGCGCGCGGGATTGGGGAACGGCAGGCCGAGCCGCGGCGGCGCGACCGCGGCCCGCGGGGCGTCCAGCAGGCGGCCGCGGGAGGCGACCGGTCCGAGGGGGGTCTGCGCGATCACGCGGAAAAGACGGCGTTGACCGGACGCGGCGGTTCCCCCGACCGGACCCGGCAGGAGGTAGCTCGCCGGGTCGGACGGTTCCGCGGCGGCTGGGCCCGACCACGCGGTCAGCCACGTCGCCCCGTTGTCCAGGCTGGTCTGGACGGCGAAAGCGGTGACCGGGTCGTCCGGCGACCACTGCCAGGCGAGCGTCCCGTCCGGGAGGCAAAAGGTCGGGAAGGGACCGCCGGCCGGCGCCGACGCCGGTTGCGCACGCAACCGGGCCACGAACCAGCCCCGGCCACGGAACTGATCATCGGCGGCGAAGCGCAGACGCAGGCGCACCGGCCCCGGCACGTGGCGCGGCGCGACGATGGTGTCGACGCGCCAGATGCAGGCTCCGTCCGGCGCCAGGGAGTCCTCCCCCGCGAAGGCGGCGCGTCCGTGCAGCCCTGACTGCGCCTCGGGCACGATGGCGCCGCCGTAGCCGCCCGCCGGTTCGGCCGCCGCGACCGAGCCGTCGGCCATGACGAACTCCACCACGCCGCCGTCGAACGCGGCCCCGGGCCAGGCCAGCTCGCCGTGCGATCGCGTGCAGGAGACGCACGCCGGTACCGGCCGGCAACGGGCCCGACACCAGCGCGAGATCGGCGTCCGTTGGCGTAGCTGACGGCCGGCCAGGCCGCGGCGTCCGGCCAGGCCGCGCCGGTGCAGGCGAGCACCGGACCGCCGTCGGCGCGCAGGGGGGACCCCGCCGGCCAGCGGTGCCAGGCTGGTGGCGGTGGCGGCGAGCGTCTCCTGGCGCCACTCGCCCGGCCAGGCGGCGGCGAAGTCGAGCGGATCGGCGCCCGGCGCTCCAGAGCCACTCGCGGGTCGTAAGCTCTGGGCGAAACCGGCGGTCGGCGGTCAGGTGGACGCCGAAGCGGGTCGCCGCCGGGCCCGCGGCCGGGAGTCGCCGGCCGGGATCCAGGCGACCGGGGTCGGCCGGGGACCCAGCTCCGCGCCAGTCGGATCGCGCAGCAGCGGCACGCGTCAGCGTGAGCAGCGCCGCCGGCGAAAGCGCCCCACGGCGGACGCCGGTGACGGTGATCTCCGCGGTCAGATCGGCGGTGGCCGGGCCGAGTTCGGTCGCCTCCAGGCGCAGCGGGAAGATCCCGTCCGCCGGCGGGTCGAAGGCGAACTGCAGCGCGCAGGCGGGGGTGGTGGCGTCCACGACGACCAGGGCGACGCCGCCGCCGTCGAGCGGCGCGATGCCGGTGAGGGCGACTTCGGTCGGCCCGCCGTAGCCGTCGCTCGACGGCGCCGTCGCCGGCGTCAGGGCGGTGCGGCCGGTCGTGCCGGGGAACAGGTCGGCGGCAGGGCCCCCGGCGTCGAGACCGGCGGCGAGCCGGCCGTCGCCGTCCGCCTCGACCAGCCGCACCCGCAGGTGGCGCAGGTCGGGATCGGTGCTCGACTGGGCCTGCTCGGGCAACGTCGCGTCGAGGTGGTACACCACCAGACCGGGCGGCAGGTCCCGATCGTAGCGCGGTCAGCGCCGGCGCGCCGCGCGCCTCCAGCAGGAAACGACTCGGCGCCGGTCTCCCCGCGGGTCCAGACCCGCCACACCTCGGCGCCGAGCGGCGGCGGGCGCAGGGTGTCGGAGCCGGCGCCCGGAAGGCCCCGCTTCACGACAACGTCGCGCCAGCCGAGCTGGGCGGCGCTGTAGGCGTCCGGCAGCGCCGGGTAGCGGCCGTCCGGCGAGCAGCGCGCCGGCCGCCATCAGGCTGAACACGCCGAGCCCGCCGCGTGCCGGCCAGGTCGCCCCCCGTGACCGGCAGGAACGGATCGTAGCGGTCCTCGAGGCCGAGCAGATGCGCGCTCTCGTGCGCCCAGACGCCGAGCGGGCTGCGCAGGCTGGCCACCGCGTAGATGCGGGCCAGGGTGCCGCGATCGGCGACCGGCTCGGTCAGGTAGTACTGCAGCGCCTCGATGAGGCCGGCGACGGCGTCGTTCTCGTTGCCGACGTCGCTGTGCAGGATCAGGACGCCGTCGACCTCGCCGTCGTCGTCGACCGTGCCGGGGAAGCCGTCGGCGCCGTCGTTGTCGAGGCGCGAGAAGGCGAGACCGGCCGCCCGCGCGGCGGTCAGCGCGGCGGTGGCGAGCAGACGCGGGCGGGTGAAACCGTTCAGGCCGAGGTCGGAGTAGGCGGCGGTCGCTTCCGGCAGATGCACCAGCGGCGCCAGCACCAGGTCGAGGTCGGCGCGGCCGCACGAGGCGAGGGCGAAGTAGTCACGCAGCGATGAGCGACGGCGGCAGCGCGGGACTGGTGTCGGCGCCGACATCGGACGGTCCGGTCAACAGCGGTCCGATGCGCCGTACCCGGGTCCCAGTCGGCCGGCAGTCGCTGATCGGCGAAATCGACCGGGATCACCAGCAGGGTCAGTCGGGCCGGATCACCCGCCGCCGCGCGACGGCCGTGGCGGCCGCACGGTGGCGCGTCGGGTCGCGCGCAGGATGGTCAGCGGGTGTCGGCAGGCGCGCCGCGCGGCGCACGCGGGACCGGCGGCCGCCGGCGCGCCGGCCGGAACGCAGGCGAGCGCGAGCAGGCGCAGAGCAGCGCGCGTCTCATCGCCGCGCTCACTCCCACTCGATGGTCGCCGGCGGCTTGCTGCTGATGTCATAGACGACCCGGTTGATGCCCGGCACCTCGTTGATGATCCGGTTGCTGACCCGCGCCAGCAGATCGGGGGGGATCCGCGCCCAGTCGGCCGTCATGCCGTCGCGGCTGGTCACGGCGCGCAGCGCGACCACCGCCTCGTAGGTGCGCTGGTCGCCCATCACGCCGACCGAGCGCACCGGCAGCAGGATCGCGCCGGCCTGCCAGATCCGGTCGTACTCGCCGCTGGTCCGCAGCTCCTCGATAAAGATATGGTCGGCCGCCTGCAGCAGGCGAACCTGTTCCGGCGTGATCTCCCCCAGGATGCGCACGGCGAGGCCGGGCCCGGGGAACGGGTGGCGCATGAGCAGGGGGTCGGGGATGCCGAGCGCCCGTCCGACCGCGCGCACCTCGTCCTTGAACAGGTCGCGCAGCGGCTCCACCAGGCGGAAGCCGAGCTTCTCCGGCAGCCCGCCCACGTTGTGGTGGGTCTTGATGGTGCTCGACGGCCCGCCGAGCGAGACCGACTCGATGCGGTCCGGGTACAGCGTCCCCTGCGCCAGGCAGCCGAAGGTGCCCTCCTCCCGCGCGGCGCGCTCGAACACCTCGATGAAGGTGGCGCCGATGATCCGGCGCTTGCGCTCCGGCTCGGTCACGCCGCGCAGCCGCTCCAGGAAGAGCGGGCCGGCGTCGACGCGGCGCAGCGGGCGGCGCAGCTGCGCGTTGAGCGCGGTCTCGACCGCGTCCGCCTCGCCCTGGCGCAGCAGGCCGTTGTCCACGAAGACGCAGTGCAGACGGTCGCCGACCGCGCGGTCGACGAGGGTCGCCACGACCGTGGAGTCGACGCCGCCCGAGACGCCGCACAGCACGTGGTCGGCGCCCGACCGTCCGCGGCGATCTGCGCCACGGTCTCCGTCCACGAATTCCGCGGCCGACCAGCGCTCGGTCAGGCCGCACATCCCGCGGGCGAAACCCTCGAGCAGGCTGCCGGCCGTGCTCGGTGTGCGCGACCTCCGGGTGGAACTGCACGCAGGCGAAGCGCCGCGCGCGGATCGACGGCCGCCGCGAACGGGATCGACTCCGAACGCGCCAGGACGGTGAAGCCGGCCGGCAGCGCCGTGACGCGGTCGCCGTGGCTCATCCAGACCCGCTGCTCGGCCGGCTGGCCGGCGAACAGCGGGCTGTCGGCCGTGACGGTGATGCGTGGCGGCGCCGTACTCGCGCTGGTCGCCCGCCTCGACGCGGCCGCCGAGGCGTCGGCACATCAGCTGCATGCCGTAGCAGATGCCGAGCAGCGGCTTGCCGGCGGCGAACAGCTCGTCGTCCACGTCGGGCGCGCCGGGGTCGGTCACCGAGGCGGGTCCGCCCGAGAGGATCAGATGCCGCGCACCTGCGGGTCGGCCAGCGCCTCGCGCCAGCGGTGGTACGGCAGGATCTCGCTGAAGACCCCCAGTTCGCGCAGCGCCCGCACGATCAGCTGGGTGACCTGCGAGCCGAAGTCGAGCACGACGATCCTGGCGTGATCCGGCGCGGCGTTCATCGGCTCCTCCGGCGGCGCTTCAATGGCGGAAGTGACGGCGCGCCGCCTGGATCAGCGTCAGGCCGCGGGCGCGCGGCGGCCGCGGCCACCTGCGGCGTCGCGTAGGGAACCGCCGGGGGCGATGACGGCGGTCATCCCGGCGTCGGCCAGCAGGTCGATGCTGTCGGGGAACGGGAAGAAGCCGTCGGAGCGCAGCCACCGCGCCGCGTGGTTCGAAGCCGCGCTCCCGCGCCTTGTGCAGGGCGAGCCGCACCGCGTCGACGCGGCTCATCTGGCCCGCGCCGACGCCGCGCAGCCCGGTCGCGTCGGCCAGCACGATCGCGTTGCTCTTGACGTGCTTGACGGCGCGCCAGGCGAGCGACAGGGCGCCGCCGCTGCCGGCGTCCGCGGGGGGCCGCCGGCAGCGGGTGTGGCCGTCTCGAGTTCGGGAAAGCCTTCGTCCTCGTCCTGCGTCGAGGCGCAGACGGCCGAAGGTGCGCGAGGCACCGTGCGTGGCGTCGAGGAACGGCCCCCGTTCCCAGGTCAGCAGATCGGAGGTTCGTGCGGCGGCGCAGCGTCTCCAGCGCGTCGGCCGCGAAGGCCGGCGCCGCCACGATCTCGCACGAACCGCGCCGCCAGCAGCCGCGGCGGCCGCCTCGTCGACGCGGTAGCCGAGAAGGCGTAGACGCCGCCGAACGCCGCGTCCGGATCGCACGCCAGCGCCCGCTCGAGCGCCGCCGGCGGCGTGTCGCCCACGGCGAGGCCGCACGGGTTGGTGTGCTTGATGATCGCGCAGGCCCCCTCCGGAAAGTCGGCGGCCAGCTTGAGCGCGGCGACGAGGTCGACAAGGTTGTTGTACGACAGTTCCTTGCCGCCCCACAGGCGCAGGCCGCAGGCGCCGAGGGCGCCGGCCAGGTCGCGCGTCGCCCGGCACGCTCAGGCGCGCCGCCTGGTGCGGATTCTCGCCGTAGCGCAGCGGGATCTCCGTCGCGTCGCCGCCGGACGGACGGGCCGGCGAACCAGGCGGCGATGTCGGCATCGTAGGCGGCGGTGCGGGCGAAGGCGGCGGCCGCCATCCGGCGCCGGAACTCGAGGCTGGTGTCGCCGTCGTGGCGGCGCAGCTCCCACAGGAACTCCTCGTAGTCGGCCGGCGAGCTGAGCACGGTCACGCGCGCGAAGTTCTTGGCGGCGGCCCGCAGCATGGCCGGCCCGCCGACGTCGATCTGCTCCACCACTCGCGCCGCGGGGCCGCCGGCGCGCGCCGCCTCGGCGAAGCGGTACAGGTTCACGCAGACGACGTCGATCGGCGCGATGCCGGGCGCGGCGACCGCCGGCGAAGTCCGTCCTCGCGCGCGCCGAGGATGCCGCCGTGGATCGCCGGGTGGAGGGTCTTGACGCGGCCGCCGAAGATCTCGGGGAAACCGGTCAGGTCGCTCACCGACGCGGTGGGGAATGCCGTGGCTGGCGCAGGAACGCCGCCGTGCCGCCGCTCGCCACGAAATCGTAGTCGAACGACTGCATGACGGTGGCGATGTCGGCGAGGCCGCTCTTGTCGGTCACGCTGAGCAGGGCGCGGCGGGCCCGCTTCAGTCCAGGTACGGGCTCCACGCGGCCACCTCCTCCGGAAAGAGCAGCGCGAGCACTTCGCGGTAGCGCGCGGCCGTTCGCCGCAGGATGTCGGCCGGCACGGCCGGAGGTGGCGGCTCGCGGTCCCAGCCCGAGGCGGCAAGGTGGTTGCGCAGGATCTGCTTGTCCCAGCTCGGCGGATCCTCGCCCGGTCGGTCTGGCCGCGGCGGGCCAGAAGCGGCTCGAGTCGGGGGTGAGCACTTCGTCGATCAGCGTGAGCCGCCCGTCGATCAGACCGAACTCGAACTTCGTGTCGGCGACGATCACGCCGCGCGGCGCGGCCAGCGCGGCCGCCTCCCGGTAGAGGCGGAGCGTCAGGTCGCGCGTCGCACCGCGGCCGCCCCGCCGATCAGGACGGAGGCGGCGGCGAAGTCGATGTTCTCGTCGTGCCCCTCCTCCGCCTTCGTCGACGGGGTGAAGATCGGCTCCGGCAGCTGCTGCGCCAGCAACAGCCCCGCCGGCAGCGTCACGCCGCAGATCGCACCGTCGCGCCGGTAGGCGGCGAAGGCGGAGCCGGCGAGATAGCCGCGCGCCACGCACTCGATCGGCAGACGTTCGGCCTTGCGCACCAGCATGCTCCGCCCCCCCAGTTCGTCCCGCAGCGCGCGGAAGGGGGGCGGGAAGGCGGCGGGGTCGGCGGTGATCAGGTGGTTGGGCACGTCGGGAAAACGGGCGAGCCAGGCAAGAGTCATCACCGTCAGGACGACACCGCGTCCCGGCACCGGCTCGGCCATGACCACGTCGTAGGCGGAGATGCGGTCGGTGGCGACGATGAGCAGTTCGTCGCCCAGATCGAAGATCTCACGCACCTTGCCGCGGAAGTCGGGCTTCAGCCCGAGCTCGGACGTACTGCACAGCGATCGCATGGCGCTCCCTGCCGGGAAGGGTCGGCGGCGGCCCCGGACGCGAGGCCGGCGAGATGTCGGGCGGAACCGGCGGCATCTTAGGGAGGGGTACGAGGGGTGTCAAGGCGTGGCGGGAGCGGGGGCGGCAGGCGGCCGCTGCGGCCCGCGCGCGGAGCGCCAGCGGAGCGCTCCCGTCCGCTCCCATTGCAGACGCACGGTGCCGTCGAGATCGGTGCGCAGCAGCGGCAGGGTGTCGCCCCGCGCCAGGAACGGTCCGTGACTCGGGTGCCGGTGCCGGTTGGCCACTCCGCAAGTGATCAGCACGAGCCGCGGCGTTGCGGCGTCGAGCAGCGCGTCGCTGCCGCTGGTGACGCTGCCGTGGTGCCCGGCCTTCCAGACCTGGAGCGGGCCGTCGCCGGCCAGCCCCCCGGCAGCCAGCAGCGACTCCTCCCCCGCCCGGCCGAGGTCGCCGGTCCAGAGCGCGATCGCGCGCCCCTCCCGGCGCAACACGAGCGATGGGGAGCGATCGTTGGCGTCGACCGGGGTTCGCCAGACCGGGGTGCGCGCAGACCAGCGCCCAGCCGCCGGCGGCGTGCAGTACGTCGCCGGCGCGCGGTCGATGCACCGCCGCTCGCGGCGGCAGGCTCGAGGGCGGCCGGCGTCGCAGTCGCCGGCCAGCCACCAGGCGTCCACCCGGACGCCGGGCGATCACCGTCGGGAGGCCGCCCACATGATCGTCGTGCGCGTGGGTGATGACGACGGCGGCGAGCCGCCGCACCCCCTCGCGATCGAACCACGGCCCCGGCACGCGCGCGAAGGCGGTGCCGGTGGTGAGGCGCGGGCCGGTATCGATCAGTACGGCGGCGCGGTCGGGAAACACCAGCACGGCGCAGTCCCCCTGCCCGACGGCGAACTGCATCGCCGTCATCGGCGCCGCGGGGCGCGGCGCGGCCCCACGGCAGGAGCGCCAGCAGCGCCATGGCGCCGGCCAGCAGTGCCGGCGACCGCGCGGCGGGGGGCGTCGGCGCAGTGACGCAGGCAGAGGCCGAGCCAGACCGACGCGAGCAGCAGGCCGGCCAGCCGCAGCGGGCCGAGCGGCGGCACGCCGAAACTGACGCCGGAGACCCGGTCGAGCCGGCCGGCGCTCGCCTCGAGCAGCCGCGCCAGCAGCCAGCAGTCGGCGAACAGCGCCTGGGCAAGTCCGGAATGGCAGCGGTGCCGCGGCCAGCCCGAGGCTGGCCAACCAGACGATGCCGGTGAAGAGCGGCACGGCCCAGAGATTGACGAAAGGCGACAGCAGGTTGAGCCAGCCGAAGCAGGCCGCGGTGTCGGGCAGGGTGAACCACTGCGCCCCGAGGGTGACGGCCAGCCCCATCGTCAGCCAGCGCCAGCGCCGCGGCGCTGCCCGCCAGAGCGGACCTGCCGCCGCGGATGGTCACCACCAGGCCGACCGCCGCCAGATAGGAGAGCCGACAGCCGGCGTCGAGCACGATCCAGGGCTGGGCCTGCAGGGTGAGCCAGAACAGGACCCCCAGGGCGTGCAGCGGGTCGGTGCGGCGGCCGAGCAGCGGCGCGGCCAGCGCCAGCAGACCGAGCGCGACCGCCCGCAGCACCGAGCCGGTCAGGCCCGACAGCACGGCGTAGGCCGGCAGCGTCGCCAGCGCGACGCAGAAGCGGGCGCTGGGTCCGGGCCGCAGCGGCCGGGCGAGCGTGAACAGCACCGCCACGATGATGCCGACGTTCAGGCCGCTGACGGCGAACAGGTGGGCCAGACCGATCCGGGCCATCGGCGCCTGGTTGGCGCGGGCGGCGGCGTCGCGCTCGCCCAGCAGCACCGAACCGAGCAGGCCGGACTCGCGCGGTGGCAGGTTGCGGTCGAGGCTGTCGAGGATCCGATCGTGCAGCGCGATGAGCGCCGGGTCCAGCCGGCGCGCGCCAGCCGGCGCCGGGGGCGGCCGCCGCGGCGAGGGAATCGGGCGGGGCGGCGCCGCGCCAGCGACCCTCCCAGAGCACGCCGCGCCCGGCCAGGAAGCGGGCCATGTCGAAGCCGCCGGGGCAGACGCGGCCGGCGGGCGGCCCCGCCTCGAGGAGGCCGGCCATGACGGCGCCGAAGCGGGGCGCTTCGCCCCGACCGTGCAGCAGGACGGAGTCGCCGGTACGCGGGGCGGGGGTGGCATCGCCGACGAGGCGCAGCCCCAGCGCCAGCAGCGACGGCGGGCGCGGTCCAGGCGTCGCGCCGCTGATCCGCCCAGCCGGTCACCCGCACGCAGGCGCCGGCGCGCCAGACCCGTCGACGGCTCGGCGTCCAGGGGGCGGTCGGCGCACGCCTCGACGCGCGCCCGGCGGGCCCGCGCCTCGCCTCGACCGTGCGCAAGGCGGCGACCGCGGTGACGCCCCAGATCGCGGTGTCCCAGACGCCCGGCGGCCACAGCGACCAGCGCGGCCGGCAGCAGGCCGGCCAGACGGAGCGCGCGGTCGTCGGGGGGACGAGCGGTGGCGGGGTGCGCCGG
The DNA here is from genome assembly GCA_963772145.1 of uncultured bacterium. Lineage (GTDB taxonomy): Bacteria > Krumholzibacteriota > Krumholzibacteriia > LZORAL124-64-63 > LZORAL124-64-63 > CAVSZB01. Next base: position 9,535 of record CAVYVY010000018.1, read on the forward strand.
GAGATTCGCGGCCCGCCTGCCAACCGCCGGCCGCGAAACGCGAGCAGCCAGATCAGGGCCCAGACGAGAGGCCAGCGGCGGCGGGACGCAGCGGCGGCGCGGCGCAGCGGCCCGGACGGGGTCAGTCGGCCGGTTCGGACCGGCGACGCCAGGACGTGCGGTTCCCCCTGAGGATTCCAGAAGGTGCACCGATTGCGTCCCCCGCGCTTCGACAGGTAGAGCATGCCGTCCGCCTTGCGGTAGAGCTCGGCCGGATCGGTGCCCCCCTCGGGAAACGTCACGCCGCCGTAGGAGAGAGTGACCGCGTGCGGCTCCGCCGCCCCGGGAAAGTCGAAACGCATCCGGTCGATCCGCTCCAGCAACCGCTGGCAGACCTCCTGGGCCGCCGCCGGCTGCGTGTCGGGCAGGATCAGGGCGAATTCCTCGCCGCCGATCCGACAGACCAGATCGATGCGGCGCAGCCCGCCGAGCAGTTCGCGCGCCACGGTGCGCAGCACCCCGTCCCCGACGGGATGGCCCCAGGTGTCGTTGATCCGCTTGAAGTGGTCGATGTCGGCCAGGATCAGCGCCAGCGGCGATTCCCGCCGGCGCGCCCGTTCGATTTCGAGCCCGAGCTGCCCGTCGAAATAGGCCCGGTTGTGCACGCCGGTCAGGCTGTCGGAGTGAACCAGCCGGCTCATCTCGAGGTGCTGGCGCCAACGGGTGGTGACAAAACGGCTGATCAGGCGCGCGTCGCGCAGCAGGCGCGCGCGGGACGCGGCGTGCGGCGCCGACACCAGCAGCAGGCCCGCCTCTTCCGCCCGCTGGCCTCCTCGCCCGGGCGGGGCAAACAGCGGCACGGCGGCGGCGCCGGGGAAATCGTGCTCCCCGGTTCCGGCCAGCGCGCGGCGCAGCGCGGACGGCAGGTCGGCAACGGTCGTGAACCAGATGGCGCCGCCGACCGCGCGATGAGCGGCCCAGAGCGGGGCGCCGGGGCCGCCCGCGAGCGGCGCCACGCGCCGCGGGACCAGACCGGGATCGATGTCCCCGGCGAGCAGCACGGCGAGCCGTCGTTGCGGCAGGGCGCGGGCCAGCAGGCCGAGAATCCCCTCCAGAACCGCCTGCCGGTGCGCGTCGCGCGGCTCCCCCATGGCGAGCGCCTGCGCCTGCTCCATGGCCAGCAGGAGCTCCGGCAGCCCGTCGGGGGTGGCCGGGTCGGCGAGAGGCGCCGTGGGCACTGCTGCCGGCGCCGGCGCCGGCAACCCGGTGGGGATGGTCGCAAGCGGCTGACCTGGGCGACGGGGCGGAGCGCGGAAAGAACGGAGAGGTCGAGCAGATGGGTGTTGCCGCGCAACACGAACAGGGCGCCTGGTTCGCGTGAGCCGTCGATCGCCACCTGGATCAGATCGCCGCGGCGGACCAGCTCCCCCGCCACCGCCCGGGCCACCCGCTGCTGGCGCGCCGAGTCGCCACTGGCGACCGCCTGCCGAGCCGCCCGGCGCAGCACCGGACCGACGGAATCGAGGGGAAGCAGCCGGGTCAGCAGTTTCAGGGCGTCAGGTCCGTGGGACAATGCTGGGCACTCCCGGGTTGAGGCGCAGGCGGTTTTTCCTTGACCGGAAGAGCGCATCTAACTTAGATGAACTGGTCAATTATCTCACATTGATCGGGCGCTGGCAACGGGCGCCCGCCGCCCGGCGCATCTGCTCACGCGCACAACGGGCCCCAAAACCGTGGCCCGTGGGCCGCCAGAGATGGAAGCTCGAGCCGCCGGAGGAGCGTCAAGGATGGCTATTGCTCCCTATCACCAGGGCCCGAGGCCCCTCTGCGGCCGTGGTCCCGCCGGCCTGATCTGTCCGCTGCTGTGCCTGTTATTTCTGCCGGTCGGGTGCGCCGGCCAGCGGACTCCTCCCCCGACGACGGTACCTCCGGTCCTGGTCGAACTGCCGGCGGGGCCGGAAGAACCGGCCGAGGCTTCCGAGGCGTGGTGGGATTCGCTGGTCTCGCCGGAGATCTCCCCCGAACGGTCCGCCTGGCTCGACGTGCATCCCGAGGTGGCGGAACTCGAGGACGCCCAGCGTCAGATCGTGGCGCTGCTGGCGCGCGGCCTGCTCGATCCGGCGGACGATCTGCTCTACCTGCTGCGCAAGCAGATGGCCGTCGGCGCGGTCGCCAACGACGACAGCCTCTCCACCGCCTACCGTCAGAGTCTCGACCGGCGGCTGATCCTGCTGGCCGGTCTGCTCGCGGAGGAGCATGCCATGCGCGGGGAATCGGCGCCCGCCGACTCGCTGCTGGAGGAGGCGTACGCCGACATCCGGGGGCTGGTCCTGCCCGACACCATCGCCCCGGTGCCGCTCGAGGCGCGCCGGGCCATGGCCGAACTGCTCCGTCTGGACAACGAGCTCGTGCGGGAGTGGATCGCCTATTTCTGCGGCCCGGGTCGCAAACACTTCGACCGCTGGCTGGAGCGCAAGGCGGAAATCGAGACCGTGGTGACCGGCATCCTGGCCGAGGCGGGGCTGCCTCCCGAACTGCTCTACATGAGCGTCATCGAGAGCGGTCTCAACGCCCACGCCCGCTCGCGCGTCGGCGCGGTCGGCTACTGGCAGTTCATGCCCGGCACGGCGCGCCACTTCTCGCTGCGGCATGACGCCTGGGTGGACGAGCGGCGCGACCTGGACCGCTCGACCCGGGCCGCCGCGACCTATGTCACGCAGCTCTACAACTACTTCCAGGACTGGGCGCTCGTGCTGGCGGCCTACAACGCCGGCGAAGGACGGATCGATCGGATGATCCGACGCGCCGGCCATCGCGATTACTGGCGGTTGCCGCTGCCGGCCGAGACGCGCAATCACATCCCGAAGTTCATCGCCGCCTTCCGTATCGCCAGCGATCCGACGCGATACGGGTTCGCCGCCATCCCCTCAACACCGCTTCGTCTGCGATACGATCCAGGTGGATGACGCGACCGACCTGAAAGTGATCGCCCGCTGCGCCGGGCGTGTCGGCAGACACGTTGCGCGCGCTCAACGCCGCCCTGGTGCGCGGCGTGACGCCGCCCGGAGGCCGGAACTGGACGGTGCGGGTCCCCTTCGGCACCGGCGAGCAGTGCCGGCAGAAGCTGGCCGAGGTCCCCGCTGCCGAGCGGGTCGTCTGGACCCGCCACACGGTGCGCAAGGGCGACACGCTGGGCAGCATCGCGCGCCGTTACGGCACGACCGTGGCGCAGTTGCGCGAGGCCAATCGTCTCAGCCGTTCCGGCCTGATCCATCCTGGAGATGTCCTGCAGATCCCGCAGGGGGCCGGCGGCGGGACCGGGGCCGCGAACGCAGTCGTGGCGACGCCCGCCGTTCGCCAGACGGCCGGGAAGACCACCCCCGGCCGCGCGGCGTCGACCACACCCGAGGGCTATGAGCAGATCACCTACAGGGTGCAGCGGGGCGACACCCTCGGCAGCATCGCCCGCAAGCTCGGGGTCTCGCTGGATCACCTGCGGCAGGTGAACCACCTGAAGCGGAGCAGCCTGATCCGGCCGGGCCAGCGGCTGGTCGCCCACCGAGGCCGGCGCCGGCCCGGGCCGGTTGAGCGACCCGGGCCGGCGGGGCAGCGCGTCTAGAAACGGACGCCGAGGCTGATGCGGTGGGTCACCTCGTCGATGTCCAGCGTGTCGCCGGCGTAGGCGTAGTCGATGGTGAGCCGGTCGAGCCGGAAGCCGGCGCCCGCCGTCAGATCCTCGCTGCCGAAGCCGCTGTCGAACCCGCCGCGCAGGAAGACCCGCTCGCGGAAGGCGATCTCCAGCCCGAGGTGGAGGTTGGCGCCGATATCGCCCCAGGCGAACTGGTCGGCCTGCGCCGCGGTCCTCGAACCGGGTCTCGAGCGCCGACGCCAGCAGCAGGCTGGCGTTCCAGCGCGGCAGCGGCTGCCGCCAGGCCAGGCCCGGCACGACAGCCGGCACGATGACCTCGTTCTTGCCGGTGCTCCAGGAGAGATAGGTGGAGGTGACGTCCTGCAGCTTGACGCCGAAGTCGAGCCGCCGCCAGACGCCGGGCCGCAGCGCCGCAGCGTCGAAGCCGATGCCGGTGCTGGAGTATTCCCCCACGCTCTGGCGGATGAACTTGAGCGACCCGCCGAAGCGCCAGGCGCCGCGGCGCTCGCCGTAGGAGATCAGCAGCGCCAGTTCCGAGTCGCTCTTGAAGCGGATCTGGTCCTGCAGTTCGAACAGGCCGAGCAATTCCTCGTCGTCGACGAGGCCATCGCCGTTGTCGTCGAGCTGGCTGCGCAGGTGCTCGGTGAACGGGATGTCGTCCACCCCGAGTCGGATCACCGAGACCCCCACCCCCGCCTCCTCGCCGCCGAGCAGCGCCCAGGAGACCGGCTGGACGTAGGCGGCGAAATCGCGGTCGACCAGGCCGCCGAACCGCTCCTCGTGCATCAGCAGCAGCTGGCGCGCCGTGACGGTCGACAGGCCGGCCGGATTCCAGAAGGTGGCCGAGGCGTCGTCGGCCACGGCGGCGAAGGCGCCGCCCAGAGCCAGGGCGCGCGCGCCGCCCCCGCTCTCCATGAAGGCGCCGGCGAACTTGGCCGCGGCGACCGGGCGGGCGGCGAGCCCGAGCGAGGCCAGGAACAGCAGCTAGCCGCCACCGGGCGGGGAGCGCGCAACGGTTTCAACATCGGACATCCTCACTGACCAGGGGGATGGTCGCGGATTACAGGCGGCCGCCGGCCGCCGGCACCGTCATTAATAGTATAGGACCGTCGTCGTCCGGCGCAAACAGCCTCTACAGACCGTACTTGCGGATCTTGCGGTACAGGGTCCGCTCGCTGATGCCGAGCCGTTCGGCCGCGAGACGTCGCCGGCCGCCGGCCCCTTTCAGCGCGGTCTCGATCAACTGGCGCGACAGCGGTCTCCAGATCGCCCCCCCGCAGCCGCCGGGATCGGGCTGTACCCCGTCTCGCCGGCGAACGTGTCGACCACGCCGCCCCCGAGGATCGGCTGACCCGCGGCCGGCGTCCCCCTCGCCAGCAGCAGCCCCTTGATCTCCTTCACGTCCCGCCGCAGTTCGAGCAGGGTCTGCAGCGTCAGTTCCCGCTCCAGATCGAGCGGATCGGCCTGCAGCCGCACCGGCAGCCGGGAGGGATCGCCCGCGGCGAAGCGCACGTCGGCCGGCAGATCGTCGGCTTCGATCATCCCGGCCTGCTTGAGCACCACGATGGAGCTGATCACGTTGCGCAACTCGCGCACGTTGCCGGGCCAGCCGTGCGCTTCCAGCAGCTGCATCGCCGGGCGCGAAATGCCGCGCACCGCCAGCCCGTGGCGGCTGTTCTCCTGCGCCAGGAAGGTTTCCGCCAGCACCGGGATGTCCTCCCGGCGCTCCCGCAGCGGCGGAATCGGGATCACGACCACCCGCAGGCGGTAGTAGAGGTCCTGCCGGAAGCGGCCCGCCTCCACCTCGCGGCCGAGGTCGCGATGGGTGGCGGCGACGAGGCGGATGTCGCTGCGCAGGGTCTCGCTGCCGCCCACCGGCGTGAACTCCCCGGTTTCGAGGGCGCGCAGGAACCGCGTCTGCATGCCGAGCGGCAGTCTCCGCCACCTCGTCGAGGAAGAGGGTGCCGCCGTCGGCGCGCTTGAAGACGCCGTCGTGACGGGTCACGGCGCCGGTGAAGGCGCCCCGCGCGTGACCGAACAGCTCGCTCTCGAGGACCCCCTCGCTCATCGCGCCGCAGTTGAGGCTGACGTAGGGTCCGGCGCGGCGCGGCGGAGTGGTCGTGGATGGCGCGGGCCACCAGCTCCTTGCCGGTGCCGCTCTCCCCCTGGATCAGGATGCTGACGTTGAGCGGCGCCGCCTGGGCGATGAGCGCGATGCACTCCCGCCACGGCGCGCGAGCGGCCGACGATGCCGCTGCGCTGCCGCACGGCGCGTAACCGCAGTTGCCGCTCCACGACCGCGCGCAGTTCGACGGTCGGGGCCCCCGGGTCGAGCCGCACCACGTCGCCGGTCGGTCGGGCGCCGTCGACGGCGGTGACCAGCGCCGGCTCGCCCAGGAGGACCAGGTCCGCATCTCCCGGCAGCGACAGGAATTTGCGGATCACGTGGCGGGAACGGGAGTAGCCGGCCGTGTCGAACAGCAGCAGCGCGCCGCGACCGTCGGCCAGCCGGGCCAGCGCTTCCGAGGGGGACTCGTAGGCGTGCAGATCGACGCCCGGCAGGCGCCAGTCGGCCACCATCCGCAGCAGCGCGGGATCCCTGCCGAGCATCACGAGCGGGAACAGGCGCACGCGTCACCTCCACGCCCCGCCGCACGAGGCGCGACCGCATGATACAACGGCAGCCGACGGTGTGCAGCGATTTTGCGGCGTGCCGCGGGACTCAGGCGTGAGTGAACAGCTGCTCCAGCTTGTCCCGGATCCCGGCGAGATCGAAAGGCTTGGCCAGATAGCCGCGGGCGCCCCGCTTGACCGCTTCCGCCACATAGCGGCGGTCGGTGAAGGAGGTGCTCATCAGCACACAGGCGTCGGGGCGGACACCGAGGATCGCGGCGAGCGCCTCGAGCCCGTCCATGCCCGGCATCGCGATGTCCAGGGTGATGAGATCGGGCGTCAGGGCCGCGCTCATGGCCACCGCCTCGGCGCCGTCAGCGGCAATGCCGACGACCTCGAGGCCCAGCTTGCCGAGCATGCCCGCGAGGAGGGTGCGGATGAAGCGTTCGTCGTCGACGATCAGCACGCGGCGCCCCACGTACGGGGGAGCGGCAGAAGGCTGCGCCTCCCCGTCGCTCATACGATATCCAGGTAGGCGTGAGCGCGCTGGAGATCGTCGTGCAGTTTCGGCAACAGCTCGTCGATCGCGGCCGGGTACAGGTCGAGTTGCAGCAGGAGCGGTCCCGCTTCGGCCGTGGCCGGCACGAAGCCCAGATCGCAGGCGGGGGGATCGAGACGGTACGCCACGCGGTCGGCCAGCGCCACACAGAGGCGCATCCGCTCCAGGCGGGAGTCGTCGCGCGGGCCGAGGAACCGGTCGTGGTGGCAGCGGGCCCCTTCGGTGAGCACCTCCGGGAAGTGCCAGCTGCGTCCGAAGGCGGCGCCGGCAACGGCGTGATCGAAGCCGAACTGTTCCGTTTCCACTTCCACGAGGGTGCGATCGGTCTGCCGGCGCGCCGCGATGGCGGTCGGCATAGGCATCGGCCATGGCGCACAGCAGGGCGAACTTGCCGAGATCGTGCAGGAGGCCGGCCGTGAACACCTCGTCCGGATTCGGATCGCTGATCGTCATCGCCAGACGCTTCGCCACCACGCCGGCCACGACCGAGTGCCGCCACAGGGCGCGATAGTCCGGTCCGCCCCGCCGGCGCGCGTGGTCGCGCACCAGATTCGTGGCCACCGAGATGCAGATCGCGAGCTGCTTGATCGCTTCGAAACCGAGCACCGACACCGCGGTGCCGATGTCGGCGATGCTCTGGCCGCTGCTGCTGTAATAGGGCGAATTGGTCAGGCGGAGCACCTTGATCGAGAGCGGGGCGTCGAGGCGCACGACGTTCGCCAGGGTTTCGCTGGTGCTGAGCGGATCGTCCACGATCTGCCAGATCCGCACGAGCGTCTCCGGCACGGTCGGCAGATCGTCGATCATGCGCAACAGCGCCGTGAAGCGTGGGTCGGTGGTGGTGTCCAGAGCGCCGCCCGCCACGATCGCCTCCCCGGCTCAGACGAAGATTTCCATCTCGGTTTCGAGGGTCCGGCGCAGCCGTTCCACAACGCTCGCGAGCGTCGCCTCGTCCAGGCCGAGGATGGCGTTGGACGGCAGATCGACCAGGACCACGCTCTCGTCGTGCACGAAGCCGATACCCTGCTGGTGGCACATCTCGTTCGCCAGGTCCAGGTAGAGCAGCAGGGGATTGTCGGCGGTGAAGTTCTCCGGCCGATGGTGGTTGGCGATGATCAGCTCCAGCATCGGCGAGAGCTTCCACTTGTTGACCAGCAGCGCGCCGACCTCGGTGTGGTCGAAGCCGAGCAGCGCGAATTCCGCGGCCGAGAAGCGGCCGTTCTCGTTGTAGACCGTCTGCACGATTTCGTCGAAGCGTTCCGACGGCCTGCTGATTGAGGACGAGCTTGCCGATGTCGTGCATCAGCCCGGCCAGGAACGCCTCCTCGGCCAGGTGGGGCGATTCGGTCTGGACGAGCAGGCGGCAGGCGCAGGCGGCGCCGATGGAGTGCTCCCAAAGCAGGCGCTCCTTCAGCCCCATACGCGCGCCGTTCGAGGTGTAGATGTTGCGCGCCGCGCTGGTCACGACCAGACTGCGGATGGAGTTGAATCCGAGCATGACGATCGCTTCGGTGAGCGTCTTGATCTTGCGACTGCAGGCGTACATGGCCGAGTTGGCGATCTTGAGGATGCGCGCCGCCATGGCCTGGTCGTCGCTGATCACCTGCTGCAGCCGCAACGCCGACGTGTTGGGGTCGCCGGAAAGTTCGAGGACCTTGCTCGCCACGTGCGGCATGGCCGGCAGGTCGCGCGTGTTCATGATGAGATGCCGCAGATCCGCGCGCGATTCCGACTCGGCTGTCACCGATTCGGCCACGGCTGGCGGGATTACATCGATGCGGTCCGTCATGCCGGCTCCTCAAGCGACGGGACACGTCCGCCCACGACCGTCGCGGGCGCGCGAGGACCGGTCGGGTCAAACGCCAGTCCGAAACAGGTATTCGACGTCATCGGGGCTGGTCTTTAGGCCGAATTGCCCGCTTCGGCGGTCGCGGGTGGTTCCATCGCCAGAGCGACCTCTTCCAGCCGGTTCGCCGCGGTTCGCAGGCGGGTCAGCAAGGGCGCCAGACGGACGACGCCTCCCCCCTGCCCCGGCTCCACCCCGGCCGGCGTGGTCGGCGGCGGGAATTCCAGGTCCCGCGGCGCGCTATCGCCCCCCGCCTGCGCCTGATAGGCCCGCAGCACCGCCGCCGAGGCGGCGCCACCGGGCTCCGGCACGGCCGGGAGCCGCGGCGACCGGCGGAGCGGGCCGGCGCCGCCGTCGCGGCGGCCAGCCGCCGGCGCCGGGCGCGGACGAGCCGTGCCCCGACCAGCAGCAGCGACACGGCCAGGGCGGTCGACCCCGGCGGCCACGGCGACCGCGGAGACCCAGAACAGGGGCCCCGAACCGCCCTGCAGAGCGCCGAACAGACTCGATTCCATCGCTCATCCCCCTTCCGACGCCGCGGGCTGTCCCACGGCGAGGATCTGTGCCGTCGCTTCGACCTCGGCCGCCGTCCGCGCCACCAGCGGCGCGAGCTCGGCTCCGCCGCAGCCATACCGCCGCGCCGGGCGAGCGCCAGCCGGACGGCGGGCGCCAGGCGGTGACGCGGCCGCCGGGCGGTGAAGCCGAGTCCGGCGCGGTTGGCCAGCAGATCGGCCACGTGGACCATCTGCACCAGTTCCTGTTCCGCCAGCGACGGTTCCCGGGCCAGGCCGGCGCCGTGATGGGCGGCCACGGCGGCCGTGATGCGGTCCGGCAATCGCCAGTGGCGGCACGCCAGTCCCCCGACCTCCGCGTGGTCGCACCCGTAGACGCGACGTTCCTCGGCCAGGGCGTCGCGGCCGGCGTTCACGCCGGCGACCACCTCGCGCATGGCGGACGGATCGGCCAGATAGAGCACGAGCCGGCCGATGTCGTGCAGGAAGCCGGCAACGTAGTGCTCCCCGGATAGACGCGCCAGAACGGCCGGCAGAAACCGCGCGCGAGGCTCCCGGCCATGAAGGCGTGCTTCCAGTACTCGCGGGTCGAAAAGGCGCTCACGCCGGGCGGCTCGATGGCCGCGATGACGTTGAGGCTGAGGGCCAGGTCCCGCACCTGGTCGAAGCCGAGCAGCATGATGGCCGGCCTCGAGGTCCGACACCGTGCGCGAGCAGCCGTAGTAGGCGGAGTTGGCCAGCTTCAGGATGCTGGTCAGCAGGCCGGGATCGAGCGAAACGACCTGCGACAGGTCGGCGGCGGAGGCGTTCTGGTCGCTGGAGATCTCCACGAGCCGCGATACGACGCCTGGCAGCGCCGGCAGCCGGCCCACGGTCTGCACCAGTTCCTGGGCGCCGGCCGGTCGGATCGATCGGGTGTTGGCCACGGTTGCTCCCCGCCCTCAGGCGCGCGTGTCGATGAGCCTGCCGACGTCGTTCTCGCCGCCCTCCGGGCCGGCTTCAGGCGCGGTTTCCTCCGCAGCCGCCGCCGCCACGATCGCTTCCGGCTCCCCCTCGTCCGCCGCGTGCTCCCGCCGCTCGACGCTCCCGTTTGGCGTCAGCGTCGATCCGTTTGCGTTCGGCCTCGTCCGCCTTGCGCACCCGCTGGACCGTCGCGTCCTGGTTGGCGTCGAGCCGTTCCGAGAAGGGGGTCGTGGGGTGGTGAGCCTGCTGCCCTTTCAACTGGGTCTGAGCCACGGAGCCCAGTTGGACGATGGTCGTCTGCAGCGATACCCCGCCTCCGGCCACGACAGATCCTCCGGCGGCGCCCGTCCGACTAGGCGGGAGGGCCGGACAATAAGCCGGGCCGCCAGCGACGCCAGCGGCGCCAGCAGCGAGGCCGGCCATGATGTTCACCTTCACGGCCAGCGGATCGAGGATCGACGGCCGCCGCTGCTGGATCTCGCTGGTGAGGCGCCCGATCGAGGTCTTGCCCTCATGGCGGTCGATCTTCCCCTTGAGCCGCAGGATCGCCTTGGTGTGGATCTGGCAGACGCGCGACTCGGTCACGTCGAGGATCTCGCCGATCTCCTTGAGCGTCAGCTCCTCGTAGTAGTAGAGCACCAGCACGAGCTGCTCCTTTTCCGGCAGCTCGGCCAGCCGGTGCGCGATCAGTTCGCGCATCTCCTGCTCGGCGATGCCGCGCTCGACGTCGTCGGAGCGCGGATCGGGCAGGTAGTCGCCCAGGCCGGACTGCTGCTCGTCGTCGCCGTTGGGATCGGCGTCCAGCGACATGATCGTGGCCAGCGACACCTCGCTGAGCAGGCCGTCGAGTTCGCCGACGTCGATGCCCAGCTCGCGCGCGATCTCCTCGTCGGTGGCCGGGCGGCCCGAGCCGCACCTCGAGGGTGGCGTAAGCCAGCCTCGACCTGCTTGGCCTTGCGGCGGAGCGAGCGCGGGAACCAGTCCTGGCTGCGCAGTTCGTCGAGGATGGCGCCGCGGATGCGCGGAATCGCGTAGGTCTCGAATTTGATCCCGCGCTGGTGGTCGAAATTGTCGATCGCCTGGATCAGGCCGAGCAGCCCGGCCGAAACCAGGTCGTTGTACTCCACATAATGCGGCAGGCCGACGGCCATCCGCCCTGCCACGTACCTGACCACCCGGAGGTACTGTTCCACGAGACGCTGCCGCGCGTCCTGGTCGCCCATCTCCAGATAGGCCTGCCAGAGCTCCAGATGGGCGAGCGGGTTGTCCTGCGTCATCTCCTGCCCCTTCGCGTGGTTGGCGGTGCGATGGCTCGTGCTGCACGAACCGTGCCATCCTCAAGCACGGCAAGACCTTCCGGACGGCGCCCTCAGGGGGCCGGCGACGGCGGTTTGCCCCCGCCGGCGGCTGTCCTCCCGGGCGGCGGCGGCGGGTCGGTTCTCCGCGAGCACCCCGGCGCGGAACACCAGCGCCAGCAGCGCGAAGACGGTGAAAAAGGCCAGGTAGGCCAGGCCGGCCCGCTTCAGCGCGGCCCACGGCCCGGTTTCGCGCCAGATCGACACGCCGAGCGCGATCAGGGCGGCCGACCAGGGAGATCGTGTGGACCAGTCGCTGCATTTTGCCTCACTCCCTGCGCCGCCGCCGCGGCAAGCTCCCCGGCGTCGCCAAGCAGGCGCCGGACCAGCAGCGTCGGAACGGGCCAGCTCCGGCCCGGCGCCGGGCCACGGGGCGGCGGCGGTGAACGAGATCGGCCAGGGCAGCCGGGCTGCAGATGTCGAGCAGCTTGCCCGGCAGCCGGGTGCGGTCGAGGCGGGTCACGGCCGTCCAGTCGCAGTTCCAGTCCCGCGCGGCCTGCCAGAGGTCGGCCCGCTCGCGCAGGTCGGCGTCGGCCGCCAGCACCAGATGGCGGTGGAAGGCGGCGTTCTCCGACCACGAACGCCTGCAGTTCGCCCAGACCGCCCGGAGCGGGGCGGCAAACAGGGCCGGGGTGTCGACCAGCACCGCACCGTAGGCGCCGAAACTGATCGATATGGCGCGCGAACTGGTCGGGACGGTGCATGACCGCGGCGTCGTAGCCGTGGGCGGCCGCTTCGAGCTGCAGACGCCGGATCTCGCCGCCGTGACGCGGCAGCAGGCTCAGCACCAGCGGACGCAGCCCGGCCGCCGCCAGCCGCGCCGCCACGCCGAGCACGAGGTCGCTGCGACCGCAGCCGGCCTCGCCCAGGAAGACGTGCACGCCGCCGAGTTCCGGCCACGTCGCTGGCGCTGGTGCGCAGCAGCGTGCCGAGGTGCCGCACCGCCGCGTCGCGGCCGCGCCGCTTCGCCTCCGGCAGGCGGGCGAAGGCGGCGGCCGTCCGCTCGACCGCCGCCGGGGAGGCGCCGGCCCGCAGCAGGGTCCGGGCGAGCGGGTAGTCTCCCCCGGCGCCGCCCTCCGGACCGCCGCCCGCCAAAGTCGCGACCAGCCGCTCGATCCGTTCCACTTCTGCGCGAGGGCGTCGGCGAGGTCGCCGCCGGGCGCCGGCGCGCGCCGCGGCGGACGCCGGCTCAGCCCGCGGCCGCCGGCGCCGGGCGGCGCCACGCGCACCTCGACCACGCGTCCGCTGGCCGAGTCCGTCCTCCTGCCGCACCGTCACCGTCCGGCTGTCGATCACGCAGGCGTCGTCCCCGTGGAGTTCACGCGCGCGCTGCAGCGCTTCCGTGAGCGTCGGCGCGGTCACTGTCGCCGGCCAGCCGTCAGGCGACGGCCTGCTGCTCGCTGCGGAGACCATGGGTCACCACCGTTCCGGCCGGCTGCACGAGCGAGGCGGAGGCCACCTCGGTGTAGCCCATCACGGCCAGGCTTGGGTACGTCGGTTCGATGAGTCGCTTGATGAAGAAGCGGATGGGGGTCGGCACCAGCAGCACCGGCGGCCGTCCCTGCGCGTAGGCGCCCTGCAGCGCCGCCTCGAGGCGCTCCAGGAATTCCTGGGCGAAGCGCGGATCGAGCAGCACGGCGCCGGCCTTGTCGGAGTCGCGGGCGGCGCGGGTGAGCACCTGCTCGGTCTCCGGATGGAGCGAGACGACGTGGATCTTGCCGTCCGCCTCCGTGTAGAGCGCGGAGATCGACCGGCGCAGCGCCTCCCGCACCTTCTCCACGAGGTCGTCCAGGGAGATCGCGGCCCCGGCGTGGTTGGCCAGCGTCTCGAGGATCGTCACGATGTCGCGCACCGGCACCCGCTCGTGCAGCAGCGACCGCAGCACGTTGTGCAGCGTGTTGACCGGCACCTTGTCCGGCACGAGGTCCTCGATCAGCGCCGGCGCGAACTCGCGCACCTTCTCGCAGAGCTCCTTGATGTCCTGCCGCGACAGCAGTTCGTCGGCGTGGGCGCGGATGATTTCCGACAGATGCGTGGCGAGCACCGCCGCCGGCTCCACGACCGTGTAGCCCTCCAGTTCGGCGGCCGCCTTGTGGTGCCGCTCGATCCAGAGCGCCGGCAGCCGGAACGCCGGCTCGGTCGTGCGCACGCCCGGCACCTCCCCCTCGCCGGGGCGCAGGCTCATCGCCAGCAGGCGGTCCGGCATCAGGCTCGCCCGGGCGATCTCCACGCCCTTGAGCCGGATCAGGTAGCCGTGGGCCTCGAGCTGCAGGTTGTCCCGCACGCGGATCGGGTGGACGAAGATGCCGAGCTCCGAGCCGATCTGCCGGCGCACGCTGGCGATGCGCCGCAGCAGGTCGCCGCCGCGCGCCTCGTCCACCAGGGGGATCAGCCCGTAGCCGATCTCCAGCTCCAGACGGTCGAGCACGAACAGGTCCTCGCCCCGCGGCTCGTCCGTCGGCGGTGGGGCCGCCGGCTCGTCGGCGGCCTCCGCCGCCTCGGCCATGGACATCTCCACCGCGTTGACCCGCCCGCCCATCAGCCGTCCGACGCCGAACGTGGCGCCGCCGAGCACCAGGAACGGCAGGTTCGGCAGACCCGGCACCAGCCCGAGCACGATGAGCGCCCCGGCCGCCACGTCCACCGCGCGCGACTGGCGGAACAGCTGCAGCGCCAGCGTCTGGCCGAGATTGAGGTCGCCGCTCTGCCGCGTCACGACCATGCCGGCGGCGGTCGAGACGATCAGCGCCGGGATCTGGGTGACGAGACCGTCGCCGACCGTCAGCATCGTGAAGCGCCGGATCGCCTCTCCGGCCGGCAGCTTCAGCTGCACCATGCCGATGATGAAGCCGCCCAGGATGTTGATGACGGTGATGATGATGCCGGCGATGGCGTCGCCGCGGACGAACTTGCTGGCGCCGTCCATGGCGCCGAAGAACTCGGCTTCGGCGGCGATCTGGGCGCGGCGGGTGCGGGCGTCGCGCTCGTTGATGAGCCCGCTGTTGAGATCGGCGTCGATCGCCATCTGCTTGCCGGGCATGGCGTCGAGGGTGAAGCGCGCCGCCACCTCGGCGATGCGCCCGGAGCCCTTCGTGATGACCATGAAGTTGACGATCACCACGATGCCGAAAACGATGACACCGATGACGTAGTTGCCGCCGATCACGAAGTGCCCGAAGCTCTCGATGACCCGCCCCCCCTGCCCGCGTGCTGAGGATCAGGCGCGTGGCGGCCACGTTGAGGGAGAGCCGGAACAGCGTGACGATCAGCAGCAGCGACGGGAAGCTCGAGAACTGCAGCGGCTCCTTCAGGTAGAGCGCCACCAGCAGGATGACGATCGAGAAGGCGATGTCGAAGGTGATCAGCAGGTCGAGCGCGATCGCCGGCACCGGCAGGATCATCAGCCCCACCACGGCCAGCACCATGATGGCGCTCGCCAGGTTGCTGTTGGCCAGCAGCAGATCGCGATCGATGCCCTTGTCCTGCGCCACGCTCCGCTACCTTTCTAGGCCCGCTTGAGGCGGTACACGTAGGCCAGCACCTCGGCCACCGCCTGGTAGAGGCTTTCCGGGATGAACGCGCCCACCTTGACCGTGCGGTAGAGCGACCGCGCCAGCGGCTTGTTCTCGAGCACCGGCACGCGCGCCTCCCGCGCGAGGCGCTTGATCGTCTGGGCCAGGCGGTCCCGGCCCTTCGCCACCACGCGCGGCGCGGCCTCGCCCGGGGCGTAGCGCAGGGCGACGGCGAAGTGATCGGGGTTGGTCACGACGACGTCGGCCCGGGGCACGTCGGCCAGCATGCGCCGGCGGGAGGCCTCGAACTGGATGTGGCGCACGCGCGCCTTGATCTGCGGATCGCCCTCGAGGTCCTTGTGCTCCTGCTTGACCTCCTGGCGCGACATCTTGAGATTCTCCTCGTACTGCCACTTCTGGAAGATCCAGTCGGCGACGGCGAGGATCGCGAGGAACGCCAGCAGGCGGTACAGCAGCTTGGCGAAGGCGAGCGCGTCCGAGGTGCGTGATGCCGTCGAGCGACAGCAGCGGCGAGGCGGCAAGGTCGCCGATCACGCCGCGGATCGCGCCCCAGGCCAGCAGCGCGATGAGCCCGATCTTGAGGACGTTCTTCAACAGGTCGAAGCCGACGCGCTTGCCGAAGAACTTGCTTCATGCCGGTGACCGGGTTGAGCCGGGCCGGATCGAAGCGCCAGCGCCTCGTGCTCACGTGGAAGCCGATCTGCATCAGATTCGCCCCCGCGCCGGCCACGAACACGCCGATCAGCAGCGGCGCCAGCGCATCCAGCATGACGAGCAGGTTGCCGCCGGCCAGCGTGGAGATCGCGCCGGAGTTGTCCACGCGCAGCAGGTGCGCCTGCCCGAAGAGGTAGGCGGCGTTGCGTCCCATGACCGTGCTCATGTGGCCGGCCCCCGCCAGGATCAGGCTGACGCCGGCCAAGCAGGACGATGGCGGAGTTGACCTCGTCGCTGCGCACGACCTGGCCCTTGTCGCGGGCCTCGTCACGCCGGCGCTCGGTTGCCCGTTCGGTGCGATCGCCACCAGGGCCGTCAGCCATCGTTCACCACCTTCGGGCGGCCGCGCCGGCCGCCCCGCGCGTCAGGTGTGCAGGGCGAGCAGCAGCCGCTCGAGCTGACCTGACATCCCCTGCAGCAGAATCGTGAACACCTGGTTGAACCAGGCGAGCGACAGACCGAGCACGGCCAAGTCCGACGGCGATCTGGATCGGGAAGCCGATCACGATAATGTTGATCTGGGGCACGGTCTTGACGATCACGCCCATGGCGGCGCTCACCAGCAACAGCACCAGCACGCACGGCGCTCCGGCCTGCAGCCCGAGACGGAAGAAGGCGCCGAACTCGTCGACCAGCAGCCAGGCGCCCGCCGTGCCGTCGATCGGCGCGAACAAAGGCACCAGGGTGCACGACGCCACCAGCGCCCGCAGCAGGACGTGGTGGGCGTCGACGGCAAAGAACAGCAGGACCGCCAGCAGGTTGTAGAAATTCGAGAGCAGCGACAGCTGCAGGCCGCTCGCCGGATCGATAATGTTGGCGATCGAAAAGCCGATCTTCACGTCGATGATCTGCCCCGCGAATTTGACCGCCTCGAACGGGATGCTCAGGCTGACGGCCAGCAGGGCCCCGATCAGGCAGGAGCGCGCCGCTTCGCCCACGATCGTCGTCCAGGTGAGTACGATCGCCTGCGGCGGCAACAGGGCGCGGACCGTGGGCGCAAGCGCCGCCGCCGTCACGACCGCCAGCGCCACCCGCCACAGCACCGGCACCGCGCGCGAGCCGAGGAACGGCAGCAGTGCCGCGAGCACGGAGAGTCGCAGCGCAATCGCCGCACCCACCGCCAGCAGAGGGAGGTCGAGGGCGAGCGTCACGACGGCCTACATCGCGGCGATCCGCGCGAAGATGCCGCGCGTGAACGCCGTCATTTGGGCAATCATCCAGGGCAGCGTCAGCACCATGACCAGCATGACGACCACGATCTTCGGCACGAAGGTCATCGTCATCTCGTTGATCTGGGTCGCCGCCTGCACGATGCTGATGATCAGGCCCACCAGCATGCCGGCCAGCAGCATCGGGCCCGCCACCAGGAGTGTGACGCGCAGGGCCTGCTGCGCGAGATCGATCACCGATTCGGCCGTCATGGTGCGCCTTTCGCGCGGGGCCGCCTATTCGAAGGCGGCGACCAGCGACTTGACGATCAGGTGCCAGCCGTCCACGAGCACGAACAGCAGCACCTTGAAGGGGAGACTGATCATCACGGGTGGCAGCATCATCATGCCCATCGACATCAGGACCGAGGCCACCACCATGTCGATCACCAGGAACGGGATGAAGAGCACGAAGCCCATCTGGAAGGCGGTCTTCAGCTCGCCGATCACGAAGCTCGGGATCACCACGAGCAGGGGCAGTTCCTCGGGCGTGGCGGGGGCTTCCGCGGTTGGTCAGCTCCAGGAACAGTCCCACGTCCTTCTCACGCACCTGCTTGAGCATAAACGCCTTGAGCGGACCTTCGGCGCGGTGGAACGCCTCCCCCTGCGTGATCTCGTGCTGGAGATAGGGCTGAAGCGCGTTCTGGTTGATGTCGGTGAAGACCGGCGACATGATCACGAACGTGAGGAACAGCGACAGGCCGATCAGGATCTGGTTGGACGGCATCTGGTTGGTGCCCAGGGCCTGGCGCAGGAAACCGAACACGATCA
This sequence comes from uncultured bacterium, assembly GCA_963772145.1. Classification (GTDB taxonomy): domain Bacteria; phylum Krumholzibacteriota; class Krumholzibacteriia; order LZORAL124-64-63; family LZORAL124-64-63; genus CAVSZB01. The sequence continues at coordinate 27,237 of CAVYVY010000018.1, forward strand.
CGATGCGCGTGAAACTGGTCAGGAGGATCAGCATGGCCGGCGCGAGCGACAATACCGTCATCAACAGGACGATCTCGAGGGCCACGTCGATCGTGGCGGGGCCCCCCGAGCCGTCCAGCGTCAGCGTGACGCTGCGCGGCGCGCCGGGCACGGCGGTCCCCTGCGCCGCGGCCACGCCGCCGCAGAGCAGCATCGTCGCCAGCGCCAGCCACCCGATCCGTCTTGCCGTCGCCGTCACCGCACGGTCCTTCCATGGGAGGTGCACCCGTACTCCGGGAGCTCGATGTCCCTGTCGGCAAGGCAACGGACATGCCAGCGGGCCGGCGGGCGGGATTTGTTGTCCGTCACTTATCGTGTGTTGCGACAATGGTTTGCGAATTCCCTGAGCGGCTCCCGTCAGGCATGAAAACGCGCGCCGGGGGCTTCCCCCGCGGCGCGGCCGCATTCCGGCCACGGGCGGTCAGCTTCGGGTCAGGCGCGGGTCAGCGCGACGGGCCACCGTCGCGCGGGGCGGTGGGCCGGGCGCCGGCGAGCCAGCGGGCCAGACGGGCCGGCAGTCCGTCGGGGGCGAGAGGCGAGAGCCGGGCGGGATCGGCCTGCCAGGCCTCGTACGGCTCCTCCGCCAGGGCCACCAGGGCTCCCTCGCGGCGGTAGAGGTAGTGGACCCGGTCCTTCAGTCGCACCACTTCGATCTCGCGGCGCGGTCCCAGGGGGATGACGGCCAGCAGGGCCGCCTGCCGCGCGCGCGGGCCGACCTGGAAGCGGGCGAGCAGCCGCAGGAAGAGCGTCAGGAGGGCGAAAACGGCGAGGGTGCCGCCGACCGCCTGCCACCAGGAGAAACCGGGCGCGTTCATGGTCAGATCAGCTTCTTCAGACGCTCGGCGCGACTGAGCAGCTTCGTGATGCGCACCGCGAAGCTCTCGTCGACCACGACCACCTCGCCGCTGGCGAGCAGCGCGCCGTTGACCAGGATGTCCACCGGCTCGCTGGCCGGCTTGCCCAGTTGCACCACGGACCCGTTGGCCAGATTGAGGATGTCGCGGATCTTCAGGCGGGTGCGCCCGAGTTCCACCGTGACCCGCAGGTTCACGTCGAGCAGCATGCCCAGGTTGCGGGTGTCGGGCGCCGCGTCGCCGACATCCTGCCCGGCGATCGCGCCCTGCGTTTCGCCCCCGGTCGCGGGGGCCGTCACCACCAGATCTTCAGTCGCCATGCGTTCACTCCTCGCTCAGGCGCTCGGTCAGGCGCAACGCCCGGTGCTGATGCACCCGGCCGGCCGCGCCGAGCCACAACGGCTTGCCCTCCACCTCGAGGGCGAGGGGCGCGTCGACCGGCTTGTCCAGCGTCAGCACCTGGCCCTCTTCCAACGCCATGATCTGTTCCAGGCTCAACTGCAGTTCGCCCAGTTTCGCCACGGCTTCGACATCCGTGCCGCCGACCAGATCGAGCACCAGCGCGCGATCCCGCCGCACCTCGGCGGCGGGTCGCGGTTCGCGCGATTCCTCGGGATCGAACAGCACCCGCACCGGCTCGAAACCGGCGATCGGGATGCAGAAGTTGAGCCGTCCTTCCACGTTTTCGAGATGGAAATGGCAATCCAGCACGACCACGCTGTCGCCGGGGGCCAGCGAATTCAGATAGCTCGGGTTGTTCTCCACGGTGACGCAATGGGGATCGAGTTCCACCAGCCGTCCGGCGGCCCCGCGCAGCAGATCCATGAATTTCATGATCATGCTGCGCACGATGCTCAGCTCGATTTCCGTGTACTCGCGATTGCGTGTCTCGGCCTCGGCCGGCCCGCCGAGCAGCTTCTTGATCATGGCGAAGCTGAGCGACAGGTCGAGATAGAAAAGCGCGCTGCCTTTCAGGGGAGCGAGCGTCACGACACTGATGCAGGTGGGATTGGGCAGGCCCGCCGCGTACTCGCCGAAGGTCTGCAGGAGCAGGCGCCGGAATTCCAGGACGCAGTTGGTGCGCAACTGGTTCGTGAAATGGACCGTGGCCGACTTGGCCAGGTTGTCGCAGATGCTGCGCAGGTTCTTCTCGAAGTTGTGGGAAATGCTGTAGGGACGGCGGAAATCGAACGCGCGCATCTCGACGGCGTCGGTGGGGGCCTGCTCGCTGACCATCTCGGCCAGCGCCCCCTCCAGCTCCTCGTTCCCATCGCCGGCGGCCTGCGCCAGCAGCGAGTCGATTTCGTCCTGGCTCAGCAGCGAGTCCATGAGCATCCCCTGCCGGCGCGGCGACGGCCCGCGCGGGCTCCGCTACTGGATCATCAGGTCCGAGAAGTAGACGTTCAACAGCGCTCCGGGCGGCAGTTTCTCGTTCAGCCGGCGCATGATCTCCTGCCGCGCCTCCTCCTTGCCCTCCGGGGCGAGCAGGTCCGCGGCCGTGCGGCTCGAGAGGGTCATGATCACCACGTCGCGCAGCTGCGGCAGACGTTCCTCCAGCGCCTTGGCCGTCTTGGGATCGGCGATCTCGACGCCGACGTTCGTGCGCGCATAATGCGGCGTGCCTCCTTCGCCCTGCAGGGTGATGATCATCTCCTCGAGGCCGACGATCTCGCCCTCCTTCTCGGGGCCGGCCGCCTCCGCTTCACCATGCCCCGCCCCGGCCGCGGCCTCGGCCACCGCCGCCCCCGCCTCGAGCTTCGGCGCGATGAAGAATTTCGTCACCGCCAGGGCCGTGAGCGCCTGGACGATGACGATCACGCCCAGCAGCACCACCTTGTTCTCGAGCAACGCGCCCAGCTTCGGTTTCGCCTTCGGCGCCGGGGCCGCTTCGTTCTTTTCCTCCGCCATGGGGATCGCCTCGCCTTCCGGGTCAGGCGCCTAGCGGCGCCACTCCATCAGGATCTCGACGCGCCGATTGCGCGCTCTTTCCTCGGCTGACTCGTTGCCGGCCACCGGCCGGTGTTCCCCGTAGCCCGCGGCCGACAGGCGTTCAGGCGCCAGCCCCGCCGCCTGGAAGGCCCGCGCCACCGCTACCGCCCGCGCCGCCGACAGTTCCCAGTTGCTTCCGAACCGGGCCGTGCTGATCGGCACGGCGTCGGTGTGCCCCTCGACCCGCACCGGGTGCGGAAACCGGGCGAGAAAGCCGCCCAGGCTTGCCAGCAGGGTTTGCGCCTCGGGGCGCAGATCCGCGCGGCCGGAGGCGAAGAGGAACGGCGCGTTGACCCGGATCGCCACGCCCCGATCCGTGACCTCGATATCCACTTCGCGATCCAGCCCGGCGGCAAGCAGGGATTGTTCCAGTTCCCGGGCGCTGTCGGTGGCCTCCTGGCGCTCCCGGGCCAGAGTGCGGGCAGTCGCCAACTCCGACATCTGCAGGACCGTGGGCGGGCTGGAGTTGATCCCGAAAGCTCCCTGCAGGGAGGCCGCGGCGTCGTGGAACTTGGATTCCTGGATGGATGAAAAACTGACAAGTAGGACGAAAAACACGAGCAGGAGCGACATCAGGTCGCCGTAGGTCATGAGCCAGGAGGGGATGTCTCCCTGATCATCAGGGGCCGCCCGCCGACGTCCTTGCATGGCTCCTCCCGGCGGCATCAGGCGACGCGCCGGATCCGCTGCTCACGCGCGAGGTCCAGCCGCCGGCGCACCGTGGGCGACAGGAAGGCGCGCAGCTTCTCCTCCACGATGCGCGGCGAATCGCCGCTCTGGATGGCGAGGATGCCGTCGATGATCATCTCCCGGTGCAGGAGCTCCTCCTCGGAACGTGCCGCCAGCTTGCCGGCCAGCGGCAGGAACAGCACGTTCGCCAGGATGGCGCCGTAGAACGTGGTCACCAGCGCCACCGACATGCCGGGGCCGATCATCTCGGGACGGTCCATCTGCGCGAGCATCTGGATCAGTCCGATCAGCGTGCCGATCATGCCGAACGCCGGCGCGTAGTTGCCGCCGGCCTGCAGCAGCCGACGCCCCTCGCGGTGGCGGTTCTCCAGCTGCGCGAGGTCGGTTTCCATGATCTTCTGCAGCAGGTGCGGGTCGGTGCCGTCGACCGCAAGCCGCAGCCCCTTGCGCAGGAATTCGTCGTCTTCGTTCTCGGAGGCCTCCTCCAGCGCCAGCATACCGTCCTTGCGCGCGTGCTCCGCGAACACGACCATGCGCGCGATCATCGCCTCGGCATCGACCGCCCGGTGGAAGACGGTCTTGCGCAGGACCGCCACGACATTGCGCACCCGTCCGAACGGGAAGTTCGCCAGGATGGAGGCCGTGGTGCCCCCGAAAACGATGATTATCGACGGCACATCGAAGAACAGGCTCAGCGAGCCGCCCAGGGCAAGCGCCCAGAGCAGGATGCCGAAGCCGCAGAACAGACCCAGCAGGGTCGCGATGTCCACCTGGCTCTCCTCCGTGCCGTCGCGCGTCAGCGGGGCTGGTCGTCGAAGATCGAACCGTCCCCGCCGGCCGGCACGACCACGGTCCGCGCCGTCCGGCGGTAAGCGACCGCCTTGCCCACCACCTCGTCCAGCGCCTCGCGCACCATGATCTTGCGCCCGGTGGTCAGGCTGATCAGGGTGTCGGGTGTGCTTTCGACGAACTCGATGAGATCGGCGTTCACGACCAGCTCGCTCCCATTGAGTTTCGTGACTTTGATCATCGCCTTTAGCTCCTTCGCCGCCTTCTGCGCGATCATCAGCGCAGGATCGACACCAGTTCCTGCAGGATCTGGTCACCGGTGGTGATCACGCGCGCGTTGGCCTGGAAGGCCCGCTGCGCCACGACCAGCCGGGTGAACTGCTCCGCCAGATCGACGTTCGAAGACTCGAGGGTTCCCGGCGCCAGAGTGATGCCGCTGGTGGTGCCGGCGAAAGTGGTCAACGCCTCGCCCGAGTTGCCGCTGGCATTGAAGGTGTTCGAGGCGCCACGGGAGAGCCCCTCGGGATTGCTGAACTGGGCGATGGCGATGCGGCCGAGATCACGCACCGTGTCATTGGAGAATCGCCCGACGATGGTCCCCTCCTGATCGATCTCGTAGTCGACCAGGCTGCCCATCGTGAAACCGTTGGCGAGTGACTCGAGACTGCCGGCGGACGCGAACTGAGTCATGCCGTTGAGGCCGCCGATGTCGCCGAAGTCCAGGGTGATGGACACCGGCTCGGCCCCCTCCACGCCGGTCGCCTGCGGCAGGAAAGTCAGCGCGCTGCTGCCGTCGTTGAAGGTGAAGCTGCTGATCAGCCCGGAGTCGGTGAAGCGGACCCGGCCGGAGCCCCCCGACTGGATCTCCTCGTCACCCTCCGTGGCCGCCACCCAGGCCCACTCGTTCAGGCCGGCCTCCTTCTGGAACGTGAAGCGCAGCGTGTGGGTGTTGCCCAGCGAATCGTAGACGGTGGTGGCCACCGAGTAGTCGCTGGCGTCGCGCGCCTGCTGCGTCTGAGTGAAATTCATCGCCGTCTCGAGCGCGCTGTTGGAGGTGCTGACCTCGAGGATGGAGAGCTCGCCGATGGCGTTGTCGGTCCCCACGTCGCCGGACACCTGGATGCACCCGGAATCGTCAATCGTCACCGGCGTGCCGGTGATGTTGAACGTCGCCTGCAACGCGGTCAGCAAATCGCCGAGAGTGGTGTCGGCCGCGACCGCGAGCTGCCCCGGGGTCACGACGGTGTCACCGCGCGTGCCGGCGATTTCGAGCACCGAGGTGCCGGGCGTGAGATTGAGCAGGTCGCCGTCGAGATTGTAGACATCGGTCAGCCGGTCGCTGGTCGTGGCCGCCGCGCGCAATTCGCGGGTCGCGCCGGTCGCGCCGGTGGCAATCGAGGCGTCGAAGCGCAGGTTCTGGTTGAAGTCGACCCGGGTGCCGCTGGAAAGTTGCAGATTGGTGAGGGTCGAGCCGGAGGCGTTCGCGGCGGTGAGGGCGCCGGTGGCGCCGTCGACTGCGAACGTGACGTCGTGCCCGGCCGCCTGGAATTGCGTCGTGAGCCACGTGGCCATTTCGGCCAGCGTGTCGCCGCCAAGCAGGGGATCGGCCGAGCCGACCAGGAACTGCCCGGGGCTGAACAGCGTCCCGTCGAAGTAGCCCGTGACCGAGATGCGGTCCCCCTCGACCAGATTCAGGTCGGCGCCGTCCTGTCCGTGAAGACCGGACAGGGCGTCGACGCTGGCCGCTCGCGCCAGAAAGACCGGCGAGCTCAGCTCGGTGCCGAGAGCGTCGGAGTCGGCATCCAGATTGCCGAACAACTGCACGGAGTCCGAGGCCTCGGCCGGCATGACCGCCGACGGATCGATGTAGAGATCCTCGAGCGCGCCGGGCTGGATGACCCCCTCCGCGTCGGCCAGGCGACCCTGGACCTTCAATCCGGTGGACGGATCGACCAGATAGTAGTCGCTGTCGAGGCCGAATGCCCCCGCCCGGGTGTAGGAGTTCGTGGCGCCGTTGCTGAGCACGAAGAAGCCCCGCCCCTGGATGGCCAGGTCGGTTTTCAGCCCGGTGCTGCGCAGGTCGCCCTGCGCGAAGTCGGAGCCGATGCTGCCGACCAGGGTTCCCAGTCCGATTTGCTGCGCGTTGGTGCCACCCAGTCCGCCGGTCGCCGGGCGCGACGCCGGCCGCAGCGTCTGGGTCAACATCTCCTGGAAGGTGACGCGGCTGCCCTTGAAGCCGACGGTGTTGGAGTTGGCAATGTTATTGCCGATGACGTCGAGTTCCACCATGTTGGCTTTGAGACCGGACACACCCGCGAACATCGACCGAATCATGATTGCCTCCCTTGGGATACGCTCTGCCGCCGGCGCGCCGCGCGCGCCGGCGCGGTTATCTGCTGACCTGTGCGATTTCGGACACGTAATATTCGCGGCCCGCGACGGTCACCATCGCAATGCCGTTCTCGAAACGCAGGCTGTCCACGAGCGCGGTGACGTACGGGGTTGTGGTCACCGGATTGCCGCTGCGGTCAACCATGCTGATCTCGTAGGTGTATTCGCCGTCCGGGGCGACGCTGCCATCGGCGAGACGGCCGGTCCAGGTGACGTCATCCCAGCCCGCGGTAACTTCCTGGTTGTAGGTGGAGACCACCTGGCCGGCTGCGTTCTTGACGGTGACCGTCGCTGTCCCGCCCGTCGTTGCCTGCACCTTGAGCGGCGAAACCTCGCCGTCCTGAACGGCGAAACGATTGCCCGGCACAGTGGCCCGCCGCCCGACCAGATCGAGCAGCAGAGTGTTGTTGAGCGATTGCGACACTGTCATGTTCTCGCCGAGCGCGTCGTTGATCTTCTGCAACTGCTCGAGCGACGTAAACTGCGTCAACTGGCTGATAAACTGCTGGTTGTCCATGGGGCTGAACGGATCCTGGTTCTGGATCTGCGTCACGAGCAGGGACATGAACTGGTTCATGCCCAGATCTTCGTTCGCGGCGGTCGTGGTGCTGTAGTTGTTGCTGCCGCTCTGCACGGGAGTCACCGCCATGATCCCGCCTCCTTCCCGGGCCGCTCGGCCCGCTCAATCATCGTCGCGTGCCTGGCGCCGCCGGGATGGCTGCTCGCCCGGTTCCTCGCCGTCATTACCATTCTGAGGGGCCTCATCCCGACCGGACGCCGGTTCGATCTTCACCTGCACGTCCTGCCACTTGCCGCCCGCGCCGGCCAGCGCATGCTGGAGTTCCCCCGCGCCGCTGCGCAGCGCCCGCTCCGCCTCGGGGGTCTGCGCCGTGAGGGTGACAAGCAGCCGGTTCCCCTGCGGCTCGAACGATACCTCGACGCGGCCCAACTGGGGCGGGTCGAGGCGCAGGGTGAGGCGGCCGCCGGGCGCCGCGGCATCGCCGGAATGTTTCAGCAACTGGATGGTGACCTGCCGGCTCACCGACGCGGGCGGAGCTTCGGCGGCGCCGGGCTGTTCCTTCTGCCCCGGCGCCATCCGGAACCGCGGTGCCGGTGCTCATGCTTCCGGAGAGCGGGGATGCGGAGTCCTGGCCCAGCGGGGCGAGGCTGGCCGCCAACCCGAGATTCGCCGCCTGCCAGGCCTCCGCAAGGCCCTGTCGGGGCGTCGCGGGCGCGGGCGGTGGGGCCGCGGGCCCGGGCGAGTAGGTGTCACTGTCGGGGCTCATTACCGCAGCCGGGGCCGGAGCGGGAGTCGCGGCTGCCGGGGTGGCCGGCGGTGCAGAGGACGCAGCAGCCGGCTTCCGGGTGGCGGACGTCGCCACCGCCGCATCGCCGTCGGAAGCTTGACTACGTCCCGTGGGCGACGCCATCGCCGCCGCCGCCCCGGCGGCGATCACCGGGCCGGCTGTCGCGACAATCGCGCCAGCCGGGCCGCTCCCACTTGCCGAATTGGGAAGATTCGTCAGCGACGGCTCTGACCCGGTTGCACAGGTGCCCGTGCTGGCGTTTCCGAACTCCACCGGCGCCGGAACGGGAGGCGCGTCGGGCGAAGTGGCCGGGCGCGCGACCGTCTGAGTGGCAGGCTGTGCAGAAGTCGTCGCGGCCGACGTCCGAAGAGCGGACGTCGTTGCTGTCTCCAACCCGGCGGAGATTGCCCAGCCGACTGCAGCGGCGGCTGCGGCGCTCAAACCGCCCGCGTCTTTCTGACCGAAGAGATTCGGCGACGACGTCGCAGTCCCAACCACGCAGGCGCCCGGATCGGTGTTCCCGTCCGCCAGAGCTTCAGGAGCAGGAGGCGCGACCGGAGTCGCGACCGGCAACATGGCCAGGGACGCGGCAGCCTGGGTTGCCGGTTGTGCAGGAACCGCCGCGGCAGGCGTCCGCTGAACGGAAGTCGTTGCCGCCTCCAGCCCGGTGGCGAATGCGCAGTCGGCTGTCGCGGCGGCCGTGCCGTCCTCGTCCCCCTGACCGAGGAGGTTCGGTAACGACGCTGCCGGGATGGCTGGTGGGGTGGCCGACTGCGCAGGGGACGCCGCGGGCGGTGTCCGGGAAGCGGACGTCGCCGCCGCCACCTCGCCGCCGGAGGCCTGGTCCTGTCCGGGGAGCGGTGGCATTGACAGCACCGAGCCGGCGGCGACCGCCCACCCGGCGGTCGCTGTGACCGGATCTCCCCCACTACCCTGGCCGGGTAGATTCGGCGGCAGCGACTGGGCGAGCGCTACCGTCAGCAGGCCGGGAAAGGCCGCCGGGGGCGGTTCAGCGGGTCGCAACGCGCGCGCGACCGCCGACGGCCTGGCAAGACCGGTCCGGACCGTCGGCGCGCTTTCCTGCGCAAGCATCGCCATCAGCCGATTCCCCTTCCGCTCAGCCGGGCGCTGATCTGCGCCGCCAGTCCGGCGTCCATGTTCGCGAGGATGCGCGCCGCGGGGCGCTCCTTCATCCGCCGGATGATGTCGAGCACGATATCGATTTCCAGCGTGGCCAGGATCGGCGCGGCCTTGTCCGGCTTCATCGCCTCATAAAGTTTGGCCAGCTTGTCGGCGGCGCGGGCACGGGTGTCGTCCAGACCGGTCGTCGTCACGCGCAGAGAATCGAGCATGCTCTGCAGCAGCGCCTGCTGATCGGCGAGCATTTTCTCCTCGACCGCCTGGCGCGTGCGCAGCGTCAGCAGATCCTCCTTGTCGCGCTGCACGCGGTCCCGCTCGACCTCGAGGTCGGCGAACGCGCGCTCGGCGGAGGCCAGCTCCTCCGGCGTGAGGCCGGTGGCGGCGGGCGTGACCGTCCGCGTCTGCGGGATCACACCGCTGAGCACGACGATCCCGCCGAAGATCAGGGCGAAGGTGATGACCGAGATGATGACGATGCTCTTCATCTGTTCCTCCTGCCGGGAAACCGCCGAGGCAACCCCGGTGCCAGTCTCCAGACCCGTTGTCACCGGCCGCCGCCCCCCGCCGGGGCAGCCGGGGCGTCCCCTTCATGGATCGTGCCGCTCGAGGCGGCAGATCGCGCCGCCGCGGTGGCGGCAAGAGTTGCCCCTCTCAGAGCGGACTGCCGCGGTCGATCCTCACATGGCGCCGACCGCCGAGATCGTCGAGTTCGCGCCGTTCCCGTCGCCGCTCCTCGTCATCCCAGACCTGGCGCTGGCGCTCCTCGAGGCGCACCAGCACCTCCTTCTCCCGGTGCGCCAGCAGCAGGCGCTGGCGTTGCGCGCCGAGCGCCGCCGCGGCTTCGCGCTCGCGCACCTGCAAACCCCTCAGGCGATCCGTCTGGGCCGTCAGCCAGGTGGCGAGCAGTCGCCACTGCGCCACGTCGCCGCCGTCGCGCCGCGGCCGTTCCCCCTCCCGCGCCAACCGGGTCAGTTCCGTCTCCAGCCGGACCCGGTCGCGACGCGCCCGCCGCAGCGCTTCGGCCGCCGCGCGCATCGCCCGCGCCTCCTCGTCCACGCGTCGTTCGCGCCAGCGCAGCACTTTGGCCAGCCGGAAGCGGAACATCACGCGGCCGCCAGGGCGCGCAGCCGCGCGCAGGTGTCGTCCAGGGGAGCGGGATCAGCCACCGCCTGGCACAGGAACGTTCGCACGTCACCCTGGCGTGCCAGCGCGGTATCGACGAGCGGATCGGATCCAGGCACGTACGCCCCGATGTTGATCAGATCGCGGTTCTCCTCGATCGCCTTCAGCCAGCGCAGAACCTGTTGGCCGGAGGCCAGAAGTTCCGGCGCCACGATTTCCTGGCGCAGACGGCTGATGCTGCCGAGCACGTCGATCGCCGGATAGTGCCCCTCGCGGGCCAGATCGCGACTCAGCATGACGTGCCCGTCCAGGATGGAGCGCATGGCGTCGCCCACCGGGTCGTGGATGTCGTCCCCTTCGATCAGGACGGTGAAAAAGGCGGTGATGGCGTTGATCGCGGACCAGCCGGCCCGTTCACAGAGGCGCGGCAGCGCCGCGAAGACGGACGGGGTGTAGCCTTTCGTGGTGGGCGGTTCGCCGGCGGCGAGGCCGATCTCGCGCAACGCCATGGCGAAGCGGGTGGCCGAATCCATGAGGAAGAGCACGTTGTGGTCCGCCTCGCGGAAACTCTCGGCGATCGCCATGGCGGTTTCGGCCCCCTTCGCGCGCAGGACGGCGCTTTCGTCGGAGGTCACGACAACGACCACGCTGCGGGCCAGCCCCTCCGGGCCGAGATCGCGCTCGATGAACTCCCGCACTTCGCGTCCGCGCTCGCCGATCAGCGCCAGGACGTTCACGTCCACGCGGGCGTTGCGCGCGAGCATTCCGAGCAGCACGCTCTTGCCTACCCCGCTGCCGGCGAAGATGCCCATCCGCTGCCCGCACGCCACCGTGATCAGCGCGTCGACAGAGCGGATGCCGGTGGTCAGGACATCCTCGCAGCGTCGCCGCGAGAGCGCCGGCGGCGGGGCCCCGCCGACGCGACGCCGCGGCAGCCCGGCCAGCGGCGGTCCGCCGTCGATGGGCTCGCCAAGTCCGTTCAGGACGCGGCCGAGCAGCTCCGGTCCGGTCGGGACGGTCAGGTCGCGCGCGATCAACTGGGCCCGCTGACCCGGCGCGAGGCCCGCCGGCGACCCGTACGGCATGAGCAGCAGCGTATCGGAGCGGAAACCGACGACTTCGCAAAGCACGGGCGGCGAGTTGCGACCCGCCTCGATGCGACAGAGCGAGCCGACCGGCGCGGCCAGACCGCCCACCTCGACGATCAGGCCGACCAGCTTTTCCACGCGTCCCACGGCGCGGATCGGGTTGGCGCGGCGAACTGCGGCGGCCGCGTCAGGCCAGGGCAGGACCAGCGACATCGCCACTCCCTCCCCCCGGCGCCGACGCGCCCGCAAGCGCCGCTTCGACCGCCTCCGCCAGGGTCGCGAGCTGTCCGTTCACCGTGGCGTCCCACTCGCGGCGGTCGGCGACGGCCAGCGCGCCGCCGCGCGTGATGCGGCGGTCGGGCTGCACCGCTGCGATCCGGAGCCGGGTGCGCAGGTCGGGCTGGTCGTCGAGCCAGGCGGCGTCGTCCGGGTGCACGGTCACCGTCAGGGGGGCGCTCGCCGGCAGTCGCAACAGCAGGTCCTCCAGCGCGCGCGCCACGATCGCCGGGTCGGCCACCACCTCCCGGCGCACGATCCGCTCGGCCACGATCAGGGCAAGGTCGGCCGCGCTGCGGGCCACGCCCTCCAGCACGGCCTGCGTTTCGGCCTCGAGCGCGGCGGCCAGGCCGTGGGCGAACGCCTGCGTCTCCTCCTCGTGCCGTCGCCAGCGGTCGTCCTCGCGCGCGCGCAGGGAGGCCTCCACCTCCTGCGCGATCCGCGCCCGCACCGCTGCCTGCTCCGCGGGGGCGAGCAGCGGCCAGCGGATCCGCGTCCGCGGCGGAGCCGTACTCGGTCCGGAAGCCGCGGGCCGGACCGCCACCAACGGCCGGCCCGAGGGGCGAAAATCCGTCGCGCGACACCGGCGTGTCGAACTCCTCAGGCGACCATTTCCGCACCCTTGCCCCCCTTGCCGAGCACGATGGTGCCCGCTTCCTCGAGGCTGCGCACGACCTCCACGATCCGCGCCCTGGGCGTCCTGCACGTCCTGCAGCGCGCACCGGGCCCATGAACTCCATGTCCTCCTTGATGCCGAGCACCGCGCGCTTGGACATGTTCTTGAAGATCCGGTTCTGGATCTCCGGCGTGGCCCCCTTGAGCGACAGGGTCAGTTCCTTGCTGTCGATCTCCTTCAGGATCTCCTGGATGCCGCGGTCGTCGAGGTTGATCAGGTCCTCGAAGACGAACATGAGGCTCTTGACCTCGTTGGCCGCCTGCGTCGTCGATCTCGCGCATCTCGTCGAGGATCTCCTGCCAGATCTCCTTCTCGATCTCGTTCAGGATCTCGGCCACCTGCTTCTTGCCGCCGAACTGCCGCTGAGTCTGCGAGAACTCGCCCTGGACCTGCTTGGCGATGACACTTTCCACGAGTTCGAGCGCCTCGCGGTTCGGACGGCCGAGGGTGGCGATGCGGTAGGCGATGTCGCCCTGCATGGCGGCCGGCAGCAGCGCCAGGATCGGGCCGCTGTAGCGCGGATCCATGTGCGCCAGCACCAGCGCCATTGTCTGGACGTGCTCGTTCTTGAGGTAGTTGGCGACGGTCAGCGGATCGATGCGCTTGAGGTTCTCGAAGCTGCGGATGTCGCTGTAGCCGGTGGCGCGGCTGAGCATGCGTGCTGGCCTTGTGCGGTGCCCAGCGCCTCCTCGAGCATGCTCTTGGCGATAGTCCTCGCCGCCGAACTCGGTGCCCTTCACGCGCCGGCTGAGCGCGATGAATTCCGAGACCGCGCGCGTCTTCTCCTCGGCCGGGACCCGGCCGACCGTCGCGATCGTGGCCGTGATCTTCTCGATGGCGTCTTCCGGCATCCGCTTGATGATCGGGCCCGGCCACCTTGGGGCCGAGCGACATCAGCAGGATCGCCGCCTTGCGCATCCGTTCGTTCAACACGTCACCACCTTGTCCCGGTCATTCACTCCGGATCGATCCGTCACCCAGGTGTGGATCAGTTCGGCCATCGCGTCGGGATTCTCCGTCGCGTAGTCCTTGACCTCGGTGATCATGCGGGCGGAGTTGTCGGGCGAAGCGCCGTCGCGAATGGAGGGCATCAGAGGGTCCATGCCGCCCGCCGCTCCGGTCCCGCCCGCCGGCCCCGGCCATGGCGGAACGGCGCACCGGGACGCCGTCCGACACCAGGCGTCCGAGGTTGCGCCGCACCACCAGCACCAGGATGATCGCCACGATCACCAGCAGCACCTTGCCCACGAGCTGGGGCGCCGATTCGAGCCACGGCTGGCCCAGCAGGCCGGGCTCCGGCGCGGGCGCCTCCGCGCTCGCGGAACTGCATGTTGACGACCTCGATCCGGTCGCCGCGCGAGGTGTCGATGCCGATCGCGGTCCGCACGACACGCTGGATCTGGTTCAGCTCCTCCTCGCTGAGCGGCGTGTAGACCGGATCGCCGCCGCCGGTCGGCGCCGCGTAGCGGCCGTCCACGAAGACGCTGACGGAGAGGGTTTTGACGTTGCCGACCTCGCCGACGATCGTCTCCACGGTCTTGTTGATCTCGTAGTTCGTGACCGAGCTCTCGGAGGTGCCGCCCCCCTTGCTCTCCGCCGACTCGTCGCGCTCCTCGCTGCGCACGACGGTCACCGCCGGGTCGTAGACCTCGCGGTTCTTCTGGAGCCGCTCGAAGTTGAGCGTGGCGTCGACCCTGACGATCGCCTTCTCGCCGCCGAGCACCTCGGTCAGCATGCGTCTCGGCCTTCTGCGTCAGGTAGCTCTCGATCTCCTTCTTCATCGCCAGCTGGCCCTCGGAGTTCGCCCACCGGGCTGTCCGACGCCGTGGTTGCGCGAGAGCACGGTGCCGCGCTGGTCGATGACGGTGACGTTGTCGGTGGTCAGGCCCTCCACGCTGCCGGAGACCAGCGCCTGGATGCCGTTGATCTGGTCCTCGCCGAGACGGGCGTTGTGCGCCAGGCCCGACGACGACGGAGGCGGTGGCCGGCGTGGCCAGCTTCTTGAAGATCGACGGCTTCGGGATGACCAGATGCACGCGCGCGGTGTTGATGCCGGACAGCGAGAGGATGGACTTGGTCAGCTCGCCCTCGAGCGCGCGCTTGAAGTTGACGTCCTGCAGGAATTCGGTCAGACCGTACTGCTTGCCGTCGAAGATCTCGAACCCGACCGTGCCCGAGGAGGGGATGCCCTTGGTGGCGAGATCCACCCGCAGCCGGTGCACATCCCGCTGCGGCACCATGATCGTGGAGCCGCCATTGGTCAGATCGGCGGCGATGTTCTGCTTCGCCAGCTCCTCGAGGGCCAGCGACGCGTCCTCCGGCGACATGTTCGTGAACAGGACCGTCTTGTCCTCGTGGCGCAGCCAGACGCCGAAGATCGCGATGCTCACCACCGCCGCCACGACGATCGCGCCCAGCAGCACCTTCTGATTGAAGCTGAAACGGCCCATCTTGCCGCCGAGCCGATCGAGCACCTGCTTCGTTCCGTCCACGGGCTCACCTCAGGCGCGGTCCACCCCGGGTGGGTCAGACCTGCAGCCGCATGATTTCCTGGTACGATTCGAGCAGCCGGTTACGCACCTCGAGCATGAGCTCGAAGGCCAGCTGCGCCTCCTCGGTGGCGATCATCACGTCGTGCGGGTTCTGGACCGTGCCGGCCACCATCCCCTGCACGGTCTCGTCACGCGCGCCCTGCAGGCGGTTGACCTCCTGCAGTGCGCCGCGCAACTGGTCGGCGAACGACGGACCGTTCGCGACCGGCGCCGCGGGGGCCGGCGCCGGCGCCGTACAGCCGCGCCAGGTCGAGCCCCGGAATCCCCTTGACCATTCCCACGCCCATGCGGTCCCCCCCGTCCGTCAGATTTCGAGGGCCTTGCTGAACATGTCCTTGGCCGCCTGCACCGCGCTGACGTTGGCCTCGTAGGCCCGCGTGGCCGTGATGAGGTCCACCATCTCCGTGATGGGGTTCACGTTCGGCAGCAGGACGTACCCGTCGGGATCGGCGTCGGGGTGCCCCGGTTCGAAGATGATCTTGAAGTCCGACGCCTCCGGCGACACGCCCACCGCGACCTCCACGCCCTCGGGTTCCCGGCCGCCCGTCGGCGCTGCGTGCACGTCCGCCCGCGAAGTGCGCCGGATCGGTGCGGGCCAGACCACCGTCCTGGCGCGGCCCCCCGCGCACTGTCGGCCCCGCTCAGTCGTCCGACTCGCTGCGCCAGACGCCTCGGCGAAAGCTGCCCGCTGACGGCGGTAGGGCAGCCCCTCCTCCGTGCGGGTCGTTTCGGCGTTGGCCAGGTTCTCGGCCACCGTGTCCATCTTGACGCGCTGGGCGTGCAGTCCGCTCGGCGCTGATGCGGATGCTGCTGAAGAATCCGTCGCTCATGGCCCGTCACCTCCTGGCGCTAGCGTACCTGACCGGAAACAGCCTCGCGCAGGATGCGGTACTTCATGCTCAGGACCCGCGTCGCCAGCCGGTAGGACAGATCGGTCGTGGCCAGCTCCGCCATCTCGCGGTCGACATCCACGTTGTTGACGCCGTTGTCGACGTCGCTCTCCTGCTCGGCCACCTGGCCGTCGGTCAGCGCGGCCTCGCGCCGACCGACCGGCAGGTGGTGTTGGTCGGTGCGGGTGCCGGCGAGACGCCCGGGACCGGCCGACGTGCGCAGCAGCTCCTCGAATTTGTACTCCCGGGCGCGATAGCCGGCCGTCTCGACGTTAGCCACGTTCTCCGACACCACGCGGTGACGCTGCGAATAGACGCCCAGCGCCTTCTTCAGGCCGTCGAGCCGCGCGCGATCGAAGAGGGTGGGCTGGATCATGTCAGCACCTCGGGGCGGTCACGCCCATGGCGTTGTACAGGTGCAGCTTGTTGCGCAGCGTGCGCACGCTGATTCCGAGCGCCCGGGCCGACTGCGTGCGGTTGCCGCCGGTCTGCCGCAGCTTGCGCAGGATCAACTCGCGCTCCATGTCGGCCAGGGTCAGATCCGTGGGCAGGACCTCCGCGTCACGACGACCGCAGGGATCCATACCGTCGGCGAGGTCGAGCAACGACTCGTTCAGCTCGACGCCCGAGTTCATGATCACGGCACGCTCGATGATGTTCTGCAGCTGACGCACGTTGCCCGGCCAGTCGAGACGCGTCAGGCTGGCCATGGCCGCTTCGGTGATGGCCATGAGCGGCTTGCCGTTCTCGGCGCAGACCCCCTCGCACGAAGTGCTGGGCCAGCAGCGGAATGTCCTCGCGGCGCTCGCGCAGCGGCGCCAAAAACAGCGGAATGACGTTCAGGCGGAAGAAGAGGTCCTCGCGGAAACGTTTTTCCTGGATCTCCTCGCGCAGGTTCCGGTTCGTGGTCGCGATGATGCGCACGTCGATCTTGGTGGCGTACTTGGCGCCCAGCCGCACGAACTCGCGTTCCTGGAGCACGCGCAGCAGCTTGGCCTGCATCGCGAACGGCATCTCGCTGATCTCGTCCAGCAGCAGGGTGCCGCCGTCGGCCAGTTCGAACTTGCCCTTGCGGGCCTGGACCGCGCCGGTGAACGCGCCCCGCTCGTAGCCGAACAGTTCGGATTCCAGCAGGGTCTCCGGAATCGCCGCGCAGTTGATGCGGATGAACGGCGCTGTTGCGCCGGCCGCCGGCCAGGTGGATGGCGCGCGCGGCGACCTCCTTGCCGGTGCCGCTCTCCCCCTGCAGCAGCACGGTGCCGCGGGCGTCGGCGATCATGGCGATCTTTTCGCGCAGATCGTGCATGGCGGCGCTGCTGCCGAGCAGTCCCCAGTGCTCGCGGCGCGTGCGCACGTTGCGACGCAGGCTGCGGTTCTCCTCGCGCAGCTGGAGGTATTCGAAAGCCCTTCCGAGCGCGTGGTCGAGCTGCTCGAGGCTGAACGGCTTGGTCAGATAGGCGAAGGCGCCGCGCTTCGTGGCCTCGACCGCTTCCTGGATGGTGCCGAACGCCGTCATCATGAGGACGAGTGGTCCCGGTTCCTCGCGGGCCTGGAGGTCGGCAAGCAGGGCCAGACCGTCGCGTCCCGGCATCCGCACGTCGCTCAGCACGATGTCGGCCGGCGCGCGCGCCAGCGCCGCCAGCGCCGCCGCCCCATCGCTTGCCACGCGCACGTCATAGCGGCCGGCCAGCGCGGCCTGCAGCCAGTCGCGCATCGTCTGCTCATCGTCCACCACCAGGAGGCTCTGTCTGCTAGGCATTGCTTTCCTTCCGCGCCCGCGCCGGCGTGACCGTCGCGGCGGTTGTGGATCGGGCCACTTCCAGGACCACCAGCGCGCCGCCGTCGGGCCGGTTCGCCAGCGACCAGGGCAGTGCGTACATGTCCATCAGGGTATCCACCCGCGCCAGCCCGATGCCGAGCCGCCCCGGTTTCGTGGTCACGAACGGATCCGCGGCCCGGGCCAGGATGGCCGGAGGCAGCCCGGGGCCATCATCGGCCACCTGCAGTTGCAGCCGTCCGCGACGACCGGCCACGGTGCTGATCGTCGCGCGCGCGCCGGCCGGCGCCGCCTCCGCGGCGTTCGTCAGCAGTTCCTCCAGCGCCAGCTGCAGATCGCGCGCCGGCAGCAGCAGCGGAGCGGCCGAGACGCCAAGAATCCGCACCGTCAGCGGGGCGCAGCGGGTCCGGACGGCCGCCACGGCCGCCGTCACGACCGCGGCCAGGTCCCCTCCGGGCGGTTCGGCCGGCTGCGCAAACGCCATCTCCTGGACCGACCGGTAAATCCTCTCCATCAACTCCACTTCGGCCAGGATCTGGCGCGCCCACTGGGCAACCTGACGGTCGGCTTCCCCGGCCGCGATCAGACTGGCGTAGCCCTTGATCCCGCACAGGTTGTTGCTGGTCTTGTGCAGGTAGCCGCGCATGAGCCGGCCCTGGCGGCCATCCCGCACCGCCGCGGAGGTCGCGGTCGCGTTCATGGCGCAACCCCGGTTTCCGCCAGCAGCAGTTGGTCGTTGGACTCCTCGGTTTCGAGGATCTCCTCGATCAGGACCGCCACCTCGCGCAGCGCGCAGTGAAGCCGGGGAGCGCCGGCGTTGCCCGCCCGCTCCCGCTCCCAGGTGGCGCGGGCCGGCGCGTGCTCACGCTCGAGCCTGGCGATCGCGTCGAGCCGGTCGCGTTTGGCGATCAGCAGCGCGCGCAGTTCGCCCAGGTGCGCGCCGCTCCGCAGCAACTCCCCCTGACGCCGGGAGAGCGCGAGGATCTCGCCGTATAGCCGCCGCTGCCCCGCGTAGAGATGCAGCAGGTCCTCCAGCGCGGGGGCCGGCAACGCCGGTTGCTCAGCGCACCACATTGGCAGCGAGGTCACGCGCGACACCCCCTCCCGCCAGCAGATTCAGGGTGTCGGCCAGGGCGGCCAGCGCACAGGCCCGCGGACGCCACGCCCACGGCTCGCTGTCGGCGCACAGCAGTCGCAGCGCATCGGCGGCGGCGCCGAACCGTCCCGCCCGCAGGTCGAGCCCGGCCAGCTGGTAGCGGCTCCACGGGGCGAGCGACGCGAGGTCGCTCGCCGCGAGCTGCCGCCAGAGGTCGGCGGCGGCCGGATAATCCCCGGCCAGATAAAAGAGATCCGGAAGGGTGCCCGCGAGCCAGATGCGCTCGCGCCGGCCGAGCGTCGCCGCGGTGTCTCCCTCCGCCAGCAGGATCCGGGCGCCGGCCAACGCCGATTCCCAGTCGCGCAACTGCGTCGCCGCGAAGGTCCGCCAGAAGCGGATCGATGACGGCAGCGCCACGGTCTGCCCGTCCACCTTGCGCGCCAGCAGGGCCAGCGTCAGGCTGTCGCCGCGCGCCAGCAGCCAGCGGAAGGCGAGCACGGCCTCGTCCTCATGCGAGGCCAGTTCGCTGGCGCCGAGCGTGTTGAACAGCGCCCGCCCGATGGTCTGGCGAGTCGCCGAGCGCCGCCGCGCTGCCCAGCGATTCGCGCGCGAGCACCGGCGCCAGTTCACGGGTCTCGTCGCGCACGGCCGCTTCGCCGTACCAGCTGAGCGCGTGATCGTATTCGCCCAGCGCGCGGTAGGCGCGCGCCGTGGTCAGCGACTCGGCCGCCGTCCGGACCGGCCGGCGCGGCGCTTCGTTGGCGCGCTCGACCGCGCGCACCTGAGCGGCGCACGCCAGGCGCGACGGATCTTCGACCCGCCGGATCGCGAGCGTGGGGAACAGCGACGTGCCGGGCGCCGGCAGACTGTCGTTGCTGGCCGGCATCGCTGCCGTCACGCCGAGCCAGCGCGCATAGCTGATTCGCTCCTCATCACCCAGGACCGGGGCGCAGAGCGCCTGACCGCGGGACAGGAGGGCCACGAAAACAAGCCAGACGACGGCCGCCGCGCCCCCTGCTGCCTTCCTCTGCCCCGCTGTCTGCACGTCGCACCTCCCCCGGTCGCCTCGATCCGGTGGCCCGGCGTCCGCAAACAGCATGCCCTCCGGGTCGGGACGTTCCCAGGGCATGGGCAGAAGTTTCCGGGGCCCGCGCCCAGGCAGCGAGACAGGCTGAAGTGATTGTCAGTTAAGGAGATGGAAGATTAATGGAGAATCCGCAGAGGTGGCTCGCGGCAACAACGGCCACGCCCCGGCACCCGATCTTGCCGTAGCGCAGGCCGGCCACTGGTCAAGCGTGGCCGGAAAACGGACAGCTCGCCGCCGCGCTACTCCTCGGCCTCGGCGGCCAGCCCTGCGGGGGTGTCGTCGCCCAGATCCTGCTGGTAGAGCCGCAGCTTCTCGCGCAGCGTCTGACGCGAGATGCCGAGGAGACGGGCGGCGCGGCTCTTGTTGTTCCCGGTCGCCTCGAGCAGGTGAAGGATCTGGCGACGCTCCACCTCGGCCAGCGACTGCAGACCCGACTCGCCGATCGCCGGCGGCCGCGACCGCGCCGCGAGGGTTGCGGCCGGCGATGATGTGGGGCGGCAGCTGTTCCGGAAGCAGCCGTGCCGGTTCCTCGAGGATCATGATGCGCTTCAGGACGTTCTTGACCTCGCGCACGTTGCCGGGCCACGAATAGCGGCGCAGCGCCTCGAGCAGCGCCGCCGACGCCGGCTCGCACGTCTGGCCGAGCGCCGCGTTGAACTCCGAAATGAAGTGATTCACCAGGACTTCCAGGTCCTGCGGGCGCTCCCGCAGCGGCGGAATCGTGATCTCGACCACCTGGAGACGGTAGTAGAGGTCGTTGCGGAATGCTCCGCGCTCGATTTCCTCCTCGAGCCGGCGGTTGGTGGCGGCGACGACGCGCGCCTGCACCGTCAGTTCATCCCGCCCGCCCACGCGTCGATAGCGCCGGTTCTCGATGACCCGCAGCAGCCGGCTCTGGAGGAGGATGCCCATCTCACCGATCTCGTCGAGGAAGATCGTGCCGCTCCCGGCCAGCTCGAACAGCCCTTCGCGGCGCGCCTTGGCGTCGGTGAAGGCCCCCTTCTCGTGCCCGAACAGCTCGCTCTCCAGCAGCGCTTCCGGCACCGCCGCGCAGTTGATCTCCATGAACGGCTCGCCGTGCGCCTCCCCCACCTCGTGGATCGCGCGCGCCACGATCTCCTTGCCCGAACCGGACTCGCCCTGGATGAGGATCGAGGTGTCGTGCCCGGCGCGGCTGCCGCCGATCTTGTCGAGCACGCGGGCCACCCCGGCCAGGCCGGGGCAGGTGCGGATCATGTCCAGATAGACACCATCTTCCGAGCGGGCGCGTACGGCGAACGGCCGGTCGTCGTCGCGGCGGGGAGACTCGCTTTCGGTCGCCCGCAGGGCGGCCCGCACCTGCTGCCTGATGGTTCCCAGCTTGAACGGCTTCTGGATGAAATCGTAGGCCCCGGCCCGCATGGCGGCGACCGCCGTGTCGACATCCCCGTAGGCCGTCATCATGATCACCGGCGTGGCCACCCCCTGATGGCGCAGCGCCTGCATCACCTCGAGCCCGGAGATGCCCGGCAGCTTAAGATCGCTGACGATCAGATCGGGCGCGCGTCCATGACAGCAGGCGAGCGCCTCCTCGCCGGTTTCAGCGGCGTCCACCTGGTAGCCGTCGGCCGCGAGCGCCTCGGCCAGCGACAATCTGATCGTCGCTTCATCGTCCACGACGAGGATCCGCTTGCTCATGTCTCCTCCTGTTGGCGCGCGAGCGCCTCGGTGCGCGGCAGCAGCACGCGCAGGACGGTCGTGTGATCCGCGCGGACGGCGTGGATCTCCCCGCCGTGCGCGGCCACGATCTTGCGGCAGATGGAAAGCCCCAGCCCCGTGCCGGCGCTCTTGGTAGTATAGAAGGGGCGGAAGAGTCGCTCCGCGTCCCGTGGGGCGAAGCCGGCGCCCTCGTCGCGGACCTCCAGGGCCAGACCGGGACGGATCTGGCCGGCGCCGCTGATGGCATCGCGCAGTTCTATTCGTGCCTCACGCCGCAGGACCAGATCGATGCCGCCGCCAACCGGCGACGCGTCGAGGGCGTTCAACAGAAGATTCAGGATCACCTGCTTGAGCTGCCCCGCGTCGACCTGCTGCGTCCAGGTGTCCGGGGCGGCCGTAGCCGGTTCGAGCCGCAGTTCCAGACGCACCCGGCGCTCGGCCGCCTTCGGCTCAAGCAGCAACAGGCAATCGCGCGCCAGCCCGGACAGATCGGCCGCGTCCAGACGGGGCTCGTAGGGACGCACGAACTGGAGCAGCCGGGTGATGGTCGAGTTGATACGGTCGACCTCGCCGGTGATGACATCGAGATAGCGCTTGCGGGAATCGCCCGCCGGCAGCTGGCCTGCCAGCAGTTCGGCCTGGGCGCTCAGCCCCATCAGCGGATTGCGGATCTCGTGCGCCAGCGCCGCGGACATTTCGACCATGCCCTCGAGGCTGTCGGCCCGGATGCGTTCGGCCTCGAGGCGTTTCGCTTCCCGCAGATCCTCGAGCACGAGCACCAGCCACCGCTCGCCGCTGCGCCGCCCCGGCATGGTCGAGGCCTGCACCAGGACCGGAATCGTTTCGCCGGCGTCGCGCAGGATCTGCCCTTCACCCTGGTAGGATGGCGCCTCGGGCGCCATCAAACGCGCGAAAGGAACCCCCTCCAGCCCGCCGAGGCGCAGCCGGCCGTCCAGGAACAGCTCCGGCAGCGCGTCGCCGTGCGGCAGCCAGTCCCGCAGCGTGTCGGGAGCGGCACTCTCGACGCGCCCCCGTCCGATCGCCGTGGCAGACCCGGCCAGCGCTTCCGCAACCGGAGCGCCGATCAGTTCCCGACCGTGACGGTTGCAGTAGACGGTGCGCGCCTGTTCGTCCATCACCCAGATGCCGCTGCGCACGGTATCCAGAACGCGGGCGTTGAAGGCGCCGAGTTCGCGGATGCGATCGAGCATCTGGGCTCCCGCGACCTCCTCGGCCAGAATCACCTGCACCGCCTGCAGGAACGGCGCGCGCCGCGCGGCCGCTGCGTCCGCAAGCAGCGGCCCGTCGAGCAGCAGCAGATAACCGAGACGGGCCCCCTGGTGTTCGAGCGGCAACGCCGTGATGGCGCGTTGGGGGGCGCCGTCGGCCGGCAGATCGCGATCCAGATGGTAAACCCCTGGAATCGGCAGGCGGGCGGCGATCGTGTGCGCGACCCGTTCGTCCAACCTGATCAGGATCCGGTCCCAGCGCGCCTCTTCCCAGGCGTAGGTCTGCCGGGGGGCGTACGGGGCGCCCGGCGCGGCGCGCAGCACCAGAGCCGCGCCGCGCGCCCCCACGAAGCGCGCCAGACTCTCGAGCAGCCCCGACAGCGCCGCATCCCAGTTGCGCGCGCTGCTCAGTTCGCGTCCGAAGCGGTAGAGCAGGGCCAGCTGCGACATGTGATCGGTGAGTTCCTGGTTGACCAGCTCGAGGCGGCGCTGTGAAGCGATCAGTTCGTCGCCGACCCGCGACACTTCATCCTGCAACTGTCGCCGGTGAGCGTGAAGACGACGGGCCGTCTCCTCGCCCTGTCGCCGCACGGCGCTGATGCGGCTCCCCTGCTCACGGCGCGCGTCGAGCCGGCCGATCATCTCCGACCAGCGCGCCGCCTCCACCGGCACCGGGAGCGCGTCGAACAGTCCGGCCCGGAACAGACCCGCGCAGGCGGCGGCGTCGAGGTCCCGGAAGAGCAGGACCACCGCCGCCTCGGGGCGCTGTTGCAGCAGTCCGGCAAGCGTTGTCGCCAGCTCCCCGGCGCGGTCGCCCGGCGTCAGGCAGGTTCCGTCCAGAATCACCAGGGGGGCCGGCGTATCCGCCAGATTGTCTGGCGCGTCGTCGCGCCCGGCCGTTGCAGGTCCCAGGAGGCGGGCCGCCTCCTCAAGAGTCGCGGCCAAAGGCCTCCCCGCCGCGCGCCAGCCGGTCGGACCGACCAGAAACGTCTCATCCGGCAGGGGATCCGGGAGTTCGATCGGTGGCCGCAGAGCCATGCCTCCGGAGCGGAATTAGAGCCTTATACAGCCTGCGCGCGACCCACCGTAAGGAAATTGGTCAGTTCAGGCAATCAAAAAGAAAAGCCGGAAGGCCCGCGCCATCCGGCAATCAAGGAAAAACAGGGAATGACGAGTCCCGTCGCGGTCAGCCGATCAGGTTCTCCAGCCGGCGCAGGACCGCGCCCAGACGACCCGCGACGGCGTTGCGCACTTCGACCGTGTCATACACCCCTTCACTGAGACGCGCCCGCGCCTGCGCCACCCGCTCTTCGCGCACCTCGGGCAGCGCGGCCAGAGCCTGGCGGGCCGCCGCCAGGTCGCTCTGGAGCTGCGCCTCGCGGCGCGCGGCCGGCGACAGGACCAGGCTGTCGCTCACGGGCTCGACGGCAGTGCGACCAGACTCGCCCGTCCCCGCAGTCGAACCGCTGGCGCGACCGGCGCCACTCTTCGTCAGCAGACGCTGCAGCAGCGAGCCCTGCGGAGAGTTCGCCTGGTCGATGTTGCGCATGGCCATCTCGCTCCACCCTTCTCGTAGTTGCCGGCCGCAAGTCCGCGCCGGTCCATCCCTGCTTCACCTTAGCAATCCCGGTTCCCCGACGCAACCGGAGCGTCCCCGTCGGCAAAAATCGCCCGGGGGGCCCGCACAGCCCACCGTGGCAGTTCCTGCCGGGTGGTGGACCCTGGCGGCGAACGTCCCGGCGCACTCCTGCCGGTGGCCGGAAGGTAACCACTCTGCCCAGAGATTCGGCAGATACGACCCATTTCCTTAGCGCCCGGCCGGGCTGAGGCCGGCCAGCGGCGATTGCGCCAGACGCGCCGCGAGCAGGCGGGCCTCTTCCCATCCCGGGTGCTGCTGCGCCAAAGCGGTGGCCAGCCGCGACGCCTCCGCCACCCGCCCCGTCACGGTCAGGAGGACCACCTCCTGCAGCACCAGTTGGGGTTGCCCGGGATGCCATGGGCGCGCCCGCAGCAGCAGGGCGCCGAGGTCGGTCCAGCGTCCCGCCGCCGCGAGGGTCCGGGCCAGTTCGACCCATACCTGCGCCCAGGCGGGGCAGCTTGCGGTCAGGCCGGCCAGCAGCTGCACCGCTTCGTCGAGACGACCCTGGCGTCGTCGGGCGTGCCCCAGATAGAGACGGGCCCGCAGCACATGGGCGTCCGCCGGCTCGCGCTCCGCCAACTCCTCCAGCAGCGGCAGCGCCTCCAGCGGTCTGCCCCTCCTCCACCAGGCGGCAGGCCATTTCGAGCCCGGCGCCGCTGTTCTGCGCGGCTCCTCGGCGTACTTCGCCCGCACGAGACGGCCGTACAGATCGTCCTTCGCCGCCATCACCGGCGCCGGGCGCAGCAGTACCGTAGTGGTGGATCGGCACGTCCAGCGCTTCGCTCGACAGGCCCATCCGGCGCGCCGCCGGCTCCACGCTTTCGTGGACCCGTCCGTGGAAGCGCAGATCGGTGCGGTTCGGGAACAGACGGACGTTGACGCAGCCGATCCAGCCGGTCTGCCCCTGCTCCTCGTCCGGGTACTCCCCCGTCACCGGCTGCCATTCGGCGTGCCGCGCCCGGTCGGCGTAGCTGCGAAAGCCGAACAGGAAGCAGCGGTCCCGCGTGGCGCGGCGCACGTGCGTCCGCAGGCGCGGTCAGGTCGCGCGTGGCGATCCATTCGTCGACGTCAAGGCAGAGGATCCAGCGACCGCGCGCGGCCACCAGACCGGCATTGCGGGCGGCGGCGAAATCGTCGCACCAGGGGAAATCGACGAGGCGGGCCCCGTGCGCGAGGGCGCGCGCGCGGGTGTCGTCGCGGGACCCGGTGTCCACGACCACCGCCTCGTCATACAGGGGACGATGCTGCTCCAGCAGTTCCGCCAGCATCTGAGCGTCGTCCCGCACGATGACCGTCAAGGAGAGCAGCACGGCATCCTCCCGGGATGCGTCAGACCGAATCGAACCCCCACACGGCGAGCCGCAGGGGGCCGGGCCGCAGTCTGCCCGGACGCGTCAACCCCGCCCAGCCAGGCGCGGGCGACCGTATCCCGCGCAGTCGCCGCCGACAAGCGCCGCCAGACACGGGCCGCTCGTCACGCACCACAGACCGCTCGCGCAGGCCACGACCCGCGCACCGGCGGCGGCCAGCCGGGCCACCATCGCCTCGGCGCCCTGCGGCGCCAGCAGCCAGCGCGCCCCCGCCGTGGCGCGCAGGTGCGCCAACGAGGAGCGTCACGCAGATCGGGCGCCCCGCCCCACTCCAGGATCCAGCCGGGGAAGTCCTGCCCCTTGCCACAGAAGGCGTAGGCGGCGACGCCGGCGCCGGGCGCCGGTTCGAGCACCCAGCCACGCGTGCCGGGCATGCGTATAGAGGCGGACCGCATCGCCTGCCGCGCGGCAGGTGCGATACGGATGAAGCGCGTGCAGGCCCGCCACGCCTGCGCAGTCCGGCGGCGCAAGGGACGGACGACCGCCCCGGCGGGCGCGTCGGGGCCCCGCCAGCATCGCAGATCGACGTGGAATTCCACGCCGGCCGGCGGCGAAACCGCGGCGCGCGGTACACCTCCGGACGGTCGCTCCAGAGCACGGCCAGCGGCACCGCGCCCGCCGCGAGGCGCGCCAGCATCTCTTCCTGCAGCCGACGGCTCAGCCCGCGCCCCTGCGCCGCGACGGCGGTCACCACGCTGCCGATGGCCGCGACCGGCAGCTCGCCCGCGGAGGTGACGCAGGGACGCACGAGACAGGCCAGGCCGGCGAGGAATTCGCCGTTCTCCTCGACCACGAGTTGCCAGTCGCGATTCGCCTCGCCCAAGCGCCAGCGGGAAGTCGTCGGCGCGGACCGGTCGGGCGCACCGGGGCGCCGCAGCCGCGACTCCACCAGAGCCGAGCAGCCGGCTCCGCTCGCCCGGCCGGACGGTCCGGATGATCATCGTCACCCCGCCGCGAATTGCCCGCGTCGGGAGGCAGAATGCACTCCTCGCTGCGCTGATTTCTTATCAAGGGGCATGCCAATTGCAATTTGCCCCGTCAGCGCGACAGATCGGACGTTGCCCGTTGCCCGGTCGGCCAGCGACGACACAACTTTCGAAGCGCTGAAAATGCAACGGGATGGAGCCCGCACCGGTCGGCGCGGCCAGCGTCGGCAGGGCGGCAAGAACGGACCACGGGCCAGGACGGCCCCGGCAGAAATGGCCGATGGAACGAGTGAAGGGGGCCAGGAACGATGGGACTCCGCGTAAACACGAACGTCGCGTCGATCAACGCGCAGCGCAGCCTGATGGTCAACACCACGCTGCTCGGCAAGTCGCTGGAGAAGCTCAGCTCCGGTCTGCGGATCAACCGCGCCGGGGATGACGCCGCCGGTCTGGCGATCTCCGAGAGCCTGAAGTCGGACATCCGCGCGCTGCAGCAGGCGTCGCGCAACGCCGCCGACGGCATCTCGATGATCCAGACCGCGGAAGGCGGACTCGAGGAGGTCAGCGGCATCCTGATCCGCATGCGGGAACTGGCGGAGCAGGCGGCGACCGGCACGCTCGGCGACGACGAGCGGACCTACCTCGACTCGGAATTCCAGCAGTTGATTCTCGAGGTGAGCCGGATCGCCGACTCGACCGAGTTCAACGGCACCAAGCTGCTCGACGGGTCGATCGCCCAACTCGACATCCAGGTCGGCATCGGCACCCAGTCGGACTCGCAGGTCACGCTGATGCTCGGCGCCGGCATGCGGGCCGACGACCTGAATCTCAGCACCATCAACGTCCTGGACGCGGACCGCCGCCCTCGCGGCGATCACCGCGGTGAGCAACGCCACGGGGCTGGTCAGCGCCCAGCGCGCCGACTTCGGCTCGGCCCAGAACCGGCTCGAGTCGACGATCCGCAACATCGCGCATGTCGGTGGAGAACCTCTCCGCCGCCAACAGCCGTATCCGCGACGTGGACATCGCCGGCGGAGACGTCGGCGATGACCGCCATGCAGATCCTGCAGCAGGCAGGCGTGGCCGTGCTGGCCCAGGCCAACGCCACGCCGCAGCTGGCCCTGCAACTGCTGCGGGGCTAGTTCGCGCCGCAGGCGGCCCCTGCCCCGGGCCGCGTCCGGTCCGACCCCGGCGCACGGATGCGCCCTACGCGGAGTCCGGTGGCGGACGGTTCGCCCGAACCGTCCGCCATCCTGTCGCACCCTCCTCCAAAGATTCCTAAGATTGCCTCTCAAGCCGGGCGACGATCCGGCCGATATCCTTACCGTGATCAGAAGCCGGTCCCGCGGGCAGTGTGGCCCGGCGGAGCCCGCGACGGCAGGGTGGGCAGCCAAGGACGGCCGCCCGTCCATTCAAGGAGGAAGAACCATGGGTCTTCGCGTAAACACCAACGTCGCGTCCATCAACGCGCAGCGTTCCCTGTTCAACACCACCAACATGCTGTCCAAGTCGATGGAGAAGCTCAGCTCCGGTCTGCGCATCAACCGCGCCGGCGACGACGCCGCCGGTCTGGCCATCTCCGAAGGCTTGAAGAGCGACATCCGCGCCCTGCAGCAGGCCTCGCGCAACGCGGCCGACGGCATCTCGATGATCCAGACCGCGGAAGGCGGCCTCGAGGAGGTCAGCGGCATCCTGATCCGTCTGCGCGAGCTGGCGGAGCAGTCGGCCAACGAGACCCTCGGCACCGCCGAGCGCGGCTACCTGAACACCGAATTCACGGCGCTGGTGAGCGAAATCACGCGGGTCGCCGAATCGACCGAGTTCAACGGCACCAAGCTGCTCGACGGCACCAACTCCTCGCTGGACATCCAGGTCGGCATCGGCACCACCTCCGCTTCCCAGGTGGCCATCAGCCTCGGCACCACCATGACGGCCACCGGGCTGTCGCTGAACGCGACCGTGATCTCCGGCGCTGACAACACCACCGCTCTGACCGCGATCACGGCGCTCGACAGTGCGACGGCGCTGGTCAGCGCGCGTCGCGCCAACTTCGGCGCCGCCCAGAACCGTCTGGAGTCGACGATCCGGAACATCGGCATGACGGTGGAGAACCTCTCGGCCGCCAACAGCCGTATCCGTGACGTCGACATCGCGTGGGAGACGTCGCAGATGACCTCGTTCCAGATCCTGCAGCAGGCCGGCGTTTCGGTGCTGGCCCAGGCCAACTCCACTCCGCAGATGGCGCTGATGCTGTTGCAGCGGTAGTTGACCGGACAGACTTCATGAGCGGACGGCGGATCCACGGGGATCCGCCGTTCTCGTCGTACGACCGGAAATAGTCGAAAGAGACTAATTATTGCGAAATAGTACTTAAGTTTGCCCCGGTATCGGCCGATATCACTACGGATCTCATGAATCAGTGCTACGCCCCGGAGAAACGCAGCACCCGGAGAAGGAGGAATCACGCAATACGGGAGGCCTGTCCTCCCACCGAGTTGAAGTCATAGTCGCCCTGGTCGGGCAGGGATGTCCGGCCCCACTCTTCAAGGAGGAAGAATCATGGGTCTTCGCGTAAACACCAATGTCGGGTCCATCAACGCGCAGCGTTCCCTGTTCAATACCACCAACATGCTGTCCAAGTCGATGGAGAAGCTCAGCTCCGGTCTGCGCATCAACCGCGCCGGCGACGACGCCGCCGGTCTGGCCATCTCCGAAGGCTTGAAGAGCGACATCCGCGCCCTGCAGCAGGCCTCGCGCAACGCGGCCGACGGCATCTCGATGATCCAGACCGCGGAAGGCGGCCTCGAGGAGGTCAGCGGCATCCTGATCCGTCTGCGTGAGCTGGCGGAACAGTCGGCCAACGAGACCCTCGGCACCGCCGAGCGTGGCTACCTGAACACCGAATTCACGGCGCTGGTGAGCGAAATCACGCGGGTCGCCGAATCGACCGAGTTCAACGGCACCAAGCTGCTCGACGGCACCAACGCCTCGCTGGACATCCAGGTCGGCATCGGCACCACCTCCGCTTCCCAGGTGGCCATCAGCCTCGGCACCACCATGACGGCCACCGGGCTGTCGCTGGACGCGACCGTGATCTCCGGTGCTGACAACACCACCGCTCTGGCCGCGATCACGGCGCTCGACAGTGCGACGGCACTGGTCAGCGCGCGTCGCGCCAACTTCGGCGCCGCCCAGAACCGCCTGGAGTCGACGATCCGGAACATCGGCATGACGGTGGAGAACCTCTCGGCCGCCAACAGCCGTATCCGTGACGTCGACATCGCGTGGGAGACGTCGCAGATGACCTCGTTCCAGATCCTGCAGCAGGCCGGCGTTTCGGTGCTGGCCCAGGCCAACTCCACTCCACAGATGGCGCTGATGCTGTCTGCAGAGGTAGCGAATCCCGGGGGCGGCGGGTCGCGGGACCCGCCGCCCCGAAATGAGGTGGGATCATGATCGACGTGAGCGCGATTCAGGGTCCGGGCTGGCAGCCGGTTTCGCCAGTTGCCTCTCCGGTGCAGCGAACAGCGACCCGCACGCAGCAGGCCGCGCCGACCACGCCGCCTGTACCCCCGACGCCCGAAGCGGAAAAGTTGCGGGCCGAGGTGGAGAACGAATTGCAGCGGCGCATGTCGGGCTATGAGGTGAATCTCAGCTACCAGGAAGATGTCTCCTCCTGGGTCATCCAGATCCGCGATCCCGATTCCGGAGATGTGGTGTTCCAGATTCCTCCGGAACAGATGGTCAGGCTGCGCGACCGCCTGCAGGAAGTGCTCAAGGAGACCGGTCTGCTGGTCGACAACACCACATAGGGGGCGAGCCGGCCCCAGGCGGAAGTGGCGGGGACGGAGCCCGTTATCACGGGAGTGGACCATGAGTTCGATCTCGTTCGGCGGTCTGGCTACCGGCCTGGACACCGGTTCGATCGTCTCCCAGCTGGTGGCGCTGCGGCGCCAGCCGATCGTGAAGCTGGAGGGGCAGAAGAAACTGTACGAGCAGCAGAAGGCGGCGTTCAAGGATCTCCAGACCAAGCTCACCGCGCTCATGACCGCCGCCGACGGACTCGACACGGCGCAGAGCTTCGGCTCCCTCAAGGCCGCGTCCTCCCTCGAGAACCTGCTCACCGCCTCCGCCGCAAGCGAAGCGCAGGAGGGCACCTACGCGATCACCGTCGAGAGCCTGGCCCGGGCGCAGAAGGATCTCTCGCAGGCCTACAGCAGCCAGGTGGCCGAGGTCGGAACCGGCACGTTCACCATTACGGTCGGCGGCGAAGTGACGGACGCTCACTCTGGCCGCGGGCGACAGCAGCCTGACCAGTCTCAAGAACGCCATCAACGATTCAGGCGCCGACGTCCGCGCCACGATCATCAACGACGGCAGCGCCACCAGTCCGTACCGGCTGGTGCTGACGGCCGCCACAACCGGCACCGACGCCGCCTTCAGCGTCGACTTCAGCGGCCTGAGCGGCGGCGCCGCGCCCACGCTTACAAGCATCACCGCGGCGGCTAACGCCACTCTGACCCTCGACAGCCTGACGATCACGTCCCAGAGCAACCTGGTCAGCAATGCGATCGAAGGGGTGACCCTCAACCTGCTCAAGCAGGAACCGGGCACCGAGATCACGGTCACCGTGAACGTCGACAAGGACGCGATCGCGGCCAAGCTGCAGACGCTGGTCGATGCCTACAACGGACTGATGACCTACGTCGAGAGCGCAGCAGCAGAAGGGCGCCACCCTGCAGGGAAACAACGTCCTGCGCAGCGTGCAGAGCCGCATCAGCACCGTGGCGATCTAGGCGCCACGCCGGCACCGGCGCTGTACAAGCTGCTGGCTCGCAGGTCGGCCTCACCCAGGAGGAGGGCGGGCAGCTCGCCTTCGACCGCTACGAAGTTCGACAGCGCTTTGGCCGCCGACTACGGTGCGGTGCGCGACCTCTTCGTCGAACGGGGCACGAATCTCGGCAAGGCCTACCAGTTCCGTACGGCCATCGAAGGACCTGACCGATACCGATACCGGCACGTTCAAGATCACGGACGACTCGCTCACCGATCGCATGGACGGCGATCGACGAGCGCATCACCCGGTATGAGAACGAGTGTCGAGAGCTACCGGCCGATGATCGAGCGGCAGTTCACCGCGATGGAGCTGGCCGTGTCGAAGCTTCAGGCCCAGGGCAGTTACCTGACCAGTGTTTTCTCCAGCGTTGACCAGCAGCTGACAGGCCCAGACCGGAAAACGAGGGGAACATGCCGGACGCAACGGGCATCCGCTGCTACCAGGAGACCGACGTGCAGACGATCGGGCCGGAGAAGCTGATCGTGCTGCTGTACGAGGGGCTGGTCCGCTATCTGAACCAGGCGCGGGCCGCCCTCGACGACGCGGGACATGGCCGCCAAGGCGCGCCAGATCAACAACGCGCAGGCGGTCGTGCTTGAACTGCGCAACGCGCTCGATCATGAGGCCGGCGGCGCCCTGGCCGGCAACCTCGCGGCGCTCTACAACTACATTTTCACCGAGAACATCAACGCGCTGATCGACAACGATCCGCGGCACATCGACAACAACCTGCGGGTGCTCCAGCCGCTGCTCGACGCCTGGTCGCGCATTCCCGCCGGCACCGCCGAACGGGCGCGCCGTGAGCGGGCGGCCGTCGACGCCCGGCCCGATCGCCACCGCAGTCTGGCCCCATTCCTGCAACGCGCTCCGACCCCGCCCACGGCCTCCCCGGGCATCTACGGACGTCCGGCAGTGACCGGCGCTCCCGCTCCGGCGGGCGCCACCTTCCAGTCTCTGCGTCACGGTGTGAGGTGTCGGCCGGACATGCCTGGCGAACAGAAGCCGAAGCCGTGCTCGCCCTGACGCGCGCCGCGCGCGAGGCACTGGGCCGTGGGCGATCGTCGAGACCCTGGACGGCGCTGCTGGAAGAGCGGGGTGTCCGGGTGCACCGACTGGCGCGCGGCCGGCCAGGGACCTGCCGCGGGTACCGGAACTGGATGCGGCCCTGGCGCGGATCAAGACCGAGGAATCCGCGTCTGGCGGCGGCCCTGCGCGCCGGTCTGGTCGAAACGGGCCAGGCGCTCGGGCGGTTGGCGGCCTCTCCGTGCGGGAACCTCCGCCGGCACGACCGCTCACCTGCGACCGGCGGGCCTGACGCTCCCACGGATGTTCCGGAATCCCCAGCCAGCCAGAGTGCGACTCTACTTGCCGTCGCCCTCGCCAGAGGGACGCGTTCGAACCTTGCGCTTGAGCGCTTCGAGGTCGGGAGTGGGCGAATCGGCGGCCCGCAGCGAGATGTTCTTGATCTCCTCGTAGATCTCGTAGCGGTGCACGGGGATGGAGCGCGGTGCGTCGATGCCGATCTGGACCTGGTCACCGCGAATGTCGACGATCATGATCGAGACATCGTCGCCGATCATGATCTTCTCGTTCCGCTTGCGGCTGAGAATTAGCACGTGACCTCCATGTCCGTCGGTCGGGCGGCGCCGTCGCGTGCCGACATCATATCACAGGGCGATTTCCTGTCTCTCCCCTTCCGGGGTCACGGCGATCAGGTCGGCCGCCGGATCGACTGCTTCCACAGCACCAACCTGGGCCGCCAGGCCAAAGCGGACGTAATCCATCTCCTGCCGCAGGGGCCACCGCTGGTCGTCCAGCACCAGTTGAGCGCCCCGCCGCGTGGCCGGCTGCACCAGCAGGGGGGCCGCCAGATTCCCGGTCAACCGCTCCCCGCCGGGATGCACGGTGGTGATGATCAGGGTCACCATGTCCGCAACGCTTCCCCCCATCCCCCGGAGGGTCTCTTCCGGCAGGCGGGGAGCATAATCCTGATCATAAAAGTCCGGTGTCGTGACCGGCAACCCGAAATTCCCGTCGTTGACCGACTGCATCCACTTTAGCGGCAGGCCGGCTCCCATGTCGAGCAGGATCCACTGCCTGAGGTGGGGCAGCCCCACCAGCCCTTCCGGCAGGGTGATGACGTCACGATCGGCGTAGGTCAACTCGCCGAATCTGGCGGTCTTGAAGCTGTGCATGATCCGACTCCCTTTTCGGCCTGTGCCGTTAGCGCAGATACTGAATGAGGTTCACCTCGAACAGACGGCTGGAGGCGAGCAGACTGGCCTGATAGGCCGCCTGCGCCTTGCTCAGTTCGCTCGCCGTCTCGATCACGTCGGCATCCCGCTCGCGCGAGCGGTTCATCTGCAACTGCTCGTCCCGCTGCTGCAGGACGGTGTCCGCCCAGTCGAGCACCACCTCGCGTCCGCCAACCTTCACGATCATGCCCAGGAGCATCTCCTCCACGGCATCCAATTCGAGCATCAGCCCCCGCATGGCGGCCTTGTCGTGAGACTGGAGAGACTCGCGCAGGTCCTCGAAGACCCCGAACAGCCGGGCCGGCGTGCCGACGCCCCGCAGGCCGAGACTCGTGGCCGCGCTCGACCCCGCCGCGTCGGTCACATCGAAAGGGGTGGTCCGGCTGCTGACCAGCGACAGCACGCCGCCGTCGAGGCGCAGTTCGATCCACGGCACGGCCGTGTTGATCGCGGTCTGCAGATCGCCGACCGTGATCGCTCCGGACAGATCCACGGTCACGCCGGTCCCCTCCCCGGAGATGACCAGGCTGCCCAGGGGCAGCAGGCCGGCGAGGTCGGGAATGTCGCTCAGATTCGTGGCGGCCGTCGCGATCCCGCGCACGTCGTCGCCGACGATCGTGCCGCTGGATGGCGGTGTCCAGGATACCGAGCGACTGCGCCGTGGTCCCGCCGTCGACCTCGGCCAGAGTCAGCGGGCCCAGGCCCGTCAGCTGCAGGCCGTGACCGTCGGGCGTGAGCGTCGCGGTGACGGCGCCGCCGGTCTGGGCCGAGATCAGGGCGGTCAGCCCCCCCACGTCGGTGGCGGAGGAGAGATTCAGCGTCCAGGTCTGCCCGCTGCCGTCGGTGACCGCGATGGAGCCGGGACTCCAGCCGTCGCCGAGATTCAGGTCGCTAAGGGAGGTGGCCGCGGTCAACGGTGGCGCAACATCGAGGGTCCCCCGCAGCACTGCAGTCGCCGCCGCCAGGAAATCGCTGCCCGGAATGTTGACGATCGTTGTGGTGTGCGGCCCGATCTGGGTGTCGATCTGGCCGGCATCGCCCTGGTATACGATGTTGCCGCCGGACTCGATGAACGGCGTGAGGTCGGTCCGGAAACCGCCGAACAGGAAGTTCCCCTCGACGTTGGCGTTCAGCGTGTTCATCAGTCGGCCGATCAGGTTGCGCACCTCATCGGCGGAATGATCGTTGGAGATGTCAGTGCCGGTGGCCGAGGCCTCGCGCATGGCGATGTCGCGGGCGTCCCGCAGCACGTCCGTCAGGTTCTGCAGCGCGCTGTCCGTCGACTCCACGAAGGTCCGCGACCGTTCGAGATTCTTACGGTACTGGCTGTTGATGCTGATCAGGGTGTCATAGCGCTGCACGGCGCCGACTCCGCGCGGATCGTCGGCGTAGTTGTTGATGCGGCGCATGGTCGAGTTCATCTGCTGGAAACGCAGCATCTGCGAAAGGTTCTTCTGCATGCTGCGCACCAGCAGGCGTGACATCGCACTGTCTGTGATCCGCATGCCCATCTGGAGCTCCTTCCGCCGCCGCTACACCATATCGATCAGCGTCTGGAACATGTCCGCCGCGGCAGTGACCACCCGTGCGGCGGCTTCGTAGGCGTTCTGGTAGCGCACCAGATTCGCCCCCTCCTCGTCGAGGCTTACGCCCCGGATGCTGTCCAGACGTCCGGTGAGCGTCTCCACGACGTTCTGCTGGTTCTCGAGCAGGAACTGGAAGCTGCTCCGCTGCGACGCCATGTCGACGATCAGTGCGTTGTAGCCATCCATGAGGCTCTTGCTCCCTTCGCCTGCGAGCGGCTGGGAAGCGAGCGTGGCGATCTCCTGGGCGATGTCGTTGTCGCCTTCGAGACCGGAGCGCGAAGTCGCCACGAGATCGAAATCGTTCACGATCGCCGTGTTGAGCGATAGGGTCGAAGCACTGTCGCCGGTGAAAAAGAGGATGCCGCTGGATCTCGCGGTCCGCCCCTGCGTGTGGAGCTCGTTCACCTGCTCGATGAGGGTGACCGCGAGATCGTCCAGACGGGCGCGCGCCTCACGGATGTGATCGTCGCGGGCGGTGATCATCCCCTGCAGCTTGCCCTCGTCCAGGGTCACCGGCACCTGCCCCGAGGCGGTGACCACGCTGGCGGTCTCCCCGGACGTCGTCGTGTCGCGTCGCAGCTGCAGCAGCTCGACCTCCGCGCGGGTCACGACCGTGCGCCCCTTGAGCACCAGATCCACGGTGCCGTCGTCCCGCTCGAGGACGGACACCTTGGTCAGCTTCGAGACCTCCAGGATCAGGGATCTCGCGCTGGTCGCGCAGGTCGTTCGCGGTCCCCTGGGAGGACTCCACGTAGAGGATCTGCCGGTTCATGTCGCCCACCTGCCGCAGCAGGCTGTTCAGATTGTCGATTTCGCGCGAGAGGCCGTCATTCATGCTCTGTTCGAGGTCGTCGAGCGAGCTGGCGGTGGCGCGGACGTCGGTGACCAGACTCTGCGCCGAGCTCACGACCGCCTGCTTCAGGGAGCTGTTGATCGGCGGAGTGGCGAGATCGCTCCAGGCGTTGAAGAACGCCCCCAGCGAAGTTCCCAGGTGGTCGTTGCTGACGGAGCCGAAAATCGCCTCGATTTCCCGCAGGTTGGAATCGATCTGGTCATAGCTGGCGAGACGGGCCTCCTGAGTGCGCTGCTTCTGCTGCAGGAAGGAATCGGTGAGCCGGCGGATCTGGTCGACCTGGGCCCCGCGGCCGAGGCTGCCGTAGGCCAGCTGCTGCGGCAGCCGGGCCGTCACCAGCACCTCCTGCCGGCTGAAACCGGGCGTATTGGCGTTGGCGATGTTGTGGCTGACCGTCTGCAGCGCGAGTCGGGCCAGGTACATCCCGCTCAGGCTGGTGTCCATGATGGAGGTGAGTCCGCCCATGTCGTCTCCCTCCCGCTCAGGCCCGGTGCTGCACGAGGCGGGCGCCGTTAGTGGTGGATCGCTGTCCGTCGCCTTCGTAGCAGCCGGCCGGATCGTCCATGACGCACTGCCGGAAGATGGCCGCTTCCTGCGCCACCAGTTCCAGGCAGAAGCGCGCCAGCATGACGTTCAGGCCGTTCTGCCGGTACAGATCGCCGGCCGTGTCCGCGAGACGCCGTACCGCCCCCCGCAGCGCGGTGCGCTGACCGGCGTCGGCCCGCGTGAGCAGCATCTCGGTGGTGAGCCGTTCCGCAGGCAGTTCCAGACGCGCGCCGATCGCCCGCAGATTCGCCTCGCGCCGTCGGCGCGCCGCGTCGGCGAGCGGCAGGAAGTTCCGCCATTCCTGGGCATTAATTTCCAGCCGCGCGGCGTCACGTCGCTTCAGGTAGGCGGTCTGGCGCCAGGCCAGCCGACGCAGGCGCCGGTACTCCCGCTCCTCGGACGCCAGCAGTTCGCACAGTCCGGCCGCTTCCTCGGTGCGCAGGCGGGGGGCTGTCGATCCAGCGCTCATGGGTCACCTCACTCGGATTCCGTTGACGGGGCCGCCGGTACGGCGGGGGCGGTCGCCAGATTCGTGCCATCGGCATCGCGCAGGCGCGCGTAGAGGTCCCCCACGCGGGAGACGTAGTCGCGCGTTTCCCGATAGGGGGGGATGTTGCCGCCGTGCCGTTCGACCGTCCCCGGCCCGGCGTTGTAGCCCGCGAGGGCCAGGTCCACGCTGCTGCCGAATCGCTGCAGCATGCGCGCCAGGTACCGGGCGCCGCCCATGACATTCTGCCCGGGATGCAGCGGCTGACTGACCCCCACCTCCGCGGCCGTGCCGGGCATCAGTTGCATCAGACCCAACGCGCCCCGCGGCGAACGCGCCCGCGGATCGCCGCCCGATTCCTGCACCAGGACCGACAGCAGGAGCGCCGGATCGACGCCGGTGTCGGCGGACGCCCGGGCGATTTCCGGCTCGAAGCGGCGCAGGGAGTCGGCCACGGCTCCCCCTTCGCGGGCCGCGGCCGCGCGCAGGGTCGCCAAAGCGCCATCGCTCGCCGCCTGGACCCGGTAGGCCGTCAGTCCGCGCGGAACCGCCGGCGGCGCGACCGCGAGCGGAGGCGCGGGGGCCGGCGCCGGCGCGACGGCCGGCGTGGCGTCGGGTGATCGCCAGTACCGGCGCCGACCGGGCGGCCGTTGCCGCCCGCCGGACCGGAAGGCTCGGCGGGCTCAAGGTGAGAGCCCAGTCGTCCGTCTCCGCCGTCGCCTCGATGTACGACGGCTCCGGCTGCGTCAACGGCGCCGGCGCGCTCTCCCCGCCGCCGTACGCCCGGACGATCATGTCGGCGATGCCGAGGCCGCGGCCGGAATTCGCGGCCGCGCGGGCCAGTTCGTCGTCGTACATCTGGCGATACTGTTGGGTGGCGCCCTCGTTCTCGATCAGGTCGGACTCCGGCACCGTCGCGCGCATCGAGCGCAGCAGCGTCGACACCATCAGCGACTCGAATTCCTGCGCCACCGCGCGCAGGCGCCGCTGGCGGTCGCCGGCGACATCCCCGGCGCGCGGCGGCGCCGTCGGCCGGGGAGAAGAGTGCCGGCTCACGTGAGTCATGCCGCTCACATGATCTGCAGTTCGGCCTGCAGCGCCCCCGCCTGCTTGAGGGCCTCGAGGATGGCGATGATGTCGCGGGGCGAGGCGCCCAGGTCGTTGAGCACCGACACGACGTCGGCCACCGTGCTGGTTTCCGGGATCTGCAGCACCGACGCCTCCTTGTCCTGGACGTCGGTGATCACTTCCGGGGTGACGGTGGTGCGGCCGCTTTCGTTGAACGAATTCGGCTGCGAGACGTCGTAGTGCGTCTTGATGACCACCTTCAGGTTGCCGTGGGCCACCGCGGCTTCGCGCAGCATCACGCCCGTGCCCGACGATGATCGTGCCGGTGCGCTCGTTGATCACCACGCGCGCCGGCCACGTCGGCGGACGCCGACAGCTCGCCCATGCGGGCGATGAAGTCCACCGGCTGCGCCGGCCAGCGCGGCCGGCAGGTCGGCCTCCACCCGCTGCGCGTCGATCGGACGGGCGGCGCCGGCCCCGAACGCCTGGTTGATCGCCGCGCGACCACGGCCGCCGCCGTGTTGAAGTCGGGATGATGGAGCAGCCAGGCCACCTTGCCCCCCTGCACGAACGAGCGCGCGACCCGGTTGATCACCTTGGCGCCGTTGGGGATCATCCCCACCGTTGCGTGGTTCTTGCGGAAGGAGTTGTTGGCGCCGCTGCGGATGTTGAAGCCGCCGATCGACACGGCCCCCTGCGCCAGCCCGTAGACCATGCCGTCCGCCCCCTTGAGCGGCGTCATGATCAGCTGGCCGCCCTCCAGACTGCTGGCGTCGCCGAGGGAGGAGACGGTGACGTCGAAGGGGCTGCCGACGGCGCGCGCTGGGCTCGAGTCGCGCCGTCACCACCACGGCGGCCACGTTCTTCAGCTTGAGCGTGAGCGGATCCACCGTCACGCCGAGCCGCTCGAGCATGGAGGCGAGGGAATTGACGGTGAACGCCGCGGTCTGGCCGTCGCCGGTGCCGCCCGAGCCCCACCACGAGGCCGTAGCCGAGCAGCGCCTCCGGGTCGACCCCCTCGAGCGTGGCCAGGTCCTTGATGCGCGCCGTCTGCGCCGCCGCCGGCACGGCCGCCAGCAGCAGCGCCAGCAGCAGCCAGGCCGCGCCCGCCAACCGGAGTCTCCACGCCGTCGCGTGCATCCCGTTCCCCCTAGAAGAGCCAGTTGACGAGCTTGGTGATGATGCCCGGCTCGCTGGTGGCGTTGATGATGCCGGAGCCGGTGTAGGCGATCCGGGCGTCGGCGATGTAGGTCGACAGGATGGTGTTGTCCGGCGCGATGTCGCGCGCCCGGCAGATGCCGGTCACCTCGATCAGCTGCCGCTCGCCGTTGATGTCGACCATGCGCTGGCCGGCGAGCCGGTAGTCGCCGTTGTGCAGCACCTCGACGATGCGCGCGGTCAGCTGCGCCTGCAGGTCGCCGGTGCGGGCGGTCCGGCCGTCGCCCTTGTACTTGTTCTCGCTGTCGATGCTCCAGGAGCCGATCAGGTCCAGGAAGCCGAGCCCGGGCCCGCCCGTGACCTCGGTCTTGTTGTTGGCGTCGGTCTTGGCGCTGGCGTTGGCGGTCGACTGCTCGGTGATGATGATGGTGACGATGTCCCCCACGCGCTGCGCCTTCAGGTTCGACACCAGCGAGCGCCCCGACTCGAGGTCCACGAGCGGTTCCACGGCCCGCACCGGCCCGACGGCGGCCACCGCCACGAGGATCGTCAGGGCGCAGGCGCCCCGGATAGTCGTAGCTCTGCATCCGAATCACCTTCTCCACTCCACCAGCCCCGGCCCGGAGACCCGGGCCGTGGCCAGCTTGCCGTTGATGTCGTTGCGCACCGTCACGATCTGTCCCAGTACGCCGTCCTGTCGGGCGGTCGCCCGGACGGTGACCACCACGGAGCCGCGCTGCACGGCCAGATCGACGGCGTCGCCGGCCCGCACGAGCGGCGTGGCCCGCAGATCGGCCTGGCGCAGCGGTTCGCCCGCGGCCAGCGCGCGACCGGCGCTGCGGCCCTCGACCGCGGCCCGGCCGACCGCCAGCCCCGGACCGACGGTGGTCAGGTCGCGCCATTCCCAGGCGAACTGCGTCGACCGCGAGCGGCGCGGCCGCGCGACAGGGGTCCGGGCGAGTCGCCACCTCCCCGTACACATGGCAGACGCACCGAGGCGGTCACCCGCGCCGCCCTGCCGCCGCCGGTCACACGCAGCGGCACGAGGTTGCGGCCCGGACGCAGCGGCTGCGGATCCGTCAGCTCCACCGACCAGCCGTCGGCGACGAGCGTCGGCGTCGCCACCTCGAGTTCCAGCCAGGTCGACCGGCGCGCCAGGCGGCGCCGCCGGCAGCAGCGGTTCGAGCAGTGAGATCACGCGGGCGCGCAGCTGCGCCTCGTCGGCGGCCCGGCCGGTGAACACCACCACGCAGCGCTCGGCGCCGGCGCAGCGCGCCACGCCGGAGGCGATGCCCCCCTCCACCAGTCGCCGCAGCACGATCCGCCGGTCGATCACCGCGCATCTGACCCGGGCGACCGTCGCCGGCCAGCACCACCGCCGCCGCCGCGTCCGGCAACGGTTCCAGGTTGATGTCGCCCAGCCGCACCTGCGGCCCGGGAGGCGCACCGTGTCGGGCAGCGCGAGGACCCAGCCGGCGGCGGCGGCGGCGACCGCCGCCGACGCCGGCGGCCGATCAGCGGCCAGCGAGCAGGAGCAGCAGGACCAGCGCCGGGATCACCCGCTACCTCCGCAACTGGTTGATGGTCTGCAGCATCTCGTCCGCCACGCTGATCGAGCGCGAGTTCAGCTCGTAGGCGCGCTGGGCCGTGATCATGCTGACCAGTTCCTCGACCGTCTCGACGTTGGCCATCTCCAGGAAACCGGCCGCGACCTCGCCGATCCCCTCCTGGCCCGGCACGCCGCGCACCGCCGCGCCGCTGGCCGGCGACTCGAGGAACAGGTTGCCGCCGCGGCTGCGCAGGCCGGCCGGGTTGGGGAACTTGGCCACTTCGAGCCGGCCCGAGGTCCTGCACGGTGGCTGCCGTCTCCCGCCAGCGTGACCGACACCGTGCCGTCGCGCGCGACGGAGATTTCGGTGGCGTCGAGCGGGATCTGGATCGCCGGCTCCAGGTAGTAGCCGGCCGCCGTGACCAGGTTGCGCTCGCCGTCGAGCTTGAAGCTGCCGTCGCGCGTGTAGGCCAGCGAGCCGTCGGGCAGCTTGATCTGGAAGAAGCCGTCCCCTTCGATCATCAGGTCGAGCGGGTTGCCGGTCTGCCGCATCTGGCCCTGCGTAAACATCTTGTCGGTGGCCACGAGCTTCACGCCGTGCCCGACCTCCACGCGCGCCGGGGCGGCCAGGCCGGAGCCGCGCGTCGAGCCGGTCGGCACGACCGCCTCGTACAGCAGGTCCTGGAACTCGGCGGTGCTCTTCTTGAAGCCGGCCGTGTTCACGTTCGCCAGGTTGTTGGCGATGGTGTCGATGTTCAGCTGCTGGGCCTTCATGCCCGAAGCGGCCGTTGTCATGGCTCGGATCATCGCGTCCGCTCTCCCTTCCCGCCTGCGCCGCGCGCCTAGCGCACGGCCGGCAACTGGTTGACCGCCTTGTCCAGGTTCTCGTCCGTGGCCTGCATGAGACGCGATTCGATTTCAAAGGCCCGTTGGGCGGAGATCATGGCCACGAGCGTGTAGCACCGGATCGACGTTGCTGCCCTCGAGCTGGCCCTGCACGACTTCCACCTGCTCTGGGCTGAGCGGTTGCGCCGTCTCCCCCTGTCGGCGCGGACAACCGCGCGTCGCCCCGGTGCTGCAAGCCGCGAGGGGTCCGGAAAGTCCACGATCTGCAGGCGCGCGGCGACGCTGCCGTTCACCGTGACGGAGCCGTCCCGTCCCACGGCGAAGGGGGAACTGCCGTCGATTTCGATCGGGCCGCCGGTGCCGAGCACCGGCGAGCGCCGTCGGCCGTGACCAGGCGTCCGGACGCGTCGACCGTGAAGTGGCCGTTGCGCGTGTACTGCTCACCCTGCTCGGTCTGGATGACGAAGTAGCCGCGCCCGACGACAGCGAAGTCGGTCATGCGCCCGGTATCGCGCAGTGGCCCCGGGCTGTTGTCGACCGCGCGCGGTCATCTCGAGGTTGGCGCTGCTGGCCCAGACGTTTCCGGCGTGCCGCGCGTCGGCCGGCGGATGGGGCAGCGTGGCCGCGGTCGTGCCGGCGCCACCCTCTCCGTTCGCGGCGGACACAGTCTCCGCGGCCGTCAGCCCGACCGGATTGACAACCCCGGCCGGATTCGCCTCGGGTGAGGACTGCCGGCCGCGCCGTCCGCCGCCCGCTCGGTGACACGGGTCAGCACCTGCTTGAAGCCGGTGGCATCGACGTTGGCGAGGTTGTTGGCGAGGGTGTCGATCTGCGTCAGACGCAGGTTCATGGCCTCTCTCCGCCGTGCGCAGACTTCTGAGCAATGCCTCTCCTTCCGGATGGCCCCTTCCGGGACAACGCCGCCATCCCGGCCGCAAGGCGCGTGCCGATGCGCCAGGCGCGTCCGCGCGCAAACCGACACCGCCGGCGACACCTGCGGCTTCGCCCCGGAACCGCGCGCTACGGGCGCGGATCGGCCCCGCGGCGGGAACCGGGAAGGAATTGCCGGGTGATTGCCGGTGGGGCAGGCGCGCCGCGCCGACCGGGGCCGATCGCGCGCTGGCTGGAAGCGGGACAGGGAGTGGACGATTACCGGGCGGCGGCGGGAGCCGGTGTGGCGGCGTCAGCGAGCCGGGCCGGCTCGCGCGGCTCGGCCAGCGGCAGCGCGAAACGGAAGCGGCTGCCGCGGCCCGGCTCGCTGGTGACACCAACCGTGCCACCGTGCGCCTCGACCAGCTTCTTCACGATCACCAGTCCGAGACCGACGCCGCGTACCCGCCGTTCCGAGGCACCGACCCGGCGGTACGGCTGGAAAAGGCTGGGGATTTCATCGGGTGCGATGCCGACCCCGGTGTCGCTGACGGTGACCTCGACCGTGCGTTTCGCCCGGTGCGCAATCGATGCGCACGGTTCCACCGTCCACGTTGTACTTGATGGCGTTGGAAATGAGGTTGAGCAGGATCTGCTTGACGCGCAGCGGATCGCCATCGACCAGCACCAGCGGGGCGGGAAACGCGCAGACGATCCTGGATGCCCCGGTTGACGGCGAGCAGCGACAGATCCGTGACCGCGTCATCCGCCACCGCGTTG
Source organism: uncultured bacterium (assembly GCA_963772145.1). Taxonomy (GTDB): domain Bacteria; phylum Krumholzibacteriota; class Krumholzibacteriia; order LZORAL124-64-63; family LZORAL124-64-63; genus CAVSZB01. The sequence goes on from CAVYVY010000018.1 coordinate 70,697, forward strand.
AGCGACATGGCGCAGCGGTTGAGGTTCACGAATCCGGCGTCGATCTTGTTGATGTCGAGGAAATCGTTCAGCAGGGAGGTGATCTCGCCCACCTTGCTCTCGATGCCGGCCAGGAATTCCCGCTGGGTGTCGTTGAGACCGCCGGCGCGTCCGCCCGCCAGAAGCGTCACGTAACCCTGGATTACCGATAGCGGCGAACGCAGATCGTGCGCGATCATGGAGTGGAAGTCGGCCTTGATACGTTCGTCGGCGATCTGCTGCGTGATGTCGCGGAAGATGACCGCCCGGGCCGGCTCATCGTCGCCCAACAGCATGGGCGACGACATGGCGGTGAGCATTTTCTCTTCGCCGTCGATCTGCACCGACATTCGCCGTTCCAGACAGGTTTCCGCCGCCAGCAGACGGATCTCGTCGTCGGGCACGCCCAGGGTGGTCAGGATCTCCGTGAAGGTCCGGTAGCGCCGCGATCTCGCGCGGCATCCTGAACAGGTTCAGGAACACGTGGCTGGCCAGCACGATCCGGTCGCGGGCGTCGCAGATCACGATCGGCTCGTGCAGCAGCTTGAAGACTTCGTTTAGCTTGTCCCGCTCGCGCAGCACCCGGTCCTGAAGGTCCTTGATCCGCATGAAGGCCCGGATCTTGGAATCGAGTTCGTCGACGGGGATCCGCTTGGAGATGAAGTCGTCGGCCCCCATCTCCAGGCCCTGGATCCGCTCGCGACTGCTGTTGTCCGAACTGATCATCAGGATGGGGATGAAGCTGGTCTCCTGGTACCGGCGCAGGATCCGACTGACCGCAAAGCCGTGCAGGCCGGGCAATTCCTTGTCCAGGAGCACCAGGTCCGGCAGAAGTTCCATCGCCTGGCGCACGCCGGTCTCGCCGTCGAAGGCGAGGTGGACCTCGTACCCCTTCTTCTCCAGCACCCGCTTGATGTACTGGCAGACGGGACGCGAGTCGTCGATTACCAGGATGGAGCGGCGAGATGTAATTTCCATGCACAAGCTCCCTCGCCGGACGGAGATCCGGCGCGATCATTCCTAGGAGATATCGGCACGAAAATGCTCGCCTGAACCCGAACCTTGTGCCATCGAGATTGTTGCTGGCCTCAACCGCGGGACTCGACAGCCGCTTTCGAATCACGCTCAGAACGCGTACTTCAGTTCATGTCGCCGTTGCGTCCCAGCACCGGAGTGACCACCAGCCGCTCGTAGTACTCCGCCCACCGTTCCGGCAACGCGATCCGCGTCCGGAACAGCCGCTCCTTCAGCACGTCCTCCACCCGCAGCGGCCGATCGAGCATCCCCTTGAGCATCGCCGGCGTCTGCCGGCACCGCTTCTCCCGCCGGTACTTCATGTAGTTGCGCCACACCAGGAAGATCGCCAGCCGCTCCGACGAGCCCTGCCGCCGCTTCGACGCCGCGATCGTCTCCCGCTTGTGGTTGGCCTGGCTGTGCCGGATCATCAGGTCGAGCAGGTTGATCTCGAACAGCGGGTTGTCCGCGTCCCGCCGCTCCGTGGAGGGCGTGATGAGGTGGCGGATCCGGCAGTTCAGGCCCCGGAACGCCCGCGGATAGGCACGGTGGTCGTCACTCCGGAGTGTCACCTCGCTCTCGCCGGCCAGGACGGTTTCGCAGCAGGTGCTGGACATCCTTCTCGACCGCCTTCGGGTCGGGCCGGCCGAGACGCTGTTCGAGCTGCTCGCGGCGGCGTTTCTGCTGGTCGGTCATGCGACCCTTGCGGCGCAGCGGGCTGTCGGTGAAGTGCCAGAAGAAGCTGGTGTCGGCCTCGACGAGCAGGTGGTGGTGGAAGGGGAAGTACTGGCTGAACTCGAAGGACTCGAAGCCGTCCAGGACGAGGTCGCCCTGGGGGCGGACGCCGGCGATGAGCTGGATGTGCAGGAGCAGGCAGTGGCGTCCGAGGCGGGCGATGAGGCGATCGATGGTGGAGGGAGCGGCGCGGACGTCGCGGGCGATCTGGCGGTTGGCCATGCCGCCGACGGTCTTCATGAAGATGAGCTGGGGCAGGTCGGGTCGCTTGAGCCAGTAGGTGGTGGCGAAGGTCTGTGAACTGAAGGAGCGGCGGCAGTGCAGACATGTAAACCGCTGGACACGGTGGGGAGCGATGAGGCGGGCGAAGAAGCCGGCGCGCTTGAAGCGCCAGCCGAGGTCAAGGTGTTGTGGTACAGGCAGTTGGGATTGGGGCAGAAGGGCGGGAGGAAGGGATCCAGGGGGTGATTGTGGGCGTCCATGGGCGGGATCTGTGCAACCGGGACGCCAGGGACAATTTCGACGGCACAAGGGGAGGAAAACCCGGGCTGGGGCAGAAACCGCGGGCGCGATCAGGCGTCGGCGAGGAGCAGTGCTATGTGCTCATCGAGCCGCGCCAGCGCCTCGCTCTCGAAGTGCGTGAAGAAGACCGCCACCTCATAGCTGTCGGCGGTCGGATCGGGTGCTTCCGGCACGCTGCGCACCACGATCCCCTCGCAGCGGACCGCCGTCGTCCGGAGCGGCGCTCCCGGTGTGGAACCGGAAACCGGCAGTTCCAGAAGAAGATCGAGCTTGGTCATCGGCTCGATGAAGTGGTCGGTCTGGAAATAGAGCCCGGAGGAGCTGATGTTCAGCGTTTCCAGGCTGGACTGGCGCAGACTGCCGTCGGGGCGGGACACCTGGACGGTGAGCTTCATACGCGCATCGACCCGCTGCGCCCGCCGCCGATCGACGTTCAAGCTTGCCATCTGCCCGGCTCCTTCCCCGACGGACACACGGCCCGCCTCGCCCGGTATCGGCCCGCCGCGCCGGCCCTTGAGCCGGCGCGGCCGCAATTTCCCGCGGGCCGGCAGTCGTTCACCGCCCAGACCGGTATGCCGCTACTTCTTCTTGTGCCGGTTCTTGCGCAGACGCTTCTTGCGTTTGTGCGTGGCGATCTTCTTGCGCTTGCGCTTCCTGCCGTTGGGCATTCCCTACCGCCTTTCCGCCTGAGGTGCGCGCCGGACGGGCGTGGCGGCGAAATCACATCACCGGGCGCACACCGCCGTCCTGACCATGAATCCTGTAGTATAAGCCCGAACAGGGCGCAGGACAAGCCCGGGCGTCAGTCGGCCTCGCCGTCGTTCAGACGCGCCTTCAACTCGTTGGATGCCTTGAAATAGGGCACCAGCTTGGCCGGGACCATGACCGAATCGCCGCTGCGGGGGTTGCGCGCCGTCCGGGAACGCCGGCTCTTGACCTTGAAGCTGCCGAAGCCTCGCAGTTCGACCTTGTCGCTCGACTCGAGGGCGCGGCTGATGTTCTCGAGGATCAGGTTGACCACGACCCCCGTGTCCTTCTTGCTGACGCCCGTCTTCGCGGCGATCACTTCGACCAGCTCGGCCTTCGTCATCGTACCCCCCCGCTCTGAAAATGCCCGCTGGGCCATCCCGACCAGGAGAGGCCGTCATCGAACAGCCCGTCCGCACCATTATCCCCATCGGCCCGCGGCTGACAAGCGGATTTGATCGCGCCCGACGCCTTAAATCCTGATATCCGAAGACGATCCGCCGTTACCCATCGCGTCGACCCGCCCCACGATGACCGACCGCACCGGACCGTCACGACCGAGGACCAGGGCGGCCGAACCGCCTTCGTCGCACAGGACGACCCGTTCGCCCGGCCCCGCATCCGCCAGATCGACAGCGATCAGGGGCGACCCGCAGGGGGCGTCCGTGGCGTCGACCGGCTGGACGATCAGCAGTTTGCGACCGGCCAGCGCCTCGTGCTTGATCGTGGCGATCACCTCGCCCACCACCCGGCAGACCTTCACGGCGTTCCCCCCGTCCAGGGCGCGTAGCGGACCTCGTCCACGATGCCCAGGATGGCGGCATCGACCGGGTTGAACGGGTCGGGCAGCGCCTTCGCCGCCTCGCGGCGTGGCGACCCAGAAGACCAGATCGCCCGGTCCGGCCCGCGCCGTGTCGACGGCCACGAACGGCTCACCGGCCGGCGCCAGCGCGAAGGTCAGCGGCGCGATCACCAACAGCCGTGTCCCCGCAGCCCCGGGGTCTTGACCGTGGCTACACAGGTCCCGACGACGCGCGCGAGCTGCATGTCACGCCTCCGGAGGGCCGTCGAAGGGGGGGCGATCCCCCAGCAGTTCGCGGGCGAGCCACAACTGCAGGTCGCCGTGGGGCGCGGGAATGATTTCGCTGCCGACCAGGAACTCCGCGTGGACCACGGCCGCGCGCGCGGCCGCGACGGCCGCCTCCACGTCGGCGACCCGGCCGCTCAGCTGCAGGAATCCCTTCCCGCCGATGCCGTGCGCCAGCCGCAGGCGGTCCAGATGCACCGCCGCGCACTTCAGGGCGGCATCCGCGGCCCTCACCGCGGCGGCGCAGGTGGTGGTTTCGACCAGGCCGAGCGCCTCGCCCGCGGCCTGTCGCGTCCCCGCGCGCAGCCCGGCCGGCACGCCGGGGTGAAGGTCGGCCAGGAAAATCGCGTCGACGAGATGACAGGCCGCGCGCGCCACGCCCCGCGCGACCGCCGCCTCGACCGGCGCGACCTCGCCGTCGACGGCGATCAGCAGTCGGCCCCCCGAGACGGGCGCCAGCAGCGTCAGGCGGACCGGCGCGGTCTTCACCATGGCGTCGGCCACGACCACGCCCCGCGCCAGATCGCGGGTCTCCACGAAACCGAGGCTGCGCCGGCCGGGTGGATTCGCTAACACGCTGGCCATCCTCCTAGACGATGCGGAACGCGCCCACCAGCACGCAGCGGCGGCGCCGGCAGAAGCTGCGCGCGTCGGTCAGTCCTTCGCCGGTCGGCGAGGCGATCGTGAAACTGGTCGGTCCCTCGCCGCCGGCGCCGAGTCCGGCGGCGCACGAACCGTTCTTGACGAAGATCGAACTGTCGATGCGCCGGGCCATGAGGCTCAGCATGGCGACGTCACGCGAGTGCATCATCGCCGTGTGGCGGTTGCCCCGTTCGAAGCGCACCGCCATCTCGATCGCCTCGCGGACATCGGGCGCCGTCACGACCGGCAGCACCGGCAGCATCTGCTCGGTCCAGACGAGCGGGTGCTCCGGCGCCACCAGCGCCAGAGCCAGCGGCGGATCGCCGGCGACTGCACCCGGGCGGCGCGCAGGATGCGCGCGGCGTCCTTGCCCACCCACTGCCGGTTGATGACCGCCGCGCGACCCGGGCCCGCGCTGCTCGGCGAAGATGATCGCCTCCACCCGCGCCAGTTCGGCCGGCAGACAGCACGCGGCAGCCGAGCGCCGCCATGGCCTCGATCAGTTGCGGCGCGATCCGCGCCACGGCCACCGCGACCTTCTCCGCCACGCAGATGATGTTGTTGTCGAACGACGCCCCCGCCACGATGCAGCGGGCCGCGTCGGCGATGTCCGCCGTGGCATCCACGACCGCCGGCGGATTGCCGGCGCCGGCCGCGATCACCTTCTTGCCGGAGGCGAGAGCCGCCTTGACGACCGCGGGGCCGCCGGTGACCACCACCAGCCGCACGTCGCGGTGACGCATCAGCGCCTGGGCCGTTTCGATCGTCGGCTCGGCGCAGGCGTGCAGCGGATCGACCGGACAGCCGGCGCCGCGCGCCGCGGCGTTGATGATCCGGATCGTCTCGGCCGTGACCCGCCGCGCGCTGGGATGGGCGTTGAACACGACCGTATTGCCGCCCGAAAGCATGCTGATGGCATTGTTGATGACCGTCTCGCTCGGATTGGTCACCGGCGTGATGGCCGTGATGACGCCGAAGGGGGCGAACTCGGTCAGGGTGAGGCCGTCGTCGCCGCTCGTGGCGTCGGCGGTGAGGATCTCCGGTCCGGGGGTCTTCGTGATGACGAGGCGGTTCTTGGCGATCTTGTGCGGCACCCGTCCGAGGCCCGGTCTCCTCGACGGCGGCACGCGCCAGATCGTCCACCCGTGGCGAGCAGCGCGGCGCGCGCGGCGGCGATGATCTCGCTCCGCTGTCGCAGCGGCAGCTCGCGGAACCTGGCGAAGGCGGCGAGCGCCGCGGCGACCGCCGCGTCGGGATCGGCGTGCAGTCCGCCCGGCGTTCCCGCCCCGACGCGCGCGCCGGAGATCGGGGACGGATCGTCGAACCGCTTCCAGCACCGGCGAAGCGACCGCCGCTGCCCCTTCCGGGACGGACGGCACCCGCTGCCGCGCCGGTCCGCGCCAGATTGCGTCGGACGGCGGCGCGGATGGTCTCGTCGAGGGGAGACCCGCCGGCCCGCGTCATCGCTTGCTCCGTCGTGTTCAGGCTACCGCGGGCTCTTGGTGAAGCGCACCGCGCCGTCCGTTTCGACCACATCCACGATGGCCATGATCGTACAGTCGACCGGCCGCCCGTCGGTGGCCGCCGTCAGGCGCGCGGAAGAGCCGGAGGCGTGCAGCACGACCTCACTCTCGCCCGCGCCGACGGCGTCGACCGCCACCAGGAAAACACCCTTGCCCTGCCCTGTGAGATCACAATTCTCGATCAGCAGCAGCGTGGCGCCATCGAGTTTGGGGTCTTTCCGGGTCGCGACGACCGTGCCCACCACTCTCGCCAGTTGCACGGGATCGCCTCACTCCTCCGCGACGCCGCCGATCGGCAGCGCTTCCTGCACGTTGCGGTGCGGGCGCGGGATGACATGGACGCTGACCAACTCGCCGACCTTGCTGGCCGCTGCGGCGCCGGCGTCCGTGGCCGCCTTGACGGCCGCGACATCGCCGCGCACGATCGCGGTGACGAAGCCGCCGCCGATCTTCTCATAGCCCACCAGGTGAACGTTCGCGGCCTTCACCATGGCATCGCTGGCTTCGACCATCGCCACGAAGCCGCGGGTCTCGATCATGCCGAGAGCTTCCTTCATCGTCTCCTCCGTAAGCGCGGTGCCCTGGCCCGACGCCTCTCCGGCGCCGCTACCCCTGCTCGGACAGGCGCACACTATCATCCGCGTAGTGGACTGTCAATTCGGGGGTTGGCAAATAGTTGCGCCCCCGGTCCGGGGGCGCAACTCGACGGATGGGCATAACAATGTTCCCCACTGCCACCGCGTGCCCGCCGAAGGATACCTACCACACTCAGAGCGTAGGTGCTTCGACGGACAAGGCGCGTGCGGCGCAGGAAACATTGTTGCCGGTCAGACATCAAGCGGCGTGCCAGAAGGAACGGAGTGGACCGGAGCGTCCGTTGGCGGCGCCAGACCGAGTAGAGCTAGCAGTTGGCGTTGTAGATGCGATCGGGACGGACGCGAAACATCGTGCAATTCCGCGCCTTCATGAGAGCTGTCGGGTGGCAGAATGCCCGCTTCAGCCTCAGGCGCCGGCCGCGAGCGCAGCCAGCAGAGCCGCCTGCTCCGGTCCGAAGAGGCAGCCGCGGCGGGCCGTGACGACCCGTGCCACCTCGGCCGCCCGCTCACCGTCGAAGCGAGGCCCCCCGGGATCGCCCCAGGTGAAATTGGGCAGGTACTTCGGCGGAAAGCCGGCGCCGAAGACGTTGCTCGCATACCCCACGACGGTGGCGGTGTTGAACAACGTGCCGATGGCGCTCTTGGCGTGCTCGCCCATCATCAGCCCCACGAACCGCAGACCGGAGTCCGATCTCGCCGAGGCCATAGTCGACGCGCACCGGGCCGTAGTTGTTCTTCAGGTCGCTGCAGGTCGTGCCGGCGCCGAGATTGACCCAGCTGCCCAGCGCCGCGTGCCCGATGAAGCCGTCGTGCTGCTTGTTGCCGAAATCGAGAAAGAGGCTCTCGCCGATTTCCCCGGCGAACGCGACAACCGATGCCGATGGAGGTTTCCCCGTAAATCCGGGCGCCGGCCTTGATGAGGGCGCCCGGGCCCACGTAGAGCGGTCCCTGCAGATAGACATGCGGCTGCACCGTCACCGCGCGGTCGAGCACTACCGGTCCCGGGCCGGCGTCCACCACGACTCCCGGGGCGATCCGTGTCTCCGGTCCCGTCCAGACCGGCCCGCCGACGACGTTGACGCCGGGTCGCTCGCTGAGCGGGGCGAAAAACCCTGCCGATTCCCACGGGGCGCCCGCAGGCCAGGCCGCCGGGTCGGTCGCGATGCCGAACGGGCGCCGGTGCAGCGACCGCTCTCCCTCGCAGATCCGCGGTGCGTCCGCGGCGATCGCGGGGCCGAGCGCGGCCACGATGTCCCACAGATGGGCGAAGGCGGATGGAATCCCGACGGTCGTGGGGACGGAGACCGGGCGCCGCGCCGCCACCGTCGGGCCGGAGCACGCGGCCGCGGGAACGAAGCGGGGCGCCCGTTGCTGCCCCGCCGTCCAGATCCCGGCGCGGTCGGCGTCCGCATCCCAGGCGACCCAGGCGTCGAGGAAAGCGAGCGCCGGCTCCGGCGCCAGACGACACGCCAGCAGGGAGTCGCTCTCCCACCAGGCCCAGTCGTTGTCCGCACCGGCGGCAAGCAGGGCCGCGAGCTGCGACCAGTCAGGTCCGAGCCGGGCGTTCAGGTACAGGGCCCCCGCCTGCGCCACGCGGGGGCGGCAGGCGTCGGCCCCGACCGCCGCGCCGTCCGCCGCGGTGGCCCGCTGCAGCGGCAGGAGCAGCCGGCGCGGCAGCAGCCCGGGCGTTCCCCCCCTCGCCAGATACTGCACCCGCTCGCGCAGGGCGAGCAGGCCACAGCGGATTTCGTAAACCGGAAGACTCCAGCTCAGGGGCCGGAAGTCCTCGGCGGCATGGTCCTCGAAAAGGACGACGATCGGCTCCACGCGGCGACCTCCCGGCGGCGACATCAGCCCCGCGAATGCGCTGGGGCGGCACGCGCCAACCGGGGTCATGGTAGCGGTGCGCCGCGACCGGCACCAGTCGAATCGCGGCGCGCAGGCGGGTCAGGCAGGCGCCGGCCGGTGCCGCGCCAGGTGCACGATGAGCCAGATCAGCGCCACCGGCAGCAGCAGGGGCGAAAGCAGCGCGAACAGCGCGGCGGGAATGATGATCAGCGCCATGACGAGCCCGAGTCCGCCCAGGAGCAGCCCGCCCAAAAGGCCGAACACCCCCTTGAGCAGCCAGAGCCCGAGCGTGAACGGCAACAGCAGCAGGCGCAGCAGCAGGCCGATCAGGGAGAAGACGAAACCGACCAGGGCGAACACCCCCGCCAGCGCGACGACGACGACAACGATCTCCAGCATCCGACCTCACCTCCGGTTGTTCCTGACTGAGGCCGGCCGGTCGGGGTGCGGCGGCCAGCGGGGCCTCTACCCCGGGCCTGCGCCCGCTATTCGGCGTCCGATCGAAGGGGCGGGGACGCAAATGCGGCTTCCGGCCGGAGCCTGGAGCCGCACGCCTGACCAGAAATGAGCCACGACGCACGGCGCCCTGGCTAACTCAGCAGCCGGACGCCCTCGAGCACGAGGGCGGCGATCAGTGCGGAGGCGGGAATCGTGAGGATCCAGACCCAGACGATGCGCGTCGCCACGCCCCAGCGCACGGCCGAAAAGCGCTTCAGCGAGCCGACCCCCATGATCGCGCCGGTGATGGTGTGGGTCGTGGAGACCGGGATCCCGAGCGCCGCCGTGCCGAGGAGAGTGATCGCGCCGGCCGATTCGGCCGCGAAGCCGTCCACCGGCCGCAGCTGCGTGATGCGCATGCCCATCGTGCGCACGATCCGCCAACCCCCCGACAGGGTGCCGAGACCGATCGCGGCGTGACAGGCGAGCACCACCCAGAACGGGATGCTGAACTCCTTCGACAATCCGGACGTGTAGAGCACGCCGGCGATGATGCCCATCGTCTTCTGGGCGTCGTTGGTGCCGTGGCCGAGGCTGTAGAGCGCCGCCGACACCAGCTGCAGCCGGCGGAACAGCCGGTCCACGCGTCGCGGTGTCTGCCGTCGGCAGATCCAGTTGATCGCGATCATCATCAACAGGCCGAGCAGCATGCCGAGCAGCGGGGCGATGACGATGAACGCCACCGTGCGCGTCCAGCCGCTCCAGATGATGGCGTCGAAACCGGCCCACGCCGCCGCGGCCCCGGCATAGCCGCCGATCAGCGCGTGCGAGCTGCTCGTCGGCATGCCGAAGTACCAGGTGATCAGATCCCAGACGATGGCGCCCACCAGACCGGCCAGGATGACCTGCGGCGTGACGGCTTCGATGTGGATCAGACCCTTGCCCATCGTCTTGGCGACGTGCAGCCCGAAGCCGAACGCCGCCACGAAATTGAAGAAGGCGGCCCAGAGCACCGCCCGTCCCGGCGTCAGCACCCGGGTCGAAACGACCGTGGCGATGGAATTCGCGGCGTCGTGGAAGCCGTTGATGAAATCGAATACCAGCGCGAGCGCGATGAGGAAGATGGCCAGCGCGAGCATGCTCAGGCCTGCTTGACCAGGATGTTCTCGATCAGCACCGCCGCGTTCTCGCAGCGGTCCGTGGCCGACTCCAGCATCGCCAGCAGCTCGCGGGTCTTGATCAGCTGGATGGCGTCGGTCTCCTCCTGGAAGAGGTGCGCCAGCGCCCGGTGGAAGACGCCGTCCGCCTGGTTCTCGTAGGCGTTGATGCGGACGCACGACTCCTTGATCTTGGTCGGCATGGCGCAGGTCGTGCAGCAGCGGGATCGGCCCGGCGCAGTTCGCCCACGGCCTTCTCGATGATCTCCGCCAGATCGCGCACCGGCTCGCCGAACTCGGTGATGTTGTAGAGCAGGATGCAGGTGGCGGCGCGATCGATGTGGTCGAGGATGTCGTCGAGCGCGCTGGCAAGGCTGCCGATGTCCTCGCGGTCGAGCGGCGTGATGAAGGTCAGGCTGAGTTCGCGGTAGATCTGATGGGTGAAGTCATCACCGCGGTGCTCGTAGATCCTCCACGCGCCGCGCGCAGGCGCGCCTCTCCTCCGGCGCCGGGCGCCTCGAGCATCGCGCGCAGCACCCCGCACGCTTCGCCGATGTTCTCCACGTCCTGCACGAAAAGCGCGAGGAAATGATCCTCACGCGGCAGAAGCTTGCGCAACCAGCGGTCGATTATCATGGCACGCCTCCGGCGGGGTTGGCCTGATCGCTGGGAACCTAACGGGGCGCTCCGCGGTCGACAAGGACAATCATGTCCCGGATCGGGAGGCGCAAAAAAACCCGTCAATCTTGACGGATCCGCGTGGGATTTTGAAGGTGGTGGAGCCAAGGGGGATCGAACCCCTGACCTCTTGGATGCCATCCAAGCGCTCTCCCAGCTGAGCTATGGCCCCACCGTTATTTCATGCGGCACCATAATATGAGCCCGCTTGTCCGGCCTGTCAAATGCCGCGCCGCGCCCGAGCCCCGACTTGACGTGGACCGCGGCCGGTGGCTACGATGCTGCCCCGCCGGTGCCGGCGTGGTGAAATTGGCAGACGCGCTGGACTCAAAATCCAGTGTCCTTCGGGACGTGTCGGTTCAAGTCCGACCGCCGGCACCAGATCCCCCTATTTCTCCGTCATGTACGCATACCTGTAGTCGCGCGGTGGATCGAACGTCTCCTTGACCGTGCGGGGCGAGGTCCAGCGCAACAGGTTCAGGTAGGATCCGGCCTTGTCGTTGGTGCCGGAAGCGCGGCTGCCGCCGAACGGCTGCTGCCCCACGACCGCCCCGGTCGGTTTGTCGTTGATGTAGAAATTCCCGGCCGCCCCCACCAGCTCACGCGATGCGGTCAGGATCGCCGCCCGGTCGCGCGCGAAAACCGCGCCGGTCAGCGCGTAGGCCGACGTCTCGTCGCACAGCCGCAGCGTCGGCACGAAATCCTTCGCCGGATAGACGTGAATGGTGAGCACCGGGCCGAAGATCTCCTCGCGCATCGTCAGGAAATGCGGATCGCGCGCCTCGATCACGGTCGGCTCGATGAACCACCCCTTGCTGTCGTCGCAGCCGCCGCCACACAGGATGCGCGCCTTGCCCCTGGCCTTGCGTGCCGCCTCCACGTAGCCCCGGATGGTCGTGAAGGCTCCCTGGTCGATCACGGCCCCCATGAAGGTGCGAAAATCGGCCACGTCGCCGAGCCGGAGCGTCGCCACGTCGGCCAGGAGCCGATCGCGCACCTCCGGCCAGAGGGAGTCGGGGATGTAGGCGCGGCTGGCGGCCGAGCACTTCTGGCCCTGATACTCGAACGCTCCGCTCAGCAGGGCCGTGGCGAGCGCTTCCGCATCGGCCGAGGCGTGCGCGAACACGAAATCCTTGCCCCCCGTCTCGCCGACGATGCGGGGATAGCCCTGGTAGCCCTGGATGTTGGCGCCGATGGTCCCCCACATCCGCTGGAAGACCGCCGTGCTGCCGGTGAAGTGGATGCCGGCCAGATCCGGGCTCGCCAGCACGGGGTCGCCCACCTCACTGCCGGTGCCGGGCACCATGTTGATGACGCCGTCGGGCAGGCCGGCCTCGCGCAGGATCTCCATGATGAAATGCGCGCTGTAGACGGCGCTCGAGGCCGGCTTCCAGACCACGGTGTTGCCCATCAGGGCGGGCGCCGTGGGGAGATTCGCCGGCGATCGAGGTGAAATTGAACGGCGTCACCGCGAAGACGAAGCCGTCCAGCGGCCGCTGCTCGAGCCGGTTCCAGCACCCCGGCGCGGAGTCGGGCTGTTCCGCGAGGATCTGCCGCGCGAAATGGACATTGAAGCGGAAGAAGTCGACCAGCTCGCAGGCGGCGTCGATCTCGGCCTGGTAAACCGTCTTGCTCTGGCCGAGCATGGTGGCCGCGTTCAGCGTGGCGCGCCAGCGCCCGGCGAGCAGGTCGGCCGCCTTGAGCAGGATCGCGGCACGCGACTCCCAGGGCGTCGCGGCCCAGTCCCGTCGCGCCCGCAGCGCCGCCTTGATCGCGGCCTGGACCTCCTTCGCCCCCGCCTTGTGGTAGCGGCCGAGCAGGTGGCGGTGGTCGTGCGGCATGCGGCAGTCACCGAGCCGGCCGGTCTGCACGGGGCGGCCGCCGATCCGGAGCGGAATCTCGACCTGCTCGCCGGCAAGCCGTCGCAGGGCGTCCTTCAATTCGCGTTTTTCGGGCGAGCCGGGCAGGTAGTCACCGATCGGCTCGTTGCGCGGTACGGGGGGCCTGACGATGGCACTGGACATGACCTCTCCTTCGATCTCCGAGCGCGGCCCACATCCGGCCGCCATCCGCCGACGACGCCCCAAAATGTCGCTTGCGGCGCCACCCCGCAACTGGCGAGTTGACGCGCCGGCAGTCGCCAGACAGAGCTCGCGGTGCTAGGATGACGGCCTGCCCGCGCCGGGCGGGAGGCCACACTATAGGAAGGAACGCGCCATGCAGCACGGTTCGCGGGCGAACCTGACCACGGTCGAGAGCCACATCCTCGAAATGCAGCGGCTGCACCCGAGCGCCAGCGGCGATTTCACGAGCCTGCTCAACGACATCACCTTCGCGGCCAAGATCATCGCGCGGGAGGTCAGCCGCGCCGGGCTCGCCGACATCCTGGGCGCCACGGGCGTGGAAAACGTCCAGGGCGAACTGGTGCAGAAGCTGGACGACTTCGCCGACCGCACGCTGCTGCGCTTCATCGGCCGGCGGGGACAGGTGTGCGTGCTGGCCTCCGAGGAGAACGCGGAACCGCTGTACGTCGAACCGGCGGAGGGCAGCGGCCGCTACATCGTGCTGTTCGATCCGCTCGACGGCTCCAGCAACATCGACGCGAACGTCAGCGTCGGCACGATCTTCTCGATCTACCGCCGCACCTCGTCGCGCGGGCAGGTCGCGGTGCGCGACGTGCTGCAGCCGGGCAGCAACATCGTGGCGGCCGGCTACGTGATCTACGGCTCCTCCACGATGTTCGTCTACTCGACCGGCCACGGGGTGCACGGCTTCACGCTCGATCCCGGCATCGGCGAATTCCTGCTCAGCCACGAGAACATCCGGACGCCGTTCCGGGCCGGAATCTATTCGACCAACGAGGGCCATGAGCCCGACTGGTCAGCCGCTGTGCGGGAGGTGGTCAGACAGCTCAAGCATGGGCGGGTTGCCGAGCCGGACACCCGGATGTCCGCGCGCTACATCGGCTCGCTGGTGGCCGATTTCCACCGCAATCTGCTCTACGGAGGTGTCTTCCTCTACCCCGGGACGCCCCGGCATCCGGAGGGGAAGCTGCGCCTGATGTACGAGGCCGCCCCCCTCGCCTTCATCGTGGAGCAGGCCGGCGGCTACGCCAGCAACGGTCGGGGGCCGATCCTGGAGCTGGCGCCCCGCGACCTTCACCAGCGCTGCCCGCTCTTCATCGGCAGCCGCGATACGGTGCTTTGGATCGAGAAACAACTGGAAGGTGGGGACGGCCCGCCGGAATCGTGAGCGGGCCGCGCGTTGCTCAGCGGCCGCTGCTGTTATGCTGGAGCCCCTTCTTCTCGACGACGAGCGCCAACGCCATGTTCCGGCAGCGGGGACGATGCGGCTGGCCGGCCGGCACGAGGATCGCCTCGCCCTGACGGACCTCGATCTGCTCGTCGCCGATCTCCATCAGGATCAGCCCCTCGAGGATGTAGATGAATTCGTCGGCCGTATGCTGGTGGCTGATGTAGTCGCCGCTGTAGCGCACGATGAAGGCGTGATAATCGCCGTCGAGGTCGGCCACCTCGATCGGCCGGAAGACCTGCTCCATGCCGCGGGCGAGTTTCAGGACGCGGTGCTTCGGCAAGACGACTCCTTTCGCGGCGCGGGGCCGCTCACGACCGCTCTCACGGCTGTGCGGCCAGGCGCTCGCGGGCGAGCGCCGCCTCCTCGGCATCGGGATGGCGATCGATAAGACGCGCCAGGGTTTCGCGGGCCTGCGCCTCCTGGCCGAGCGCGAACTGGCAGTAGCCGATCTTCAACTCAGCCGCCGGCGCAAGTTCGGTCGCGGGCCAGGACGCCAGGAGGGCCTGGAAGGCCGCCAGCGCCGCGTCGTGCCGGCCGTCGGCGTAGTCCAGCTCCGCCAGCCAGTAGCGGGCGTCGTCAGCCAGCTCCGACTGGCCGTGCCGGCTCCAGGAAGTCGCGAAAGCCCTGCCGCGCGAGTTCTGTTTCACCGCGACTGCGGTCCCGCAGCGCCGCCTGGAACGTCGCGCGTCCCTCCTCCGGCAATTCGCCCGCGGACGCGCGTCCGGCCGGCGCACCCAGGGGCGAGAGGCCGGCGCGGGTCGTCAGCAGATCGACCCGCGCCGAGAGGTTGCGGGTGAAGGAGGCATTGTCGTCCAGCTTCTGGATCAACTGATCGATCTTCTGGGAGAGATGGCCCAGCCTGGCGCTGCCGCGCGCGTCTGCGGTCAGGCCGGCATCCTGGTCGAAGCGCAACAGGGCGTCGATCGCTTCGACCTGCTGCCGCAGCAGCGCCTGTTCCCGTTGCAGCCGCTCGATCTCCTGCCCGTTGCGCAGGACAGCCTCTTCAATACGGTCGAACTGCGGCGCGCAACCACACCACGCCAGCAGGCCGGCACCCACGAACGATCAACGTGGCGCGCATCTCACCGCCTCCTCGAACGAACCGTACCGGCCGTTACGGCCGGGCGAAGTGGGCCCGCCGGTTCTGCGTCCACGCCGACTCGTCACTCCCGTCGACGAACGGGCGCTCCTCGCCATAGGAGACCAGGCGCAGGCGCGCCGCGGAGACGCCGAGCGAGACCAGATAGTCCTGCACGACGCGGGCGCGCTTCTCGCCGAGCGCGAGGTTGTATTCGACGGTGCCGCGCTCGTCGCAGTGCCCCTCGACCAGGTAGCTGACCGCGGCGTGCTCCTTCATGATCCGGGCGTTGTTCTCGAGCGTGGCCATGGCGGCCTCGCTCGAGGGTGAAGGCATCGTAAGGGAAGAATACATCTGCGATACCGTACCCGCTGGGATCGAGGTTGGCATAGTCGACGGCCGGGGTCGGCGCGGGAGCCGCGGGCGGCGGCGGAGCAGTCTCCGGGATTACCTGTACCGGCGCGGGCGCCGGCGCCGTTTCGGTAGCCACCTTCGGCTTGCGGCCGCAGCCGGCGACGAAAGTCAGCAGCAGGGCTGCCAGAAGCAGAACACCGATCGCAACCTTACGTGCTCCATGCATGGGAACTCCTTTCGCGGGACTCCGTAACGATTTCCTGCCTCGCGGCGCCACGGGCCGACGGGCAGAAACTCAGCGTGACCAGGCCGGCGTGATGTCCGGCTCGTTTCCGGACGTGAGCTGACGCCAGAGCCCGTCGACGACATCCATCACATACAGTTTGTTCACTCCCGAACGGTCGGAGGCGAACACCACATGGCGCCCGTCGGGGGCCCAACTCGGGTCTTCGGCATGCCGCCAGCTTTCATCGGTCAGCAGGCGCCGGTTCTCGCCCGAGGCCGCGACAAGCACCAGGAACGTGCGCGCACCCGTCCGGGTCACATAGACGATCTGCTCCCCGTTCGGCGACCACATGCCGGAATCGTTGTAGTCCCCCTCGAAAGTGAGGCGGTTGCGCCCGGCCCCGTCACCGTCCATGACATATAGCTGAGGCGAGCCGGTCCTGTCACTCGTAAAAACGATGTCGCGGCCGTTGGGGGACCAGTCCGGGCTGATCTCGATGGCGGGTGAGACGGTCAGCCGGCGCACGATCCGCCCCGCCAGATCGATGCGGTAGATCTCGGGATTGCCGTCCTTGGACAGCGAGAGCAGGAGCTCCTCGCCTCCGGGGCGCCAGACCGGGCCGAGGTTGAGGCCGGCGGTGGCGATCACCTGCCGGACCCTGCCGGTGGCGGTGTCCAGGAGATAGACCCCCTGCTGGCCGTTGCTGTAAGAGGTGAAGGCGATCCGGCCGCCGTCAGGCGACCAGCTCGGGCAGAGGTTGAGCGTGCGGTTGGAGGTCAGACGGGTCAGGTTCTCGCCATCGTAGTCGACCACCCAGAGATCGCGCCGATCGGCCCGTCCCCGCGAGAAGACGATCCGGGACAGTCCGATTCCCGGTTCCCCCGTCAGCAGCTGGACAACCTGATCCACGAAATGGTGCGCGGTCGCGCGCAACTGGTCACGGGTCGGGGCGTAGCGTTTGCCCAGCACCAGTTCGCGTCCCGGCAGGGTCTGCAGGCGGAGCGTCAGGGCCGGCGCCGCTCCGCCGCCCCGGACCGGCGGATCGCCCTCCAGTTCGCCCGTGATCACGAAACTCGGCGGGAAGGAATCCGGTCCGGCGCCGGCCAGCGGTCCGCTCACCCGGAAGTAGCCGCTGTTGCGCAGGTCGGCCACGATGATCCGACCCACGAGGGAGGCCCCCTCCCCCGCGGCCGCGCCGCCGCTCGCCTCGAGCGATTCGACCCGGATATCCAGCTTCCGCCCGGCCGACTGCTCGGCGCGCAGCACCACGTCGGGTCGGGGCGCCCCGTGGGTCGTGGCGGCAAGCAGGAGAACCAGCAGACCCACCGCCGGGCCGGAGTATCGCGACAAAATGATCCTGCGTGGCATCACGGTCCCGCCCTGAGGGTGAAGATGAAACTGACGCCGAGGCTGCGCGCCCCGAAACCGCGCGGCAGCGGGGGCAGCGGGTTGGCGACGGTCACCGCGCGCAAGGCCTCGCGATCGTAGAGCGCGACTCCGGAAGTCTCCTCCACGATCGCCTCCGCGATGGCGCCGTTCTCCTGGATGACGAAGTGCACGACGCAGCCGCGCGCGACCTGGCCGCCGAATCCCAACTGGGTCGGGTTCCAGTTGCGGCTGATGTGGCCTTCCACGAGGGTCAGGTACCAGGCGAACGGAAACGGCTGGTCGGTGCCGCCCGCGGAGGCGCCGGTGCCCGGACCCCCGGTTCCCCCCGTCCCGCCGGCCCGGTCGGTCGCGCCGACGGCGCCCCGGCCCCCGGGCGCGGGCGCCTTGTCCAGCGCTCGCTCCGGCGCCAGCCCCTTCGCGACCGGGCGCGCCGTCTGCTTCGCCGTTGTCTGCGCCGGCTTCTTCTCCGCCACCGGCAGGCGCCGGGTGCCGGGCTGCGGCTTCGGCGTCGCCGCCGGCTCGTCCCGGGCGGGCGCCACGACTCGGGGACGACGCGCGCGACGGCGCGCCGCGCGAACCGGGCGGCCCGCCGCCGATCCTCACCCTGATGGCGGAACGCGCTTCGGGGCGCGGCGGCGTCACCGAGCCGCCGAACACAGCCAGCGCCGCCAGCAGCGCGACGTGTCCGGCCAGGGACCACGGCAGGGACCGCAGCACGTCGTCAGTCCTCCTGCCGCGCCATCAGGCTCAGGTTGGTGAACCCCTGCTTCTCGATCGCCGCCATCACCTTCAGCACGAAACCGTAGGGCAGTTCCTCGTCCGCGCGCAGGTAGATCGGCACCTGGTCCTTGCGCGGCAGCAGAGGGGCGAGCCGCGCGCCCAGTTCAGGCAGCGTGACCGCCTGGTCATCGACGAAGATCTGGCGATTCGCCGTCAGGGCGATGACCGGCCCCTCCTCGATGATGACTTCGCGCGTCGCCGCCTCGGGCAGGTTGACTTCCACGCCGCCCTGGATGTAGGGCGCGGTCAGCATGAAGATGATGAGCAGGCACATCATCACGTCCACCAGCGACGTGATGTTGATCTCCGAGAGGCTGCGATAACCGCGCCGCCTGCTCACCGGATCCGCTCCTTCTCGTGCGTGTCGGGCCGACGGGGCTCCGCCGGAACCGCAATTGCCGGCGCCAGGCCGGCCACGCGCTCCTCGCACAGGGTGCGCAGGCGCTCCATTTCGTTGGTGACCAGATCGATCTTGCGCACGAACAGGTTATAGAAGACCACGGCTGGGATGGCGGTGGAGAGGCCGGCCACGGTCGTGACGAGGGCCTCCGCGATTCCCGGCGCCACGACCAGCAGATTCGCGCTGCGCATCGAGGCCATCTCCCAGAAGGCGGTCATGATGCCCCAGACGGTGCCGATCAGTCCGAGAAAAGGCGAAATCGTCACCGCGGTGGAGAGCAGCATCAGGTAGCGCTCCAGCGTCTCGACCTGTGCGTAGAGCGCACGCTCGGCGGCGCGCCGGACCGCCGGGATGGAGCCGGCCCCCTCGATCTCAAGCGCCATTGCGGTCAGCGGCAGCGCCGGATGGGCCAGGCACCAGCGCCGGAACTCCTCCCTGCCGAGCCGTCCCTCCAACCACGCCTCGCAGACCGGCCAGAAGAGGGCGTGCCCGCGGCGGATGCGCAGCAGCAGACGCGCCTTCTCGATCATGACCGCCCACGACAGGAGCGACAGGACGAGCAGGATGAGCATCACCAGCTTGCCGAAAAATGTGGACTTGCCGATGAGATGCAAAGCGTCGCCGGCCGAGAAGACGGCCAGGAATCCAGGGGGGGTCATGCAGGGTCCTTCCTGCCGGCGCCCGGGCAGCCCGCGCCGGTCATCGCCGCTCCGTCCATCATCCGCAGGCGCCCGCCGCCGGCGGACTCAGCCGCCGCCGCGGAAATAGTCGTCCTCGAAGACACGCTGAAAATCGAAGCGGTTCTCGAAATCGGCGAGGCTGTCTTCGGGCGTCTTGCGCAGAAGGTCCGCGTCGACAAGATCGAAAACGATGTGACCGAAATCGATCGTGGCGGCGACCCCCCACGCGTTGAGCACATCTTTCGCCATGGGACCGAACCGCTCCTGAGCCAGATCGCGGATTCCCTCCAGCAGTTCGGCGCCCGAGATGTGCCGGCGCTCGCCGGACAGCGCCAGCGTGCGCCCCAGCGCCTCCCACACGAAATGGTACGCCTGGCGCCCGAAAGCGTCCGCCGGCCACGGCGACCGCCTCGATCCTGACACTCAGTTCGACCTCTTCGGACATGCTGCGATCCTCCGCGATGAACATTCCCTCCCTCCATAGTAGGAGAGGGACGCGCTGTGTCAACGTCGCGTCGCAGTTGGGGGCGCCGCGCCGAGGACCCGATCGTAGAGGGCCAGATAGCGTTTCAGCACGCAGCGCTCGCCGAACCGCTCCACCGCGTCCCGCCGCGCCTCCTCCGCCACCTGCTGGTGGAGCCCCGGATCGCCGAGCAGACGGAGCGCGACGGCGGCCATGCCGTGCGAAATCGTCGGGATCGCGCAGGTAGCTGTTGTGTCCGTCGTCGATGAATTCGCCGGTGCCGCCGCGGTTCGTGGCGATGACCGGCGTGCCGCACGACATCGCTTCCAGGGCGGCCAGACCGAACGATTCGTGCCGCGACGGCAGCAGCATCACGTCGCCCGCCGCCAGGATCGGCGCGACATGCTCGACCTGGCCGAGGCACTGCACGCGGTCGGCCACGCCGAGCCGCGCGGCCAGCTCACGCGCCACCGGAAGTTCGGGACCGTCACCGATCAGGAGCAGTCGCGACGGCAGGCGCGCCGCGACGCGCGCGAAGACCTCGACCACGGCCGGCACGTTCTTGACCGGCCGGAAATTGGAGGCGTGGATCAGCAGCTTCTCGTCCGGAGCGGCGAAGCGCCCGCGCAGACGCTCGTCGTGCCGGGGCCGGAACAGGCGGGTGTCGACGAAATTCGGGATGACCTCGATCGGGCAGTCGACGCCGAAGACACGCACGGTTTCGTCGCGCAGGAAGGCGCTCACCGCCGTGACGGCATCGCTGCGCTGGATCACGAACCGGGTGATCGGCAGGAACGACGGCTCCTGGCCGACCAGCGTCACGTCGGTCCCGTGCAGGGTGGTGATGATCTTCACCCGTCCGCCGAGCATCTCCCGCGCGAGGAAGGCGCTGGCCGCGTGCGGGATGGCATAGTGCACGTGCAGGATGTCGAGTCCGTGGCGCGTGGCGACCTCGCTCATCATCGTCGCCAGGGCGAGGGTGTAGGGATCGCCCTGGAAGACCGGGTAGGAGAACGGGATCGACCTGGTGGAAGAAGATGTTGCGGTCATAGCGGCGCAGCCGCCACGGCAGGGCGCGGGTGATGAAATGCACCTCGTACCCGCTGCGCGCCAGGTTGACGCCCAGCTCGCTGGCGATGACGCCGCTGCCGCCGGCCGACGGGAAGCAGGTGATGCCGATCACCGGCAGGCGGGTCACGTCCAGCGCTCCCGCGGCAGGTCGTCGAGGACCGGGGCCGCGGTCGTGCGCAGCGCCTCCGCGCGCGCGACCCCGGCCAGGAAGCCCCAGCGCAGCGACCAGCGCTCCACCTCGTCGAGAAAGGCGCGATCGTTGATCAGGGTGCGGCGGCGCCCCTCGGCGGCGAGGAACTGGCTGCCGTAGCAGGCCAAAGCGGCCAGCTTGGCCTCCCAGGTCGTCGAGACGTCGAACAGCAGGGCGGGCTGCTGCCCGGGCGGGCAGACCTCGAACACCGCCTCGCAGCGCCACGGCTCCGCCGGGTCGCCGTCCGGCCAGGCGTCGCGCCAGGCGCGCCCGGCCGGGACCGCCGGCCGATAGGCCGCCAGATGCGCGAGGAACGCTGCGCGCGCCACCAGGCGCGGCGTGGCCAGGTGGTCGGGGTGCCGCACCGGCGCCGGCGCGGTCACGACCCAGCGCGGGCGCAGCATCCGGATCACGGCCACGATGGCCGCGACCTGATCCGGAGCCTCCGCTGAGATGAAACCGTCCGGCAGTTCGAGCTGCAGACGCCCGTCCAGGCCGAGCAGGGCGGACGCTCGCGCCGCCTCCGTCCACCGTTCGTCGGGCGTGCCGTTCGAACCGAGTTCGCCCCGCGTCAGGTCGGCCACCCACACCCGACGCCCGCGATCGGCCAGCAGGCGCAGCGTCGCGCCGAGGCCGATCTCCGCGTCGTCGGTGTGCGGCGCCAGACAGAGCAGATCGACGCCCGCGCTGGTCATGCCCAGCCTCCCCCGCCTCCGGATACGGTGGCTCATTCGGGAGCGCGGCACCGGCAGCACGAACTCGCTCCAGCGGTCCCGCTCCCCCTCTGCGAAGTGCTGCCGCGCCGCTTCGCGCGCCTGGACCACGAACGGATCGCCCCAGAGCGCGGTCGCCCCGTGCAGGGCAAGCGTGCGTTCCTGGCGCCGTCCGAGCGGCCGCACCCACGGCGGCCGGCCCGGCCGTCGGCCCGCGCGCCGCTCGCGCTTCGCGCGCCAGCAGCCGGGCTGCGCCGTCCCGCCAGCGCGCGCTCTTCCCGGCCGCCAGCCGCGCCGCCCTGTCCGGCTCCAGACCGGCCCCCCGCAGCGCCGTCGCCAACGCCGCGGCCGCCCCTGCGACCAGTGATGCCGCCAGCGCCTGCCAATCGGTCGTCGCCGGCGCCGGCGGCGCCGCCGGCGTTCGGCTCGCCGCTCGATCGCCGCCGGCACCGCCCGCGCGAACAGGCGGGGCAGCAGCGGCGCGCGCGTCAGGCCCAGCTCGTCGTAAACTCCCTGCATCTGCACAAGATAGGCCAACTCGCCCGGACCGACCACCACGCCCGCAGGGCGGAAGAGCCAGTCCTGGACCGGCGAACGCAACAGCACGCCGGGCCGCAGCAGGGCGGCCGCCGGCGGGGTCGCGCGCGCCGGCCATCTCCGCCGACAGCGTCAGCCGCCGCCCCTCCACGGCCAGGTGGAGCGGGCGGACCAGGCTCCCCTCCCCCAGCTGAGCGTGGAAACCGTCCGCCACGAGCGCCTCGCCCGCGGTTCGCGCGCCGTCCGCGCCAGCGCCTCGCGCCGCGGCCAGAGCGCGGCATAGAACGGCGCGGCGACCGCGTGCAGCTGCGCGTCAGTCGCCCGACACGGCGAGCAGTCCGGTCCCCGCGAACAGACGCAGCAGCGCCCGCCGCTGCAAGCGTCCCCAACCCAGACCCTCCGTCGCGCCCCCGCCTCCAGATCGCCGCCAGCTCCGCCGCCAGCCCGCCGCCCGCCTCCCGGCTCGCCAGCCAGGCCGCCTCGGCGCCGCTCCACGCCGACGCCGACAGACGCCCCGACCATCTGGTCGGCGGGGCCATCCGGCGGCATGGCGCGCAGCAACGCCCCGCGCGCCGGATCCCAGAGCCACGGGGCGAACGCCTCCACCCGGTCGTCGTCGTCATCGCCGAACCAGAAGAGCGGCACGGTCGGACCGGCCGGCCGCCGTGCGCGCGGCGGCCGCCGCCACGGCCGCGGCCGCCTTGTACAACGTGTAGAGCGGGCCGCCGAGGAAGCCGGGCTGCTGGCCGGTGATGACGACGTCCGCCTCGCCTGCCGCGAGGCGCGCCACGTGCGCGGCACACAGTCGCCGGCTCGCGTCATCGGGCTGGTCCGCGAGGAGTTCCGGCAGCCAGCGTTCGCGCCAGGCCGCGGCGTCCCACGCCGGCGCGGGGCCGGTGCACGGCGGGCGGTCGTGCAGGAAGCGGCGCCATTCGTCCCGCGCGGCCGGCCGCCCGGCGCGACCGCCGAGCCAGGCGCGGAAGAGGGGGCTCAGTTCGCCGTCGTCGACCAGCGGTCCGCCGCGTACCGGAAGGTTCATGACCGCTCCTCCCGCCGATAGGCCAGCAGCCAGCGGGAGGCCTGGGGAGAGCTGAACGCTTCGTCGGCGTACCCGCCGGCCTCCCCCACCCGCCACAATCCGTGCGGGGCGGCCAGCGCGTCGAGTTCGACCGAGTTCGAACAGGGCGACTTCCTCCCCGTAGGCGAGTCCCCCGGACGGCACGCCGAGCGCCGCCGCCTCGGCCGCGCATCCCGGGCGCGGCCGCACGACCACCTGCTTCACGACGCGATCGACGGCCACGGACCGCAATTCGCCCACGGACAGCGGGCCGCTGTCCCGCCAGCGCGTCGTCGAGTCGCCGCCCGCCAGATCGCGCCGCACCGCCGCGCAGTTGAGGTAGTCCAGGTACCAGTGCCCGCCCGGCCGCAGAACGCGCGCAATTTCGCCCACCACCGTCCCGTGAGACGCGAGCGGTCCGAAATACCCGAACGCGGTGAACAGCGAGGCCACCGCGCTGAAGATCCGGTCCCCGAGCGGCAACTGCCGCATGTCGCCCCTTACAAGCACGGCCCCCGCGACAGCGGCCGCCCCGCGCGCCGCCGTCAGCAAAGTCTGCGACAGGTCGAGGCCGACAACCTGCCGCCCCCCCTCCGCCAGGAACGGAAGATGCCGCCCCGCACCGCAGCCGAGGTCCAGGCACGCGGTCCCGCGCCCAGCGGCAGCGAGCCGCGCGATCGCCGCGACCGCCGCGCCCGCCTCGGCCGCGTCGCGATGGGCGTACATCAGCGGGTAATGCGCGCCGAAAGCGGTCTCGAACCAGTTCATGTGCCGTCCAGCGGGATCGAGCGCGAGCGGGCGCAGGCGACGACCCCGCCCGATCAGCGTGTCGCGCGCCGGGCCGGGAGCCTTGCCGGGATGGTCGACGGTCCAGTGCAGGCCGCGGCTCTCGTGCCGCGCGCGCGCGCAGAGGACGATCATTTCGGCCACCAGGGCGATATTGCGCAGTTCGACCAGGTCGGGGCTGATGCACGACGCGCGGTAGACCTCCTCGACCGTGCGCCGGATGTCGCGCACGCGGCTGAGCGCGATGTCCAGGCGCTGGCGGTTGCGCACGATGCCCACGTAGTCCCACATCACGCGGCGCACGGTGTCCCAGTCGTGGTCGAGCACGACGTGCTCCGGTCCGTGATCGTGGGCCGGCGGCCGATCGTCGCGCGGCGCGGGCGGGCGGTCGCTCCGGCGCGAACCGCCGCGGCTCGCGCGGCCGCGGCGGCGGCCGCGCTCTCGGCGAAGAACACCGCCTCGAGGAGCGAATTGCTCGCCAGGCGGTTGGCGCCGTGCACGCCGGTGCAGGCCACCTCGCCGATCGCGTAGAGCCCGGCCAGGTTCGTGCGCCCCTGCAGGTCGGTGCGCACGCCGCCGCACATGTAGTGGGCGGCCGGCACCACCGGCACCGGTTCGCCGGCCATGTCGATGCCGAAGCGGGCGCAGGTGGCGACGAGATTCGGGAAGCGCGCCTCCACGCGCGCCCGGTCGAGGTGGCGCAGGTCGAGGTACACGCACTTCGCGCCGGTGGCCTTCATCTCCTGATCGATCGAGCGCGCCACGACGTCGCGCGGCGCCAGTTCCGGCTGCGGGTGGTAGCGCCCCATGAAACGCTCGCCGCGTCGCGTTGATCAGCACCGCCCCCTCGCCGCGCACCGCCTCGGAGATCAGGAAGCTCTTGGCGTCGGGATGGTACAGGCAGGTGGGATGGAACTGCACGAACTCGAGATTCGGCCAGCGTCGCGCCGGCGCGGCACGCCATGGCCAGCCCGTCGCCGGTGGCGATGTCGGGGTTGGACGTGTAGGAGTAGACCTTGCCGCAGCCGCCGGTGGCGAGCACGACCACGTCGGCGAGGCAGGCGCGACGGGTCAGCGTCTGGTGATCGAGGATCCAGCAGCCGACGATGCGCTCCGCCTCCGCCCCCGTCGAGTCCGAGCGCCCGCCCGCGAATCAGGTCGAGCCCGAGGTGGTTCTCGTCGAGCCGGATGTCGGGATGCCGCTGGCAGGCCGCCAGCAGCCGCGCCTCGATCTCCCGTCCGGTCAGATCCTTCGCGTGGACGATGCGGGAATGGGAGTGGCCCCCCTCGCGACCGAGCGCGAACGGGGCGTCGGCCGCGTCCCCCTGGCGGCTGAAATCGCAGCCGACGCCGAGCAGTCGCGCGATCAGGCGCGGCGCGGCCTCCACCATCGCCCGCACGACCGGCTCCCGGCAGAGCCCGTCGCCGGCCGTGAGGGTATCGCGCACATGGGAGGCGAAATCATCCAGCGGCGACAGCACCGCGGCGATCCCGCCCTGCGCGTAGTTGGTGTTGCTCTCCCGGGATTCCTTCTTGGTGGCAATGCGGACGGTGCCGTGCGCCGCGGCCAGCAGCGCGAACTGCAGGCCGGCGATGCCGGAACCGATCACCAGGAAACGGCTGTGCAGCGGGTCGTCGACGGTCATGATCGCATC
This sequence comes from uncultured bacterium, assembly GCA_963772145.1. Taxonomy (GTDB): domain Bacteria; phylum Krumholzibacteriota; class Krumholzibacteriia; order LZORAL124-64-63; family LZORAL124-64-63; genus CAVSZB01. The sequence continues at coordinate 96,396 of CAVYVY010000018.1, forward strand.
TCCTCCCCGCGAGCGGCACCCGGCCACCAGCGACCGGGCCAATATAGGCCGTTCCGACCGGGCGCGGCAATGATGCCGGTGGCGCACTTGCGATTTGCCCGCTCCGCTGCCGGGCGGGAGGCGGTCCCACGACAGGAGGCGACAATAGGCCTCAAGCCGGAGCCCCGGCGCGCGATCTATAGTGGCACGTGGATTGCAGCCCGGCTGCCGGCCGGTTGACCGGCCCTTGCCGGATTCCCATCGCGAGGAGGCATGGTTGTGATGCGCTCAGGGAAAACGCTCACGCTGACCGTACTGCTGGCACTGACCGGAACAGTAGGTCTGCTTGCCGGTTGCTCCCAGGACGGCAACGAGTTCCAGCGGCTGGTCTGCGAGGTCAGCCTGGTGAACCAGGGGGCCCCGCTGGTCTCCGGCTACCTGGACGTCGGTTCGGACAAGGAGGCCGGAACCATCGACGACACCTTCCCCATCGATATCGTCGAAGTGAAATTCATGGCCCGGCCGTACAACGAAGTCGTCACCCTGCCCGAGGGATCACCCTACAGCTACTTCCACATCACGTCCTACGACCTGACGTGGGTGCCCCTGACCGCGGCCGGCGATTCGCTGGTCAGCTACAACCGGGTCGATGCGCGGACCGATGTCCTGGTGCCGGTGAACGACGTGGCCAGCGTGCCGATCCTGGTCGCCGACAGGTTCATGAAGGACCGGCCCTGGTTCGCGGAGTTGTACACGGCATCGCGGCCGTCGTTCACGGCCATCGCCGAGATCCGCTTCCACGGGCACGAGACCGGGTCGGAGACGGACATCGTAGTTCCCGCCTCGTTGATGGTGACTTTCGTCGGCGCGATCATCAGCAACTGAACGGCGCCCCCGCAACGACCGCGCGAGACGCTCCTCGACGAGGTCGGGGAGCGTCTCGCTTTGGTCCCAGACGATCGCCAGTCTCGACCACCGTCAGCGGCGGCTGCGCCGGCCAGACCGACGCCAGCTTGACCGCATCCTTCGCGGTCGTGAGCCAGCGCGGTAACCCCGGCTGCGGATCCGGCGGCCAGCGCGCGCGCCACCACCCGCGCGGTGTAGGCCGCGTGGTCATCGACGCGGATCGCCAGACGCGGCGCACGATCCAGCAGCCGCGCGCAGCCGGCCTCGAACAGTTCCGGTCGCGCGAGGCCGGAAATGACCCCCCAGCCGCATCCGGCGTCCGGTGCCGCCGCTGTCGCCAGTCTCATTTCCCGATGGAAGGCGAGCACGCGGCGCCCCTCCGCGTCCGAGGCCGGCGGCCACTCCCCGCCCGGCGGCAGCGACCCTTCCACCAGCCAGATCGCCGCGCGCAACGCCCCCTCCGGCCCTTCCCGGTACGGCCCCCACGGCAGCAGCGGCCCGGCCAGCGGGACGATCTCGTCGCCCTCGACGCGCCAGCGATCGAGGATCAGCACGTCGGCATGCCGCGGCAAGCCGGCGCTCTGGTGCGCGTCCTCCAGCAGGATCACCGCCGGCGCCAGCGACCGCGCCAGCGCCAGCCCCGCGACGCGATCCGCGGCCTGGATCACCGTCCAGGCGGGCGAGACGGCGGCCAGCAGCCTCGCCTCGTCGCCGGCCCGCGCATTCGTCCGCCGCGACCCGCAGCGGCCCGCGCAGCGGCGAACCGTGTCCACGGGTGACCACCACGCCGCGGTGGCCCCGCGCCGCCAGACCGCCGGATCAGGTCGAGCGCGACCGGCGTCTTGCCGGTGCCCGCCGACGCGCAGGTTGCCGAGCGACACGACCAGCGGCGAGCGACGGCGGCAGGCGTGCCGCGCGCGGCGACACGTCGCGACAGCACGGCCGGTTGATCGGCGCCGTGGCCCGCGCCGCTGCCCCGCAACCACGCCGGCGGCGCGTCCGCCCGGCCCCACAGCCGCGCCGCCAGCCGCGGGCCGGCGGCTCACGCCAGTCGAGAATCCGGCCCGCGTTCATCGCCCCTCCGCCAGTGCGGCGGCGATCCGCGCGCTCCACAGCGGTGTCTGGGCCGGATCCTCCTCCGGCGGCACCTGCAGCGGCGACCCCTCGTCGATCCAGCGCCACCGCGCCGGGCCACGGCACGATCGTGCCGTCCCAGGTGCGCAGGCGCCAGCAGTGTCGCGGCGCGGGCGCGCAACGGCACGACCGGCCGGCCGCTGAGCCGGGAGAGCTGGACGACCCCCTCCCGCACCGCGCCGAACGGCCCGCGCGGACCGTCGACCGCGACGCCGACGCTGCGCCCCTCGCGCAGCGCCGTCGAGCAGGCGCATGAACGCCGGCCCCCCGCCGTGCCCGGTGGAGCCGCGGGCGAAGCCGAACCCGTGCGGACGCGAGGGCGCTGATCAGCACTTCGCCGTCGGCGCTCTGGCTGACCAGCAGCACCGGACGCGACGGACGCACGTACAGGATGGCCGGAATCAGGTCCCGGTGCAGGCAGGCATAGATGACCGGACCGGCGTGCGCCGGCCGCGCGGCGGGCCGGGGCCGCACGCGGCACCGCCAGGACGAGCAGTCGCCACGCCGGCGAGGCGAGCCGCAACTTCCAGCCCTGCAGGGCGGGATGACCGGCACGCACGCATTCTCACCCCTCCCGGCGGCGCGGCCGCGAGCCGGGCGTCCAGCAGCGTCCAGCGCCGCGTCCGCGGCCCGCTCCCACGCTCCCGGCGGACCGAGCCGCGCCCGCAGGCGGTCCACGTCGGCGGCGAACCGGCGCCGGCGCGCCGCGTCCCCGAGCCAGTCCGCCCAGAGCGGCGGCTCAGCGCCGGGGCGTCACCTCCGCCTGGATGTGCTCCCGCACGAAGTCGGCTCCGCCAGGATCAGGTTCGCCAGCCCGATGTGCGGCACCCGCACCAGGCGGCGCGCCACCGCGTAGCTGAACGACGAGGTGCGGTACACGACCTCGTGCGGCACGCCGGCCAGCGCCACCTCGAGCGAGGCGGTGCCGCTGCAGACCAGCGCGAGATCGAGCTCCGGCAGCAGCTCGGCCAGCGGCGTCGCGGAAATCGTCGCTCCCTGCCGCGCCGCCGCCGCCAGGAGACTCCGGATCGAGGCCCGGCGCCGCGCTCACGACGCAGCGCAACGGGCGCGGCGCGAGTCGCGCGCGCAGGCAGAGCGGCGGCGCGCCAGCAGCACCGGCAGCAGGCGGGCGCACCTCCTGCCGACGGCTGCCCGGCAGCAGTCCCAGCGTGAGCGGAGCGTCGGGAGCGCCCAGTCGCGCCTCGCGCCGGTCGGAGTGCAGCGCCGGACGACGGCCGCCGGATAGTCCTCCACGAGCGGGTGCCCGAGCGCCACCACGTCGATCCCGCGCGCGCCGAACCAGTCCGGTTCGAACGGCAGGATGACGCCGAGACGGTCCACCGCCCGCCGCAATCCACGCAGCCGCCAGCCGCCCCACGGCCCAGAGTTGCGGCGCCACCAGGTAGAAGACCGGGATGCCGCGCGGCGCGCGCCGCCGCCGCCACCCGCAGGTTGAAGCCGGGAAAGTCCACCGGCACGCACAGATCGATGTCGCCGCGCGACAGGTGGCGCCAGACGCGGCGACGCGCCGCCAGCAGCCGCGGCAGCGCGCCGAGCACCTCGCCGAAACCCATGACCGCGAGCGGTCCGCTCGACTGGATGATGGTTGGCGCCGGCCGCCGCCAGCGCGGGACCGCCCAGCGGCGGTGAGCCGCAGATCGGGCCGACGACGACGCAGCGCCGCGACCAGGGCCGCGCCGTAGCGGTCGCCGCTGGCCTCGCCGCAGGAGAGGAAAATGTGGGGTGCGCGCGCGACAGGGGACGGCGTCATCGGGCGCCTCCGGGGCGCGGAGGGAGAGCGAGCCCTCCCCGGTGCGTCGGTGCGGTCAGCGGACGATGCCCCGCTCGGACCTCCGGATGAAAGCCATGAGATCCTCGATGCTGCGCGTGAGCCGGCAGTCGGTGGCGATCCGCTCGAGCGCCTGGCTGACGTTCAGCCCGCTGCGGTACAGCAGGCGGTAGGCATCCTTGATGTTCGCGATCTCGTCGTCAGCGAAGCCGCGTCGCTTGAGACCGACCGCGTTGATGCCGGCCACGGCGACCGGATTGCCCGCGACCTTGACGAACGGCGGCACATCCTGCGGCAGGCGACTGCCGCCACCGACGAACGAGTGCCGGCCGATGCGCACGAACTGGTGCACGGGGGTCATGCCGCCGAGGATGGCCCAGTCCTCCACCTCGACGTGCCCCGCCAGATTTACCGCGTTGGCCAGAATCGACATGGTCATGGATGTGGCAATTGTGCGCGACGTGCACATAGGCCATCAGCATGTTGCCGCTGCCGACGCGGGTCTGCTCCCCCTCGCCCGTGGCGAGGTGGATGGTCACGTACTCGCGGATCACGTTGTCGTCGCCGATCTCGACGAAGCTGGTCTCGCCGCGGTACTTCAGGTCCTGCGGCGGACTGCCGATCGCCGCGCCATGGAAAACCTGGTTGTTGCGCCCGAGCACGGTGTGACCGTCGATCAGGACGGAGGAGCCGATCCGGCAACCCGGACCGATTTCCACGTCCGGCCCGATGACCGCGTGCGGGCCGATGATGACGTCGTGCCCGAGTCGCGCCCTCGCGTCCACCACCGCCGTCGGGTGGATCTCCGCGGCATGTACGGGCCGCGGGCCGGGCAGCGGCTGCCGATTCAGCTTCTCCACGCTTCCTCCTCGATCGATTCCGTCTAGCGATCCACGATCGTCGACATGAGCTCGGCTTCCGCGACCAGTTCCTCCCCCACGAAGGCCTGCCCCCGCATCTTGCAGACCGGCCCCCGGATCTTCAGCAGCTCCAGTTCGAAACGGATCTGGTCGCCCGGCGTGACCGGCCGGCGGAACCGCGCCTGATCGATGCCGCTGAAATAGACCAGCTTCCCGGGCGGATTGTCCACGCTGCTCAGGAGCAGAACCCCGCCGGTCTGCGCCATCGCCTCGATGATGAGCACCGCCGGCATGATCGGATGACCCGGGAAATGCCCCTGGAAGAACGGCTCGTTGATCGTGACGTTCTTGATGCCGACGACGCGCTGCCCGTTGACCAGCTCGATGATGCGGTCGACGAGCAGGAAGGGATAGCGGTGCGGCATGATCTCCATGATCGCGCCGATGTCCCACTGCGTCGGATGGCGCGACGGGTAGGTCCGCGGCTGCTTCCGCTCGCGGCGGGCCAGTTCGCGCACGAACGCCACGTTCGAATCGTGCCCGGCGCGCCGCGCCGTGACGTGCCCCTGGATCGGCATGCCGAGCAGCGACAGATCGCCGAGCAGGTCGAGGATCTTGTGCCGCACGAATTCGTCGCGGAAGCGCAGCGTCGTGTCGCCGACCAGGTGACCGTCGTCGACGATGAGCGCGTTGCGCAGGGTCCCGCCCCGCCCCAGCCCCATCGCCTGGAGCCGCGCCACGTCCCGCTTGAGCGCGAAGGTGCGGCACGGCGCGATCTCCCGGCGGAAGACGTCCGGTCGGATGTCGAACGTGGCCGACTGGCGACCGATCAACGGGTCGTCGTAGTCGATATGAAAAGTCAGCGTGAAACTTTCGGCCGGCACCGCGTCCAGTTCGACGTCCCCCAGACGCAGCGAGATGGGAAAGGGCACCTTGAAATAGGTCGCCGGCAACCCCTGCTCCTCGATCCCCGCGTCGTCCAGCAGTTCCAGATACGCCAGGACGCTGCCGTCCGCCGGCTCCGGGGGCTCGACGCCCCGGATCGCCACCCGGCAATTCGTCACCCCCGCGCCGGCCAGGGAGGCCAGCACATGCTCGACGGTCTGGACCCGCACCTCGCCCAGACCGAGCGTGGTGTTGCGAAGGCCGCCCTGATCGGTCGGCACGTTCTCCACCACGGCCGCGATCTCCGCCTGCCCCGCGGGCGTGGTCACCGCGAACACGATGCCGCTGTTGGGCGGCGCCGGCTCGAAAGTGATCGTCGACTGCGCACCGGTATGGAGCCCGACCCCCTCCATGGTGACGGCGCGGCTCAGGGTGCGCTGCTGGAGGATCATCAGGGCTTCTCCTCCGCGGCCCGGCCGCCCAGGCCGAGCGCAACCTCGACTGCCCGCAGGCGCGCCGCGAACTCCGGCAGACGATGCGTGAGGGCGATCAGGCGGAAAGCCCGCCGCCGCTCCACCGCCGGATAGCCGAACACGGCGGTGCCGGCCGGCAGGTCGCGGTCAAGACCGGACTGGGCGCCCACCTTGACGTCGTTGCCGACGCGCAGATGGTCCCCACAGCCGGCCTGACCGCCCATGACCACCCGATCTCCCAGAACCGAGCTGCCGGAAATCCCACACTGGGCGGAGAGGGCGCAGTCCTGCCCGATCACCACGTTGTGCCCGACCTGAACCAGATTGTCGATCTTGCTGCCACGACCCACCCGCGTGACGTCGGTCTGAGCCCGGTCGACGCAGGCGTTGGCCCCCACCTCGACGCGGTCCTCGAGGACCACGTTGCCGATCTGCGGGATCTTGCGCAATCCCTCGGCGCCGAGGAGGTAGCCGAAACCGTCGCTGCCGACCACCGCACCGGCGTGGACAATCACTTCCGCACCCAGCACGCATTCTTCCCGCACGACGGCGTGCGGGTACAGGGTGCAATCGGCCCCGAGCACGGCATCCGGTCCGATCACGACATGCGCCCCCAGGGCGCAACGGTCACCCAGACGCGCACCCGCGCCCACGACCGCGTACGGCCCGATCGCGATCCCCTGCGCCCAACGCGGCGGTGGCGTCGACCACCGCGGTCGGGTGCACACCCTCCGGGAAGATGCGTCCGCGGGGCGGCGCGAACCGGCCAGCACCGCCGCAAACGCCGCGTGCGGGTCGGGGGCACGCAGACAGGGCAGCCGGGTCGTCACTCCCGGCCGCAGGATCACCGCGGCGGCGCCGGTTTCCTCCAGATGCCGCGCGAAGCGGGGGCTGTCGACGAAAGTGATCTGGCCAGGCGCCGGCCATTTCGATGCCGGCCGCGCCGCGGATGAGCGGGTCAATGTCCCCCTCGCGCGTCAGGCCCAGCGCCGACGCCAGTTCGCTCAACCGCACGGCGCTCATCGGCATGCCCCACCCTTCCGGCCGGATCGGCGGACCGTCACTTGCCGCTGACCAGAGCGGTGAGGACCTTGTCGGTCAGGTCGACGCTCGAGTCGATGTAGATGGTGGTCAGCGAGGCGCTGTCCAGGATGAGCGCGAACCCCTCCTCCTTGCCCAGCCGTTCCGCGATCGTGCGCACCTGGTCGAGGATGGGACCGATGCGGGTCTTGTAGTCCAGGGCGACCTTCTCCTCAGCCTGCTGCTGGAAGCTGTAGTACTCATCCCGCATCTTCTGGAATTCCAGCTGCTTCTGCTGCAGAGCCGCTTCGCCCAGCAGCATCTTCTGGCTGTCGATGTCCTCCAGGAAACGCTGCAGAGTCTTCTCCTTCGTTTCCATCTCGCGCTCGAGGTCCTGGACGAATTTCTTATGGGCCTCGGAAGCGTCGCGGGCGGCCCCGTACTCCTTCGCCAGACGCTGCGAATCGATCAACGCGATCGGCTTGCTCTCCGCGCGAACCGACGGGGGCGCGATCATCAGCGCGCCCAGCGCCAGCGCGAGGGGAACGGACGACGCGCGCGAACCGACGGACAAGTGAAGTCATGCCTGCTCCTTCAGGAGACCGTGCGATCAGAAGAAAGTGCCAAAGTTGAAATGCGGCTCCCAGGCCGGGCCGCCGAGGCGGTCGAAACCGTAGCCATAGTCAAAGCCGATCTGGCCCATCATCGGCACATCGACCCGGAGGCCGAATCCGGCGCCCTTGCGCAGGTTCGTGAAGTCGGCCTCTCCGAAGCTGTTCCAAGTGTCACCCTGATCCAGGAAAGCTAGCACCTGCACCGCCTTCGTCAAGGGATACAGGACTTCCGTGTTCAGGATCGTGAAGAAACGCCCGCCGATAAAACCGGGATTGCCGCGCGGGACAACCTCCAGATCCCGGTATCCGCGCAGCGGATAGAGCCGGTTGCCGCCCAGCCGGAACTTCTCGTAGTCCGGCACCTGGTCGGCCCCGTTGAGGCCGACGATCAGGCCCAGCATGGAGCGCAGGTTCAGCGCCAGCCCGCCCGGCAGCTTCTGGAAGTAGGAGTGCGTGAGGAAGTGCTTCTGATAGTCGATGTCCGCGCCGAGCGGCCCGCCGGACAGTTCCGCGCTGTAATTGGTGCGCGAACCGGCGGTCGGGAAGAACGGGCTGTCGGTGGAATTGCGGTTGAGCGTGAGCGTGAGCGCGCTCTTGCGCCGCGGCCAGTCGACACGGTCGAGCCGCTCGAATGGCAGCTCGCTGGTGCCGATCTGCGACTCCAGGTTGTCGAGATAGGTCGATGTAGGACTGGCTGAAGTTCGCGAGTCGCGTGGCCGACAGCTCGTAGCGCAGACCGACGGTGCTGCGCCGCGTGCCGGGAATGCGGCGGCCGAGCCGCAGGGCGAAGCCGCGCACCCGGCTCTCGTAGAAGTCGTCGAAGTTGTACTGGAAGCGGTCGAACAGATCCGCGCCGAGCGTCGTCGGCGTGCCGCGGAACCACGGCTCCGTGAAGCTGAGGTCGACGTAGCGTCGCCGGCTGCCGAACTGCCAGGCCAGGCTGACGTTCTGCCCCTTGCCGAGGAAGTTGTTCTCCGCGACCTGGATGAAGCCGGTCACCGATGTCTGCGCGCTGTAGGCCATGCCGAACGAGAACTGCCCGGTCTGCTTCTCCTTCACCTTGAAGACCAGGTCGATGTCGCCGCTGTCGTCGGTCGGCTGCGGTTCGACCTGCACGTCCTCGAAGTAGCCCAGGCCGAAGATGTCCCGCTGGGAGTTCCCCACCTTGCTGTTGCTGAAGATGTCGCCCGGGAAGATGGACAGCTGCCGCAGGATAACCCGGTCGTACGTCTTGGAATTGTCGACGACCTCGATGTCGCGGACGCGCGCCGGCTCCCCCTCGCGGAAGGTGAAACTGAGATCGACGGTGTCGCCACGTACGTTGCGCAACGGCTCGATGGTGGCGTAGATGTGCCCGCTGTCGTAGTAGAGCGAGTGCAGCCCCTGCAGCATGCGCTGGTAATCGCCCTCGCTGAACAGCTTGCCCTTCTGCAGGGTGATGCGCTCGGCGATCGTGGCGTCGTCAAAGACCTTGTTCGCGGACCAGTTGATGTCGCCCACGCGATAGAGGCTCGCCCTCGGTGACGTGGATGACCAGGTCGAGATTCTCGCGATCATCGTCCAGCGTCTGCCCGACCTCCGTGATCGCCGCGTCGAGGTAGCCACGATCGCGGTACCAGCTGACGATGCGCTCGCGGTCCTCCTCGAACTGCTTCTTCTTGAACGCCCCGCTGCGCAGGAAACCGCCCGTCTTCTGCTTCATGGCGCCGCGCAGGTCGCCCGAGTTGACGGTCTGGTTGCCCACGAAGGCGATGGACCGCGTCTTGACCTTCTTGCCTTCGACGATCTGCACGGTCACGTCGGTCAATCCGGCGGCGTCCACGCCGGGTGGAGTCGGTCGTAACGGCGACGTTGTAGTACCCGCGATCGTAGTACAGTTCGCGGATCTTCCCGAGGTCACGCGCGATGATCGCCGGATTGGCGAACTGCCCGACCGCCGGCGGAAAGACCTCGACCAGATCCTCCTTCTTCACCTTCTCGTTGCCCTTGAAGACGACCTGCCGCACGCGCGGGAACTCGGACAGGTTGACCAGCAGGCGCACGCCGCCCGACTCGGGCTGCGCATAGACGAAGAGGTCCGAAAATTTCTGCGTGGCGTAGAGCCGCCGGATACCAGCGGCCACGGCGTCCCGCGAGAGCGGCTTGCCGGGTTCCAGCCCGCTCCACGCGACGACCTGCCGGGCCGACACGGTCCGTGCCCCGACGATCGTCACGCCGGTCACGACCGGTTCCGCGGCGCGCACCCGCACGGCGAAAACACCCGCGACGCAGGCTACGGCGACAATGAGAGACCGGAATCGAAAGGCTGTCATCCTCTGTTTACGCTCTCTCCGTGGAGGGGGCGGGCACCGGGCGGATCGGCGGCACCTTAGCAGGGGGCGCGCCGTCCGGCAACTCAAACGGCCCGGCGCGCCGCGAGTTCCCGCAATTTACGTCCCGCCACCGCGCGCGGCAAGCAGGGGAATGCCCGCAACGCGGCCGGCCGCGGTCGGGCGACCGCGGCCGGCGGGGTCCGGGGGAGTCGCAACCGATCAGCCGGGTGGAACCCCTTCATGCGCGGCGTCCGCGTCAACCGTGTCGCGCGGCTCGACGGTGAAGCTGAGCCGCTCGTTGGCGGCCCCGATCACCAGGCGGCAATTGCTGCGCACCTCGCCCCGCAGCAGCTTCTCGCTGAGCGGATCCTCGACGTAGCGCTGGATCGCACGGCGCAACGGACGCGCCCCGTTGTCGGGGTCGAAGCCCACCGACGTCAGGAACTCCTTGGCCTCGGCCGTGAAGTCGAACTCGATTTCGAGGCTCGCCAGGCGCTTGTTCACATCCCGCAGCAGGATCTCCACGATCTGGCTCATGTGCTCGCGTTCGAGCGGCCGGAAGTAGATGACCTCGTCGATGCGGTTGAGGAACTCGGGACTGAAGGTCTTCCTGACGTCGCCGGAAATGCTCGTCTGGATCCGCTTCGCGGTGTTGTCGGCGGTGTCCGCTTCCGAATTGAACCCGAGCCCGCTGCTCGCTTTGGCGTGACGGCTGCCGACGTTCGAGGTCATGATCAGCACCGTGTTCTTGAAGTCGACCGTGCGCCCGAAGCTGTCGGTCAGCTGCCCGTCCTCGAGCACCTGGAGCAGGATGTTGAAGACGTCCGGGTGCGCCTTCTCGATCTCGTCGAGCAGGACCACGGAGTAGGGCTTGCGGCGCACCTTCTCGGTCAGCATGCCGCCCTCGTCGTAGCCGACGTAGCCGGGCGGCGCGCCGACCAGGCGCGAGACCGAGAACTTCTCCATGTACTCCGACATGTCGACGCGGATCAGCGCGTCCTGGTCGCCGAACAGGAACTCGGCCAGCCGCCGCGCGACCTCGGTCTTGCCGACGCCGGTGGGTCCGAGGAAGATGAACGAGCCGATCGGACGCCGCGGATCGCGCAGCCCGGCGCGGTTGCGGCGGATGGCCTTCGATACGGCCTCGATCGCCTCGTCCTGGCCGATGATCCACTTGCCGCAGCTCCTCCTCCATGCGCAGGAGCTTGCGCGTCTCCTCCTCCTCGACCTCCGCCACCGGGATGCCGGTCATGTCGGAGATGACCCGGCAGATCATCGCCGTGTCCACCAGCGCGACCTGGTCGCTCTTCTCGCTCGCTCCAGCTCTTCTTCAGGTCCGGCGAGCTTGCGCTTGAGTTCCTTCTCCTCGTCGCGGAAGCGGGCCGCCTTCTCGAACTCCTGCGCCTGGATGCACGACTCCTTCTCCTTGATGACCTCCTCGATCCGCTTCTCGATCTCGCGCAGGTCGGGCGGCACCACGGCCATGGACAGGCGCGCCCGGCGAGCCGGCCTCGTCGATCACGTCGATGGCCTTGTCGGGCAGGAAGCGGCCGGAGATGTAGCGGTTGGACAGGAAGACCGCGGCCCGGACCGCGTCGTCCTGGTACTTCACGCGATGGTGCGCCTCGTAGCGGTCGCGCAGGCCGAAGAGGATCTCGGTCGTCTCCGCCTCGCTCGGCGGATTGACGATGATCGGCTGGAAGCGGCGCTCGAGCGCGCCGTCCTTCTCGATGTACTTGCGGTACTCGTCGAGGGTCGTGGCGCCGATGCACTGGATCTCGCCGCGCGACAGCGCCGGCTTCAGCATGTTCGAGGCGTCGATGGCGCCCTCGGCCCCGCCCGCGCCGACGATCGTGTGCAGTTCGTCGATGAACAGGATGATGTCGTCCGACTCGCGGATCTCCTCCATGATCTGCTTGAGGCGCTCCTCGAACTGGCCGCGGTACTTCGTGCCGGCGACAACGCTCGCCAGGTCGAGGGTGATGATCTCCTTGTCGCGCAGCGGACCCGGGACGTCGCCCTCCACGATGCGCGAGGCCAGGCCCTCGACGATGGCGGTCTTGCCGACGCCCGGCTCGCCGATCAGCACCGGGTTGTTCTTCTTGCGGCGGCTGAGGATCTGGATGACGCGCTCGATCTCCTCGTCGCGTCCGATGGTCGGGTCGAGCTTCCCCTCGCGCGCCATCTCGGTCAGGTTGCGGCCGAACTGGTCGAGGATCGGCGTCTCCTTCTTGGCCGACTTGCCGCCCTTGCGTGCTGGCGGCCGGCGCGGCCGGCTGGCCCCGCGCGCCCGAGCCGAGCGCCTTCATGACCTCGCGCTTGACCTTCTCGTGGTCCGCGCCGAGATCCGTCAGGACGCGCGCCGCCACCCCCTCGCCCTCCTTGATCAGGGCCAGCAGCAGGTGCTCGGTGCCGACGTAGTTGTGATTGTGCAGCCGCGCCTCGTCGATCGACAGCTCGAGCACGCGCTTGGCGCGCGGCGTGAAGGGAATCTCGCCGATCGTGATCGCGCCGCTCTGCGGCGTGACGATCTCCTCGATCGCCCGCTGGATCTGCTCGAAGTCGACGCCGAGGCGCCGCAGCACCTGGGCCGCCACGCCCTCGCCCTCGCGGATGATGCCGAGCAGGAGGTGCTCCGTGCCGATGTAGTCGTGCTGCATGCGTCCCGCTTCCTCGCGCGCGAGGAACAGGACCTTGCGGACCCTCTGCGTGAAGCGATCGTTCATGACGCGGCGCCTCCGTTCGCGACGGGCGAGCCGGCGGCGACAGGAAGCCGCTCACCCCGCGCGTGTGCGCGCAATATACGCCGACCCCCACGGCCACGCCAGCGCGGCCCCCGGGCCGGAAACCTGCGGTTATCATCGCGCCGGCGACGTCCGGCTTGAGTGCAAACCGCTTCAGGCGAAAAGCTTGCGCAGATAGCGCGGCGCGCGCGGCCGCGCGTTCGCGGCCCTTGATGGCGGCGCCAGCGCTCACCTGCACGTGGGCCGGCTGCATTTCCACCAGAGCCCGGTTGAGCTGCCCCATCGGCAGCGGCGGCAGGACGCCGAGACAGACGCCGAGCCGCACGTGGGAAAGACGGTCGAACGCCTCGGTGGAGGTCATCAGCCAGGCTCCCCGCACCGTGCCGAAGGCGCGGTGCGCCATGTCGCGCACACCATCGGGGTCGCGCTCGAACAGACCGTCGCGCGCCAGCTTCTCGTACTGGATCACCTTGGACACGTGCCGCGTGAAATCGTTCGTGATGGTCTCTTCGCTGCGCCCGAGCGTGCCCATGTTCGAGATCTGGAACAGCGCGCCGCGCACCGCGCTCCCCTCCCCGAACAGACCGCGCACCGTGAACTGGAGCTGGCGCAATGAATTGAGGATTTTCTCGATCTCGTTCGTGAGCACGAGAGCCGGCAGGTGGATCAGCACGGAAATCCGGAAAGCCGTGCCCACATTGGTCGGGCAGGCGGTGAGATAGCCGAATTCATCCGACCAGGCGAAATCCAGCACATCCTCCAGTTCCCCGTCCAGCTCGAGGGCGTCCCCGCAGGTGGCCACCGGATCGAATCCGGGCCGGAACACCTGCACCCGCAGATGGTCCTCCTCGTTGACCATGACCACCCGGCGCAGATCCGCGGAGAACAGCAGCCCCCGGTGGCGGAAATCGCGCACCAGATCGGGACTCGCCAGGTGACTCTCCAGCAGGAACTTGCGCTCATGGGCACGACAATCGGCCAGCGCCAGATCCCCTCCGCCCATGAAGACCGGTCGATCCAGAACCAGCCGTCCGGCCTCCTGGCGGATCGCGACCAGTTCGGCCTCGCCGGCGTGGTGCGTGAAGTGCCGCCCGCGCAGATTGCGCGCCAGGCGGACCCGGGTGGAGATGACGATCTGGCCGTACGGCCCCGACCCATCCAGCCAGACCGGCTCGCGGCCGGCGATGTCGGCGAACGACATCTATGCCTCCTCGCGCGGGGGGCCGGACGGGGCGTCCCCGCCGGAGGTGTCGGCGCTGCGGTCGAGCGACTCGGTTAGCCGCTCCTGCTGCCGGATCACGTCGCGCAGCCGGGCCGCCTCCTCGTAGCTCTCCTGGCCCACCGCCTGTTCGAGCAATGCCTTCAACTGCGCGATCTCGCGCCGCAGCGCGGCGCGCGGGCCGTGGTCGCGCGGCAGCTTGCCCACGTGGCTCACGTCCCCGTGATAGCGACGCAACATCGGCAACAGCTGGCGACGGAACGCCACATAGCAGTCGGGGCAGCCGAGCATGCCGCTCGCCTGCAAACGCCGGTATTCATACCCGCACGTCGGGCAGGTCGGCCCCTCCGTCCCCCGCTCGCGCGTCCGCTCCTGTGGCGTCGACTTGAGCATCTCGCCGAGGAACGCATCGAGCGCGCCGTGCGCCGCCGTGGCGTCGTCGCCAGGCGTGATCCCTTCCCGGTCCGCGCACTCGTGGCAGAGCCACTGGCTCGTCTTCTGTCCTTCGATGATCTCGATATAGTGGATCGTCGCCTCGCGCTCGCCGCAGATGTGGCATTTCACGTTGTTCGCCCCTCTCCCGCCGCCCCGACCGGCGCCAGTCTGCCGTCGCCCAGCAGCAGCGTGCGATCCGCCTTCGCCGCGAGGCTGCGGTCATGCGTTACGATCACCAGGGCCGTGCCCTCCCGCGCGCGCAATTCGAACAGCAGGCGGCTCAGATCCTCGCCCTTGGCGCGGTCGAGGTTGCCGAACGGCTCGTCCGCCAGCACGACGCCCGGCCGGTTCATGAACGCCCGCGCCACCGCCACCCGCTGCTGCTCGCCCCCCGACAACTCGCCGGGAAGGTGATCCGAGCGCCCGGTCAGACCGAGGGCATCGAGCAACCCCGCGGCCCTGGACCGGACCGCCGCATCGAGGGGGCCGGACATGCGCGCCGGCAGCAGCACGTTCTCCAGCGCGGTGAAGTCGGGCAGCAGGAAGTGCGACTGGAACACGAAGCCGAGTTCGCGGTTGCGCCAGGCGGCCAGGCGGTCGCCGTGCCGGGCGAGCTCACAGCCCGCGGTGCAGCACCATTCCCGGCCGTCGGCGCGTCGAGCCCCCCGAGCACGTTGAGCAGCGTGCTCTTGCCCGCGCCGCTCGGGCCGGTGATCGCGACCGCCTCGCCCGGAGCGAGCGTGAAGTCGCATTGCGCCAGGACGCAGACCTCGCCCTGCCGTCGCCGGTAGATCTTGCCCACGCCCCGCGCCTCGAGCAGAGGCTCCACGCCGCCTCCCGTCAGTTCCAACGGATGATCTCCATCGGCCGCAGCCGCGCCGCCTCGCGACTCGGCCAGAGCGTGGCGAGCAGCGTGATGGCCAGCGCCGCGCCCGCCACCGCGAGGAAGTCGCCCGCCTGCGCCACCGCCGGCACCCGGTCCACGAAGTAGACGTCGCCCGGGAGCCGGAATCCGACCCGATCCAGATAGAGGAAGCCAAGATAGCCCGCCAGGCTGCCCACGACAGTGCCGAACGCCCCGATCGCCAGCCCCTGCAGCACGAAGACTCCCTGCACCTGTGAGCTGCGCGCCCCCATGGCGAGCAGGATGCCGATCTCCCGGCCGCGCTCGCCCACCATCATGGTCAGGATGCCGATGATGTTGAACGCCGCCACCAGGATGATCAAACCCAGCAGGATGAACATGACCACCTTCTCGATCTTGATCCACTCGAAAAGGTTCCGGTTGAGCGCCACCCAGTCGGTGGCACGAAAGCGCTGCGCCCCCAGCCGCGCCTCGATCGTCTGGGCTATCCGCGGCGCCGCGAGCATGTCGCCAACCCGCACCCCGATGCCGCTCGCCCCCTGCGACCCATACCCGAAGGCGGCACGCGCCGCCTCGAGGGGCAGATAGACGAAGCGGCTGTCGAACTCGTACATGCCGGTCTCGAGGAACCCCTTCACCACGCAGGGATGACTCTGCGTCCGCAGGTCGCCGAGATCGAGGTCCCCCGCCGGCGCGGTGACCAGGACGGTGTCGCCCAGACCGGCGTAGAGCGAGGTGGACAGTTCGACCCCGAGCACGATGCCCGGCACCGCGCCGGCCTGACGCAGGCCGGCCAGCGCCAAATCGCGCGGCAGCAGGTGCGCGCGCAGCGGGGTGACGGCGTCCTGCAGGTCGGGATCGATGCCCCACACGACCGCCGCGCGGTGACGCGCCGGCCCGCTCCGTCCGCGCACGCTGACGATCGCCTCCTGCCGCACGAACGGCGCCACGCCGGTCACGCCAGGCAACGTGCCGATCGTGTCCATGACGGCGCCGAGACGCGCGAAGCCGTCGACCTCGCCGGTGACGACCGTGATCATCGGCATGCTGTCCACGAACGTGCGGCGCACCTCGGCGTGGAAGCCGTTCATGATCGCCAGCGTGAGGTCGAGCACCATCACGCCGAGCGCGATGCCGGTGATGGCCGTGACCGTGACCCGGTTCAGGAAACGCGACCGGCGCCGGCTGCGCAGATAGCGGCCGGCGATGTAGACCGCGAACCTCATGGCGCGGCCTGGTCGCCACCGTCCCGCACCGCGCGCTCCTCGGCCCGCAGGTGCGGAAACAGCAGCACGTCGCGGATCGAGTGGCAGTCGCACAGCAGCATGACGAGCCGGTCGATCCCGACGCCGAGTCCCGCGGTGGGCGGCATGCCGTGCTCGAGCGCCTGCAGGAAGTCCTCGTCCAGCGGCTGCGCTTCGTCGTCGCCCGCCGCCCGCAGAGCGGCCTGCGCCAGGAAACGGCGGCGCTGCTCCGCGGGATCGTTCAACTCGGTGAAGGCATTGCCCACTTCGAAGCCGGCCATGAACGGCTCGAACCGCTCCACGAGGCCGGGCTCGCTGCGGTGCGCCTTCGCCAGGGGGCTCAACTCCTCCGGGTGGTCCATGACGAAGGTCGGCTGGATCAGGCCCGGCTCAACGCGGGCGCTGAACATCGCGTCGAGGATCTTGCCGGTCCCCATGTCGGGCGACACCGGCACGCCGAGACGCCGGGCGTGCGCCGCCACCTCGTCGCGCGGCGAGGCCGCGGAAGTCGATGCCGGTCGCCTCGCGCAGGCCGTCCAGGAAGCGCAGCCGCCGGAAGCCGCCCCGCAGATCGATCTCCTGGCCGCCGTAGACGATTCGGCCGTCCTGCGCCGAAGCGCTCGCCCAGCAGCGCGAACAGCCGCTCCACCAGGGCCATCATGTCGGTGTAGTCCCAGTAGGCCGCGTAGCACTCCATCATGGTGAACTCGGGGTTGTGGGTGCGGTCCATCCCCTCGTTGCGGAAATCCTTGCCGATCTCGAAGACCCGCTCGAAGCCGCCCACGATGAGGCGCTTCAGGTAGAGTTCGTCGGCGATGCGCAGGTAGAGCGTGCGTCGAGGGCGTTGTGGTGCGTGGTGAAGGGCCGCGCGGTGGCGCCGCCGTAGATCGGCTGCAGGGCCGGCGTTTCGACCTCCAGGAACCCCTCGTCGACCAGGAAGCGCCGCACCGTGTCGATGATCGCGGAACGCCGGCGGAAACGCTCGCGGGTGTCGAGGTTCATGGCGAGGTCGAGATACCGCCGGCGCGTGCGCAGCTCGACCCCCATGTCGTGCCACTTCTCCGGCAGCGGCCGCAGCGCCTTGGCCAGCAGCTCGCACCGCGGCGCCGTGCACCGTCAACTCGCCGGTGCGGGTCCGGAAGAGGGTCCCTTCCACGCCGATCAGATCGCCGGCATCGAGCAGTTTGGCGACGCGCCGGAAGCCGTCGTCGCCCAGCTCGTCACGCCGGAAGTAGGCCTGGATGGCGCCGGCGCCGTCGTGCATCGGCAGGAACACCGTCTTGCCCATCAGGCGCTTGGTCATGACGCGACCGGCGATCCGACGACCGTGGCGCCGGCGGTCAACTCCGCCTCCCCGGCGCGCAGTTGTGCGCTGTCGTGCGTCCGCGCGTAACTGTGCGGATAAGGAGGCGCGGCCTGCGGCGAGCTCCGCCAGCTTGGCCTGCCGCTCGGCGATCAGCCGGTGGGTCTCCGCCGCGGCCGCCGCGGCCTCCGGCGGCGGAGGGGTGCCGGGCTGCCGGTCGTCGTCGTGAGCCAAGGTCTCTCCTCGTCGTTCGGGACCGTCGGGCCCGGGCTAGCGGCCGGTCGCCTGGCTGGTCGCCCGCAGATAGGCGTCGATGCACGCCTCGATCTCGCCGTCCAGGAACGCGGTGGTGTTGGAGGTTTCCCAGTCGGTGCGGTGATCCTTGATCTTGGTGTAGGGCTGCAGGACGTAGGAGCGGATCTGGCTCCCCCAGGCGATGTCCTTCTTCTCGTTCTCGATCACGTCCCGCTTCTTCTTCTCCTCTTCGAGGGCGCGCATGTAGAGGCGGGCCCGCAGCATCTTCATGGCGCTGTCGCGGTTGCGGTGCTGCGACCGCTCCGACTGGCACTGGACCGTGATGTCGGTCGGCAGGTGGACGATGCGGATGGCCGAACTGGTCTTGTTGACGTGCTGCCCGCCCGCCCCGCTGGCGCGGAACGTGTCGACCCGCAGGTCGGCTTCGTTGATCTCGACTTCGATGTCGCCCTCCACCAGCGGATAGACGAACACCGACGCGAAGGAGGTGTGGCGCCGCGCCTGCGCGTCGTAGGGTGAAATGCGCACCAGACGGTGCACGCCCGACTCGCTCTTGAGGTAGCCGAAGGCGAACTCGGCGTCGATCTCGAGGGCGGCGCTCTTGATGCCGGCCTCCTCGCCCGCCTGCAGGTCGATCGCCTCGAATTTCATCCCCTGGCGCTCGAAGTAGCGCGTGTACATGCGCAGCAGCATCTCCGCCCAGTCCTGCGACTCGGTACCGCCGGCGCCGGGGTGGATCTCGAGCAGGGCGCCGCGGCTGTCGTCCGGCCCGTGGAGCAGGAACTGGAACTCCAGTCGATCCAGACGCCCGGCCAGCTCCTCCAGGCCGCCGGCGGTCTCCTCCGCCAGGGCTTCGTCCGCTTCGTCGCGGGCCAGTTCGGCCATCACCCCCAGCTCCTCGAGGCGGCCCGCGGCGGCCACCAGCGGATCGAGCCAGCGACGCAGTTCGCCCACCCGCCGCACGACTCCGCCGGCGGTTTCGCGCGCGGCCCAGAATTCGGGACGGCTCTGGGTTTCCGTCAGACGGTCCAGCTCGGCCCGCAGCGCGGGGACGTCAAAGCCCCTCCTTGAGCAGGTCGAGGCGCCGCCCCAGTTCGTCCCGCCGCGAAAAGTTCTCCTTCATCCGATCGTCCTCCCCGGTCCGCCGCCCGCCAGGGGCAGCCTTTCCGCCAACAGCCGGTCCAGCGCCGCCGCCAGTTCCCCGGCCCCCCGCTCGTTCGTGATGGTGACGTCGGCGCGGGCCCACGACGCGGCCAGATGTCCCTGTGCCGCCAGCCGTCGTCGCGCCGCGGCCGCGTCCCCGTCGCCCGCGGCCAGCAGCCGGCGCAGCCGCAGTTCGGGGTCGGCCGTCACGCAGATCGTCAGTTCGACGGGACCGAACGCGGGCAACAGAAAGTACACGGCGGCATCGAGGACGGCAAGACGCACCGCGCCCGCGGCCGCGGCCGCGAGGGCCAGACGCAGCTCCCGGGAGAGGCGCGGCAGGGTGATGGCGTCAAGCCGGGCCAGGGCGTCCGGATCGGCGAAAACCACCCGGCCCAGGGCCGCGCGGTCCACGGCGCCGTCGCACAGGACCGACGGACCGAACGCCGCGCCCACCGCCGCGGCGATCGCGGGGTCGCGCAACAGCGCGTGGCCGCAGGCGTCGCCATCCACCACCGCGGCGCCGCGCGCCGCGAGCAGCTGCGCCGCGAGGGACTTGCCGGCCCCGGTCGGTCCGGTGATCACCCAGCGGGGGGCGGTCATCCGTGCGCCTCGGCCCAGTTGGCCCCCTGGTGCACCTCCACCGTGAGCGGCACCGTCAGCTCCCACACCGATTCCATGCAGTCGCGCATCAGCCGGGCCACCGCCTCCGCTTCCGCGGCCGGCGCCTCGACCAGCAGTTCGTCGTGCACCTGCAGCAGGAGTCGGCTCGCCAGGCGGCGCGACCGCAACTCGCGATCGAGCCGGATCATCGCCAGCTTGATCAGGTCCGCGGCCGTGCCCTGGATCGGCGTGTTGACGGCCATCCGCTCCGCCAGGCTGCGCTGACGATCGTTGGGCGAGGTGATGTCCGGCAGGCGGCGGCGCCGGCCGAGGAGGGTGGCCACATATCCGTCGCTCCGGGCCGCGGCGCGGGTCGCGTCGAGCCAGCCGCGCACGCCGGGATAGGTGCCGAAATAGCCCTCGATGAACTGCGCCGCCTCGCGCGTGGTGACCCCGGTCTGCCGTGCCAGGGCCCGCGCGCCCATGCCGTAGATCACGCCGAAGTTGATCGCCTTGGCGCGCCGGCGCATTTCGCCGCTCACCTCGGACTCGGACACGCCGGCGATCAGCGCCGCCGTCCGTCGGTGCACGTCGCCCCCCTCCCGGAAGGCGGCGGTGAGCGCAGCGTCCCCGGAAAAATGGGCGAGCAGCCGCAATTCGATCTGGGAATAGTCGGCCGAAATGAACACGTGGTCCGCTGCGCGCGGCACGAACGCACGCCGGATCATGCGCCCCAGTTCCGTGCGGATCGGGATGTTCTGCAGATTCGGATCGGAGGAGGAGAGCCGCCCCGTCGCCGCCACGGCCTGATGGTAGGAGGTGTGCACCAGCCCCGTCACCGGATCGGCCAGCGCCGGCAGGCTCTCCACGTAGGTGCCCTGGAGCTTGGCCAGTTGCCGGAATTCGAGCACCAGGCCCGGCAGGGGGTGCAGCTCCGCCAGTTCGGTCAGCACTCCGACATCGGTGCTGAATCCGGTGGCGGTGCGGCGGGTCGGCTTGAGCCCAAGCTTGTCGAACAGGATGCGGGCAAGCTGCTGCGGACTGTTCACGTTGAACGGTTCGCCGGCGGCCGCGGCGATGCGGACCTCCAGCGCGTCCATCTCCTCGGCGAAGCGGGCGCGCAGCACGCCGAGAAACGCGATGTCGACCCGGATCCCGTTGCGCTCCATCCGCAGCAGGACCTCGAGCAGCGGCATCTCCACGTCCCGGAACAGCCGCTCGAGGGCCGGCTCCGCGGCCAGCGCCGACGCGAACCGGTCGTGCAGACGCAGCGTCGCCTCCGCGTCCTCCGCAGCGTAGAGCGCGAGCCGCGCGCGCGGCACGGCGAGAATGTCGCGCTGCCGGTCGCCCGCGGCGAACAGCGCCTCGTAGGGCATCAGCGTTTCTCCGAGATGGGTCACGGGCCAGATCGTCGAGACCGAGCCCCGGACGCCCCGGCTCGAGCACGTAGGCCGCCACCATGGTGTCGAAGCAGTGCCCGCCGAGCGGCAGACCGTGCCGCGCCAGCAGCCAGGCGTCGAACTTCAGGTTCTGCCCGATCTTCAGGCGGGTCGGGTCGGCCAGCACCGGCGCCAGCAGGGGGCGTGATCCACGGCAGGTTGTTGCGCGGGGGCGGCGGGCGTCGCGGCGGGTGCGAACAGCGTGCCTGTCGACCGCGGCGGCGCCGCTGACCGGGGCCGCCTCTCCCTCGTCCCGCTCCAGGACCGGCAACCAGGCGGCGCCGCCCCCGGGGCGCAGAGCGAGATGCCGACCAGCCGCGCCCGATCGGGGCGCAGACCGTCGGTTTCCGTGTCGACGGCGAGCGGCACGATCCTCAGGCAGCTGTCGCAAGATAGGCCCGCAAAAGATTGTCGCTGTGGAGGATGACGTAACCACGCCTCGATAATTCAGCCCCCTCGTCGCCCGGCGCCCGGCACGCCTCCGGGGCGCCGGGATCACCGGGGCTGGCGGACGCCGGCACGATCAGTGTTTCGGCAGGGGCCGCAGCCGGCGCCAGGCCGCCGCGCGCCAGTCCGATCGACGAGCGCCAGCAGCTGGCGCAGGCCGAGCTCACGCATCAGTTCCCGGGCCGCCTCGCCCACGGGCAGACGCACGCGCATCGCCTCCCAGTCGGGCGAGACCGGCGCGTCGCAATCGATCGTGAACAGCTCACGCGACAGATAGACCTGCTCCCGGTGCTCGTCCAGGATCCGGCGCAGGCGCGGGGTGAGCGGACGCGTCCTCGAGACAGGCGTACAGCTCGTCCAGCCCGCCGAAACGCTGGATGAGTTGCAACGCCGTCTTCTCGCCGATGCCGGGGGCACCCGGGATGTTGTCGCTGGCGTCGCCGGACAGCGCGAAGACGTCGATGAGCTGCCGTGGCTCGAGCCCGAAGTCCCGACGCACGGTGTCCGGGGTGATCTCGCTCACCTCGTCGCCGCGTCGCCCCGGTTTGAGCTGACCGGTGCGGGCATCGAGCAGTTGCAGGAAATCCTTGTCGCCGGTGTAGAACCAGACCTGGCGGCAGACGTTCGGCCGAGCGGCGGGCCAGCGTCGCCATGACATCGTCCCCTTCCCAGCCCGCCAGTTCGCACACCCCCACCCCCCAGGCGGCGATCAGTTCGCGCAGGCGCGGCAACTGCGCCGCCAGCTCCTCCGGCATCGGCTTGCGCGTCGCCTTGTAGGCGGCGTACCGCCGGTGCCGGAACGTCGGCACCGGCAGATCGAAGACGATGCCAAGATGGGTGGGGCGCCGGTCTCGACCAGCCGCAGGACGCTGTTCAGGAAGCCGAAGCAGACCGACACGGTCTCGCCGCCGGGCGCGGTGAGCGGCCGGCCCGCGAACGCGTAGTGCGCGCGGTAGACCAGCGCCGAGCCGTCGATGAGGATCAGGGACATCGCGCCCCCTCGCCGCTTCCGCCCGCCGCCGCGCAGCCGTACAGTCCGTGCCGCTCGATGTACGCCAGCACCGTCGGCGGCAGGAGTCCCGCCGGACGGCGCCCCGCACGCCAGCGACGCGCGGACTCCCGTGGAGGCGGCGGGGCAGGCAAAGCCCGCCACGATCGTCGCGCGGCCGCGCAACTCCGGCGCCAGCGCGACCGGGGTCTCGCCCCGCGGAAAAACCAGCAGATCGGCAAGTTGGAGCAGACGCTCCGGCTGCCGCCAGCGGAGGAACTCCTCCAGGTTGTCGGCACCGATGAGCAGCCGCCAGACCTCGCCGGGGTACTGCTCCGCCAGCGATTCCAGCGTTTCCACGGTGAAGCTCGGCCCGGACCGCCTCGTCTCGAAATCCGACACCACGACCGCCGCGAGTCCGGCCACCCCCAGTTCGGCCATGCGCAGGCGGTGCTCGCCCGAGGCGGTCGGCGACGATTTGTGCGGATTGTGACCCGCGGGCATGACCATGACCAGGTCCGCCAGGCCACGCTCGAGGGTCGCGCGGATCATCGCGAGGTGCCCGTCATGGAACGGGTCGAAGGAACCGCCGAACAGGGCCCGTCTCATGACCCTTCGCGCGCGAGGCGCGCCAGCGCCCGCTGCGCTTCGGCCGCCTCGGGGCTGTCGGGGTGGTCAGCGACAAGGCGCTGCCAGGCCGCCGTCGCGTCCTCCGGTCGCTTCGCCCGGAGGGCCACCTCGGCCCGGCGCAGCAGCAGTCGGGGTCGCAGGCGCCCCTCCTTCTCCTGTGCCAGTACGGTGTCGAGCACCACGCCCGCCGCGACCGGCTGGCCGAGTTGCACGTACACCTCGGCTTCGCCCAGCTTCTTCTGCATTTCCAGATCGCTGATGCGCACCAGGTAGTCACGGGCCTCGGCCGCACGCGGATCCTCCGGCCAGTCGGTCAGGAAACGCCGGAACCGGCTCCGCGCCTCGAGGGCCGGCGCGATGTCACGTTCCAGGCGTCCTGCCTGCCGGAACAGCGCCAGCCCCTCCATGAACCAGGACTCGCTCACGAATTCGCTGGTCGGATACTCCTGCCGCAGAATCTGCAGTTCAACGGCCGCGAGGGGGTACTCCTTGAGCTTCATCAGCGCCAGCGTCTTCAGGCGCTGCGCGGGTGCGGCGAGCGAATCGCCCGGGCTGCGCCGGAGAAACTGCTCGATCGTCGTCAAGGCCTCGCGATCGTGGCCCCGCTCGTGATCGAAAAGGGCCCGTTCGTAGGTGGCGGAGGGGAGACGGTTGGAGCCGGCGCACCCGCCCAGGGCCAGCGCCGTCAAGGCCAGGGCGACACCTGCGCAACGCCGTGACGAACCGTGAACGGGAATGTGATGCAGCAACCAACGTGACCTCCCGCCGCGCCGGCAGAGCCGGCTCAGCTGCCCGTGTTCGCGAAATAGAGCGCCACAAGTCCGGCCAACGTGCCGAGCACGACTGTCTGCTCGACCCGCCGCCGCCAACCCACCTCCGCTACCTCGGCATCGGTGAATGCGTAGGCGGATGAACGTACGTCGCTCAGACGATTGGCCGGCACACGATCGCCAAAGGCCCGGGTCACGCGCTCATCGTAGAGCATCCGCCCGGTGTCGCGATCCAGGATCGTGACCATCACGGTGACGCTCAACTCGCGGTCGACCCACTGTCTCCACAGGCCGAAGCGTCGTCCGACGTGTGGATAGACGAGCGTGATCTCCTCGCACGACAGGCGCAGTTCACTGCTGCCCGCCGGCAGACGCGGAACGGGCGCCGACTTGCCCGCGATGTCCCGCTCGTCGAGATAGATCGTGTAGCCCCGCGGCTTGAGCAGATCCTCGACGGCACCGATGAGGAGGGCATTGCCAGGCGCCTTGACCAGCGGCCGCACCACGACGTCGCCGGGAGCCGGGGGCAGCGCCGCCGCGATCTCCGCCACGACCTCGGCCAGCACCGCCTGCGCCAGCCACACGTTCGTGCGCACGGTGTCGACCGCGCCGACGCCGGGCAGGCGCGGCGTCGGCGCGCGCACCTGCGCCGTATCGCCGCCGGCGATCGCCGCGGCGCTGCAGGGCCCGGCGAGCGGAAGCCACGCCGGGCCGGCCACCGCCAGCACGGCCGCCAGGACCAGACCGCGCGCCACCCGCGTCAAACCGGCTCGCATGCCGCACCGCCTCCGTTCGGGTTCCCGTCCGGACGCGCCACCGCGAGCGCGTCCCAGGGCGTGACCGCGACGAGGTCCGCCGTCAGCCATTCGCCGGGGTGGCGTCCTCTGCCATCCAGCAGGACCACGCCGTCCAGGTCATAGCCGAAATGCACCGTGCGCGCCAGAGCCACCGGATCCGCCGCGTCGCCAACAACGGCCACCCGCGTCCGGTTCCAGCCCGGTGCCCACTCCCCTTCGCACAGCGCGTCGATCGTCTCGGCCACCTCGACCCCTGGCACCACCGCGTCGACGACGGCGGAGTACGCTCCCCCCAGCCGGCGCCGCTGCCGGCGCAGCGCCACCTCCGCCTGCAGATCGAGCAGCCGCGCCTCGCGGTCCGCCACCTCTTCATCCGGAACCCGATCCGGCAGCGCGGCCGCCGGGGTGCCCGGCTCTGGAGAATAACGGTAGGTGCCGAGATGGTCAAATTCGACGCGGGCCAGGAAATCGGCCAGCATCTCCACGTCCTCTTCCGTCTCCCCAGGGAAACCGAGCAGGACGGTGGTGCGCAGGACAAGCTCCGGCAGCTCCGCCCGCAGGCTGAGGAAGAACTCGGCCATCGCCTCCGCGTCCGGCGGACGACGCATGGCGCGCAGCACCGCCGGGCGAAGCGTGCTGGATCGGCAGGTCCAGATACGGAACCACCTTCGGCAGCGACAGCAGGCGACGGACGGCCGCCACCGACAGGTGGCCGGGGTACAGGTAGAGCAGCCGGATCCGGCGCAGGTCCGGCACCCCGCTCAGATCCTTCACCAGCGCGACCAGATCGCTGCCGAGGTCACGGCCCCAGTCGCTGGTGTTCTGGCTGACCAGTTGGATCTCGCGCACGCCACGCGCGGCCAGCGCGGCCGTCTCGGCCACGAATATCGATCGCGGGCCGGCTGCGCAGCGGACCGCGGATGCGGGGAATCCGGCAGAAAGAACAGGCGCAGCCGCAACCCTCGCCGATCTTCACGAACGCCACGTGGGCCGGCGTCAGCAGCGGCCGATCGGCGAAGCCGTCGTAGCGGGCGGCCTCCGGCGCTCCGACCAGCGGCCCGGCGACACCGTCGAGAGCGGCGTCCACGACCGCGCCGAAATTCCCGACCCCGGCCACCACGTCCACGGCGGGAAAACGCGCCGCGATCTCGGCCGCGTGCTCCTGCGCCAGACAGCCCATGACGACGAGCGTGCGACGCCGGCCCTTGCCCGCGGCCAGTTCCGCCAGCGCGTCCCAGCTGTCGGCGCGCGACGCGGCGATGAACCCGCACGTGTTCAGCACCCAGATGTCGGCCTCTTCCGGACTCCCGGCGACCGTCACCCCCCGCGCGACGAAGCGTCCCAGCACCGCCTCGGAATCGACCAGATTCTTGTCGCAGCCGAGCGTGTGGACCCAGACGCGGCGGGCGCGCGTGGGGGTCACTCCTCCTCCTCCAGCGCCAGCGGATCGGCCGTCTCCCCCAGGTCATCCGGCCGCAGCAGCACGTCGCGCGCCTTGCTGCCGGTGAACGGACCGACGATCCCCGCCTCCTCGAGCATGTCCATCAGCCGGCCCGCCCGGGTGTACCCGACGCGCAGACGCCGCTGCAGCAGCGAGGTGGAGCCGCTCTGGTGGAGCACCACCACCCGCTTCGCGGCTTCGAACAGATCGTCCTCGCCCCGCACGTCGGACTCGCCCCCCTCGCGCTCCTCGGCCAGTTGGACCGGTCGCGTAAGGTCGGCGAAACGACGCCAGTGCGTCACGATCGCTTCACACTCCTCGAGTTCGAGGAACGCGCCGTGGACCCGCACCGGGAGGGCGCGCCCGGGCTGGAGATACAGCATGTCGCCGTGCCCGAGCAGTCGCTCGGCGCCGTTGAGATCGAGGATGGTGCGCGAGTCGTTCTTCTGGATGACCCGGAAGGCGATGCGGCACGGGATGTTCGCCTTGATCACGCCGGTGAGCACGTCCACGGAGGGGCGCTGCGTGGCCAGGATCAGATGGATGCCGACCGCCCGCGCCTTCTGCGCGAGCCGGGTGATCGGCAGTTCGAAGTCCTGACCGAGCTGCATCATCAGGTCCGCCAGTTCGTCGACGATGGTCAGGTAGTAGGGCATCGGCTCGGTGACCGTCTCCCCTTCCTCGGTCACGATCTCGCCCCGCGCCACCTTCGTGTTGTAGCCCTCGATGTTGCGCACGCTATGGCGCGCCAGCCGCCGGTAGCGATGGTCCATCTGCGCTTCCATCCACTTCAGCGCCCTCAGGGCCTCCTTCGGATCGGTCACGACCGGCAGCAGCAGGTGGGGGATCCCGTTGTAGACGCTCATCTCGAGCATCTTCGGGTCGATCAGGACCAGCCGCACGCGCGACGGATCGTTGCGCAGGAGCAGGTTGCAGATGATCGCGTTGAGGCAGACGCTCTTGCCGCTGCCGGTCGAACCGGCCACGAGCAGATGCGGCTGCGCGGCGAGATCGATCACCACCGGCTGGCCGACGACGTCCTTGCCCAGCACCACGGAAAGCGGCGTGTTGAGGCGCTCGCCCGCGCCGACCAGGACCTCCTTGAGCCGCACGATCTGCGCCTGGGGATTCGGAATTTCGATGCCGACGGCGGCCTTGCCCGGAATCGGCGCCTCCATGCGGATCGAGCGCGCGCGCATGGCGAGCGCAAGATCGTCGGCGCGCTGGACGATCTGCGTCACCTTGATGCCGGCCGCCGGCTGATACTCGAAGGTCGTGACGACCGGTCCGGGCCGGACATCCTTGACCTCCCCCTCCACGCCGAACGAACGCAACGTCCCCTCGAGCAGGTCGGCGGCCCCGTTAAGCGCGGCCGGATCGATCCGCACGCTCTCGGGTGTGGCTTCATGCAACAGCCCCAGGTCAGGCAGGGGAACCGGGCCACCGCCCGCAGCGCCCTGCGGTTCCAGTTCCGGCCACTCCGGGTCGCCGGCCGCCACAACATCTCGCGCTGCCGCCGCACCGACCGGCCCGGCGCCGCGCGGGCCGCCCGACACGCCTGGATCGAGATGCACCTGCCGACGACGTTGCGGCACCGTTTCACCCGGGGCGTCGCCGCTCCGTGCCACTGCAGGCGCCGCCGCCGCCCGCAGCGCCGGGACACGAACGGAACCTCGGGGCACGCTCCGCACCGCCCGCACCGCCAACTGCCACGCCCCGCGCGGGATCGCCGCGAACCGACGGCCCACGAACGCCAGACCGGCGCCGATGACCGGTCCCAGGCGCAACGCGAGCGGCTCCCAGACCGGCCACAAGGCCCAACTGAGACCGGCCAACGCGAGCAGGGAGAGAAAAATGCCGGCACCGTAGGGCCCGAACAGCGCGGCGAAGCCGCGCCCGAGCAGCCAGCCCGGGGCACCGCCCCAGTCGGCCGCGGCAGGCAGGGCGAGTGGACCCGCCGGCTGCGCCAGCCAGGCGGCCGTGGCGAGCCAGGCCGGCCACCAGCGCCGCACCAGACGGCGCGCCAACCCGTGTCCGGAAACGATCCGCACCGCCCCGGCGATCGTCAGCAGCAGCGGCACGCCCCACTGCCAGAGCGCTCCCGCGAACGTGCGCAAAGCGGTTCCCACCGCGGCCCCGACCGGCCCGCCCGGATGCGCTGGCACCAGCAGCGGCCCGTCCTGCGCGCCACGCCACAGGTCCAGCCAGCGAGCCGCCGGGCCGGTCAGGCAGAGAAAGAGGTACAGGCCAAACGCCAACTGGAGCAGCCCCGTCAGACGCAGGGCTTCCCGCCAGCCGCGCCCGCCGCGCGGGTCACGCCTCGCCGCTCTGCGCGCGGACACGGAGCCCCTCCCGCAGGCCCGCCATCTCGTCCTCCAGGAAGCGGGTGGTGGCCCGCCCCTCCAGGAACGTGCGGTTGCCCAGAACCTCGAGGTGGAACGGAATGGAAGTGGGAAGACCCTCGATCACGCATTCGTCGAGCGCGCGCCGCATGCGCGCCACCGCCTCCGCCCGGTCCTTCCCGTAGGTGATGATCTTGGCCAGCAGAGAGTCGTAGTGCGAAGGCACCTGGTACTCCGAATAGATGTGGCTGTCCACGCGGACACCCGGTCCCCCCGGCGCGTGGAAGAAGAAGATCCGTCCCGGACAGGGCATAAAATCACGCTGCGGATTCTCGGCGTTGATACGGCACTCGAGCGCGTGGCCGCTCAGACGCACGTCCTTCTGCTCGAAATCGAGCGGTTCCCCCGCAGCAATGCGCAGCTGCCATTTCACCAGGTCGATGCCGGTCACAAGTTCAGTCACGGGATGCTCGACCTGGATGCGGGTGTTCATCTCCATGAAATAGAAGGAGCCGTCCGTGTCGAGCAGGAACTCCAGGGTCCCGGCCGAACGGTACCCCACATTACTCGCCAGCCGCACCGCCGCCTCACTCATTTTCTGGCGCTGACGCGGGGTCAAGATCGGGCAGGGCGACTCTTCGATCAGTTTCTGGTGCCGGCGCTGCACCGAGCAGTCCCGTTCTCCGAGCGATACGACATGCCCGTGATGGTCCGCCAGGATCTGGATCTCGACGTGCCGCGGATTGGTCAGGTACTTCTCCAGATAGACGCCGTCATTCCCGAACGCGGCTCCCGCCTCCGCGCGCGCGGTCACGAAACCCTGCCGCAGTTCCGCCTCGTTACGAGCCACCCGCATTCCCTTGCCACCGCCGCCGGCCGTCGCCTTCACAATCACCGGATAGCCGAGCCGCGGCGCCGCGGCAACCGCCTCGTCGACGCTCGCCAACAACGGAGTCCCGGGAATGACCGGTACTTTCGCCTTCTGGGCGGTCTTGCGCGCCGTCGCCTTGTCGCCCATGCGGCGGATCGTCTCGGCCGTCGGTCCGATCCAGACGAACTTGTTGTCCGCGCAGATCTCCGCGAACTCCGCGTTTTCCGCCAGAAACCCGTAACCAGGATGGATCGCCTCAGCACCCGTGATTTCGGCTGCGGCGATGATGTTCGGAATCTTGAGATAGCTCTCGCTGCTGAGCTTGCGCCCGACGCAGACCGATTCGTCAGCGTATTTCACGTGCAACGATTCGGCATCCGCGCTCGAGTGGATCGCCACGCACTCCACGCCTAACTCACGGCAGGCTCTCATGATCCGCAGGGCGATTTCACCGCGGTTGGCGATCAGGATTTTTTTGAACATGGGATGCTCTCCGTGGTGCCCGCGCGGGCCGCCCCGGCGGGGCGCGTTCCCGTGACGCCCATTGTCGCCGCCGGAAGCGGGGATGGCAAGCCTTGTGCCGTCGAAATTGTCCCTGGCGTCCCAGTTGCACAGATCCCGCCCATGGACGCCCACAATCACCCCCTGGATCCCTTCCTCCCGCCCTTCTGCCCCAATCCCAACTGCCTGTACCACAACACCTTGACCTCTGGCTGGCGGTTCAAGCGCGCCGGCTTCTTCGCCCGCCTCATCGCTCCCCACCGTGTCCAGCGGTTTACATGTCTGCACTGCCGCCGCTCCTTCAGTTCACAGACCTTCGCCACCACCTACTGGCTCAAACGGCCCGACCTGCCCCAGCTCATCTTCATGAAGACCGTCGGCGGCATGGCCAACCGCCAGATCGCCCGCGATGTCCGCGCCGCTCCCTCCACCATCGATCGCCTCATCGCCCGCATCGGACGCCATTGCATGCTCTTGCACATCCAGCTCATCGCCGGTGTCCGCCCCCAGGGTGACCTCGTCCTGGACGGCTTCGAGTCCTACGAGTTCAGTCAGTACTACCCCTTCCACCACCACCTGCTCGCCGAGGCCGACACCAGCTTCTTCTGGTACTTCTCCGACAGCCCGCTGCGCCGCAAAGGTCGCATGACCGACCAGCAGAAACGCCGCAGAGAGCAGCTCGAACAGCGTCTCGGCCGACCCGACCCGAAGGCGGTCGAGAAGGATGTCCAGCACCTGCTGGAAACCGTCCTGGCAGGCGAGAGCGAGGTGACACTCAGGAGTGACGACCACCGTGCCTATCCGCGGGCGTTCCGGGGGCTGAACTGCCTGATCCGCCACCTCATCACGCCATCCACGGAGCGACGGGACGCGGACAACCTGCTGTTCGAGATCAATCTGCTCGACCTGATCCTCCGGCACGGCCAGGCCAACCACAAGCGGGAGACGATCGCGGCGTCGAAGCGGCGGCAGGGCTCGTCGGAGCGGATGGTGATCTTCCTGACCTGGCGCAACTACATGAACTACCGGCGGGAGAAGCGGTGCCGGCAGACGCCGGCGATGCTCAAGGGGATGCTCGATCGGCCGCTGCGGGTGGAAGATGTGCTGAAAGTGCGGCTGTTCCGGACGCGGATCAAGTTGCCGGAGACGGTGGGCGGAGTACTACGAGCGGCTGGTGGTCACTCCCGTGCTGGCGCACAACAGAAGACATGAACTGAAGTACGCGTTCTGAGAAATTCACGCGAGGGGCTACTTGGAACCCTTCTTGATCTTAGCAACAATTTCGACGGCACAAGGGGCTAGATTCGCGAGAACTGTGGTTCCGGCGCGGCTGGTGCCGGGGCCTCGAAGCGATCCCAACTGACATCCGAACTGGCCTGAATGCCCTTTACGCGCAACGCGAATTCGTGGGGGTTCGAGCTGGCCTTGAGCGCCTCCTCCAGAGAAATGATTTTCTCGCGGTAGAGCGCCATCAGCGCCTGATCGAAGGTCTGCATCTGGTACTGGACAAAGCCGTCCTGGATCGCCTGGCGGATCATCACCGTTTTCTCCGGATCCACGATGTACTCGCGGATCGTGCTGGTGTTGATCATAACTTCCACCGCGGGATATCGCCGCGTGCCGGTAATGTCGGGGATCAAGCGCTGCGAAATGATCGCCTGCAGCGTCGAAGCCAGCAGGTAGCGGATCTCCTGGTGCTGGTGCGGCGGGAAGAACGAGATGATGCGGCTGATCGTCTGGGTCGTGTCGATGGTGTGCAGGGTGCTGAGCACCAGGTGCCCCGTGTCGGCGGCGGTCAGAGCAACCTTCATGGAGTCGGCGTCGCGAATCTCGCCGATGAGGATGGCGTCGGGATCCTGCCGCAGAATGTGGCGCAGGGCCTCCGCGAAAGACCCTGTGTCGGTGCCGACCTCGCGCTGATTGATGATGCTCATCTTGTCGCGATGCAGGAACTCGATGGGATCTTCGATGGTGATGATGTTCGACGGCTGGGTGCTGTTGATGATGTCGACCATTGCGGCCAATGTCGTGGACTTGCCGCTGCCGACCGTGCCGGTGACGAGAATCAGGCCACGCCGGCGCGTGGACAGTTCCTTCACCGCGGCGGGCAGACGCAAGCTGTCGAAATCCGGGATTTCCACCGGTACGTGCCGGAAGACCATCGCGATGGTGCCTCGCTGCACGTAGAAGTTGGCGCGGAAGCGGGCAAGCCCCGGCACGCCGAACGCGAAATCGATCTCGCGCGTCGATTCGAAGATCTCGCGCTGCGCCGGCGTGAGGATCTGTTGCGCGATCTGGATCATGTCCTTGGGGCCGGGAACCGCGAAGTCCACCGCGAGCAGACGGCCGTTGACGCGCAGGATCGGTTTTACGCCGACCTTCAGGTGCAGATCGCTGGCCTTGTGCTCGATCATCGATTGCAGGATCGGCTTGATCTCCATCAGGTCTCCCTCGTCGCTGACGCTCGGCGCCGCTGCGGCGTGGCCCGCGGCGGACTGAACCATGTCTCCACCATCATCGGCAGGAAGAGCTACGCGCTTGAGGCGAACGAATATGCGATAAAGGGCTGCCCCGGCGGTGGGCCGAGGCGACGGGCGGGGCGCTCGGAGCGCGGGCGGTGAATCGCGGCCTCGCGCGGACTATTGCGGCTCGATGAGGAAGAGGATGGCTTCGGCCTCCACGGGGCTGGCATTCTCGACCAGGATCTCGCGGATGATGCCGGCCATTTCGGCTTCGATCTCGTTCATCACCTTCATGGCTTCGATGATGCAGACGGTCTGGCCGACCGCGATGCGATCGCCCACAGAGACGAACGACTCCGCGCCGGGGGCGGCGGCCCGATAGAACGTGCCCACGATCGGGGAGCGGAATTCCTTCCAGCGCGCGCGCTCTTCGGCAACTCCCGACAGAGCGGCCGGTGCAGGGTGACGGCCGGGGCGAGCGGCGCCGGATAGACAAACTGCGGTGGCGGTGCGCTCAGGACCGTTTCCGCCGCTCCGTCGCTTCTGGATGCGGATCGTGGTGCCCTCGCTGGAGATTTCCAGCTCCTCGATGCCACTCTCCTCGACCAGCTTGACGAGTTGGCGGACGTCGTCGATCTGCATGGCTTCCTTTCCGCGGGTCGGGCCGGGCTCAGACGCGGCCAAGGTACTTTCCGGTGCGCGTATCAACCTTCAGCACTTCACCCTGCTCGATGAAGAGCGGGACCTGCACGACCAGGCCCGTCTCCATGGTCGCCGGCTTCGATCCACCCTGCGCGGTGTCCCCGCGCACGCCCGGATCGGTCTTGACGACCTTCAATTCGACCGTGTATGGCGGCTCTACCGCGAGCGGACGCTCTTCGTGCAGCACCAGGATGACCTTTTCCCCTTCCTTGAGGAAAGGGACGACATCCTCGATGTTCTCCACCGGCAGGTGCATCTGTTCATACGTGACCAGGTTCATGAATGTCAGGAAATCCGCTTCGCGGTACAGGTACTGGTAGTCCTGCCGGTCGATGCGGACTTCTTCCACCTTCTCCCCGGCGCGAAAGGTCTCTTCCACCACCCGGCCCGTTTCGACGTTCTTGAGTTTCGTGCGCACGAAGGCGCCGCCCTTGCCCGGTTTGACATGCTGAAACTCGACGATGGACCACAGTCCCTCGCGGAACCGGATCACCATTCCATTCCGGAAATCACTGGTGGAGGCCAACGCCGCCTCGCTTTCTCCCTCAGGATTCGCCTTCAACCTCTACGAGCGCGCTCATTGATAGCATTCCGCGGCGGGGTTGGCAACGTCGGGATGGTCGGCGCACCGGTCAGCGACGCTGGCGAAGCAGGGCCGCCAGTCCCTCGATGGCAAGGCGGTAGCCCTCCGCACCGAAGCCCTGGACGGTCGCGGTCACGACGTCGACGATGAAACTGGTGCGACGGAACGGCTCGCGCCGCATGGGGTTAGTCAGATGGACTTCCACGACCGGCACCTGCAGGCAGAGCAGGCAATCACGCAGGGCGACCGAAGTGTGGCTGTAGGCGGCGGCGTTCAGGACGATGCCGGCGCTGGTCCCGGCCGGCCGCGTGCAGCCGGGCGATCAACTCCCCCTCGGCGTCGAACTGCTCCACTTCGGCCCGCAGCCCGACCGCCGCACGCCCATCGCCGGCACAACTCCACCAGTTCGGGCCACCGGGTGGTGCCGTAAAGGAACGGCTCGCGCTGACCGAGCTGGTCGAGATTGGGACCGTTCAGGATGGAAACGGGAATCGCGTCGCTCAAGGGCCCTCTTCCGGCTTGGCGACCCGACCGAGCCACGCCTCGAAGTGCAGCCGGTTTTCCGTTGCGGGCGGCGGGAGCGAAGCGACGGCCGGCGTCGCAGGAGCGCCGGAGGCTACGGAACTGACCGGCTGGCTCTCGATCTCCGCGATCTTCGCCGCAACGTCCGAGCGATCCGGGTGGCGGGTCAGGATCTCGCGCAGGACCGTCAGCGCCTTCTCGCGGTACCCCTGGGCCAGGTAGATCTCCGCCAGCGTCCGCGTGGCGAACGACTGGCGCTCCAGTACGGGCGAAGCGACTTCCGGCTCCGCCGCCGATCGCCGATCGTGGCCGGATCAGCCGCGGCGCAGTCCGCAACGCCGTCCTCTCCGGCGATTGGCAGCGCCATGCCGGGGTTCGGCTCCGCCGCATCCGCGGGCGCGGGCATCGCCACGGCCGCGCTGTCCGGCGACTCGCCGTCCACGGCGGGCGGGCTTCGGTGCTGCGGGCGCCGGCGTGGACACGCCGCCACGCAACGCTTCGAGGCGCGTCGCCGCGAGTTCGTCCGTGGGGTCGAGGAAGACCACCCGCTCGAGAAATTCGGCGCCGCGGGCGTTGTCGTCCGCAGTCAGGGCCATTTCGGCGAGGTTCTTGAGGGCGACCAGATTGTCCGGATCGAGCGCCAGGACGCGGGCGAATGCCTCGCCCGACTCGGTCGGCCGCCCGCGTCGACGTGGCACCGGGCCAGGATCACCAGCGCGGAGACGTAGCGAGGGTGCTCGGCGAGCCCCGCTTCCAGCACTTCGATCGCCTCTTCCAGCCGTCCCGCCTTCCGGTAGAGATCGGCCAGCGGCGCAAAGGCGCGCGAATGCGGATTCAGCTCGTACTTGCGCTGATAGAATTGGATCTGCCGCTCGATGTTCGCGCCGGAATCCAGCATGAAGCCCTCTCTGCCGCGGAGCGTCAGTCTAGGGATACGGCCCCGGGATCGTCAACTTTATCTTCGGCTGCGCCGGCGCGACCTGTAGCGCCGGCCCTTGCCCCACGGCGCCGCCAGGCTCAGATCAGGCCGAGCCAATCCCCGACCAGAAAATGCAACCTGCTTATCAGCAACGAGATACGCGCCATCACGGTGTAGCCGAACGAGGTTCCGAAGGTCACCATCATGAAACCGATGCCGATCCGCGCCATCCGGCCCAGCGGGCCGCGATGCTCGCGGGTATAGGTGAAGTAGGCCAGCCCGCACAGCGTGCCGATCAGCAGCACGACATTCGACAGGCTCTCTCCCAGCTGCAGGCGCCCTCCGTTGAACACCACCAGGCTCGGCGCCGCCGCGGCGCGCAACTGCAGGAGAAAATCCGACTGCAGGTAGCGCAGCAGATTGGTGCCGGCGCTGACGCCGATCGCGAAGGCGGTCGGCCAGCGACTCCAGGTGGCCGTCCGTGGATGCAGGCGACAGAGCATCAGCAGGCCAAGGCCGACCGGAACGAGCACCACCAAATCAGACGACCCCGGCACCGTTTCCGGATTGATCACCCGCTCGGCCGCCGGCCAGAGCTTGACGATCGCGTTCGGCCACAGGGTGGACCAGAAGTTGATGACCATCACATAGGCGGCTGAAGCGCCGACGAGCACGTGCTCGGCGAACTTGTAGAACGGATTGTCACGCCACAGGAAGCTGAAGACCATCAGCGTCAGGCAGGCGCCGACCCACACCTCCAGGCTCCCGCTCAGGTGCAGCCCGCCGTTCACGCCGACTCCCGACGTCGGCGCCGCCGCTCGATCAGATAGCCGGCATTGCCCACGAGGATGAAGATGATGATCACCGTATGTGCGATCGACTGGGGCCCCATGCCGTCGGTGGCGGCCATGGTGCGCTGGGGAAAGTCGGGGTGTCCGCGCTCGAGCGCCGCTTCGTATTCCGCGGCCCCCTTCAGCCCTCCCAGCAGTCCGATCAGCTGCCGCGGGAAATAGGGCAGGAACTCCGGCGTCCCGACTCCCGTGCAGCCCCCCGCCACGGGCACGCCTGTCACGTCGCCCGCGAAAAGGATCCACTCCTTCAGCCCCGGCGAACCGCCGGACAGCGACACGATCAGGCCGCAATCCGACAAACCGCGCACGTTCGCAAGAACCGGCAACGCCGTGAGCAGGCTGTCGCGCAGATCGGTCCGGTACATGGCGCCGAAGTTGTCCCGGATGGCGTTGATCAGGATCTCATTCCCGGCCTTGTAACCCAGGGCCACCCAGGCGACCCCCTCCCGCCGGTCGGGGAACTCGACGGCCAGCACATCGGTCCGCAGGTCCTCGATCATCGCGTTGCCGGTGTCCCAGACCGAGAGCAGGATCAGGCGGTGGCCGCGCAGCAGCGCGTGCCGAGCCAGCGCCCGCGCCATCGGTTCCAACTCCGGACGGGAATTCGGTGAATAGTCGAGCGAGAGCACGAGCGGCGTCCCCTCCGGCAGGGCTTCCACCCGGTCGTACAGCCCCTGCGCCAGCGGCGAGGGGCTGTCGGGAAACCGGATGCGCGCCACGATCGACAGCAGGATCGCGCCCGCCAGCGCGGCATGGATCCAGCGCCGGTCGAGCGACGAAAGCGCCGATCCGCGCGACGGACGGCCCGCCTCGCCGTTCACGATTCCCCCCGACCGAGCAGGCCGCGCTCGATTCCCAGCAAAAGACGCAGCGACATCGCCACGGTCCCCAGCGCGATGCCGATCGTGATCGCCCTCTGCCCCGCCGTATTCGGCACCTGGACCACCCAGAGCGCCACGTTCTCCAGGCGCAGGAAGGACAACGATGCCGGGAGCCAGTCGGTCAGCGAGTGTCCGAACGGGGTGCGACCCGACAGGATGATGAGCGCCGCCGCGAGCAGGGCCGCCGCTTCGCGCGACCGGACGCGGAACGCGCGGTAGGACGCGGACGCGATATAGAAGGCGAGCAGGGCGAAAATACTCGCCTGCAGCGGGCTGATCACGGCCCGGAAGATCCAGTGCACGGTCGAACCGGCAGTCCGAGGGATCCCCGCCGACGCGCGCCAGACCGGCGATCAGCACCACTCCGAAGGCGATCAGTCCGGCCAGGGAATAGGGCCAGTCGCGCTGCCGACGCAGCACGCGCCCGCCGTGCACCTTGAGCAGGCTCGCGGCCCCCAGCCCGAAGGCGAACACCGCGAGAATGTTGAACCAGACGGAAAAATTCTCGTCAACGTACGCGAAGAAGGCCTGCCACTCGGTCGGACCGGCCGGGCCGGGCCGCGGCACGAACGCCTTCAGGATCAGCAGACTGCCGACAATCCCGACCACGATCCGCGGCAGGCGGCGGCGCATGTCAGCCGACCCCCGTTTCGAAAAGGCGCAGGAACCCGGCGCGCAGCGCCACCAGCGGTCCCCACCCGGTCAACGCGGCGGCCGTGGCGAGCAGGGCGCCGGCGATCAGGCAGGCGGCCGCGAACGCCTTGCCCAGATCCTGGCCGCGCAGCGTGCCGAGCAGCGCCGGTTCGCCGGTCAGACAGGCGCTGGCTGCGAACAACTCCTCGCCGATGAGGGTGTAGTCGCACGCGGCCACGAAGAGCGGCAGCTGGCTCTTCTCCGCGGTTCCCGCGATCTGGATCGCCCCCGCCTGGGCGCCCGCCTCCGCGATCAACAATGATTCCGCGCCGAAAAAACCGAACAGCAGGCAGGCGGCGGGCCGGTCGCGCGCAATCATCCCGTCCACGCGGGCGGCAAGACCGAGTTGGTCGTCCGAGACATAGCTCACCGTGTCGTCGCGCCACGCCTCCTGGCGCCCGGCGGCCAGGTAGGCGTTGCGGCAGACGTCCCGCGCGGCCGCCAGCACGAGGCTCCGGCTCGTCGGCACCTGCAGCTGGCACTCCAGACGCGCCGCCAGGCCGGCCACCTCGCCCAGCACGGCCAGTCCGGCGATTGTCTGCACGTTGTCGAGATCGCGCGAGCCGGGCACGAACATCACCGGGCGCCCCAACTCCACCGCCCGTCCCACGGCCTCCGCGATCGCATCCACGGCCGGCAGCCGACGCACCCGGGGCGGATGTCCCCGCTCGGCCCGGCGAATGGAGAACATGATCGTCCCGCCCACGACCAACGTGAACAGCGCCAGGTTCCAGCTTTCCGGGGCGAACCAGGCGTCCACGCGGCCTCCTCGCGGAGCGGGCTCAGAACAGTTCGACGTTGCTGCGCGGCACGGTCACCCGTACGCCGGACTCCAGCTCGGCTTCGAGGATCCGCACCACGGCCCCGCTCGCCACGGCGCACGGATCGGGCGGCAACGCGACCACCGTGCCGAGCTGTCCGAAATAGGGCGCGCGGACCAGCCGCACGGAGGTGCCGATGGCGATGCCGTCGGCCGCGACGTCGTCCGCCGCGCCGCGCTCCCCTGCCGTCGCCGGCACGATGATCTCGGGGCGCAGCACCCCGGAACGGATCTGGGTGGCTCCGCTCACGCTCGCCAGCAGGCCCTCGCACTGCCCGAGCAGGCGGAAAGTGCGATGGGCCATGGCGATTTCCCCGAAACCTTCGGTCACGATCAGGGTCAGACCGACCTGCTCGGCTCCGGTCACTCCGGCGCCGATCTCCCCCCCCATGAACTCGTCCAGATCGACGGCGTGCACCCCGCCGGTGATGATGGCGCCGACGCCGAACTGCGCGGCGCGCGCCAGCGCCTCCCGCGTGACCAGCGCGCCTCCCACCACCACCTTTCCCCGCAGGTCGGGGGTGATCTCCGTCTCCGTCAGCCGCTCGCCGGGCGCCGACACCCCGAGGACGATCACGCCCCAGGTCTCGCCGCCGATGCCGAAGATCCCCTGGATCCAGGTCCCGCCGGCGGCGATGGTCGCCCCGCGCCCCGGTCGCACCGCGGTCACCGTGCCGGCCAGATGCGCCCGCACCTCCACCGGCAGCGGCGGCCCCTCGATCATCACCTGCCCGGTCGCGACCGAAACGGAGGCCAGCGTGCCACCGACGGGGGCGCGGCATTCGGCCCGCAGCAGCCCGAAGATCCCCTTCGTGCGGGCGAGCAGTTCCCCCTTGCGCACGGGCTCGCCCGTCCGCTTCAGGAGGGCCGCCGGCCACCTCGCCCGGCTCCACGCCCAGGCTGGCCGCCACGTTCACCGGCGACAGCGTCCCCCGCAGGATCGTGCGCGCAACAACGGTGTCCGGCGCGACAACCTGCCCCTCGCGCACCAGAACCTCGCCCTCGACCGGCAGGAGCCGCTCCCGCCGCAGCGCGACCCACTCGCAGGCCCGCAGACCGGGATAGTAGGCGTGGCTCACGCGATCCCCTCCGGATAGAGATCGAGCGCGGCATGCCAGCGACGCAGGCACGTCCAGGCGTTCGGCTTCGCGGGCCGGCCACACCAGGGGCCGGCCGCGTCCATCGAGGATCAGCCCCACTTCGCCGCCGTCCAGGTCGGTCTCGAGCGGCGCGCCCGGGCCCCGTCCAACGTCGAACCCGCGCCCCGGCTCGACCCGCAGCCGCGCCCGCGCGCCGCGGCGCCAGCGGCAGCAGCGCAAGGTCCCCCGCCACCACGCGCGCCTCCCGCGTGCTGCCTGTCTCCGGCTCCAGAGTCACGCGGGCCAGCGGGCTGCCGGGCCTGGCTGCCGGCCCCACGGGCGCCAGGCACGCGCCCGAGCGGAATCAGGCAGTCGCTCTCCAGCACCTCGCGCGCCGCCTCCGGCTGGACGCCGCTCAGGACCCCGAGCTGCGGCAGCATGAACACGGAATCCACCGCCAGACGGGTCAGGCCCTCGGGCAGGAAGGCGTCCACCAGCATGAGGGCGGCCTGGGCGCGACGCGGCGCGTGCGAAAGCACACCGCCCGATCCGATAAGCAGATCGAGGTCCAGCAGATCGACCAAACTCGCGTCCCGATCGTCCTGCCGGAAAGCATCGCTAATGCTGCGCCGCCGGCGAACACCCATCAATCCCCGCGTTGCGAAGGCCCGGTGCTGTGCAAAAGCCAGACGCAGCGCCTCCCGGGCCGCGGCCTGTTCCACGAGCAGATCGCTCAGCAGCTGCGGGAGCGTCGTGGGGCGAATCATCTTGTTGAGCAGGCGATCGCGCAGGTCGCGCTCCTCGATCGGCACCGGCACCCAGCGCTTCACGTTCGCCAGCCCGGCGCAGCGGAGCACGTTCGCCACGCTGTAGCTGAGACCCAGATTCGCGCTGACCGTGCGGTTGAATTGACCGTCGAATACCGAGAAGACGTCCGTCGTTGCACCGCCGATATCGACCGCCAGCACGTCGCGCGCCCCGTCGGCCGCGATCGACTGCACCATCTGACCGACGGCCGCGGGGGTCGGCACGATCGGATGGTCGCACATGGCCATCAGGGCGGGGTAGCCTGGCGCCCTGGCCATGACGTGCTCCAGGAAGACGTCGTGGATCTTCTCCCGCGCCGGTCCGAGGTTCTCCCGCTCCAGGACGGGGCGCAGGTTGTCGACCATCACGAGATCGACCCGCCCGCCGAAGGCGGCGGCGACCGCCTGCCGCGCGTCGACGTTGCCGGCGTAGACGACCGGCAGTTCACCGGCCCCACCGAGCCGCGGCCGTGGCTCGGCCGCGGCGACCAGCTCCGCCAGTTTGATCACGTGGCTGGTGCTGCCGCCGTCGACGGCGCCGCTGAGCAGGATCATGTCGGGACGCAGTTGCCGGATCCGCTCGATCTGTTCATGGGGACGGCGCGGATCGTTGAACGCGATGACGTCCATGACGATGGCGCCGGCGCCCAGCGCGGCCCGCTCGGCGCTTTCGGCCGTCATGTTGCGCACGACGCCCGCAACCAGCATCTGCAGACCGCCACCGGCGCTGCTGGTGCAGAGAAAAAGATCCACGCCCTCGCCGTCGCGCGCCGGCCGCAGCAGCGCGCCGGTGACGGGATCGAGCAGCCGTCGGCCGGAAAGCTCGGCCACTTCGGCGATCGCGTTGCGCACCCCGCGCGTGACATCCTCCCAGGGCGCTTCCACGGTCGTCGGCGCTTCGCCCCGGGCGGTCAGACGGAAGCGACCGTCGCGGCGTTCGACGAGGATCGCCTTCGTGGAGGTGGACCCGCAATCGGTCACCAGGATGGTGTCGCAGACCACGGGGGCCTGCGCGTCCGGCACCGCGTTGCCGAGAGGCGCGCTCACTGCGGATTCTCCGGCCTGGCGACCGGCGCGGACGCCGCCGTTTCGATCAGGCGAAGCAACCGCTCCAGGTGCCCGCGCTCCTCGAAAATCGCGGCCAGCCGTGCGAACCGGACCCCCGACGTCAGCAGCTGGACGAAGGGGGTCAGCGCGTGCATCGCCTGTGCGCCGACGAAAGAAAGAGGCCGCAGGCTCTCCAGCCAGAGCACCGCGGGGGTGGCCAGTCCGCGGCGCTGCACCGCCAGCGCCAGTTCGGCCAGCAGCAGATCGTCGTCGACCGCCAGGGTGGCGGGACGCGGCCCGGTCGCGTCGGCAAGCGCCGCCGCGGCGGGCAGCGGCAGGGGCTGCGACCGGGGCGTATTCACGCGGCATCCTCCGGATTCCCGCCCCGACAGGGCAGACGCCGGGCCAGAATCGCCGCGAGCCGATCCCCCGCCTCGGGACACGGCACCAGCACCGCACGCCAGCGCTCCAGGGGATGCGGCCGGGCGAAGGGGGTCAGGACCACGGCGCCCGCGCACCGGCACGAAGGCCCGGAAGCGTTCCCATGGCCAGCGGCGGCGCCACAGCCCGTAGTCGGCTTCGACGCCGGCGCCGTCGAGACGCCAGCGGGTCGGGAAGTAGAACGGCCAGAGCGAGACGAGCAGCAGCAGGGCCCCCAGCCCGGTGAGCGCGGCCGTCCGCGCCCAGGCCTGCACCAGCCCCAGCGCCGCGAGGCTCACGCCCAGACCGGCCATTCCCCGCGCCCGCTGGCGGCGGAACGGGTGTGTCGTCCATGACAATTCGTCCGGCTCATCCATGCCACTCCTGCCGACGTCCGCCGGGCGACGCTCCGTGCGGCCGCCAGCGTCGATACCTCGCGGTCCCACCCGCGGCCTGAGCGTCGCGCGGCGCGGCGTCCGCCTCCGCTAGCCCAGCGCCCGCAGGTGATCCGCGATCAGATCGAGGTCGCGCCAGCCGCCCGCCAGCGTGCGCCAGGCCTCCGCCGGCGCGAGGTCCGCCACCGCCGGCGCGACCTGCGCCAGCTGCGCCACGTCCGCCGGATCCACGTGCCCGAGGGCGCACTGCAGCGCCCCGCGCCGCACCGCCGCCAGCGCCTGCCGCGCGCACTGCCGGCTCATCGCGGCGCGCGCCGCCGGCGTCGGCCGCGCCGGCGTCCGCCTCGGCGGCGGTCAGCCGGCAGAAAGCGCCCGCCACCTCGGCCGCCGTGGCCATGTCGGCGAACTGGAACTGGGCGAT
Source organism: uncultured bacterium (assembly GCA_963772145.1). Lineage (GTDB taxonomy): Bacteria > Krumholzibacteriota > Krumholzibacteriia > LZORAL124-64-63 > LZORAL124-64-63 > CAVSZB01. Next base: position 139,006 of record CAVYVY010000018.1, read on the forward strand.
CTGGTGCTTCGTCAACCCCGCCTTGTGGCAATGCAGGATCGCCTCGCCCAGCGTGCGCAGCGCGCCGCGCCGCGAAACCGGCGCCCACCTCCGGTCGCCGCGCATGCAACGCGTCGAGCGACGGCCGCGGCCTCGCGGTAGAAGGCCCCCTTGGAGCGCACCGTCTCCTTCCAGCGGAACAGCCCGATGATGCTCTGCTGGATCTCGCTGGTGCCCTCGTAGATGCTCGTGATGCGCACGTCGCGCCGGATCTTCTCGACCATGTACTCGCGGGTGTAGCCGTAGCCGCCGAACGCCTGCAGGGCGGCGTCGGCCGCGCGGTTGCCGGCCTCGGTGCACCAGAGCTTGGCGATCGAGCCCTCCACCTGCAGGTCATGCTCGCCCGAGTCGATGCGCAGCGCCACCTCCTGGACGTACGCCCGGCCGGCCGCGAGATCGATCCAGTTCGGCACGAGCAGCTTGTGCGTGATACCCCTGCTTCTCGATCAGCGGCGAGCCGAACTGGATGCGCGAGCGGGCGTAGGCCAGCGCCCGGTCGAGCGCCATCTGCCCGGCGCCGAGCCCGAAGGCGCCCACCATCAGGCGCGTGTAGCCGAAGACGGCATTGGCCTGCTTCAGCCCCCGCCCCTCCTCGAGGCCGATCAGCTGGTCCGCCGGCACGAGCACGTCCTCGAGCAGGACGCCGGTGGTGTTGGAGGCCCGGATGCCGTGCTTGTCCTCCTGCCTGCCGACCGACACGCCGGGCGTGTCCCGCTCCACCACGAAGAAGCTCGGCCCGGCCGGGAGCCTGCGCCAGGATCGTGTAGAGCTGCGCCACGCCGCCGTTGGTGATGAACTGCTTGGCGCCGTTGAGGCGATAGTGCGTGATCGCGCCCGCCGCGTCGCGCACCGGCTCGGCGCGCGTCTGGAGGGCCGCCACGTTGCTGCCGGCCGCCGGTTCGGTCACCCCGTAGGCGACGATCATCCCCTCGCCGGCGATGCGCGACAGCCAGCGCGACTTCTGCTCCGGCGTGCCGCCCACGATGATCGGATCGGTGCCGAGGCAGATCGCCAGGAACGCCGTGGCCACGCCCAGATCGATGCCCGCCATCTCCTCCGAGACGAGACAGATATCGCGCGCGCCGCCGCCGAGTCCGCCCACCGACTCCGGCAGGAAGAGCAGGTGGAGCCCCACGTCGGGCGAAAGCAGGGTGCGGATGAACTCCTCCGGGAAGGTCTCGGCCTGATCGAGGGCCAGAACCCGCTCGTCGGGCAGATCGCGCTTCACCACCTGGCGCAGCGTCTGCACCACCATGTCGCACATCTCGGGGGTCAGTCCGGCGGGCGTCGTCATCAGGCGTCGGCTCCTTCTCGCTTCAGGTCGGAGTGGATTCAGACTCGCGAAGGGGTCACCCGGCAGCGTGAGCCGCCCCTCGCCCACGACGACGCAGCGCCCACCCACCTGGATCAGGCTGGCCTGGCCGTTCTCGATCTCGGCCTCGACGATCAGCCGGCTCGGGCGGCCCATCTCGAGTCCCTGTTCGCCGACGAGCCGCAGGTGCGGCTCCATGACCACCAGGCGGTGCTTGATCAGATAGGCCGCCAGCGCGCCCATGGCCGAGCCGCTGGCGGGATCCTCCGGAATGCCGAAGTGGGGCGCGAACATCCGACAGTGCACGTCGGCGTCCTCGGCCTCGGTCTCGCAGGTGAACACGAACAGGTCGCCGAAGCCGAGATCGGCGGCGATGGCTTCGGTTTCCGCCGCGCTGCGGCACGATGCTCTGCACCGCGGCCAGCGAGCCGACCGGCACGATGTGGATCGGCAGGCCGGTCGAGATCACCTCGCACGGCAGCCCGGTGATGGCGAGTTCCTCGACCGGCAGGCCGAGCGCGCGCGCCACCCGGTCCCGGTGGTAGTAGCGGCCGAGGAAGACCGGCGGGTTGTGCACGAGGCTGTAGAGGGGACTGCCCCCTTCGTCGCGGATCACCACCGGGAAATAGCCCGCTTCGAGCTCCCACTCGCACAAGCGTGCGCTCGCCGCTGCGCGCGAGCAGTCCGAGATGGTCGAGCGCGCAGGCGGCGCCCGAGCACCGAATGCCCCGCGAAGGGGATCTCCACGCGCGGGCGTGAAGATGCGCAGCGCCGACCAGTTCTGCCGCCGCTGGCGGCTCGGCAGCACGAACGCCGTTTCGCCACAGCCCATCTTCGCCGGCGATCGCCTGCATCAGGCCGCGCGACAGCCCCTCGCCCCGCGGAAAGAGCGTGAGGCGACTCCCGCCGAAGGGGCGGTCGGTGAAGACATCCAGTTGCAGGTAGTCCAGGCGCAGCAACGGCACGCCCCTCCCGGAACGACGCCGCGGCGCCCGACCGCCAGCTGCCGGATGATATCCGCCGGAGCGGAGCCGGGCAAGCTCCCTCCGTCCCGGCCGGCTCAGGCAGATCGCCACGAGCGCCGCCGCCCAGTCGCCCGCGCCCGCGCGAGCGCGAGGTGGACCGACCGGCCCCCCATCGCCGCCAGGGCCTCCGCCGCGGCGCCGCGCAGCCGCAGCGCCGGCGCTCGCCCCGCGGCCTCGCCCACCTCGATCGCCGACAGCGGCACGCCGGCGGCCGCCGCGCCGAGCGCCTTGAGGAAAGCCTCCTTGGCCGCCCAGTCCGCGGCCAGCGCCGCCGCCTCGTCGTCGCCGGCCCCGCAGCCACGCGCCGCCAGCTTCTGCCGCGCTGAACACCCGGTCCCGGAAGCGCGAACCCGTGGCGCCGCAGGAGCGCGCCCACGCGGGAGATTTCGACGAGGTCGGCGCCGAGTCCCAGCACGCGGCCCCCTAGTACGCGCCCTTGCGCTCGATGACCGCCGGCAGGGTGCGCCCCAGGATCCAGAGGTCGAGCCGAGGCTGCGGCGACGCACGTACTCCAGATCGAGCGACATCCACTCCTCGAAATCGAGCTGGCTGCGTCCCGAGACCTGCCACAGGCAGGTCAGACCCGGCTTGACCAGCAGCCGCGCCGGCCTGGCGCGGCGTGTACTGCGCCACCTCGTCCGGGATCTGCGGCCGCGGTCCGACGATCGACATCTCGCCCCGCAGCACGTTGAACAGCTGCGGGAATTCGTCGAGGCTGCTGCGCCGGATGAACCGGCCGACGCCGGTGATGCGCGGGTCGTCCTTGATCTTGAAGGCGGCGCCGGTCGCCTCGTTGAGATACGAGATGTCCCGCTTGCGCGCCTCGGCATCGCCCACCATGGAGCGGAATTTCCAGCAGGTGAACCGCCGCCCGCGCCGGCCGACCCGCTCCTGGCGGAAGAAGATCGGGCCCGGCGTGTCGAGCCGGATCAGCAGGACCAGGAACGGGAACAGCGGCAGCGAGCAGCAGCAGCCCGCCGAGGGCGGCCGCCAGGTCGAACAGCCGCTTGCCCGACGCGAACCGGCGGGTCTTCGGCGAGCGGCAGATCGCCGCCGCGTCGCCCAGGAAGGCGGCGAAGCCGCCCCGCGCCGCGAAGACGTCGCCGCCTCATGGCGTCCGCTCCGCCCCCGCCGGGTCGCGCCGCCATTCCAGCACCCGCACGCCGGGAAACCGCGCCTCGTCCACGCACGCGCGCCTCGGCCGCCAGGGCGGCGGGCAGCCGCCCGTCGGGATCGATCTCCCAGGCGCGCGACAGCACCAGGAAGCCGTGGCGACGCCCCGCCCATGCGGGCCGCCAGCGCGGCGCGCGCCGCGGTCGCGTCGGCCAGCGGCGCACGTTTCCCACATCGGCACGACACGGCCCGGTCCCTGCGCAGTAGAGGTTCCAGACCCGGGTGACGACCGGCACGATCACCGGATCCGCCCGGCTCGGCCCGCCCCGCCACCCAGGCCGCCGCGTCGCGCACGTCCTCCTTCGCGTAGCGGGCATCACCGTGGTATCCCCAGAGCGACCAGAGGCAGAGCCCGCACAGCAGGAAACCCCCCGCCCGTCCCAGACGCCGCGGCAGCCCCCCCAGCCCGCGCGCCGCGACCAGCAGCACCAGCGGAAACGTCGCCGCGAGGTAGCGCGGGTTGAACGGCTTGACGTTCTGCAGCGCCAGCAGGCTGATCGCCGCCGCCGGCACGCACGATCCAGATCGCCAGCAGGGCGCCGGTGCGCCGGCCGAGCCGCGCCACGCCGGCGGCCAGCACCACCGCGGCGGCGGCGGCCGCGGCGGCCAGCACCGGCCAGTGCGCCCGCACCGCCGCCACCGGTCCGCCTGGTGCAGTTCCGCCAGCGACGGACCGAGGCTGTAGCCGAACAGGAAGGCGAAAAGGGTGAACGGCAGTGCCAGCGGGCGTGAAGGTCGTCTCACCCCGCAGCGCCGGCGCCGGCGGCCACGCCGGGCACCAGCCGGTCCACCGCGAGGATGCCCGAGGCCCGCAGCAGCCACGGCAGCGCGCCGAGCACCACGAGCGCGAAGGCGGCCGACCCAGAGCCAGCGCGCCCGCGCGCCCCGCGGGCCGCACCACGACCAGCGACCGCCAGCGGCCTGCGCCGCGATCAGGAACAGCCCCGACAGGTTGCTCCAGACCAGCGCGGCCGCCGCCAGCGCGTAGCGCCACCGCCCGTCCGCCGCGCGGCGCCTGCCGCGAGCCGCAGGAACGCCAGCGTGGAGACGATCGCGAAGAGCATCAGGAAGCTGTAGCCGCGCGCCTCCTGGCTGTACCAGAGATGGAACGGACTGACGGCCAGCAGCAGCGCCAGCAGGCGCCCGGTGCGCGCCCCGCACAGCCGCCGGCCGAGCAGTCCGGCCAGCGGCACCGCCAGCAGGCCGGCCAGCGCCGCCGGCGCCCGCAGCCAGAATTCCGACAGACCGAACTCCCGCGCCAGCGGCCACACCGCCGCGAGGTAGAGCGGTCCCTGGATCTCGTCGAGCAGCTGCCGCCCGAACAGCAGCCCCGCGTCCGGGCGGATCATCGCCCAGGTCATCTCCTCGTCGACCCAGAGCGGCTGCCCGCCGAGGTGGTAGAACCGCACGACGGCCGCGAGCAGCGTGACCAGCAGCAGGAAACCGCCGCTGATCTCCTCTCGTCCTGCGCGACGCGCTCGGGGTGGAGCCAGGCCGGATCGGGCACCCAGGCGGAATCGGCGCGCCGGCGGCTCCTCACGCCCGCCCCTCCCGCTCGTCCGACGGGGCACCCGCGTCGGCGTCGTCGGCATCGACCAGCAGCGCGTGCAGCAGCGGCACCATGATCTCGTGGTGGCCGGTCAGCGGGATCGCGTCGCCGCCGAGCGCGGTGGGGCGCTGCAGCACATTTTCGCGCGGACGGTAGTGCTGCAGCATGTCGAGATTGGCGGTCGTCAACTGACGGGGACGACAGCCGAGATTGCGCGCGACCGTGTAGGCTTTCAGGAAGACCTCCGGCATGACCACGGCCGAGCCGAGATTGACCACCACACCGACCGGCTCCAGGCCGGCGCGTCACCTCGGCCAGCACGCGGAAGTCGCGCATGGTCAATTCGCCGATGGCCGCCCCGTCCGCACCGGGCTGCTGGTGGATGATGTCCGTGCCGAGCGCGACGTGCACCGTGCACGGAATGTCGCGCCGCCAGGCTCCGTGCAGCAGGCTCCGGCCACGATGGGGCGCCGCTGCGCGCTCGATCTGCCGGGCGACGCCCTCGCCCATGCCGCAGCCGTCCGCGCAGGCTTCGCGGTAGGCCGCGAAGAAGAAGTCGCCGGTTTCGGCGACCATGCCGAAGCTGCCGTCCTCGAGATTCCGCGCCACATCCTCGCTCGTGCGGCCGAACAGCGCCGTTTCCACGTCATGGATGGAGGCCGAGCCGTTCATCGCCACCGCCGTGAGGTAACCGCGGTCCATCAGGTCGATGAGGTAGGGCGCCAGACCGGTCTTGACGACGTGCCCGCCGAGCAGCCAGAGGATGACGCGGCGATCGCGCCGGGCCTCCCGCAGCCGGGCCACGAGCAGACGCAGATTATCCGCGGCCAGCAGCCGGGGCAGACGGTCGAGCCAGCGGCTCCACGCGCCGGCGCCGTCGCCCGGCGCGGCCGGACGACCGAAGTCGTCGACGGACACCTTGTTCAGGCGTGCCTGGAACGGGAGCCGCCGCACCCCGTCCAGATCGACTTCCGGCCAGTCGCGCAGCGGCAGACCGCGCGGCGAACCATCGTTTCCCGATGACGACACGGATTCCTCCCGAAGGCGCGCCTCAGCGCGGCGCCTGTCCCGGCACGAACTCCTTGAGCGACGCGTCGATCGACCCGACCTTCACCCTCGTCTTCATGAGCACCGGCAGCTTGCGGGCGTCGTCGGTCAGCCAGATGGTCAGCTTGCCCTCGTGCTGGAACAGCCCGTCACCGAGGATCACCGGTTCCACCACCAGGCAGTCGAATTCCCCCGCCGGCACCTTCACCCTCTCCCGCCCGTGCACGATCACCTCGAGCGGGTAGTTCTTGCGCGAACTGTGGGTGTCGACGTGGTAGGTTCGACCCGGCTCGAGCGCGAGGGTCCGCACATAGTAGAACGCCGACAGCACATCGTGGATGCCCGGCATGGTATCAAAAGTCCGCCCGTCGGCATAGTGCGCCTTCCCCGCCACCTGGTCGAACCGCACCTCGATGTTCTGCCGGTAGTCCCCCTCCCGCAGCCGCTTGGCGAAATAGCGGGAGTAGAGGCGCGCCACGTCGATGTGCGAAACCACCTTGTCCCGCACCATGTAGAAGGTCGAGAAGAAGCGGTTGGAGGTGGCGCGGCTCTCGATCAGATAGCAGGGGTGTCCGTCGGTCACGACCAGTCCCCGCACCTCCAGCGTCCCCTCGCCGGCGTTGACCGGGCCGTAGTCGATGGAGAAGACCAGCCGCTCGCCCGGCGCGAAAGGGACCCGGGCCGCGGAATCGGGCACGGCACACCGCCGCCGGACCGGCAGACTGTCGGCACCCGCCGCCTCCGGGACCGGCGCCTGCGCCGACGCCGGCACGGCCCCGGCCACCAGGAGCCACCACAACGCCAGGGACGCCACGGTCCGCCCCGGTCTTCGCTCCCTCCTGTTCATGCGCCCGCCCCTTCCCGCCGCCGCACGCCATTTGCCGCGGGCCGCGCCAGCAGTGTCTGCACCTTGTCCCAGACGAAAGACCCGGTCAAGCCGGTCATGCAGGGATGGCCGGGGATCGGGCAGATCTTGAGATCGCAGGGCGAGCACGATTCGCCGGTCCGGGCTGCAACATGGCGCGGATCCGCGGGGTTCCAGCCGCGCGGATCGGTGGGACCGAACAGGGTCACGGTCGGCACATCCAGCGCCGCGGCCAGATGCCGCGCGACCGCAGTCGGTGGCCACGAGCAGGTCGAGCGTGGCCAGCAGAGCCGCCAGTTCGACGAGCGTCGTGGGCGGCGCCACCTCCGACCGCCGGCGCGGCGGCCCGGAAGTCCGCGGCCAGCCGCACCTCGCCCGGCCCCGGCAGCAGCAGCACGGCCGCCCCCGCCGCCGCGGCTCGTGCCGCCAGTTCGACGGCCGGCGCCAGCGGCCACCCTTTCGCGGGCCAGGTGGCGCCGAGCGCGAGGCCGATCCGCGGACCGGCACCGCTCCGCCCACGCGGCGGCCCAGATCGCGAACGGCGTCCCGGACGCGCCGCTGCGCGTCGCCGCGCCGACGGCGCGCCAGGGAGCGGGAGCCAGCCCGAGCGCCCGCAGCGGGTCGAGGAACGCCTCGCCGGCGAAGGCGGCCAGCGGCGTCGCGCCGTCGCGATTGCGCGGGACCCGCACGTTGTAGGCCCAGGCGCGTCCCCGCAGATCGTAGCCGACCCGCAGCGGCGCACCGGTCAGCGCCGTCCAGAGGGCCGTGCGCGGATTGCCGAGGTAGTCGAACACCAGGTCGTAGCGCGCCGCGCGCAGCCGTTCGATCCAGCCGGGGCCGCTCCGCCCGCGGCGGCGGCCACGGCAGGATCGTCAGCCCCGGCGCCAGACCTGACAGCAGGTCGGCGAACGGGCGGTCCACCACCAGGTCGATCCGCGCGGCCCGGGAAACGCCTCCGCCAGCCGCAAGCACGGCCGGCAGCGTGACCAGCGCGTCGCCCAGGGCCCGCCGACGGATCACGAGGATCCGACGCACGCGGGCGCGCGGCCGGTCACCGGTCCGCCGGTCACGGCCCGCTCCCCGCGTCGCCCAGCAGGGCGAGCGCCGTGGCCGCCACCTCTTCCGCCTGCAAGGGCGGGCAGGCAGATGAACTTCGCGCAGTCGTGCCGCCCGCACGGATGACAGGCGGGCGCGGTCGCCAGCACCCGGTGCTCGCGCCGACCCGGAGTACGGGAACCAGATCGCCGGATCGGTCGGGCCGAACAGCGCCAGCGTCGGCCGGCCCATCGCCACGGCGGCGTGCATGATGCCGCCGTCGACGGTCACCAGCAGGGACGCGGCGCCCACCACGCGCAGCACCTCCACCAGCGGCAGCGGCGGCAGCAGGCCGCCCCGGCCGGGCGGCACCGCCACGGCGAGCGGCGCGTACAACTCCGCCGCGCAGCGGCGGCGAAAGCAGCACGATGCGGCCGCGACTGCTGCGCCGCCAGCAGCCGGATCAGTTGCTCCCATCGCGCCACCGGCCACTCCTTGCTGGGCCAGGTGGCGCCGGGGGCGAGCAGCACGAAACCGTCCCCGCCCTCGACGCCGAGCGCGTCGAGCGCCGTGACGCGCCGCGCCCCTGCCCCAGCGGGGGACGGGCCATGCGCGGCCGCGCCGGAGCGTCGGCGTACTCCCGCCGGTACCACTCCAGGAACGGCAGGCCGGTCGGTCCATGGCGCAGCGGCGCCAGCCGCGACAGGTGATCGCCCAGGCCGCCCGGCGCGAGGCGCCGCAGTCGCGGATCGGCGTCGAGCGCTTCCGGCCCCGCCAGATGCGTGTAGAGCCGACGGCGCCAGCCGGCCCGCCCCCCCACCCGGGCGCCGGCCCCCGAGAGGCGCAGCAGCAGGGCGCTGCGCGGGTTGAAGAGGAGATCGACCGCCAGATCGTAGCGGGCGGTCCGCAATTCCCGCACCATCCGGCCGCCGCCGTGGGGCAGGCCGAGGTGCGCCCCGCCGGCCGGTACGCAATCCTCAGGCAGGACCGGCGCCACGGCGATCGTGCGCGGGTCGGCGCTGAGCGACCGCGCTCGCGCGTCCTCCGAGCGCCGCCGCGTCCGCAGCACGTGCACGCGCCGCAGCGACGGCTGGCCCGCCAGCACCGGCGCGTGCGCCTCTTCGCAGAGGAAGCCCAGGTCGACCCGCGCATCGCCGCGGCGCAGCACCTCCGCCACGACGGTCGCCATCGCCACGTCCCCGAGGTAGCGCAACCGCGTCACCAGGATCGCCACGAGCGGACGGTCGTCCAGCAGCCAGCTCACGTCTTCTCCCCGCTCAGGAGGCAGGATACCGCCTCGGCAAGGTCAGCCACGACGAGCACCGGATCTCCGGGCGGGAGGTCGCACGCCCGCGCCTCTCCCTTGCCGGTCAGCACCAGAACGGCGCGCAGACCCGCAGTCCGCGCCAGTTCCGCGTCCGACAGTTTGTCCCCCACCAGCCAGGTGCGGTCGGCCCGCCAGCGGAACCGGGTCGCCGCCTCGTCCAACAGACCCGGCCGCGGCTTGCGGCAACGACAGTCCTCCTCCGGCGCGTGAGGGCAGTAGTAGAGCGCGTCGAGCCCGGCCCCGGCGGCGGCGAGTTCCGCGTCGACGCGACGCTGCACCGCAGCGAAGTCCGCCTCTCCGTAGAATCCGCGCCCGATGCCGGACTGGTTGGATACCCCGATCAGCAGATAGCCGGCCGCGCGGGCGCGCGCCAGCGCCGTCGCCGAGCCGGGCAGCAGCCGCACCGCGTCCGGATTTCCGGGATAATCCGCGTCCGCGATGATCACGCCGTCCCGGTCGACGAACAGGGCGCGACCGTCCCGCCCCTCGCCCACGGCCCCGGCCTCCCGCCGCTCCATCGGCAGCCACAGACTCATGACTGCTCCCTGTCCGCCAACGCGGCGAGCAACGCCCGGACCCGCGCCAGCACCATCCCGGGCGTCACCGTATCGAGGCAGAACAACGGCTGCGGACAGCGGCGGAGATAGCAGGGAGAACAGGGGAATCCCTCAGCCGCGATGCACGCCACGCGCGCGCCGCGCGGCGCCGTCCAGGCCGGACTCGTCGATCCGAACAGACCCACCGTCGGCGTGCCGAGCGCCGCCGCCAGGTGCATAAGCCCGGAATCGTTGCCCACATAAAGGGCGCAGCCGCGCAACAGCGCCACCACCTCGGGCAGGGAGGTGCGCCCCACGAGGTCGACCACGCCGGCCCCGCCTTCCAGAGTGTCCCGCCACGCGACACCCCCCGCGGCCCTGGCCGTCGCCACCGCCGGACGCGCCGCCGCTTCGCCCAGCAACAGCACCCGCACCCCCTCCTCGCCCGCCGCCTCGGCGGCGAAGGCGGCGAGGTGACGCGGCGGCCAGCTCTTGGCGTCGCCGAAGGTGGCCCCCACCCCGAGCGCCCAGACCGGCGGGCCGCCCGCCAGCCGCGGGTCCGGCCCGCCCCCCCAGGCAGGCCGGCAGCGACGGGCTCCGGAGCCCACCGCCCCCCCCGGGCGACGGCCCGCCAACAGCGGCAAGCAGGACATCGGCCAGATCAAGCATCTCCAGGCTGAAGTGTCGGGCGCCGCGCGGCGCCCGAGGCAGCGGGTGCGTCAGCAGGGCGCGCCGTCCGTCCGAAACGTGCCCCACGCGGAGCGGAATTCCGGCCAGCGCGCGCGGCCAGGGCCACCCGCAGCGACGGCGGCATGAGCACTGCCGCCTCCGCGCGCGCCGCGCGCCACAGCGAGGCCAGACGCAACACCCCGAGGCCCCCCCCATGGCGCCCATGGCGCTCCCAGGGAAGCACCTCATCGCAGCGTGGATCGCCGATAAACAGGGGAGCCCAGCGCGCGGGAAGACTCAGCACCGTCGACCAACCCGCGGCGCGCGCGGCGGCCAGACGTTCGAGCGCCGGGGTGGCCATGATCAGATCGCCGAGCCAGTTGGGCGCCACCACCAGCAGGCGCCGGCCGCGCGGCGGCCGCGCCGCGGAACCCATTTCAGACCGCTCCCTCTCGCCGGGCCGCCGCCCCGTCCGACGCCGCGGCCGCGCGCGGCGCCACCCGGATGCCGACCGCCGCCAGGGCCGCGAACAGCGCCTCCGCATCCACCCGCGCGCCACGCTTCACCCGCAGCCCGCGCGCCGCGGCACGGCCCCGCGGTTCCCAGTCGGCGCCATCCTCCTCGGTGAACAGCCCCACGGCCGGCACGCCAAGCGACACCGCGAGGTGGAACAGGTCGGTGTTGCCGCCGAGGAACAGGTCGCACTGCGACAGCAGCAGCGCCGTCTCCAGCAGGTCGGACCGCGGCAGGGCGGGGGGCGCGACCGGCAACGCCGCGGTGAGTTCCCGTACCCGCTCCCCGCCGTCGGCGGAGAGCGGCACGATCTGGCAGGAGAGCTGACCGGCCAGCTGGCCGACCAGGAACTGCAGGCTCGACAAGGCCAGGGGGGGACCGTTCTTCCCCGCACCCGGATCGATGGCGACGAGCAGATCGTCGGGGCGACTCCGGTTGAAGCGGACCAGCTGCCGCATCTGCCGCAGCCGCTCCTCCGGCAGCGGCCAGCGCCAGCCGGGAAGCGGCGCCGGCAGCCCGAGCAGCGGCAGCGCCGCGGCGGGCCGGCTGCCGCGATAGGTCGCGTCGTCGGCCCCGCGCCGGATCTCCAGGTTCACGGCCGGCCAGGCGTTCGCATGCGACGGCCCCAACCGCAAGGGCGCGCCGGTGGCCATCGCCACCCGGGCCAGGGCCGGCTGAGGCGTCGTGGCTGGCGATGATCGTCGCGGCATAACCACCCGCCCGGGCCGCCCGCAGCAGGGGGAAAAAGCCACGCCGGAAGGGGCGCAACTGCGCTGGCCGATAGGTGAGACAGGTCCGCGCCAGACCGCTCGCCGCCACGAACTGGGCGTGCGCCTCCGGCAGCAGCACGTCCACCCGCAGGTCGGGCACCCCCGCCCGCAACCCGTGCAGCAGCGGTCCGTGGAAAATGAGATCGGCCAGATCGCCGCTGTCCAGCACCAGGACCCCGGCGCCGGGGGTCAGCGCGCCCGGCAGCGTGAAAGCCGCTTCACGGCCGCGACGCAACCAGGGGTCCAGCAGCCGGTCGACGAGCGGGCGCATCGCGTTGACCTCCCCCGACCCTTCAGTCCAGCCGTAGCCGCGGGAATATCTCCCGCCAGACCGCGTCGATGTGCTTCACCGGGACGAAACGAATGTCGCGCGCCGCTTCCCGCGGGATCTCCGCCAGATCGGGCTCATTGGCCGCCGGCAGAATGATCCGCCGCACCCCCGCCCGATGCGCGGCCAGCACCTTCTCCTTGAGCCCGCCGATCGGCAGCACATCGCCGGTCAGGGTGATCTCACCGGTCATGGCGGTGAGTCGGTCGATCGGCCGGCCGAGCAGCAGCGACAGCATCACCGACGCCAGCGCGATGCCGGCGCTCGGTCCGTCCTTGGGGGTGGCCCCCGCCGGGATGTGGATATGCAGATCGTGGGCGCGGAAAAATTCGCGATGCTCCGGCCGCTCTCCGAATCGGCTGCGCAGGTAGGAGAAGGCCGCGCTGGCCGACTCCTGCATCACGCTGCCGAGCTGGCCGGTCAGCTTCATGGCGCCGCTGCCGTTGGGCAGCAGCACCCCTTCCAGATAGAGGATCTTCCCGCCGACGGCGGTCCACGCGAGCCCCGTGGCCACTCCGACCCGCGCGCGGCTGCGCAGACGGTCATCCGAGTAGGGCGGCGACCCGAGATAGTCGCTGAGGTTGGCGACGCTGATGCGACGCTGCCCGCGCTTCCCACGAACCACCTCGCGCGCCACCTTCCGGCACACCGCGCCGATGCGTCGCTCCAGTTCGCGCACCCCCGCCTCGCGCGTGTGCTCAGCGATGATCTGACGCAGGGCGGTGTCGGAAAAGCGGATCAATCCGCCGGAAAGTCCGTTCGACTCGACCTGCCGCGGCACCAGATAGCGCCGCGCGATCTCCAGCTTCTCGAGGTTCGTGTAGCCCGCGAGGCTGATGATCTCCATGCGGTCGAGCAGGGGACGCGGAATCGAGTCGAGAACATTCGCCGTCGTGATGAAGAGCACCTTCGAGAGATCGAACGGCAGCGACAGATAGTGATCCGTGAAAGACCAGTTCTGCTCCGGATCGAGCACTTCGAGCAGCGCGCTGGCCGGGTCGCCGCGGAAGTCCTGACCGAGCTTGTCGATCTCATCGAGCATGATGAGCGGGTTGTTGGTCCCGCACTCCTTCAGCCCGGCGATGATCCGCCCCGGCATCGCGCCGACATAGGTGCGGCGATGCCCGCGGATTTCGGCTTCGTCGCGCATGCCGCCCAGCGAGAAGCGGAAGAACTTGCGGCCGACCGCCTCCGCCACGCTGCGCCCCAGCGACGTCTTGCCCACGCCCGGAGGTCCCACGAGGCAGAGAATGGGGCCGCGATTGTCAGCCTTCAGCTTGCGCACCGCGAGGAACTCGAGGATCCGTTCCTTGACGTCCGCCAGTCCGTAGTGGTCGCGCTCGAGCAGCCGCTCGGCGCGGCGCAGGTCGAGCTTGTCCTCCGAGGCCACGTGCCACGGCAGATCGAGCAGCCAGTCCACGTAGGTCTTGCTGACGGTGTACTCGCTGGCGCTGGGCGACATGCGCGAGAGACGGTCGTACTCCCGTTCGACGGCGGCGCGCGTCGTCTCCGGCAGGTCGGCCGCGGCGATCCGCTCCTTCAGCTCGTCCATCTCCACGGACGCCTCGTCCGTGTCGCCCAGCTCGCGCTGGATCGCCTTCAACTGCTGCCGCAGGTAGTACTCGCGCTGGTCCTTGTCGATCGACTTGCGCACGCGCAGCTGCAGCTTGCGCCCCAGCTCCACGACCTCCAGCTCGCGCATGACGATCTTCGCCAGCAACTGGAGCCGCTTGCGCGGGCTCGGCTCCTCCAGGATCTGCTGCTTCTCGCCGATCTCGATGTCGAGGTTGGTGGCGATCAGGTCGGCGAGGCGGCCGGGATCGTCGATGTTCATGACGACGACCTTCAGCTCCTCCGACAGGCTCTCGCTGGCGTCGACGATCTTCATGAAGTTGTTCGCAACGCCCCGCATGTAGGCCAGCGTGCGCGAATCCCGGCTGTCATCCTCCACCACGACCGACACCCGGCCCTTCAGATAGGGACGGCGCGACGTCAGTCCCCGCAGCTGCACGCGCGCGACCCCCTGCCCAAGCAGCCGCATGCTGCCGTCCGGGAAGCGCAGCATCTTCTGCAGCTTGACCGCCGTGCCGACGCTGTAGATCAGTTCTTCCTCCGCGCCGGAGGTTTCCTTCTCCTCTTCATCCTCATCCTCCGCAGAGGGGCGCTGCGCGAACGCGCCGAGCATCTTGTCGCCCGCCAGGCAGTCGTCCGCGAGCTGGATCAGCTTGCGATCGCTCAGGACCAGAGGCACCATCATGAAGGGGAAGATGACCGCTTCGCTGATCGGCAGGATCGGCAGCACGTCCGGAACGCGCACCTCCGCCATGTCCGGCCCGCCGGGACCGCCCCTGGTCTTTTCGCCGCTCATCGCACGCCCGCTCCTCTCCCCGTCTGCGCGGCCACGGGGCCGCCGCCGCCCCCCCTCACGCATCGACATCGATCCGCCGGCGCGTGAACGTGCGTCGCTTGCCCTTGCGCAGCTCCACGAACAGGAATCCGTTGCGGTAGCGCGCGACCGCCGCTTGCGGATCGATCTCGATCGGCACCACGATACGGCGCTCGAACGGCCCCACGCTGATCTCCATCTTGAAATAGTGCTTCTTGCCGGGCGGGGCGATGTCACGTCTCACGCCCCGCACCACGAGACAGTCACCGTCCAGCGCCACCTCGATGCCGCGCGGTTCGAGTCCCGCCAGGTCTATCTGCACGACAAACGCCTCCGCGGTTTCGTAGGCATCGGTGGCCGGGCGCCAGGAAAGGTCTCCCTCCCCCGGCAGGCCCGCCTCCTGTCCGGAAAACGAGGTGACGAGGATTTCGAAAACCTCCTCCGCCCCACCCCGGTTCTCGGGATTGCCCGCGCGATCGCCGAGCATGGCCTGCCCCCTGACTGGTCCGCGACAAGACATTTGCCGACCGGATGTTAACGGGCCACCGCGACAGCGTCAACCGCGACCATGCCGCCCGCGGCATTGTCCACCGGAGCTGAGCGCGGCGGCGGTGGGTCCGATCGGACCCTGGGCTAGCCACGCGACGCGTCTCTGTCTCCCGGCCGGTCCCCCTCAGCCCAGACGGCACCCCACTGCCGCAGCAGTTCCTCGGCGGCCGGGTGCAGCGCCCGCGGCGCGCCCACGCGGCGCCACGCCCTGGTGAGTCGACCGTCGGCGTTGGCGGCGAAGCAATCCCCCTGCGCGCCGGCGCGCGCCGGGTGCCACGCTCCCGGCAACAGGGTCAACGCGGTCACGCCGGTGCGGCGCGGCGGCAGCCGCCGCCACAACAGCGCCAGCAGGCGCCGCCAGCCGGCGAGGGTATCGGGCAGGCGCATCCCGGCGAGCTCGCTCTGCTCCCAGACTTCGTCCCGGCGCACGCGCAGGGTCCACGAGGCGCGTCCGTCCGGACCCTCGGGAGTGGCCAGCAGCGCGCGCGCCGCCACCGCCTGCAACAGCGCCGTCGTCCCCTCGACGCCGGTCAGGGGCCGCGCGAGGCTGACCGCCACCACCGGCCGGCCGGAGGAGCGCTCCCGACCCAGCGGCGCGACGTCGTGCCCCGACGCAACCGCCGCGATCCGGGCCCCATCCGTTCCGAGCAGGCCGGCCAGCAGCGTCGGCGGCAGCACCTGCACTTCCCCCAGCGTCCGCACGCCGCGCCCCGACAACAGCCTCACGGAGGCTGCGTGGCAGACACCCAGCACGGTCAGCGGGTACGGCGAGAGAAAACCGGACACCCCGGCAAGGAGGAGGTACAGGAGCGTGCCGGCGCCGCGTTCGCCCGCCACGCAGCGCGAGGCGAGCGCTGCCGCCAGACGCGACGGTGCAGCGCCGCCCGCCAGCGGACCCCAGACGCGGGCCGCCTCGCGGCACAGGCGGGCCGGACCATCGGCGCCACGCCCATAAAGCCGGCCGGTGCCGGTCAGGTCGAGATGAACGCCATCGTCGGCCGCCTCCCAGGCGGGCGCCCAGCGGTCGCAGTGGGCCGCCACCTCCCTGCCGGCCCAGGCGGGATCGCGGGGACGCAGATGGAGCAGGCAGCGCGGAGCGATCTCCCGTGCACCGCCGCTAGAGGCGGCGGAGCACGCCGATGACGACGCCCTGCACACGCACCCGCTCCTCGGGCAGGACCAGCGGGGAAAGCTCGTGGTTCGCCGGCTCGAGACGGATCAGACCGCCGTCGCGGCGGAACCGCTTGACCGTGACCCCTTCGCCATCCACGAGTGCGATGACCGTTTCCCCGTTGCGCGCCGTCTCGCGCTCTTCGACGATGACGATGTCGCCGTCGCGGATCTGCTCTTCGATCATCGAATCGCCCCGCACGCGCAGGGCGAAGGTGCGGGCGCGGCCGAGCCACCCCTCCGGCAACTCGAGCTGCTCCGTCTCGGGCAGCGGCTCGATGGGCCGCCCGGCCGCCACGGCGCCGAGCAGCGGTACCGTCCGGGCGGCGCGCGTGCCGGAAGGCGCCATCACCTCGAGCTCCCGGCGCGCGTGCCGACCGTGCCGCAGGCGACCCTGCGCCACGAGCCGGCTGACGTGCTTGTGCACCGTCGCCACGGACGAGAGCGAGAGGTGCTGCGCGATCTCCACCAGCGTCGGCGCATAACCGTGACGACGCGTGTATTCCTCGATAAAAGTCAGGATTTCCGCCTGACGCGGCGTCAGCCCCATGTTCCAGCCTCCGGTCGACGCGGGCCGGCGCGGTGGACCGCCGCGCCCTGACGATTATGATAGGCGAAATATAAACGAAAGTCCAGCCCGAAACAGGCCCGTCTCACGCCGGTGAAACGCGCCAGACCGGCCTCTCCGAACGGGGCCGCCCGTCCCGCAGCAACGCCTCGACCTCCGCCCGGGTCGGCAATCCCGCCCGCCCGCCGAGCGCACGGCAGCCATGCGCCGCAACGGCGGCGCCCCACGCGAGGCAGGTGTCGAAATCGCGACCGAGTCCCCGGGCGAAAGCGTAGCCGGCATGGAAAGCATCACCCGCGCCGGTCGTATCGACGACCGGAACGGCGAAGGCCGGTCGGTGCTCCACCACGCCGTCCACCAGTCGCAGACAACCGGCCGCGCCGAAGGTCGTGGCGACGCGCGCGGGACCGCGGCGCGCCAGCGCCCGCAGCGCGTCCCCGGGGTCGGACTCGCCGGTCAAAGCCGGCGCGAAAGTGGCGGAGGCGATCACGTCGTCGCACAACGCCACGAGTTCGGACAGACCGGGTCGCACGCTGCCGCCGTCGAGCACCACCGGGATGCCGCGGCTGCGCGCCGCCCGCGCCAGCGCCGACGCGGCCGCCGGTTCGTGGCTGTCGCACAGCAGCACATCGCTGCCGTCGAGCCAGTCCGCGTCGACCTCCGCCACGGCAAGCGGTGCGAGATCGCCCCGGCACCAGAGGATCGAGCGCGATCCGTCGGCGTCGATCAGGCTGACGGCGAGCGGCGACGCGGCGCCCGGACGCGGCGGCGAGAAGGCCAGATCCACCCCCGCGCCGGCCAGTTCCAGCCGCTGCAGCCGCCCCGCGAGATCGTCCGCCAGCGGGGTGACCAGACGGACCCGCGCGCCGAGCCGCGCCAGCGCCACCGCCGCGGTGGCGGCCGGCCCGCCGCCCCCCATGGTCAGCCCCGGCGTTTCGAGTTTCGCATCGCGGGGGATCGACGCCGGCAGCGGCGCAAGGACATCCCAGGCATTGTAGCCGACCACCAGCAGCGAAGGCATGACCGCTCTCCGTTGCCGCCCGGCACGGCGGCGTGCTACGCTGCACAGGCGTGGCCGGATCGTCGGGACCGCCGGGGGACGGCCGGGAGGGGTACGATGGAAACCTGTCTGTTCTGCGCGATCGCCGCCGGCCGCATCCCGAGCCGGCAGGCGTTCAGTGACGAAGCGATCGTGGCCTTCCACGACATCGACCCGCAGGCGCCGACCCACATCCTGCTGATCCCGCGGCACCACGTCGCCTCGCTGGCCGACCTCACCGCGGCGGACGCCGGCCTGCTGGAGCGCCTCGCCACCACGGCCGCGCGCCTGGCGCGCGAACTCGGCCTGGAAACCGCCGGCTACCGACTTGTCATCAACTGTGGCGAGGCGGCGGGTCAGACCGTGCCCCACCTGCACCTGCATCTGCTGGCCGGACGCCGTCTGGGGTGGCCCCCCGGCTGACGGCGTCTCGCGGTTGCCCCGCGCGCGGCGCCGGCCACGGGCTGCAGGTCGCCCGCGCAACACGCCTGATGCGCTCGCCCGCGGAGTGCGTACGCCGGGGCGTCCGGACGTTCTCCATGTAATATTCATACGGTCGGACCGCTGCGGGAATCAGTTAAGTAAATATTGATTCATGTTGATCCCCTGCGGCAGGTTGCGGATGTAGCGCACGAGGCGCACCTCATCATCGCTGATGGCCGCCTCCATCTCGCCCTGCGTGTCGAGACTAGGGATCGCCGGAGGGAGCGGCACATAATGCGCGCCCAACTTCATGATGTGCAAGTCGCCGCACTCGCTGTGGTTGCCGACGCAAAGGACGTGGCCGAACTCGTGCAACACGACCCCCTGCGCTAATCCCAGGTAATTAAAATCGCGGCTCAGCAGCATCTGCATCCTGATCGGCACTGCCTTGTTGATCGTGGCGCTGGGCGGCTCGACGATGGTTACTAATCCGAAGTATTCGAAGTTCCTGAAGATGACCTTCAGGTCCGCGGCCACGCTGTCCGGGTGCTTTCGAAGAACGTTCCGCCCAGCTTCGCGTTCCAGGCCGACGCGGCGGCGTGCGCGAGCGGTCCCATTTCGAATCCGCCCGGGGCCAGCCAGTCCGCGGTCGACTGCACCCAGTAACGGATCGGGTAATGATCCCAGCGGTAGAGGCGGGTGTTGCCGCCGGCGTCAATGTACGTCATCCTCTTCAGGAAAGTGAGAAATTCTCCCCCGTAAACCGGCGCGGCGCAGTCCGGGTCGAGCACCGGATCGCCCTGCGGGGTCCGCGCGGCGACGAGCAACATCGTCCGCGGATAGGGCCCCGCCGCCGACAGCGTGTCGGTCCGGATGTCATAGTACATGCCGATCTCCGGACCGGTCTCGTCGCGCAGCGTCAGCACGTACCGGTCGATGTCGCGGAAACCCCGCGAGACACCCCGCCGGCCCCGGCAGGGTGAAGCTGCCATCGCCCGCCGTGATGGTCTTCAGTTCCGGCGCTTCGCCCACGCTCACCAGGATGCCGTCGAGCGGTTCGCCGTCGAGCCCGACCGCCGTTCCGGTGATGCGATACGCCCCGGCCACCCGGACCCGCGGCGTCAGTACCAGCGGCGACAGCCGACCGGCCTCGTCCTCCGCGCGCACCGCCACCCAGACGGTGTCGCCGCCGGCCAGACCGGCGTAGTCGTAGCCGTAGCCGACCGTCGCCTCCAGGCTCGGCACCTCTACCAGAAATTCCGCCGCGTCCCAGTTCAGCTCGGTCAACGGCACGTCATGACTCAGCGCCACCAGATAGCGCGACGACCGGGAGCGGGTTGAGCTCCGGAGCGGCGCGCCACCAGTTCACGCGCAGCGTCCCCGGACACGCGCCGATGACCGCCTTCAGCCCCGACACCGGCGCCGGACGGTCGCCGTACTCGCTCTCCACCGAGATCCGCCAGTCCTTTGAACCGGCCGTCCGCCCCCGGCACCTCGGCCCGCAGCGAGTCCTGGCCGGCCCGCACCGCCGCATAGACATAGGAGAGGCCGGTGGCGAGGATCGTATCCCCCCGCCGGAAATACCGCCACCGCCGCGGCCCCCTCCGACGTACGCACCGCGAAGGTGACCTGCCCCTGGTAAGGCACGGTCACGTCGTCGCCCGCGGGCGTGAAGACGTAGGACGGCGGCGGCGGAGGCGGCGTCGGCGAATCGGCGCAACCGGCAGCCCCGAGCAGACCCAGCAGGACGACGGCGATCCGGATCGATGCGCGTAGTTTTCATGCTTACAGAATACGGAGAATCAGCGCCGAGCGCCAAGCGGATCAGCGACCGGGCACCGCCTCCCGCTCCCGCTCGGCGATCCACCACTCGCCGACGTTGTTGAAGGCGACAGCACGTGCGGCCGCACGCCGCGCAGCCGCGGGCCGACGCCGCAGAGCGTCTCCGGGTAGAAGAGGAAGGCGAACGGCGCGTCCTCCGCCACGACCCGCTGCAGGCGGTTCCAGAGCGGCCTGGCGCGGGCCCGGTCGGGACAGGCGAGAGCGGCGTCGAGCAGCGAATCGACGGTGGCGTTGGCGTAGCCGCCGTAGTTGAAGCGGTCCGTGGCGTCGGAGCGGAGCTGGGCCGACGGATCGGGCACCAGCCGGGGCTGGAAGTAGCCGAGATAGCCGTCGAAGCGCCCCTGCCGCACCTCGTCGAGCGCGGCGCCGAATTCGAGGATCCGCGGCCGCACCTCCACCCCCACCTCCCGCAGGTTCTCCGGCGATGAGCGCCGCCCCGTCCTCCCGCACCGGATCGCCCTTGCGCGTGACCAGCAGCAGCGACAGACGGCGGCCGTCCCGCTCGCGAATGCCGTCACCGTCGGTGTCGCGCCAGCCCGCGGCGTCGAGCAGTTCCCGCGCGCGCTGCGGGTCGTGTCCGATCGGGCCGCAGGCCGCGTCGTGCGCCCAGAGACAGGGCGGGATCATGCTGGCCGCCGGCGCTGCGTAGCCGCACAGGAGACCGTCGACGAACGCGGCGCGATCGATGGCGAACGAGAGGGCGCGGCGCACCGCCCGGTCGCGCCAGCAGCGGGCTGCGCAGATTCCATTGCACCTGCCCCACCAGCCGTCCGCCGACCCGCAGCACGGACGCCCGGCCCGACGCCGCGAGGGCGCGCGCCGCCTGCGGCGGGATCTCGTCCACGAAATCGACGCCGCCCGTTTCCAGTTCGATCAACCGCGACGTCTCGTCCGGGATGATCCGGAAGACCAGGCGGTCGAGCCGCGGCCGTGGTCCGGGATAGCGTTCGTTGCGCGCCAGCACCAGCTGGCGGTTGCGCTGCCAGCTCTCGAGCCGGTACGGACCCGAGGCGAGCGGCTGCTGGTTGAGCGGCCATTCGCGCACGCGGGACGGTTCGAGCGCCGCGGTCAGGTGCGCCGGCAGGATCGCGTGCGCGGCGGCGAACAGCGCCTCGGTCAGCGGACGGCGGACCCGGAAATCGTAGCGCACCGTGGCCGGATCGAGCGACGTCACCGCTGCGACGTTGGCCAGGCCGCCCCGCCGCGGACTGGCCACGACCGGATCGATCAGCAGCGCAAAGCTCGCCGCCACGTCGCGCGAGGTCAGCGGCGCGCCGTCGGACCAGACCCAGGGCCGCAGCCGGAAAGTCACGGAGAGGCTGTCCGGGGCGAACGTCCAGTCGCTGGCGATGCGGGGATGGAACTCGAGGTCCTCGCCCATCTCGACGAGGCCGTCCTGCATCAGCCCCAGGATCTGGGTCGCGTAGGCGGAACCGGTCAGCAGCGAGATTGAGCAGGTCCGGCTCGGCCGCCAGGGCGATGATGGCCGTGCCGCCGGCGCGCGGCTGCGGACCGGACGCCCCGCCGCAGCCGGCGCCGGTCCAGCAGCGGCCGGCAGCGCCGCCCCCAGGGCCAGAACCGTGGCCCGCCATCCGTCCATGCCCACTCCCGCCGCCCGGATGAGCTCAACGCCGCGGCCCCTCCGGCAGGGAGGGGCCGCGGGCCGGAACGTGATGCTAAGGAGCGGGCGCCCCGCCGTCAACCGGCAGCGTGGCGTCCGACCGCGGTCACTTCACGAGCGCCATCTTCTGAGTCCGGACCTGCCCGGCCGCCTCGGCGCGCAGCAGATAGACCCCGCTGGCCTGCGCCTGTCCGGCGCCGTCACGACCGTCCCAGATCCAGGTCCGCCAGCCGGTCGCCGTCGGACCGGCGTTCAGCGACGCGCACCAGACGACCCTGGAGGTTATACACCCGCAGTCCGAGCGGCACCGTCTCCCCGGCCGGGCCCGGCACGTACAGCCGCACCGTCGTGGCGGGGTTGAACGGGTTCGGGATAGTTCGGCGCCACCGCCAGCACCACCGACGGCGTCTCGCCCGGCGTGCCGGTCACCACGGCGCGCCGGTAGACACCGTCGCGCCAGTTGCTGCCCCGGAACGTCGGCCACGGCATCAGACTCCGGGTTGTAGGCGAACGGCAGGCTCCAGACGTGCACCTGCAGATCCCAGCCGCCGTAGACGATGTTGACGTTGCCGTCGCCGTCAAGGTCGCACAGCACCGGGACACGGCCGGATCGGCCCCCCCAGGGTGATCGGGAATCCCGACACCGGAGCGCCGTTCGCCTTGAAGGCATAGATGTTGTTGGGTGTCGACTCGTCGCCGCCGCCGATCCCGTACACGATGTCCAACCCGCCGTCGCCGTCGATATCGCCGACCAGCGGACTCGACTCCGAATTGCCCGGCAGGCTCATCGGCCAGCCCGGCATGGTCTGGCCGGAGGTGCCGCCCGCGATGTCCGTGTCGATCAGCCGCAGCGCGGCGCTCGCGCCGCTGGTGGTCGCGACGGCCGCGATCTCCAGCCGACCATCATTGTCGAAATCGGCGAGCGCCGGACTGGGGCACGAGACGACGCCATTGCTGTTGTTGGCCACGAACGCGATCGGGAAACCGGGGTAGCGGTGACCGTTCTGCCGCACGACGTAGAGCGAGTCGGCCTCGGACACGAAGACGATCTCCGCCAGCCCGTCGTTGTCGAGATCGCCGACGCTCGGGCTGCAGACGATGGTGCCGACGATGCCCGTCGCGAACGGGAAACCGGCCGCCTGGGTGCCGTCGTAAGCGATAGGCGTAGAGGAAATTGGGCACCCCGGAGTACTTCGAGCCGAAGATGATCTCCTTGCGCCCGTCATGGTCCAGATCACACAGCGCCGGCGAGCTCCAGCTGTACTCATATATCGCGTTCGAGCGCGCCACGAACACGCCGTTCGTGGCCGGATTGTTGTCGCCGTCCCGCAACTCCGTGCCGTCCCGGTGCCAGACAAAAGTACGGCCGGCGATGTCATTGCAGACGATCTCCGGCGCGCCATCGCCGTCCACATCGCCGACCGCCGGCGTGGTCCAGCTCCAGCTTGTGCCGACCAGAATCTGCGGCCAGCCGGGCAGCTCGCTGCCGTCGCGGCGGAAAATGTGAATCTTGTTCTGGACGCGCTCGCTGGCGATGATCTCAAGGCCGGGCACATCGTCGAGATCGGCCAGCGTGATGCCCGCCGGGGAGAAGCTGAGTACGGTCGTGCTGGTGCTCAGGTTCGTGAACGGCCCGAGGGTCTGCGCGTCGCTGTCGCCGTCGCGCAGTTCGCCGCCGTCGGCGGTCCAGACGTAGACCTCGTCCGACGCCATCACGATCTCGAGCGAACCGTCGCCGTCCACATCTCCGACCGCGTTGTGGCCGCTCGTCTCCTTCGCCATGGGCAGCGGAAAGCCACCCAGTTCCGGCGGCGCGGTGCTCTGCGCAACCACGGCCGAAACCGGCCCTTCGTTCAGCGACGAATCCACCGCTGAAATCCGGTAGTAATACTGGGTGAGCAGGGCCAGACCAGCGTCGCGGAAGTAGGAAGTCCGCTCGATCAGATCGGCGTTCGCCCGCGTGAAAGGTCCGGAGCCGCTGTTACTGCGATAGACATGGTAGCCGCGCAGATGGGGCGTCGTCACCGGCGGCCAGGCCAGACTGATGACGTCCGGCCCGAAGGTGATGTTGGTCGTCGGCTGCTCTGGCGCGGCCGGCGCGTTCAGCACGAAGTTGTGCCGCACAGAGCGCCCCATTGCATCGCTGAACAGGATCCAG
This sequence comes from uncultured bacterium, assembly GCA_963772145.1. Classification (GTDB taxonomy): domain Bacteria; phylum Krumholzibacteriota; class Krumholzibacteriia; order LZORAL124-64-63; family LZORAL124-64-63; genus CAVSZB01. The sequence goes on from CAVYVY010000018.1 coordinate 162,950, forward strand.
CAGGCATGATCGAGGCTGACATCGGTTTCGGCGAGCGAGAACGGGACCGACCCGACCGCCTCCTGCAGCAGCGCCAGGCTGCCGTAGGTGGCGACGGTGTCGCGCAGGACCACCGCGGGATCCATGGTGCGCAGGCGCCCGGTGATCGCCCCGGAAAGCCCGGCGCCGTAGTTCTTGAGCATCACCGCGATGGTGATGCGCTCGTTATCCTGCTGGATCCCGTCACTGTTGCCGAAGGTCTGATCCGACCAGGTCAGCGTGATCGGCGCCAGCTCCGGCGCCAGGAGGACAGGGTTCCACTCGCTGCCGTAGGGACCGCCGGTCAGCGCGGTCACGGTGACCGTGAACGCGACGCTCAGACCATCGGACAGGGCTCCGTCGGCGCGCACCAGGAACGGCTCCGTGGCCGCCTTCACACCACCCGACGGCACATTGCCGACGCTGGCGGTGCCGTCGAGGATCGTCAGGCCGGCCGCGCCGCCGCTGAGGGTGGCGAGGCAGTTCAGGGCCCCGCCGGTGCCGGTGTCGCGATACTGCGTGAAGACCGCCACCGTTTCGCCGGCGTCGAATCGACCATCACCATTTCCGCTGCTGCCGGCGGTGCCATTGTCGGTGATCGTCACCGCGTCCAGCGCAATGTAGGCGCCGGCGGTGGTCACCGGCAGATCGCGCGCGTTCTGGGCCAGACCGGCCCCGCTGACCACCAGACGGGCCGTGCCGGCGCTGGTCGGGGTGAAGGCGAGCGCCACCTGGCCCGCGGCGTTGGTGAGACCCGAGGCATAGTCGTCGCCCGTCTTGCTGAGGCAGACAAGCGCTCCGTCGACCGGCAGGCCGCCCGCGTTCACGGTTACCGTCACGGTCTGCGCTCCGGCCGCCAGCGAGGCCGGCGCAACCACGGTCGCCGCCCGCGGCGCGCCGGTCCAGATCGACAGGCCCGGATCGCCGAGCAGGGTGTAATTCAGGAAAGTCCAGCGGTCGACCGTGTTGAGAACTGTGTTGGCCAGTTGCGGCTGGCGGCTGAGGCTCATCAGATCGCCCAGCCGGTGTGTACCGGTGCAGAACAACACCCGGAAGAACTCCGCCTGGTAGATGTTCGCCGTTAAGGGGAACGCGGCGCGGGTCGCACCGATCGCGGCCACCGCGCCGCCGTTCGGGTTCTGGACGAACCGCTCCATCAGGCAGGCGTAGTCGAACGCGGCGGACGCGCAGTTGAGCGCGTACAGCAGGAACGGCCGTCCGGTGTTGTGCAGCCCGTCGGCGTCAGCGACCGTGAAATTGGCGTCGCCCAGCGACATGTTGACGAAGAAGCCGTGGCCAACCTGGTTGACGATACCGAAGTGACCCGTGTTGACGGAGTCGGTGAAGGCGACGCGCGAGAGAGGAATCGACCCGGGCCAGAGCGGATACGACTCGTACATCCGCGTCGACGTCATGCCGGTGCAGGGGAGGAGCGAGGCGTCGTTCAGCTGTTCGGCGAAGCTCGCCCCGTCGAGCGTGATTGTCGCCCCCGCGGTGTAGGCGGACGGAAACAGCACCTCCGCCGCGAACAGCATCCGGTTGGGCCAGGCGAGGCCCGCCGTCTGCTGCTCATAGCCGATGACCTTGTCGATGAAAACATTGACCGCGTTCTCGGAGCTGACCGCGGCGCGCCCCAGCCGCACCTCGTCGGCCAGATCGGCAGCGTCCCCGGGGTCCAGGTCATCGGTGTAATGTTCGCCATAGAAATTGTCGGCATCGGCATTCCAGTTCCCGTCCAGGCAGGCGAAGTAAAGATCGGCTGGCACTTCGGTACCGATCCCGGCAGGGTAGAAATCGCTGTGGGCGTAGCGTGTCGGGATCACGTCGGTGTCGCCGCCGAGCAGAACGTACTCAACCCCCCAGCGCTGGTAGGCCTCGCGGATGAACAAACGGATCGTCTCCTGAACATCCGCACCGTGCCGGTAGTTCGCCTCTATCCATTCCACAGTCTGCACGACCGCCGGGTCTCCCAGCGCCGTGCGATAATCGGCCAGACGCTGAAAAGCCGGAGCCAGCGCCGACCGCGTGATGATCAGGTAGCGGACCGAACTCCCTTCCAGGCTGGGCGTCTGGCTCGGCGCAAAACCGCCAGCCGGCTCCGCCACGACGACGCCATCGGTCCGGAGGTATCCGGACAACGCCCCGGGGTTCGCGATCAGGCCGGCCAGTTCCGCCTCGGCGCGCGTGCGCTCGCCCGGCAGCCGCCGCTCGCGCACGGCGATCTCCGTCGCCGACCCGGTTTTCCCGCCCGCGGTCCCCGGCAGGAGCCGGATCGCGTAGCGATCGAGCACTTCCAGTTCACTCCACTCGCCCGCCGCGTCGCGCACCGCCCGCAGCGGATAGACCCGCACCAACGCCAGGCGGAAACCGCGCCAGACCTGGGTGCCGCTGAATTCGCCCCACTGCGCCGGGAAGGCCGGCCCGTCGACCGCGAGCCGCGCATCGACCACGGCCACTCCCTCACTGCTGATGAGCGGCGGCCCCATGGCCAGCCGCCCCGGAACGTGCACGCGGTGCGTCGCCAGGGCCACCACTTCGACGCCGCCTGGCGCCGCCTCCAGCGGCACGAGCAGGCGCAGGTCGTATGCCGACAACGCTGGGCGATCCGTTTCGGCCCAGGCCCGGCTGTCGGCCAGGCTTGGCCTCAGAGTCCCTTCGGCGGTCGTTTCCCACGACAGTTCACCGGTGAACTGTCCTTCGAAAAAGGCGGCGGGGACGCCGACGCCCAGAGCCACGGACCCCCAGGTCAGAGCCGTCACCGTGGAGGCGATCCGGATGATGCGGTTGATCAAGCGCTGGCGATCCATGCAAATCCTCCGGTAAATAGCGGCCGCATCCGCGGCCTGGCGCCGCGGAAGCCGATACTTCATCACGAGATATTACGTGAGGAAACCGGTGCCTCCTCGGGGGACTGTGAACGCTGTTGTCGACCTCGGGCGAACCAACACGGCCCGCCACTGCAGTTCGTTACCCTGATGCGGTCGTCCAGCCCTCCGGGAGGTGATAGAAGAGCGGCGGCGCGAAGCGCCCCACTCAAGTGTGACTTTGTCCATTTTACCAGAGAAACGGGGCGAGGTCAATACCCGCGCCCCGCCCGCGCCCCGCCAACCGACCGCACCAGGGAACTTTTGCGCGCCCCCACGACCGTCGCCAGCCGCTCACGCCAGATCCTCCCCGGTCCAGCGCGCCCACCAGTACGGCCCGTAACTGAGTCCCGTCGCGCCGGATGGCGGCCGCCAGCTGAACGCCCTGCGCCCCCGGCCCGCCGCCCTGCCCGCCGATCATTCGCGCCAGCGCCTCAGGGTCTTCCACGAGCGCCTCGTTGGTCGCCATACCGTGGCGCCACCCCTCCCGTCTACCGCCCGCGTCGAGCCGGGCCAGGAACCGGCCCAGCGTCAGCAGCGGTCGACGGCCCCCGGGATCGAGCCGCGCCAGCAGGGTCATCGCATCCCGGTAGTGCCGCGCGGCGGGCGGCTTGGAAACCGGCTCGTCCTCGAAGATCCAGAGCCGTCCGTCAGGCGCGAGGCAGCGCAGCCAAGCCTCGGGCACCGCCTCGGGACCCCGGGCCGGCCAGAGGTGCCGCAACAGATTTGCGGCGACGAGCAGTGCGACGCTGCCGTCGGGCAACGGCAGGGCACGCGCGTCGGCCGCGACGTCGGCCACCGTGCCCCGCCGCGGCGGGATTCGATCGAGCCGCCACGGACGCACGCCGCGCGCCGCGAGCACGGTGCTGAAGCGTCCGTCACCGCAGCCCACCTCGATCGCGCGGCGACCGGCGGTCAGCCCCAGGTCTTCAAGAAATATCGCGGGTAGTGGGCAGAACGACATCCTCGCCCGTTTCCTCAGGCGCGCCAGCTTCGACCGCCCGCAGGCGCGACGCGGTCGAGTGCCGGGCGCGTTACGAGTCGCCCGGGGCCGGTACCGCCGGCAACGGCGGCAGCCGCCACCAACGTGCGCTGCACACGCTCCCGCTCGGCCTGCAGGTCGACGATCTCCGCCACCCTGCGGCCGCGGGCCCCCAGGCGCGGCTCCAGCCGATCGTCAAAGCCGAGAATGTAGAGGATCTCGGAGAAGGAATCGAAACCGAGCGCGCGATTGCGCCGGTGCTGTGTCGCCTCCAGGTGCAGGGAGAACAGCCAGCAGCCCAGCGCCGGCATCCCGACCCACGGCGCGCGCAGGAAATCGGACAGCGCGAACAACACCGTGCCGGCTGTGATCAGCAGCAGGAAGGCCACTGCGGCGCGCGGCGAAAAGCCGACCCGCACCAGACGGTGGTGCAGGTGATAGTCGTCGGCCTGGAAAATCGACGCGCGCTTGCGCCAGCGGCGAATGATCGTGGTGCCGGTGTCCCAGATCGGGACCACCATCGGCGCCAGCAGAACCGGCAGGGCCACACTCGTCCGGCGTCCCAGATCCAGCAGCAGCGTGCCGAGCACGAGCCCCATCCACATGCTGCCGGAGTCGCCCAGGAAGATCTTGCGCCGGCTGATGTTCCAGTAGAAGAAGGCCACCGTCGCTCCGCAAAGCGTGGCCGCGCACACCAGCGGCACGAACTCGCCCACCGCCAGCGAAATAGCGCCCAGCGAGAGGAGCACCAGCACGCTGATGCCGCTCGCCAGCCCGTCGAGCCCATCGATCAGATTCATCGAATTGATGAAGCCGAGGTACCAGAGCATGGTGATCGGCCAGGCCCAGCCACCGAGATCGATCTGGCCGAACGGCGGCAGATTCACCACCTCGAGACGCTGTCCGCACAGCATCAGCCCCAGGATCACGAGCAACTGTCCGTAGAGCTTCTTCTCCGCGTGGATCCCGAAGCGATCGTCCCACACCCCCAGCGCCAGGATCGCCAGGCCGGCCCCGATAAGAACGCCGAGCCAGGGCCACGGCATCGCATCCGTGAGACTGAGGCGCTCCTGGATGAAAAGCGTAAAGAAGAAGGAGATGAAGATGGCCATGCCGCCGGTGCGCGGCACCGGCTTCAGATGCGAGCGCCGATAACCGGGGTGATCCACGATCTTGGTCAGGAAACCGAGATTGCGGAAGTGCGGCTGCACCAGCCACGACACACTGAAGGCCAGCAGTCCGCACAACAGCGCAACGATCTCCCTATCCACGCAGCACTCCTTACCTGACGGTGAATCCGCCAGCCAGTCATCCCGGCAAGCTAAACTTTGTCCCTGTGCAGGGCAACGGCAATTTCGTCGCGCGGGCCTGCCGCCGCCATCACCTCTGCGTAAACCGCTGCCGTGGCGTCAGCCGTGCGCTCCCACGACCAGGCCCGCGCCCGCTCGCGACCGCGTGCGATCAATCGCACTCGCAGCGCCGCGTCCCGATCCAGCCGGACGAGCGCTGCGGCGATGGCTGCGGAATCATCGGGATCCACCAGCAGGGCCGCGTCCCCCGCCACTTCCCGCATGGCGCCCCGGTCGGCCGTCAGGACCGGCAGGCCGGCCGCCATCGCTTCCAGGATCGGGAACCCGAAACCTTCGTGAAGGGAAGGGAAAAGCAACGCACGTGCCGCACCGTACAAGTCCCACAAACGAGCGGGCTGGCAGTATCCCTCCAGGCGCAGCGCCCCACGCGCCTGCAGGGCGCGGATCGGCCCCCGGAGCGGTGAATCGCCCCAGCCACGGCCACCTACCAGGGTCAGATCGGGAGGAGGCGGACCGCCGGCGGCCTCAGCCTGGTCGCGGAAAAGACGAAAAGCTTCCAGAAGCCGCGGCAGGTTCTTCCGCGGCTCGAGCGTGCCCACGAACAGGAACGGCCCCCCGACATCGGCACGCTCCCCGCGGTCCGGCTGCTCCCAGACCCAGGAGGGGGTGCCGAAGGGGGTCACCCGCAGACGATCCCGAACGGAGGGAAAGTGCGCCGCCACCTCGTCCGCGGTCGCCCGCGGAGTTGGTGACGATCCGGTCAGCCCGCCGCACCGATGCCGGCACCAGTGCCTGATAATACCAGCGCCGGGGCACCTCCACGGTGCCGGGAAACCGCCGATACGCCAGATCGTGCACCGTGACCACGCTCGGGCAGGGCAGGCGCAGCGGCGCCACGAACTGCAGGCTGTGCAACACCGCGGCGCCCAGGCGCGCCGCCAGGGCCGGCAGGGCGAATTGAGTGTACAGAGCTTTGCGCAGCGCCCCGCCACGGGCGCCGGGACAGGGGAGCACCCGCCAGCCCGGGACCCCCTCCAGGGGGGCGAAAGCCGCGGGATGCGTGGTCAGCACGTCGAAATCAAACCCCCGGTCCCGGGCCGCGAGCGCCCGGGTCAGTTCCAGGATCGACCGCCCCACGCCGGTGGGCTCCGGCTGCACGAGCAGCCCGTCGAGGAGAATCAGCGGGCGCTCAGCCACGAGTCCACCGCCCGTCTCCCGCAGCGCCGCCAGCAGCAGTCCCAGCGCGACCCATATGTGGGGCAGATTGTACTGCGAGAACGTCAGGAGCTGGCCCCAGACGCCGATCAAAGCCGCCGCGAGCAGGGACATGCGCCGGCGGGCGTCGGCCCCCTCCGCCCCCGACCAGCCCGCCCCCGTGGCGCGCCAGATCTGCCGGGCCAGCAGGGTTGCCCCCGCCAGAAAGACCGCGAAGCCAAGGGCTCCCGTTTCACAGAGGATCTCGAGCGGGAAGGAGTTGACAACCGGCCAGTTGAACTGGCTCTGCAGACCGATCGGCTCGACCAGCGCCACGAAGTGGAATCCGAACTGCCCCCACCCCACCCCGACGACCGGGCTCAGCAGGAACGCGCGCCACGCGGCCTGCATCGAGTACAGGCGCGTGAGGTTGGACCAGTCCTCGCGGTTGACCGACTGCGCCAGTCGTCGCATCGGCAGGCTCAGGACGTCCGGACGCCAGAACAGGATAGCCAGCGCCGCCCCGGCCAACACCGCCGCCACCAGCCAGGGCCGCAGCCCCGCGATACGGCAGCAGGGCCGGTCGCGAAACCCGATACGCCGGGCGAGCAGCGCCCAGGCGACGGCGGCGCCGCCCGCGGCCAGCCAGGCGCCGCGCGACCAGGTCAGCAGCAGCAGAAGGCAGCCGCAGAACGCCAGCCCCTTGTGCCACCGTCGTGCGCCAGGCATCAGCACGACCGGCAGGGCCAGCAGGAGATAGTTGCCGAGGTAGAGCGGCTCGCAACAGGTGCCGCGCAGGCGGGGGATCCCGGTGAACCCGTGCCCGAGGTACAACTCCTCGGAGCCGGAGAGGATGGCCGGGTTGGAGGTAAAGACCCGCTCCAGGGCAGCAAAGGCGACGGACCCTCCGCCGAAAAACGCACCCTGGGCCAGCCCGTACAGCACCTGACCCAGCAGAGCGATGCTGAACATCCTGCGGGTCCATTCCCAGCGGGCGGCCCCCCGGGTCCAGACCAGGGGCCAGATCACGAACACGAACATGACCAGGATCTGGCTGAACTGTTTCGCAAAGCGCAGGAGGCGCGGCGCGGCGTCAGGTCCAGCAGCCGGAGGATGGATCACCAGGCCCAGCGATGACAACGCCACCGCCGCCACGGCGATCAGGCCGAAGGTACTCCACGGGCGGGCGGCGACCCAGCCTGCCTGCAGCCGCCGCCGGCCCGTCGAGGCGATGGCAAACAGCGTCGCTCCGGCCAGGAACAGGTAGGCCGGCTGGAATCCGGCGCCCAGATCGACCCCGCTGGCCAGGCGCACCGGATCACAGCCGATCAGGGGCAGGGTCAGGAGGCATCCGCCATACAGCAGATGAGCCGCCCCCGTCCGCGTCATGCCCGGCGAGCGAGGACGCGGCCCCGGACGGTCAGTACTCCGACGATCACGAGCATTCCCAGTCCGAGCAGCAGACCCGCGCGACCTTCCGCCGGCCCCGCGCCCCTCGCCCGGACGATGAGGCGATCGTCAGCGATCTCGAGTTCCCCCCGGGAGACGAATACCTGCAGCGAACCGTCGGTGAGCAGAAGCGGCTCCCGCACGGTAAACCGGCCGGGGGAAAAGAGCAGGTGCCGTCCCCCGGTAAAGCCGTACCGACCACCACCGTACGCCAGCCCGATCGCGCCGTCGGGACCGGCCAGCCGCAGTGTCCCGCGCTCGACCAGCAGCAGTCCGCCGGACCAGCTCAGGCACGACAACGCGCTGTCCGGGGAGTCAATCCAGACAGCACCCGCGCCCGGCACCACCCAGAGTACGCCGGGACCCGCGGCATCATCCCCGAACGCTGACGAGCCCCCTCCCGGCACGCAGGCGACACCAGCCAGGACGAGCAGGCAGAACCCGACGATCGTCGACAGCCGCGCCACGCGGACGACCTCCGCGTCAGGCGGGCGGCAACGGCAGGGCCGTGCCGCGCAGCTCGCCGAGCAACCGCGCCAGAATGTCCACGAAATCTTCATGCGTGCGACAGCGTACTTCGCCCGCGCCCTCCCGGCCAAGCCGAACGTGAACGGCATGCGACTGGGGATGGCATTGGCAGAGGAGGTGTCCATGCAGGCGGGCCACGATCCGGAACGGTTCCTCGTGCAGTGTCACGCCGGGATCCAGTTCGCCCAGCAGTTCCAGGAAACGGCGAAAATCCTCGCGCAACGGCCCGGCGCGGACCAGCCCCGTCTGCACGGCGCCATCCCCGCTGTTCACGCGCACGCCTCCCGCGCCGCAGTGCCCGCACGTCGCGCCCCCTCCGCACCCAGCGCCAGGCTGGTGGCCAGAGGGGCGAACGGACAGGTTGTCCCGCCGGCGGCCGCGCTCCGGGGATCACGCACTTCCGCGAGCAACTCAACCGTCGCCGCCGGTGCGCTCAGAGCGGCCAGAACCTGCCACCGGTCCTGCTGGACGGCCATTCCGCCGGCACACCCTGAACCATCCGAATAGACGAGGACCTTGAGTTGGCGGGGCTTCAGCGCCGCGGCCAGTCGACCGAGGCCGTACGCGGTGCCGAGGGTGCCCGCCTCCTCCGCACGCACGCACCACACCAGTCCGTCCACGCCTGCGTCGAACAGGCTCCCGCCGTCCCAGGCATGTGCCGCCTCAAGGGCCGAGAGCGACCGTCCCGCCAGCCCGCCAAGATTGATCCAGGCGCACACCGAACCCGCTTCTTCCCCGGGGGACCTTCCGGTGAAACGGGGCGGAATCACCTCCACGCCGCCCATCCAACAGCGCGCGTCACGCTCCGCGTGGCCGAAGGCCCCGGGTCGGAACAACGTGCGCAGCCGCTCCCGATCGCCACCCCCCAGGAACGGCGCCGCCGCCCAGGCCTGCCGGTGCCATTCTTCCAGCGTGACCCGCATCCGTCCCTGCCGGGCGCCGTTCCCGCCGAGGAGCAGACTCGAGCGCGCCAAACCGGCAGCGGTCCAGGCGGCCAGAAACCCGTGGCCCGCAGCGGCCACCGCGAACCGATAGGCACGCGTTCCGGCGGGGTCGCGCTCCGCCGGCGCGGCCGGGGGATCCAGAAAGAGATCTACAACCGCGCGGATATGGTGGTTGCGAGGAGTCAGGTCAACAGTCACAGGCGTCCCGATTTCACGGCACGACCAGTAGTGAATTCACGCCGCCGAAATCATTGGGCACGGCCTCAGCGTTCTGCGCATCGGGCCGCCAGTCGCCATCCACGATGAAGCAATACTCATAACGCCCCGAAGGCACCGGCAGCACCGCCTCCCACTCACCGTCGCCCTTCGATTTGAGCGGCTCCCCTTCCGTCTTCCAGTCCGTGAACGAGCCGGTTACCCGCACGGCTCGAGCCCCCGGGAACCGGCCGACGAATCGCACACCACCGGCAGTCAGGCACGGCCCGCCGGCCACGACCGGCAGCGGGTCGGCCACCGGCTCGGACAGACCGGCGCCGAGCGTAAGCATCTCCGCGGCCAAGCTACGAAAATCGAGCGCCGCCCGGCAGCCGGGATCGAGACGGCCCACGGTCAGACCGGCCACGACCGCCTCCTTCAGCCGCACGGTGTGATGCACCACGGTGTCGAGCAGCAGATCGCCGAAGTCCCGGGCAAGCTCCGCCGCGAAATTCCGCGCGAAGCGCGAGCGCGGATCGTAGTTCGACAACAGCACCCGCGGCTGCGTCAGGTGGCCGCGCCGCTCGCGCAGCACCGCCAGGGTTTCGCGGAACTTGCGCACCGCCTGGGCGCTCTGCGCGCTCGCATCGACCGGAACGATCACTTCGCCGCTCGCGAGCAGGGCGTTGAACGTGAGCAGTCCGACGCTCGGCGGACAGTCGATCAGCACGACATCGTAAGGCAGCGTGGAACGTTCCAGCGCCCGATGCAGGCGCCATTCGCGGCCCGGTTCGCCCGCCAGCGCCTGTTCGACGGCACTCAGTTCGATCCCCGCCGGAATCAGGTCCAGGTTGGGCGCCACCGTCTGCGGATGTCTTCGATGCGCGCATCGAGGGTGAGATACAAGGTCGTACGCGCTGGCGGCGAAGTCCCCCTCGCCCAGCCCGCTGGCCAGGGTGGCGTGCCCCTGGGGATCGTTGTCGAACAGCAGGACCCGCTGATCGCACTCGGCAAGCGCGGCGGCGAGGTTGGTGGCGACCGTCGTCTTTCCGCAGCCGCCCTTCTGGTTGGCCAGGGCGATGACTCTCATGACCCCGTCCTTTCCGCAGCCACGCCTGCGCGGCGTGGCGAACCAGCCGATCCCCCCGGTCGGGAAGTGCGCGGCCACGCGCCCCGACCGTCCACCGAACCGACCATCGCGAGGAGCTTAGGGGAGCGGTTGCGTCTGTCAAGCGGATTCCCCCCCGCGGGGGACGCGATCTACGGCAGGAAACGGCGGCCCAGCAGCCAGCCCGCCAACTCCACAGAGCAGCCCCCCGGCCACCTCGCCCCAGGTGTGTCCGGTCAGTTCGCGCAGGCGGCCGCGATCGAGGGTATGCGTGGCGATGAGCGCGTCGACCAGATCGTTGAGGACGCGGGCCTGCTTGCCCACCTCCTGCCGCAGGCCGGTCGCCTCGAAGACGACGTACGCCGCGAACACCAGGGTCACCGAAAAGAGGGAGCCGCCCCACCCGGAGCGACTCCCCACGAACAGGGCCAGCGCGGTGACCGTCGCCGTGTGCGAACTGGGCATGCCACCCGAGGCCACCAGCAGGGAGAAGTCAGGCCTTCCACTCCGAAAAGACAACACGAGCACCTTGGCCACCTGCGTGGCCAGCCCGGTCGCCACCGCCAGCAATCCGATCAGCGGCACGACGGACCGCCCTCCCCTCCAACGACCGCTAGTAGGTCGCGAGATAGCGTTCCAGCTCCCAGTCGTGGACCTGCGCGTTGAAGTCGGCCCAGACCGCCTCCTTGGCTTCAAGGAAGTGCGTGAAGATGTGGTCGCCGAGGACTTCGCGCATCACGGCGTCCCTGCGCAGGCAGTCGAGCGCCTCCTTGAGATTGGCCGGCAGCTGTGTGATCTTCAGCCGCCGCTTCTCCCGATCGCTCATCTCGAAAATGTTCTGGTTCACCGGCGGCCCGGGATCGAGCCGGCGCTCCATGCCGTCGAGACCGGAGCGGAGCATCACCGCGAACGCCAGGTACGGGTTGCAGCTCGGATCCGGCACGCGCACCTCGACCCGCGTGCCGATCCCGCGCCGCGCCGGGACCCGCAGCAGCGGCGAGCGGTTGTGCTCCGACCACGCCACGTTCACCGGCGCTTCGTAGCCGGGCATCAGCCGTTTGTAGGAGTTGACGAGCGGATTCGTGATGGCCACGAAGGCGCGCGCGTGTTCCAGTACGCCACCCATGTAGTGGCGGGCGATCTCGCTCAGCTGGAACGGCGCCGCCGGGTCGAAGAACGCGTTGCCATGATCGCCCGAGGTGCGGAACAGCGACTGGTGGGTGTGCATGCCGGAGCCGTTGATGCCGCGGATCGGCTTGGGCATGAAGGTGGCGTGCAGACCGTAGTCGAACGCCACCTTCTTGACGATCAACCGGAAGGTGATGACACGGTCGGCCGTTTCGAGCGCCCCCGCGTACTTGAAATCGATCTCATGCTGGCCCGGGGCGACCTCATGGTGCGCCGCCTCGATCTCGAAGCCCATGGCTTCGAGCGCGTTGACGATTTCCCGGCGCGCCTCTTCACCGCGGTCCACGGGCGACAGATCGAAGTAGCCGCCGGCGTCATGCGTGCGCACGGTGGGATCGCCGGACGCATCGCGCTGGAAGAGGAAGAACTCGAGTTCCGGACCGCACACCGGCGCCAGTCCGTGCTCGCCGAAAAGCTGAAGCGTCCGCCGCAGAGCCAGCCGGGGACAGCCGGCGAAGGGGGTGCGGTCGGCGTTGTAGACGTCGCAGATCAGCCGCGCCACCCTGCCCTGGTCGCCGTCGAACGGGAAGACCGCGTACGAGGTGAGGTCCGGCACCAGCAGCATGTCCGACTCCTCGATGCGGCTGAAGCCCTCGATCGAGGAGCCGTCGAACATGATCTCGCCCTGCAGCGCCTTGGCGAACTGGCTGGCCGGAACTTCCACGTTCTTGTTCTGGCCCATGATGTCGGTGAAGATCAGGCGCAGGAACCGGACGCCGTCCCGCTGCATCCGCTCCAGCAGCGCCGACCGCTCCTCCGGCGGCGCCACCACACCGTCGGCGAACGGCCGCATGTAATCCGTCTTCTCTTCCCCGGACATGGTCCCTCCTCGGCTGCTGGCCCTTCCCGCGCGGCGTGACGCCGCCGCCCGCGCCCACGCGGATTCTCATCCCACAAAGGGCCACAATCTACTAGATTCGGCCACGACCACCACCGCCTGAGCGCGATCCGCGGAAAATGGCCGCCCGGGCGGCTCAATCCGTGCCCGAACGCTGCCGATACGGAAGACGGGACGGCCATGCCGGTCGTCGTTCTTCGCCATGGAGGGACCATGTCCGCATCGACTTCGGTCACCAGTGCCAACGGCGCCAGCCTCACCAATCTCAGCGGGCGCTGCTACCTCCTCGACACCAATGTCCTGCTGCACGACGCCACGGCGCTCGAGGCGTTCGAGCAGCGCGACATCATCCTGACCGTGGATGTCCTCGAGGAGCTGGACCGTTTCAAGCGCGAGAACGACGAGCGCGGGCGCAACGCCCGGCGGGTGATCCGGCAGATCGACGCCCTGCGCGCGGCCGGCAACCTCCGCGAGGGAGTGCCGCTGCCCCACGGCGGCCGCCTCTTCGTGCTCGTCGACACGTACGTCGACCAGCTGCCGCGCGGTCTCGACGGCAGCATCCCCGACAACCGGATCCTGGCGGCCGGACTCTGGTTGAAGGCCCACGGCGCGGATGTCGTCTTCGTCACCAAGGACATCAACGCCCGCGTCAAGGGTGACGCCCTCGGCCTCGTCGCCGAGGATCTGCAGCGCAGCACGGTCAACTTCGACGAACTGTACACCGGGTGGTGCGAACTGGAAGTGCCGGACGCCGCCGTCGACGCCTTCTACCGCGGCGAACCGTGCACGCCGGACGTGCCGCTGCTGCCGAACGAAGGGGTGCTGCTGCGCGCCGCCGGCAATGCCAAACACACCGCGCTGGGGATCTATCGCCGTGACACGGCACGGGTCGAGCCGCTGAAACACGAAGGCGCGCGCCCGTGGGGCCTTCAGCCGCTGAATCTCCAGCAGCGCTTCGCCCTCGAACTGCTGATGCGCCCCGACATCCAGCTCGTCACCATGCTCGGCCAGGCCGGCACCGGCAAGACGCTGCTCGCCCTCGCCGTCGGCCTGCACCAGGTGGCCGAGGAGAAGAGCTACCGCAAGATCATGGTGTCGCGCCCGATCATGCCGCTCGGCCGCGACATCGGCTACCTGCCCGGATCCAAGGACGAGAAGCTCGAAAGCTGGATGGAGCCGATCTACGACAACCTGCAGTTCCTGGTCGATCCGGAGCTGGAGAAATCCGCGGGCAAGGTCCAGTACCTGTTCGACGCCGGACTGATCGACGTCGAGGCGGTGACCTACATCCGCGGTCGCAGCCTGCCCAAGATGTTCATCATCATCGACGAGGCCCAGAATCTCACGCCGCACGAGGTCAAGACCATCGTCAGCCGGGCCGGCACCGGCTCCAAGGTCATCCTGGCCGGCGACGCCTATCAGATCGACAACCCGTATCTCGACGCTTCGAGCAACGGCCTGACATACGTGGTGGAACGGTTCAAGCAGGAAGCTATCTACGGCCACATCACGCTGGGCAAGAGCGAACGCAGCGAACTCGCGAGCCTCGCGGCGCGCCTGCTCTAGCTTGCCCGGTCCGACTCAGCCGCCGGCCGGCGCCATTTCCGCGCCGGCGAGAAACTGTCGCAACTGCCCGAGCAGGCAGGCATTGCAACGCTTGACCGCCCGCGGCAGGGTCTTCTCGGCCTGCTTCTTGTACTCCTGGGACGTCGCCGGCACATAGATGCTGCCCGGCAATCTCGCCCAGGCAGGTCTGCTGCCAGACCACTTCGCCCGCGCCGTCGCGCAGGGTCAGACGCACCTCGCATTCGGCCCGGTGCGCGGTCGGCATCGGCGTGGCGATCATCAGAACGAGACCGGCCACGACCCCCGTGCGGATACGGTCCGACGGCGTTTCACCGAACACCATGCCGCCGAGCATGCCGGCCCCCAGCGGCAGCAGATAGGCGGCCGGCGAGCGCTGCAGGCGGCAGGCGAGCGAGAAGATCTCGGCCGACAACGTGTAGGCGGCCTGCCGGGGCAGCGGCGTCAACTCGACGATGCGGGTCTGAGTCAGATCCTGGGCCAGCGCGGCGCGGTACAGCTGGTCGACCGGGCGCTCCCAGGTATCGTCGTCGGGATAGGTGATGCCGAAGAAAGCCCCCCGCCCTTCGTGCTGATCCGGCACACGCCGATCCTCGATGACCCCCAGAAACACCCGCGGCGGCGGCACGGAATCCGCGAACACCATCCCTGCCTGCTCGTCGGGATAGGGCAGTCCGATGCGCGGTCCGCCGCACGAACCGAGCAGCAGGGCTCCCGTGACCATCAGGAACAGGCTCAGCCATGGCGCCACGCGCCGCGCCACCAGGGCTCGACCACCATTCATGAAAACCTCCCTGTCCGGAACGACCCGGGCGAAATGAAGCTACGGTGCGAACCGTCGCACCGCCATGCCGACCTGCCAGCCGTGACGAGCCGCCGCGTCACCCGTCCGCAGCGCGATCTCGAGCGTCCCGCCACTGCCCCAGTACCAGAAGGAACGATCTGCCGATCCGTCGGCGAAGGTAACAACCGGTCCGACGACCACGATGCTGCCAACGACCACCTCCGCGCCCCCCGTCAGCCCCGCGCCGTGCGGACCATCACGAGCCACGTCGGTGATCGCATTACCGAAGCGATCGATCCAGACGATCCGCCCGAGCGCCTGCGCGGTCGGACCCGCCCCGTCGACCCGCTCGCCGCTCGCCCCGCTCACCGCACCGAGCGCCTCAGGACCGGCCTGACTGCCGAGTTGATGCAGCGGCACCCCCATCGCCAGATGGGCCGCCGCCGGGGCGAACAGGTCGCGCCCCTCGAAGGTCGGCGCCGGCTTCCCGCTCGCGACCTCGCTGATAGAGCGGATTGTCGAGCCGGACGACCGTCAACCGGCCCGCCTCCGCGCGAGGAAACCGAACAGCCCGTTCCCCGGACCGACGAAGAACTGGCCGCCGGCCGCGACCGCCACGGCGGGCCGGTCGGTGCCGACGCCGGGATCCACCACCGCCAGATGCACGGTCCCGGCGGGAAACGTCGGCGCGACCCGCCCGAGCAGCCAGGCCGCGCCCGCCACGTCGCCCGGCGTCAGCGCGTGCGAGATGTCGACCAGCAGCGGCAGGGGGAACGGGTCGGGAAACCGGTCCCACTCCGCGAGCAGCACCGCCTTCAGTTCGGCGACATACGGATCGGCGAGCCCGAAATCGGTCAACAGGGTCACCACGCGGATCACGGTTCCTGCCCGCCCCCCGCCGCTGGCATCTCCCCGCCTCGCGGCCAGCATCAGCATCGTGCAGCTCCGGCACGGCGGCCAGCACCGATTGGCCGCTCAGCAGCCCCCCCGGCCCCCGCGAAGTCGGTCACCAGCGCGCCGGCCTCGCGCGCCACCAGCGTGCCGGCGGCGGCGTCCCACACCCGCAGGCTCAGCTCCCAGTAGCCGTCCAGCTTGCCGGCGCCGACGTGGCAGAGATCGAGCGCCGCGCTGCCGCCGCGCCGCACGTCGGCGCAGCCGCATCATGAGGAATCGCTGCAGGCTGGCGGCGTTGCGCGCCACGAGCCCGTCGCGCACGTACGGAAAGCCGGTGGCGAGCAGGGCGCGGTTCATCGGCACCGGCTCGCGCAGCGCCAGATCGCGCTGCCGCCGCCGGCCCGGGGCTGATCGAGCACCGCGCCGCCGCCGCGGGCGGCCAGGTACAGTTCGTCGAGGTAGGGAGCGTACACCGCGCCCAGCAGCGGCCCCGCCGCATCGGCGCAGGCGAGCGAGACGCAGTACATCGGATAGTCGTGGACGATAGTTCGTGGTGCCGTCGATCGGATCCAGGTACCAGGTGCGTCCCGAACCGCCCGCGCGCGAGCCGCCCTCTTCCGCCACCACGGCGTCGTCAGGATACGCGACCGCCAGAGCCTCGACGATGTCCCGCTCGATCAGACGATCGAGATCGGTCACCAGCTCCGTGCGCGACTTCCAGGCGATCTCACGCCGGCCGTCCCTGCTCGGCCAGCAGTCGTTCCCCTGCCGGCAGCACCATCGCGCGCAATCGCGCCAGATCCGCCCCGCCCTGGTCGTTCATGTGCCTCCCCGCCTCGCCCCCTGCTCAGCCGCTGACGCCTGATCATAGGGCGGTCGCGCCGCGCCGGCAACCGCGCGCTGCGCCGACGGCTTGACAGCAGTGCGCCGCGCGGTAGCTTGTAGCCGAAGCTTGCCGCACGTTTTCCCGCGAAAGGATGCCACGACACCATGGAAGCGAAGATCAAGGCCGCGTTGGAGCGGATCCGACCCGCCCTGCAGGCCGATGGCGGCGACCTCGAATACATCGATTTCCACGCCGGCGTGGTGACGCTGCGGCTCACCGGAGCCTGTGGCAGCTGCCCCATGTCGCTGATGACCCTCAAGCAGGGGATCGAGGCGCGGCTGCGCAGTGAGATTCCGGAGGTCAGGTCGGTCGAAGCGCTCTAGACCCGATCGACCAGCGCCTCTTCAGTAGCCGAGGCTGCGCAGTTGACGGCGCAGATCCTCGGGCATGACGGACGCCGGGTGCCCCCTCCTCGCCGGCGCGCAGCGCGCGGCCCGCCTGTCGCCAGGCCGCCCGCAGCCGCGCTCCCGCCGCCACGATCGAATCCGCATCCGCCGGGGGCGGCGCGCCGCGGGACCGCTCCGGGCGAAGCGCCCAGATCGATACCAGGTGACGCGGCCGCCCGGGTCCGGCCCCACGCCCAGCCAGGGCCACTGCAACCACCCCACCTGTGGCGGTCCGTACAGCAGATTCTCCAGGACCAGAGGGACGGCGCGCGACCGCCCGGCGGACGGGGTGGCGGCCGCACCCGGCCGCAGATCCCGTCCCACGCTCCCTGCCGGTCGCGGCCAGCCGAGCGCGGCGGCGACCGTGGGAACCACGTCCAGCAACGAGACCGGCTCCGAAATCACGCTCCCGCTCCCCGCGCCGCCGGGAAACCGGACGATCAACGGCACCCCGGTCACCTCCGGCAACAAGCTGTGACCGTGATCGAGACCGTCATGGTCGAACAGCTCCTCGCCATGATCGGCGGTGACGATGACCAGGTTCGATCCAGGATCGCCGAATGCCTCAACTCGTCGAACAGCCGACCCGCCCAGGCGTCGGCGTACTGCACCTCCCGGGCGTAGAGCGAGGCGATCGCGCGGCGCGCCGCGTCGTCCGGCGCCCATGCCCCCGAGCGCACGGCGTCAAGCGCCGTGAAACTGCGCCCGCGGAAGAATCCCGGTGTCGGGGACATCCGACCCGCAGCGGGGCCACGCCGCGGCCGGCGGCCGGCGCCGGCTGCGGATCGTCCGGCAGTTCGCGCCAGGTGTAGGGGAGATGCGGATCGAGCAGGTGTATCCAGAGGAAGAAGGGGCGCTCCCGACCGTGGCGACGCAACCAGCGCAACGCCTGCGGCATCACGACGCCCGCTTCCGCCACGTCGAAATGCAGTTCAGCGTAGCGGGACAACTCCCGGACCAGCACGCAGCGCCCCGCCGGTTCGAGGAGTTCGAGCACATGGGAGTGCTCGAACGTGGCGTAACCGCGATCGAAGCCGTACCAGCGCGACAGGTACGGGTTGGTGACAAAAGCCGCCGTTTCCCACCCCCGGCTCCACGCGGTGGAGGCCAGCGTGCCCAACGTGGCGGGCAACGGACGGTACTGCAACAGATCGAGCGCCGCGGGGGGCCACCCGGTCAGCAGCGCGCCCACCGCCGGCAGGGTCCAGGGGCTCGGGGTCCACGCATTGGTGAACAGCGCGCCTTCGCCCGCGAGTTCGTCGAGGTTCGGCGTGGGCGGTCCCGCCGGATCGAGACAGGACAGGTGATCGCGTCGCCAGGCGTCGATGGTCAGCAGGACGATATTCGGCGCCCCCGCCGGCGGCGTCGTCTGCCGCTCCAGCCCCGAGGTGCGGCGGCGCGGCTCGTCGGCGCGCCAATACGGCCAGGCGACCGCGCCGGCCGCGGCCAGGATCAGCGGTCCGACCAGCAGCCAGCCGGGGCGTCGGGCCAGACGGGCGGCCACCGGCCGCAGCGCGACGTACCCCAACCCGGTGGCGCCGAGCCAGAGCAGTCCGAGCGCCCCCTTGCCGGCGACACCGCCATGCGCGCTCCACCAGACCGGCACGAGATGCTCGCGCAGCAGATAGGCGGACCAGACGACCAGCAGGGAGACCCGCGCTGCCGGCGACCGCCGCGGCAAAAGCGGCGCGGCGCGGTCGGCGCGCGCTGCCGCAGCAGCAGCCCGGCCGCCGGAAAGACAAAGACCGCCGTCGCCAGACCGGCGCCGCCGCACAACACCGCCGGCGGCAGGACGGCGCGCCAGAATCCCTGCTTCGGCAGGTCCGGCGGCGGCCCGAAGCGCAGCCACTGCACGAGGGCCTCCAGACCCCCGAGCCCGGCGCCCACGGCCCACGCCGCCAGCAGCGCGGCCGCGCCCGTTCTCAACCAGCCACGCAAAACGCGCCTCCCCCCGCGCCTCGACGCCACCCGCGAGCGGGCGGCGACGGCGCGCCGTATTGATCGGTCAAAAGCCGCTGGCGGTCAAGCGGGCCTTGGGGCAGATTGGGGACGCGCGCGGCCGGTACCGGTCGCGGTTTACGGCGGGACCTGCCGTCCGGGCAGGACGGGAGGAACGATGCAGACCTACCGCGGCGTCGATTTCTACGGCTTCGAGGCCCAGCTCTCCGACGAGGAGCGCTCCGTCCGCGACACCGTCCGCGGCTGGGTGGAGCAGCAGTTCCTGCCGGTGGTGCGCGCAGCACCACGCCGCCGGCACCTTTCCGGTCGCGCTCGGGCGCGACCTGGGCGCGTTCGGGTTGCTCGGCCCGAGCGTGAAGGGTCCCGGCTGCGCCGGGCTTTCGTCCACCCTCTACGGCCTGATCTGCCAGGAGCTCGAACGGGGCGACAGCGGTCTGCGCAGTTTCGCCTCGGTCCAGGGCAGCCTCGTCATGTGGCCCATCAGCGTCTACGGCAGCGAGCAGCAGCAGCGGAAATGGCTGCCCGAGCTGGCGGCCGGCCGGCTGCTCGGCTGCTTCGGCCTGACCGAAGCCGGTCACGGCAGCGATCCGGGGGGTATGGAAACCACCGCTGTCCGCGACGGCGACGGCTGGATCCTTCAGGGGGCCAAGATGTGGATCACCAACGCCACCCTCGCGGACGTGGCTGTGGTGTGGGCGCGCGGCCCCGACGGCGTGCTCGGTTTCCTGGTCGAGCGGGGCACGCCCGGCTTCACCGCGCAGGAGATCCGCGGCAAGTTCAGCCTGCGGGCCAGCGACACGGGGGAACTGGCGTTCGATGCGGTGCGGCTGCCCGACAGCGCGCGCCTGCCGGTTGCGCGCGGGCTCAGGGCGCCGCTGGCCTGCCTCAACGAGGCGCGCTACGGCATCGCCTGGGGCGCGGTCGGCGCGGCGGCCGACTGCTACCACACGGCGCTCGCCTACGCCCTCGAACGGCGCCAGTTCGACCGCCCCGTGGCCGGCTTCCAGCTGGTGCAGGCGCGCCTGGTGGACATGCTGACCGAGATCACCAAGGCGCAGGGGCTGGCGCACCAGCTGGGGCGCCTCAAGGACCGGGGTGTCAACCCGGTGCCGCTCGTCTCCCTCGCCAAGCGCAACAACGTGGCCATGGCGCTCGACTGCGCCCGCTCCGCGCGGGAGATCCTCGGCGCCGCCGGCATCACCGACGAGTACCCGGTCGGCCGGCACCTCACGAATCTCGAATCGGTGAAGACCTACGAAGGCACGCATGAGATCCACACGCTGGTGATCGGCGCCGAGATCACCGGGATCCCGGCCTTCCGCGGCTGACCGCGGCCGCAACAACGACGGGGGAACCGGCAGGTCCCCCCGTGCTCCACGCCTACTGCCCGACAGCGATCTTCAGCCGGTCATCGTCCGGAAGGTCGCCTCGGCCAGCCGTTGCAGGCCGCCCGGCCAGACGCCGAGAAACAGCAGCAGCAGCGCGATCATGCCGGCCGGCGAACTGCGATTCCCAGCTCCGGCCGTCATGGACCTCTTCGCCCTCCGGCGACTGCATGTACATGACGACGATCACCCGCAGGTAGAAGTAGACCGACAGCAGCGAGTTGATGACGCCCCAGACCGCCAGCGGCACCAGCCCCGCCTGCACCACCGTGCTGAAAATGTAGAACTTGCCCATGAAGCCGGCCGTGGGCGGAATGCCCGCCAGCGAGAACATGCACACGGCGAGCGACGCCGCCGCCAGCGGCTGCCGTCGGGAGAGGCCGGCGTAGCCGGCGATACGGTCGGCCTCCTCGTCCTGGCTGCGTCCGAGCAGCGACACGCACGCCGAAGGCGCCGAGATTCATCAGCGCGTAGCGCGACGAGGTAGAACAGCACCGCACCGCCGGCGGCCGGCGACGACGGCCGCCGCGAACCGCGCCGCCTCGCCGCCGCGGGCCGGCGCCAGCAGCGCCAGCACGCCGAGCATCAGGTAGCCGGCGTGGGCGATGCTCGACCAGGCGAGCATGCGCTTGAGGCTCGTCCTGCGCCAGCGCCACCAGGTTGCCCATGGTCATCGTCAGGACCGCCAGCGCCGCCAGCAGCGGGAACCAGAAACCGGCCAGCGGCGGCAGGGCCAGCCAGGCGAAGCGCAGCAGCGCCGCGAAGGCGGCGGCCTTGACGCCGGTCGCCATGTAGCCGGTCACGTAGGAGGCGGCGCCGTCGTAGACGTCGGGGGTCCACATGTGGAACGGCACGAGCGCGATCTTGAAGCCGAAGCCGATGAGGATCAGGCCGAGCGCCGCGAGCAGCAGCACCCGATCGTGCGCGGGGGCCGCCACGGCCGCGGCGATGGCGGCGTAGTCGGTGGCGCCGGCGAAGCCGTAGAGCAGCGCCAGGCCGAACAGCAGGAAGGCCGAGGCGAAGGCCCCCAGCAGCAGGTACTTCAGCCCCGCCTCGGTGGCGCGCAGCGAGCCGCGCCGCCCGCCCACCAGCACGTAGACCGCCAGGCTCATCGTCTCGAGGCCGAGGAACAGCGCCAGCAGGTCGGTGGCCGCGGCCAGGATCATCATGCCGAGCGTGGCGAAGAGGAGCAGGGGGTAGAAATCGGAGCGCCACCGCCCGTCGCGATCGAAAACGCTGGTGGCGAAGCGTCGCGGTCAGGAGCGCAATGCCCAGGAACAGGAAATTGAAGAAGCGGGCGTACGGCCCGGCGCTGAGCATGCCCCCGAGCAGTCCCTCCGTGACCGGCGGCACCACGAGCTGGGTCGCCAGGGCGCCCAGCATGGCCAGCACCGTCAGCATGTAGAGATGGTCCCGGCGCGCGGAGCGGGTGAAGGCGTCCGCCAGCAGCACCACGCAGGCCGCCCGCGGCGGTGACGAGGTACGGCAGCAGGGCCGGCAACTGGGTCTGGCAGGGCGGGACGGCGCTCACGGTCGGCATCACTCACCCTCCGGCGGCGTCACGGGCCGCGAGGCGAAGCGCGGCGCGGCCGGCGAGGCCGCGTGACGCGCCGGATCGTCGGGAGCGGCCAGCTCACGCACCAGAGGTGCGAGCAGGCGCTCGATGGACGGCTGCATGCGGTCGAGCAGCGGCGCCGGGCGCATCCCCAGCCAGAGGATGCCGATCAGGATCGGCAGCAGGCAGGCCACCTCCCGCGGCCGCAGGTCGGGCAGGCCGCGGTTCTGCTCGTGCCGCACCGGGCCGAAGAAGACCCGCTGGTACATCCAGAGCATGTAGATGGCGCCGAGCACGACGCCGCGTGGCGGCCACGGCGGCGAAGAGACGCGCGTGCGGCAGCAGTTCGCTGCGGAACGTGCCGAACAGGATCAGGAATTCGCCGACGAAGCCGCACAGCCCGGGCAGGCCGATGCTGGCCAGGGTGACGAACATGAACACCGCCGCGTAGCGCGGCATGACGTGGGCGAGCCCGCCGAAATCGGCGATCAGGCGGGTGTGGCGCCGCTCGTAGATCACGCCCACGAGCAGGAACAGCGCGCCGGTGCTCAGTCCGTGCGCGAGCATCTGGAAGATCCCGCCCGCCAGCCCCTCGGGCGTGAGGCTGAACAGGCCGAGCACCACGAAGCCGAGGTGGCTCACGGACGAGTAGGCGACCAGCTTCTTGATGTCCGGCTGCACCATCGCCACCAGCGCGCCGTAGACGATGCCGATCACCGCCAGCGCCGCCAGCCACGGCGCGAACACCGCCACCGCGTGCGGGAAGAGCGGGATGGCGAACCGCAGCAGGCCGTAGGTGCCCATCTTCAGCAGGACGGCCGCCAGGATGACCGAGCCGGCCGTCGGCGCCTCGACGTGCGCGTCCGGCAGCCAGGTGTGCAGCGGGAAGAGCGGCACCTTGATCGCGAACGCGAGGGCGAACGCGGCGAACAGCCAGAGCTGCGTCTGCCGGCGGCAGCTGCAGCGCCATGAAGTCGGCCAGCGCCATGCTGCCGGCGCGGGCGTAGCAGTAGAGGATCGCGACCAGCATGAAGATGCTGCCGACCATGGTGAAGAGGAAGAACTTCACCGCGGCGTAGACGCGCCGCTCCCCGCCCCAGATCCCGATGATGAACGCCATCGGGATCAGCATCGCCTCCCAGAAGACGTAGAACAGCAGCATGTCGCGCGCCACGAAGGTGCCCAGCATCGCCGTCTGCAGCAGCAGCAGGAAGGCCATGAATTCGGGCACCCGCTCCGTGATCGCGCGCCAGCAGCTCACGATCACCAGCGGGACCGAGGAACGTGGTCAGCAGGACCAGGAACAGCGAGATGCCGTCGATGGCCACCGCGTAGCTGATCCTGCCGTGGGCCAGCCACGCGGCGCGCTCGACGAACTGATCGCCTGCCCTGGCGCCGGATCGAAGCGCAGCAGCAGCGGCAGCGACAGCGGCCAGGTCCGCCAGCGCCACGGCCAGCGCCGTCCAGCGGGCCGCGGTCGCCCGCCGCAGCGCCAGCAGGATCAGCAGCGCGCCGGCGGCCGGCAGGAAGGTGACCCAGGTCAGGATGTGATCCGCGAAGAGCGCCACGGCCGTCTCCCCTCCTAGCTCCGGATGGTCAGGTAGAGGACGAAGACCGTCGCCCCCACGGCGAAGGCCCAGGCGTAGAACCGCACGAGACCGTTCTGGAACACCCGCAGCACCGCGCCGGTCACCGCCACGGCCATCGCGGCGCCGTTGACGATGACGCCGTCGATCAGGCCGGCGTCGATCCAGCGCCAGAGCACGCGGCGCGACAGCGCGTAGCCGGGGCGGATGATGGCCGCCTCGTACGCCTCGTCGACCCAGTACTTGTTCGCCAGCACGCGGTACGGGATGCCGCCGGCCGACGCCGCGCCAGGCGTCCGCCAGCTTCGGCCGCCGGCCGTAGACCCACCAGCCGGCCAGCAGGCCGCTGGCGGCGATGCCGAGCGAGAGCGACCATGAGCAGCCACTCGGGGCCGGCGCCGGCGGCGTGCGCCGCGCCGTGACGCCGCGCCGCGGCGTGCGCCGCGCCGGCGCCGCCGCCGCCGCCGTGGCGCCGCGCCCGCCGAACACCGGCGCCAGCCAGCGCTCGAAGCGGTTGGCGCCGCCCAGGAAATGCGGCCAGCCGATCCAGCCGCCGACCACCGACAGCGCGGCCAGGATCACCAGCGGCACCGTCATCGTCGGCGGGCGACTCGTGGATGTGGTGCCGCACCTCGTCGCTGACGCGCGGTTCTCGCCGAAGAAGGTCAGCGACACCAGCCGCATCATGTAGAAGGCGGTCAGCCCGGCGCCCAGGAAACCGACCAGCCACAGCGGCAACGCCGCCGCCCTGGCCGCTGAAGGCCTTCCAGAGGATCTCGTCCTTGCTGAAGAAGCCGGCCAGCGGGAAGATGCCGGCGATGGCGAAGGTGCCGATCAGGAAGGTCGTGCAGGTGACCGGCAGCCTGCGCCGCAGGCCGCCCATCATCCGCATGTCCTGCTCGCCGCTCATCGCGTGGATCACCGAGCCGCTGCCGAGGAAGAGCAGCGCCTTGAAGAAGGCGTGCGTCATCAGGTGGAAGACGCCGGCCGCGAACGCCCCCACGCCGCAGGCCAGCATCATGTAGCCGAGCTGGCTGACCGTGGAGTAGGCGAGCACCTTCTTGATGTCGTTCTGCGCCAGGCCGATGGTGGCGGCGAGCAGCGCGGTCGCCGCGCCGACCGTGGCCACGACGGCCATGCGCGACCGGCGACAGCACGAACAGGAAGTTCAGGCGGCAGATCATGTAGACGCCGGCGGTCACCATCGTGGCGGCGTGGATCAGCGCGCTGACCGGGCGTCGGGCCGGCCATCGCGTCGGGCAGCCAGATGTACAGCGGGATCTGCGCCGACTTGCCGGTCGCGCCGAGGAACAGCAGCAGGCAGGCGCGCCGTCGCGACCGGGGCGAGCAGCCCGGCGTGCGCCTGCAGGGTGCGGAAGGAGAACAGCCCCTCGCCCGGGGCCAGGTGCGGCAGCAGCGTGGCGCCCGATCAGGAACATGCCGAGCAGGAAGCCGAAGTCGCCGATGCGGTTGACCACGAACGCCTTCTTGCCCGCGACGGCGTTCGCCTCCTCGTTGAACCAGAAGCCGATCAGCAGGTAGGAGCAGAGCCCGACCCCCTCCCAGCCGACGAACAGCAGCAGCAGGTTCTCGCCCAGCACCAGGCATCAGCATCGCGAAGATGAACAGGTTCAGGTAGGCGAAGAAGCGCCGGAAGCCGTCGTCGTGCGCCATGTAGCCGAGGGAGTAGACGTGGATCAGGCAGCCCGACGCCGGTGACCACGAGCGTCATGACCGCGCTCAACGGGTCCATGGCGAAGCCGAAGTCGACCCGCAGCGCCCGCCACGCCGATCCAGGGGTAGACGATGTCGGTCACCAGACGCGCGGCCGGCAGCCAGCCCGACCAGGCGCAGGAACACCTTCACCGCCAGCAGGAACGACACGCCGACCGCGCCGCACGCCAGCAGTCCCGAGGCCCGTTTGCGGCAGGCGCCGGCCGAGCAGACCGTTGAGCGCGGCGCCCAGCAGCGGGCGTCAGCACGATCCAGCGCAGGGCGGTTTCCGTTGCGGGAGTCGGCACGTCGTTACTCCATCAGGGTCTTGAGGTCGTCCACGTTGACCGTCCGGCGCAGCCGGTGGATCTCCACCAGGATGGCCAGGCCGATCGCGGCCTCGGCGGCCGCCACGGCGAAGCTCATCAGCACGAAGACGTGCCCGCGAGGCGTCGCCCCACTGCCGGCTGAAGGCCGCGAACACGAGATTGGCCGCGCTGAGCATCAGCTCGATGCACATGAACAGGATCAGGGTGTTGCGGCGCGTCAGCACGCCGACCAGCCCGGTCACGAAGACGCGCGCCCGCCAGGGCCAGGTAGTGCGTGCAGGCCGATGGTCACGACTGCCTCCTCGGGGCCAGGCCGAGCGCGACGGCGCCCACGATCGCCACCAGCAGCACGACCGAGATCAGCTCGAACGCCAGCAGGTAGCGGTCGAGCAGCAGCGCGGCCACCCGCTCCGCCCGCCCGAAGCCGGCCGGCGCCGCCGCGCGGAAACCGCCGCCGCCGCGGCCGCCAAGC
Organism: uncultured bacterium; assembly: GCA_963772145.1. Lineage (GTDB taxonomy): Bacteria > Krumholzibacteriota > Krumholzibacteriia > LZORAL124-64-63 > LZORAL124-64-63 > CAVSZB01. The sequence continues at coordinate 189,101 of CAVYVY010000018.1, forward strand.
AGGATCGCGCCGGAAATCAGCAGCGAAGCGGCCGGCAGGGCCACCGCCGGCCAGACCCAGCGCCCCTGCGGACGGCAGCTCCGCGCCCAGCACCGGACCGTGCAGCATCATGATCACGAACAGGAACAGGACCATGATCGCGCCGGCGTAGACGAGCACCTGCAGCACCGCCAGGAACGGCGCCGACAGCAGCGCGAACAGCCCGGCGGCGTTCAGGAAGGCGAAGATCAGCCAGATCGCCGCGCCCACGGCGCTGCGGCTGGCCACGGTCATGACGCCGCCCAGCAGCATCAGGCCGCCGCAGAGCCAGAAAAGAATGCCCTCGAGCATGCCGACCCTTCCCTGCGCGACGCTCAGAGCGTGCCGCGCTCCGTCATCGTTCAGCAGAAATTCCTTGCCGACGAAGAACTTCCCGCGGCTGTCGGCCGCGATCTCGTAGATGCCGGTGTCCATGCGGATGGCGTCGCAGGGGCACGCCTCCTCGCAGAGCCCGCAGTAGACGCAGCGCAGCAGGTCGATCTCGAAGGAGGCCGGCCGCTTCTCGATCGCGGGGATCCGGGTGCTCCTCCGCCACGATGTGGATGCAGTCGGCCGGGCAGACCGTGCTGCACATCATGCAGGCGACGCAGCGGGGGGTGCCGTCCTCGCGCTTCATCAGCCGGTGCCGGCCCCGGAAGCGGCCGCTGTAGACCCGCTTCTCCTCGGGGTACTGCACGGTCGGCAGGTCCCCCATGTGCAGGACGTTGCGGATCAGGTGGCGGATCGTGATCGCCGAGACCGCGCAGCACTTCCCAGATGTAGATCGACTCCCGGAAAGTCTGGCGCTTGCGGCCGCCAGCCGGCGAGCCTGTCTGCATCGGCGTCGCGCTCATCCCGTCTGTCCCTTCCGCCCGGCCGGTCCCGTTCATACCAGGGCCAGCACGAGCGCGGTGATCGCCAGATTCGCCAGCCCCAGCGGCAGCATCACTTTCCAGCCGAGGCGCATCAGCTGGTCATAGCGGAAACGCGGCAGGGTCCAGCGCACCCAGATGAACAGCCAGGCGAAGAAGATCGTCTTGCCCAGGAAGGCCCCGGTCTGCGCCGCGGTCGCGTAGAACGAGGCCGCGCCCGGACCGATCGTCCAGGGGCGCAGGACCAGCGACCCCGCCGCCGCGAGGGCCACGGCGCCGCACACCGCGCCCAGGAAACCCGGCTCGCGGTCGCGGGCATCGCCGAACTTGCCGCGTTCCCGCCGGGCGCGGCGCGCGAGCAGCAAGGCGAACCAGGCGGCGGCCACGGACGTGGCAGCCAGGGTGGCGGTCAGCAGCGGCCCCGCGCTGCGCCACGAGACGCGCGCGCGGCAGCCACGGGATCTGCCAGCCGCCGAAGAACAGGGTCGTGATCAGGGCCGCGCCCACGATCATGTTGCAGTACTCGGCCATGAAGAAGAGGGCGAACTTGAGCGAGCTGTACTCCAGGTGGTAGCCGGCCACCAGCTCCGAGTCCCCCTCGGGCAGGTCGAACGGGGTGCGGTTGGTCTCGGCGTAGACCGCGGTGATGAACAGCAGCGCTCCGAGCGGCTGCACGACCACGCCCCACATCGGCAGGAAGCCCCAGAGCAGGTGCCCCTGCCCCCGCACGATGTCCATGAGACTGAACGACGAGAAGATCAGCAGCAGGCCCATCAGGGCCAGCCCCATGCTGATCTCGTAGCTGATCATCTGGGCGCCCGACCGCACCGCGCCCAGGAAGGTGTACTTGTTGTTGGCCGCCCAGCCGCCGATCACGATGCCGTAGGTGCCGAGGCTGGCCACGGCGAACACGTACAGGATGCCGGCGTTGAGGTCGGCCACGATCAGCGGCACGCGGCGCCCGCCCGCCTCGAGGAAATCGCCGAACGGGATCACGGCGAAGGTGCTCAGCGCCACCGTCATCACGATGAACGGCGCCAGCGAGTGCAGGAACTTGTGGGCCCGCGCCGGCACCACGTCCTCCTTGAACACGAGCTTCAGCACGTCGGCGATCGGATGCACCAGACCGCCGAGCCGCAGCCCCAGAACCGACGCGCGGTTGGGACCGGTGCGGTCCTGGATGAAGGCCGCCCCCTTGCGCTCGGCCCAGATCAGCACCGGCAGCATGGACAGCATGAAGGCCAGCATGAAGCCGATCTTGGCCAGGGTCTCGAGCACGAAAGCCATCAACGACCTCCCGCGGCCGGCGCACCGGCGCCGGCCCGCGCGACGAATCCCGTCGCCGGCAGGGCATTCAGGTCGATCCCGGGCGGCAAGTTCCAGCGCCGCGGCCAGCTCGCGCCGCAGCGCCGCGAGCGTGGCTGCGGCGGGCGCCGCGCCGAGTCGGCCGAGCCACTCCGCCAGCACCCGCCAGTCCTCGCGCGCCGTGCCGGGCCGCGCGATCGCCGCGCGCAGCGCCTGCAGCCGCCCCTGCCGGTTGACCAGCAGGCCGTCCTTCTCCGCCCACATCGCCAGCGGCAGCACCACCGTCGCCGCCGCCGCGGTCGCGCCGCGCGCGGGTGCCGAGATAGATGAGCGTCGCCGCCGGCCAGGGCCGCGGCGCAGCCGGGGCGACAGCGCCGCCGGGTCGCCGCCGTACACGAGCGCCACCCGGCCCGGGCCGAGGCGCGCCGCCAGTTCGTCCGCCGGCGCCTCGCGCAGGCCGAGCCAGCCGAGCGCCGCGCGGTTCGGCGCGCGGTCGCCGTCGATCAGGAGGGCGTCGCCTTCGCCGCGGTCCGCCCCGCGCCACGCCGCCGTACACGGCTGCCGGCCCGCCGCCCAGCAGCTGCGCCCAGGCGCCGGAAGAGGAACAGCTCCTCGACCGTCTGGTGGGGGCTCGCCAGCGCCAGCGCGACCCCGCCGGGACGCACCAGCCGCTCCAGTTCCGCCCACGCCTCGCGCCACTCCACCGGCCGCAGCTCACCGTCGCGCCGCACCAGCGGCTGCGTCAGGCGATCGTCCGCGTGCAGGTGCTTGTACTCCATCCGTCCGTGGTCGCACATCCACGGTCCGTTCACCTCGTCGTTGCGTCGCGGGCGCAGGCGCCAGACGCGACCGCCCTCGTGGTCGACGCGCACGTTGCAGCCGGTCGCGCAGCCGGGGCAGACCGACGGCGTGCTGCGCAGCAGCCAGACCCGCTTCCGGAAGCGGAAATCGCGGCTCGTGAGCGCCCCCACGGGGCAGATGTCGACGGTGTTGAGGCTGTAGGCATTGTCCAGCTCGCGGCCCGGCGCGACGGCGATCTCCGCGCGGTCGCCCCGCTGGAGGATGCCCAGCTCGCCGGTCTTCGTGATCTCGTCGCAGAAGCGCACGCAGCGGGAGCAGAGCACGCAGCGCTCCTGGTCGAGGATCACGTGCGGCCCGATCGGCTCCGCCTTGCGCTTGTGCACCTTGTCGCGCTTCGCCACGTCCGACTCGTACAGGCCGTAGACCATGTACTGGTCCTGCAGGCCGCACTCGCCGGCCTGGTCGCAGATCGGGCAGTCGACCGGGTGGTTGATCAGGTGCATCTCCAGGATGCTGGTGACCGCCGCCTGCACGCGCGGGCTGCGCGTGCGCACGACCATGCCGTCCTTGCACCACCGTGTTGCAGGCGATGGTCAGCTTGGGCGCCCCCTCGATCTCCACCTGGCAGAGCCGGCACACCCCCGCGATCGACAGATCGGGGTGGTAGCAGAAGTGCGGCAGCGCCTCGCCGCGCGCCTGGGTGCAGGCGTCGAACAGACGGTCCCGTCCGGCACCTCGATGACCTGCTCGTCGATCGTCAGCCTCGCCATGGCGCGCTCACCCGATCACTTCGTTGGTGGTCCGCGCCCAGCGCGACGGCGGACCGGACGCCTCCGGCCGACCCGCGAGGGCGGCGAACTCGTCCCGGAACTTCGCCAGGAAACTGCGCATCGGCATCACCGCGGCGTCCGACAGCGGGCAGATGGTCAGCCCCATCATCCCGTTGCACACCTTCTCCAGCAGTTCGAGGTCGGCGGGCAGCCCCCTCGCCGGCGCGCAGGCGCCGCACGATGCGATGCAGCCAGCCGGTGCCCTCGCGGCACGGGGTGCACTGGCCGCACGACTCGTCCCAGTAGAAGTGCATCAGCACCTGGATCAGCTCGACCATGTCGCAACGCTGCGGGATCACGATCATGCCGCCCGAGCCGAGCATGGTTCCCGCCGCCGCCAGCGATTCGTAGTCCAGGTTGCACGCCATGACCTCGGCGGCGGTCAGGACCGGCACCGACGAGCCGCCCACGATGACCGCCTTGAGCTCCTCGCCGTCGGCCATGCCGCCGAGGTCCTGCGCGAAAAACTCGCGGAACGGCAGCCCGAGCGGGATCTCGTAGACGCCCGGGCCGACGCACCGGACCGCTCACGCTCCAAAGCTTGGTGCCGGGCGACTTCTCGGTGCCGAACCGCCGGTAGGCGGCCGCCCCGTCGCGGATGATCGGCGGCACCGCCGCCACCGTTTCGACGTTGTTGACGATGGTCGGCTGCTTGAGGAAGCCCTGCACCGCCGGGAACGGCGGCTTGATGCTCGGCTGCCCCTTGCGCCCCTCGATCGAGTTGATGAGGCCGGTCTCCTCGCCGCAGATGTAGGCGCCGGCCCCCTTGTGCACGATCATCTCGAGGGAGAAGCCGGAGCCGAGGATGTCGCGGCCCGAGATACCCGGCGCGGTACGCCTCGTCCACGGCGGCCTGCACCCGGTCGACCAGCCAGCCGAACTCGCCGCGGATGTAGATGAAGCAGAGCCCGGCCCGCACCGCGTACGCGGCGATGATCGACCCCTCGATCATCGCGTGCGGGTCGTAGTCCATGATCCAGCGGTCCTTGAAGGTGCCCGGCTCGCTCTCGTCGGCGTTGACCATGAAGTACACGGTCTGCGCCTCCGGCCGGGACGAACCCCCACTTGACCCCGGTCGGGAAGCCGGCGCCGCCGCGCCCGCGCAGCCCGGCCGCCTTGACCGCGTCGCGCACGGCGAGCGGGGTCATGCTCCCGCAGCGGCCCGGCGCAGGGCCGCGTAGCCCCCTTCCGCCTCGTAGACCGCCAGCCGGTGACCGTCGGACGCGGCCGAAGCGGGCGGAGAGGATGCGGCAGTCGTCGCGCGTCATGCCGTCACCCCTCCAGCGACCGGTCGGTGTCCGGTCGCAGCGGCGCGCCCCGCCGCAGGCTGTCGAGCAGCGCGTCGACCTTCGCCGGGGTCAGGTTCTCGTAGAGATGCCGCCCCAGCTGCAGGCAGGGACCGCTGCCGCAGGAGCCGAGGCACTCCACCCCTTCGAGCTGGAACAGGCCGTCGGCCGTGGCCTGCCCGAGCCGGATCCCGAGCCGCTCCTCCAGGTGCCCGATGATGCCGCGCGCCCCCATGATGTGGCAGCTGATGTTGTGGCAGACCTGCAGCACGTGCTTCGCCTGCGGCTCGCTGCGGTACATCGTGTAGAAGGTGACGACTTCCCAGACGCGCGCCTCCGGCACCTCCAGCCGCGCCGCCAGCCAGACCACGCCGGCGGGCGGGATGTGCCCCAGCTCGTCCTGCACGATCCAGAGCGCCGGCATCAGGGCGCTCTCGCGCGTCGGATAGCGGGCTCACGACAGCGTCGAGCCGCGCCAGACTCTCGGCCGGAGAGCGCAAAGCCCCCGGAGGCGGCGGCGGTATCGTTCATGCGGCGCGAAACCTCGCATCCGGCGGCGGCCGCGGTCAGCGGTCCAGCTCGCCGGCGATGATGTTCAGACTGCCCAGGATCGCGATGGCGTCGGGAATCATGAGCCCCTCGATCAGGCGCGTATAGCTGGCGAAGATCGGGAAGCACGGCGGCCGCACCTTCAGGCGCCAGGGGCGGCCGCTGCCGTCGGCGACGCAGTAGAATCCCAGTTCGCCGTTGCCCCCCTCGCCGAAGCCGTAGGCCTCGCCCGCCGGCACCCTGATCCCCTCGTAGACCAGCTTGAACTGGTTCATCATGCCTTCGATGCTGCCGTACACCTGCTCCTTGGGCGGCAGCACCACGCGCGGATCGTCGATGTTCACCGGACCGTCGGGAATCCGCGCGAGCGCCTGACGGATGATCCGCGCGCTCTGCTGCATCTCGGCGAAGCGGACCATGATGCGGTCGTACGTGTCGCCGTTCTCCCCCACCGGGATCTCGAAGTCGTAGTCCCCGTAGCCGAGGTAGGGGGCGTGCCGCCGCACGTCGTAGGCGAGACCGGTCGCGCGCAGGCAGGGCCCGGTCCAGCCCGCAGCTCAGCGCCTCCGCCGTGCGCGATCGCCCCCACGCCGACGGTCCGGTCGAGGAAGATCCGGTTGCGCGCCACCAGACCGAGGGTATCCGCGGATCCCCTCCTCCAGCCGGCCGAGATGCCGCAGCACCTCCTCGCCGAAACCGGGATAGAGATCGTGCGACAGCCCGCCGATGCGCGCGTAGTTCGTGGTCAGACGCGAGCCGCACAGCTTGTCGAAGATCTGGTAGATCCCCTCGCGCACGTTGTAGAGGTACCAGTAGTTCGTGAGACCGCCGAGGTCGACGATGTTGGCGGCGGAGCAGACCAGGTGGTCGGTCAGGCGCGCCAGTTCGCTCACGATCGACGCGGATGACGCGGCAGCGCGGCGTCACCTCCACGCCGAGCAGCTTCTCCACGGCCTGCGCATAGATGACGTTGTTCAGCAGCGCGGAGCAGTAGTTCAGGCGGTCGGTGTACGGCATCACCTGCGCCCAGGTGTGGTCCTCCGCCTCCTTCTCGAAGCAGCGGTGGAGGTAGCCGATCTCGGACTTCGCCTGCACGATCGTCTCGCCGTCGAGCAGGCACTCCACCCGCAGCGCCCCGTGGGTGGCGGGATGACTCGGCCCGATGTTGACCGTCAGCAGGTCCGTGCCGACGCCGCCGGCCCCGTCCGCCACGCTGTCGGCACGCCGGCCCGGCCCGCGCGATCTCGTCGTCGCTGAACAGATTCTCCGTCGTGACGCACGGCTGCCCCTGCTCGATCGGATAGTCCTTGCGCAGGGCGTGCCCCTCGAACTCGTGGTGGCAGAGGATGCGCCGCAGATCGGGTGGTTGCGGAACGGCACACCGAACAGGTCGTACACCTCGCGCTCGTGCCAGTCGGCGCTGCGCCACAGCGGCGTCGCCGACTCCACCGCCTCCCCTTCCGCCACCCGGACCCTGACCTTGACGCGCTGATTGCGGGCCAGCGAGCGCAGCAGATAGACGACCTCGAACCGGCGCGCGCTCTCCGGGTGATCCACGCCCACGACGTCGAGCAGCAGTTCGCACTGCTCACGCTCGCGCAGGTGGCGCAGGACCGTCGCCAGATCGCCCCCGCGCGACCTCCACCGTCGCGTCGCCGTGCGGCTCGCCGGCGCGCAGGATGACCGGCCCGAACTCCTGCTGCAGTCTGTCGATCAGCTTGCGGCTCATGCTCTCCGTCCGCGCGGTCGGGGTCGTGGGCGGTCAGACGCCCGGCTGGCCGGCGTGCCGCACGGCCGCCGGCACCAGGCCCTCGCGGGCCACCTTCTCCTGCAGCAGCACCAGCCCGTGCAGCAGGTTCTCCGGCGTCGGCGGACAGCCGGCGACGTAGATGTCGGTGGGGATGATGTTGTCGATCCCCTGCAGCGTCGAATAGTTGTTGTAGAAGCCGCCGCTGCTCGCGCAGACCCCCATGGACGAGGACCCACTTCGGCTCCGCCATCTGGGCGTAGACGGTCTTGAGGATCGGCGCCTGCTTGTAGGAGATGGTCCCCGCGACGATCAGCAGGTCCGACTGCCGCGGCGAGAAACGCACCAGCTCCGCGCCGAAGCGGCTGATGTCGTTGTACGACGAGACCGTGCTCATGAACTCGATGGCGCAGCAGGCGGTGCCGAACGGCAGCGGCCAGAGCGAGTACTTCCGCCCCCAGTTGACCGCCTGGCGCAGGCGCGTGGTCAGGTAGCCGGTGGGGGTTTCCAGTTCTACTGCCACTCGAGGCCCCCCTTGCGCCAGACGTAGGCATAGCCGGCGAGCAGGATGACCAGGAAGACCGCCATCTCGCCGAGCGCGAACAGCGCCCGCCCCTCGGCGAGGAACGAGCGATACAGGATCACCCAGGGATAGAGGAATACCGCCTCGAGATCGAACAGCAGGAACAGCAGGGCGATCAGGAAGAAGCGGACGAAGAAACGGATCTCCGTGGAGCCGCGCGGAGGGATGCCGCACTCATAGGTGGTCGTCTTCGGGGCGAAGGGTGCTGCGGCCCCAGCGCCCGACTGAGCGCCAGGAACGTCAGCGCAAAGAGCGGCGGCGATGCCGACCACCATCATCACCGGAAGCAGACTCGCAGCCATCCTCATCCTCCTCCCCGCCGCCGCGCCCGGAACGCGGCGCCGGGTACCTTAACCGATCGCCCCGCCACCGACCAAGCCATTTCCGCCGACGTGCGTCGCGCTGGCCGGGGAAACATAGACGGATTCAGGGGGCTGTCAAAAACTCATATCCTGATTCGTGGGTGATCGAATCGGGACCAGCCCAGGGTGAAAACCTGACCACGGCACGATCCGCGCCGGCCTTCCGAGCCCCGCTACGAGCCCCATTCTCGCGATTTCCGCGAAGGCACGACGGTTGCCAAACGCGGGTCCCGGTCACCGCAACGCCCAGTCGTTGACAGGGCCGAACCCGTTCACCCGGACAGAGGAGAAGGACGATGTCGGAACAGACGGTCAAGGCCCCGCTGCGGCAGGCACACCCCCGAAGCGATCGTCGATCTGGTTCAGGCCGGCAAACAGGCCCTGGCGAATGGCGATCTCGACGGTGCGCTGGCGCTGCTTCGAGAAGGTCATCCACCGCTTCCCGGACAGCCGTGAAGGGCACAACAACCTGGGCGCCCTGTTCGCCACGCTCGGCCGCCACGAACAGGCGGAGATCTGCTTCACGCGGGTGCTGGAACTCTCCCCGGGCGTGCCGAACGTGCACTACAACCGCGGCATCTCCCGCATCCGCCTGCGCCGCTACGCCGCGGCGGCGGCCGACTTCCAGGCGGTGCTGCAGGTCCAGCCGACCGACGCCGACAGCTGGAACAATCTCGGCGTGGCGCACTTTCTCCAGGGCGATCACGCCACCGCCGCGGCCAACTTCCGCCAGGCGCTCGCGCTGACCCCCAATTACCCGAGCGCCGTGCTCAATCTGGCCGACGCCGAAGCGGCCCGCGGCCAGCCGGACGCGGCGATCGCCGCCTGCGAGCAGCTTCCTCGACGGACGCTCCGATCCGGAAGTCGGGCGCCGGCTGGTCACCCTGCTGAGCGACCAGGCGGACCGCCTGCTCGGCCGGGCCGCCACCGCCGCGCAGACGCTGCTGACGGCGCACGGCGACGACGAGCCGACGCGCGAATCGCTCGCCCGGGCCGACGCGGCGCGCGGCGCCCTGCTGGCGGCCAACGACGCGGCCGTCTGAGCGCAAGCCCGGCCGGCGCTTCGCCGGACCTTGCCTCGCCCGGGGCGGCGGGGTATGTTGGGGCCCTCCCCCGCCGCTTACGGAGGGCCTGCCGATGGTGGTCTATCTGAACGGTGCCTATGTCGAGGCCGCGGACGCACGGGTCTCCCTCTTCGACGGCGGCTATCTCTACGGGGACGGACTCTACGAAACCCTCCGTCTCTACGCCGGCCGCCCCTTCGACCTCGACGGGCATCTGGCGCGCCTGACGCGCGAACTGGCGTTGCTCGGCTACGCCTGGCGACCCGACGCCGCCGCCATCGGCGCGATCTTCACGGAACTGGCGACCCGCAACGGTCTGCTCGGGGTCGACGCCCGCGCCCGCCTCACCATCAGCCGGGGCGGTTCGCCGGACGACCCGCTCCCGCTCGCGCCAGCGGCCGAACTTCCCGCGACGGTTTCCGCCTGGACGCTGCCGCTCGCCGCGGACCTGGTCGCCTGGCAGGAGAACGGGGTGGCGGTGTGCGTGATGAAATCCCCCTTCGCGCGCGGCAACTTCCCGCAGCTCAAGACCCTCAACACCCTGCCGCCGGTGATGGCCCTCCGCTTCGCGCACGGCGAGGGGTGCCAGGAGGCGATCCTCGTCGACCGGCAGGGCAAACTGCTGGAAGGGGCCGGCAGCAACCTCTTCCTGGTCCACGGCGACCGGCTGACCACGCCGCCGGTCCGGCTCGGCCTGCTGGCCGGCCGCACGCGCGCCCTGGTGTTGCGCCTCGCCACGGCCGCCGGACTCGACGTGTCCGAAGCCGCGTGCGATCGGCGCGACCTGCTGACCGCCGAGGAGGCGTTCCTGAGCGGCTCGGTGAAGGAGATCGTGCCGATCGTGCGCGCGGACGGACGGGCGATCGGCAACGGCCGGCCCGGTCCGCTCACGCAGGACCTCCAGCAGCGATATCGACGGGCCGTCGCCGAGAGCTCTGGCGCGCCGTCGGCCGCGGACCGCTGAGGCACGCCGGTGCTGGCCAACGCCACGCCCGTCGGCTATCTTCGCCCCGCCCATTCCGGCCGCCGCCGCGGCGGACCGGTGCTACCGCCAGGCCCCGCGCGCCACCACAGGAGTCCGTGAGCCATGAAGCAGCTCGTCGAGTGCGTGCCCAACATCAGCGAGGGCCGCGACCGCGCCATCATCGAGGCTGTTTGCGCCGTGATCGCCGAGGTCGAGGGGGTCTCCCTGCTCGACGTCGATCCGGGCGCGGGACACGAACCGCACGGTCATCACCTTCATCGGCCCGCCGGCAGGCCGTGGCCGAGGCGGCCTTCCGCGTGGTGGCGCCGCGCCGCCGCAGCTGATCGACATGTCCCGCCACGCCGGCGCCCATCCGCGCCACGGCGCCACCGACGTCGTGCCGTTCGTGCCGGTGACCGGCGTGACCATGGCCGACTGCGTCGCGCTCGCGCGCGGGGTGGGCGAACGGATCGGCGCCGAACTCGGCATCCCGGTCTACCTGTACGAGGAGGCGGCCCGGCGGCCGGAGCGGCGCAACCTGGCCCACTGCCGCCAGGGCGAGTACGAAGCGCTGCCGCAGAAGCTGGGCCGCCCCGAATGGACGCCCGACCACGGCCCGGACGCCTGGAGCCCCGCCGTGGCCCGCAGCGGCGCCACCAACGTCGGCGCGCGGCAGTTCCTGGTCGCCTACAACGTGAACCTGAACACGCGCGCCAAGCGGATCGCCAGCGACATCGCGCTCGACGTGCGCGAGCAGGGCCGCGCCCGGCGCGACGCCGAGGGCAAGATCGTCAAGGGCCCCGACGGCCAGAACGAGATGATCCCCGGCGCGCTCAAGGCCGTGCAAGGCGGTCGGCTGGACGATCCCCGAGTACGACCGCGCGCAGATCAGCATCAACCTCGTCAACACTTGCGCTCACCCAGCCCCACGAGGCGTTCGACGAGGTCTGCCGCCAGGCCGAGCGCCGCGGCGTGCGCGTGACCGGCAGCGAACTGGTCGGCCTGGTCCCGCTGCAATCGCTGCTGGCGGCGGGGCGCCACTACCTCCGCCGCGCCGGCGAGTCGGCCGGCGTGCCGCGGCGCCAGCTCATCGAGACGGCGATCCAGAGCCTCGGCCTGCGCGAACTCGGTCCGTTCGATCCGGCGCAGAAGATCATCGAGTCGCGCGCCGGCGTGGGCGACGGCCGCCTGGTGATGCTGACGAACCGCGAATTCGTCGACGAGCTTTCGACCGACTCCCCCGCCCCCGGCGGCGGCTCGGTGGCCGCGCTCTGCGGCGCGCAGGCGGCGGCGCTCGCCGCCATGGTCTGCAACCTGACCGTCGGCCGGAAGGGGTACGAGGCGGTCCAGGAGCGGGTGAAGGACCTGGCCGAGATCCTGCCAGGCCGACAAGGACGCGTTGCTCGCCGCGATCGACGACGACACCGACGCCTTCAACCGCGTGATGGACGCCATGCGCCTGCCCAAGGCCTCGGCCGAGCAGCAGCGCGCGCGCGACCTGGCCGTCGCCGCCGCCACGCGGGACGCGACCCGCGTGCCGCTCGCCGTGCTCGAGCGGACGCCCGACCTCCTGGCGCGGGTGGCCGAGATCGCCGCCATCGGCAACGCCAACTCCCTCTCCGACGCCGGCGTGGCGGCGCTCACCGCGCTCGCCGCCGCCGAGGGCGCCTGGTACAACGTGCTGATCAACCTCGGCGCGCTGGCCGCTGCCCGCCGACGACGAGCCCGATTTCGCCGCGACCGCCCGCGCGCGCGGCGCCGCCGCCCTCGCCGCGGCCGTCCGGACCGCCGACGAGGTGCGCGCAACCGTGCGCGGCCGGCTCGAGGCCGCGCTCGGCTGACGGCCGCCGCCGTTGGGAGACGCCTTGACCGGACCCCGGGCAGCCCCCTAACGTAAGCGTTCCGTCGCTGCCGTCGCGCGGCAGGACGGGCACCGGGTCGCGGCGGTCGCGGCCCGCCCCCTGCAAACCGGAGGTGCGCAGACCATGTCCACAGGACCAGCCGCGGCACCGAGCACCGCAGCCCCTGGCGGGAGATCGTCCAGCCGTTCATCGATCTGGTGCACGCGCCGCGCGCCCTGATGGGCGTGAACGTGTCGTACTTCGTGGAGGGCTTCTGCTACTTCGGCGTGCTCGGCTACCTGGCCATGTACTTCAACCGACTACGTCGGGCCTGACCGACATGCAGGCCGGGCCGCATGGTCGGGGTGCTGACCTGGGGCATCACGCTCTCGATGTTCTTCTTCGGCGGGCTCGCCGACAAGTGGGGCATCCGCATCGCCCTGCTGGCGGCGCTCGTGCTGCATGGTGGTCGGGCGGGTGCTGCTCGCCGGCGGCCCCACCTTCGGCCTGCCGGCCGGCCGGGATGTGGTCGCCGGTCCACCTGGTGACGCTGGTCGGCATCCTGTTCGTCGTGCTCGGCTACGGCATGTACCAGCCGGCGGCCTACGCCGGCGGTGCGGCAGTTCACGACCGCCAAGACGGCCGGCATGGGCTACGCCATGCTCTACGCCCTGATGAACCTGGGCGGCTGGCTCCCCACCTTCTTCTCGCCCGTGCGCAACGCGATCGGCATCCCGGGCGCCTACTGGGTCTACGTCGGCTTCACCGTGATCGGGCTGGTGCTCACCTTCGCTCCTGCTGACGCGCAAGGTGGTCGCCGACGCGACCGCCAAGGCCCGCGCCGAGCGCGCCGTCGAGGACGGCGGAGCGCCCGCCGCCAAGCCGGCGCTCGCCGCCAAGCCGGCCCCGCCGCGCCGAAGCAGCCGTTCACGCATCGGCCGCTGGCTGCGCTCCCACCCGATGGCCGACCCCAAGTTCGCCTTCTTCATCTTCTGCCTGATCCCGGTGCAGACGCTGTTCGCCCACAACTGGCTCACGCTGCCGATGTACGTGGAGCGCGCCTACCGCGGAGCTGGCCGTGGATCAGCAAGAACTTCGAGCCGGCGGTCAATTTCAACCCGCTGCTGATCTTCATCCTGGTGCCCGATCGTCACCGCGCTGACGCAGCGGGCGAAGGTCTACAAGATGATGATCCTCGGCACGCGCGGTGATGGCCTCGCCCACCTTCCTGCTCGCCCTCGGGCCCACACCGGTCACGCTGGTGGCCTACCTGATCATCATGACGATCGGCGAGGCGATGTGGCAGCCGCGCTTCCTGCAGTACGCCGCGGAGATCGCCCCCGAGGGGCGCACCGGCGCCTACATGGGCGTGGCGCAGTTCCCCTGGTTCCTGACCAAGATGATCACCAGCCTCTACTCCGGCTGGTTCCTGCAGCGCTACTGCCCGGAGAGCGGCGCCGCAGAACACGCAGACGATGTGGCTGATCTACGGCGCGATCGCCGTGACCTCGCCCATCATGCTGCTGATGGCGCGCAACTGGCTGGGGAAGGACTTCAAGACGAAGGCCGCCTGAGAACTTCAGCGCCCGGATCAGCCGCGCCGCCCCCGGACCCCTGCGGTCCGGGGGCGGCGCCGTCGATGCCGCCGCCCGGCGTCGGCGGCTGCGCCACCTCGCGCGCGGCCGCTCCTTGCGCTCGGCGTACCCGTAGTACTTGCGGTCGTGGTAGTACGGCAGCACCTCGGAGAAATTGTTGGCCACGACGCCGAGAATGTTGGCGCCGACCCCCTGCAGGATCTGCACGCCCGCGCACGACGATGTCCCGCGACGTGCGCCCCGCCATCACCAGGTAGATGACCCCGTCCACCGCGTCCACGTACTGCAGCGGATCGCTGACCGGCACGACCGGCGGACTGTCGAGCACCACGATGTCGTACTCCTGCTTCCAGCGCTCGACCGCCGCGCTGCACCGGCGGCGGCACCGAGCAGCCGGCTGGTGTCCTCGGCGCCGTCGCCCGCCGGCAGCAGATCGAGATTCGGCAGGGCCGAGCGGACGGGGCGCGAACGGTTCGCCCCGCAACTGCTCGGCGAAACCGGGCCCGCGCGGCACCTGGTAGACCACGTGCTGCACCGGCCGGCGCAGATCGCCGTCCACCAGCAGCACCCGCTTCTTCATGTGGTGCGCCAGCACGAGGGCGAAGTGCGAGCTGAACAGGCTCTTGCCCTCGCCGCGCTGGGCGCTGGTCACCATCAGGCAGCGCCGACGCTCGAAATCGACGCTCCGGCCCAGCCGGATCATGATGCGCCGCAGTTCGATCGCCAGCGGCGACTCGATGTCGAAAAGACGATTGCGGTTCTGCGCCCCGGGGCTCTGGTCCCTCATCGCCCGCCCTTTCCGTCGGCGACCGCGGTCAGGTCACCCGCGGGTAGATGAACAGGAAGCCGAGCGCGGCCACGACGAGGATCGACACGATCAGGATCGTCCAGATCCACGGGTGCCGCTGCCGGCGGGCGCTGAACAGGCGCGTCTCGATCATCGGCAGGGTGCCGATCACCTTCACGCCGAGCGCCTTCTCGATCTCGGCCAGCGACTTGAAGGAGCGATCCATGAATTCGGCCAGGATCACCAGACCGACCCCCATGGCGAGCGCCAGGGCGAAGCCCATGAACGCCAGCCGCAGCTTGTTCGGCTCGATCGGCGCGAACGGTCGCTGCGGGTCCTGCCGGACCACGATCTTGTAGCCGATCTCCGACATGTTGGCCGCCAGCCGCAGGTTCTCCTGCGCGATGTCCCGCTCCAGCCCCTGCAGCAGGTCCTGCACCCGCTGCACTTCGCTGCTGCAGGACGCCGAGCGCGGCGGACCTGCTGCGGCTGCTGCTCGTCATGAACGCCGCGGAACTCCTGCACGTTCCGCTGCAGCCGCCCCGACACCCTCTGCGCCACCTCGCGGTCGAGCATGGCGTAGGCGTACTGGGCTCAGGTGGTTGCGCTCGGCCGACGGCCAACTGCCCGTAGAGACGGACCGTACGCGCCGTCGACCAGGTTGTTCAGGTTGAGCCGCGCCAGGCCCAGGACATTGCTGTTCGCGCTCCGCGCGCCGGTCGCCCGTCCCGGCCCCGCAGGCCGCCGAGCGCCTGGTCGTACTCGAGGTTCGACCAGCTCGCGCACGCGCCGCGGCGATGTCGCCGTCCGCCAGGAAGGTGTCGACCGTGGGCGGGGTCGACACGGCCGCCCGCGCCAGGCGCTCGAGGTTGATCAGTTCGGCCGAGCCGGCGTCGTACGCCTGGCTGCGCAGCCGGGTCAGCACGCTCTCCGCCAGGTTCAGGTTCTCCTGGGTCACCGGGTTGCCGGCCAGCGATTCCGACAGCATGCGAGCGCTGGAATTCGCGTCAACCGGCTCTGCACGTCGGCGAGCTGCTGCTCGTACAGCTGCGCGCTGGCCCTCGAGGAAATCGCGCGTGGCGCTGCTGGGCGCCATGCGGTTCGCCCGCTCCTCGGCCGAGGAACTCATCCAGCACCTTGCGCGTGAGGTGATAGGCGCGGTCCGGATCGTTGTCGCGGATGCCGATGCTGAACAGGTGCGTGTCGTCCTGTCTGACACGGACCTGATCCGTCAGCCGGCGGGCGACGATCGTCACGGCCCGCTCTTCCCACTCCTCCGGCTTGAGACCGGGCGGGGCCTTCGCCGAGCCGGCCGAGGTCGATCGCGCGCTGGTGCAGGTTCAGGTCGCGCACGATCCGCTCGAGAAACTTCGGACTGGTGACGATCGTGCGGATCATCACCAGCGATTCGACGTCGGGATCCCGCTGGCGATTGTAGCGCGGCCCCCTCCTGCGGGAGGGAGCGCGCGGTCGGCGTCTCCTGGATCACCTGCACCTGGGCGCTGGAGTAGTAGATCGGGTCCTGCGTCTTGATCGCCACCGCCGCCATGCCGAGGCAGACGAAGAACGGCACGATGAACAGCCACTTGCGCCGCACGAACATGCGCCACAACTGCAGGGGTCGAATCCGCCCCCCGCGGAGGCTTCCTCGTCCTGATACGGATCCATGCCCTCCCTTTCTCTCCGGCCAGTCACGCCTGCAAGCGACTGTTCACGGCGCGGCGCGGCCCGAGCCAGACTAGCGCAACCCCCTGCCGAACGCAACCGATGCCATGACGCCGCTCCGTACCACTTCGCCGTCGCACGGCACGCCACACACGCGGCGTCCGGCACGACACCTCCGGCTCCAGACACCGCGCCGTGCGCCGCCAATCCGTCGTCAGCCGGCGCCACCGAACAGCCCACGACCGCCCGATCGACAGGCCAACCTCGGCTGCTCGGCACGTCCTCTGCATGCGGAACGCCGCATGATCGCGACACCCGCCGGCGCAAAAATTCCCCGCGAGCCCCCCTTCGTGGCTGATGATCCTGCTGGCCGCCGTCGGCGCCTGCGAGCGGACGGCGCCGACACGAGGCCCCGAATGACCCGCCACCGCCCGACTCTCGTCACCGCCGACTACGGCGACAGCCTGGCCGCCTTCCTGCGCCTGAAAGATGAATCGTCGCGCTGGACGTGGCACGGCAGCCGACGCCTACGGCGACAGCGTGTCGGGCGCCGCGGAACTGATCGTGAGTGGCCAACGCGCCACCTGGCGACTGTTCGACCAGGCACCCCCGCCGGCGCCGGGACAACTGCGGCTCCGGCCCGCGGCATCCCGACGCCTGGCACCATCAGGTCGGTGCCCTGGCCGCCCGGAACCGCCGACCACTGGCTGCCGCTGCCGCGCCAGTCGGTCGACTCCCCCGCCTACGCCGACCTGCTCGACTTCCTGCAGCGCCTGACCGAAGCGCGCTTCCGCCAGCGCGTGACTCACTGGCCCGCCGCGCCGCTGCCGGTCGTCGCCCAGCCCACCCTCTGCGGCGAAATCGACCTGGCCGACTGTCTGGCGGAGGCGGTGGCGCTCTGGAACGTCGGCGAACCGACGCCCCTGTTCGCTCCGGTTCCGGCCGCCGACTGGGGTCTCCGGCTGGCTTACATCCCCGACCCCGCGCTCACGCCGCGTCTGGCGCTGCGGATCATGGCCTGCGACAACGCCGGGCGACCGCTGCGCGCGGAGATCGTGGCCGGCGCCAACTATGCGACCGCGAAGCGTCAGGAAATACGCGGTGCGCGGCATGCTGCACGAACTGGCCCACGCCCGCCTGCTCTGGGGGCACAGCGAGGACCGCCGCCATCTGCTGTGGAAGTGCGGGCCGATCGTGGACGCGCCGTCGAACGACGAGCGGCGGGCGGCGCGCCTCTGGGCGCTGCTCCCCGAGGGGCTCGACCTGCACGCCTACGCTCGCTCAACGGAAATCGATCCGTAGCGGCAGCAGGGCGAGCGGCCGTCCGTCGAGCAGCGGCGCCGCGGCGAGCAGTCCGCCAGCCGGCGGCAGCGGCAGCACCGCCGCCAGTCCGGCGTCGAGCCGGACCGTGTTCCGACGCAGCATGCGGGCCAGCATCCGCTCGAACAGGCCGGGCTCCTCTTCGTAGCTGACGATCGTGACCAGTTCGTCCGGCGTCCACGCCGATCATCCGCTTGGCCGCGTCGAGCGCGCGGGTCAGCCCGCCCAGGCCGTCCACGAGGCCGCGCGCCTGCGCCTGCGCCCCGGTCCAGACCCGCCCCTCCGCCAGCGCGGCGACCGCAGCCTCCGGCAGCCGCCGCCCCTGCGCGACCTTGGCCACGAAGCGGACGTAGAAGGCGCCCAGCGTCGCCTGGAGCGACGCCCGCTGCGCGTCGGTGAACGGCGCGCTGTCGCTGAACAGCAGTGCGTTCTCCCCGCGCGTGACGAACTCCCGCGTGATGCCGAGCTTGCTGTAGAGGCCGCTCATCGCCACCTTGCCGGCGAAGACGCCGATGGAGCCGGTCAGGGTGCCCGGTTCGGCGAAGATCGAATCGGCGCCGCAGGCGACGTAGTAGCCCCCCGAGGCGGCGTAGTCGCCCATCGAGACGATCACCGGCTTGCGGTCGCGCACGCGCGCCACCTCGCGCCAGATCAGGTCGCTCGCCAGCGCCGAACCGCCCGGACTGTCCACCCGCAGCAGGACCGCCTGCACGGCGTCGTCCTCGCGCGCCTGCCGCAGCCGCTCCACGATCGTGTCGCTGCCGGCGCGGCGGCCGCTCCAGGCGTCGTGAGCCGCTCTCCCCCGGCACGATCGTGCCGCTCACCTCGACCAGCGCCACGCGTCCCCGCCGTGCGGCCCCGTCGCCGGCCGAGCGCGTAGTCCTCCAGGTCCACGAACTCCTCGTCCGGGAACTCCGCCTCCTCGAGGTCGCTCAGCGTGAGCACCGTGTCGACAAGACCGGCGGCCATCGCCGCCGCCGCGTCGAACATGCCGGCGTCGATCCAGCCGCCGGACCGTGGTCGCATCGGCGCCCGGCGTCCCGCCGCGATCCCCGCCACGAGCCGCGTGTAGTGGTCGTCCACGATCGCTTCGATCATCTCGCGGTTCGCCTGGCTCGCCGAATCACGCGTGAGCTGCTCCGGCGCCGACTTGTAGCGCCCCACGTGCACGAAGTCAGCGCTCATGCCGAGTTTGTCGAGGGTGCCCTTGAGGAAACTCAACTCGGCACTGACGCCGAGGATGAACAGGCTCCCCTCGGGCGGCATGACGATCCGCGGCGCCGCCATGGCAAGCGCATATTCCTTCTCGCCGCCCTCCGCCAGCCAGGCCACCACCGGCTTGCCGGTGCGCGCGAAAACGGCCACCGCGTCGCGCAACTCCTCCACCTGCGCCCAGCCGGCCGGCAGGGCGCGGATGTCGAGCAGCAGCCCGGTGATCCGGCTGTCGCGCGCGGCGCGCGTGAGCGCGAAGACCACATCCCGCAGGCGGACCCGCTCCCCCTCCATCACCACGGCCAGAGCGTCGGTTTCGCGTTCCTCCGGATAGGCCTCGGCCACCTGCCAGCGCAGGATGCCCGCCGTGGCGGAGTCCCGGTTGCGGCCGCCCGCGTCCGGATCGAGCCGGTCGATGACTCGCGCAAGCCAGACCAGGCCGGCGCCAACCACGAAGGCCACGCAAAGAAACACGATCCAGAAACGCTTCATCCCCGCCTCCCTGCACCGCCGGCCCTTATCGCACCAGCACTACCTGCCACATGGCCGCGCCCCCCGCCTGTCCCGCCCGGAGCAGATAGCCACCAGCGAAACCGTCGTTGGTAACGGCGCGGAAAAGAGTCAATCTACGAACGCCCCCACCGCCTGACCAGTCGGGAGCAACGCCGCGCCGCGTTCAGCCCCGCGCGCAGAACGCGGCCAGCGCCCGGATCGCGCGGTCGATCTTGCGAAAGACCGGCACGCCGCCCTGCTCGAGCAACCAGGCCATCGGGTCGTAGAGCGGCCCGGAGTCGATCACGGCGACCCACGGCTTGCGATCGCGGCGCCAAAGATCCAGCATCCGCCGCGGCTGCGAGTCCGGGCGCCTCGAGATCCTCCCCGTGCCGCCCCAGCGGGTCGCGCGGCAGATTGTCCAGGGCCGGCGTGACCGGCACCGCGGAGAGGATCGCACAATCGACCTCCGGACAGGCGAGCACGGCCGCCGCCGCGCCAGTCCAGGCCGTCGGTGCCGGCGATCGGCGTGGCGTCGATCGGATTGTCGCGGTGCGCGTAGGCCGGCAGGGCCGCATCCAGGGCGGCTCGGGTGGCGGCGTCGAAACGCGCGAGCTGCAGACCGCGCCAGACACATCGGTGGCGGTGGAGCACTCGAAACCGGCGTTGCTCAGGATGCCCACTCGCGCGGCCGCCGGCCGATCGGCCGTGCAGCAGGGTGAAGGTCTTGATCAGGTCCTCGAACTCGTCGAGCGATCCCGGCCACGGTGACGCCGGCCGCCATCAGGCAGGCGTGCGCCACGGCGTAGTCCCCCGCCAGCGAGGCGGTGTGACTCGCCGCGGCCTGCGCACCGAGCGCGGTCCGGCCCGCCTTGAACACGATCACCCGTTTCCCGCGCGCCCGCGCAGACCCGGGCCATGTCCAGGAAGCGCGCGCCGTCGCCGGGGCGGAAGCCCTCCACGTAGCAGGCCACCACGTCGATCTCCGGATCGTCGGCGAAGTGCGCCAGGAAATCGCTCACGGTGAGGTCCATCTGGTTCCCGAAGCTGATGCTCGCGCGCGGCAGGATGATCCCGTCGTAGTTGCTCGCGAACGTGACCAGGTAGGCGCCCGACTGGCTCACCAGCGCCAGGTTGGCGCCGGCCCCCGGCTGGAACGGCAGCTTGTACGACGGCAGGAAGAAGGTGTTGTAGCGTTCGCGGCTGACGATGCCGAGGCAGTTGCCCCCCACGAGCACCGGCCCGCCCGTCCGGCCGTGGCGTGTCCCGCCTCGAGGGTACGCTCGATGTCCGCGGCCAGGTCGTGCGCACCGGTCTCCGCGAAGCCACCGGGGATCAGGATGATCGATTCGGCCCGGTCCAGCGTCCACCAGTTCGACGGATCGCCACGGCGGCGGCCGCCGCCGGCAGAGCGATCACCGCCAGATCCGCCTTCCACGGCAGCGCCGCCAACTCCGGGAAACAGGGCACGCCGTCGATCGACCGCTCTTCGGGATGGATCACGGCGAGGCGTCCGCGTTCCACGCAGGCGGATTCGAGCAGGTTGCGCAGGATGATCCGCCCCGGGTTGTCGCCCCGGGCGCTCACCCCCATCACGACCGCGCTGCGCGGCGCCAGCAGCGGCGCGATCTTCGCCAGCGGCCGCCGCGTCGGCGCCCAGCGACGCCGCGACAGCAGGCCGACGCCGTCGAGCGCCGACGAGCCGCCCCCCCGCGGCCACGGCGGGGTTGATCTCGATCTCCTCGAGGGTCCAGGGCCCGGCCGCCGCCCGCCCCGTAGCGCACCGCGGCCGCAGCGATCGCCGCGACGATCTCACCCACCACCCCCGCGTCGAGAGGCGGCGCGGAATACAGCCGCGACGGGGCTGACCGCCAGGCTGAGCAGTGGATGCGCCCGCAGCGCCGCGGCCGACCGCCCCAGCCTGCAGGTCGGCGGCCGGGAAGATCAGCCGGCTGTGCCCCCCGGTGCCGCGTCCGTACCATTCGGTGAGCACGCCGCCCACCCCCACGACCACCACCGGGCCGAAGGCGGCGTCCTGCCGCAGGCTCAGCAGGAACTCCTGGCCCGGCTGGTTCGCCAGGTGCGGAACCCAGGCGCAGGCCAGCACCCCTTCGATCCTGCCGGCCGGCACGCGCGGGCCGACGGCGGCGACCAGTCGATCGGCCGCGGCCAGCAGTCCGTCCGCTCCACCGTCGGCCGGCGCGACGACCACCCCGCCGACGTCGCTCTTGTGCAGGATGTCTCGCCCGCAGACCTTCAGCACGACCTTGCCGTGCGGATCCGCCAGGCGCGCCACGGCGGCCCGCCCAGGCCACGCGAGCGTGCGAGTCCGCGTCGGCCCGCAGCAACTCCGCCGGACAGCGCGCAATCGCCCAGGCTGTCGAGCAGCGCGTAGACCTCCGCCTCGTTCAGCCGCACCTGAGTTCCAGCGCAGCTGCGGCCGAGCCTGCCGCTCTGGCCCACGCGGCCGCGAGCTGATCGTCCAGTCGTTGCGCCATCCCTCGCGTCATGCCGCAGCCCCCTTGCCGCGGACCTGTTCCGCGGCGTCACCAAGATAGGCGCCGGGCCGCGCGCGCGGAAGGACGACTCGCGGCGCCAACCCGGGGAGGCGAATCGGTGATGCCGGCAACGCGACGGGCCGGAGCCCGTCGCTCCGGCCCGCGATCCCGAAACTGCGCCGGCGGCTGCGCCTAGAAACCGAGCCCGGCCGACAGCGTGAAGTAGCTGGAGGCATTCCCTTCGGTCGCGATGTTGTGGTAGAGCGCGGTCACATCGAACATCACGAAGGTCATGCCGACGCCGGCCACCGCGGTGAAATCTGTCTCCGCCGCGATGTCGGTCACGCCGAACTCGCCGTCCCAGCGCGTCATGCCCAGGCCGGCCAGGAAGTGCGGGCCCGCCACCAGGGAAATCTGCCCGACCGCGAGCACCTCGAGCATGTTGAAATGCCCGTCATAGGACACGCCGCCCACCTCGTCTGCGGCCAGGCGGTTGTACGTGCCACGGATGCCGATGCTGCCGAGCGGCGTCACGGGTAGAGGTACTGCGCGCCGCCGTGGAAACCGAGTTTCCACCAGTCGGCCAAATCTCCGGTCGGTGCCGAAACTCCGGCGAAAATGGACGGGCCCGCCAGCAACGGCGCGGCACAACCGGCGATGACGACAAAGACCATGATGGGCAAGAACTTACGCATTGTGGCTCCTCCTTGGAAACGCAAAAACTGACGGCGAGGACGGATCTCCTGCTCCGGTTACGCACAGGTTGTGCCAGCCATCATGGATCCGCGCAAGGCAAAAAAGAAAGCGCCGACTTGCGTCGGCGCTTTCTCGAGAATCTCGGCGGCGACCTACTCTCCCACACCGTTTCCAGTGCAGTACCATCGGCGCAGCGGCGTTTCACTTCTGTGTTCGGAATGGGAACAGGTGGTTCCACCGCGCTATGGCCGCCGAAAAATTGCGATCCATGACAATCAAATATAGAGGGCAGAAGTTCACGAAGCAGCAGATCCGCCTCGATCGCTTCCCAAGGGAAGAGATTTAGATTAAGCCGCACGGCCTATTAGTACCGCTCGGCTGAACGTGTCACCACGCTTACACCTGCGGCCTATCAACCTCGTAGTCTTCAAGGGGCCTTCAGGGGCTTACGCCCGGGAGATCTTATCTTGGGGGAGGCTTCACGCTTATATGCTTTCAGCGTTTATCCCTGCCGTACATAGCTACCCAACTGTGCCGCTGGCGCGACAATTGGTGCACTAGAGGTACGTCCATCCCGGTCCTCTCGTACTAAGGACAGCTCCCCTCAAATCTCCTGCGCCCACGACAGATAGGGACCGAACTGTCTCACGACGTTCTAAACCCAGCTCGCGTACCGCTTTAATTGGCGAACAGCCAAACCCTTGGGACCTTCTCCAGCCCCAGGATGCGATGAGCCGACATCGAGGTGCCAAACCTCCCCGTCGATGTGGACTCTTGGGGGAGATCAGCCTGTTATCCCCGGCGTACCTTTTATCCGTTGAGCAACGGCCCTTCCATACGGGACCGCCGGATCACTAAGGCCTGCTTTCGCATCTGCTCGACTTGTAGGTCTCGCAGTCAAGCTCCCTTATGCCTTTACACTCGACGCGTGATTGCCAAACACGCTGAGGGAACCTTTGCGCGCCTCCGTTACGCTTTCGGAGGCGACCGCCCCAGTCAAACTACCCACCATGCACTGTTCCCGCCCCGGATAACGGCAGCGGGTTAGAGTCCTAACATTACCAGGGTGGTATTTCACCGATGGCTCCCCGAACACTAGCGTGCCCGGTTCACAGCCTCCCACCTATGCTACACAAGTAATGCCAAAACCCAATGCAAAGTTGTAGTAAAGGTGCACGGGGTCTTTCCGTCTAGTCGCGGGTAGGCGGCATTTTCACCGCCAGTTCAATTTCGCCGAGTCCCTCGCAGAGACAGCGCTTATGTCGTTACACCATTCGTGCAGGTCGGAACTTACCCGACAAGGAATTTCGCTACCTTAGGACCGTTATAGTTACGGCCGCCGTTTACCGAGGCTTCGATTCAGAGCTTCGCCCGAAGGCTAACCCCTCCTCTTAACAGATCGGCACCGGGCAGGTGTCAGTCCCTATACGTCGCCTTACGGCTTCGCAGAGACCTGTGTTTTTAGTAAACAGTCGCACAAGCCTTTTCACTGCGGCCTCGTTCGGCTTCACAAGCGAGTTGCTTCACCTACTTGAGGCGCCCCTTCTCCCGAAGTTACGGGGCAATTTTGCCTAGTTCCTTTGCGAGGGTTCTCTCGAGCACCTTAGGATACTCTCCTCACCTACCTGAGTCGGTTTACGGTACGGTCTGACTGGTCTCTCCTTAGAGGTTTTTCTTGGCAGCATGATTAGGGACGGTTGGCTTGCCCGAAGGCGCGTTTCCCCATCGCATCTCGGAGTATAAGGAGCCCGGATTTACCTAGGCTCCACTCCTACCTGCTTGGACCCACACATCCATCCGTGGGCCGTCCTTTCACTTCTGCGTCACCCCATCGTACAAACGAAACCAGCCAGGTTCCGGAATATTAACCGGATTCCCATCGTCTACGCCTGTCGGCCTCGACTTAGGGACCGACTGACCCTGGGAGGATTAGCCTTGCCCAGGAAACCTTAGGTTTTCGGTGAGCAGGTTTCTCACCTGCTTTATCGCTTACTCATGCCCGCATACGCTCTTCCGATGTGTCCACGGCGCCTTACGACGCCGCTTCAACCACTTACGGAATGCTCCCCTACCAGACGAAGCTAATGCTTCGAATCCGCAGCTTCGGTACCAGGCTTAGTCCCGATTATTTTCGGCGCCGAACCACTTAACTAGTGAGCTATTACGCTTTCTTTAAAGGATGGCTGCTTCTAAGCCAACCTCCTAGCTGTCTGGGCGGTTCAACTTCCTTCAACCACTTAGCCTGGATTTAGGGACCTTAGCTGGCGGTCTGGGCTCTTTCCCTCTCGGCTACGAATCTTATCACCCGCAGCCTGACTCCCGCGCTACATTTCAACGGCATTCGGAGTTTGCTTGGGGTCGGTAAACCTTTTAGGGCCCCTAACCCATGCAGTGCTCTACCTCCGCGAAACAAACGCGAGGCTAGCCCTAAAGCTATTTCGGGGAGAACCAGCTATTTCTGAGTTTGATTGGCCTTTCACCCCTAGCCACAGCTCATCCGAGCGGTTTTCAACCCACCCCGGTTCGGACTTCCACGCACTGTTACATGCGCTTCCTCCTGGCCATGGCTAGATCACTCAGTTTCGGGTCTACCGCACGCAACTGCTCGCCCTATTCAGACTCGCTTTCGCTACGGCTTCGTGCCTGCGGCACTTAACCTCGCTGCGCACGATAACTCACGGGCTCATTATGCAAAAGGCACGCTGTCAGTCACGACAGACCGAAGCCCGCCGCAACCTCCGACTGCTTGTAGGCGCATGGTTTCAGGTACTATTTCACTCCCCGCCAGGGGTGCTTTTCACCTTTCCCTCACGGTACTGGTTCACTATCGGTCGTCGGAAGATATTTAGCCTTAGGAGATGGTCCTCCCGGATTCCCGCAGAATTTCCCGTGTTCCGCGGTACTTGGGAACACCGCCAGGAGACTCATCGCTTTCGTTTACGGGGCTGTCACCCTCTGTGGCCGGACTTTCCAGACCGTTCTACTAGCGATGGGTTTTGTAACTCCTTGGAGAAATGGCGACTTCTCCAGGCGGGTCCCGCGACCCCAACTGCACAACGCTCGCCAGCTTTAACATGCAATCGGTTTAGGCTGTTCCCCGTTCGCTCGCCGCTACTTGGGGAATCGCGGTTGCTTTCTCTTCCTGAGGTTACTGAGATGTTTCAATTCTCCTCGTCCGCTTCCATGACCCTATGTATTCAGGCCAGGATACCGCAGGTTTACCCGCGGTGGGTTCCCCCATTCGGAAATCCCCGGGTCAAAGCTTGTTTGCAGCTCACCGAGGCTTATCGCAGCTTACCACGTCCTTCATCGCTCTCCGACGCCAAGGCATCCTCACATGCGCCCTTAGTAGCTTAATCAAAAACGGATCCATGCATCGTGACGAATTCTACCCTCTATATTTGGTTGTCAAA
>CAVYVY010000018.1:217500-289213 GCA_963772145.1 uncultured bacterium
GAGATCGCCCCGTCGCTCAAGACCCTGGTGCTCTCCGCGCGCGGGGACACCATCCACGAGTTCTTTCGCGAGAACCGCGCCATCGTGGCCCTCCCCCGCATTCCCCTGCGCCTGCAACAGGCGGTCGTCGCCATCGAGGATCGCCGCTTCTACGATCACTACGGCGTGGACGCGCGGCGCATCGTCAAGATCATCTGGGTCAATCTCACCTCGCGCAGCCGGCCTGGCGCCAGCACGCTGACGCAGCAGCTCGCCCGCAATCTTTTCCTCACGCCGGAGAAGACCGTCAGCCGCAAGCTCAAGGAGATCATCCTCGCGCTGCAGATCGAGCAGACGTACACGAAGGATGAGATCCTGGCCATGTACCTCAACCAGATCTACCTCGGCCGGGGGGCGTACGGCGTGCAGGCGGCGGCCCGCACCTACTTCGGCAAGGATGTGCGGGATTTGGCGGACCCCGAACTCACGCTCCTGGCCGGCCTGATCCAGAACCCCGGCCGCTTCAACCCCTTCACCCACGCCGACGCGGCCTACCGCCGCCGCGCCATCGTGCTGCAGTCCATGGTCGAGACCGGCAGCCTGACGCGCGAGAAGGCGGAGGAGATCGGCCGCACGCAGGTCCGTCTCGCCGATCCCGATGACGTGCTGAACCACGTCGACTTCGGCGGCTACTTCTTCGAGGAGGTGCGCCAGCATCTGGAGCGGCGCTACGGCGTCGCGGCGCTCTACGAAGGGGGATTGCGAGTCACCACGACGCTCGATCCCGCGGCGCAGCGTTTCATGGAGCAGGCGGTCGAGCGGCATCTGACCAGGTTCGAGAAGGACTTCGGCTACCGGCATTCCCGCGCACGCTACCTGCGCCAGATCGAAGCGGAGGAGGCGGGAGCCCGGCCGGTCTACCTGCAGTGCGCCGCCCTCCTGATGGACTCGCAGACCGGCGCCGTGCTCGGCATGGTGGGTGGTCGCTCCTTCCGGGAGAGCAAGTTCAATCGCGCGGTGCAGGCGCGCCGCCAGCCCGGGTCGGTCTTCAAGCCATTCGTCTACCTCGCCGCCATCGAGCGCGGCTACACGCCGGCCTCGATCCTGATGGACACGCCGGTCGTGATCGACACGGGGGCCGGGCTCTGGCGACCGCAAAACTACAGCGGGAAGTTCGAGGGACCCGTCACGCTGCGCTACGCACTGTCGCACAGCATCAACTGCCCGACCGCCCGCTTCTACCTCGATTTCGGTCTGAGCCCGGTGCTCGATGCGGCGCGCGGGACTCGGCATCGCCAGCGATCTGCCGCGCGTTCCGTCGGTGTTCCTCGGCGCGGGAGAAGTCAGCCTGATCGAGGTGGTGGCCGCCTACGCCGCGTTCGGCGACCAGGGTATCCACGCCGAACCGTACCTCATCTCGCGCGTGGAGACGGCGCAGGGCGAAGTGCTCGAGGAGAACGGTCCGCATCTGCGGGAGGCACTCGACCCGGCAACCGCCTACATCATGGCGGATCTGCTGCAGAGCACGCTGCGCGAGGGCACCGGCGCGCGTGCCGGCCAGTACGGCTTCCGCGGCACCGGCGCCGGCAAGACCGGCACGACGAACGACTGCACCGACGCCTGGTTCGTCGGCTTCACCCCCCGCCTCTGCGCCGGCGTCTGGGTCGGCTTCGACGACAAGGTCACCATGGGGCGCAAGAAGACCGGCGCCGTCATGGCGTTGCCGGTGTGGGCCGATTTCATGGGAAAGATCGTCGACAACGACGCGGACGAAGCCGTTCCCGCGTCCGGCCGGCATCGCGGAGCGTCCGGTCTGCCGCGACACGGGACTCCTGGCCACGACCCGCTGCCCGCAGACCCGCCTGGAGGTGTTCCTGGAGCGCACGCACCCCCGGATCGTCCTGTTCCCGCCATCCCGGACCACTGCTCGATGCTTCACGCATGCGTGAAACGCCACCGCCGCCCGCGGCCGACGAGGCGCCGGAGGATCCCGAAGCGCACGACCTGCCCGATCCACCGGGCTAGGGAACCGGAGACCCTAGCCGCTCGATCACCAGGGCCGGCGGCGCGACCGGACCGTCGGCGACGGTCACGGCGGCCCGCAGGCGCCGCGCGGCCGTTTCAGCCCGGTCCCGATCCCGGCAGAGCAGGGTGGCCAGCGGCTGGCCCCGGGTCACCCGGTCGCCCACATGAGCGTGGAAGAGGATCCCGGCCGACAGGTCGAGGCTGTCCTCCACGCGGCGTCGCCCCCCGCCAAGGTCGGCCAGCGCATACCCCACTTCGCGACACGCCACCGCCGTCACCCAGCCGTCCGCGGCCGCCTCGACCGCCAGGGCGGTCGGCGCCACGTCCAGGCCCCAGTCGTCGCGCCCTGGGTCGAGGCAGCCCCCCTGGGCGGCGATCCAGGCCAGCAGTCGCTCCTGCGCCGCGCCGCCATCCCACGCCGCGCGCACGCGCGCCAGGGCCGCCTCGCGCGTCAGCGTCCAGCCGGGACAGGAGCAGCATCTCCGCGACGAGGTCCTCGGTCAGGGCGACCAGGTCGGCCGGCGCGGAGCGGCGTCCGCCGGGCCGCAGCGCCGCGAACGCCTCCACCGCCTCCACGGCGTGCCCCACGGCGACGCCGAGCGGCTGCGACATGTCGGAGAAGACCACGGCCACGCGCCGCCCCCAGTGCCCCGCCACGTCGATGAGGGCGCGGGCCAGCGCGCGCGCCGCCGCGAGGTCGGTCATGAAGGCGCCCGAGCCGGTCTTCAGATCGATGACGATCGCGGCGGGGCCGGCCGCCAGCTTCTTGCTGAGGATCGAGGCGGTGATCAGCGGCACGCAGTCCACGGTGGCGGTCACGTCGCGCAGGGCGTAGATCCGCCCGTCCGCCGGGGCGATCGCCGGCCCCTGGCCGATGATCGCGCAGCCGGTCTCCCCCACGATGCGCAGGAAGGTGGCGTTGTCGAGGTCGGTCCGGTAGCCGGGGACCGCGGCCAGCTTGTCGAGCGTGCCGCCGGTGTGACCGAGACCGCGCCCGGAGAGCATCGGCACGCAGAGACCGCAGGCGGCGGCGAGCGGCGCGAGCAGGAGGCTCACCTTGTCCCCCACGCCGCCGGTGCTGTGCTTGTCGGCCGTGGGAGCCGGCAGGCCGCCGAGATCGAGCTGCTGCCCCGAGCGGAGCATGGCGTCGGTGAGGGCGATCGTTTCGGCGACGTCGAGACCGCGGAACCAGATGGCCATCAGGCAGGCGGCCATCTGGTATTCCGGCACGCTGGCCGGCGGTGAAGCCCTCGACCAGGAAGTCGATCTCCTCCGCGCGCAGCGCTGCGCCGCGCTTCTTGCGCTCGATGATCTCGACGGCGTTCACGGTTTCCTCTCGCCGACGCGCGCCGGGCGGCGCGGGTCAGCCGCTGATGATCTTCACGCCGGCGCTGGCGCCGAGACGATTGGCCCCCGCGGCGATCATGGCGTCCGCGGTGGCGCGGTCGCGGATGCCCCCCGCCGCCTTCACGCCGACATCGAGCCCCACCACGCGGCGCATCAGGCGCACATCGTGCACCGTGGCGCCTCCCTTGGCGAAACCGGTGGAGGTCTTGACGTAGTCCGCGCCGGCATCGCGCGAGAGCACGCAGGCCGCGACCTTCTCCGCGTCGTCGAGCAGCGCGCACTCGATGATCACCTTCAGGCAGGCGGCGCCGAGCGTCTCCCGGCGCACGGCCGCGATGTCCTCGTAGACGGCGCGGAATTCGTCCCCCTTGAGCGCGCCGATCGGGATCACCATGTCCACCTCGGTGGCTCCCTGCTGCACGGCGCGACGCGCTTCGAGCGCCTTGATCTCGGTCTCGCAGGCGCCGAGCGGGAAACCGACCACGGTGCAGACCGCCACCGTCGTGCCGCGCAGCATGCTCCGCGCAGAGCGCCACCCAGACCGGGTTGACGCAGACCGCCGCGAACCGGTTCTCCGCCGCCTCGCGGCAGAGCGTTTCGATCTCCGCGCGGGTGGCCTCCGGCTTGAGGATCGTATGGTCGATGAAGCCGGCGAGATCGGGCGGCGTGCGGCACGCCTCGGGGCAGAAGCCCATGCGGGAGGCGCCCAGGTCGATCCAGCCGCGCAGCAGGCGCCCGTCGTCGGCCAGCAGACCGTGCGTGGGCGGCGGAGCCTCGCCGGTCACGCTCCACCAGCCGGCGGTCGCCGGCCGGCTCGGCGGGCAGTTCGCTCAGCACGCGCGCCACGACCCGGCGCGTCAGTTCCTCAACCCAGCGCGCGTCCGCCACGGCTCACTCCTTTCCGCCGCCGGGCGGCGTGCCGGCGCCGCTCGAAGGTCGTGAAGGCGCGCGGCAGCAGGTCGGCCAGCGTCCACTCCTCGACCGGGCCGCCGGCGCCGGCCAGCAGGACCGTCAGACCGGGCGCGAACTCCTGCAGCACCTGGCGGCAGGCGCCGCAGGGCGGGGTGGGACGGCCCTCTCCCGTGACGACCGCGATGGCCACGAACTCCCGCTCCCCGTCGGCGATCGGCGCGGCACAGCGCGGCCCGCTCCGCGCAGATCGACAGCCCGAAGCTGGCGTTCTCCACGTTGGTGCCGGCGTGGATCCGGCCCGACACGCCCAGGAGAGCCGCGCCCACCGCGAAGTGCGAGTAGGGGGAATAGCTGCGCGTCCGCACCGCCCGTGCCGCGGCCACCAGTTCAGCGAAGGGTCCGCTCATGCCGCTCCTCCCGCCGGCGCCGCCCGCAACGACGCCAGAAAACTCCTGCCGACGGCCGGCGCCGGCGCGCCGAAGAATTCGGCCACGGTGGCCCCGACATCCGCGAAGGTGGCCCGGTCGCCCAGCGGACCGCCCCCCTCGCGGCCGCCGAGCATCGCCAGCAGCGGCACGTACTCGCGCGCGTGGTCGGTGCTGGCGGTCGTTGGGTCGTTGCCGTGGTCGGCGGTGATCAGCAGCAGGTCGCCGGCGACGCAGCCGCGGCAGCCAGCCGGTCAGCCAGACGTCGAACCGGGCCAGCTCGGCGGCCATCCCCGCGGGATCGTTGCGATGCCCCCACAGCATGTCGAAGTCCACCAGGTTGAGCAGGAAGAGGACCTCGCCGCCGGCGTCGCGCGCGTAGGCCTCGGCCAGCGCCTGCTGTCCCTGCGCGTTTCCCCTGGCGACAATCTTCTCGGTGATCCCCCTGGCGGCATAGAGATCGGAGATCTTGCCGACCGCGGTCACGCGCGACCCCCGCTTCCACGAGGCGGGGCAGCAGGAGCGTGTCGGGCGGCTCGACCGAGAAGTCGCGCCGGTTGGGGGTCCGGACGTAGTGCCCGGAGCCGCCGGTGAACGGCCGCGCGATCACCCGGCTGACGTGGTGGGGCGGCACCAGCAGTTGGCGGGCCGCCTCGCACCACGCGTACAGCCTGGCGAGCGGCACGACCTCTTCGTGCGCCGCGATCTGGAAGACCGAATCGGCCGACGTGTAGACGATCGGCCGCCCCGTGCGCACGTGCTCGTCGCCCAGGCGCTCGATGATCTCCGTGCCGGACGCCACGCAGTTGCCCAGCACCTCCCGCCCCACCGCTTCACGGAACCGCTCGAGCACGACGGGCGGGAAGCCATCGGGATAGGTCGGGAACGGGACCGCGGTGATGACCCCCATCAGCTCCCAGTGCCCGGTCGTGCTGTCCTTGCCATGGGAGACCTCGCCCATCCGTCCCCAGGAGGCCAGCGGGCGAACCGCCGGAGGCACGCCGGCGATGGAGTGCAGGTTGCCCAGCCCCAGCCGCCCGAGCATCGGCAGCGTCAGGCCGCCGACCGCACGCGCCGTATTGCCGAGCGTGTCGCTGCCGACATCGCCATAGTCCGCCGCGTCGGGCAGTTCCCCCGCGCCGACGCCGTCGAGGATGATGATGATCGCGCTGGCCAAGCGGACACCCCCAGGATCGCGGTGAAACAGTCCGGACAGGTTAGGCGGCGCTCCGCGCGAAGTCAACGGCCGGCAGCGGCAACTCCCGGCGCTCGGGCACGATCCGTGAATCCACAGCTTGTGTGAACGGGGTGACCGCGTAGAATGGCGGCATGTGCGCCGACCTTTTCCACCACGATCCCGGGCCGTCCGCGTCCCCCGCATCCGCGGGCGACCGCGCGGCGCCGGTCTCCCCGCTCGCCGACCGGATGCGCCCGACCGCACTCGATGACGTGGTCGGCCAGGACGATCTGCTCGGCGCCGGACGGCCGCTGCGGCGCCTGATCGAGGCCGACGCGGTGCCGTCGCTGATCCTGTGGGGTCCCCCCGGCTGCGGCAAGACGACCCTGGCGCGCCTGATCGCCGGCCGGGCCCTCGCTCGCTGCCTCGAGTACAGCGCCGTGGCGGTCGGCACGAAGGAGTTGAAGGAGACCATGGTCGAGGCGCAGAAGCTGCGCCACGCCACCGGTCGGCGCACCCTGATCTTTCTGGACGAGATCCACCGCTTCAACAAGAGCCAGCAGGACGCGCTGCTGCCGTGGGTCGAGCGGGGCGACGTCACGTTGATCGGCGCCACGACGGAGAATCCGTCCTTCGAGCTGAACGCGGCCCTGCTGTCGCGGCTGCGCCTGTTCGTGCTGTCCCGCCTGACCCCGGCCGACCTCGTGGCCCTCCTGCGCCGCGCGCTGGTCGATCCGCGCGGGCTGGCGGGGACGGCCCCCCCGTTCACCGACGAGGCGCTCGACGCCCTGGCGACCCTGAGCGAGGGTGATGCGCGCAGTTGCCTCAACCTGCTCGAGACGGCGGCGCTGGCGGCAACCGAGGCGAACGCGGGGGGCACCGCCCCCCCCGTCACCGTCGACACGCTCGCCGAACTGGTGCGCCGACGCCTCCTGCGCTACGACAAGGCGGGCGAGGAACACTTCAATCTCATCTCGGCTCTGCACAAGTCGCTGCGCAACAGCGACGCCCAGGCGGCGCTCTACTGGCTGGGACGGATGCTGGCCGGCGGCGAGGACCCGCTGTACATCGCGCGGCGCCTGGTGCGCTTCGCCAGCGAGGATGTCGGTCTGGCCGACCCGGCGGCCCTGCCCCAGGCGCTGGCCGCCCGCGACGCGTTGCAGTTCATCGGCCTGCCGGAGGGCGAGCTGGCGCTGGCGCAGGCGGTCGTCTACCTCGCGCTCTCCCCCAAGAGCAACGCGCTCTACACCGGTTACGCGGCCGTGGTCGAGGAGACACGCCACGGCCTCAATCCCGCCGGTGCCCCTGCAGCTGCGCAACGCCCCCACGTCCATGATGAAGGGGCTCGGCTACGGCGCGGACTACGTCTACGCCCACGACACCGCGGAGGGGGTCGCCGCCATGCCGTGCCTGCCGCCCGAACTGGCGGACCGTGAGTTCTACACCCCGACCCGGCGCGGCTATCGAGGCCACGCTGGCCGATCGGCTCGCGCGCCTCGCGGCGTGGCGGCGCCGGCAGGGCCGGCGGCGACGCCGGACAGCAAGGAGGCGACGAATGAAGAGGATCGGTGTGCTCACCGGCGGCGGCGACTGCGCGGGCATGAACGCGGCAGTGCGGGCGGTGGTGCGGACGGCCTGGTCGAAGGGCGCCGAGGTGATCGGCATCAACCGCGGCTGGCTCGGCCTGAGCGAGGGCGACGCCGAGGTGATGGGACCGGGGTCGGTGAGCGGAATCATCGACAAGGGCGGCACGGTGCTGCGCACCTTCCGCTACCCGGAATTCCAGAATCCGGCAGGACAGGAGAAGGTGCGCCGCCAGGTCGAGCGGCTGAAGCTGGACGGCATGGTGATCATCGGCGGCGACGGCAGCTTCCGGGGCGGCCATGTTCTCGACCACACCTTCGACCTGCCGGTGATCGGGGTGCCGGGCACCATCGACAACGACATCCCCGGCACCGACTGGTCGATCGGCTTCGACACGGCGCTCAACATCGCGATCGATGCCGTGGGCAAGGTCCGCGACACCGCCACCAGCCACGGCCGCATCTTCGTCATCGAGGTGATGGGCCGCTCCTGCGGCCTGCTGGCGATCCAGTCCGGCATCGCCTGCGGCGCCGAGGAGGTGCTGGTGCCCGAGATCCCGTTCGACCTCGATGAAATCTGCCGCCGCATCGACAAGGGGTATGACCGGGGCAAGCGGCACGCCATCATCATCGTGGCGGAGGGAGCGGCCAAGGCGTCGGTCATCACCTACGAGATGAAGAACCGCCTGCAGCGCGGCATCCGCATGGTGGTCCTCGGCCATGTGCAGCGCGGCGGCGCCCCGTCGGCCTTCGACCGCATCCTGGCCACGCGCCTGGGCCACTACGCCACGGAGATCCTGTTCGAGGGCAAGCGTGGCGTGATGGTGGGCCTGGTGGCCAACCGGTTAAAGACCAGTCCGCTGCGCAAGTCGAACTACCGCATGGACAAGGTCGTGGCCCACTACGCAGTGCTGCAGCGTCTGCTGGCCTGAGGATGTGGCGCGCCGGCAGGTGAACGCCGTGAGCGTCGGGCGCTCACGGCGTTCACCTGCCGGCGCGCGGGGGCGCCGCGCTCAACCCGGCCGGCTAGTTGACGCCACCCTTGATGAAGGTGTTCGCGTAGCGCAACCAGTTCAACTTCATCTTGCCCACGATGTGACCAAGCGCGCCGTTCTCCGCCTTGCGATCGGCATAGTTCTCGGCGACCTCGGTCAACGTGAACGAACCCAGCAGCGGCAGCTGCTTCGCGTTGAGCAGTTCCAGCATCCACTCCGCGCCGGGGCTCAGATCGACCATTTCGAGCGTGGCGTTCGGGAAGACGGCGAACCAGGCCTGCTGATCGGGAGCGGCCGGTCGTGGCGCGCGCACGAAGCGGACAACGAGCGACTGGACCTGGATCGGCGGAGCCGCCCGGCTCCTTCGGCAGATAGCCCTTGGCGTCTTCGATGTTCTTCCAGTCGAGATCGGGCAGAGGAGCTCCCGGGGTCTGCACCTGCCGAGCCGTGAGTTTGAACACGATCGGCAGTTCGTACGTGAAGGCCGTGTCGACCGGGGTCACCTGCCCGTCCCGCTTGATGCGCCGCAACTTCAGATGCGTGGTCGGCTTGAAGAGCCGCTGCACGCCCAGACGCGCGCCCTTGTAGGAGGAGGCGTTCTGCTCCAGATCCTTCCCGACCACGAACTCGAGGAGGTTTCCGTCGCGGACGATGCCCACGTTTCCTTTCACGTACTCGAACTGCGGCGCGTCGATATCGTAAAGAAAGTTCGGGCTTGGAGTCACGCCGCGGGTCACGGCCCTAAGGGAGCCGTACACGTACGGGTCGGCCACGATCTGCTCGCCCTTGCCGCATCCGGCGAGGCTCAGGCACGACAACAGAAGCGCGACGACACCGAGCGGCAACAAGAGGCCCCGGCTACGCACGGACCGCTTCAAGGACATTGGAATGACCTCCCTTGGGACTTCGCTTGCCTTGAGGGTGGGGGGCAAGACCGACACGCTTCAAGCCTGCACCGGAACCCGGCCCGCAGCGATGCGGGGCACGAATTCAACCCGGACACCCCTCTCAGGATACGCCACTCAGACTGGTTGAAAAATGCGGCTGCCGGCGCTGAAAAAGCAAGCCCGATCACCGACCGTGGCGCTGGGCACCAGGCAGGGACGGCAGGCGTGCCAGCATCTCGAGCAAACGGGTCTGCTCCGGCGATTCCCATTCCCAGAGCGCGTGAAAAATCTGCCAGTGCTGCGGCAGCAGGACTCCGCCGGCCGAGAAGACCCGGAAGAAGCGACGGCGACGCTCGGCCAGCGAATAGCCGGGCAGGATGGCCCGTTTGAGCCGCCCGTCGAGCGTCACGGCCCAGGCCTCCTGGAACGCCTCGGCCCCGGCCGGCGGCACCTCCGCCGGCGACACGGTGCCGTCCCGCAGATCGCGCACCATGAGGAACTGGTGGTAGAGGATGCGCTCCGCCTTCCGGGGCGAGAAGGCCGCCGGATCGCACGACTCCGCCACCGGCCCGTCGCGCAGCTCCCAGGCCAGCAACCCCTCTCCCCTCGGCGGCGCCCGACGCGTGATCGCGCAGGAAATGGTCAGGGTGGAACCAGAGCGCCATGCCGGGCAGCGCCCCCCGGGGTGGCAGGCCGCGGCGGCAACGGTCGTCACCCAGATCCGCTCGTCAGCGGTGAGATCGTCGAGCCAGAGCGTAAGCGACGCCAGGTGCCGACCAAGGTCGAGCCGCGCAGCGGCGGTCTCCGCCAGGGGGCGCAGGGCGGGAGCGAGGGGGTGGTCACCCGGCAACCAGTCCACGCGCATGGCAGCCACTCCTCTCCCCCACGGCGACGATCAGGCGCCGAACAGTTCCCCGCCGCCGAGCGGCCGCAGCCGGGCCCGGAAGTGGCGCAGCACCTTCGGCGCCGATTCGATTTCCAGCCCCCGCAACCGCGATTTCTCCCGCGCGATTCGTCCGCACGCCTCCGCCACATAGGCCAGCTGCGCCAGGCTGTAGACGCGGCGCGGAATCGCCAGCCGCACCAGTTCCATCGCCGACGGCACGAAGGCGCCGCTGGCCGGATCATCGTGGCCGAACATCAGGCTGCCGATCTCCACCGCGCGGATGCCGAACTCGAGGTAGAGCGCCACGACCAGCGCCTGCCCCGGGAACTGCGACTGCGGGATGTGCGGCAGCAGCGCCTGCGCGTCGACGTAGACCGCGTGGCCGCCGACCGGCGTCACGATCGGCACGCCCGCCTCGTGCAGCAGCTCGCCCAGGTAGGCCACCTGCCCGACGCGGTAGGCGAGGTAGTCCTCGTCCAGCACCTCGCGCAGGCCCCTGGGCGATGGCCTCGAGGTCGCGCCCCGCGAGCCCGCCGTAGGTCGGGAAGCCCTCGATCAGGATGAGCAGGTTGCGTGACCTGCTCGGCCCAGTCGTCGTCGTTGAGGCCGAGGAAGCCGCCGATGTTGACCAGCGCGTCCTTCTTGGCGCTCATCGTGCAGCCGTCGCCGTAGCGAGAACATCTCGCGCGCGATCTCCGCGACGCTGCGCTCCGCGTAGCCCGGCTCGCGCTGCTGGATGAACCAGCAGTTCTCGGCGAAGCGGCAGGCGTCGAAGATCAGCGGCACGCCGTGCGCGTCGCAGACCTCGCGCACCGCGCGCACGTTCGCCATCGAGACCGGCTGCCCGCCGCCGGAGTTGTTGGTGATCGTGATCATCACCAGCGGGATCGCGCTCGCGCCCGTACCTCGCGAAGGCCGCGGTCGAGCTTCACCAGGGTCGAGGTTGCCCTTGAACGGGTGCGTCGCACGTCGGGTCGAGCCCCTCGTCGATGACCAGGTCGCAGCGCCTCGGCGCCCTGGTGCTCGACGTTGGCGCGCGTGGTGTCGAAGTGGGTGTTGTTGGGCACCACGTCGCCCGGCTTCAGCACCGTCGGCGAACAGCAGGTGCTCGGCGGCGCGGCCCTGGTGGGTCGGGATGACGTGCTGGTAGCCGAAGATGTCCCGGATGGTCGTCTCGAAGTCGATGAAGTTGCGGCTGCAGGCGTAGGACTCGTCGCCGGTCATCATCGCGGCCCACTGCGCGTCGCTCATGGCCGAGGTGCCGCTGTCGGTGAGCAGGTCGATGTAGATGGCGTCGGAGGGGATCCAGAAGAGGTTGTAGCCGGCCTGCCGGAGCAGCGCGAGCCGTTCCTCGCGGCTGATGAGCCGGATGCGCTCCACGACCTTGGTCCGGTACGGCTCGAAAGGCCACTCCATCGTTCCACTCCTCATGCGGCGCGGACAGTGTTATGCTGATGGTGGCGGGATCGCCCGGCGGCGAAGGTAGCCCGCCGAACGCGGTCGAACAAGGGTCAAGACCATGCCACGTCCGCCCCGCTGGCCCGGCTGGCGCGCCGCCTGGCGCACGCTCGCCGGAGGGGATCACTCGAACCGCAACCTGGCCGCCGCGCTCGCGCTGGGCGTGCTGGTGGCGCCCACCCCGGTGCTCGGTCTGCACACCTGGATGGCGATCGGACTCGCCTTCGCGTTTCGCGTCAACCGCCTCGCCGCCTTCGTCGGCTCGAACGTGGCCAACCCGCTGACCATGGTGCCGCTGGTCTGGCTCGATATCGAACTCGGGGCCCGCCTGCTCGGTCGGCCCGCCCCCGCCTGGCCCGGCCGGACCGAGGTCTGGGCGCAGTTGGGACGCCTCTATCTGGAGGCGTGGGTCGGGGCGCTGGTCGTGGGAGCGGCGGGCGCCGTGGCGACTTACGTTCTGGCGCGTCTGCTGTTGCCGGGGTGGCGTCGACGCGCTCAGTCCGCGGCTGTCGCCTCGTCACCCGTCAGCGGAGACGATTCCTGATACAGCACCATCACGCGCTCGGTCGCGCGGGCGAACACCCGGTAGTGCCGCTGGCGCGCCTCACTTCCGAGGCAGAGATAGACCAGGGTGTCGGCGCCGGTGGCGCCGCACGTTTCCGGGGTCGCCAGGGTCACCACCGGCGCGTGGGGCGTCGCCGCGGGCACGGCGAGCCAGTCGGCCAGTTCCAGCCGCCAGGCGGCCCACAACGGCCGCTTCACGAAGTGGCCGGGATCCTCGCCGCCGGCTTCGCGCACCAGCCGTTCCACCCGCCGCTGCACCTCCGGCCGGGCCA
The DNA here is from genome assembly GCA_963772145.1 of uncultured bacterium. Lineage (GTDB taxonomy): Bacteria > Krumholzibacteriota > Krumholzibacteriia > LZORAL124-64-63 > LZORAL124-64-63 > CAVSZB01. Next base: position 230,011 of record CAVYVY010000018.1, read on the forward strand.
GCCACGGAGCAGCCCAGCCACTGCGGGCGACCCGGGCGTGGATCTCCGCGAGCGAGGCGTCCGCCAGCGGCTCGGCCGCGGCGAGCCAGCGGGCATAGGCCGCCGCGCCGGACGGGTCGAGCAGCACCGGCAGGAGCGGCGTCCGGGCGCCGTCCGCCTTGCCGGCCTGCGCGGCGAGGTCGCTGACGACGGCGACGAATTCCAGCGCGCCGGGCAGCAGCAGCGCGTCCAGTTCCCAACGCAGAACCGGCAGCCAGCCCCGGCCGGCGAGTGAGCGCCCGATATAGAGCAGATCGTCCCGGGCCGTCGCCACGACGGCGCTGCGACGGCCGAGCCGGCCGGCGGCCTGTTCCGCCCCCAGGAGCGCCACCACTTCGTCCAGGCTCGCCGCGCCATGCGCCACCGCCTCCCCGCGCTCACGCCGCAGGGCACGACCGCGCGCCGGCCGACCGTCAGGTTCGACCGCGAAGTGACGCGTCTCCTCCCAGACCCGGCGCGCCTGCTCCCGCTGGTCGACACAGTCCACGACCCGCTCCGCGGCAGGGGTGGTCAGGAACAGATGCTCCCAGGGGGCCTCGGCGGCGGCCGGATCGACCGTCACCAGCAGACGACCGCCGCGATAACGCTGCTGGACGGCGAAGCGGGTCTCGCGCGGCAGCGCTTCCGCGTCGATCAGCAGCGCCGTCTCCCGCGCCGGATCGCCCGGCAGAAATCGACCGGTGAGGGGCGTGGCGCCGGCGGGCGGCGTGCCTTCCGGCGCGATGAAGAGCGCCGGCGCGACCGCCGCGTCGACGTCGCGCCGCCAGGTCAGATGGACCCGCGCCGCCACCGCGGACGATGGGCACCAGACAGAGACCTCGCCGGGACGCAGCGCGCCGGACGCCGCGGCGTCGGCCAGCCCGGCGGCCACGGCGGCCAGACGCCCCGTGCCGGCCGGTCCGCGCAGGACGAGCCATCCCGGCTCGGGGCCGGCGAGCAGGCGAGCCACCCGTTCGGCCGCCTCCGGCGCCGGCGCGCCGACCACGGGCCCGCGCTGTGGCGCCCGGCTCCGCGCCTCCACCGGCGCGGTCCCGGCGCCGACCCCGGACTCCGCGCCGAGACGCGCCGCCTGGCCCGCGTGCCAGGCATCGCCGTCGGTCAGCAGCGCGACCGTGCGGGCGCGGGCCGCCGCCGGTGCGTCCGCCAGCCAGGCGAGCGCCGACGTGTCGAGCGCCTCTGCCGGCGACGCACCCTCGATCCACCAGGCGCCCAGCAGGCAGCCGACCGTCACCACTTCGACCGGCCACGCCTCACCCGGCACGAGTTCCAACCGTGCTCCCCCGGCGTCACGCACGGCCGTCGCCAGCAGGGCGGCCGCCGCGCCGGCGAACCGCTCCGCCTCATGCGACAGTCGCTCGGCCACGGCGCGCGGTCGGCCCAGCGTGCCCAGCAGCCGGCGGGAGGAGAACAGCACCCCTTCGGGCGCGCGCCAGAGCAGTTCCTCCGTCCCGGTCGTCCCGCGGAACAGATCGCCATCGCCACGCGCCGACGCCGCGCTCCGCAGGCGGAGCGACATGGCGAGCAGGAACCGGTCAAGCCAGGCCAGATCCTCTTCCGCATCACCGTCCCCGCCGGCCGCCAGATCGCAGACGACCGGCAGGCCCTCCACCGCCCCTTCGAGCCAGGCCGGCAGCCGCACCGCCGCCAGTTCCGCGGCGCGTCGGAGGCGGTACTCCAGCTCGGCGAGCGGCAGCGCCAGACGCAGGGTCGCCGGCGCGACGGCGCATCCTCCACGCGCCGGTTCGCAACCAGTTTCCAGCACGCTCAGCCAGGCCAGCGTGGCGAGCGACGCCACGGCGGTTTCCGTCGGCAGGCCGGTCAGCGCCTCCACCACCGCCGCCGGCAGCGTCGCCGCGACAGGTGCGCGCCCACCCGGGCAGCTCGGGGCCGGTGCCGACGGTCACGAGCGCGAGCGCCCGCTCCACCCGCGCCAGCGCCGGCGGCTGCGCCGGAACGTCGAGATCGTCGGGGTGGCTGGCCACGATCAGCGGACGTCCGGCGCTCGACATCCCTTCGCCGACCCCGGTGCTCAGACCGAATCGGACAACCGACCCGCGCGGCAGGTCCATCCCTTCGTCGTCCAGTTGCAGCACATGCCATATGCTTCCGTCCGTACCGTTCGCCTCCAGCCGTCCGCTCGCCTCGCTGACAGCAATGTCCATACAGGTAAGTTCTTCTTTGATAACGGAATAATCTGTCTTTCCTCACGTGCCACACGAATTCATGACCGGGAGGCGCGCGGTGCCGCATACCGTCCAGGCGCGCCCGCAGAACGGCCCGTCGCCGCCCCTCACGCTGTGCGCTGCCCTGCCAGGTGGAGAGGTCGAGTCCGCAGGCGGCACAGGTGGGCCGCGCCCCCACCAGCGGCACCGCCCCGGCACAGTCGGGACAGCGGGCCGTCGCGCTCTCGCCCGGCCAGAACTCCTCGGCAGCATCGGTCAGCAACCCCGGATCTGCCGCCCTCCCAACGGACGGCGAATTTTCGGTGAGAAAGTGGTCGAAGAGGCGGCGCCAGGGGCCGGCCAGACCGCCGAGACAGAAATCGGCGCGAGGCAGATCGCGGGCCAGGAATCGCAGCGCCACCGCAGCCCCGAGCCGCGGTCGCGGACCGCTCGGCAACCAGGCCTCCAGACCGAGCACGAACGCCGCCAGCGGCGGCCGCGCGGCGATTGCGGCGCGCAACCCCGGATCGGCCAGCGTTTCCGGCGCGGCCCAGAGAACCGGTCCGAGCGGCGGATGGGGCGCGGCCGAGCCGTCCGCTCCGGCGACCGTCGGCGCCGCCGTGGGATAGGCCGCCGCCAGCGCTCCCGCCCCCGCCGGCGGCATCGGCCCGACCGCGAGCAGCCACGCCCCGGTCTCGCCGCGCTCCCGCGCCGTCGCGACGCTCCGCAGCCACCCCGTCCACGCCGCAGCGCCGTCGCCAGCGAGCAGACGAACGCCGCGCGGCGCCGGCTCCGTCTCCGTCTCGCCCGGTCCGGCCCACGGCGCCTCCGGGTCGGAAACGACTCCCTGCTCACGGCGCCAGGCCGCGACCACTTCCACGCCCGCCAACGGCGCCGTCCCGCGCCGACGCAGAGCGCCGAGCCGGGCCGTCTGCCCCGGTTTCGCCTGCGGCAGGTCGTAGCCGACGGCGCCCCCGACGACAACCCTCGTCAGCAGCTCTTCCCCCCGCGCGGGCAGACCCGCGGCCCCTTCGCCGCCCGGCAGCGGAAAACGGCGGCACCAGCGCGGATCGGCCACGTCGACGGACGCCGCGCCGCAGGCCAGCAGGGCGTTCACTTCGAGGCTGCAGAGTCGCCGCTCGTCCGCGAGGGCGGCCGCCCGTTCACGATCGGCCAGCGCCCACGCAACCGGCCGATCGGCGGAGGGCCTCACGTGGTCGGCAGCGCCCAGGCTGTCGAGCACCGGGACCACCAGACGCGCGCCCGCCAGCGAAGCGGACGTTACCTCTTCGCTCCACAGTTCCGCGGGATCGAGACAGTCGGGTGGTCCGCTCCCGGCCGCGAGGCTGAGTCGGCCGGCGGCGAACGCGCGCCACATGGCCACGACCACCGGCCCGACCGCCGGCAACGCCACCACCGGCCGCTCCCCGGCTGCCATCAGGCGCGTCACGTGCCCCAGTCCGCCGGCCCCGGCCTCGTCGGCCAGCACGCAGGCGTCCGGCGCCACGCCGCCGCACGCCAGCGCCAGCGGGGCGTGCCCCCCTTCCCCGGCGAGGCTCGCCTCGACCGTGCCGTACGGCGCCAGCCAGGCCGTCAGCAGCGCCGCGAGATCGTCCCCCAGAAAACAGTCCGTCGCGGACCAGCGAAAGATGCCGGCGTCCGCGGCGCGCCAGCGTCGCGTGCAGCTCCTCCGGTCGGGCGAGCCCGGCGCGCCGCAGCTGCCAGTGGATCCGCGCGCTGTCCAGGAAGATCCAGGCCGCGTCGCCCCCCTCCCGCACCCCCCAGACCGCGTCCCGGATCGGATCCGGATCCCGCAGGCGGGACGGCGGTCCCGCGACCACGCACGATTGGCGCGCCCGCGCGGCGTATTCCCCGGCCCACGGGTCGTCGGCGCCCGCTTCGCCCGGGATCACGCGGGGCAACGCGTCGGCCAGCGCAGCGTGCCGGTCCACGACCGGCAACACCCCGGTCGCCCGCGGACGGAGCCGGAGGTGGTCGAGAAGATCGCCGTTGTGGGACTCGCTCAACCGCAACCAGTGGAAGAGAGGCAGCAGATCCGGTTCCGCTGCCCGCGGCACCGCGGGGTCGGCCGCCGGCAGCGCCTCCAGCCAGGCCAGCGCCGCCCGCAGCGCATGCATCTCTCCCCCGGGGGGGATGAGCGTGATGCCGCGCCGACCGGAGACGGCCGACGCCAGGTCGGCCAGACGCGCGTTCCTGGTCCAGCACCACCCGCCAGGCGGCCTGCTCCGCTCCCCAGGCGCGCAGCGCGGCGGCCGGGCGGGGCGAGGCCAGCAGCAGGGCGGCGGCGGACGACGACGGCGCCGACCGCGCCTCTCCGCCACGTCCGCGGAAACCGCGCCCAGTTCAGGATCGGGACGCTCGGCGAGCGGCGGCAGGCGCCATCCGGCGCCGGCCGCGACGCCGTCCAGGGAGCCGCTCTGGCCCGCGGCCTGGAAACGGGCCACGAACGCCGCCGCCCGGTCGCCGCGGGAGCCGAGCCGCCGCACCCCCGCCCTGGTCCGCGGATCGAGCCCGCGCAACCGGGCCAGACACGCCAGCCAGAGGAACCCGGCGTCGAGCGCGTCCGGCAACTCCGCAGCCGCGGCCGACCGTGATGCGTCGGACACTTCACCGGTGGCGGCCGGGATCGCGTCCTCCGCCGGCGGGGCCAGCAGCGGATGGCCGGTCTGCCGCTCCCACGTCGCGCGCCAGGCGATCTCCTGCAATCGCCGGAGCCGGGTCGCAACCGCGGAGGTCAGCCCTTCCGCCGGCAGTTGCGCTTCCAGCAGCGCGGCCGCGAACGGTCCCACCGGCTCGCCGGCGCAGTCATCCCCGAGTTCGCCCCAGAGTCCCCGCCGCCCTTCATCCCACCGGACCAGCCGCCCGCGGCAGGGGCGCAGGAATCGACGCAGGATCTCCGGATCGTCGCCTGCCTGCCAGAGAGCCACGTCGCGCGGTTCGTCGTCGCGCCACAGCACGCAGGTCAGCCCCTGCGACGACATCGCCAAAGACGCCCACGCCTCGGCCGGGGAGTCGGCCGGGCTGCGTCGCTCCAGCGCGCGACGGGCCGCGCCGAAACGCTGCGCGACCGCGCCGTCCGCGGGAGGACCGGCGTCCAGCAGCGCGCGCGCCTCGTCGTGCCGCGGGACCGGCAGGTGCTGCGCGTCGAGGTTGGCCAGCAGTTCGATCAGGCGCACGCGCGCCGCCTCGGCGCGCGGCCGGGCAGGCTCGGGCAGGGCCAGACAGGCCCGGTAGAGCGGGATGGCCGCCGCCGCGTCGCCTGCGTGGGCGTCGGTCAGGCGGGCGACGCGCCAGATCCGTTCCGCGTGGAATGGTCCGGACGGCGAGAAATACGCCGTTTCGAGCAGGCGCAGCACCGCCTGCGCCAGCGCGGCCCGGCCGGCCGGCGCCACGCTGCCGGCGGCGGCCAGAGCGTCCAGCCACCCCTCGGCCTGGGCGCCCAGCGCCACCCGATCGGCTTCCGCCAGCGGCAGGTCGGCGCGGATCAGCGCCGGATCGAAGGGGCGACCGGCGCGGCAGGCCGCGGCGACCGTAGCCGGCAGCAGACGCGCCGCGGCCGCGCCATCGCTCGGATGGAGCCGGCTGGCGGTGGTAAGGCGCAGCGCCGTGATCAGGAGCTCGAAATCCGCTGCCGGCGCCCCCGCCGGTTCTCCGGTCGGAATAACGCACTGGCTCAGCGCCGCGGCCACCGCGGCACCGGCCCGGTCCAGGTAGTCCGCGCGAAACGTCTCCGCCGCGGCGGGCCAGCGACCGGGCGAGCCCACGTCAGCCTCGGCGCGGCGCGCCCGTCCCCAGAGTCGGCGTGCGGCGTCGGTGACCGTCTCAGAAAGGAAGACCCGGCCGGGCGAGCGTTCCCGCAACTCGAGCGCCGTGGCGAAGGCCGCCTCGGCCTCGGCGAGAGCCCCCGCCGCGAGACGCTCACGGGCGATCGCCAGCGCATCCCAATAGCTCATGTTGCCCGCCCTCCGTGGCGGGGTCGTCGCGCCGGTCAGGCGTCGGCGACGACGATGTTCACCAGCTTGCCCGGCACCACGATCACCCTGCGGACCGGGCGACCGGCGATCAGTTCAGGGATCCGTCCGTAGGCCTGCGCCGCCGCCGCGACACTGTCGCGATCGGCGTCGACCGGCGACTCCATCTCGTCGCGAATCCGGCCGTTGATCTGCAGGACGATCGTCACCGTGGCCCGGATCAGCGCGGCCTCGTCCCACTGCGGCCACGGCTGGTCGAACACGCTCGGCTGCCCGCCGAGCCGCGTCCACAACTCTTCGCCCAGGTGCGGCGCGAACGGCGCGAGCATCCGGACCAGCGCGGAGAGCGCTTCGCGGTACGCCTCATCCTCCAGCCCCGCCGCGTTGCGCCCGGCGTAGGCGTAGATGGCGTTGGTCAACTCCATCAGGCGGCTGAGCGCGGTGTTGAAGTGGAACCGCTGCAGATCGACCGGTGCAATGCTTGATCGACCCGTGCAGCCAGCGGCGCAATTCGGCCCGCCGATCAGAGAGTTCGCCCGCCGGGATCGGCGGCGGCTCGAACGGCGCGTCGCCGGCCGGCGAACGCCCCTCGGCCGCCGCGTCCAGCAGCCGCCAGACCCGGTGCAGGTAGCGATGGATCCCCTCGATGCCGTCGTCCTTCCAGTCGCCGCCGGCTTCGAACGCGAAACCGAACATCAGGTAGACGCGCAGCGTGTCCGTGCCGTACCGCCCGAGGTAGGCCTCCGGGTTGACCACGTTGCCGCGCGACTTGGCCATCTTCTCGCCATCGCGGGTGATCAGCCCCTGGTGCACCAGCCGCTGGAACGGCTCGTCGAACGCCAGGTGCCCCTGGTCGTGCAGGAATTTCGTGATGAAGCGGGAGTAGATCAGATGGCCGCAGGTGTGCTCCGGGCCGCCGACGTACTGGTCCACCGGCAGCCAGGCGTTGACCAGCTCGCGGTCGAACGGACGGTCGTCCAGGTGCGGCGTGAGGTAGCGCAGGAAGTACCACGAGCTGCAGACGAAGGTGTCCATCGTGTCGGGATCGCGCTGCGCCGCCCCCCCGCAGCGCGGGCAGGCCACGTCCATGTAGGAGGGCGAACTGGCCAGCGGCGACTTGCCGTGCGGACGGAAATCGACATCGTCCGGCAGCCGGACCGGCAGTTCCACCTCCGGCACCGGCACCATGCCGCACGCCGGGCAGTGCACGATCGGGATCGGCGCGCCCCAGTAGCGCTGGCGGCTGATCAGCCAGTCCCGCAGACGGTACTGCACCGTGGCGCGTCCCCGCCCCGTCGCGGCGAGATCGGCGGCGATCCGGGCCCCGCCCTCGGCGCTGGTGAGGCCGTCGTAGGCGCCGGAGGCGGTCATGACGCCCGGCTCCGTGCGGGCCGCCGGCAGCGGCGCCGCGCCGTCCTCGTCCGCCCCCCGGATGACCCGCCGCACCGGCAGTCGGTGGGCCGCCGCGAAGGCGAAGTCCCGCTCGTCGTGACCCGGCACCGCCATCACGGCGCCGGTGCCGTAGGTGCCGATCACGTAGTCGGCCACCCAGACCGGCACCGCTTCGCCGTTGATCGGGTTGACGGCCACCGCGCCGGTGGCCACGCCGGTCTTCTCCCGGGTCGTGCTCGTGCGATCGATCTCGCTCAGCAGCGCGGCGCGCCGGGCGTACTCCGCCACGGCCTCCCGCCGCGACGGCTCCGTCAGCGCGGCGACCAGCGGGTGCTCCGGCGCCAGCACCACGTAGGTGACCCCGAACAGCGTGTCCGGGCGGGTGGTGAACACCCGCAGCGGCGCCGCCCCGTCGGGGAGGGGGGCGAAACCGCTCGGCAACGTCTCCTGCAGGCTCGCGGCCGGCACGCCGAAGACGATCTCCGCCCCTTCGCTCCGTCCGATCCAGTTGATCTGGCGCTTCTTCGTCTCGGCCGGCCAGTCGACCCGCTCGAGCCCCTCGAGCAGACGATCCGCGTAGTCGGTGATGCGAAAGCACCACTGCGTGAGCTTGCGCCGCGCGACGAGGCTCTGACAGCGCCAGCAGGCCCCCTCCTCCACCTGCTCGTTGGCCAGCACCGTCTGGCAGGAGTCGCACCAGTTGACCGGCATCTCGGCGCGATAGGCCAGCCCGGCGGCATACAGCTGCAGGAAGAGCCACTGGTTCCACTTGTAGTATTCGGGACGGTGCGTGGCGATCTCGTGGTCGAAATCGTACATCGCCCCCATCGCCCGCAACTGTTCGCGGATGAAGGTGATGTTCTCCTCGGTGTGCCGCCCGGGATGCACGCCGGTCTTGATCGCGAAATTCTCGGCCGGCAGCCCGAAACTGTCGTAGCCGATCGGCTCGAAGACGCGCGCCCCCTGCATGCGCCGGAAACGCGCCCAGGTATCGGCCGGCACGAAGTTGAACCAATGCCCCAGATGCAGCTTGTCCCCGGAGGGATAGAGGAACATCACCAGGCAGTAGCACTTGTGCTCGGCGCGCGTGAGGTCCGTCCGGTGGAGGCCGTCCACCTCCCAGCGCTGGCGCCAGCGGCTTTCGACCGCGGCGAAATTGTACTCGGCCATGCTGTCCTTCCGGTCGGGGCGACCCGGGGAAGCCGTCGCGCCGACCCCCGCGCGGTCAGAAAACTTTAAAGGGATGGGGCTTGGCGGTCGATTTCGGAAGCGCGCGATGGCGCAACGATAACCGCATTCCGGCCCCCGTTCCAGCGCGAAATTCGATCGCCGCGGGGCACCAAGGATGTCCGCGTGTCCAGGATCAGGCTCGACGGTTACGCAGAAACGGTCCGTTCCGGCGCGCCGGTCGCCACGGCATCGCCGGTGGCGACCCTCGCGGGGGAATACGGCGCGCGCGACATCGAACAGGCGATCCGCCGCCTGCCGCCGCTGCCGACCACCCTGGGCGACCTGGTCGACAAGCTGAACAACCCCGACTCGAGCATCCACGACATCACGTCGCGCATCCGCACCGATCCGTCGCTCACGACGCGCCTGCTGAGGATGGCCAACAGCGCCTTCTACGGCGCGCGCTCCTACATCACGGATGTGGAACGGGCCGTGATCGTGCTCGGGTTCCGCACCACGCGCAACCTCGTGGCGGCCGCCGCCGTGGCCAGCCATTTCTGCTCCTTCCAGAACATCCACAGCTTCTCGGCGCAGGGCATGTATCGGCACTCCCTGGCGACGGCGGTCTTCTGCCAGATGATCGCCATGCGCGCCAACATCGGCGGGCTGACGCCGGAGGAGTACTTCGTTGCCGGGCTCCTGCACGATATCGGACGCATCCCCCTCGCCCAGCACTACAAACGCCACCGCCCGCAGTTCGAGGCGACGCCCCACGACGTGGCGGCACAGCACGCGCTGGAGCGGGAACTGTTCGGGATCGACCATGCCGCCGTCGGCGGGATGGTGGCGGAGCACTGGAAGCTGCCGGAGATGTACCGCGAAATCATCACCGGGCACCACGATACGACGGCGCTCGCCGCCAGCCGTTTCACGGCGCTGGTGGCGCTGGGCGACCGCTGGGTGAACGCCCAGGGCATCGGCCGCAGCGAACCGTTCGACACCCTGGACGAGGCGGCGGATCTGGCGGCCCGCGCCGGCGTGGAGGCCGCCCTGATCGAGGAGATCGCGCCGGAGCATCGCAAGGAACTCGAACTCTATCTGACGGCCATGTAGAGCCGTTCCGGGGCCATGAACGAAACGATCCTCCGCGAACAGACCCTGGCCGCCCCCCTCCCGGGCGCCGCCCTGCGCCGTCTCGGCGAGGCGCTCGGGCTGCAGCCGCACTATGAGGCGCTCGACCGGCTGCTCGCCGAGCAGTTCGGCGTCGCGCGCTGGATCAACTGCCTGGTGGGCGACGACGGGGCGCCGCTCCCGGTGGCCGCCGGAGCGCCCGGCGCCACTCCGACCGCACGCGAGGTCGAACTGCTCGACCCTTCCGCGGTGCAGGGGCGCAGCCTCCTGCCGGGCGTGGCGCTCGACGCGCTGCCCGGCGGGCCGTTCACCCTTCCGCCGGCGGCCCGCCCGTACCAGGCCGGTCTCGCCTACCGCTTCCGCCACCGGACGCTCGGCGTGCTGCTCGTGGAAATGACCGCCGGCTCGACCCCGACCCCGGAACTGGCTCACCGCGCTGGCCACGCTGGTGGAGGAGGCGTTCGCACCGCTCTGCTTCCGCGAGCACACGATCGAGCAGGTATTCCAGGAGAAGGCTCTCTTCAGCGCGAAGCTGGAGTATCTCGGCGAGATGGGACGCCTGGCGGGCGATCGTCGATCTGAAGGTCCTGCTGAACAAGATCATGGAACTGACCATGGAGTTCGCGGGCGCCGAAGTCGGTTCGCTCGTGCTGATCGAGGACGAACAGCCGCAGACCAGGCTGGACTGGGGGCTGCCGCACGAGGCGCTGCTGTCGCTCACCGACCGGCAGCGGCGAGCCGCTCATCTTCCAGACCATCGGCCGGTCCGAACCGCTCTGGCTCGAGGCGGGCGAATTCCTGCGTGCCGCCGCAGCTGCCGTACCGTTTCCAGCGCCTCGCGATCCTGCCGCTGCGCACGCGCGACAGCTGGCTGGGCGCGGTCTGTCTCGTCACCTCCAGCCCGAGCGCCGCTTTCCATCCCGGCAAGCTCGACGGCCTCGGCGCCGGAATCAGTCTCGCGGCGACGGCCCTCGACAACGCGCGTCTGTTCCAGGTCAAGCTCGAGCGCCAGCGCGAGATGCGGAACATGGAGATCGCGAGCGAAATCCAGAAGGCGCTGCTGCCGCGCGCGATCCCCGACCTGCAGGGAGTGGCGGTCGTCGGCACGAACGTCGCGGCGCGGATGATCGGCGGCGACTACTACGACTTCTTCCCCTTCCCGGACGGCAGCCTCGGCCTGATCGTGGCCGACGTCGCCGGCAAGGGGGTGGCGGCCTCGCTCATCATGACCTCCACGCGCATGCTGATCCGGAGCATCGCCGGACCCGGACGTCACCGTCGAGGACGTGATCCGCCGCACCAACCTGATGCTGCAGGCCGAGGCGTGCGGCGGCCAGTTCGTCACCGCGAACTACGTGCGCATCGATCCCCATCGGCTGGTCATGGAGATCTGCACCGCCGGTCACGAGCCGGTCATCGTCTACCGGCCAGGCGAAGCGCGGTTCCTGTTCGCCGAGAGCCGCGCGCTGCCGCTCGGCATCACCCCCGACGCGGTCTACACCCGCGAGGTCATCCCGCTCGAGCCGGGCGATCTCGTGTTTCTCTATACCGACGGCGTCAACGAGGCGATGAACAAGGAGCGAGAGCAGTTCGGGATCGTTCGCCTGCAGGAGACGATCCGGGGCGCCTATCCCGACACGATCGAAGCGGTCATGAACACGATCCTGACCGCCGTGGACTGGCACAGCGCCGGTATGCCGCGGCACGACGACACGACCATCGTCGTGGCGCAGGTGCGTCCCGACGCGCCCCTGGACCCGAGAGGAGGCGTTGTCTCAGACAACGAAAAACCATGACGACTTCCGCCACCGCAGGCGCCATCCGCGTGATCGAGCCCGCCGATCACATCGACATCGGCAATGCGTTCGAGTTCCGGGCCTCCCTGCAGGAGATGCTGGCCCGCGGCGACACCCGGGTCGTGATCGACCTGGCTGCCGTGCAGTACATCGACAGCGCCGGCCTGAGCGCCCTGATGGCCGTGGTGCACAGCTTCACGGCCGGCGGCGGCGCCGTCCGGCTCTGCGGCGCGCAGCCGGCGGTGCTGAAGATCCTGCAGTTGACGCGGCTCGACGAGTACCTGCCGCTCGACACCACGCTCGCAGAATCGCGGGCGCGTCTCGCGCCGGACCCGGACGCGTAGGCGACCGCCGGCCCGGTCCCTCAGCGCGCCACCACGGCGCGCCCCCTGAGCACCCCGCCCGGGTGCGTCAGAACCACCAGGTAGGCGCCGGCCGCCACGGGGCGGCCGTCGTCGCCGCGGGCATCCCAGGCCAGGACCCCCGTTTCCGCCAGCTCCCCCGCCGCCAGCCGCCGGACACGCCGGCCGCGCAGATCGTACACTTCCAGCCGCCGCGGACCGTGGACCGGGATGCCGCGCCAGGCCACGCGCAGACGACCGGCCGCGGGGTTGGGCGAGACGATCAGCACTCCGCGTGACAGTGCGATCGGCCCCGCGATCCCGGTCGAACCGGACCCGGAGAGCGGGCAGGCGCCGCTGTTGCGCCCGTCACCGCGGGCCGCGACCCAATTCGCGGCCTCGCCGCGGGGAAGCGCCCCCACCTGCGCGGTCAACGAGGCACCGACCGCGGTCACGCGGACCCAGCCGGTCCCGTCCCGGGTCGGCATCAGAGCCGCGCTCAGACCGGACGGCGCGACCGCGAGCGGCCCGCCCACGGCCAGGGGGAACCGCTCCGCGCCAACGATTCCGTCCCCCGCCGCCAGCCAGCCGAGGCAGGCTCCCCTCAGGTTCGGAGTGCCGGCGATGAGTTCCTCCCAGCCGATCCCCGCCAGGAACTGCGGTTCCGGTTCCGGCGACCCGGTGGTGTTCCAGGCGAGCGGCGCCGGTAGCAGGGTCCAGCGCGGATGCAGATTGCCGGCCGGCGTGAGCCCCTTCACCAGCACGCCCGGCAGCGGCGTGGCGCTGGCCAGCCCGTCGGCCGTCAGACAGATCGAGGCCAGCCGCCAGCGCAGGGAATCGAGCGCGACCCCGGTGACATAGAGCCCCTGCACGACCACCCGGGGGCCCCCCCGACCGACTCGCGATAGACGGCCGGATCGGACAGTGACAGCCAGCGCCCACCGTCGGGCGCCTGGGCCACGGCGCCGTCGCCCGCCGCGGCGACCCCGTTCCCCCGCAGGACCCGGAACACGACGTCGCGCTGCTCCGTCCCGGCCAGATACGTGAGCACGATCTCGTGCCGGCCATCACCGTCGCGGTCCGCCAGCACCGGGGCCCACAGTCCGGACACCGCCAGGGTGACCGGCCAGCCCGGCAGCAGTCCGGTATCGCCCGCGGCCGTGACCCGCCCGTCGGGAAACGCCACCACGTACTCTTCGCCCGGCTCCCCGTCGAGCTGTCCCACCGCGGGGGGGAGCGGCTCCGTGCCGCCCAGCGCGAGCGTCGCCACGATCGCGCCGGCCGGCGTCACCCGCGTCAGGATTCCGGTCGGGCTGACGACCGCGACCTCACGCCCGCCGTCGAACCGCTCCCGTCCGACCGGCGCCGTGAGCGGAACATTCGCGGCCGCCGCGTCAACAACCACGTAACTGCCGGAGACGCTCAGCAGGTAAAGCTTGCCGAACGCCGAAGCGACCGCGATTTCGTCACCCGGTGCAGCGTCCAGATTCCAGACCAGCGGCGCCGTGAGAGGACCCTGCAGATTCGTGGGGAGGAAGATGGAGACCGGCCAGCCGGCGCGCTCGCGCCCCGCTCCGTCGAGCGCGTGCACCAGCCGGGCCTGTGGGTCGATCGTGGCCGCTCCGGTGCAGATGAGCGTGGGCGCGTCGGTCGCCCCGAGAACGCCGGCGACCGGCCAGCCAGCCAGACCGCCGCCCAGGGTGGATGACCAGGCCGGGTCGGCCGATTCCGCCGGGTCGGTCAGGGTGATGGTGACCCGTCCGGAGCCTGACAGCCGTTTCACGGCCACGAAACAGAAGCCCTGGTCCGGAGTCCGGAAGCTGCCCAGCTCCCGCCCCCCCGCGCCGGCCGCGTCGATCCGGATCGCCGGCAGCCCCTCTCCCGGGTCGAGCAGACGGCGGATATCGTGAATCTCAAGCTCCACGTCGAGACCAACCGACGGCGTCGCCTCCACCATGCACTCCCGGCCCGGCAACAGGGACAGCCGCCGCGCCACGGTGCGCCGCCCCCCGGCGCCACCGAGCGAATCGACGGCCGAGCCCCCGCCAGGCAACGGCGCCAGAAGCGCCTCGATGGCGGCCGGCACCTGCAGCAGCCCCCAGCCCCGCACGCTGTCGGGCACGGCAAGCCAGGGTGCTAGCGCCAGCCGCGCCGCGCCGTCGGGCGGTCTCGGACACCAGCACCGGCGCGGCGGTTCCGCGCAGCAGGGCCGACACCAGATCGCCGACAACCGCCCCTTCGTCGGGCCACCCCTCCTTGCGCAGCGCCTCCAGCACGAGGAACGCCCCCGCCGCCACGTGGGCCGCCGCGAGCGAAGTGCCCCGCCGCTCCGACGTGCTGTCATCGGGCTCATTGTCGGCCGTGCCAATGCCGCCGGCCGCCGGCAGCACGCCGCCGCCGGGCGCCACGAGGTCAGGCTTGGCGCTGGCGAGCAGGCCGTGTCCGCTCGTGCCGGCGAGTTCGCCGGCATCATTGACCGCCCCCACGGCGACCACCGCTGGCAGCCGGGCCGGGTAGCCGGACGGAATGACAGCGCCCCCGTTACCCATGGCCGCCACGACCAGGATGCCGGCGGCGCGCAACTCGTCCATCGCCGCGCCGAGGCCGAGATCGAGCGTCCCAGTTGACCGCGCAGAGCGCGACCCGCACCCGGCACTGCGCGCGGTGATCCAGCAGCCAGGCGCAGGCGGCCAGGAAATCACCCTGCCACTGCCGCCACACGCCGTCGAAGTCATAGAACTTGACGATCGTCAGCCGGCCCGAGGGGGCCAGACCGCGATACCGCGCGTCGAGCTCGCCCGCTCCCGCGACGACGCCCGCCAGGGCCGTGCCGTGCCAGTGGTAGTCCCACGGTCCGGCGGCGAGCGGGAAATCATCCGTCACGTCGTGCCAGCCGACCACCTTGTATTCAAGGAACAGGGGCCACCCGGACGCCGCGGAACTCCAGTCGAGGGCATCCCCGACGAGCGGCGGCGGACCGTCGCGGTTGTCGTGCGAGAAATCGCCGAGATCGTCGTGCGCCGTGTCGCACCCGGAATCGAGGATCGCCACCGAGGCTGTCCAGTCCCCCTCCACGCGCCACGGCCCCGCGCGGGCCAGCGACACCCCGCAGAGCACGCTGCTCCGATCCAGCGCCGGCGTGCCGTCCCGGTCCAGCACCAGCCGACCGGAGCGGGGCGCCGCGAGCAGCGCCCGCAGACCGACCGGATCGACCGCCAGCGCCTCCACGCCGCCGAACCGCGACAGGCGGTGCAGCACCCGCACCACGCCACCCGCCGCGCGGGCGCCCGTCTCCGCTTTCGCCACGCCCTCCGCGTTTCCGCCGAGCCGCAGCAGACGCAACTCGCCCCGCGCCAGCGGCCCGGGGTCAGGTTCGGCGACACCGGCCGGCCAACGTCCGAGCTTCGCGGCAGGATCCTCCTGGTCGGCACAGGCGCGCGCAACCAGTTCAGCCCAGCCGACGCGACCCGTATCCCAGTCGTCGAGCAGATCCTCGACCCCGTTTTCGTCACGATCGAGCGGACCGGCAGTCGCCGCGCATGCGGGGCCACCCTCTCCGGCCGTCAGACAGCAGACAACAAGCAGGCAGAGGGGAAGCGCGACTCCCGGGCACGGCGGCACCCGGAGCCGCCGGACTGCGCGCCTTCGGTATGGCATCGGCACCCTCCGGGGTCGACTGCGGGTGGGACGGGCGGCGCCGACGAAGGCGGCCAAACCCTTTTGAACCTACGGTCACCCCCGGCCGCCTGTCAACGCAGCGCCCCGGACGCCCTGCGGCGCGGCGCCGCCGCGTGACGGCTCGACGCGCGTCACCGGACCCCCGCGAAATGTTCGAGGCGGCAGCCGCGCCCCTCCCCGTCGAAGGTGATGGCCACGACATCGAAGCGGAAACTGAGGCAGCCGTCGCCGCCCCGCTCCGCCAGGAACGCCGCGGCCAGGCGGCGCAGGCGCAACATTTTCGCGGGCGTGACCGCCTCCTCGGGCCGGCCGCAGGCGTTGCCGCGGCGCGTCTTCGACCTCCACGAACACGAGCAGATCGTCCCGCCGCGCCACGAGATCGATCTCCCCGTGGCGGGTGCGATGACGTTGCGCCACGGGGTGGAAGCCGCACGCTTCAAGATGGAGGCGGGCCCACTCCTCGCCCAGTCGCCCGAGCGCGGCGGGTGCGACGCCAGGCACGGCGTCTCCTTGCCGGGAGGTCGGTTCAGTCGGCGGCGGCGCTGTCCCAGAGCAGGCCCTGGGCCAGTTCGCTGACCGGGCGGTAGGAGCGGCGATGCAGCGGACAGGGGCCGAGGCGGAGCAGCGCGGCGCGATGCTCGGCGGAGCCATATCCCTTGTGGGCGGCGAAACCGTAGCCGGGCAGACGCGCGCCCCAGGCGCGCATGAGACGGTCGCGGGCGACCTTGGCCACCACCGAGGCGGCAGCCACGGCGGCGCTGCGCCCGTCGCCGCGCACGAGCGCTTCACCCCGGCACGGCAGTTCCGGCAGTTGGAGCCCGTCCACCAGGACCAGGTCGGGAGACGGCGCGACGCGCGCCACGGCGCGCGCCATGGCCTGCAGCGTGGCGCCCAGGATGTTGAGGCGATCGATCTCGGCGGGAGACACCGCACAGGCGCGCCAGGCGAGGGCACCGGCGCGGATCGCCCGGAAGATCGCCTCCCGGCGGTCGGCGCTCAGGCGCTTGGAGTCGTCGAGGCCGTCGGGCGCCCAGCCAGGAGGCAGGATCACCACCGCCGCCACGACGGGGCCGGCCCAGCAGCCGCGCCCCGCCTCGTCGACGCCGGCGAGTCTCAGCCTGCCGTCCAACGACCGTTCGCGGTCGAACGCGATCAGGCTGCCCACCACCCCCCGGGACGAGCCGCCGCTCACTGGCTGGAGCGGGTCTTTTCCCGGATGCGAGCCTGCTTGCCGGTCTTCCCGCGCAGGTAGAACAGCTTCGCGCGGCGCACCCGCCCCTGCTTCTTGAGCACCAGCGAATCGAGCGCCGGCGCCTGCAGCGGGAAGACACGTTCCACGGCCACGCCGTTGGAGATCTTCCGCACGGTCACGGAGGCCTCGCGCCCCGTGCCCTGCCGCGCGATGACCACGCCTTCGAACGCCTGTACGCGCGTCTTGCTGCCCTCCTGGATCCGCACGTTCAGGACGACCGTGTCGCCGATCCCGAATTCGGGCAGGTCCGTGCGCAGATCGTCACTGCGGAGGGAATCAATGATGTTCATCTCGTACCGCCTCCTGTCAGATGCGCCCCGCGCGATCCGCCGCGCGCGGCCTATTCCACCGCGTCCGCGGCGTCCGGGGTTGCCTTCTTCTGCGTGGCCCGGCCCCGTTCCGGGCCGCCCGCCTCGGGCGCCCCCGGCAGATCGGGGCGCCGCGTCCGTGTCCTTATCCGCGCCTGCTCGCGCCGCCATGCCTCGATCCGGGCGTGATGTCCCGAGAGCAGGATCTCCGGGACCGCCCGTTCGCGGTAGACCGGCGGCCGCGTGTACCACGGGCCGTCGAGTCCCCCCGCCTGCTGATCGGTGAAGCTGTCTCCCGCCGCGGAATCCTCGTTGTGGAGGACGCCCGGCAGACGCCGCACGATGGCATCGATGACCACCAGTGCCGGCAACTCGCCGCCCGACAGCACGTAATCGCCGATCGACACCTCGCGGGTCGCCACCAGCTCCCGCACCCGCTCGTCCACACCCTTGTAGTGCCCGCAGACCAGCAGCAGCTCGCCCGCCGTCTGCGCCGCCTCCACCAGCTCCATCACCAGCCGCTCACTCAACGGCTCGCCCTGCGGCGAGGTGAGAACCACCGGCGTGGCCGCCGACTGCCGGCTTCCCTCCACCGCTTCCACGATCGGCGGCGCCATCATGATCATCCCGGGTCCGCCGCCGTAGGGCGTGTCGTCGACCGTTCCGTGCCGGTCCACCGCGAAGTCCCGGATGTTCACCACCGCATAGACCACCTGCCCCTGCTGCTCGGCCCGCCCCGGAATGCTGGTGCCGAGAACCGTCCGGACCATGTCCGGGAACAGCGTCAGCACCGTGATCTTAAGGGCCATCGAACAACGCCGTCCCCTCGATCAGGCCGGGCGGGGGATCGATCACGAGCGGCCCGGTCAGGCCGTCTTCCGGCTGCAGGATCGGCGCCACCGCCGGCACCAGCACCTCGCTGCCGTCCGGCCGCGCGACCACGAGCAGCACCTGGGAGGCGTAGCGTCGCACCTCGCGCACGCGGCCCACCGTACCGCCGGTCACCAGCTCCACCGTCCGGCCCAGGAACCGGAACGGCAGCCCTCCCCGCGGACGGGGGAAGTCCGGATCGAGATAGTGCTCGCGGTCGAATCCGATGACCCGCCCGACGAGCGCCTCCGCCCCCTCCCGCGTCACGCTCTCCTCGGTGCGTACCACGACGCAACTGCGGTCGGGTCGGTACTGCAGCGGACGGAACGGCGCCCCGTCCCGCCAGCGCAGGAATCGCGAATCCAGCAACTCCTCGTGCCAGTCGACCAGCGGGTAGAGCTTGTACTCCCCCCGCAGACCGACCGCCTTCACCACTTCCGCCACCGGAATGAACGCGTCCGGATCGTGGATCGCCTTGCCGGCCGTCACCGGGCTACTCCGCGATCTCGAGGCCGACCCGCCGGTCCGCGCGCGCCCCCGCGGCGAGCAGGACCGCACGGAGGGCGCGGGCCGTCTGGCCGCCCTTCCCGATGATCCTGCCCCGGTCGTCGGGATGCAGGCTGAGCCGATACACCTCGACCCCCGGCTGATCCAGCCGCTGGAGTTTTACCTCCTGCGGATGGTCCGCCAGGTTCATCGCGAGCAGCGCCAGCAATCCCTGGACGTCCGTCATGCCGCGCCGTCACCTTCCGCCGGTGCCGCCTCGGCTGCAGCCTTCTCGGCCGCCTCCGCCTCAGCCGCGGCCTTCTCGGCCGCTTCCGCCGCGGCCGCAGCCTTCTCGGCCGCCTCAGTCTCGGCCGCCTCAGCCGCCGCCGCCGCCTTCTCGGCTGCCGCTGCCGCCGCGGCCTCGGCCGCCTTGGCCGCCGCCGCCTCCGCCTTCACGCGGACCCCCTCCGCGACCAGCTCGGACTTCCGGCGGGCGGTGGAATCCGCGCGCCCCTGCGCCCGGACCTCGGCGCTGGCGCGGAACTCGGCCACCTTGACGCTGACGTCCTCGGCCGACAGCCCCTGTTTCTCGAGCGCGAACCGGAGCATCAGCCCGTGCGCCTTGAGCAGCGAACGGACCGTCTCCGACACGACCGCGCCACGCTTCAGCCAGACCATGATCTCTTCGTCGTGCAGCTGCAGTTCGTACGGCTCGACGAAGGGATTGTAGAAGCCGAGGTTGGCGAGATAGGCGCCGTCGCGGCGCTTGCGGCTGTCGACGGCAACGAGACGATAGAACGGACGCTTCTTCTTGCCCATGCGGGCGAAACGGATCGCGGTCGCCAAGGGTCACCTCCGGTACGGGTATCGCCGACCGCCACCATGGCGTCGGCGTGCGCCGGCCCGCAGGGGCCGGCCGGGAGTTGACGCGGGGCGGTCGTCTACCGCCGATCGAGCACCCGGCGGCTGAACTCCTGCAGGCCGCCGGCCGCGTTGATCTCCTTCATCATGCGCCGCATGTCCCGGTACTGCTTCAGCAACCGGTTGACCTGCGACACGTTCGTGCCGCTGCCCCGCGCGATCCGCTTGCGACGCGAACCGTTGATCACGTCGGGATGACGCCGCTCCTGCCGCGTCATCGAATTCATGATCGCCTCCACGCGCGACAACTGCGATTCGTCGACGTTCGCCTTGTCGAGGGCCTCGCCCCCGAGACCCGGCAGCATCTTCAGCACGCCCTGCAGCGGGCCCAGGCGACGCATCTGCCGGATCTGCCGCTGGAAGTCCTCCAGGGTGAACTGGCCGTCGGTGAAGCGCTGCGCCAGATCCTCGGCCTCGTCCAGGTCCATGCTGCGCTCGGCCTTCTCGATCAGGGAGAGCACGTCCCCCATGCCGAGAATGCGTCCGGCCATGCGGTCCGGGTGGAAGACCTCCAGGTCCTCCAGCTTCTCCCCCACGCCGACCAGCTTGACCGGTTTGCCGGTCACCTGCAGCACGGAGAGCGCCGCGCCGCCGCGCGCGTCGCCGTCGAGCTTGGTCAGGACCACGCCGTCGAAACCGACGCGCCCCGCGAATTCCTGCGCGATCCGGACCGCTTCCTGACCGGTCATCGCGTCGAGCACGAGCAGTTTCTCGTGCATCGGCACGACGCGATCGATCGCCACCAGCTCCTGCATCAAAGTGTCGTCCACGTGCAGCCGGCCGGCGGTGTCGACGATCAGGACATCGCACCCCTTGTCGCGCGCGCGCCGCAGGCCGAGCTTCACGATCTGGGCCGCGTTGCGGCTCTCGCGATCGCTGTGCACCGGCACGCCGAGCGCTTCGCCCAGGGTGTGCAGCTGGTCGATCGCGGCAGGCCGGTAGATATCGGCGGCGACCAGCAGCGGCCGGCGCCCCTCGGCCGCGAGCAGCTTCGCCAGCTTCCCGCAGAACGTCGTCTTGCCGCTGCCCTGGAGCCCCATGACCATCAACGTGGCCACCGGACGTTCGCCGAGATTCAGCTCCCGCGCCTGCCCGCCGAGCAGCGTCACCAGTTCGTCGTGCACGATCTTCACGACGTGCTGCGCCGGCGTCAGGCCGGCCGCGACCGGCGCGCCGAGCGCCTGCTCCTTCACCCGCCCCACGAAGTCGCGGGCGACCGCGAAATCAACGTCCGCTTCCAGGAGCGCCACCCGGACCTCGCGCAGCGCCTCCTTGACGGACTCTTCCGTCAGACGCTCCTGCCCCGCCAGCTTGCGGAAGGCAAGGTCGAGCCGTTTTTGCAGCTCCTGGAACACGCCCACCTCCGCCCGCGCGCCCACGTCCGGTCCCGCGCGGACACAAAAATACACGGCGGGCGGACCCGGTCCACCCCGCCCGGCAAAGCGACCTGAGAAGATAGCCGATCGGGCCGGGGAAGGCAAGCCAATGACCGGAACCGGTGGTTCCGCCGTCCGGGCGGGGTCAGAGGCCCCGCAGCGACCGCACGGCCGCGGCGCGGTCGGCCGACCCGAGGAGCCAGGAGCCGGAGACCAGGATATCGACGCCGGCGACCCGGCAGGCGGCCGCATTGGCCCCCTCCACCCCACCGTCGATGGAGATGGCGAACCGCAGCCCGTCCCGACGCCGCATCTCCGCAAGGGCGGCGATCTTTTCCAGCGCGGCCGGCTGGAACCGCTGCCCCCCGAAACCGGGCTGCACGGCCATGACCAGCACGAGGTCCACCTCGCCCAGCAGAGGCGCCAGCGCTTCGACCGCCGAGGCCGGCTTGAGCGACAGCCCCCGTCGCAGGCCGCGCGCGCCGATCGCCCGCAGCGCCTCGCGCGGCGTCACCGCCTCGACGTGCACCGTGAGCGCGTCGGCGCCGGCGTCGGCGAACGGGGCGACGAACGGCAAAGGATCGGTCACCATGAGGTGGACATCGAGCGGCAGCGCCGTGCGCCGCCGCAGCGCCGCCACGAGGGCGGGACCGAAAGTCAGATTCGGCACGAAGTGGCCGTCCATCACGTCGAGGTGGAACAGATCGGCCCCGGCCGCCTCGAGGGAGAACATCTCCCCCGCCAGATCGGCGAAATCGGCCGCCAGCAGCGAAGGAGCGACGGCCGCCCCGTCAGCGCGCGGACGCCACCAGTTCAACATTCGCCCCCTTGAGGATCCGGCTGCCCGGGACCGGCGTCTGCGCCAGCACGGTGCCGGGCTGCACGCCGGGTCGCCGCTGGAACGTCACCGTACCCGGCACACAGCCGGCCGCTTCGACCGCCGCACGCGCCCGACGCCAAAGACGCCCCGCGCAGATCGGGCATGCGCCAGGCGGGCGGCAGACCCGGCTCGGCCACCACCAGGTCGACCGTCGCCTCCCGCCGCTGGCTGCTGCCGGGCGGCGGGAACTGGAACACCACCGTCGGCGCCGCGACGTCGTCGCGGTGCAGCCGCACGAGGCGGCCGGGGCGGAACGACTCGCGCGCCAGGGTCATGTCGGCCTGTCGCCGCGACAGCCCGGCCAGGTCGGGAACCGTCCCGACCGCCGGACCCGCGCTCACCACCACCAGCACCCGCCGACCGCGGCGGATGGACGCGTTCGCGCCGTGGCGTCTGCTCGACGATCCGACCGGCCGCGATCGTGGGATGGGCCACCTGCCGGTCCTCCACGAGTTGCAGACCGGCTCGCCCCGCTTCGCCGCGCGCGGTTTCCACGGTCTTGCCGCGCAGATCGGGGTGGCCACCACCGCGTTGTGGTGGATCACCTTCGGCATGATGAGGAAATTGAAGATCGCCAGCCCGAGGGCGAACAGCAGCACGAAGGAGCCGATCAGGACGAGGAAGCGGCCCAGCTTCACGGCATTGCCTCCCGCCGGCGCAGGCGCGCCGCGAAGAAACCGTCGGTTCCGGTCTCCTGCGGCAGCCACCGCCGCTGCCAGATTCCCGCGGCATCGGGGTCGGGGGCGAGCCCGGCGCCAGCTCCCGGCGCCACGAGCGCGTCGACCACCTGTTCGTTCTCCTCCGGCTCGAGCGAGCAGGTCGCGTACAGCAACCGCCCCTCCGGCGCGAGCAGCGCGGCGGCCGCGCGGGCCAGCGACGCCAGGCGCGCGCCGTTTTCCGCGAGCTGGCGCGCCTTCAGCCGCCACCGCCCTTCGGGATGGTGGCGCAGGACACCGGTGCCGCTGCAGGGGCCGTCCAGCAGCACCGTGTCGAACACGCCGGCACGAAACGGCGGCGACTCCGCCATCAGCCAATATCATGGCCGGCGGCGGACCCTCAAGCCTTTTCGCCGTCTCGACCAGCAGCGCCAGACGCGCGGCGCCGCGATCCATGGCCACGATCGCCGCGGGATCGGGCCAGACGGCGCGCAGGTGGAACGTCTTGCCGCCGGGCGCCGCGCAGAGGTCGAGCAGCCGCCCGCCCGCCCCCGCCGCGAGCCAGGCGGTGGCCGCCTGCGCCCCTTCGTCCTGCACGATGAGTCCCGGCTCCGCCGCCAGCAGCCGCCGCAGTCCGGCGCGGTCCGGCCCGGTCTCCAGCCGCAGCGCGCGCGGGGCGAAGCAGGCCCGCCACCGCGGGATGCCCGGCGGCCGTCAGCCGCGCCAGCGCCGCCTCCGGCGTGTGCGGCGGCAGCACGTGGAGGGTCAGCGGCGCCGGCCGGTTGTCGTGGGCGCACAGCGCCTCCGTCGCGGCGAAGCCGAAGCGCGCCAGCCACCGCTCGACCAGCCAGCGCGGGTGGGACTGCCAGGCGACGAGGTGAGCCGCCGGTTCGCGCGCCGGGATCGGGAAACAGGGGACGCAGCGCCGCGAGCGCGGCCGGGCCGGTGGCGCCGCCGGTCTCCCGCAGCACCGACTGCAGCAGCGCGTTGACGTACGGCGCCTGGCGGGGCGAAACCCGCGCGCGACAGAGCGCGACCGCCTCGTGCACCGCGGCGTAGGCCGGCACCCCTTCGCAGGCGAGCAGCTGATGGAGCGAGAGCCGCAGCAGCTGCTGCAGCGCGGCCGGCCGACGCGCGCCGCGGCGCTGCGAGAAACGGTCGATCACCCAGTCGTAGCGGCCGCGCCACCGCACCGCGCCCTTGACCAGTTCCGCCAGCAGACCACGGCCGCGCGGATCGGCAAGGCGCGCGAACGCGGCGTCGAGCGCCGGATCGAGCGGCTCCCCCTCCCCCGCGCGCAGCAGCGCGTCGAGGGCGAGCCGGCGCACGGAATCGGCACTCATGAGTGGAGGACTTCGCCCGGACGGACGGTATGGCCGCGCAGGAACTCGGCCACTTCGAGCGGACGGCGGCCCGGCGCCTGCACCATCGTCACCAGCAGTTCGCCCTCCCCGCAGGCGACCCGGATCCCCGCCGGATCGACGGCGAGCACGGTGCCGGGCGGATGGTCGGTGGTGCGGAACGAGTGCGGCCGGGCGGCCGTGATCTTGAGCAGCTGATCCCCCAGGAAGGTCGTGGCCCCGGGCCACGGCTGCAGGCCGCGCACCTGGTTCGCCACCACCGTGACCGCACGGTCCCAGCGCAGCGGCGACAGCGAGCGCGTCAGCTTCGGCGCGTAGACCGCTCCCGCGTCCCCCTGCGGTTCCCCCGGGATCGGCCCCGCGGCGCAGGCGCGCAGGGTGCGCACGAGCAGGTCGGCGCCCAGGCCCGCGAGCCGTTCCGTCAGCTCGCCGGCGGTCTCTTCGGGCGGAATGGCCACCGCCTCCTGGCTCAGGATCGGACCGGTGTCGACCCCGTGGTCGAGCCGCATGATGGTCACGCCGGTCCAGGCGTCGCCGTGCAGGATCGCGTGGTGGACGGGGGACACGCCGCGCCAGCGCGGCAGCAGGGAGGCATGCACGTTCAGGCAGCCGAGCGGCGGCCCCGACAGCAGCGGCTCGCGCAGGATGTGCCCGAACGCCACCACCACCACGGCGTCGGGCAGTTCGCCGAGCACGGCCCGCGCGACCCGCTCGCGATCGCCGGCGCCGAACTCGATCAGCGGCAGCTGCTGCGCCAGGGCGATCCGTTTGACGTCGGTCGGCTCGAGCCGCTGCCCCCGGCCGCTGCGCCGGTCCGGCTGCGTCACGACCAGGCGCACGTCGAAACGCGCCTCGATCAACGCCTCGAGCGACGGCACCGCGAACGCGGGCGAGCCCATGAAGACGATCCGCAAACGCGCTCCTTGCGCCGCCGGCGTCAGCGGGCGGCCAGACGCCGCAACCGCCACCAGAGCAGGCGGCGCCGCCAGGTCGAAAGATGGTCGATGAACACGACGCCGTCCAGGTGGTCGACCTCATGCTGCACGATGCAGGCGAGGAACCCGTCGGCCGCGAGCCGCTGCGGCCGACCTTCCAGGTCTGCGTGGCTGACCACGATGGCGCGCGGACGCGCGAGGCGCAGGTAGAGACCGGGGAACGACAGACAGCCCTCCTCCCGGGTCTGCAGCCCGGGATCGCGCCGCTCGATGACCGGATTGACGAGCACGAGCCGCTCCGGACGGCCGCCGCGGCGCGGGTCGCGGATGACGATGACGCGCCGCCCGTCCCCCACCTGCGGCGCGGCGAGGCCCACACCGTTGCGATCCAGCATGAGCCGCCACATGCCGGCCACCAGCGCCGGCAGTTCCGGATCGCCCGGCGCCACCGGCCGGCAGGGGCGCCGCAGCGCCTGATCCCCCCAGCGGACCAGGCGCGGGGCGGCAGGCGCCCCCGGCGTCGCCGACGCCGCGTTCGTCACGACGCGCTCAGCCCTTTTCCACGACGCTGGCCACGTACCCCTTGGCGATCTCGACCTTCACGTCCTCGCCGATCGTGCCGACGATCCGGTCGTCCTTCACGTTCAGCACCGTGACGAAGAAGCCGCCCGTGGTCAGGATGCGGTCCCCCTTCTTCAACTGCTCGATCATCAGCTGGTGCTTCTTCTGCCGCTGCTGCTGCGGACGGATCAGCAGGAAGTAGAAGATGATCATGATCAGCGCGAACGGCACGAGCTGCAGCAGGATGGCGGCGCCGCCCTTCGGTCCGCTCCCCTGCGGGGCGGGACTCATGGCCAGGAAGGAGGTCCAGGTCATCGACAGTCTCCTCGGTTTGGGGACAGGACTCCAGGCTACCCGTTCAGGATGCCATTCCAAACGCTTCGCGGCAACCCCGACCATGCGGACCGGGGCGGCGCGGCGCCGCGCCTCGCCTCAGACGGCCGCACCGCCGCGGCGCCCGACCTCCTCGCGTCGCTCCCGCTCGCCCTCGCGCCAGTCCGCCAGCAGGGCCGCGGCGGTCGACCCGAAACGCCCGTCGCGCAGGGCGTCGCGCAGGGTGGCCATCAGTTCCTGGTACCAGTGCAGGTTGTGCCGCGTCGCCAGCACCGGCCCGAGGATCTCGCGGGCCTTGAACAGGTGGCGCAGATAGGCGCGGCTGTGCCGGCGGCAGGTGGGGCAGGCGCAGTCGGGGTCGAGGGGGCTCTCGTCGCGCGCGTAGGCCTCGTTGCGCACGACCAGCCGGCCCCGGCGCGTCAGCACCGTGCCGTTGCGCGCCATGCGGGTCGGCAGCACGCAGTCGAACATGTCCACGCCGCGCGCCACGCTTTCGATGATGTCGTCGGGAAAGCCGACCCCCATCAGGTAGCGCGGACGCTCGTCCGGCAGCAGCGCGGCCGTCAGCGCCGTCATCTCCCGCGTGGCCGCCACCGGCTCCCCCACCGCCAGGCCGCCGATGGCGTAGCCCGGCAGGTCCAGTTCGCACAGCTCGGCCGCGGAGCGGCGTCGCTGCGCTTCGTCGGTGCCTCCCTGCACGATGCCGAACAGCACCCGCTCCCAGCCGTCGCGCGTGACCCGCCCGCCGCCCAGCGCCGCGCGGCAGCGCTGCGCCCAGCGCGTCGTCCGCGCCACCGCCGCGGCCACCTCCGCCGCCGGCGCGCCGTGCGGCAGGCAGTGGTCGAACGCCATGACGATGTCGGCGCCGAGCGCGAGCTGGATCTCCATCGACAGTTCGGGCGTGAAGTAGTGGCGACTGCCGTCGAGGTGGGAGCGGAAGTGGACCCCCTCCTCCGTCACCTTGTTCAGTCCCGCCAGCGAGAAGACCTGGAAGCCGGCGCTGTCGGTCAGCAGCGCGCCGTCCCACCCCTGGAACCGGTGCAGCCCGCCCAGCGCCTCCACCAGGCGATGCCCGGGCCGCAGGTAGAGATGATAGGTGTTCCCCAGGATGAGCCGCGCGCCGGTGGCGCGCAGATCCTCGAAGGTGATCGCCTTGACCGTTCCGCAGGTGCCGACCGGCATGAAGACCGGCGTGGCGATCTCGCCGTGAGCGGTCACGAGGCGGCCGAGGCGGGCGGCGCTGACCGGATCGCGCGCCTCGACGCGGAATCCGAACCGGGGACGCGCGGCGGACGTCTCCTCCTGTCGTTCCTGCGCCATGCTCAGCCTCCGTCGCCCAGCCGCGCCGCCGCCGCCGGCCGGCAGCAGCAGCATCGCATCGCCGTAGCTGTAGAACCGGAAGCGCTCCGCCACCGCGTGGGCATACGCCGTCCGCCAGGTCGCGCCGCCGCCCATCGCCGCCACCAGCATCAGCAGCGACGAGCCGGGCAGGTGGAAATTCGTCAGCAGCGCGTCGGCCGCCCCGACCGTGTCAGGGGGGCGCAGGAACAGGCGTGTTTCCCCGGCCACCTGCCAGTCCCCCGAAACGCGGCGGCGATTCCCGCGAACAGGGGGGCGTCCGCGACGCCCCCGTCGGCGCCCGCCGGCGGCCAGATCCGCTCCCGATCGACCCCGGCCGCGGAAACGCCGTCCGCCGGCAGTCCGAGCCGCTGCACGGTCTCCAGCACGCGCAGCGAGGTGGTGCCCACGGCCAGCACGAGCCCCCCGCCGGCGCGCGCGCGCCGCGCCGCGGCGAGGACTCGCCGGCGGAACACGCGAAGCGCTCGGCGTGCAGACGCCCGCTCGCCAGCTCGGCCGGTCCCGGCGGACGGAACGTGCCGGGGCCGACGTGCAGCGTGACCGTCCCGACCGTCACGCCGCGCGCGCGCAGCGGCGTCCAGCGTCGCCGTTTCGAGGTGGAGCCCGGCCGTCGGGGCGGCCACCGATGCCCGTCTCGCGCGCGAACACCGTCTGGTAGCGCTCGCGGTCGCGCGCGCGGCGCTGCCGCGCCGTCCGGATCGCCCCCGGGCGCCGGATGTACGGCGGCAGCGGCAGCTCCCCCCACGCCTCGGCCACCGCGGCCAGGTCGGTTCCGGCCAGGGTGACGAAGCCTGTCGTCCCGACCGCGGCAACCGTCAGCTC
The DNA here is from genome assembly GCA_963772145.1 of uncultured bacterium. GTDB lineage: Bacteria > Krumholzibacteriota > Krumholzibacteriia > LZORAL124-64-63 > LZORAL124-64-63 > CAVSZB01. Next base: position 257,832 of record CAVYVY010000018.1, read on the forward strand.
CGGCGCGGCGCCGGGCGGCGAAGCGGCGTCGGGCGGCGGCGCGAGCGTCAGCGTCTGGCCGACCCGCAGGCGCCGCGCGGGACGCGCCAGCGCCAGCCAGCGATCGGGTGTCGTGGCCCGCACGAGCAGCAGCTCCACGCTGCCGCCGTCCGGCCGTCGCGCCCGCAGGCGCGCCGGCAGCACCCGGCTGTCGTTCAGGATGACGACGTCGCCGGGACCGCAGAAGAGCGGGCAGTTCGCGCACGCGCCGCTCGCCGAGCACGCCGCCGCCCCGCGCCACGAGCAGCAGGCGGGCATCGCCCCGGCGCGGCGCCGGGTCCTGCGCGATCAATTCCGGCGGCAGATCGTAGAGGCAGGCGTCGGCCGTGACGGGCAGGTGCGTCATCCTAGAGCAGTTCCCCCTGACCCGGCCCGCCCGCGCCGTGCGCGGCCAGGCCGAGGTGCTCGCGCGCGCGCGGCCGTCGCCTCGCGTCCGCGCGGCGTGCGCATGAGCAGCCCGCACTGGATGAGGAACGGCTCGACGACATCCTCCAGCGTGTCGATCTCCTCGCCGAGCGACACCGCCAGGTTCTGCAGACCCACCGGTCCGCCGCCGAAGTGCTCGATGACGAGCTCGAGGTAGCGGCGGTCGAGCGGCTCGAGGCCCAGCCCGTCGACCCCCAGCCGCGTCAGGCCGTGATCGGCGGCCCGCCGGTCGATCACGCGCCCACCCCTCCACCTGCGCGTAGTCGCGCACGCGGCGCAGCAGGCGGTTGGCGGCGCGCGGCGTGCCGCGGGCGCGGCGGGCGATCTCGTCGGCGCCGTCCGTCTGCGAGGGTGATGCCGAGCAGGGCGGCCGAGCGCCCCACGATGAGGGCCAGTTCCTCCGGCGGGTAGAAATCGAGATGGCAGACGATGCCGAAGCGGCTGCGCAGCGCCGGCGTGATCATGCCGGCGCGCGTGGTGGCGCCGAGCAGCGTGAACGGCTGGATCTGCAGCTGGAAATGGCGCGCGTTGGGCCCCTTGTCCACGACCAGTTCGACCCGCCAGTCCTCCATCGCCGGGTAGAGATGCTCCTCCACGACGCGTCCGAGCCGGTGGATCTCGTCGATGAAGACCGCGCGCGGCCCCTCCTGCTGGGTGAGCAGGGCGATCAGTTCCGCGCCGTTCTGGAACGCCGGTCCGCTGGTGTGGTGGATCGTCGAGCTCCATCTCGTTGGCGATGATGCCGGCGAGCGTGGTCTTGCCCAGGCCGGGCGGACCGTAGAGCAGGACGTGGTCGAGCACCTCGCCCCGCGCCGCGCGCGGCGGCGATGAACACCCGGAGGTTCGCCTTGACCTCCTCCTGGCCGACGAAGTCCGCCAGCCGGCGCGGCCGCAGGCTCGCGTCGGCCTCGGCGTCGCCCGGCAGGGACGAGGGGTCGGTCCAGCGGGGGGGATGGACTCGTTCACACGGCTCCTTCGCGCGGTCAGAGGACGCGCAGCGCCCGACGCACCCAGTTCTCCACGTCGACGACGGCCCCGGCGTCCCGTTCACGCGCGGCGCGCAGCGCCTGCTCGGCCCGCGCCGGCGGCAGACCCATCGCCTCGAGCACCGCCATCGCCTCGCGCAGCGGATCGGCGCCGGCCGGCGACCGCGTCGCGACCGCTCCCCGCCGGCGCCAGCGCGCCCAGCTCCTGCGCGGCGCGCTCTCCCAGCTCCACCACGAGGCGCGCGGCGGTCTTGCGCCCGATGCCCGGCAGCCGCGATCAGGCTCTTCTCGTCGCCGGTGCGCAGGTAGAGCACGATCTCCGCCGGCGACGCGCCCGACAGCGCGCCCAGCGCCAGCTTCGGACCGACCCCGTTGACGCCGATCAGCAGGCGGAACAGCGCCAGCTCCTCGCGCCCGGGGAACCCGTAGAGCGTCCAGCCGTCCTCCCGCGCGACCAGGTGGGTCCAGAAGCCGCACCCGTTCGCCCCGGCGCCGGCAGCTCCGCGCGACGCGCGCGTCGTCAACTGCAGGGCCAGCCCCACGCCGCCGCCGCCGACCGCCACCACCGCGGGCGGTCCCGCCTCGACGAGCGTCCCCTCCACGAAGGCGATCATGCGCGCGCCCCCTCCCTGCCGGCCGCGGCCGGCGAACCGCGCCGCAGCGCGTGGCAGAGCGCGACCGCGAGCGCATCGCTCTCGTCGAGCGAGTCCGGTTCGCGCGCGAGACCGAGCCAGCGACAGACCATGAAACGCACCTGCTCCTTCGTGGCGGAGCCGGTTCCGGTGAGCGCGAGCTTGACCTCGCGCGGCGCGTAGCCGGTGATCGGCAGTCCCTGCTGGGCGCCCGCCAGCAGGATCACGCCGCGCGCGTGCCCCAGCACGAGCGAACTGTGCGCGTTGCGGGCGTTGAAGAGACTCTCCACCGCCATCTCGGCCGGGCCGTGCGCCGCGATCAGGGCCGCGACCGCCGCGTGGATGACGCGCAGCCGCTCCGGCAGCGGCGCGCGCGGGTCGGGACGCACCCGCTCCGCGGCGATCCGGCGCAGTCGCCCGCCGCGGGATTCGATCACGCCGCAGCCGGTCACGCGCGAACCGGGGTCGATGCCGAGGATCACCATGCGCACGGGACCTCGCCGGCGGCCGGAGGGGAACGGCACGGACGGTCGTCGGGCCGGACGCCCCGCGGCTAGAGGTCCGCGTTGAGCGCCTTCAGATCGGCGTCGTCGATGTCGAAGTTGGCCGAGACGTTCGCCACGTCGTCGAGGTCGTCGAGCGCGTTGATCAGCTTCAGCAGCGATTCCGCCTCCGTCGCCGGCCACCTTGACCGAGGTCTGCGCCACCCGGGTCAGCTCCGACGAGGCGACCGGCAGACCCTTCTGCTGCAGCGCCTGGGTCACCGGCTGCAGCGCTTCGGTGGCGGTGGTGACGACGATCTCACCCTCGCCGTCGAGCCACGTCCTCGGCGCCCGCCTCGATGGCCGCCTCCATGGCGGTCTCGGCGTCGCAGCGCGCGGCGTCGACCACCACCTGCCCCACCCGCTGGAACAGGTAGGCGACGCTGCCGGCGCCGCCGAGCTTGCCACCGTACTTGGTGAAGCAGTGCCGCACCTCGGCCGCCGTGCGGTTCTTGTTGTCGGTCTGCGTCTCGACGAGGATCGCCACGCCGCCCGGACCGTAGCCCTCGTACTCGATCTCCTCGTAGACCGCGCCGTCGAGTTCGCCGGTGCCGCGCTTGATGGCCCGCTCGATCGTGTCCTTGGGCATGTTGGTGGCCTGGGCCGCCAGGACGGCCGCCCGCAGGCGCGAATTGCCCGCCGGATCGCCGCCGCCGCGCGCGGCGATGGTGATCTCACGGATCTGGCGCGACCAGACCTTGCTGCGCTGCGCGTCCTTCGCGCCCTTCTTGCGCTTGATCGTGCTCCACTTGGAGTGTCCCGACATGGTCCGTATCGCTCCTTGTCAGAGCCCGGTCAATCCTCTTCCTCGGTGCGACTCTTCTCGTAGACATCCATCAGCTTCCGGGCGACGTCGCCCGGCACTTCATCGTAGTGCGAGAAATCCATGCGGTACACGCCGGTGCCCTGCGTCATCGAGCGCAGCGCGGTCGCGTACTGATACAGCTCGTCCTGCGGGATCAGGGCCTTCACGACCTGATAGGGCCCGTCGTTCTCCATCCCCTGGATACGGCCGCGACGCGAGGAGATGTCGCCCATCACGTCGCCCATGTAGGCCTCGGGCACCGTGACCGTGACGCTCATGACCGGCTCGAGCAGCATCGGGCCCGCCTCGCGGACCCCCTTCTGGATCGCCTTGCGCGCCGCGATCTTGAACGCCGCCTCGCTCGAATCGACGTTGTGGTAGGAGCCATCGTAGATGGTGGTCCTGAGATCGACAACCTCGTAGCCGGCCACCACCCCCTGGGTCATGGTCTCGCGCACGCCCTTCTCCACGGCCGGCACGAACTTGCCCGGCACGACGCCACCCACGATGCCGTCCACGAACTCGAAGCCGGCGCCCCGCGGCTGCGGCTCGATACGCAGCCACACATCGCCGAACTGGCCGCGCCCGCCGGTCTGCTTCTTGTGACGACCCTGCACCTCGGCCTTGCCGCGCACAGTCTCCCGGAAGGCGACCCGCGGGCGCTTGCGCGCCACCTCGACGCCGAACAGCTTCTTCAGCCGTTCGAGCAGGAACGCGATCTGGCTCTCGCCCTGCGCGATCAGCAGGGTCTGGCTCAGGTGCGGCTCGTGGCGGATCGTGAAGGTCGGATCCTCCTCGTGCAGCTTGGTCAGCCCGGAGGACATCTTGTCCTCGTCGCCCGCGGTGACGCGTGTAGATCGCCTCGGTGGCGGTCGGCCTGGGGAACGGGATGGCCGGCAGGGCGATGGCCACGCCGCCGTCGTACAGCGTACTGCCGAGGGGGCTGCCCTTCAGTTTCGAGGCGATGACGATGTCGCCGGCGGAGGCCGCGTCGATCTTCTCGCGCTGCTTGCCGAGGGCCACGCTGAGCTGGCCGATCCGCTCCTCCGCGCCGGTGACGCTGTTCGTGAGGGAATCGCCCGAAGCGATCGTGCCGCTCCAGACGCGCAGCCAGGTGATGTCGCCCCCCTGCGCCTCGTTCTGCCGCTTGAAGGCGAAGGCGACCTTGGCGCCGGTCGGCGAGATGTTCGAGCGTGACCGCATCGTCGTGACCGGGGCGGTGCCCCTGGAGCGAGGTCCGGACGGCGGGCGCCGGCAGCAGGCGAACCACCGTCTCGAGCAGCGGCAGCACGCCGACCTCGCTGTCGGCGGCCGTGCAGAGGATCGGGAAAACCTTGCCCGCGGCAATCCCGGCGACCAGCCCCGCCACCACCTCGGCCTCGCTCAGGCTCCCCTGCTCCAGGAACTTCTCCACCAGCGCGTCGTCGGTCTCGGCCGCGGCGTTCAGCAGCGCCTCGCGCGCCTCCGCCACCGCGTCGGCCATGTCCGCCGGCGGCTCGCCCACGATCGCCTTGCCGCCGGACCAGGCGTGGGCCTTCTGCGTGATCAGGTCGACGATCCCCGTGAACGCCTCCCCTTCGCCGATCGGCAACTGCACCGGCACCGCGGCCGCGCCGATCCGCGCCTGGATCCCGCGCACCGCCTCCGCGAAGTGGGAGTGCTCCTTGTTCATCCGGTTGAGCACGATGAGGGTCGGCACGCCATGCGCGCTCAGCACCCGCCAGAGCGCCTCGCTCGGGAACCTCGAGGCCGCCGTCCCCCTTGACGAGGAACAGGGCCGCCTCGCACACCTCGAGCGCGGCGAAAACGTCGCCCCGGAAGTCGTCCTGCCCCGGCGTGTCGATGAGGTTGATCTTGACCCCGCCGACCTCGGTCCAGCCCAGGCTGGCGCTGATGGTCTGCTTCCGCTCGATCTCCTCATCGTGGTAGTCGAAAACCGACGAGCCGTCGTCGATGTTGCCACGCCGACCCACCTTGCCGGTCACGTGCAGGATCGCGTCGGCCAGGCTGGTCTTGCCGACTCCCCGCGGCCCGGTGAGGACGACGTTGCGGATCTTGTCCAGCGCGAAGGTTTTCAAGCTCTTTCCTCCCGACGGCAGGATGCGCATGACCGGCGCCCCCATAGCGGCGGCGCGGGGCCCGCGCGTGGCGGACCCGGAGACAAACGTGAAATGTTAGCCCGACGCTCCGGCCGTGTCAATTGGCCTCCGCCGAACCGCCCCAACCCCGCCCCAACCCCCGCCCCGCCCCCGCCCGTCGCCTGCCGGACCGGCGGGCGGCGCCTTGTGGCGCCCGGGGGAAATCCGTATCTTCAGCGCGTCGCGTCCGGGCACAAAGTCCTGGACACCAATGAGGGCGGAAGTTACCGTTCATCGCTGCGGGTTGGACCTGCGCGTCACTCGGTTCAGCCGCCCCACCCGAGCCCTCCGACCCGCCTCGCGCGGCGGCCCGGGTGGCAGTGCGATCGACGACAATCCACTCGAGGTGTGGTATGCAGAGGAAGATTTTTCCGGTTGTCCTGTGGGCCGCATCCCTCCTTCTTCTCGCTTCGCCCGACGTGCGCGCCCAGACCGCAGCTCCGGCTGCCAACGGGACCGAGGTGCCGGAGGTGAACTACCGGCTCAAGAAGGTTTCTCTGGCGCTGTATGGTGGCACTTTCTCCGGCGGGACCTTCTTCGATCTTCCGACCACGGGACTGCGCACCCGGTTCGATGAGGGATCAGACCCTGTCTACCGCTACGACGGCCTCCCGTTCACCACGCTCGACAGCCGTTTCTACTCGGCGCCCCGCAAGGAGATCGAATCCAGCACCCAGATCGGCGGCACGATCGGCTTCTATCTTTCCGACCAGTTCCATCTCGACCTGCAACTGGCAATGGCCGCTTCCAGGGCCACCACATCCTTCCTCTTCGCCGATCCGTTCACGCTCGAAGCGGATACTGTCCGGATCCAGGTCGACGAGGACCCCGGCTTCAGGGCGATGATGGGCGGCGCCGGCCTCGCCTTCGACGCGACCTCTCTCTCCTTCGCCGGCATCACCCCGGTCGCCAGCTGCGCGTTCGGCGGCATCATCAACCGCTTCACCGAACTCGAAGACAAGACCGCGCTCTACTTCCAGGTAGGGCTCGGCTTCTACCACGACTTCGGGCCGAAGATTCGCCTGTCCACTCAGTTCGCCGCCACGACCTTCAGTTTCGCCCGCGAGGAGCTGGTTTACGGCAAGCAGGTCACCTACACCAACATCTCGCTCGGGCTGGCCTACCTCGTCGACATGATTCCGGTCGACTGAGTCCGGCCGACGCGCTGGCGCTGAACAGGAAACCGCCGCGGCCCCGGGGCCACGGCGGTTTTTCAAACCAACAGGATCAGAATCAGGCCTACTTCTTCGCGACCTTCTTCTTGGCCTTCTTGGCGACCTTCTTCGCGACCTTCTTCTTGGCCTTCTTGGCGACCTTCTTCTTCGCGACCTTCTTGGCGACCTTCTTCTTCGCGACCTTCTTGGCCACCTTCTTCTTCGCCTTCTTCTTCGGGGCCGCAGCCTTCATGCTCATTCTCTCCTCCATCTCGGACCTCGCTTTGTGACAGGGACTCCGTTTGCCTGCCCCGCCGCACCCTGCGGGTCAGGCCCGTCACCGCTCGCCAGGGCACGCCACATCCGCTGCTCTACTCGAAAGCAATCGCTGCGTCCGCGGCGCCACCCACATCATCGCCCCGGTGAATCCGGGTCGGCTCGCGATGGCGGCTCTCCTGGCAGGGGCTCGAACACTCCGACACGACAGCCCCTGCAGAATCGGACTCAGTATTCGGACGGCGCGAAATCGTGTCAACAAAAAATGAAGACAAGCTCACCTTTTTTGTTGCGCGTCATCGGACGCTCATCGTGCCGCGCGTGTGCATGACGCGCCACGCGCGCGCCTCAGTCAACCGTCGTCGGCGAACCACATGACGACTAAGGATCGACCGGCGACGGTCGATACCACGCACAGAGAAATGCCATGCGTGGCGGACAGGCGCGCCTGGCCCGCGAAGATATCGCGGGGGCGCGGGCGTCCTTCATGCCCGGCGGCTGTTTGGCGGGACATGTGCGCACAGAGCTCGTGCGGCCAGCCTCGCCAACGCATCATCGGAAAACGGAGCCGCGGTTATGAATAACTACGCCCCCGCCCCCGGCGACGCTTTCGCGCAGATATTCGCGGCCACGGGCGCCATCCTCTGCGTACTCGATCCGGATCACCGGATCCTGCAGATCAACCCCCGCGCGGCCGCGGTGCTCGTACATGACGCGCAGAGCGCGGTCGGGCTCGATTTCGTGGAGACCTGCCTGCCCCTTTCCGAACGAGCGCTGGTTGCCGAACTGCTCGACCGGACCGCGGCGGACCCGGACCTGCGCAAGGCAGCCTTCGCCGTGTTGGGAACGGATGGGCGGACCATCAAGGTAGCGGCGGACTTCACCCCGCTGCGCGGCGCCAACGGCCTCGTCACGGGGGTCGTCATCAGCGCGCGGGACCTGACCGACCACATCCCTGAACCGGCCCCCACCAAGCCGGCGCCGAGCGACGAAAAGTGTCTTCAGCAAGAGGCGCTGGACAGTATCGACGCCGGGGTCGTGATCGTGGAGCCTCACACCCACATCATCGAACGGATCAACGCCACGGGGTCCAGACTCATCGGTCTGCCCGCGGACCAGATCGTGGGGCGACACTGCCATTGTTTCATCTGTCCCGCCGAGGAGGGCAGTTGCCCGATCACCGATCTCGGCCTGGAGATCGACAACTCGGACCGCCTGCTCCTGCGGCCAAACGGTTGCGCGTTGCCCATCCTGAAGTCGGTGAAACGCATCTGGATCGACGGCAAAGAGAAGCTGATCGAGACCTTCGTGGACATTGCCGGGCGCAAGCAGGTCGAGGCGGCCTTGCGCGAGAGCGAGGAGAAGCACCGGCTCCTGATCGAGAACAGCCACGACATCATCTATACGCTCGCCGTGGAGGGAGTTTTCACCTTCGTGTCTCCCGCCTGGACCGCGCTCCTGGGACATCCGGTGGACCAGGTCGTGGGACAACCATTCCGGCAATTCGTCCATCCGGATGATTTTGCGGAGTGCCAGGAATTCCTGAAGTCCGTGATCAAGACGGGACAACGCAAAGAAGGCATCGAGTACCGCGTGCAGCGCACCGATGGATCCTGGGACTGGCACACCACAAGTGCTGTCCCGTTGCGGGACAACGCCGGCGCGATCGTCGGCTTGGAGGGCACGGCCAGAGACATCACCGAGCGCAAGCGGGTGGAAGTGGCGCTGCGCGAGAACGAGACCAATTTCCGCACCTTCTTCGAATCCATGACCGACATGATCTTGGTGGGCACGCCGGACGGACGGCTCCTCTTCACCAACACTGCCGTCAGGCGAACGCTGGGCTACAGCGCCGAGGAACTCGCCACCATGCACGTGCTGGATGTGCACCCGGCGGACAAGCGCCCGGAAGCCGAGGAGATTTTCGCCGCCATGTTCCGCGGCGAGCGGGAAAGCTGCCCCCTGCCGCTGGCCGCCAAAGACGGGGCGCTTATTCCGGTGGAGACCCGCGTCTGGTTCGGTCGCTGGAACGGCACCGACTGCATCTTCGGCATTGCCAAGAACCTGACCTCCGAGCAGGAAGCGCAGCAACGGTTCGAGCGCCTGTTTCGCAACAACCCGGCCCTGATGGCCGTGTCATCCCTGCCCGAGCGGGTCTTCACCGATGTCAACGAAGCCTTCCTGAAGGCGCTCGGCTATGCCAAACACGACATCGTCGGCAGGACCGCGTCCGAGATCGGGCTGTTCGTGCAACCGGAGCAGCAGGTCACAGCGGGCGAGCTTCTGCAGACCTCTGCCCACGGGCACCTGGTCGATCTCGAGCTTCAGGTCCGGCGCAAGGATGGGGCGGTGCTCGACGGCCTGTTTTCGGGCGAGATCATCAACAGTCAGGGGCAACAGTATTTTCTGACCGTGATGATCGATATCAGCGCGCGCAAGCGGGCGGAGGCGGAGTTGCGCAGGACCAACCAGCTGCTCGAGGAGACCACGGCTCGCGCCAATGAAATGGCAGCCCAGGCCGAGCGGGCAAGCGCCGCCAAGAGCGAGTTCCTGGCCAACATGAGCCACGAGATCCGCACGCCCATGAACGGCGTGATCGGCATGGCCGGGCTCCTGCTGGACACGGAGCTCACCGACGACCAGCGTCACTATGCCGAGATTGTCCGCAACAGCGGCGACATCCTCCTGGCCCTGATCAACGACATTCTCGATCTTTCCAAGATCGAGGCGGGCAAACTCGCCATCGAGACACTCGACTTCGATCTGCGTTCGCTGCTCGCCGATTTCGCCGGGACGCTGGCGCTGCGCGCCGAGGACAAGCAGATCGAGCTTATCTGCGCCGTGGCCCCGGAGGTTCCTTCGCTGCTGCGAGGCGACCCGGGCCGCCTGCGGCAGGTGCTGGTCAACCTGGCCGGAAACGCTTTGAAGTTCACGAGCCACGGCGAGGTGGCGGTGCGGGCGAGCCTGGAGCGGGAGACCACGCACGACGTCGTTTTGCGCTTTGCCGTACGCGACACGGGCATCGGCATCGCTGCGGACAAGCTGGGCCTGCTGTTCAACAAGTTCACGCAGGTGGACGCATCCACCACCCGCAGGTACGGAGGCACCGGCCTCGGTCTGGCCATCTCCAGGCGGCTCGTCGAGATGATGGGCGGCGAGATCGGCGTGCAGAGCGAGGAGAGCCATGGCTCCGAGTTCTGGTTCACGTCGCGTTTCGAGAAGCAGCCGTTGGGCGAAGCCGCGCCACGGCGTCTGCCCGCCAGCCTTGCCGGCGCCCGCGCGCTGGTCGTGGACGACAGCCCCACGAACCGCGAGGTTGTTGTCGCGCAGCTCAAGGCCCTGGACATGCGGTCAGCGGAGGCCGCTGACGGTCCGACGGCCGTGCGGCTCCTGTACGAAGCGATCGAGGCGGGCGACCCGTTCCACGTGGCCCTCACCGACCTGCAGATGCCCGGCATGGACGGGGAGGCGCTCGGGCGCATCGTGGCAAGCGAGAAACGGTTCGCGGGCATCCGGCTGGTGATGATGACCTCCCTGGGGCGGCGAGGAGACGCCGGCCGCTTCACAGAGGCAGGTTTCACCGCCTATCTGCTCAAGCCCGTGCGACAGTCGGAGCTCTTCGACTGCCTGACGGTTGTGCTCGGCGAAGAAGGAGATCCCAGACGCCGGAACCCGCTCGTCACCCGCCACTCCCTGCGCGAGCTGCACCGGTCCAGCGTCCGCATCCTGCTTGCCGAGGACAACATCGTCAACCAGCAGGTCGCCCTGGCGATTTTACGCAGACTGGGAATGAAAGCCGAAGCGGTGGCCAACGGTCTGGAAGCGATCGAGGCCCTGCGAAGCATCCCCTACGACCTGGTGTTCATGGACGTGCAGATGCCGGAAATGGATGGTCTCGAAGCGACCCGTGCCGTCCGCGCCCCGAACGGCGAAACCCTGAATCGTGCCGTCCCGATCATCGCCATGACCGCCAACGCCATGCAACGCGACCGGGAAGAATGCCTCGATGCCGGTATGGATGACTACATCTCGAAACCGGTGACACCCGAGGCCCTGTCGCAGTTACTCGAGAAATGGCTCGCGAGGCTGGATGCTGCGGGCAGGACGGGGGAAGCGTCGCCAGGCGCCGGCCCCCGCCCGGACCCCGAGGTCGCGGTTTTCGCGCCACCGCGCTGAGAGGTTTGCCGGACACACCCGAAAAAACGCGGAACCGCCTCACGACGGTTCCGCGCTCTGATCTGGTGCCCGGGGCGGGATTTGAACCCGCACGACTTTCGCCACTGCCCCCTCAAGACAGCGTGTCTACCAATTCCACCACCCGGGCCACGCTGGACCGGATCGCCCTCAGCGACCCGGCGCGGTTTCTGCCGGCTGCCCGGCGGGCTGTCCCGTCGGCGCGGTGGCGCCACCCGTCGGCGCCACGGGCGCCGGCGACTGCGGGGCCGCGCCGCGCGCAGCCTCCCTCACCACGGAACGGCCGCTGGTCGTGCCGCGCTGGGCCGACAGCCCGAACAACAGCGCGGAGGTGATGAAGAAGCCCGCGGCCAGATAGATCGTCAACTTGTGCAGGATTGTCGTCATGCCGCGGGTGCCGAAAATCTGCTGCGGCAGTCCGCCACCGCCGCCGAAGGCTCCCGCGAGACCGCTGCCCTTGCTGGACTGCAGCAGCACGACCACACACAGCACAACGCTGACCAGGATGTGGAGAATCAGAATGATCGTATACATCCGCTCGCGCTCCCGACGATTGGCGGCCGCGGCCGCAATACAAAAGCCCCCGGTGCGCACCGGCGGCGGCTGGTTAAAATAGCACCCGCCCGTACGCCTGTCAATGAGCCGCGCAACCCTCAGGCTGGCGAGAGCGCCGTCACCCCCGGCAGTTCCAGGCCGGCCATGAACTCGAGAGAGGCGCCGCCGCCCGTCGAAACATGCGTGATCCGGTCCGCCAGACCGAGTTGATTGAGGGCGGCCACGGAATCGCCCCCGCCGACCACCGACAGGGCGCCGGCGTCGGTGGCGCCGGCGATCGCCTCGCCCATGGCGCGGGTGCCGTGCGCGAAGGCCGGCATTTCGAACACACCGACCGGTCCGTTCCAGAAGATCGCGCGGGCACCGCCCAGGATCTGGCGGTAGCGGGCGATGGTCTGGGGTCCGATGTCGAGCCCCTGCCAGCCTTCGGGAATGTCGGTGACCAGGACCTCGCGCCGTCGCGCCGATTCGCTGAAGTCATCGGCGATCAGGCAGTCCTCGGGCAGGACCAGCTGACCGCGCGAAGTCTTCGCCTGCTCGACGATCTGGCGCGCCACCTCAAGGCTGCCGGCATCGACAAGACTCTTGCCCACGCTGAGCCCGCGCACCGTGAGGAAGGTGAAGATCATGCCACCGCCCAGCAGCAGCGTGTCCACGCGCGACAAAAGGCTCTGGATCACCTCGACCTTGCCCTTCACCTTGGCGCCGCCGAGCAGCGCCACGAAGGGGCGGGGCGGATCGGCCAGCAGGGCGCCGAGATGTTCCAGTTCCTTCTCCATCAGGAAACCGGCATAGCGCCGGTCGAAGTGCGCCGCCACCCCGACCGTCGAGGCGTGCGCACGATGCGCGGCGCCGAAGGCGTCGTTGACATACGCGTCCCCCAGCCGCGCCAGGGCCGCCGCGCAGGCCGGATCGTTCTTCGTCTCACCGCTCTCGAAGCGCAGGTTCTCCAGCAGCAGCACTTCGCCCGGCGCCAGCCGCGCCGCCTGGGCCGCGGCATCGGGACCGGCCGCGTCGGCGGCGAAGCGGACCGGCGCTCCCACGAGTTCCGCGAGACGATCGGCCACGGGGCGTAAGGAATAGGCCGGGTCAGGCGCCCCTTTCGGCCGCCCAAGATGGCTCATCAGCACGACGCTGCCGCCACCGGCCAGGACGTGCCTGATCGACGGCAGACTCGCCACGATCCGCGTTTCATCCGTGATGCGACGCTCCGGGTCGAGCGGCACGTTGAAATCCACGCGCATCAGGACCCGCTGGCCGCGGGGATCGAGCTGGCGCAGGCTCAGCTTGGGGCTGCTCACTTTCGCGTCCTCCTGTTGACGGATCGGGACGATGCTTCCCGCCTGGTCCTGAACGACGTCACAATTCGTAACTCATTGTCCTGATAAACTCTACGCGCGAAATCCTAGGCCGGCTCCGCGCGACTGTCAAGCCGCGTTTCCGGGGCCGCCTCACCGCAGGCGGCGCCGGCCCCGGCCACGATCGCCCCGGCAACTTCCCAACCGGCGTCCCGCAGCGCCCCGGCGACCGCAGTCAGCGTCTGGCCGCTCGTGGCCAGGTCGTCGACCAGGAACAACGCGGGCGAGCCGGTCGGCGCGGGAGCGGCCACGAAAGCCCCCCTCACATTGGCGTGCCGCACCGCGAGCGACGAGGCGATCTTCGCCTGTTGCGGCGTGGAGCGGGCCCGACGCACGATCCGCTCGGCCGTCGACCAGCCAAGACGCGCCGCCAAAAGTCGCGCCAGCAGATCGGCCTGGTTGAAACCGCGTTCCCGCCGACGCGCGGGGTGCAGCGGCACCGGCACGAACGCGGCCCCGCGAGCGGGAATCGTCAACAACGCCGTGGCCGGCGCGGCCACCGCGGCCAGCCCCCACGCCGCGCCGCGCACGCCGTGATACTTGAGGGCACCGGCGAGCGTCACCAGCTCCGGACTTTCCGCGCGCCCCGCCGCGACCAGAAGCAATCCGCCGGTTTCCAGCCGCACCTCGTGCCGCCGCGGTTCACCAACGAGATGCGCCTGGCACCGCCCGCAGAGATGGGGCAGATCCCAGGCGCGCAAACCCGGCACCCGCGTCCCGCACGGCGCCCACGGCGCGCTGCCGGCCCGGAGACCGCAGAGGGCGCAGCACTCCGGCCAGAGAAGATCGGCCAACGCACGGGCCGGCCAGGAGAAGACAACCGGCATGGTCGCGCAACCGCCGCGCACGTGTCACGCCCCATCCGGCCGCGCGAGCGCGGCGCGCATGGCGTCCCACGGCACCGGTTCGCCGAACCACCAGGCGAACGCCAGCCCTCCCTGCGCGAGCAGGACGGAGCGGCCGTCCAGGAACGGCACCGGGGACCGCGGCTCATTCGGCAGGGCCGCGCCGTACCGCAGATCCAGCACCAGGGAGGGCACGGCACGCGCCCGCTCGGGCAGCCGCGCCGCCACCGGGACGCCGGCGGGCAGCGAGACCACCCAGACCGCCGTTTCGCCGGGACACGGCCCACCACCGCCGTCGAACAGATCGACCCCCACCGCGGCAGCGCCCGGCGGGCCGCAGCCGTCGAGCCAGCCGCGGAAGCGCCGCACCCCCTCCACCGTCCGGGCCCGGGCCACGATCCGCCGCGTCCCCCAGGCGAGCAGCGTCAACACGGCCGCGCGGGCCGCGCCGCCCGTGCCCAGCACCGTGCCATAGTCGGGCGGCGCCGGCGAGGTCCAGCCCTGCGCCAACGCGGTGCGTATCCCCCCGAGATCGGTGTTGTGCCCCTGCCACCGCGTCCCCGCCACCCGCACCGTGTTGACGGCGCCGGCGCGCGCCGCCTCGGGCGTGAGTTCGTCGCTCAGGCCAGCGGCCTCCTCCTTGAGCGGGGCGGTGACGTTGAACCCGGCGAGACACGGCGCGTGGTCGGGCTGCTTCAGCGCGGCGAGACCGCCCGCAGCCACTTCGATCGCGCGGTAGTCGTGCGGAAGACCCCGCGCCCGCAGCGCCGCGCCCTGCATCACCGGCGACAGGGAATGGGCAACCGGATCCCCCACCACGGCGAAAAACGGCGCGGCCGGCGACCACGGCGCGCCAGCCTGCAGCCAGCCGCCGCCCGGCGCCAACGTGAGCGGATCCGACCGCCTAGGCGGCACCCGTGCGCCCCCCCCGGCGAGCCAGCCAGACCAGCAGCGCACCACCAACGAACGCCAGCGTCAGGCTGACTCCCTGGTTCACGGTCAGTCCGCCGGCCAGACGCGCTGCCCGCTCGTACCAGCGGGCATAGTCCTCGACGTAGCGCACCAGCCCGTAGAGCAGCAGGAACCGGGCGAACGTCGCGCCGGCCGGCGCGCGTCGGCGTTCCCATAACAGCAGGAGACCGCACACGCCGAACCCCCCGAGCGATCCGTACAGCTGACTCGGATGCAGCGCCACATGGCCGAGGACCCGCGCCGGCACCGACCCCTCGGGGAAGATCACGCCCCAGGGCAGGCGGGTCGGCAGGCCGAAGCAGCAGCCGTTCAGGAAACAGCCGATGCGCGTGATGCCGATGCCCAGCGCCACAGCCGGCGCCATCACGTCGGCCATGTCGAGGAAGACAACGCCGCGCCGGCGGGCGAGCCACCAGACCGTGGCCGTGGCCAGCACGATGCCTCCGTACAGCGTCAGTCCCCCTTCCCAGATGTAGAACGCCCGGTACCAGGGGTGGAAATCGCCGGCGTGGGTCAGGACGAACAGCAACCGCACGCCGACCAGCGACGACACGAGCACCGCAAAGCAGAAATCCATCACCGTGTCGTCGGACAGGCCTCGCGCGCGACCGCGACGCAGGCAGAGCAGGATTCCCAGCAGGAAGCTGAGCGACAGCGTGAGTCCGTAGCTCTTCAGAAAACCGAAAATGACGGGATGCACGGCTCCTCCTCAGGCATCGTAGTCCCGGGCGCCGACATTCAGCAGCAGGCCGGTCAGGAACGCACTGGTCAACAGATTCGAGCCGCCATAACTGAGCAGCGGGAGGGGCACTCCCGTCACCGGCATCAGACCGCTCGTGATGGACACGTTCACCACCACATGGAAACAGAAATAGGCGGTGGCGCCGATCGCGACGAACGAGGCGAACGGACGGCGCGCCTCGGCCGCCACGGAGAGACCACGCAGGATCAGGAACAGGAACAGCAGCAGCAGCACGATCGCGCCGAGCAGGCCAAGCTCCTCCCCCACGACCGAGAAGATGAAGTCCGTCTGCCGCTCCGGAAGGAAGGCGAGCCCCTTCTGCGTCCCGCGAAGATAGTGGGTGCCGAACAACCCGCCGGCGCCGATCGCCACCTTCGACTGGAACACCTGGTACCCCGCTCCCATGGTGTCGCGGCTGGGGTCGAAGAAGGTCAGCACGCGGTTCTGCTGGTACGGTTCGAGCAGGCCCCAGATGAAGGGGATGCCCAGGCCGGTCACGATGTTGCCCACGAGCAGCACCGCACTCTCCCCGAGCCGGAACCGCCCCAGGAACAGCACCCCCAGCAGCAGCAGCAGGTAGATGCCCCACGGCCAGGCCTGGTGCACCACCGACTCGGAATAGAAACTGATCACCGCGCTCAGCACCGGCGAACCGACCGCCAGCAGGAAGACCCACGAAACGCCGTACCACGTGATCATCGCCAGCCAGACCGCGGGAAAGACCAGCGCGGTTCCCAGATCGGGCTCCTTGAGAACGAGCAGGAAAGGCAGCCCCACCAGGGCGCCGGTCTGCGCGACCATCGCCGGGGAGTGTCGCTCCGGCGACTGGCGGGTCATGACGCGGGCCAGCAGCAGGATGAGGCAGACCTTCGCGATCTCGGCCGGCTGCAGGCTGAACGGGCCGAGGGGGAACCAGCGCCGGGCCCCCATGACGACCGGAGCCACGGCCAGCACCGCGATCAGCATCACGATCGACGCGCCATAGAACAGCGGCGACAACTCCTCGAGATGACGCAGCGGCAGACGCGCCGCAACCAGCAGCATGAACCAGGCGGCCCCCATCCAGATCATCTGACGCCAGAAGATCGACTTCGGCACGCCCGGGTCGAAACTCTCGTAGGGACCGCGGATGGATTCGGTCACGCTCCACAACATGGCCAGGCCGTAGAGACAGAGGCCGGCGTAGGCCAGGAGCAGACGGCGATCGCCCTTGGGCAGGAGCATCGCCAGCCGCGTCTTCATGGCCCGCCTCCCGCCGCCGACGCCGGCGCCGGCGCCGCGGGGTCACCCGCCGCAGCCGGGTTCGCGGCCGAGTCGGCGGCCGCCTGACCCGCAAAATAGGCCTTCAGCCAGCGCGCCGTCACCGGGGCCGCCACCGATCCGCCGTGCCCGCCGTGCTCGATGATCACTGCCAGCGCCACCTCGGGCGCCTCCACCGGCGCATAGCAAATGAACCAGGCATGATCGCCGCCCTGAGAATTCTGGGCGGTTCCGGTCTTGCCACCCACCCGGTACCCCTCCACGCGCCCCGCGGTGCCGGTGCCCTCCTCCACCACACGGGCCATGGCGCCCCGCACCCAGGCCAGTTGATCCTCGGCGAACGGCAACGGCTCGATCTTCCCGCGCGGCTCGCCGACCAGGAAGTGCGGCCGGTCCACCCGGCCCGAGCTGGCCACGGTGGCGGTCAACATGGCCATCTGCAGCGGCGTGACCGCGACCTCGCCCTGACCGATGGCGTTGTTCAGCATCACGGCGCGCGTCCAGCCCCGCTTCCCGAAGCGTTTGTCGTACCACGCCGACGACGGGATGAGTCCGCCGGCCTCATTGCGGAAAGGGACCCCCGTGGGCCGGCCGAGGTGCAGGGCCAGCGCGGCCCGCTGCATCTGGTCGATGTTCAGGTGCAGACCGAGTTGATAGTAGAACGTGTCGCACGACTTGACGAGCGCCAGCTCGTGGTCGAGCGACCCGTGCCCCTCCTTCTTCCAGCAGCGGAAGAAACGACTGCCGAACTGATAGCCACCGCCGCACGGCTGGAACGTGCCGTGCGGATCCACCACGCCGTTGAGCAGACCGCAGAGCGAGGTCACGACCTTGTAGGGGGAGCCGGGCGGGTAGGTCGCCTGCATGATCCGGTTGAAGAGAGGCCGGTCGGGGTCGTCGCGCAGCCGCCGCCAGTCGTCCGATCCGATGCCGCCCACGAAAAGGTTCGGATCGTAGGAAGGGGAGCTGTACGCCGCCAGCACCTCGCCCGATGGCACCGCCATCGCCACCGCGCTGCCCGGACGTCCCGCCATGGCGGCCGCCAGAGTCTCCTGAAGGGCCAGGGAAAGGGAAAGTCGCAGGTCCTCGCCCGCGGTCACCTGCTCCAGCCAGACGGCGGCGCGGCCGACCACCCGACCGGTCGCGTTGACCTCTTCGATGCGCGTGCCGGCCCGCCCCCGCAAACGCGCCTCCAGCCCCGCCTCGAGGCCCGACTTGCCCACCAGATCGCCCGGGGCGTAGACCCCCGCCGGCCGCGCCGAGTCCATCTCGGCCTGCGTCACCTCGGACACATAGCCGGTCACATGGGCCAGCATCGGTCCGTACAGGTAGCGCCGCCGGGAACGCGCCTCCACCCGGGCCCCGGGCAATTGAGTCCGCCGCTCCTCGACGGCGGCGATCTGCCGCATGGTCGCGCCCGGCACGACGGTCAGGCGCTCCTGGCCCCGCTGGAAATCGCGCTGCATCCGCGTCAGAGTCTCCGCGCGCGGCAGCTCAAGCCAGGTGATCAGACGATCGAGGGTGCTGTCGGGAGCGACCTTCCCCTTTCGCCGCAGCGAACCGGGCCCCACCGTGATGTCCGCCACGTAGACATTGTCGGCCAGCACGCGGCCGTCACGATCGAGCAGACGACCCCGCGGCGGGCGCACCCGCGTGCGCACCTCGCGGTTCTCCACGGAACGTGCCTTCAGCTCGTCGTGGCGCACGACCTGCAGAATGAAAAGGTTCGTGAAGAGGATCCCGAACAGCACCACGACCGTGATCCGGAACACGTTCGCGCGCTGGGGGCGGTCGGCGAACACGGCGCACTCACTCTTCCGGGTCGAGGATCCGCAGGCGGGCGGCCAGGCGCAGCAGCGGCACGCCGAGCAGCCCCGTGAACAGCGCCCCGGGCAGCGCCTGCAGCAGGAACGGGCGCAGGAACGACCCCAGGCCGAAGCCGCTCTCCCCGGCCAGATAGATCGTCTGATGCACCAGCGAAGCAAGCGCCACGAGGGTCCCCTCCGCGATCGGATGGCCGTAGAGCAGCATGCCGCGCAACCGCCCGCAACCGTAGCCGACGATCGTCTGCGCCAACGCGTGCAGCCCGAGCAGTTGCGGGCAGGCCAGGTCCTGGACCAGGCCCAGGACAAGCCCCCCGACCGTCGCCGCGAAAGCGCCCCGCGCCAGGGCCAGGACAACGATGGCGATCACGGCGAAATCGGGCGTGACGCCACCGAAGCTCAACAACGGCGCGAGCCCCACCTCGCCGACGAAGGCCACGGCCAGGACGAACAGCACGGTGCGGGTGGACGTACTCATCGCCCGCCCCCTCCGGGCGGGGGAAGCGTCGCGTCGGCCGGGATCTGGAAAATCGCGCCCCGCCGCCCGGCGCGGGCGCTGTCGGCGCGCGCACTGTCGGGCCGGGCCGGGCCGGCGCTGTCCGCCGGCGCCGCGCCGCCCGCTGCCGTATCCGCGTCGGCCACCGGCAGGGCCGGCAGGTACCATTCCCCCGGCGCCGTGACGACAAAGACCACGTCGTTGCGCCGCAGCGAGGCGAGCGGAGAAACCCGGATCGTCTTGAACAGCTGATCGGCCGGCGCGGAGACTTCGCGCACCAGCCCTACCGGCAGTCCGCGCGGGAAACTCGCCTCGGGGCGCGTGCCGGCGCCCGACTCGTGCAGTTCGGCGATGCCGGAGGTGAGGATGCGGTCGCCCGGCACCACGTCCTCGTCACGGCCCGACCATGTCCAGCACGAAGTCGCCGTCGCGGGGACGCAGGATGCCGAGCACCCCGTTGCGCTCGATCTCGCAGCCGAGCGCCAGGTCGGGGGAGGTCAGCAGCTCCACCCACGCCTCGTACGATCCGGCCGGCTGCTTCACGCGGCCGAGCAGCCCGGCCGGGGTGATCACCGGCTGGAAGGTGCGCCAGAGCACCGGCTGCGCGCTGCGGATCCTGACCAGGCTGGGCAGGCGCCCGGAGCGACGCGCCACCACTTCGCACGGCTGCAGGGAGCCCACGCCGGCCGCGCGCAGTCCGGCGGCCTCGCCGAGCCGCCCGGCGTCGCGCCGCAGACGCGCCAGCCCGCTGCGCTCCAGTTCGAGCGCGGCGACCTCCGCGCGCAGCGCCGCGTTGCTGCCGCTTCACCCGCCCCACATCCTCGATGAAGTCGCGCAGCCGGAAGAACGGGTCGGTGGTCACCGCGCCGAGCGAGTCCGCCACGCGCAATTGCGCGGAGTCGGGCAGCAGCAGCAGGCCCGCGCAGATGGCGATGCAGATCGCGAAGGCGGCCTTCTCCGCCCGACGCGAGAGATGGAAGCCGCGTGAAGGCATGGTGTGATCAGTCCCGGGCGCTGCGCATGATCACCGGGCGGTAGCGTCTCGAAGTCGTCGAGGATCTTCCCGGTGCCCAGCACCACGCAGAAGAGCGGGTCGTCCATCAGGTTGATCGGCAGGTCGGTCTGCTCCCGCAGCAGTTCCGGCAGGCCGCGCAGCAGCGCACCGCCGCCGGTCATGACGATGCCGCGGTCCTTGATGTCGGCCGCCAGTTCGGGCGGGCGTCTGCTCGAGCGCGTGCTTGAGCGCGTCGCAGATGGCCTGGATCGGCTCCTGCAGCGCCTCGCGGATCTCGACGGTGGAGATCTTCATCGTCTTGGGCATGCCCGACACCTGGTCGAGTCCCTTGATCTCCATCTCCTCTTCCTTGTCGAGCTTGTAGCGCGGTGCCGATCTTCTTCTTGATCCCCTCGGCCGTCTGGTCGCCGATCAGCAGGTTGTGGTTCTTCTTGACGTAGGTGACGATCGCTTCGTCCATCTCGTCGCCGCCGACCCGGATCGAGGTGTCGCAGACGATGCCGTTGAGCGCGATGACCGCGATCTCGGTCGTGCCGCCGCCGATGTCGATGATCATGTTGCCGCTCGGCTGGTCGACCGGCAGGCCCACGCCGATCGCCGCCGCGATCGGCTCCGCCACCAGGAACACTTCGCGCGCGCCGGCGTGCTTGGCCGAATCGCGCACCGCGCGCTTCTCCACCTCGGTGATGCCCGACGGCACGCAGATCACGATGCGCGGCGCCACGAAGTGCCGCTTCTTCTGCGCGAGCCGGATGAACTCGCGCAGCATGTACTCGGTGACCTCGAAGTCGGCGATCACGCCGTCCTTCAGGGGCCGGATGGCCGAGATGCTCTCGGGCGTCTTGCCGATCATCGCCTTCGCCTCGGCGCCCACGGCGTAGACCTTGCCGGTCGCCTTGTGGATGGCCACGACCGACGGCTGGTTCAGCACGATGCCCTTGCCCTTGATATAGACCAGGGTATTGGCGGTGCCGAGGTCGATCGCCACGTCGTTGGCCAGCAGTCCCGAGAATCCCTTGAACATTATGTCACCCTTCAGAGTCCGGACAGGGCTCCCCGCCCGCGTGCCAATCAGGTCCGGGCCAGCCGTGCTCCCTGAGACTCGTGAACTCGCCCCGACCGACCACGATATGGTCGAGCAACTCGATGCCGAGCAGCCGTCCGCAGCGAGCGAGGCGGCCGGTCAGTCCGATATCGTCCCCGCTCGGTCGCGCGCACCCGGAGGGGTGGTTGTGCGCCGCGATCACCGCCGCCGCGCCCAAGCGCCACCGCGCCGCGGAACAGTTCCCGCGGATGCACCAGCGACGCGTCGAGGCAGCCGACCGACACCGTTTCCACGGCCAGCACCCGGTGGCGGGCGTCCAGCAGCACCGCCAGGAAGTGCTCCCGGTCGCAGCCGCGGAATTCCTCCTCCAGCAGCGGCAGCAGGTCCTGCGGGACGCGTCACCACGAGTCCAAGCACGCGACGCGGCGCGGCCGCCCGCGCGCCCAGCTCGAAGGCGGCCGCCAGTCGTCCCGCCCGCCCGGGGCCGCACCCCGGTTCGCGCAGCAGAACCCCCGTCCGCAGGCCGCCCAGCGCCGCAGAGCGAGTCGTGGCGCACCGAGCAGACTGGCCGCCAGCACGCTGGCCGGCACCGGACCGCCCGGACCGAGCACCAGCGCCAGCAACTCCGCCGGCGAGAGCGACTTGGCGCCGCCAGCGCAACAGACGATCGACGGCCGAACCGACCGCCGGCACCCGAGACGGCGCCGCCGGCGGGGGTCGCCCCCTCCTGCATTATGCGTATCTCTTTGTTTTCCAGCACACTACAGTCGTATGGAAGCGCGAGCAAGTTAGCAGCCCCCCCCCGGCCGGGCAACCTTTTTCTCCGCCGCGACCGCTCCGCTTTCCGCTTGCCGGGCTGCGGGAGCGTTCCTATTCTTCGCCCCGGCTGCACCCTGGAGGACCGCCCCGTGAATGCACCGTTTCCCCCGCCCGATCGCGGCGTCATCGTCCGCAAGTACGGCGGCTCCTCGCTCGCCTCGATCGATCGCCTGCGGGCGGTGGCGCGCGATCTGGTGGCCCAGCGGGCCGAGGGCTACGGACTGGTCGTGGTCGTCAGCGCGATGGGACGCTCCACCGACGAGCTGCTCCACCTCGCGCACCAGGCCAATCCGGAGCCGCCGCGCCGGGAGCTCGACATGCTGCTCTCCGTGGGCGAGCGGATCACGATGTCGCTGCTCTCCATGGCGCTCGCCGCGGAGGACTGCCCCGCGATCTCCTACACCGGCAGCCAGGTCGGCATCATCACCGACACCAGCCACACCGACGCGCGCATCGTCGAGGTGCGCGCCGACCGCGTGCGCCGCTCGCTCGCCGAGGGGCGCGTGGTCGTCGTGGCCGGATTCCAGGGGGTGAGCGTGGACCGCGAGATCACCACGCTCGGCCGCGGCGGCAGCGACACGACCGCGGTGGCGCTGGCCGCGGCGCTCGGCGCGCTGCGCTGCGAGATCCTCAAGGACGTCGACGGCGTCTTCACCGCCGACCCCCGCAAGGTGCCCGACGCCCGCCGCCACGCCACGCTCACCTACGAGGAGATGGAACAGGTGGCCGCGACGGGGTGCGGCGTGATCCACGCCCGCGCGGTCGAGTACGCGCGTCGCCACGGCGTGCCGCTGCTGGTCGGATCGAGCTTCGTTCCCGGACCCGGCACGCGGGTCGGACCGCCCGCCTCCGCCGCCCCCCCCGGACGTCGCCGCCACGCCGGCCCGCGGGGATGACGCCGACCTGGCGCCCACTCACCATCGACGTGCGTGAGGATGCGGCGCTGCTCGCGCTGGCCGGCGTGCCGGCCGACGGCGGCGCAACCTGGGCCCGCCTGGTGACGGAAGCGACCGACCGTGAAGCTGATCCTGGCGGAGTGGTTGGAGCAGAGCACGGAGCAGTGGCGCTGGGAAGCGATCGGCGAACCGACCGGCCTCGCGAAGATCCACGCCGCGCTGGCCGCGGCGGCGGTCGACGGGGGGCGACTGCGCTTCCGGCGCGGCCTGGCCTGCTGAGCCTGGCGGGGCCGCCCGGCGTCGGCTGGGCCGCCGCCCGCGCCACGCTCGCGCCGCTGCTGGCCGCCTGCGAAGATTGCCGACTGGGAAATCCGCACCGACGGCGGCGTGCTCAGACTGCTGGTGCCGGCGGCGGCGTTGCCACGTCTGCTCGTCCCGCTGCACGCCGCGCTCCTGCCTGCCTGACCTCGCTCTCCAGGAATTCCCGCCACGTTCCGGCCGGGAACTCCCTCCGGACGATCGCCAGCCAGTCGGCCGCCTCCGCCGGCTCGCCGAGTCGTCCGCGCAGCAGCACGATCGCGCGGGCCAGGGAAAATTCCGCGCGACGGTCGCGACGGTGATAGCGGTACAGGTCAAGAAAGGCCTCCACGGCGCCGCGATAGTCCCCCTGCTTCTCGAGCAGGAACGCCGCGCGGGTCAGATCGTCGGCCGGTCAGCACGAGCGCCGCGTCGCCGCGCCGGGCCTCGCGATAGATGTCGAGGGCGAGATCGCCCCGCCCCTCCCGCACCGCCACGGCGTGCGCCCGGCGGTACGCCTCGCGCGCATCCCCCGTGCGTCCCGTCATGCGGCGCGCCCGCGCCAGCGGCAGCAGCGCCTCGAGATCGTCCGGCGCCGTGCGCAGCCGGTCGAGCAGTTCCCCCTCGGCGGCCCACGCCTGGCCCTGCTCGAGGAACCGCCGGGCCCGCGCCAGCTTCCGCGCCCCCCGCGCCTCGTGATGCCAGCCGAGCGCCAGAGCAAGGAACAGACCGAGGGCGAAACCGCCGAAGTGCGCGCCGAAGGCGATGCGCGATCCCGACTCGCGGGCGACCATTCCCTGCACGATCTGCAGCGAACAGCCATACCCCGGCCGCCAGGGTCACCGGCACGTACGCCCGTCCCACCCGGTTGACACCCTGCAGGGGGGCGAAGAGCCACCAGGCGACAGCCACGCGGGCGTAGTAGAAGCGCACCAGGGCGATCGCCAGCAGACCGGCCAGCGCGCCCGAGGCCCCGAGCACCCCGGCGGGGCCCGGCGTCCAGCCGGCCGCCACGGATCACCCCGTGCGCCACGTTGCCCCACGCGCCGAGCATCAGGAAGTAGAGCAGGAAACCGCCCGTGACCGAGACGGTCCTCGATCGGCGGGCCCGAACGCCGCGAGGTAGACCAGGTTGCCCAGCAGGTGCAGCCAGCCGCCGTGCAGGAAGATCGCCGTCACCGCGGCCCACGGCGCGGTCGAACCGGCGAGGTAGATCAGGCGGGTCGGCGCCAGCGGCAGCAGCCCCGGGAACCACTTCTGCCAGGCGAACACGACGCCCATCGTGGCGATCAGGCCGATCGTCACGCCGGGACGACGCTCCCGCGGCTGGTCGAAGCCGACGGGGTAGTAGTAGAGGAAGTACACGCGCACCCCGGCCCCGCGCGATGCGGGTCCGGTCGGCGGACGCCAAGCGATCACCTGTGACGGTTTTCGGCCGGAGCCGCCGGATCTTGAGGACCGCGGGCGCCGGTGATCTGCGACCGGGCTAGAAACGGTAGGCCAGCGACACGCTCGAGAAGGTGGAGGCCTCCCCCGCGCCGGCGTTCGTCACCAGCGACCCGAGATTGAACGGCGCGTCATCGTTCAACAGGAAGTCGGCGTCCAGCTCGCCCAGGTGCAGGCCGAGGCCGAGGGTGAGGTCGAAGTCTCGGTCAGCCCGTCCGGGGAGGCGGGCCGCACGCCGGCGTCGGGTCCGGGGGCGGTCACGGCGCCCGCGCGCAGCGACAGCCACGGACGCAGCCGCGCCTCGAGGCCGAGCCGCGCCACGATTTCGCAGTGGCGCCGCCGACAGCATATCCCCGTCGCCCCTGAGC
Organism: uncultured bacterium; assembly: GCA_963772145.1. Lineage (GTDB taxonomy): Bacteria > Krumholzibacteriota > Krumholzibacteriia > LZORAL124-64-63 > LZORAL124-64-63 > CAVSZB01. Next base: position 282,961 of record CAVYVY010000018.1, read on the forward strand.
CATAGTGGCCGATGGCCCCGCCGCCACTCCAGACCCACGATCCCCTGCACATCGCCGCTCGGCAGGAGGTTCAGCCCCAGTGCCTCCGCGCGTCGACCAGGCGTCAAGCCGGAACGGGCCGGTCCAGCTGCTCCAGGCGGGATCCAGTTCCCAGCGGTCATCGCGCGTGTAGGCGAAGAAGGGCACGAGGATCAGCTCGGGAGACATCTCGCAGAAGAGACGCCCCCGGGCAGCCGAAACTGCCCCAACTCCGGTCCGCGAAGGCGAGCGCCAATGCCGGTTCCCGATAGTCCACCCAGGCGCTGCGCCACTCGCCGGCCAGGTCGAGATAGGCGCGCGATCCGAGGTCGCAGCGAACGCCCAGACCGAACACCTCGTCCTCGCGATCGCGGATCTGCGCGTTCACGTCCGTTTCGGCAGTCTCCGTGTCGCTCTTGTTGACGCCGAACAGCAGGCCGATCTGGCCGGACGACCAGGCGCGACCGTAAAGCAGATTCCACGCCGCCGGCCACGATCGGTGATCGCCGTGCCGGGCCAGATAGGCGCCCAGCGTGCCGTCGCGTCCATCCGGTCCGAGGCGGAACTGCGCGCCGGCTCCCTGCCGCACGGCCTGGCGATCCCGGGCATAGCTGTGAGCGCTCGTCGAACTCCCCCAGCTCCAGCAGCGCCGTGTTGCCATACGAGGGGAGGCAGCCGTACCAGCGCAGGACGTTCGCCAGATCCTCGCAGACGTCCCCGCCGCCGCCGAGCGAGCGCAGCCGCGTCTCGGTCGCGCGCGCCGCGCCGACGCCGAAGCAGCGACCCGCCAGCACGCGGCTCAGGCCGAGACGGATCGCCAGTTCAGACCGCGACGCGGCTTGCCGCATCGAGACTCCTCGCCGGCGCCCCCGCCCGGCGCGACCGCCGCTACAGGGTACCGCTCGCCACGAGGCGGAAGTCGCCCAGTCCGTGGGCGTCGTAGAACGTGAAGACCAGATGACGCGCGTGATAGTACCAGATCTCCCAGCGTCCCTCGTAGGCCAGATCGGCCCCCCGCTCCTCGACCGAGTCGGGCTCGCCGCAGCGGACCCAGATCCGGCCGCGATCGGTCAGCGCGCCGCGTCCGAGGCCGCCGAAGCGCTCGTCGGCGGCGACGATCCGCAGCAGGTGCTCGCGCTCGAGTTCGGCGGCCGGAGACCCCGGCGGCGGCCGCCAGCGGCGGCCAGAGCGCCCGCCACGCCTCGCGCCGCTCTGCGACGGGCAGCCGCAGCAGTCCGGCGCGCGCTTCGGACGGCACGGTCCCCTCCAGCCAGGCCACGTGCTGACGCCACTGCGCGTCTTCGCGCCAGCGCACCGCCAGATTGACGAACGGACGCGGCGGATCGAGGTCGAGCCGCTCCGGCGCGGCCGCGTCGCCGCTCTCGAGCCAGCAGCGACAGGACCAGCCGCCCCAGCGGCAGGTCGGCCGCGGCCCAGGCCAGCCGCGATGACCGCGGGCGCTCCGCGCCGACCGCCGTCGGCGACGACCTCCAGCCGCCGCGGGGCCGGCTTGTCGCCCCGCCCCGGCGGCGCCACGAGCGCGGCAAGCGTGACTCCGTCCGGCGGCCAGTCCGGTACGTTGGGACGCCGGGCCAGGGTCACGCTGACCCGCAGGGAGTCCTCCTGGGGACCGAGCGCCGCGCCGGTGTTCGGCCCCACCGCCGCGTTCCAGGCGAAGTCGGCGAAATAGAGCGGAACCCTCAGGCCCCGTCCGGCAACGTACTCCAGGCGTTCCCGCCACCGGCGGGAGGTGCCCGTCACCAGGATCTCGACCTCCAGCGTGGTGCGTCCGCCGGCACGCAGCTGCAGCGGCGCCGCGCAGGCGAGTTGTTGATCGCCGCGCGTGGCGGCGTAGTCGGCGACCGTGACCACCGCCTCCCCCACCCCGCCGCCCGCGCGCCGGCCGTCGTGCTTCGCGATCACGGTCAGCCGGATCGCCGCGCGGAAGACCGCGCCCTCCCGGATGAAGACGAGCGCGCCATACGGGACCGACGCCCGCACGAGCGGCGCTTCGACGCCGGTGGAATCGATGTGGGTGGCGACCGAGATCTGGATGCCGGCCCGGGCGGCCGGTTCCCAGGCCGACGCCGCGCCCGCCGTCGCGGCGCCCAACAGCGCCGCGACGACGAGCAAGAGGAAAACGGCGGCGGCCTCGAAACGCGCTCGGGGGCTCACGCGCAGCCTCCCGCTCAGACCGGCGAAGCGTTCGCGGCCGCCGGAGCGTTCGGCAGGTCGCTGGCCACGCGGCCGTCGTGCAGCCGGATGATGCGGTGCGTGTGCGCCGCGATGTCCGGCTCGTGGGTCACGATGATGATCGTGTTGCCGCGGCGGTACAGGTCGTCCATCAGCCCCATGATTTCGAGGCTGGTGACCGAATCGAGGTTGCCGGTCGGTTCGTCGGCCAGGATCAGCGCCGGATTGTTCACCAGCGCCCGCGCGATCGCCACCCGCTGCCGCTGCCCGCCGCTCAGTTCGTTCGGTCGGTGCTCGGCGCGATCGCTCAGACCGACCGCCGCCAGCGCCTCGGCCGCCCGTCGCCGCCGCTCGGCCAGCGGTCGGCCCGCGTAGACCAGCGGCAACTCGACGTTCTGGAACGCCGTCGCGCGCGGGAGCAGGTTGAAGGTCTGGAAGACGAAACCGATCTCCCGGTTGCGGATGTGCGCGAGCTGGTCGTCGGTGAGCGTGCTCACTTCGGTGCCATTGAGCACATAGGTTCCAGCGGTCGGCGTGTCGAGGCAGCCGACCAGATTCATGAGGGTCGACTTGCCCGAGCCGCTCGGCCCCATGATGGCCACGTATTCGCCGCGCCTGATCTCGAGATCCACGCCCCGCACGGCCGGCACCTCCACCGTGCCGACCTGGTAGGTCTTGCGCAGATCGCGCATGGCGATCAGGATCTCGTCGTCGCGGGGGCTCACGACCCGCTCCCCACGGTGCGCACCGCCCGCCCGACGGCACGGTCGAGCTTGGCCGCGTTGATGAGATAGTCGCAGATGGCCTGCACCTCATCGGCTCGCGCCTTCGCCAGATTCACCTGCGCCGTGATCGCATCGAGAGTCGTGCCGGCGCCGACGCGGAAGCGCTCCTGCGCGAGGCGCAACGCCTCCTCCGCCTGGATGATGGTCTCCCGGCTGAGACTCGCCCGCTCCCGCGCCTCGACGAGATTGTTGTAGATCTGCCGCACCTCGAGCTGCGCGTCCAGACGGGCCTGCTCCAGGCCGTACTCGGCCACCCGCTCGCGCGCCTTGGCTTGCCCGCGGCCCGACAGGGTCTGCAGGCGGTCGAAGATGTTCCAGTTCACCCGGTACCCGTAGCCGAGGTTGTCCGACTCCTGGGCGCCGAACCGGTAGGGCGACTCGTTCTTCGAGCGCGTGTAGCTCAGGAACAGGTCCAGGCTGGGCCAGAACCCGGCGTTGGCCGACGTGACTTCGCCCCGGCGCGCCTCGAGATCCTGCGCCCGGCCCTGCAGATCCAGCCGGCGCGACAGCGCCTCCGCGTAGAGGACATCGAGGCTTTCCAGGGTGAAGTCGGAGGACATGACCGAACGCTCGATCTCGAACCGCTCGGCGAGCGGGCGGTTCATGGCGTAGGCCAGATTGGCAAACGCCTGCTCCACGGCGTTCCCGGCCCGCACCACCTCGAGACGAGTCTGTTCGTGCAGGACCTTGGCCTGCAGGACATCGCTGCGCGCCGCGCTGCCGAGCTTGAAATAGACCTCCATCCGCTCCAGCTCGCGCCCCGCGAGGTCCTGGCTCTCCCCGGCGACCTCCAGCAGGCGTTCGTAGCGCAGGAGGTTGAAATAGGCCGCGGCCACGTTCTCGACGACCTGCTGCCGCGCGTACCCGGCCGACGACTCGACCGCGCGGAGCGAGCTGCGCGCCGATTTCAGCGCCCCGTACTTGCGCAGCCCGTCGAACACATTCAGCGACGCGTCCGCGCCCCAGTCCGAGTAGGTCGTCTTCAGGCTCTGGTCGTAGAGCTCCCCGGTCGGGCGGGAGATCCCGTAGGGGATGATGTTGCCACCGAGGGTCGCGATCGAATCCGGGATCACGCTGGTGCGCGACACGTCGAAGTCGGTCCGCTCGTTCTTGCTGTACTGCCGGCCCAGGCTGACGTTCGGCAGGAACGCTCCCCAGGCTCCCTGCACGCCGGCGGCGGCCGCGTCGCACTCCGCGTCCGCGGTGGCGAGGCCGAGACTGCTGCGCAGCGCGATATCCACGCACTGCGCCAGATCGAGCACCGGCCGCGCCGCGGCCGCGCTGTCGCCCGGAGCCGGAGCCGCCAAAGAAGTTTCCGACCGCGCCACCGCGGCCCCCATGCTCACCAGCACCGCCAGCGTCACCATGGCGCCCCGGCAAATGGACCGGACGTTCATGAACCTGTCTCCTCCGGGAGGTGGCCACGAGTCGCACGAACCGCCTCGCCGCCGAGCCGCGGCGGGCGTCCGCGCGTCGATGATAGACAGCACCGGCCAGGAATCCAACGCCTTTCCGCGCATCTTCCACTGCCGGCACCGTAGCGGGTTGTACGCAAAGGAAGGGGCGGGGTTGCTCCCCACCCGCCCGAATCGAACCGCCCGCCGTCCGTCGGCGGCTTCCCCCTGAACGGAACGGCTGCCAACCGGGCCGTCCGGGCTAGTACTTGCGTCCGGGATTGCCATCGGGCATGGTATTGAAGGACACCCGCAAGGCGCTGACCTCCTTCAACTGCTCCATCACGTCGCTGACGATCCTGTAGGGCGTCTCGCGGTCCGCCTTGAAGGCGACGATCAGGCCGGGGTTGGCCGAGATCTTCTGCCCCATCAGCGCGGAAACATCCTGCGGGCTCACCAGCATGTCGTCGATGGAGATCTGGCCCCGTTTATTGATGTAAATGTTGGACACAAGATCCTGCTTGATCTTTTCGCCCGCCTCCGCGCGCGGCAGGTCGACGACCAGGCCGGTTTCCTTGACGAAGATCGTGGTCACCATGAAGAAGATCAGCAGCAGAAACGCAATGTCCCCGGTGGAAGCGGTCGGGATCGCACTCACCCGGCCGTTCCGGCGTTTGAAATCGAGGGCCACGCCTGACGCCCCCATCCCTACCGGGAAGTCTTCAACGACACCCGGCGCGCGTCGGACAGCCTGAGTTCGTCCAGGCACGCCACCATAATCCCGTAGTTCGCGTCGGGGTGCGTTTCGAGTACGACCACCAACTGCGGCTGCGCCTGAAGGCGCTGCTCGATCATCGCCTTGATGTGATCGACCTCGATGATCTTCTCGTCGAGCGTGAGGCTGTTGTCCGCGTGCACCTTCAGGGTCGCCACGTTGCTCTGCCTGATCCTGAGCACCTGCCCCGCCGACTCCTTCGCGGGCAGCAGCAGCGGCAGACCCATGTCGAGAGCGAATGCCGTCGACACGATAAAGAAAATCAGCAACAGGAAGCCGACATCACTGGTCGAGACAAGCTCGATCCCCGTGATCATCTTCTTCCGCCGCGACTTCATGATCATGGCCGCTCCCCTTCCCGCTCGCGGAAGGGCCGTGCCCTCTACTCGCCCACCTAGTGCTGAGCCTGGATCCTGACGGCCTCGTTGATCAGTTCGCCGGCGCTCTCTTCCATCTCGTTCACGAAGCGGTCGTTCACGGAGACGAAATAGTTGTAACCGGCAGCGCACGGGATGGCGATGATCAGACCGGCCGCAGTGGTGATCAGGGCCTCGGAAATGCCGCTCGCGACCAACTTCGCGTTGACCTGCTCGGCCGCGGCGATCGCCTCGAAGGCGTGGATCATGCCCGACACGGTACCGAGGAAGCCGATCAGTGGGGCGATGTTGATGACAGTGGTGATCCAGTTGAGGCCGCGCTCCAGAAACGCAAGCTCCAACGCGCCGGCGGAGGCGCAGGCCTTTTCCACCGCCGACGGCCCCTGGCCGATCTTCAGCAGCCCGGCATTCATGATCGCCGCGATCGGGCCACGGGTGCGCTGACAGATCTGCGCCGCCGCGTCGGCCCCTTCGCTGCGCAGCGTGGTGATGACGCTGCCGATCAACCTGCGGGTGTCGGTCCTGGCGCGGTTAAGCGTCCAGAAGCGCTCGATCACGTAGGCCGCGCCGATGATGGCCGACAGCAGCAGCCAGTGCATGAAGACCCCGCCACGGACGTACAGGTCGCCCAGACCGGTCTTGCCCAGCGGACTGTTGGCGATCAGGCCCATGATCCCGCCACCCTTTTTCTTCTCCGCGACCGGAATCTCC
>CAVYVY010000019.1:0-152380 GCA_963772145.1 uncultured bacterium
CTGGAGGGCGCCGCCCAGCTCGACGCCAAGCACATTGCCCAGGCCATCCAGTACCGCACGCTCGACCGGAACTATTGGGCGTAACCGCCCCCCTGGCAAAAACCTGGGGTGCAGGTGCATCCGCCGATCAGTACCCGGGACGCTTTTCTTGGGCATAATGGTGACGGCGTCACAAACCCCTGAGACCGGCGTCACAGTCCTCTGGTACCTTGTCCCGGTACCCTGTCTGGGTTGTAATTGATGGCAGGAGGCAGCACGGAATGAAAACTATTTTGGCGATTAGTTATCGGTTATCTGATTATCTTTATCCTGGTGATGATGGTCGGGGTCTATGCCATTATCGCGTCTCAGACGGTTTAGTACGGTCACTCAATATATTCTGAACGTCGACAATCGAATTCTGGAATACGAAAAAAAATTGGCGGATTTGAACCTTTCGCAGCATCGATTCCTGAAAAAGTATATCATCACCGAGATCAAAGCCTTTATAATCAGTTTTTTTCAGCCAAAGAAGAATTTTCCCGGAATCTGGATATGGCCTTTGCTGTTTCCGATACCCGGATCCATCGGGATATCTTGACCAAAATCAAGAAATACCATGACCGCTATCAATCTCTGGTGGGGAAACAGAACGACTCTTTTAGTAGGCAAAGCATTTCAAAGAAAGAATACGAAACCGAAAAAGAAAGGTTGGTCGATGGCATCTTAATTGAATTGGAACTGTTGGAGATCCGAGTACAACAGGATTCCCATCAACGGATGAAGGAACAGGGGGAGGCCGGGGATTCCGCCCGTAATATGGCCGTAATCCTGGCTTCGCTGGCTTTGGGTTCGGTCATCATCATCTCTTTTCTGATCACCCGGAGCATCACGATCCCCTTAGGCTTGTTGAGACTGAAAACCCGAGAGATATCCGAAGGGGTTTTTAAGAGTGATTTAAAGATTTCTTCTTCCCCTGAGATTTCAGAGTTGGCCCAGGCCTTTAATTTGATGATTCACAGACTCAGTACCCTGGACAAGATGAAATCCGATTTTTTTTCCACCATGTCTCACGAACTGCGGACCCCTCTGACTTCCATTAAAGAAGGGATTGCCCTCCTGCAGGAGGAGGCGGCCGGACTGGTTACCGACAAACAAAAAAAGCTCCTGGCTATTGTCGCCCAGGAAAGCCGCCGGTTGATTGATCTGGTCAATTCCTCCCTGGACCTGTCTAAGATGGAGGCGGGGATGATGATTTATCACTTTGAACAGACCGATCTTGTTCGCCTGATCGATAAGGTGATCCTGAGATGGGGCCCCTGGTGGAAACAAAAAAGGTCAGACTTCAGGCCGAGGTACAGGACCAATCTGCCAAAAATTAAAATGGACCAGGAGAGGATCTTGCAAGTGCTCCGTAATCTGGTTGGAAACGCAGTGAAATTCACTCCTGAAGGGGGGCGTATAGCGGTTTTCGCCGGTCTTGCCGGCCAAAGCATCAAGGTGGCCGTGAGGGACACCGGTCCCGGGATCCCGGAAAACAATCTCTCAACTATTTTTAATAAATTTCACCAGGTAACTCCTGAAAAATCTTATCAGATCAAGGGATCCGGATTAGGGCTGGCGATTGTCAAACACATCATCACCTCACATGGCGGAAGGGTATGGGCAGAAAGCAAATTAGGACAAGGAAGCACCTTTTATTTTGTTTTGCCGGTCTGATTTTTCTATTCCTCAACGGATGTGCATTCTTGGAAAAAATTCAGGAACCGGATCTGCCGGCAATCTCCCCGGCGGAAAAGGAAAAAATCTTACAAAGAGAAGCGGCCGCTGCCGAAGAGAAAAAAAGGAAGAGACGGCCAAAGCCCATCTCCTTAAGGGGCGGAAACTTTTCGCCCAGGGGGATTTTGAAGGAGCCTATTGGGAAAATCAAACGATAATCACTTTTTTTCAGGGCCAGTCCCCGGTGGAGGAGGCCATTTTTATGCTGGGCTTGATCTACAGTCCATCCGGGCAACCCCAATAAAGATTTTGGCAAGTCGCTCGACTTTATGAAAAGGCTGGTTAAAGAGTATCCTAACAGCTTTTTCGGTCAAGAGGCCAAAGCCTGGATAAGCATCCTTCTTGATGAATGAAAAAGTAGGCAAAGAAAATGAAAAATTGATAAAAGAAAATGAAAAATTGATAAAGAAATGAGAAATTGATAAAGAACATGAGAAAATGTCCAAGATGTTGGAAGAGTATAAACAGGTGGATATCGAGATTGAAGGGAAGAAGAGAGAGAAAGGAAGATAATAGGAGCCATGTCTTTGGGAAATATTTTGGTGGTGGATGATGACCTAAACCTCCTGGAATTGGTCAAAATGAGGCTTGAATCGGCCAATTATGAGGTCACGGCGGCCTCGATCGAAGAAGAAGCCCTCGGGCCCTCAAGGAGCAGGTATTTGATCTGGCCATCGTAGACCTTCAACTGGCCCATCAGGACGGGATATCCCTGATGGAGGCCTTTCACCGGATCATACCGGATATGCCGGTGGTGATCCTTACGGCCCATGGAAGTATCGAAAGTGCGGTGGAGGCCATGAAGAAAGGGGCTTACAGCTACCTCACCAAGCCCTTTGACGCCCAAGAATTGTTGCTGCAGATCAGAATAGCCCTGGAAAACCGCAGGCTCACCTCCGAGGTAAAAAGGTTGGAAACCCTATTAGAGGAGCATTACGGTTTTTCAAATATTGTGGCCCGAAGCGAGAAGATGCGTTCCTCTTCTTGAAGAGGTTTCTCAGATCGCCAAAACCGAATCGACCGTTTATATCCATGGAGAAAGCGGAACAGGAAAAGAACTCATTGCCAAGGCTATTCATATGGCCAGCGAGAGGAAAAACAAGGCCTTCGTGGCCATCAATTGCGCCGCCCTCCCCGAAGGGTTATTGGAGAGCAGGCTTTTTGGCCATGAAAAAGGGGCCTTTACCGGGGCGGTGAAGAGTACCAAAGGGCTTTTTACCCAGGCCCATGGAGGCACCATTTTCCTGGATGAGATCGGGGACATGCCCCTGGGGATTCAAGCCATGCTTTTGAGGGTTCTTCAGGAACGACAGTTTTACCCGGTGGGCAGCGAGAAGCTGGTTGAAGTCGATGTCCGGGTGATCGTGGCCACCAACAAGGATCTGGAAGCCATGGTCAAACAAGGCCTTTTCCGGGAAGACCTCTATTACCGGATCCACGTCATTCCTATTTTTCTGCCTCCTTTACGGGAACGAAAGGAGGATATCCCTTTGTTGGTCGAGCATTTTCGGGAAAAATTCAGCCGGCAAATGAATAAAGAGATCAAGGGATTGAGCCCGTCGGCCCTGCAAAAAATGATGCTTTATGATTGGCCGGGAAATGTGAGGGAATTGGAAAATACCATAGAGTACGCTGTGGCCATAACCCAACAGGATATCATCCCTGAAGACCTTATTCTTCAACAGACTAAGGGCGTTGTTGCCTCATCCCCGACCTTGCAGCCCCTCAAGGAAGCCAGGAATGCCTATGAAAAGAGTTACCTGATTCAACTCCTTGAAATCTGCAAGGGGAATATCAGCAATGCCGCCAAACTGGCCGGGAAGTACCGCGCCGACTTCTACGATCTCCTCAAAAAACACGATCTGAAGGCGGAAGATTTTAAGAACAACGATTGACCGGAGATTCATTTTCCAATGTCGGATAAAAAAGGCCGTATCGGTAGATAGACACGGCCTTTCTTTATTGCTATTTTTTCGAATCTTATTCTATAGTAATCTTGATCTGTTTTTCCTTGGCCTTTTCACTCTTGGGAAGGGTAATGGTTAGAACACCTTCTTTATGAGAGGCCTTGATATTTTTGGCATCCACGTCGGTGGTCAGTCGGATACTCCTGGAAAATGTACCGTAACGGCGTTCGATCAGGTGATAGGACTCGTCTTTTTCTTCTTTTTCCTGCTTCTTTTCCCCTTTAATGGTCAGCATATCCCCGCTGATGGTTACTTCCACTTCTTTGGCACTTAAACCGGGAATTTCAGCAGTGACCACTATGTTTTCTTTTGTTTCCTTTAAAGCTGGTGCCCAAACAGCTTCGGATGACATCGGGAAACCGGAATCACCGAAAAACCGACCCCACAAATCATCCATCTCTTTTCTCAACTTGGACAAAGTCTTTGTTCTTTCCCGGGGAACAAGCTCAAACATAGTAACACCCCCTTTTGTTTTTTTGTTCATAAATCGAAGCACGAAATTTTTTATATTTAGATAATCATTTCCTAGCGTTTTGTCAAGATAGGGCCTGGAACCCAATACGAACCGTGACTATTTTCCAAATAAGGACAGTTGTTTTTTCTTGGGTCTCAGCGGGTGTTTGGTCCCCCGGATTTCAATCTGTTTTTTTAAGGCGGGTTCAATGTTTTCTAAAAAGGGAGAAGGGGATTGAACCCATTTCGGGCGAATAGGGTCCGTTTTTTGGCCCAGGTTAAAATCACTTTTTCTTTAGCCCGGGTCAAGCCTACATAAAATAGACGCCGTTCTTCTTCCGGATCCGATTGCTTAAGCAAAGAAAGGGGTAGAAGATTTCCCTAACAGCCGGCGATGAATACTATGGGAAACTCAAGACCTTTAGCTTCTTTTTGTAACACCTTTTTATATAGCTTTCCTGCATATTATATGTTCCTATAGTGCTTCTTTTTGTAACACCTTTTCTATAACTTTTCTGCATATGTGTTGCTATAGCGCTTTTTTTAACATATTTTCTATGTTTTCCTGTACCCCTTTCATTGCAACACCGTTCTGAATCTCATGATGCATGTGTTACAGCCTACCTTTGTAACATGTTTGATGTGTTGCTACAATATTCTTTTGTAACACATTTTTTAATGTATTACAGGAATGTGTTGCCAAAGCTATGTTTTCTAGTAGTGCCAATTTCTTTTCCCTTCCATAGGTTCTCTCCTTTACCCTCCCCAACGTTATCTCCTCTCCCTCCCATGCAGGATTCATCAATGCCTTTCTCTTTTATCTGTGTTGTTGCGCCTGTGGTGGCGCACAACAATGGTGACCTTGATGAGAGGGCGGCAGGAGGAAGGGGCTGGCAGTGTGGCTTGAGTATGAAGCGGTGGAGAGAACTCACGAACATCAGCAGGAGACCGAGGCAAGCTAAGCAGGTCAGCACGTGACCAACCCACCGCGACGGTGAACGCCGCGGCGATCCGCTCGGGCGACTCATGGCTGCGCGTCTCCCGCTTGCGCCACAACTCGGCCAGCCGGGGCTGCTCCGCGAAGCGTCGGCCATGGTGGAAGGCGAAGAAGCGTTTCAGCAGCAGTGCGCGATCCGCCGGCGCCAGATCGGCCGGCTCGGCGCGCGCCAGGGCAAGAAACTCATCCTCGCCGCGCCCGGCGGCCGCAGCGGCCAACTGGCCCAGGAGGGTCGGCACCACGTTGAAGATCGCGCGCGCCTCGGGGACTTCGGCCGCCAGGCGCGCCATGTCGGGGCAATCGCGAGGGCGTGCAGCCTGACCCACGGCATGACGACCCGGCCGGTGATCGGATCGGTGTAATCGGGCTGGTGCATGTGCCAGAGGACTGCGACCGCCAGCTCCGTGGCCGCCATGGGCTCCCTCCCCGATCATCGCTTGACGACCCGCAGCGGGCCGGCGGGAAAGCGCTCCGCGCCGGCGCCGGCAGCTTACACCGGCGGCGGCCCGGTGGAAACGACCCATTGCTAGGCGGTCACCTGCTGCCGGGCTGTTCCGAGCGGTGGACAGTCCCCCCCGCTCCGGGCCACACCCGTCAGACCAGCGGCAGCGTGCGTTCAGGCAGGTCGCCGGCCGCGAGACGCGAAGCGACATAGTCGCCCATCACCTGGAACCGACCGCGTGCGAGCAGGGCGGCGAGTTTGCGCGGCATGGCCAGCTGGCCTCCCTGACTGCGCAGACGGGTGACGGGGTCGAGCCGCACTTCAGGGCGCCAGGCATCGAGTTCCCAGGGGTGCAGATAGATGATGACCGGCACCCCCTGCCGACGCGCGGCGGCGCGCAGCACGGAATAGACCGGCAGCGGCAGCAGGCGCAGGTAGCCGCCGCCGGAGAACGCCCAGTTCTGGCCGGCGCCGCGCACGGTCGTCATCGGCACTTCGACGAACGGCGTCGGGCCGGCGAGGCGGAACGGATGCCGCGGCGCGCGCGTCTGGCCGTAGCGGGGATGACGCACCGGGAACAGGGAGCTGTCGTAGCGAAAGCCGCGATCGCGCAGCAGTTCGAGGTAGCCGTGCACCGGCGGCAGCAGCGTGAAGCTCGGCGCACGGTAGCCGTCCACCCGCGGTCACGCCGGCCGCCCGCAGGGCGGCCAGGGCGCGGTCGAGATCGGCCAGGAATGCCGCGCGGTCCAGCTTGTGCACCTGGGGATGCCCGTAGCTGTGGCAGCCGATCTCGTGCCCGGCCTCGACGATGCGCCGCACCAGCTCGGGGTGCCGTTCGGCCGTCCAGCCCAGCACGAAGAAGGTGGCGCGCACGCCGTGGCGCGCCAGCAGTTCGAGACAGCGTTCGGTGTTCGCCACGACCCGCGAAGGCTGTTCCGTCCCAGCGCGCCGGCGGCACCGTCGCCAGATAGTTGTGGCCGTGGAACCACTCCTCGACGTCGATGGTGAGGATGTCCGGCGGCCCGTTCATCCGCCGCACGCCCCTCTCTCGACCTCCGACTTCGCTTCCGGCTCCGCCACGCAGGCGAACTGCAGCCAGCGGGTGTCCCCCAGCCGGCCGAGCGCCGCCAGGTTGATCAGCCGGAACTTCCACGAGCGGGTCGGCGTGATGCCGGCCTGCCGCGTCAGGTGATAGCCGGCGGCGGCGAACAGGCGGCCCATGCTGCGACGCGTGTAGAAACGCACGTGCGTGCGGTCGAGGATCCCTTCGTCGGCGTACCGCCACTCGCCGCCCACCACCAGGTTCCACAGGTTCGGGAAATGCCGCACGTTCGGAATCGAGGCCACCACGCAGCCGCCCGGCGCCAGTTTCGGCCGCAACAGCGCGCAGCAGTATTTCGGGTGCGTAGAGGTGCTCGAGCAGATCGTTCAGCACGGCGCAGTCGAAATAGGCGTCGGGCAGGTCGGGCACGCGCGCCAGCGCATCGCCGGTGAGCACGCGATCGAGTCGCTCGACCGCCATCCCGGCGGCGAGCGGATCGAGCTCGATCCCCCACACCTCGGCGCCGCGCTCCTCGCGCAGGCGCGACGCGAAGCAACCCTGTCCGCACCCCACGTCGACGATGCGGCGCGCCCCGTCCGGCACGAACGGCACCATCTCCGGTCGCGGCCGCGCGAAGTAACCTGTCCCGCCCGTCATGCGCGCTCCTCGCCCCCGCCTCGTGGCCGGGCGCCGCACAGCCTAGCACCCCGGGCGACGCCTCCGCCAGCCTCGACCTTGCCGGTGCGGCGCCCCGCCGACGCGGCGCACTCGACACGCCGCGCCACGCGGCCTAGACTGACGCCGACCGCGGACCGCACGCCACGGACGGAAAGAGCGCTCATGCCTGACATCCCGCGCCGGACGATCGCCCTGGCGGTGCTGCTGCTCGTGACCGGGACCGCCGACGGCCCGCCCCGCGCCGCCCCCGCCGATCGTCGTCACGCCCGACTCGGCCTGGCTGCGCCTCACGCTCGCTCCGGAGCGCCTGACCGGCCTGGCGCGGCTCTGGTACCCCGCGGACGAGGGACCGGGCGAAGCGCGGCTCCTGCTCGGCGCGGCCTACACGATCAGCGCGGTCACGGTGGACGGTCAGCCCGCGGTCTGGCGCGAGACCGCCGCGCCCGGCGATTCTTCGGACCGCGACCTGGCGCCCGCGACCTGGCGCGCGGCCCGCGCGCTGCGGGTCACGCTGCCGCCCCGGCACTGCCGCGACCGTCGGCCCGCGTGGTGGAGATCGCCTACGACGGCGCACACCAGGCCCGGGCACCGTGGTCCTTTCTCCTGCGTCCCGGCGACCTGTTCCACCCCCTCGCCCCCGGCACGTCGCTGGCGTGGCGCGTGGAACTGCCGGGCGTCGACGCCGCGACGGTGGCCGGCAACCTCGTCGCCGTCGGCGCGGGCTACCGGACGCCGCGACCGGTCGCCGCGCTCTACCTGCTCGGCGCGCTGCACCCGCTGGAGTGGCGCGCGGTCGGGGAGACGCGACTCGCCTGCCTGGCGTCCCGCCGGCGAAACGACGCCCCCCGCGACCTGGGACCGGCTGACGCGTCTGCTCGAGCGGGCCAGGGGGGACTGGGGTCCTTACCCCTGGCCGACGCTGGTGATCGTCCCGGACCCGGCGCGCGGCGACCGCCCCCGCGCCTATCCCGGCGTCATCGAAACCGGTCCGGTGGCGGAGGGGGTGGCGGGCGATGCCGCGCTGCTGCACGAAATCCTGCACGGCTGGTTCGGACTCGGCGTGGCCGCGCCGCCGCGCGGCGACTGGAGCGAGGGGCTGTGCGCCCTGCTGGCCGACCACGACCTGCGCGCCGCCGACACGCCCGGAGCGGCCGCGCTCTTCCGGCGCGGGCTGCTGCGGCGTTTCACGGCTCTGGCCGGCACGCCGGCCGACGTCCCGCTGCGCGACTACGCGCCGGGCGACACCGCCACCGACGTGGTCGGCTACGGCAAGGGTCTGTTCTTCTTCCTGGAACTGCGTCGCGAACTGGGCGAGGCCCGCTTCGTGGAGGGGTTGCGGCGGTTGCAGAGCCGGCACGGCGGCGGACGGGCGGACTGGTCCGATCTGTTCCGCTGCTTTCCGGCCGACGCGTCCGGCGACCTCGTGTCCTTCTTCACCGCCTGGCTTGACCGACCGGGGGGGCCGCGCCTTGCGGCCGACAACGCCACCTACGACCGGGCCCGGCGCGAAGTGCGGGTGAACATCGGTCAGCGCGCCGCGGCGACCGGACTCCGGCCGGGCGCCCCGCCCGCACCGTGGCCGCTGCACGTGCGGCTGCGCCTGGACGGACTCTCGAGCGCCCCGGTCCTGGTCGCGCTGGACAGGGCGGAACGGACGTGTCGCCTGCCGGCCGCCGACCACGCCCACCGCCGTGACGGTCGATCCCTTCTGGGAGACTTTCCGGCTGCTCGAAGAACCCGATCCGCCGCGGGCGCCGCTCGGCGGGCGCTCCGGGCGGTGAGACGGGACCGGCCGCGCGGCGCGACGGTCAGCCGGCGCGCGCGAGCGCCTGCGCCAGGTCGTCGGTGAGATCCCGGACGTCCTCGATCCCGACCGAAATGCGGATCAGGCCGGGCGCGATGCCGGCCCGCGCCAGCTCCGCGTCGGAGAGCGGGCCGTGCGTCATCGTGGCGGGGTGCTCGATCAGCGATTCCACGCCGCCCAGGCTCACCGCCAGCACCAGCAGCCGCGTCGCCTCCACGAAGCGGAGCCCCGCCTCCCGCCCCCCCTTCAACTCGCACGCCACCATGCCGCCGAACCCGTGCATCTGCCGGCGCGCCAGTTCGTGCTGCGGATGCTCCGGCAGGCCCGGATAGTGCACCCGCGCGACGGCGGGATGGGCGGCGAGAAAGCGGGCCACGGCCAGGGCGTTTTCGTTGTGGCGCTCCACGCGCACGGCCAGGGTCTTCATGCCGCGCAGCAGGAGCGAGGCCGCGTGCGGATCGAGGCAGCCGCCGAGCAGCTTCTGCTTGCGCCAGATCCGCTCCACCACCGGCGCCGCGCCGATCGCGCAGCCGGCGATGACGTCGGAATGCCCGGAGAGGTACTTGGTGGCGCTGTGCACCACCACGTCGGCGCCCAGCGCGAGCGGGTTCTGGTTGATGGGCGAGGCGAAGGTGTTGTCGGCGACCGTGAGGATCCCCCGCGCGCGCGCCTCCGCGGCGACGGCCGCGATGTCGGTCAGCACGAGCTTCGGGTTGTCGGGCGTCTCGACGTAGAAGACGCGCGTGTCGGGCCGCGCCGCCCGCGCGAAATTCCCCGGCTCGCGCGGATCGACGAAATCCACCGTCACGCCCAGGGCGCGCAGATCCCGACCGAGCAGCTCGGTGGTGGCGGCATACAGCGAGTCGGCCGCCACGACATGGTCGCCGGGGCCGAGCAGGGCGTAGAGCGTCGTGCTGATGGCGGCCATGCCGGAGGCGAAGGCGAGCGCCTTCTCCCCCCCTCGCAGTCGGCCATGACGCGCTCCCACACCTCGACGGTCGGATTGCCCCAGCGGGTGTAGAAGGCCGACGGGTGGGTCTCGTCCGCGTAGCGCGCCCCCTGCGCCGCGTTGGCGAGGCGGAAGGTCGCACTCTGGTAGACCGGCGTGACCATCGGCGCGGAAGGGGACTCCGCCGGCGGGTGATGCACCACGCGGGTCCGCAGGGCCGGTCCGACGCGTCGGATCAACGGTCAAGACACGAGCCTCCCGCGGCGCGCCTCGCTACGGCTGCACCGGATAGCGATCCGGGCGCGCGAACAGATCGATCAGGAAGGTGCGCTCACTGAAGCTGGCGCGATGACTGGCGCCCTCGGGAATGTGATAGACCTCGCCCTGCTGGTAGAGATCGGTGTGCCCGCCGATCTCGAGCGTCATCTCGCCCGCGACCACGGTCCCCCACTGCTCGCAGTGGTTGTGGTCGGGGAAGGAGGTGCCTTCATCCATCTCGAAAAAAACAACCTGTCGGTCGTCATTGCGCAGGCAATGGCCGATCACGCCCGAAACGGGCACGACGACCCGGGGCAGGGAGAGGATCTCCCGGGGCCAGAGGCTCGGTCCGGGCTCGGTCCTGCCGGTCTCCATGCGCTCCTCCTCGTGTGGACGGGTATCGCCGGAACGCGGTGCGCGCGTCCCGCCGGACATCTTAGCCTGCCGCCGGGGAAGTGCAAGAGCCGGACACGTCGGAGGTACGGAGCCGGCCGGGCGCGCGGGCGCGCGGCCAGCTCAGCCATCCGCGGCACCATGGAGATCGTTCGGCAGCCAGAAGCGGAAGACGCTCCCCTCGCCCGGCGTGCTCGCCACGACCAGGTCGCCCCCCATGCCCCGCGCGATGCTCTGGCTGATCGCCAGGCCCAGCCCGGTGCCGCCGCAGCGGCGGGCCGTGTCGACGTCGCCCTGGTCGTAGGGGTCGAAGATCGCCGACAGCAGCGACGACGGGATCCCCTCGCCCGTGTCGGCGATTCCACCTCCAGCCACCCGGACCGTCCGGGACGGGGCCGGCAGGTCAGCGGTCACCCCGCCGCGGGAGGTGAACTTCACCGCGTTGCCGAGCAGGTTGCACAGCACCTGGCGCACCCGCGTCGCATCGCCCCGCTGCGCGACCGGCAGGTCCGGATCGATCCGCACCTCGAGCGCCAGCCCCTTGGCGAGCGCGGTGGGACGCACCGCCTCCGCCGCCTCCCGGGCCGTCTCGCGCAGATCGTACGGAATCGTTTCGAAGCGCAGCCGGCCGGCCTCGATTTTCGAGAAATCGAGCACGTTGTTGATCAGCGTCAGCAGGGCCTCGCCGCACGCCTTGATGGCCGTGGCGTACTCCCGGGACTCCGGCCCCAGCGGCAGCAGGTTGAGGAGATCGGCGTAGCCCATGATCCCGGTCAGCGGGGTGCGCAATTCATGCGACATGCTGGCCAGGAATTCGCTGCGGTTGCGCGCCCTCCGCTCGACCTCCCGCCACGCCTCCGCCTCCGCCGCGCGCCGGACGGCCAGCGCCCCGACGCTGTCCAGCAACTCGCCCCCAGCCGGTCTCCGGCTCCGGCACGCCGTGGCCGAGGAGGGCGGCCAGCACCGGCTCGCCGTGACGTCCACGGACCCGCAGGGCGGTCGCGCGCACCAGACCGCCGCACGCTCCGCAGCGCCAGCCGGTCAGCCAGCCTCCCGCCGGCGCCGTCCGGGAGGCCGGCCAGCAGCTCCGCGCGGCAGTCCGCCGCCAGCGATCCGACGCCCCCGGCCCCGCCCGGCAGCGTCCGCTCGCACCAGCCGTCTCCCCCGCGCTGGAACAACAGCACCCGCGGTCCGCCGGCTGCCGCGATCCCCGCCGCCAGCGCGCCCAGACTCGTTTCATCCAGACAGGCAGGGCGCCGCCGGCGCGTCGGACGCACCCGGGCAGACCGCCACTTCGCTGTCATCGGTTTGGCAGGTCACCATGCCGCATCCCGTGGAAAAAACCGGCCTGACCGCAACCCGGAACCAGACTGAAGGTTCGGACGGTGCGCCGGTATCTTGAGCCGGGATTGCGATCGCCGCGCGGATCCTAGGCCGCGGGCAGCAACAACTTCGCCGCGCGGCCGGCGTCGCGGCGGGCAGGAGGAAATCGGCCACGACGGGGAAATGGTCGGACGGCCTGGCCTTCTCGTGGCCGAAGAACCGGTCGAAGTCGATCCGCTCGACCCGCCCCACCTCGAGCCGGGGCCGGTAGAGCACATAATCGATGCGGCGCGCGCCGAGCAGGGCCCGCTTGACGCCGCGGAGCGACCCGAGGCCGCGGAAGGTGGCGGCCGCCTCCGGCGCCGGGAGCGTCCCGCCCGCTCGCCAGGCATCGTGCAGCGCCGCGTCGCGCCGAGCGCCGTCGGCCAGCGTACGCAGTTCGGGCGAGTTGTCCACCGCGTTGAAGTCGCCGGTCAGGAAGAGGGGCGTGTCGTCGCCGAGCCGCCGCACCCGCGCCGTCACATAGTCGCGCAGGGCCAGCGCGCTGCGCCGGCGCGCCAGCCCGCTGAAGGCCTCGAGATGGGTGGTGCCCATCACGAACGGCTGGCCCCCGCCCAGCAGCTCGAAGGTCTGCCAGGTGGCCACCCGCGGCCGTGTGCCGGGCGCGAAACGCGAGGCCGGCACCCCCGGCGTCGGCGAGAGCCACCAGGTGTCGGACTCATCCTCGGCCGGGCGGACGCGATCCCGGCGGTAGAAGATGGCGCAGTACCAGTTGTGGACACTGTCGGAAAGATCGGTCCGCGACAGGTTGCCTTCCCCGACGAAGTCGTACTCCGGCAGCAGCTCCGCCAGCTCGAGCAGCTGCGCCAGGTTCGCCTCCTGCGTGCCGACGACATCCGGCGCGTACTCGCGGAAGATGCGCGCCACGCTGCGCTTGCGCAGTCGCCAGGGATGGCTCCGCCGCAGCTGCGTGGAGGTGAGCAGATTGAAGGTCATGACGCGCAGGGTTGCAGAGTGCAAGGTTCTCGAATCTCCAGGCGAGCGCCGGGGAGCGCGTGTCGCCCCCGGCCAGGTGGTGGCCAGCCGTTATAATTTCGCGCCCTCGGGCGGCATCCGCAAGGCGCGCGGCCCCGGATCGGGAAGCATGCGCCACAGGGCAGTCGCGTGACTGCATAAAACGGGCCGCGCTCCGGAAAGTTTCAACTATCGTTATTTATTTCAGGACAATGAGTTGCGACGACGGCTCGCCTGGTTGAACAGCTCCAGCTGCGGAGGATGCAATGGCAGCCCGGCGCGTTGCAGGACGGCGGCGATCCAGTGGTCGCGATCGCGCGGCGCGAGGGCGAGGCGGGGGAAGCCGAATTCGTCGAGCAGCTGGTCGATCAGCTGGTCGATCGCGCCCTGGAAGTCGACGGAGGTGTCGCGCGTGCCGTCGAACGACGGGGGCGCGATGACCGGCACCTTCACGAGCAGCGTGTAGCTCGACATCCAGGCGCGCAGGAACGGTTCGAGGTCGGGTCGGCGGCCGGCGGCATGGACCATGTAGGCGTAGTTGTCCACGACCGAACGATCGCACACGACCGCTTCGTAGCGGCTGGCGACCTCGATCTCGCGCGCCACCTGGGAGTGCAGGATCCACGACTGGGCGGCGATCGTCGTGTCGCGGTTGATCGGCAGCGGGCAGGCGCGGGCCACCTCCTTGACGATGTCGACGCTCAGATCGAGCCGCTTGAGACAGGCGGCCAGCTCGAAACAGAGCGTCGTCTTGCCGACGCCGTGGGTGCCGATGAACGCGATCTTCATGACGCGGGAGGATAGGGTCCCGGACCGGCCAAGTCCAGCGCCGCCTGCGCGGCGGCAGAGGAGCGAACACAGGTCCCGGCCGGTTTGCTATACTGGTGGGCTGGAAAGGCCGGCCCGCACCGGCCAGGCACGACCGGCGCCGTCTCCCGCCAACGGCCAGCCGGCGATGCCGCGGAGCCGCGGGTCCATTCGGCGGTTTTCCGTGCGCTCATCAGCCGGGAAGGATCAGGCATGCCTCGTTGCCATTCAGCTGCCGCGGCCGCGTCCACGTCCGCCGTGCGTCTCGTCGTCATCCTGCTCGCCACGCTCCTGCCGGGCGCCGTCGCCGCCGCCCCGCTCGCCGAGCCCGCATCACGATCTGATCGTCGTGGAAGCACCCGGCGGGACCCTCGCCGCGCTGGCGGCCGCCGGCTACGACATCGTCGGCGGCAAGCCGGGCGTCGAGGCGAAAATCCTCGCCACCGCCGCGGAGCAGGCGCGCCTGACGGCCGACGGCTACCGCTTCGTGGTGGAGCAGCCGGACCTGGAGTCGTTCTACGCCGCCCGCGACGGCAAGGGAATCGGCTTCGGCGCCTTCCATACCTACTCCGAGACCATGGACCAGCTCGACGCGCTGCACGCCGCCTATCCGACCGTCACGACGGCGAAGTACGCGATCGGCACCACGAGCGAGGGACGCACGGTCTGGGCGCTGAAGGTGAGCGACAACCCCGACGTCGAGGAGAGACGAGCCGGAGGTGCTGTTCGACGCGCTGCACCACGCGCGCGAGCCGATGTCGACCGAGGCCTGCCTGCTGCTGATCGACTACCTCGGCTCCCACTACGCGACCGACCCCTACGTGCGCTGGCTCGTGGACGAGCGCGAGATCTTCTTCGTGCCGATCGTCAACCCGGACGGCTACGTCTACAACGAGCTGACCTACCCCGACGGCGGCGGCCTGTGGCGCAAGAACCGGCGCGACAACGGCGACGGCTCCTTCGGCGTGGATCCGAACCGGAACTATCCGTACGAGTGGATCGGCCCGGGATCCAGCGACGACCCCTCGAGCGATCTCTATCGCGGCCCCTACGCCGGCAGCGAGCCGGAAGTGCAGGCCCTGATGGACCTGTCGCTCGCGCATCGGTTCCAGACCGCGCAGAGTTTCCACACCTACAGCAACTACGTGCTGATACCGTGGGGCTACACGCTCGATCACACGCCCGACGACGCCGATCCTGCGCGACGTCGCCAACGTCATGGCCGCCACGAACGGCTACACGGTCGGCCAGCGCCCGGAGATCCTGTACGAGGTGAACGGCGGCGCGATCGACTGGCAGTACGGCGAGCAGACGGTCAAGGGGAAGATGTTCGCCTTCTCCAACGAGATCGGCAGCGACACCGACGGTTTCTGGCCGCTCGACTCGCGGATCCCCCAGCTGTTCCAGGACAACCTGCCGGGAGCACTCCACCTGATCGAGGTGGCCGGCCCCTCCCTGTTCGTGCGCAACCTGACCGTGACCGGCGGCGACGGCAACGGCCGCCTGGACTCCGGCGAGAGCGCCGGTCTCGCCTTCGACGCGCTCAACGGCGCGGTGATGATGAACGCGGACAACGTGACGGTCACCCTGCTCAGCGACGACCCCTACCTGCAACTGGGCGAAGCGCAGCGCCTGCTCGGCACGCTGGGTCCCCGCGACGACCTGGAGCTGCGCCGCGCAGCCCTTCCCGATGTCCGTTGACGCAGCCTGTCCGGACGAATACGTCATGCCGCTGATCCTGCGCTTCGCCTGGACCGGCGGCACGAAGGATGTGGCGGTGAATCTGCCGGTGGGGGCGCCAACCGTGCTGGTCACCGACAACCTGGAGAACGGCACGCTGCTCTGGAAACTGACCGCGCCGTGGGGCCTGACCACGGCCTACAGCCATTCCCCCACTCACTCGCTCACCGACAGTCCCTCGGGCTCCTACGCGAACAATTCCAACCGTTCGGCGCAGCTGCTCAACACGCTGGACCTCACAAACTTCGGTTTGCCGACCCTGGCCTTCTGGACGCGGCACGTCACCGAGGCCGGGTATGATTTCTGCATCGTCGAAGCCTCCACCGACGGCGTCGTCTGGCAGACCCTGGCCTCCTACAGCGGATCGCAGACCGACTGGGTGCAGAAGATCATCCCGCTCGCTGCCTTTGTGGGGCAGACGCAGTTGCGCCTGCGCTTCCGCCTCCAGAGCGACGGCTCCGTTACGGCCGACGGCTGGTACCTCGACGATGTGGTCGTATCGGGGTACCCGATCCCGGCCAACGCCGCCCCGACGGCTCCGGTGGAGATCGCACCGGTGGCCGGCGTCACCGTGACGAACCCTGTGTTCACGGTGCTGAACGCCACCGACCCCGACGGTCCGGCTCCGCTGACATACGGGCTGCGCATCTACAGCGACCCGCTCTTCACCCTGCCGGTGCTCACGCAGACCGGTCAGGCGGAAGGGAGTCGGCCAGACGACCTGGAGCGTCCCGGCCGACGCGCTCGACGGCGGCACCTGGTACTGGCGCGCCTGGGCCGACGACACGGCGCTGCGCGGGCCGCTCAGTTCCGGCGAAGCGTTCGTCCTCGACACGCAGACCGGTGTCGACGACGACGTTCCCGGCCAGCCTGGCTCGCGGCGACGCGTACCGGCGGCGGCACCACGTTCCGCTTTGCGGTGCCGCGCGCCGGGCGAGCCACGCTCACCCTCTACAACCTGCGCGGCGAGCGGGTGGCCATCGTGTTCTCCGGCGACGTCACGGGCGAAGCCGCCGCCATCTGGAACCAGCGCGACGAGACCGGCGCGCCGGTCGCCTCGGGCCTCTATCTGGCGCGTCTGAACGGCCCCGATGCCGAGTTGTCGCTCAAGCTGCTCGTCGTCCGCTGACCGGCGCCTGCCCGCCCCGCGCTGACGCAGCGCGGGGCGGCCTGTGGTTGTGCGATGGAGGAGCCGGGGCGTCCCCGGTCAGTAGCGCATGATGACGCGCAACTCCCGCAGCGAATCGGCCACGGCGAAGCAGGCCTTCGCGAACTGCGGCGGCCCCATGCGGGTGTGGTTGTTCGATACGCCGCCCCCCTCCTTCGGCTTCGGGAAGGGGAAGGTGCGCATATCGAACCTGCCGTTCCCGTTCCGGTCATGAAACACCTGCAACGCGTAGGCGGTGTCTGGCGGCACCGACGTGAACCGCGCCTGCACGCTGTCGGCCTGCGCCGGCACCAGCTGGCGCGCGAAGGCCCGGTCCGGCTTGAGCCAGCCTTCGGGACCCCGGAACAGGACGAACAGCAGGCTGCCCCCCTGCTCGACCCGCACCCCCACGGCCGTGACGACGATCCCGCCCCCCGCCGCCGGCTCCCGCGCCGGGACCTGCGGATCCCTGGCGACGACCTCGCCCGGCGGCTCCGCCTCCTGCCCCGGAGCCGGCGCGGCCGGGGCTGACAGGATCAGCAGCCACAGCAGGCCGGACGCGATGCGCTTCATGTTCCGCCCCTTCCTGCCGGCGCGCCGGCGCCCCCGCCTAGCGCACCCCGGCGCGCGCCAGATCGATCGAGGCCCGCGGGTTCAGGAGCAGGAGCCCCTCCTGCCCCTCGAGCGAGTCGGCGCCCCGCTTGATGAGATCGATGGTCTGCGGCGGCGTCAGACCGGGACGCAGGGCGATCAGCTTGCCGGCCAGGTTGGCCGCGTTGGGCGAGGCCATCGAGGTGCCCGACATCTTCATCCGTTTGCCGCCCGGGATGGTGCTCTCCACCTCGAAACCGTTGGCATAGATCACGACGCGGCGACCGCGGCTCGTGAAGCCGGTGCGACGGCCGGCCTGGTCCACGGCGCCGACCATCATCAGGTTGGGCAGGTCGAGCGCGCCGGGGATCGACTGGTCGAACTCCACGTCGTTGTCGTCGTTCCCGGCCGCGGCGACGAACAGGATGTCCGGCGCCTGCGCCAGCGCGTCAGCCATCCCCTGTTTGAGGATGTCGAGGTACTCGGCGGCGAGACGCGAGCGCTCCGGAGCGCCGGCGCCAACGTTGTTCGCCTCGAGCATCCCCTCGATCTCCTTGAGGCCCCAGCCCCAGCTCATGTTGACGACCCGCACGCCGTGCGCCTTGAAGTAGTCGACCGTGCGCCGGTAGGAATCGGCGTGGCGCAGCGCGGACTCGCGCGTGAGCGGTTCGGGAATGGTGTGGTAGTCGAAGCTGATGCGCGCCGTCAGCACCTTCGCGGCCGGGTTGCCGTCGAGCGCCAGGCCGGCCACGTGCGTGCCGTGCGCATAGAGCCCGACAAAACCGAGTCCCTCCATGAACGGCTGCACGTCGGCCGGCGCCATGGTCGACATCCGCTGTCGCAGCGCCGAGGCCTCGGGGCTCTCCACGCCCGACTGCAGATCGGTGAATCCCTTCATCTCCGCCAGCGCCTGCGGGAGCCGGTCGGTCTGGTCGCCGGTCGGGTGGAGCAGTTCGGTCACGGGGCGTCCCGCGCGGTCGAAAGCGATGCCGTTGACATCGTCGATGAAGCCGTTGCCGTCGTTGTCGAGACCGTCCGGCTTCTCCGCCGGATT
The DNA here is from genome assembly GCA_963772145.1 of uncultured bacterium. Lineage (GTDB taxonomy): Bacteria > Krumholzibacteriota > Krumholzibacteriia > LZORAL124-64-63 > LZORAL124-64-63 > CAVSZB01. The sequence continues at coordinate 18,418 of CAVYVY010000019.1, forward strand.
GACGAAGACGCGGTCGCCGAACACCGGCACGTCGACGCCGGCGTCCCACACCGCGATCATGACCGGCGTCAGCCGGTCGCGGGCGGGGTCGAGCGCGACCACGCGATCGGCCCAGATATCGCCCGGCCCGGCCGGATCGGCCGGCGCGCTGGCCAGGAAGGCGACGCAGGCGGCGACCATTTCGTCGCGCAGCGGCAGCACCGTGCGCAGGGCCGCGCCCAGACTGACCACCTGGGCCGCCAGGTCGGCGCTGATCTCGCCGGCGCCGGCGGCGACGGGATCGATCTGGCTCTGCACCATGCCGAGCAGCAGGGCCGGGCTGGCGATCTCCATGCGTCCTTTCATCGCCTCGATGTTGTTGCGCACGAGATCGAGCGGCAGGGGGGCCAGCTGCGCGTCGAGCGCGGCGCGGAAAGCGGCGCGAAACGCCGGCGTGGCGCGGTCGGCGCCGGCGGCGGCGCGGGCCGCGACCCAGGCCCGCGCGGTCAGGCCGGTCGTGAGGCGCTGCGCCTCCTTGTCCTCGCGCGCGCGCAGCGACTCCACCCGCGCCTGCGCGTCCTGATCGCGCCCCTCGAGCAGATCGAGCGAGAGCAGCGTGTTGTCGAACCGGCGCAGGGCCGCCGCGTCTTTGATATCGTACCGCGCGAGATCGGCCTCGATGTCGACGCGCACCTGACCGCAGAAAGCCGCGAAAAGCGCGTCGTCCTGGACCAGTTCGGACACCTTGCCCGTCACCTTGTAGGCGTGACGCGGCAGGTCATCGAGCGAACGGACGGGGAGCTTGTCCGCGGCGGCCGCTCCCCCGGCGAACAACAGCAGTCCCAGCGCGAAACCGGACACCCGCCGGCGCCCGCGGCCGAACACACGACCCGATGTCATCATGCCAACTCCTTGCCGGTGAACCAGAGTGGAGAAAACGCGGGAATCAGGATCGACCCGGACGCCGGCGCCGTCAAGCGATGCCCGGCAACCCAGCCTGCCCGCCGCCAAAAAACGTCCGCCCCCCGGACATCCCGGGGGGCGGAGCGTATGGAAAAAAAGACTGCGCAGGCGGTCAGGCGCCCGCCGGCGCGGGCGTCTCGCCCGCGTCGCGCAGCAGGCGCGCCCAGTCGAAGTCCACCTTGCGCTGGATCTCGGACAGGAGCGCCTCGTTGCCCGGCTTGAACAGGTGCTTGAAACGTCCCTGCGGCTTCATCCAGTCGACGATCGGGATCTGCTGCTTCGGCTTGTGGTTGACGATGTACTGGCCGTTCTCGACCTCGAACAGCGGCCAGAAGTTCGTCTCGACGGCGATGCGCGCCATCTCCATGCCGAGTTCCATCTCGAAGTGCCAGCCGACGGTGCACGGCATGAGGATGTTGATGAACGCCGGCCCCGGCGTGTCGAGCGCCTTCTGCACCTTGGTGGCGAGGTCGCGCCAGTGGAAGGGGGTCGTCTGCGCCACGTACGGGATGTTGTGCGCGACCATGATGCGGGTCAGGTCCTTGCGGTGCTGCTCCTTGCCCTGCTGCACCTTGCCCGCGGGCGCGGTGGAGGTGTGCGGCGCCGAACGGGGTGGCGCTGGAGCGCTGGATGCCCGTGTTCATGTAGGCCTCGTTGTCGTAGCAGATGTAGAGCATGTTGTGGCCGCGCTCCATCGCGCCGGAGAGCGACTGCAGGCCGATGTCGTAGGTGCCGCCGTCGCCGCCGATGGCGATGAAGTTGATGCGCTCGCGCGTCGCACCGGCAGTTCGCCGCGCTTCTTGAGCGCGCGGAACGCCGTCTCCACGCCGCGAAACGGTGGCCGCGGAGTTCTCGAACGCCGAGTGGATGAACGGGATCTTCCACGCGGTGTAGGGATAGATCGTGGTGACGACCTCCATGCACCCGGTGGCGCAGCCCAGGACCGTGTCCGCGCCGGCGGTCAGCATGACCTGGCGCAGGATGTTGGCTCCGGTGCAGCCGGCGCAGGCGCGATGCCCGCCGGCCAGGAGGTCCTCGTGCTTGGTGAGCTGCTGCAGATTGACAGCCATCGTGGCCTCCCTTCCTAGAGCCTCACGCCCAGGAGATTGATCGTCTTCGCCCGTCTTGCCGCTGGCCGCCTCGACCAGCCGGTCGATGACGCTGGCGATCTGCCGCAGATCGCAGTCGCGGCCGCCCAGGCCGTAGATCCAGTTGAGCACCGGCGGCGCGCCGGGCTGTCCGTAGAGCGCCGAGCGGACTTCGCTGAACAGCGGCCCGCCCGCGGCCGCCGAACGACACGGCGCGGTCGAGCACGCCGACCGCCTTGCGGCCCTTCAGGGCCGCCGCGATCTCCTGGCGGGGAACGGCCGGAACAGGCGCAGCTTGAGCATGCCGACCTTCACGCCGCGCGCGCGGTAGTCGTCGATGACGTCCTTCGCGGTGCCGGCGGTCGAGCCCATCATCACGAGCGCCACCTCGGCGTCGTCGAGCCGGTACGACTCGAAGAAGTCGTAGTGCCGGCCGCTCAGCTCGCCGTACTCGCCGGCTGACCTTGTCCACGACGCCGAAGGCCCGCTGGTGGGCCTCGATCTCGCCGATCTTGTGCTCGAAGTAGTAGTCGGTGCAGGTCCAGCGGGCCGACCGTGATCGGCTTCGCCACGTCGAGCAGCGCGTACGCGGCCTTGTACGGGCCGACGAACTTCGCCGGCGTCGGCGGCGTCGAGGATGTGCAGCGAATCGGCGGTGTGGCTGATGATGAAGCCGTCGTAGTTGATCATCACCGGCAGCCGCACGTCCGCGTGCTCGCCGATGCGGAACGCCATCAGCGCGTTGTCGTACGCCTCCTGCGCGTTCTCGCAGAAGAGATGGATCCAGCCGGCGTCGCGGCCGCCCATCGCGTCGCTGTGGTCGCAGTGGATGTTGATGTTGCCGGAGAGCGCGCGGTTGACGAGCGCCATGCAGATCGGCAGGCGCAGCGACGCGGCGACGTAGACCATCTCCCACATCAGGGCGAAGCCGGCCGAACTGGTGGCGGTGATCACGCGGGCGCCGGCCGCCGCGGCGCCGATCGCCGCGCTCATGGCCGAGTGCTCGCTCTCGACGAGGATCATCTCGGCGTCGCATCTCGCCGTTGGCGACGAACTCCGCGAACTTGTGCATCATTTCGGTCTGGGGCGTGATCGGGAACACCGAGGCCACGTGCGGCCGCGCCTGTTTGAAAGCGTACGCCACCGCCTCGTTGCCCGACAGCGCCACGAACTCCTGCTTGGCCATCCCGAACCCTTCCTTTCCCGCGACCGTCACTTCTCGTCGCGGACCATCACGATGGCGGCCTTGCCCTTGGCGGCGGGCGGGCAGTGCTGGGCGCAGATCCCGCACCCCTTGCAATGATCGTAGTCGAAGCCGGTCATCTTCGTCTTCTCGCCCGAGGCGTCGATGAGCGACGGCGCTGTCGGGGCAGTAGATCCAGCAGAACATGCAGTTGATGCAGTTCTCGGCGACGAAATCGGGCTTGAAGGTGCGCCAGTCACCCGTGTTGTAGGACGTGGGAATTGCCGGCCTCGAGGATGATCCCGCCGGCCGGCAGGTCGTGCGCGTTCCTGAGGCTCATTCCGTCACCAGCTCCTTGTAGGCCCGCTCGACGGCGGACACGTTGCCGTCGACCACCGCCTGCGAGAACTTGCTCTTGAGACGCGCCGTCAGCGAAGCCTTCATGTCGTCGAGCGCCATCATCTCGGTCGCCGCCAGCAGCGCGCCGATCATCGGCATGTTGGGAATCGAGCGTCCCACGCAGTCGAGGGCGATCTGCGTGGCGTCGATCGTGCAGACCTTGCCGTCCTTGATCTTGAGCCGCTCGCGGATCCGGGCCGGCTTCTCCACCGTGTTGACCAGGTAGACCGTCTCGGCGCGGCTGCCCGCGGTGACCCCGGCGGCCGCCGACTCGAGCAGCGTGGGGTCGAGGACGATGACGATGTCCGGACTCTCGATGCCGCAGTGCCGGCGGATCGGCTCGTCGGCGATGCGCGTGTAGCCGCGCATCGGCGCGCCGCGCCGCTCGGGACCGTACTCGGGGAATCCCTGGCTGAACTTGCCGCGGTCGAGGACGGCCTCCGCGAGGAAGATCGCGGCGGTCTTCGCCCCCTGCCCCCCGCGGCCGTGCCAGCGGATTTCGACCATCTTGGCTGCCATGGATCACGCTCCTTCAGCGTCCGGGCGCGCTCCGGCCCGTCCGCCTGGCGAAAGGTAGCGCGCGGCCGGGTCAATTCCAAAGGAAAAAGGGGCGCGGCATCCGCTCATCGGGCCGGCATTATCGTGCCTGTTGCCAAGGAGTTGCCCGGCATCGAAGACGATCCTGATCGTGCGGCGCCACGGCCGGTGTTTCCCTGACCGTGATTCGCGGGGACTCCGGGTGGGCTGAAGCATTGCCTGGCGACGCAGCGGGGGGTAGGCTGGAGCCTCACCCCCTCCCCGACGCGAGGTCCGTCATGCCGCCTGCCCCCGACACCACCCTGCGCCTGTCGATCCGGCTCGACGGCCGTCCCTGCAGCTATGTGCTCGGACGGGGGGTCCTTTCGCTGCTGCCGACGCTGCTGGGCGATCGACCGGCCGTCGTGCTGCTCGACCGGGGCGCCGTCCGCGACCGACGCGAGCCGCTGACCGCCAGCTTGCGCGACCGGCGCGGCCGCCCGCTGCCCACGCTCACCCTGAGCGGCGGCGAAGGGGTGAAGAGCCTGGCGACCCTGGAACGGGTCTACGCCTGGCTGGCGCGGCGCGGGCTGCCGCGCGACGGCACCCTGGTCGGCGTGGGCGGAGGCGCGCTGCTCGATCTGGCCGGTTTCGCCGCGGCCACCTGGCAGCGCGGGGTGGACTTCGTGAGCGCGCCGACGACCCTGCTGGCGATGGTGGACGCCTCGCTGGGCGGCAAGACCGCCCTCGACGTCGCCGGCGTGAAGAACAACGTGGGCGCCTTCCACCCCGCGATCCACGTGCTGGCCGATCCGGGGTTCCTCGCCACGCTGCCGCGCCGCGAGTGGCGGGGCGGACTCGCCGAGACGATCAAGGCCGCCGTGATCGCCTCGCCGTCCCTCTTCGCCAACCTCGAGCGGCACGCCCCGGCCCTGCGCGCGGCGTTCGGCGAAGACGCTTCCCCGTCCCCGCGGCCGCGATCTCGCCCCCGCCGCCGCGCTGCGTCTGCCCTGGCCCGTCTGGATCGGCGCCGCGGCGCGGGTCAAGGCGCGCATCGTGGGGCGGGACTTCCGCGAGGAGGGTCCGCGCCGCGCGCTGAATCTGGGCCACACGCTCGGACACGCGCTCGAGGCGGCGCGGCGGGCTCAGTCACGGCGAGGGGGTGGCCGCCGGCCTGGCGATGGCGGTGGCGATCGCCCACCTGCGCGGCCTCTGTCCGGCCCGCGACGCGGTGCGCATCCTCGCCCTGATCGAGGCGTGCGGCCTGCCGCTCGCGCCGCAGCTTCCCCCGCTGGCCACGCTCGAGCGCCTGATCGCGGGCGACAAGAAACGGCGCCGCGGCGTCGTCGGCTGGGTGCTGCCGGAGCGGATCGGTCGGGTCCGCCTGGACCAGCCGGTCGACCTGCGGAACGTGGCGGCGGTCCCCGCGCAGTGACCCGGCGCCCGGGCCGCTGAACCTGGCGGTGCCGGCCGCCCGACACGCGGGGCGGAACAGGCGGGTCAGTACAGACCGACCGGATCGATGTCCAGCGCCACCTCCACCCCCCGCTCGCGCGCCTGGAGAGCGCGGGCGCAGGCGGCCAGCCAGCGTTTCCGCTCGGCGCCGAGCGAACCCTTCACCAGCAGTTGCCAGCGGTAGCGGTCCTGCAGACGCGCGAAGACCGCGGGCGCCGGCCCGAGCAGTTCGCGCCCCTCGCCGGCCAGCCCCTCCCGCACCACCGCGGCCAGCGTCATGGCCGCCGCCTCGGCGACCGCCTGGCGGCGCGCGCTGACGGCCAGCCGCAGCAGCCGGCGCGCCGGCGGATAGCCGAGCACCTCGCGGGCGAGCAGTTCCGGCCCGGCGAAGGCGTCGTAGTCGTGCCGCGCCGCCGCCTGGATGAGCGGATGGTCCGGCCGGAAGGTCTGGAAGATCACCAGACCGGGGTCCGTCGGCCGGTGCGACCGGCCACCTGGGTGAGGAGCTGGAACGCCCGCTCGTCGGCCCGGAAGTCCGGCAGCGTGAGACCGTCGTCGGCGGCCATCACCCCCACCACCGCCACCCCGGGGAAGTGATGCCCCTTGGCCACCATCTGCGTGCCGACGAGCAGTTGCGCCTCGCCGGCCGCGAAGGCGCCGAGGATGCGGGCATGGCTGCCGCGGCGACGGGTCGTGTCCTGATCGAGGCGCAGCAGCCGCGCGGCGGGGAACGCGCGCGGCCAGCGCGATCTCCAGCTTCTCGGTGCCGCCGCCGGCCGGCAGGAACTCCCGTCCGCCGCAGTGCGGGCAGACCGGCGGGGCCGCCTGCGCGTAGCCGCAGTAGTGGCAGAGCAGCCGGCGGGGACGCAGGTGCCAGGTGAGACCGATGTCGCAGCGCGGGCAGCTCTCCGCGACCCCGCACGACGCGCACTGGAGCGCCCGCGCGAAACCGCGCCGGTTGTAGTAGAGGATCGCCTGCCGGCCGGCGCCCAGCGCCTCGTCGAGCGCGGCCAGCAGTCGTGGCGAGAAGCCGTCGGGCGCCGGTTCCCCGCGCATGTCGACGAGCTCGACCCGCGGCAGCTCCCCCACCGGCCGGTCGGCGAGCGTGAACATCCGGTAGCGTCCCGACCGCCCGTTGGCCCAGCTCTCGAGGTCGGGCGTGGCCGAGCCGAGGATCACCACCGCCCCCGCGGCGCGCGCGCGCACCAGCGCGGCGTGCCGGGCGTGGTAGCGCGGCTTCTCCTCCTGCCGGTACGAACTCTCGTGCTCTTCGTCGACGACGATGACGCCGAGGTCGCGCACCGGCGCGAACAGGGCCGAGCGCGGCCCGACGACGAGACGGATCTCGCCCGGCCGCCGCCGCCTCGTGCACGCGGCAGCGCTCCCCCGCCGGCAGCCCGCTGTGGATGGCGGCGACCACCGGCCCGAAGCGGCTCGTGATGCGCGCGATCGTCTGCGGCGTGAGCGCGATTTCCGGCAGCAGGAAGATGGCGCTGCGCCCGCGCGCGAGCGCCTCGCCGATCACCCGCAGGTAGACCTCGGTCTTGCCGCTGCCGGTCACGCCGTGCAGCAGCAGGACGCCGGCCGCGCCCTCGCGGAGCAGGGTGAACGCGGCGTCCGCGGCCGCCTGCTGCGCCGGGGTCAGCGCCACGTTCTCGCTGTCGTGCAGCGGGAAGTCGGACCGCCGCGGTGCGCGTGGCGCGGGCGCGCGTGCCGGGCGTCGGGCGGATGGAACAGCGGCACCACTTCGCCGAGCGGCAGGGCGTAGTACTCCGCCAGCCACGATCGCCAGTTGCCAGCCGGTCGGGCGCCAGGGTGTAGGCGGGGGGCAGCAGCCGTCCGAGCGGACGCACGGAGTGACCGTCGACCAGCGGCGCCGGATCGTGCGACGGGCGGACGCCGGTCACCAGCCCGATGACCTCGCGTCGGCGCCCGAACGGCACCCCCACCAGGTCGCCGGCGCGGGAGGACGGGACGCCGCCCCGTCCGTGCCGGCCAGCCGCTTCCCAGCGGTAGGTGAAGATCTGGTCCAGCGGCACGGGCAGGGCGACCTCCACCAGGAGCCCTCCCCCACCCGGCCGCGATCCGTCGGAGCGCGGCACGTGGCCCCGCCTTTCCGCGCCGACGCGGCGCGCGCGGCGATGGTAACCCCGCGACGCGCGGCACGGCAACGCCCGCCCGCGTGGTGCGGACGGGCGCGCGGTCAGGATCGAGGCGGACGGTCGGCGCGGCTCAGCCGTGCCGCACGCCGAGCAGTCCGTTGACCTTCTCCAGGAGCCGCTGCGGACTGAACGGCTTGGTGATGTAGCCGTCGGCGCCCGCCTCCCGACCCAGGTCGCGATCCTCGCGCCGGCTCGCGGGCGGTCAGCAGGAGGACCGGGATGTCGGCCGTTTCACGGCGGGCCTTGAGCAGACGCGCAGACCTCGAATCCGTTGCGCCGCGGCATCATCACGTCGAGCACGATCAGATCGGGAAGCTCGCTGACGGCCAGCGCCAGCGCCTGATCGCCGTCCGCGGCCTGAATGACCTGGTAGCCCTCGGCGGTGAGGCTGAAATCGAGGATGTTCAGGATGGCGGCTTCGTCGTCGCAGATCAGGATCTTGCGCAAGTTTCGACCTCCCGCGGGCGAGATCGCTCCCGCCGGACTGCTGTACACCCGGTTGTATCGGCCTCAGACGACCCCGCTTGAGACAGGCGCCGCCTCCGTCGAGCGCCTGCCGGCGCCGGCATCCCGCCGCGCAGGCCCTGGAACCGCTCGATCCGGCAGGCTCGCAGCCGCGCCTCCTCGATGAACGGCTCGACCAGACGCGGGCAGAACTGCGAACCGACGAGCGCGCCGATCTCCGCCAGCGCCGCGTCGAGCGTCAGCGGCGAACGGTAGGTGCGGCCCTGCAGCATCGCGTTGAGCGCGTCGGTCAGGCCGACCAGGCGCGCGCCGATCGGGATCGCCTCGCCCTCCAGCCCGTCCGGATAGCCCAGCCCGTCGAAGCGCTCGTGATGATGCAGGATGATCTGCCGCACCTTGGACGACGGCTCCAGCGGCGCCAGGATCTCGAGGCCGAGGTGCACGTGCTGGCGGATCAGCTCGCGCTCGTGGTTCGAGAGCGGCGCCGCCTTGCGCAGCAACGGCTCGCTGAGCCGCGCCAGGCCCAGATCGTAGGTCTTGAGCGCGAAGGCCAGGTTCTCGAGCTCCTCCTGCGGCAGCTTCAGCCGGCGCGCCGTCGGCCAGGCAGATCTCGTGGCAGATGTCCGTCAGCGCGTCGTGCCGCTCGCGGCGGACCGCCACGGCCGTGCGCATCGCGTCGCGCAGCGCCGCGAACTCGCGCGTGTCGCTCCAGCCAGGCCCCCCGCCGCAGCAGCAGGTGACCGATGCGCGGCGCCATCGCCTCGAGGAGGGCGAGATCGTCGACGGTGAACGGACGCCCGTCGAGACGGTTGTTCACGTTGACGACACCCACGCAGTCGAGCCCGTCGAACAGCGGCACGCTCAGCAGCGAGGCGGTGACGTACTGCGGGTCGCTGGCGCGCTTGCCGAAACGGCCGTCGTCGACGATGTCGTCCACCAGCAGACTGCGCCCGCTCGCCCACACCTTGCCCGCCACGCCCTCGCCGCGCCGCAGTCGGCAGCCCTGCACGACGCTGTCGGACAGGCCGACCGCCGCCTCGATCAGCAGATGCTCGCCCGACTCCTCGGGGATCATCAGCGACACGTTGCGCACGCCCATCGTCTCGCCGATCCAGTGCACCAGCTTCTCGGTGAAATCCTGCGGATCGGTGTACGCGGGCAGCGAGCCGTGCGGACGTCCCCGGTGCACGACTTCGCCGGCGCGCGGCAGCACGACCTGCAGCCGCGCGCCGCTCGGCTGGCGCTTCTCGGCCCAGATGCGCCCCTCGTGCCACTGCACGATGTCGCGGCAGATGGTCAGGCCGACCCCCTGGCCGCCGTGCTCGCGGGTCGACGAGCCGTCCACCTGGTAGAAGCGGTCGAAGATCAGTTCGAGCTGGCCGTCGGGGATGCCGATGCCGGTGTCCTCCACGACGATCTTGACCGCGGTCAGACCGTCGTAGCAGCGCCAGGCGGACCGTGCCGCCCTCCGGCGTGAACTTGACGGCGTTGCTGAGCAGATGCTCGATCACCTGCGCCATCTGCGCCGGATCGACGCTCAGCCGCACGTCGTCCGCCGGCAGATCGAGCTGCAGGTCGATCCCCTTGGCGGCGGCCGGCGCGACGGCCACCTCCGCCTGCCGCCGCACGACCTCGCATCAGGCTGCATTCCTGGCGATGGCCGCGCATGGTGCCGTCCTCGATCCGCGACAGATCGAGAATGTCGTCCATGATGGCGGTGAGCTTCTCGCATTCCTGATGGATGACCGTCAGGAACTCGTTGCGCACGGAGTCGTCCATCGCCTGCTGGTTGTGCACCAGCGTCTCGGTGTAGGCCCTGATGGAGGTCAGCGGCGTGCGCAGTTCGTGGCTGACGTTGGCCACGAAGTTGCTCTTGAGCTCGTTCAGGTTCTTCAGCTGCTCCGAGGCGCGCGACAGCTCCAGGTTGTTGCGCGCCAGCCGATCGTACAGTTCCGCCGATTCGATCGCGGTGCTGGCGTGGCTGCCGAACACCTCCAGCTGATGGATGATCTCCACGGAGGGCAGGCGGCGATCCACGGGATCGTCCACGCTCAGGTAGCCGAGCACCTCGCCATCCGCCGACAGCAGCGGCACGATCAGCATGTCGTCCTCGTGCCATTCGTCGGCGGCGCGCTCGCCCAGGTCCATCGTGAAGCCGCCCGCGCTGGCCGCGGCCCACTCCTCGTCCTGGTGGCTGATGAAGTAGCTCGCCGAGACCCGGAATCGCGGCTGGGTCATCCGCCGGTACTGCGTCCATCGCGATCTGCAGACCGATCAGGTGCGCCTTGCCCTCCTCCGTGATGCCGGCGAAGGCGCGGGCCTCGAAGACCTGGGTGGAGGGGGACCAGATGCGCAGCAGCACCATGCGGAAGCCGAGCGATTCGCGCACCGCCTCCGCCACCTGCTGCAGGACCGCGTTCAGGGAGCGGGTGGCATTGATGCGCGCCGACAGCTGCAGGATGCGCTCGAGCGTCAGGGCGCGTCGTCCCGAGCTGCTTCACCTGCGCCCGCTGCCCCTCCAGCAGACGCGCGCCCTCCTCGGCCGCGCGCCGCGCCTCGTCGCGTTGCGCCACGGCCCGCGCGAGCTCCGCGGCGAGCGCCGTCGGACCGGTCGTCCGCAGGGTCTGCAGGCTCTCCTGCCGCTCGCGCGCCAGCAGGCCCGCGCCGGACAGCAGCGCCGCGCCGAACAGCGCCGCGTGCGCCACGGCCGCCGGCCAGCCGGCCGCGAAGCCGAAACGGACCGCCGCCCCGGACAGGACCGCCAGCACGACCGCGGCCGCGCGGTCGCGACCCAGGCGCGCCAGCGCCCGCCCCGACAGCGCGCCGACGCGCCGCAGGCGCCGCCCCCCCTCGACCAGGACCGCCACGATCGCCAGTTCGACCAGGGCCGAGCGGGATCGGCAGGGTGGCGCCATCCGCCACGCCGGACACCGCGCCCGACCAGCCGCGCCGCGGAGAACACGGCCTGCGCCAGCCCGGCCAGCTCCGACGCCTGCGGTGCGTGCGCAGCCCGGTGCGCAGGCGCGCCTGCCGGAAGACGTGCGCCAGCCCGAGCCCCAGCAGCAGCAGCAGCGCCTGGTGGACGTCGAACACGCCGACCTCCACCAGGGGCCGTGTCAGCGGCTGCAGCAGCCATACGGTGGCCGTCGGCATCGATCCCCCTCGCGCCGGTCAGACCGCCGGGCGCGCCCGCGCCACCAGCAGTTTCTGGATCAGGTCCACCAGCCGCGAAATCGTGAACGGCTTGCGCATGAAATGGCTCGCCCCCGCCTGCAGGATCGGTGTCGCGCGTCTGCGGATCCGCGCGCGCCGACAGCGCGACGATGATCGTGTCGGCGTAGGCGCGGTTGCGCCGGATGAGACGGGTGGTGTCGACGCCGTCGAGCTTCGGCATCATGACGTCCATGACGATCACGTCGGGCCGGAACGTCGACACCTTGTTCATGCAATCGACGCCGTCCCGCGCCGTCGCCACCTGGAAGCGCTCGTTGGTCAGGGCGTGGCTGAGCACGTTCACGAGCGGCAGTTCGTCGTCGACGATCAGGACCCTTGGGGCTGCCATCTACCCTCCCGTTCGTGATCGGCGGGCACTGCCGCGGCCGCGCGGCGGCCCGGCCGGCGACGCCTCGAACATGCCCTCCTCGCGCAGGACGGCCACGAAGGCCTCCACGACCTCGGCGTCGAACTGCCGGCCCGCGTTCGCCCCGCAATTCCGCCACGGCGTGCTCCGCGGGGCGGCTCTCGTGCCACGGCCGCTCCTGGCTCATGGCGAAGAAGGCGTCGACCACGGCCAGGATGCGCGCGCCGAGCGGGATGTCGATCCCCTGCAGGCCGCGCGGATAGCCGCTCCCGTCCACCCGCTCGTGATGGGTCATGATGATCTGGCTCATCTCGGGCGCCTGGAGCAGCGGCGCCACGAGATTGACGCCCTGCTCCGGGTGCTGCGTGACCTCGTCGTGCTCGTCGTCCGTGAGCGGCCCTGTCTTGTGCAGGATCTCGTCGTCCACCGCGACCATGCCGACGTCGTGCACCGAGGCCACGTACTGCAGCCGCCGGATCTCGGCGCGCGTCAGCCCGAGCCGACGCGCGGTCTCGACGAGCAGCCGACGCGCCAGCGGAGTGGCCGTGGGGATGGCGTTGCGTTTCATGACGATCAGCGCCTGCAGGGCATCGACGATCTTCTCGACCCGCCGCGCCGAGGAGTCGGCCTGCATCGCCTGCTCCAGCGCGGCCGACACCTTGTCGCTCAGGGTCGTCACCAGGGCCAGGTCGTCTTCATTGAAGGGGGCGCCCGACACCTTGTTGTTGACGTTGATCACGCCGATCGCCTTGTCGCCGATCCGCAGCGGTACCGACACCAGCGAGTGCGTTTCGTACTGATCGCGATTCCCCGACTCGATCAGACCGTCCTTCACGACGTCCGCCACCAGCAGCGGCCGGCCCGACTGCAGCACGCGTCCGGCGATCCCCTTGCCGATCGCCACGTGCGCGCTCTTGACGATGCTCTCGTTCAGCCCGTAGGCCGACTGCACGACGAGATTCCGTCCGTCCTTGTCGAGCAGCATGAGCGACACGATTTTCGATTCGGTCATCTCGGCGACCATGCGCACGGTCAGGCGCAGCAGCTGCTGGAACTGCGGCCGCGTCGTGAGATCGCCGAGAATGGCGGCGGTGACCGGATTGAGCTGGTGCTCCTTGGGCAGGTGGAAGATGAACGAAGATCCGTGCCCCACCGTGCTCTGCACGTCGATGTGCCCGCCGTGCAGATCGATGATGTTCTTGACGATCGACAGTCCGAGACCCGCCCCCTCGATCCCCTCGCTCAGCGCCGCTGACCCGGTAGAACTGCCGGAAAATGCGACGCAGTTCGTCGGCGGGGATGCCGGGGCCGGTGTCGCTGACCGTCACGCGGACGGTGGCGGCGTCCTCGCTGGCGCTCACCGTGACGGTGCCCCCGCCCGGCGTGTACTTGATCGCGTTGTTGAGCAGGTTGATGAGCACCTGCCGGATCAGATCGGCGTCGATCTCCACGCGGGGCAGCAGGGCCGGCACGTCCAGCGTCAGGCGCAGACCCTTGGCGGCGAGGAGCGGGTCGAGCGTGCGCGACGTTTCGCGGATCAGCGGCTCCAGGTCGAGCACGCAGCGGTTCAGGAAACGCTGCCCGAATTCGAGGCGCGAGAAGTCGAGGATGCGATTCACCATCCGCAGCAGGCGCTCGGACTCCTCGCGGATGATGCCGAGGAATTCGCCGGTCTGGGCGAAGTCCGGCCGCGCACGCTCGCTGAGCAGCGCCTCAGTGTAGGCGCTGATCGAGGTGAGCGGCGTCTTGAGTTCGTGGCTGGCCACCGCCACGAAATCGCTCTGCATCTTGTTGATGCGCGTGAGCGTCTCGTTCTCGGCGTGCAGGGAGGCCAGTTCGCCCCGCAGGCGGGCCAGATGCCCGCTCGCCGCCAGCAGCGGCGCCAGCTGGCTGCCCAGGCGCACCATGGTCATCTTCAGATAGGCCTCGTCGGCCTCGCGCGACCGCAGCCCCACGAGCACGGCCAGACCGGCGCCGCCGTGTCCGGCGAGCGGGGCGAGCAGCCAGCGGTCGAACATGGGCCCCGCGGCCGGCGGGAAGTCGGCGTCGCGCAGCGCGCGCGGCGGGACCGGCAGGGAAGGGACGCTCCGGGTCGCGCGCGGCGCTCACCGAAGAAGGCGGCGCCGCGGGCCGTCAGGTCGATCCACTGCGGCCAGGTCTGTCCGACCCCCACGGCGATGCAGCGCGCCGGCGTCCCGCGCTCGTCGTCCGCAGTCCGCCGGCCAGCCCGCACCGGTGATCGCGGCCGCGAACGCCACGCCCGGCACCCGGGAGAGCACGAGCACCGTCTCCTCGAGCAGATCCGCGAAGTCGCCGTCCTCGCCCAGGGCGATGCCGGCGTTGTCGGCGGTGCGCCGGGCGAGGCTGTCCACCGGCTCCGGGGTCGCCACCCATCCCGGCAGCAGCACGCGCCGGGCCGTCCGGACGAGATGCGTCACCGACAGGAGCAGGGCGCCCAGCATCAGGGTAACCCCCAGCACCAGCCGCCAGTCGAATACGGTCGCGGGATCGCCACCCGACCAGGAGACGCTCGCCATCGCCGCGAATCCGCCGAGCAGCCCCAGCGTGGCGCCGAGACTCGCCCTCGCCGAGGCGCAGAGCAGGCCGGCGTGGCAGGCCGGGAAGAGCAGCAGGAAGAGGTAGGGGCTGGCGGCCCCGCCGGTCAGCACGAGCAGCGGCAGCCAGATCGCCGCGTCGGCGAGCAGGATCGGCAGCGCCGAAAGCGGCCGGCCGCCGGAGCGGGAACCGCCGGAAAACAGCGCGAGCAGCGCCTGCAGGCCGGCCGCGCCGGCGAACAGCACCAGGACGGGGGGCAGCGGGAAGCGCAGCGCGGCCAGTTCGCGCGAAACGAGGACGACCAGGAGGCCGACCGTCAATTCCGCCCAGCGGACCTGGCGCAGCAGGTAGTGGTTGATATCGGCCACGCGCTCCAAGAGCAACTCCGTTGCCGTCGATCAGGAAACCCTGCCGCGTCCGGTCAGCGCGCCGTGTCCGCGGTGCCGGCAACGGTGGTGACGACGGGCGCCTCGTTCGGCGCGCGCCGCTCGCGGACGATGACGCTGCCGTTGATGGTCTTGCCGTAGCTCTTGAGCTCGGCGGCGATATCGCTAAGACGCGCGATATGCTGGGCCTGTCCGGTGGCGTCGGTCACGAGCGCAATGGTCAGGGTGACGAACGGCATCATCTTCTCGAGGCCGGCGCGACTGCGCACCTGGATGTAGCCCTGCTCGCGATCGACCGGGTCGTACAGGGCCGTCACGCCCTCGTCGAACCGCCGGATGATCTGCGCGGCGAGCGTGTCGGCATGCTCGGGGGCGGAGATGACCACGAAATCGTCGCCGCCGATGTGTCCGATGAAGACCGAGTGATCAGCCGATTCGCGCCCGACGTCGAGCAGCATCCGGGCCAGGAAGCTGATCGCCTCGTCGCCCCGCGTATAGCCGTAGTAGTCGTTGAAGCCCTTGAAATTGTCGATGTCCAGATACAGGAAGCTGAACGGCTGCCCCGCCTGTGAACGCCGCTGCACCTCCTGGTCGATGGCCCGGTTCCCCGGCAGGCCGGTCAGCGGATTGGCGTCGCGCTGCGACTGGCTCCAGTCCAGCATGTTGCGCATGCGCAGCATCAGTTCGTCATGGTTGAACGGCTTGGTCAGGTAGTCGTTCGCGCCCTCCGCGCAGCCCGCGCACCTTCTCGGAGCCCTCGCCCTTGGCGGTCAGCATGATGACCGGGATCCAGCTCGTGCGGAAGGTCTCGCGCAGCTTCTGCAGCAGCGTGAAGCCGTCCATCTTCGGCATCATCACGTCCAGCAGGATCAGGTCGGGCATGCTGCGTTCGATGAGTTCGAGGGCGACCACGCCGTTCTCCGCCAGCGTGACCTCGAAGCCCTCCTGCTCCAGCAGGAACTGGAGGATCTTCCGGATATGCGGCTCATCATCGACGACGAGAATTCTGCGGGCCGCGGACATATGCCCCCCTGACAGGCGTGCAATCTGACGGCACGCCGCCACGATTTGGGATTTGGGGGCATTTTTGGCAATTCGCATGCCATCGATGGGAAGAAGAGGCCCCGGAGAGGCGAGAAGGGACGTTGAGGAAACCTGAACGCCCCTTTGGGCCGATTCTCAGCGCCAGGAGGCCACGGGAGCGCGAGCGAAACTGTCCAGATTCCAGTCCATCGACGTGCCCGGCGGCCAGCCGGCACCACCCCGCGTAGGCGATCATAGCGGCATTATCGGTGCAGTATGCCGGATCCGGGGGCAGGAAATGCAGTCCCTCGCGGGCGGCGGCCGCGGCGACCGCGCCCCGCAGTCGACGATTGGCCGCCACCCCGCCGGCGAGATAGACCGCCCGCGTCCGTCGTTCGCGCGCCGCCTGCATCAGACGCGCGGTCGAGGACTTCGACGATGGCCTCCTGGGTCTCGCGCGCCAGGTCGGCCACATCCTGCGGCAAATGCGGCCGGGGCAGCTTTTCCACCTCCAGGCGCGCCGCGGTCTTGAGGCCGCTGAAGCTGAAGACGATCCGCGGGTCGCGGAGCAGCGGCCGGGGGAACCGGAAACGTCCCGCCCGCCCCCCTCCGCCGCCCGGTCGATGGCCGGACCACCCGGATAGGGCAGGCCGAGCAGTTGCGCCACCTTGTCGAACGCCTCGCCCGCCGCGTCGTCGAGCGTCGCTCCGAGTCGCTCGTAGCGCCCCACCTCCGACATCAGCACGACCTCGGTGTGGCCACCCGAAACCACCAGGACGGCGGCCGGGAACTGCAGCGGCGCCGTGAGGGCATTGGCCAGAATATGTCCTTCGATGTGGTGCACTCCGGCCAGCTTCAGACCGGCCGTGTAGGCCAGCGCCTTGGCCGTGGAGAGACCGACCAGCAGCGCGCCGATCAGCCCCGGACCGGCGGTCACCGCCACGCCATCGAGGTCCTTCAGCCCGAGCCCCTGGCCGGACAGCAGATGTTCGACCATCGGCAGCAGGTTGACCAGGTGGGCGCGAGACGCGAGTTCCGGCACGACTCCGCCGAAAGGTCCGTGCAGCCTCACCTGCGAGGAGACGAGGTTCGCCGTCACGCCGCGGCCCTCTTCGTAGAGCGCCACGCTCGTGTCGTCACAACTGGTTTCGATGCCGAGCACGCGCACGACGCTCACCTCTCCCCGGCAGGAGGGCGGGAGCCGGACCGGACTTCCAGTTCGGCGTACGCGACCGGCAGGGCGGCGGCCACCTCGCGCGCCAGCACGCTGCGCCGCGAGCCGGGCAGCGCCGCGATTTCCCCGGCCCGCCCGTGCAGCCAGGCGCCGAGCAGCGCCGCCTCGCGCGCGCCGAGCCCCTGCGCCAGCAGGCCGCCGATCAGTCCGGTCAGCACATCCCCCGTCCCGCCATGCGCGAGCGCGTCGTCGCCGGGAGGATTGAAGTGCAGGGCACCGTCGGGCGTGGCCACGAGCGCGGGTGAACCCTTCAGAAGCAGCGTCACGCCCCAGCGCGCCGCCAGTTCCGGCGCCAGTTCGAGCCGCCGGCGCTCCACCTCCGCGGCCGGGATGCCGATCACGCCGGCCAGTTCCCCGGCATGCGGCGTGACCACGACCTCGCCCCCACCGGTCCGCGGCGCCACGCCCAGCCGGCCGAAGGCGGTGAAGGCATCCGCGTCCACGACCACCGGCAGCGACAGGCCGCCCAGGAAGTCGACGATCCAGCGGTCGGTTCCGGGATCGGCGCCCAGCCCGGGCCCGATCGCCACCGCGTCGCGTCGCGCGAGCAGGCGCGCGGACAGGTCCGCGTCAACCGGGGCCACGGTGCCGGCCGGAGTCACCGGCAGCGGCAGCAACAGCGCCTCGGGCAGCAGGGCCCGCAGCGATCCCTCGAGCAACTCCGGCGCCGCGACCGCGACCAGGCCGGCGCCGGAGCGCAGCGCGCCCAGCCCCGCCAGCGCGGCCGCCCCCCCGAAGGCGCGCGACCCGGCCACGACAAGCACCGATCCGCAGCGATACTTGTGGGTGTCGGACCGGCGCGGCGGCAACAGGGCCGCGTACTCCGCCGGCGCCAGCCAGTGCCGGTCCGCCGTGCCCGCGCGCACGCGCCCGGCGTCAAAGCCGATGTCGACGACCACCAGACGACCGACGTGATCGCGCCCCGGCGGCAGCAGCAGACCGAGTTTCGGCAGGCCCACCGTCACGGTGGCGGCAGCGCGCACGGCGACGGGGTCGGCCAGACCGGTGTCGCCCGCGACCCCCGAAGGGATATCCACCGCCAGCACCGGCGCGCGCACCGCGGCGAACGCGGCCAGCAGGGCGGCGTGCGGCGGCGCGATCGGCGGCACGGCGCCGGTGCCGAACACGGCGTCCACCGCCAGACCGGCGCCGTCGCAGAGCGCCCGCCAGCGCTCCGCCCAGGCCTCCGGCCGGCACACCTCCACACGCACCGCCGGCGGCAGGCGATCATGGTTGAGCCGGGCGTCCGGCGTCAGCTCCGCCGGCGGCGCCAGCAGCAGCACGTCCACCGCGAAGCCGCGCTGCGCGAAGTGGCGCGCCATGACCAGCCCGTCGCCCCCGTTGTTCCCCCTGCCGCAGCAGAGCGCCACCCGCGCCGGCGGGACCAGCCCGGGAAAGAGCGCCAGCGCCGCGCGCGTGATCCCGCCGCCCGCGCGCTCCATCAGTTCGGCCCCCGGCACCCCGGCGGCAATGGTCCCGCGGTCGATGTCCGCCATTTCCCGCGCCGTGGCGACCCTCATGGCCGCGCCGCCACGGTCCCGCCGTTGAGGCGATCGAGAACGTCGAGCAGTTCCTGGAGATCGTCGATGGTGAATTCGGCCTCCGGCCGCGCCTCCGGCGGACGGTCGGGCGACTGGTACGTATCGCCATACCGCGCGTAGACCGTGTGGATGCCCAGTTCCCCGGCGCCGGCGATATCGCGGGCGGGCCAGTCGCCCACCATCACCGCCTCGTGCGGCGCCACGCCGAGCCGTTCGAGCGCCAGGCGGAACGGCTCGGGACGCGGTTTGCGATGGCCCGTGTCGTCGAAGGTGAGCACCACATCGAAGACGTGGTGCAGTTGCAGCATGCAGAGTCGGATCCACGCTTCGAAACGGGGCGCGTCGCTCAGCACCGCCAGACCATAGCCGTCCTTCAGCAGGCGGTTGAGGGTCAGGAGCGCGTGCGGATAGAGCACGAGCGTGCCGTCACGCGAGCGGCGGTAGGCCACCACGGCGGCGGCGAGCATGCGATCGTCGACCGCGCCGTGCACCTCCTGCAGGAAGGCGTTGAACACCCGCTGGTACTCGATCCCCTTGCGATCGTAGATGCCATAGATGAGCCGATACGCCTCCTCGTGCGGCAGGCGCAGCCCGGCGTCGATCATGGCGTCGACCGCGGCCCGGATCGCCTGGTTCTTCGCCCCCATGAAGTCGTACAGCGTGTTGTCGAGATCGAAGATGATCGCCCGGATCGGGCTTCCACTCGGACGGTCTGGCATGACACTCCTTTGCCGCCCCCCCACCCGCCGCGCGGTTCGCGACCACGCCGTCAGCGCCCGGGGTGGCGCGCCGGGCCGACAGGAGGCATCTTAGGCGGTCAGGCGCGCCGTGCCAAGGGCGCCGCGCCGCGGGGCCGCACCGGTGCGGCGTCGCCTCCGGAGGAGCGCATGCCCGAACCGACCCTGCCGCCCCCGTCATCGCCCGCTCCGCCCGGCCTTCCCGCCGGGGATTCCGGTCCACCGCCCGGCCTCTGGGCCGCCTGGAGCTCTGCCCGCCTGCTCGCCTGGGCCGGAGCCTGCCTGCTCGGCAACACGGCGGTGCAGAGCGTGATCTACGCGCTCACCGACGACATCTTCCTGCCGGTGGCCGCCGGCGGCCTGCTCGGCATGCTGCTGCCGACCTGGCTCGTCGCCCGCGCCCACGGGTGCGGACTCGCGCGCGATTTCGGCTTCGACCGCCCCCGCGCCGGCGTCCTGTTCTGGACCGCGATCGCGGTCGCCGGTTCGCTGGCGCCCACCGCCCTGCTGGCGGCGCTCTCGGCGCGCATCCGGCCGGTGCCGCCGGAATGGGAGGCGCTCTTCACCTCCCACCTGCCACGAACCGCGGTGGCGACCGGCGGGGCGTTTCTCGCGGTCGCGGTGGTGGTTCCGCTGGCGGAGGAGTTGCTCTTTCGCGGCATCCTGCAGCGGCTCGCCGCGCGCCGCTGGGGCGATCTGGCGGGCGTCGTGCTGGGGGCGCTCCTGTTCGCGATCCTGCACCTGGAGCCGTGGTATCTGCTGGGGTTGTTCGGGGTGGGACTGCTGCTCGGCTACGTCTGGGCGATCACGCGCTCCCTGACCGTCTGCGCGGTGGCGCACGGACTGCACAACGCCGCGGCCCTGACGATGATGCTGCGGCAGGGCGGGGAGGCCGGCTCGCCGGCCGTCATCGAGCGGGCCGACTGGCTCTGGCTGGCGGCGTCCCTGCCGGTCCTCGCGCTGGGGTGCGCGGGGCTGGCGCGGGCGGTCCGGCGGGAGAACCGGCACGTCCCCGGCGCGGATCATTTGTAGGCTCGGGCCGGTCCCGACTCAGGTTTTCTGGGGCTTTTTGCGGGCGGCCGGGAAAAGGACGTTGTTCAGGATCAGCCGGTAGCCGGGCGAGGTGGGGTAGAGATCGAGATCGGTGGGCGGATCCCCCACCGCGTGCTGGTAGTCCTCGGGATCGTGCCCGCCGAGGAACGTGAAGGTGCCCTGGCCGTGCTTGCCGTGGAGGTAGCGCACCTCGTCGGTCCCCTCCACCTGCGCCAGCACGATCACCGGACGCTTGAGAAACCGCCGGTGGAAACCGGTGGTCTGGCCCATGAAGCCGTTCAGCACGTTGACATGGTCCTGGGTCAGCATCGCCGGCACCGGGTCGATCTTCGCGGAGAAGCCGAAGAGGGTGAAGTCGTCGCCTTCCGGACCGCGCAACTGCGCCTCCTCCGTGGTGTCGATCGTCGAGTACTCGTAGACCAGCGGGTTGACGACGAGACTCCAGCCCTGGAACGCGAAGGCGCGGCCGTCGTCCCGCTTCGCGTCGCGGTCCCCGTCGAGTCCGTCCCCGTCATACTCGGCCGGCACGATGTCCACGCCCAGATAGGCGAGCGCGATGTCGATCGTGTCGGTGGCGGAGCACATGGCGAACAGGAAGCCGCCCGCCGTCACGTAGTCCGAGATGCGCAGCGCCACCGCCTGCTTGAGCTGCCAGACCTTCGCGAACCCGAGTTCGCGCGCCAGATTCTCGTTGAATTCCTTCTGCTCGAGGTACCACGGCTCGAGCTGCAGGGAGTAGAACTTGCCCGACTGTCCGGTGAAATCCTCGTGGTGCAGGTGGATCCAGTCGAATTCGCGCAGTCCCCCCGCCAGCACCTCGCGGTCGTAGATCTTCGCGTAGGGGATGTCCGCGTAGTCGAGCGCGAGCATCACGGCGTCGTCCCATGGCTGCGCGTAGGGCGGCGTGTAGACCGCGATGCGCGGCGCGGTCTCCAGCAGCACTTCCTCCATGTTCTCCCGCGCGACCGTCGCGCGCACGGCCGCCACGTCCGCCTGCGGACAGCAGCTCGAACCGCACACCCATCACCCGCGCCTCGACCCGCGCGCGCTCCGTCGCGCGCAGCAGGAAGCTGCCGCCGCGGTAGTTCAGCAGCCAGTTGACCGGTTCGTCCGCCTGCAGCGCGTGGTAGGCATACCCGTAGGCGCGCAGGTGATTCGACTGGCCCAGGTCCATCGGCACGAGCAGCCAGTCGGCGGCGCGGGCCGGGGCGGCGCCGCAGACGCAGGCGAGCGCGAGCAGCCAGCCGGACAGGCGTGTCGTCGCGCCGGACAGCCCCCGCGGCCGCGACCGCCACCGACACCGGCGAAGACACAATGGCGTTTCATGGCAGACTCCGCAGGCGGTCGCGGACATCATCCGCGAACAGGTATTCCGGATACTGCACCAGCAGGCGCTCCCACGCGGCGCGCGCGCCGGCCGGATCGCCCCGGTCCAGCCTGATCTCCCCCTCCAGCGCCAGCGCCTCGGCGGGATAGCGACCGTCGGGGTGGTCGCGCACGATGCGCCGCGCACTGCGCGAGCGCTTCAGCCGAGCGGCCGGCCGCGCGGTAGAGCCGCGCCAGTTCGAACCGGGCCTGCTCGAGCAGACGCGCGTCCGACGCCGCGATCGCCCGCCGCGACCGCGGTCGCCGCGTAGCGCTCCAGGGCGACGCGCTGCGAATCGGGCTGCGCGGTGATCTGGAACAGCACGCTGCGCGCGTAGCGTCCCAGCGCCTCCGGGCCGCCGGCCGGATTCTCCAGCTCCTCGGCCACGATCAGGCCGAGCGCGAGCGCGTCGTTGGCGTAGTCGGCCAGCGGATTCTCCAGCGCCACGGCCGCGAGCCGGTCGCGGGCCGTCTCGTAGTGGCCCTCCGCCAGGTCGAGCCGCGCCAGCGCCCAGTGCGCGCTGCCGGCGGCGTCCCGCTGCGCGGTGTGGGGCGTGCGCGCGAGTTGCGTCAGCACGACCCGTCCGCGCGCCGTGTCGCCCGCCGCGAGATAGCACTCCCCCAGCGCCAGGCGCGCCAGCGCGACCCCCTCGAGCGGCAGGTCCAGGTCGGTGAGCATCCGCTCGAGCCGCGCGGCCGCCTCCGCCGGCCGGTGCAGCGCGTCGCGGGTGTGGCGGGCGAGCAGGATCTGCGCCGCGTAGAGGTGGGACGAGCCGGGGCTCCCCTCCCGCACGAGGGCCAGCACCCGGTCGAGCCGCCGCGCCGCCGCCTCGGGATCGGCGGCGAGCAACCCCGCGCGCAGCGCGTCCTCGGCGCTCTGGGCCAGCAGGTCGAGCGCGCGCGGCCGGAAGCCGGGCGAGAGCGCGCCGGGAGCGCCGAGCCGCTCGAGGATGGTCAGCAGGAACCCGGTCATCGCGCCGCGCGCGGCGGAGTCGGACGTCAACGGCGCCTCCCGGACGAGGGTGGCGCAGAGCTGCAGCAGGACAGCCGCCTGATTCGGCTCGCTCAGCAGCGGCATCACGGTCGCGATCGCCGCCTCCTCCTCCCCCAGGCGCAGTTGCAGGCTCGCGGCCAGGATCGCCACGCCGGTCGCTCCGTTCACGTCCGGGTCGCGCAACGCGCGCAGGGCGCGGGCGAGCCGCCGGGACAGGTCCGGCGTCATCACCATGTCCAGCAGGTCGGCGCGCAGCAGCGGCAGGTTCAGCGGATCGGCGCCGGCCTCGTCCCGCAGCGCCTGCGCCCCGTCCGCGAGGCGGTCGAGGGCCAGCAGGCTGGCCGTCCGCTGACGCGCGAGCAGCCGGACGCCGCCCGGTCGGCTGCCCAGGCGGTCGCACAGCGCCAGCGCCTCGTCGTGCCGTCCCGCGCGCTGCCACAGGTCGACGGCCACGAGGGCGCCACTGAGCGGATCGGGGCTGACGGCGAGGAAACTGTCCACGACGGCCCGCGCGGCCGGCACGTCCGGCAGGATCATCAGCGCCCCGGCCAGCTCCCGCAGATAGCGCGGGCTGCCCGGCTGCTCCGGCCAGCCCTTCGCGGCACAGGCGCACGGTCCCGGCGGGCTCTCCCTCGGCCCGGGACAGAGCGATCCAGCGCGGCAGCGCCTCGCGCCGGGGAGCACCCGCCGCCTCCACTCCGGCCAGAGTCTGCCGGGCCCGCGCGCATCTGGCCCAGAGCGAGCAGCTTGTCGACCTCCGCCAGCCGCAGCTGCCACTCCGCCAGCGGCATGACCGGCGAGAGCCGGCGCGCGCGGCAGCGGGATCATCCCCGGCGGCAGGGCGGGCGGCGGCAGTTCGGGGCCGGGCGCCGGTCCGACCGGCAGCGGGCCGCGGCAGCGGCGGGGGCGTCACCGGCCGCGCCGTCGCCGTGCGGATCGCGCCCCCGGCCCACCCGCAGACGACCACGAACACCGAGGCTCACGACCAGCGCGCGGCCGGACCGGGTCGGCGTCATGGCGCACGGCTCCCGGCGGACACGGCCGGCGCGGGCCGTTCCGGCGTCGCCGCCGGCGGCGACAGCAGATTCTCCAGCGCGCGGTAGTACCGCCGCACCAGATCGCGGTAGTCCGCCGGGGCCTTCGCCACGGACTCCTGCTGGCGCAGGAAGGGAGCCGCCGGATCGTCCGCCGGACGGCGCGCCCCCCTCGCCCTGCTGCCGGGCGAACGGCGCCCCCGCGGCGCGGCT
This sequence comes from uncultured bacterium, assembly GCA_963772145.1. Taxonomy (GTDB): domain Bacteria; phylum Krumholzibacteriota; class Krumholzibacteriia; order LZORAL124-64-63; family LZORAL124-64-63; genus CAVSZB01. The sequence continues at coordinate 42,344 of CAVYVY010000019.1, forward strand.
CTCGCGCCGCTGCGTGAAGTCGCGCTTGCGGACCGAATTGTGCGCGTCGAGCAGCCGGCCCAGGATCCGCTCCTGTCGCGCGAGCGTCGCGTCGTCGACGCGCCCGGCGCCCAGATCGTCGGCCACCCGCTCCATGTCGCGCGCCAGCTGCTCCAGATCGCCGAGCACCCGCTCGCCCGGGGGCGCGGTCCGCTCGCCAGCGCGCCAGCTCCTCCAGCCGGCCGGCGAGCCCGCCCTGCTCCGACTGCAGTCGCTGCATGCGCGGCCCGCGCCTCCTGGCTCGGTCCCTGCTGCTGCAGCTGGCGCTGCAGTTCCTGCGCGAAGCGCGTTGAGCCCCGCCTGTTCCTGCGCCATCTGCTGCAACTGCTGGCTCGGCGCCGGCATGGCCGCCGCCGCCGCCCCCGCCCTGCCCGGTCTGCTGCGCGGCGGTGAGCAGTCCGATCACGATCCGGTTGAGCTTCCCGATGCTGTCCCGCGATTCGCGCCGGGCCACGGCGCCGGTCCGCTGCTCCAGCCCCTGCACGGCGCCGTTCGAGCCCCTCCACGACGGCGTCCAGATCGCGCATCAGCCGCATGGAGAGCGCCGGCGATCGGGAGCCGACCTCCTGCATCCGGTCACGCACCCCGCGCGCCGCCCGCAGCACGCGGTTCTGGCGCCGCGCCAGATCCCCGAGCGCCACGCCGCGCAATTCGGCCGGCACCGAGCCGGCGATCTCCTCCTCGCGCTCCGAGAGGGCCAGCAGATCCGCGGCGATACGGCGCAGGTTGACGGCGGCGTACTGCTGCATGGCCGCCTGCATCTGCAACTGTCCGCGCAGCAGGACGTGATACAGCGCCGCGAGTTCGCGCAACGCCTGCTGCTGCGGTTCCTGAGGCGGCGAGGCGACGCCGGCGACGGCGGCGGCGGCGGGGAGAGTCGGCGCGACGCTTCCTGCATGTCCTCGAGCGGGCCGCTGCTCCTGCAGCTGCTTCAGCGCCTCCTGCAGCGCCTCGCGCATCGCCTCGGCCGTTGGACCGGCTTCCCGGTCAGGGGCACGGTCACGGTCGCGTTCGCAGCCGGTCGAGCGCCTCGCGCAGCTGCGCCTCGAGTCGGCGCACCTCCTCCGCAAGGGCGGCCTGGCGCTGCGCTTCCTCGGCCGACTGCGGCGACGATTTCTGCGCCGACGGCGGCGATTCCGGCGACGGCGCCTGCTCCGGCGGCTCGGTCCGACCCGCGTCGGCGCGCTTCCCCGCGCTGTCGGTCCCGGCGGCGTCCAGCAGGGCCTGCTGTTCGCGCAGCAGGCGCTCGACCACCGACGTCAGCCCCTCCATCTCCTGTTCCCGCGCCATCTCCTTCAGCAATCCGATGGCGCGGTCGAGACGCTCCTTGTACTCCTCCTGGTTCCGGGCGATCTGTTCCATGGCCTGCCGCACCTGCTCCGGCGACAGCCCGGCGGCCTGGTCGCGCATCTGTTCCAGGAGTCGGTCCAGCTCCTCGCTGTGCACCTGTTCGATCAGCGCGGCGACCTCCTGCATCTTCCCGAGCAGTTCGACCGAGTTCAGGTTGTCCTGCTCGAGGCGCGCGATATCCTGCTGCAGCGCCTGCGCCGCGTTCGCGGAACTCCTCCTGCAGGGCGCGCTGCCGTTCGAGCGCCGCCTGCACCTGCTGCCGCTGCTCCCACCCGGCGCGCGCGTCCTGCCGCAGGTCCCGGTCGAGCTTCTCGAGTTCACGCGTGAGGTCTTCCCCCTTGCGACGCAACCCCTCCAGCGTCTCCACCCGCTCCCGGCCGTCCGCCCACCTCGTCCGCGAGGATCTCGGTCGCCGACGGCAGGGCCAGCCGCAACACAGGCGAACGGGTGCTGCCGGACGGGCCAGGCTCGCGGTTGTCGGTGACCTCGGCGCAGAGCGCGAGCACGTCGCCCGACCGGAGTTCCAGCCCCGCGGTTTCCAGCGCCAGCGGCAGAACGAGCGGCCCGGCCGGGACGGCCCCCGCGAGCGGTCCCCCGGTCACCACCGCGGGCGCCCCACGGCGTGGCCAGACCGAGGGCCCCTGCACCGCCAAGACCGGGCGTCGGCCAGATGGTGACGCGGCTCCAGTCCTGCTCGTCGTTGGCCGCCGCTCGCCGGGTCCCCTGCGCCGCGCTCGCGGCGCAGCAGCAGTTCGATCCGGGTCACGCCATAGTCGTCGCCGGCGCCGGCGACGAGCTCCACGCGCCCGTCCCCCGGCAGGTGCCCGTCGTCGGCGGGACGCGTCAGGGTGGCCGCGGGCGGGGCGTCGGGAATCGCCTCGACGGCATAGGTCACCCGGGGCGAGTTCTCGAGACCGCGCCGATCGCGCAGCCGGACCGTGTAGACGAGCGCGTCCGTCACGACGGCCGCGCCGCGCAGCGTGTCCTCCCGCACGGCGAGCGGCACGGTATCGCCGCCGGCCGTGACGATCACGGCGCGCGCGACCGCGCCCGCGACGATCCCCAGCCACGTCGAGCCGGCTGCCGGACGGCGCCTGCAGGCGGCCCGGGAAACGCGCCATGGTCTGCGCCGGCAGGCGCGTGTAGGCGGGCGGCTGCAGCGTCCCGCCCCAGACCCCCAGCAGCGGCGGGTGGATGACCGTCACCGCGGCCTCGGGGGTGGTGGCGCCGTCACGACCGAAACGGTAGACGAACGACTCGCGCACATCCGGCAGGGTCGCCGACCAGGTCGTTCCCAGCCGGTCGAACCGGGCACGGTCCGGCGCGCAGGCCACCGCCCGCCACAGGCCGCTGCCGACGCGCAGCTCGCAGACCACCGGCGCACGACCGCGGCCGAGATCGCGCGCGGCGATGGTCACGTCGGCGCCCGCGACCACCTCGCGCGGTCCTTCGACCAGGTAGATCCCGGCGCCCGGCGGAAGGCGATCGTCGCGCAGCGGCAGCAGCAGCCGCAGGCCCCCGACCGCGAAGCGCTGCGGCGCCGTCGCCCCTGCCCACAGGAGCAGACCGGCGGCCAGGGTCGCGCCGAGGATCGTCACCCAGGCGCCCGGCAGCGGCAGCCGGCGTCCCAGCCGGATCTCCAGCGTCCGCCCCAGCGCCGCCGCGTACAGCCGGTCCACCAGCGCGGCCGACACGCCCGCCCCGGGGCCCCAGCGATCGGGCCGGCGGGCCGCCTCCTCCGCCGCCACGAGCAGGTTGTCCAGCCCACCCCGCTGTTCGAGTTCGCGGCAGAGGGCGCCGCGATCCCGCAGACGCCGCAGAGGACGTGCCAGCCGCGTCCAGGCCACGGCCGCCACGAGCGCCAGCGTGCAGACCAGCAGTCCGCCCCGCAGCCGCCGCCGAAGGGGCGGTCTCGCCGCCGAGCGCCCAGACGGCGGTGATCCCGAGGATCCCCGCCACCGCCGCGAGGGAGAGGACGCCGTGCAGCAGCACGCGGCGCCGCGCGGCGCCCAGCAGGCGCCCGAGTTCACGGTCGAATCGCCCCCGGGACTCGGTGTCGGCCATCGTTGCTCCCGCCGCGCCGCGTGCGGTTCAGGGGCTGGTCAGGGCGTACATGAGAACGTTCACGGCCATCCGGACCGCCGCCTCGCGGAGCGCCGGCGGATCGCCGTGCACCTCCGGATCTTCGAGCCCGTCGCCGATGTCGCTGGAGAAACTGTAGAAGACGACCAGGCGACCGCCGCGATATACGCCGAACCCCTGCGCCGGTTCCCCGTCGTGTTCGTGGATCTTGGGCAGACCCGGCAGGTCATAGAAGGCGTGGTAGATCGGATCGTCCGAGCCGACCCGCCGCAGCGGCGCGTCGGGATAGAGCCGCGCCATCAGTTCGCGGAACGACGCGTCGAGACCATAGTTGTCGTCGGCCCAGAGAAAACCGCCCGCCTCGAGGTAGCGTCGCAGGTTCGTCAGCTCCGCCTCCGCGAGCGCGATCCGGCCGTGCCCGGTCAGGTACAGCAGCGGATAACGGTGGAGATCCTCGCTGTCGAGGGCGACGACCGCCTCCTCGCGCGCCGTCGGCAGCCCGGTGCGCGCGGCGAACTGCTCCAGCCAGTTCGGCAGCGAACTGGGATTGGCGTACCAGTCGCCCCCGCCCGGATAGCGCAGCCGTCCCACCTGGAGATCCGGTTCGACCGCCGCCGCGACCGGGACTCCGGCCAGGCCGGCGAGCAGGGCCAGCACGACCGCGCCCGCCACCGCGAGGGCGACCGCGGCGTGACGGGGATCCATCCGCCGGGCGAACTCAGGACCGGCGCTCATCCTCCCCCACCTCCTCGCCATCGGTCCCGACGCGGTCAGAACCCTGCGCCGCGCGCGGCAGGGTCACCGCCGCCACCGCGCCGCCGCCGTCCACCCGATCGGCGAGCGCGATGCGTCCCCCCATGCGGTCGAGCAGGCTGCGGCAGATCGCCAGGCCGAGTCCGGTGCCCTGGCTCTTGGTGGAAAAATACAGTTCGAACAGACGACCGGCCACGTCCGGCGGGACGCCGGGCCCGTTGTCCTCCCAGAGCAGCGTCACCTCGCGCTCGCCGATCTCCCAGCGGACCCGCAACTCCAGGCGGGACGGATCCCCCACCGCCTGCAAAGAGTTCTCCATCAGGTTGCCCAGCACCTTCCCGATCGCCTCGGCGTCCGCCAGCACCGGCGGCACGACGTCGGGATCGATCGTGACCCGCGGACCGGCACCTCCCGCGCCGCCGGCGCGGTAGCGCGCCGTGACCCGCCGCGCGGCTTCCGGCAGGTCCAGCGGCGCCACCGGCAGCGCGCCCGGCTTGCCGAGCAGGCTGAACTCGGTGGCGATGGCGCGCAACAGCGCCACCTGTTCCAGCACCTGGCGCACCGTGTCGCGCACGATCCCGTCCAGCTCCGGCGCACGGTCGCGGTAGGCCTGCTCCAGGAACTGGACCGACAGCTGGATCGGCGTGAGCGGATTCTTGATCTCGTGCGCCACCTGCCGCGCCAGTTCGGAATTCAGCGCCAGCCGCTTGTTGTCGAGGAACTCCGTCACGTCCTCGCAGACGAGCAGCGTGTCCGAGCGGCCGTCCGGCAGGCGCAGAGGAGCGACGCGGCCGCGCACGATGCGTCGGCCGTCGGCCGCGCGCAGTTCGGCCTCCCCCTGCGGCGCGCCGCCGAGCCGCGCGCGCAGGCCGGCCAGCAGCGCCCGCACCCGCCCCTCGCGTCCCGCGCCGGACGCCGCCCGCGAAGGCGTCCGCGATCGCGCCGGCGGCCGGGTTGAGCGCCGTCACGCCGCCGTCGGCGCCGAACACCGCCACGCCGACCGGCACGTGCTCGAGAATCGCGGCGAGGAAGCGCTCCCGCTCGGCCACCGTCCGCTGCGCCTGGGCCAGGTCGTCGCGCATGCTGCGGTAGGCCGCGCTCAGCAGTCCGATCTCGTCGCCCCCGCTCTCCGGCAGCGGCGCCGCGAAGTCCCCGGTCGCAAGACGGCGCGTGGCGGTGACCAGCACGCGCACCGGGCCGAAGATCTTCCAGGCAAGCGCCAGAGCCAGCGCCGCGGCCGCCAGGAAGATGAGCGCCGCCAGGCCGATCAGGAACAGCGCCATCCGCTCCCGCTGCCCGGCGAGATCGCGCTCCCGGGCCGGAAACGTCACCGACAGGGCGGCCGGCACGGGACGGCGTCGCAGGCCCGGCGCGCCGGAGTCGACCGCGAGGGCCGGCAGCGCCACGGTCGCCGTGTAGGAGAGCCGCGTGCCGGGCGCCGCGGCCAGCGCGGGGCTGCCGGGGTAGAGCGCGATCTGGCGCGCCGTACCGGGCGGCAGAAGCGCCGGCGCCGCCCCCGCGAACAGCCGCTCGGGATGGCTGGCGAGCACCGTCGCACCGCCCGCGCTCAACGCCACCTCCCCCTGGATGATCTCGGCCAGGCCGTTCATCAGGCCGGAGTCGACCCGTTGCCGGTAGAAGAAGAAGCCGTCACGGCGCTCGTCGGCGAGGCTGTCGGCCGGCGCCGTACGCCCCGACGACGGCGCGAATCCGGACAGATCGACCGGCACGACGAGTCCCAGGTAGAGGACATCGCCCGATTCCATGAGGATGAGCGGCGCCGCGCGCGCGACCGCCAGGAACCGCCGCGCCTCTTCCGCGTCGAGATCGCTGAGGGTCTCGTCGAGCAGCAGTTCGCCGTCGCCCGTGAAGACCATCGCCTGGCGCACCGAGAACGGCCCGAGCGGGCGCTGTCCGGCCAGCCGGCTCGCCAGCAGGTCGGCGATGTACTCGCTGCCGGCCAGGGCCCGCGCCTGTTCGCTCAGCAGGCCCTGCAACTGCGCCACGGCCGCCTCGATCCCGTCGCGGGTCTGCTCGCGCGCGCCCGCCGCCAGTCCCTGCACGGTGAGACGATCCATGAACAGTCCGGCCAGCAGCAGCGGCAGCAGGCCGAGCACCAGCACCGCCGCGAGGAACCGCTGCTGGAAACCGAGCGACGGCCGGGGCCGGCGCGCCAGCCGCAGCGGCAACAGCGGCGCGACCAGGCTCGCGGCGAGCAGCAGATCGAGCAGGACCAGGCGTGAGACGTCGAGCAGGCGGTCCGCCAGACGCGGCCGTTCGAGCCCGAGCAGGAAACCCTCGCCGGGCGAGCCGGCGGTCGGCTCCGGCACGCGTTTCCAGAGGCAGCGGTACGCCAATCCACCCGCGCGCACCGTGGCCCAGCGCGCCCGACCGGCCTTGAGGGCAGCGGTGACAGCGGTCTCGTCCGCGTCCGGGAAAGAGGCCGGGACCGGCGTCGAGCCAGCCGCGATCGTCTCCGCGCAGGAGCAGGATCGCGCGGTCCACCTCGGCGCGCGGCACATAGCCGGACGCCCCCGTCAGCGACGGCGTCCCCTCCAGACGGGCCAGCAGCGTGCGGATGCGCCGCGACTGCACCGGCAATTCGATCCTGATCCAGCCGCCCCCGCCGGCCCGCGGCACCTCTCCACGCAGGATCCACTCCTCGCCGGAGGGATAGCGGCGCCGCTCCGTCTGCGTGCGCAGCCCGGCCGGGATCAGGCCGCCCTCGGCTCCGGCGAGACCACGGTCCGCCACGCCCCGCGCTCGCCGACTTCGTAGCGGAAGTCGCGGAAGAAGCCGGAGGCGAACAGGCTTTCCCTCTCCCCGTACGGGTCGATCAGTTCCACCAGGCAGGGCAGGCCGAGATCGCGCAGGGTCGACCGCCGCCACAGTTCGTAGGCGGGCCAGTCGCGCCAGACACCGCTGGGAGGCGGCGCCGCCGCTCCCGGTCAGGGCGCTGACGCCCGGCTCGGCGCCCGCCATGCCCGACAGGGCGTCCCCCAGCAGGAACCGCGTCCACTCCTGCTGCGGGAGGACGATTTCGTCCCCCTTGCGTTCGAGCCAGGCCACCTCCGCCCGCCCGTAGGCTCCGGCGAGCGCGGTGTAGTTCCAGACCACGATCACCACCGCCGCGGCGAGCAGGGCCAGCCGCTGCGACGCCGTGTACGACGCCCCGGCCTCCGCGGACGCGGGACCGCGCGCGCGGCCGGTCACCCAGATGAGCAGCGCCAGCAGCGGCAGGAGCGCGTCGCATCGCCGATTCCAGACCGGGAACCGGCCGACCCCCACGGCCCCCGCGGACAGCAGGACGGCGACCAGGTCGGCGCGGCGCCCGCCCGCGCGGGCCAGCCGTCGCGCGCCGGCGTGCAGCAGGGTCAGACAGCGCCCCGGCGCCGAGCAGGAGCACCAGGTGCAGCGCCCAGAAGCTCAGCGACCGGTACGGGGCCTTCAACCCGATGAGCCGGGGGTTGGCGTTTTCCGCCACGGTGATGACCGAGCGCCCGCAGCAGCAGCAGACCGCCCGCGGCCAGCAGACCCCAGGCCACGGCGCGCCACGGGCCGGCCGGCCGGGGCGTCCCCGTCGCGACGGCGTCCGCCGGCCCGGCGCGTGCCAGGCGCCGCGCGATCAGCACCGCCGCACCCGCCGCCAGCAGCGCGGTGAGCACCGCGTCCGCCGACGACGCCAGGCCGCCACCCAGCGCCGGGGTGGCGAAGTAGGCGGGGTCGAGCAGGCTGGCCGGATCGCCCGGCAACGCCGGCAGCGCCCCCCCGGGGAAGGCCGGTTGCACCCAGCGCACCGCGTCGGCCCGCGCCAGCAGCAGGCGCGCCGCCACCGCCGCCATCAGCGCCAGCGGAACGCCGCCCCGGGCCGCGCCCCAGGCGACCAACCCGACCGCCAGGATCAGCAGCCAGAGCAACAGCCGACGCGCAGCGGTCTGGTGGGTCTGCGACGGCGCGGGACGGCGCGGCCAGCGTCAACCGCAGCCAGAGGGGCACGGCCCGCCTCGTCGGGATCCGGCAGCGGCAGGTCCACACCGGCGCGCAGGCCGCTGACGGCATCATCCGCAACGAACGGCTGCGTCGCCCGCGGGCGCATCGACCACGCGCGCCTGCCCGCCGGTCTGCGCCGCGACCTCCTGTCCGTCGGCCGGATCGCTCCCGTCGCCCGCGACCGTCGCCGGCGCCAGGCGCACCTGCATCTCCAGCACCGAGGGGCCGCCGCCCGGTGTCACCGCGATCCGCCGGAAGCAGCGCCAGGTCCAGGCGTCGCGGTCCCGCTCGATGACCCCCGCCGCGCCGTCGGTCGCGGCGCGCGCCATCGCCGGCGTCACCGCCAGCGGGGCCGCGCCGGCGTCCCAGGCCACCCTCTCCCCGTCGCGCCAGAGCGCGAGGCCGAGCGGGAAACGCGCCGCCGCGCTGCCCCGGCGCGGCCAGCCCGCCGCCAGGCGTTGCAGGGCCATGAAGGGATCGGCCGCCGCCACCTCGCGCGCGGAAGCCGCGCTCGCCAGCGCGTCGAACGCGGCGGTCAGTTCGGTGAGGGTGGGAGCCAGCGTGCCGGCACGCGCCACGAGCAGTTGCGCGGTCGTGCCGGGCCCGCGCGTCGGGCGATTCCCGCCGCGCCAAAGGGAGCGCGGCCACGCCCAGGGCGGCGAATTGCGCGAGCAGCAGCAGCCCCAGAGCGGCGCGCCGACGTCCCGCGACGACCGGCCACCACAGCCCGACACCGCCAAGGGCGAGCAACGGGGCGACGAGCAGCACAGCCGGCGGATCGAGGCGCGGCAGACGCCCGCCGACCACGGCAAGCGCCACCGGCAGCGCCTGCAGGAGCAGACCGGCCGCCGCGAGGCCGGCCCCGAGCCGCGCGCGTCCGGGATTCATCGGATGGCGGCCTCCCGCGTCGCGCGGGGACTCAACGGATGGCGCGGATCCCGGTCAGCCCCCATCCCGCCTCCCCGTGCGCCAGCGTGATGATCAACCGCTCGGGCACCGCCCGGCTCTCGCCGGACCGCCGTCGGGTCCAGTCCGCCACCGCGTGCACGAGACCGGTCTCCGGCTCCTCGTTCAGCAGGCTGAAGCGGAAAGTGACCGTCTCGGTGGACTGGAAGAGGTTCTTGAAGAAGTAGAAGGCCTGACTCGCGCTGTAGTGGTTGCGCGCGCCCCCCTGCCCGAAAGCGATGTCCACGCCGTCGGGGGCGACCCGCGCCGCCAGCGCCCCGTGGTCCTCCGCGGTCCCAGGCCCGCGCCAGCGCGTCGAGGACCGGCCGCGCCGGCGCCGGCGGTTCGTCGCGCGGACCGGCGCGGCCGACGCCGGCCGGCTCATCGCGACAGGCCAGCAGCAAGGCAGCAACAGAGCGATTCGACAGGATCGCAGGACGGCGGAATTCACGGACCTTCTCCCCTCGGATCCCGGAGGGCGCCGGAACGCCGGGGCCGACCGCAAGGGGCGTGCCACGCCGGCCGACTACCCAGCTCTCCCCCATTGTACCGCAGAGCGACCCGCCCGGAAAGAGAGCGGGGCGGCCCGTGGCAAAAAAGGGCCGCCCCGCGCTCCCGAGTGGACGTCGCCGCCGCCTACATGGTCGGCTGCGCGCGCCGCTTGTCGCCCGCGATCTGCCGCTCGTGCCAGCAGGAGCAGCAGCGGCGCGGCGATGAAGATCGAGGAGAAGGTCCCGGTCAGCACGCCGAAGCTGAGACAGAACGCGAAGTCGTGGATGACCGGCCCGCCCAGGAAGTAGAGGGCGAGCGACGTGACCAGGGTCGTGCCGGCGGTCAGCACGGTGCGGCTGAGCGTTTCGTTGATCGAGCGGTTCAGCACCTCGATGTACCCCTCGCGCCGCCGCAGCTTCATGTTCTCGCGGATACGATCGAAGACGACGATCGTGTCGTTGAGCGAGTAGCCGAGGATCGTGAGGAACGCCGCCACGATCTGCAGCGAGATCTCCTTGTTGAGCAGGGAGAACAGGCCGAAGGTGATGATCAGGTCGTGCAGCGTGGCCAGCAGGGCCGCCACGCCGAAGCGGAAGACGAACCGGAACGTCAGGTAGACCACGACCAGCACGCACGAGGCGAGCACGGAGTTGATGGCGGAGGTCTTGAGCTCGCCGCCGATCTTCGGGCCGACCCGCTCCTCGCGGCGCAGTTCCACCTGCGCGTTCGGCAGCGCGGTGTCGAGCGCGGCGCGCATCTTCTCCGCCCCGCTCTGGGTGCCCGACTCCACCCCCTCGAGGGTGATGAGGAATTCGTCGATCGCCCCGAAGTCCTGCACCTGGGCGCCGGTGAAGCCGGCCTGGCCGAGCGCCCGCCGCACCTCGCCGATGCCGGGCGAGGGGGCGATGCGCACCTGCAGGACCGAGCCGCCGGTGAAGTCGATGCTCCAGCGCGGCCCCCCCTTGGCGACCAGCGACACGAGGCCGGCCAGGATGATCAGGCCGGAAATCAGGATAGGCGATCTTCCGCTTGCCCATGATGTTGAACCGGGCGTCGGGTGGGAAGAACTGGATCATCTCGTTCCGACCTTTCCTGGCGCCCGCCGGGCGCCGGCGGCGTCAGATACTCAGCGACGTGCGCCGCGGATCGCGCGCGATGAGCTTCCATGATGAAACGGTTGGAGACCAGCGCCACGAACACCGTCGTGACGATGCCGATGGTCAGCGTCACGGCGAAGCCCTTGATCGCGCCGGTGCCGAACCAGAGCAGGATCACCGAGGTGATGATCGTGGTGACGTTCGCGTCGACGATCGTCCGCGTGGCGTTCGCGAAGCCGGCGTCGATGGCGGCCCGCACGGTCTTCTTCTTGCGCAGCTCCTCGCGGATCCGCTCGTTGATCAGCACGTTCGCGTCGACCGCCATGCCGACCGTGAGCACGATGCCGGCGATGCCGGGCAGCGTCAGCACCAGGCCGAACTGCGCCAGCATCGCCATCATGATCAGCAGGTTGATGATCAGGGTCACGACCGCCACGATCCCGCTGAACCGGTAGTAGAAGATCATGAACAGCACGACCACGCGCCGCGCCGATCAGGCCGGCGCCCACCCCCTGCCGGATCGAGTCGCGTCCGAGGCCGGGGCCGACCGTGCGCTCCTCCTCGATGCGGATGTTGGCCGGCAGAGCGCCGGCGCGCAGCAGCAGCGAGAGGTCGCTGGCCTGCTCGTGCGTGAAGGTGCCGGTGATGGAGGCCTTGCCGCTGGGGATCTTGCCGCGGATGTTCGGCGCCGAGGAGACGCGGCCGTCGAGCGTGATGGCCAGGTTCCGGCCGACGTTCTCGCCGGTGACCTTCGAGAACTGGCGCGCCCCCTTGCGGTCGAGCGTCATCTCGACCTGCCAGCCGCCCGGCCGATCAGAATCGGGCGAGGTGCGGGCGTCGGTCAGCCGGTCACCGGTCAGGCTGGGCGCGGCGTTGAGGAGATACAGCGGACGCGCCTGCAGCGTCCCGTAGCTGACCGGCTCGCTGTCGAACTGCAGCTCCACCGACGCCCCCATCGCGCGGGCGGCCGGACGGGCGAGCAGCTGCTCGACGAGGGCCACTTCGTCCTCCTGCACGAACATCGGCGTGCCGAAGCTCCGCGCGAAGTTCTCGTCCTGCTGGACGTAGGCGGTGAGCGGATGGTCCTTCACGAACTGGTCGTCTTCGCTCCTGTTGTCGGCCGTGGGCAGCGACGGCAGGGACTTGAAGGGATCGCCCGGGACGCTGTCGGTCGCCGCCGGCGTCGCCGCCGGGCGGGAGGTCGCAGCGCCGGCGCCGGTGACGCGGAACGCCTCGTCGAGGCGCGCGAGCACCCCCGCGACCTCCTCCTCCGGACGCACCAGGCGGAACTCCAGCCGGGCGGTCCGCCCGATCAGATCCTTGGCGCGCTGCGGATCGAGCAGGCCCGGCAACTGGACGATGATACGCCCGGTCCCCTGGGTCTGGATGATCGGCTCGCTCACGCCGAACTGGTCGATACGGTTGCGGATGATCTCCACGACCCGCTTGAGCGCGTCGGCCTGTTGCTCCGCCGTCATCCCCTCCGACTCCACCTCGAGCGCCAGGTACATGCCGCCCTGGAGGTCGAGCCCGCGCCGAATCGCCTTCGCGTCGATGCGCGCGATCCGCTCCTTGAGGGCCGGGTCGTTCGCCGACGCCACGCGTTCCGCCGGGGAGATGCCGGCCGCCCTGAAGGTCGGCAGGAGGAGATACAGGGACAGCAGGGTCAGCACCAGGGTGACCCCCGCCCTGATCTGCTGGGTTCTGTTCATGGACACCTCTCCAGGCTGCATGGCGACAGACATCACGCCGGGTGGCGGGTCGGCCCAGGCGCGCCCCGAACACAAAAAAACACGCCCTGACGCGATTTCCCGACCGAGCTGCACGTCGGTCCAAGGCGTAGCGCGAGCCTCACTACCCCGCCGCGGAACGTTCAATTATAGCAAACGGCCGGATTCTGTCAATCCCTGCGCGCCGTCGCGCCTGGTCTGACGACTCTGGACGACCCGTCCGCTACCACCTACATTCCCCGCTTCGCCTCTGCACGACAGGAGTGGCATGGCCCTGGTGACCGCCTTCGCGCCCGGCCTCTGGCCGCGGAAATTGCGTCTGACGATTTCCGCCCTCGGCCTGTGCGGTCTGGCCGGCACCCTGTCGCCGCTGATGGCCGGTCCGCGCGCCCCGGCCTGGATCGCCCCGGCCGTGGCAGACGCCGTGGCGAGCCCCCTGCGCGCCGACCTGGCCGATTCCACCTTCGCGCGTCTGCGCCGGGAATACGTGTCCGAGATCGACTTCGCGGCCAACGGCTTCGCGCGCGCCCTGCGCGCCGCGCACCGTCACCCCGACCGCTGGCTCGCCCTGCCGCTGTTTCTGGTGGCGGCGGTGGCCCCCTGGTACGGCCGACGATCCCCCTTGGCGCGCCCCGCGGTTCCTGCATCCCCCGCCCGCGGCGCCGTCCGCCCGCCCGCTCTGCCGGGGGGCGAAGCGGCCCGCGGCGCCCTGCTCGGCCTCATCCCACTGCAGCTGCTGTTCCATGGAACCTCCATCCAGCCGCTCCTGGGGGCCTGGATCGATCTGCTCGGCAACCTCTCCCGCTCCCTGCTGATGATCCAGATCCAGGCGTACAGCTACTTCGTCCCCGCGACCATGCGCGCCGTGGCGCTCTTCTTCGCCGAGGAATCGCCGCGGCTCGAGGCGCAGCTCCAGCGTCAGTTGTGGCTGCTGCGGGGGATGGATCTGCTGCTGGCGGCCGGCGAGGCGTTCCTGCTGCTCTGGCTGGCGCGGGCGGTGCGCCGCGCCGCGGAACCGTCAGCGCCCGGCGCCGGCCCCTCCGCCGTCGCCTGAGGCGTTACGTAGCGCCCGCAGCTCCGACAGCGTGACCAGCCTGACACCGGCGGCCCGCAGCCGCGGCAGCTCAGCGGCCAGGACCTCAGCCGTGGCGGGTTTGGGGTGTCCGATGCCGATCGCCACCCCGTCGCGCCGCGCCACGCGCTCCAGTTGCACAAGACGCTGCCGGATCTGGTCCGGTTCGGGTTCCCCCTCGTCGATGAAGAGCTGGTTGGCGAGGCACGGCACGCCGTGGCGCACGGCTGCTGACGCGGCCACTGAACGGGGGGTGGTCAGGCTGTCGAGAAACGGCAGCCGTCGCGCCGCCAGCGCCCCCATCAGGGCATCCATGAGGGTCGAGTCGGCGGTGGCCCGGCTGCCGCGGTGGCTGCTCACCCCGGTCGCCCCCGGCACGTCGCCCAGCGCCGCGTCGAGACGGCGCGCCACCTCGTCGGTCGTCAGGCCGACCCGCAATTCGTCGGGACCGGCCGCCGCCTCGCCCACGGGACGCCCCTCGGCCTCCATCGGCAGGTGCAGGATCACCTCGCGCGTGCCCGGGGCCGCGGCGGCGGCGTAGCGCCGCGAGTGCGGCTGGCCCGGAATGATGGCCAGGGTCAGCGGCGCGTCGAGCGCCAGGATCGCCCGCGCCGCCGCGGTGTCGCAGCAGCCCCAGTCGTCGATGACCAGCGCGAGCAGCGGACCGTCGGCTCCGGCGAGCGGGTCGCGCGCGGTGTCGGGCACGGCCCGGACCGGCGCGGCGGCGGCGCCCCGCGGCGGCGGCGCGAGTTTCCCCGCCTGAGTCGTGCCGCGCCTGCGCCACGCTCCGCCCCCGCGAAACGCGCGCCCGCCGCAGCGCCAGCCCGCCCCCCACCGCCACCAGCACGGCGACGCCGAGCAGCCAGAGTGTGATCGCACGCCGCCCGCCGGGGCGGCGTCGGCTGGTCCGGGATGATTTGCGCATGGGGCGCAGCATAACCGCTCGACCGGCGAACGCCAGCCCGGCCTCCGGGGGAAGAGAAAAAGGGGGCCCGTCGGGGCCCCCTCGAAAAAACCGTCGGCCCGGCGCCGCGGTCTACGGGTTGGCGGTCGATTCGGTCAGGTCGACCTGACCACGCAACTGGAAGTACTGCCTGGTCACGCCGTTGACCACCGAGTCCCGGCTGGCTACGTAGAACTCCTGCTCGCCGTTCACGATGATGGTGTTCGCATCGGCGCGCGAGAAGGTGAGCTGGATTTCGTACAGCCCTTTCCGGGTATTCGGGAAATTGGTATCGCTCGGCCCGACGTCGATCCAGATGCCCAGCCGGTTGAGCACGGCGATCGAGATGCTCGAAATGGCCGGCACCGTCGTGTCCCCGGGCCGCTCGATCGGCAGGCCGGAGAACATGTTCTCCGTCACCGCGAGTTCCTCGGCATAGGTGAAGCGGTCGCTCCCGCCCAGCGGCACATCCTCCGGGCGGAGGATGAAGACATAATCCGGATGCAACACCGGACGGTAGTCGTCGATCCTCATGCTGGTGTAGGCGGTCTTGAAATTGGCGATCAACTGGTCTGCGCTGTCCGGAAAGGGGATCACGGGCGGGGGAGGCGGCGGCTGAGTGTCGTTGTCCGGCGAAAAGAGGCAGCCGGAGCCCGCCAGGGCGACGAGCAGCAGCGGCATCAGGCAGAGCAAGTTTGGTTATCCGCATTGAGAAACCTCCGATTGCTGACGCATGCACCGGGCCGCAGCCGCGGCGCACGAAACCCTGCCACGAGGTTTGCTATGAGTATAGCCTATCAAGGAACGGCTAGCCACCCCCCGCGATAATGGCGCCGCGCAGGATGCCCGCCGTGGGCAGGGTGGCGCCCGAAACCGGGTCGGCCTCCCCCTGTACGTCCCGCCACTCCGTCAGCTTCCAGAAGCTCCCTTCCAGGGCCAGCTTGAAGAACGCCCGCCCCCGGTAGGGGGTCGGCTGCGACGAGCCGGGGCTGGTCACCCCCAGGGAGTAGATGAACTCCCACTCCACCGCCGTGGCCCCCTCGCCAGCGAAGATCACGACCTCGCGCAGGCTCGCCGCGATGGCGTCGGTGTTGTTGAACAACGCCGTGATGAAAACCTGCTCCCTGGTGTAGTCCCAGTTCGGCCAGTCCACGCCGGGATACTCGGTCGTGGTCTGCCCGTCCGGCACGTAGTGGAAGGTCTCCCCGAGCTGGTCCATGTAGCCGACCGCATCGCGGGCGCGCAGCGCCTTGTCGAGATTCTCCATCACGGCGGCCGCGCTCAGGCGCGGGATGTACTGCACCACGCTGCCGCTGGCGGGCAGTTCCGCCCCGCGCGGCGCGAACAGGCAGCCGCCGACGGCCAGGCGCCAGGACCGAGCGCCAGCAGCAGCGCAGCCGGCGCGCGCCGCGCCGCCCCCCGACCCGGACTGTCGGTCCGTTACGCATCAGAATTTCCACCCCAGGGAAATGTCCGCGTCCCAGTAGTCGGCGTTGGCCGCCTGCACGTTCGGACCGTAGGCGTAGTACTTCTTCACGCGCGCCGTCAGGCTCCGGCCGTCCTCGGACGCACCGAGCGTGCGGTTGTAGGTCCCGCCCACCCAGACCTGTCCGCCGAGCCGCGGCTGGCTGCGCCCCCGCGCGCCGAAGGTCGTTGTTCACGTCTTTCGTCCGTTCCGTGGCGCCCTCGAGCGTGAACCCGGGCTGCACCTGATAGGCGAGCCCGCAGACTGATCGTGGAGATGCGCTGCTCGAGATCGCGCGCGTAGACCGCGTCGCCGGCGGCGTTCTCGCGACGACTTGCCGGCGTTGAACCGCGCGCTTTACTCCTGGACCAGATTGAATCTGAGCCGGCAGGACGGCTTGAGAGTCACCCTGGTGCTCAGGTTGCCACGCTTGTTGTAATCGTCACGCAGCGTGATCGACGGCAGGGCGTCATACACATAGTCGGTGAACTGAATTTCCAGCCGGTAGTCCTGACTCAGCTGCAACCACGATTCCAGCGGCCAGAAATAGCCGGCGCGCACCTCGTAGGTGTCCTTGTAGTTGTTGTTCGCGGAACGGTTGCGCCGGATCGCGATGTCCTCGACGTGACGGTAGGCGAACGTGCTGGTCGTGCGGAAAAACGTACGTCCAGTCGGTCATCAGCGAGACCGACCAGTTGTTCTCGAGCCGATCGCGATCGTTGTCGTTGAACTGCCGCTCGGCGATCTGCTGGTTGAGGACTCTGCTGCCCGCGCAGCCGCAGGGTCGAGTGGCGGAACAGCCGGTGCGACCAGTCGGCGTGAAATCCCGGTTCTTGGCGATCTGTCGTCCGCGCGCGGACGGTCGCGTTGCGGTAGGTCTGGTCGTCCCAGCGCCACAGGTAATTGTAGGCGAGGCGGAGGGTGTCGGTCGCGGCGGTCCAGCCGGTGTCGAGCCGCACCGATCCTGGTGATCCTCGCGGCGTCCCGCCCCGCTCGCGGCGAAACTGTCCTGCTTCAGGTCGCGACCCAGAGTGGCTTCCAGGCTCAGACCGCCCCAGTGGCGGTGTTGCGCCACTCGAGCGCCAGGGCGTCGTTCTGCTCCAGCTCCTGCACGATCTTCTGGACCGCACCGAGCGTGTCGATGATGCCGTTGGCGTTGCGGCGGTAGTCCAGGTAGCGCCGGTCGAAGTTGGCCAGGCGGGCGGAGACCGAACCGGTCAACAGGCGGCGGGTGTAACCGACGAACGCGCCGAGGGTGTCGCCGCTGGCGGAGGACGAACTCGTCTCGCTGCCGAGCGTGCGGTTGCCGCCGGAGCGTTCGCCATAGGCGCTCGTCACGACCACCACGCCCCGCGCCGGCCGGTAGCGACTGCTCAGCCCCGCGCTCCCCAATCGCTCGCGAAAGTCGTTGGGGATGCCCAGACTCGACTGCTTCTGGTCGTCCAGACGTCCCCCCAGCCGCAACGCGTGACGGACCGCGCCCGTGTTCGCAATCAGGCTGTCCACGGTCGCCAGCGCCTGACTGAAGTCCAGCCGGTTGATGTTGGCGTTGCCAGCGGTGTTCACGGTGCGGTCCTCGCTCCAGTTGCGGGTCAGCGAGAGAGCCTTGTGGAACCGCGGACCGGACATGTCGCTGAAAGACAGACTGCCGTTGCGCGCTTCGACCGTCTTGTCCTGCTGGCGATAGTCCTCCAGCGACCAGCCGAACGTCGCATTCAGAGTGGAGAGGTTGCGCAGCACCATTTCGCTCGCCAGCCCGGCGTCACAGCGGACGGTGCGCACACCGGAGGACAGGCGGGCGGTTGGCGTCTGGGTCCAGGTCGCGATGAACGGGTCGGTGACCGGCGGCGGCGTCTCCCCGCTCACGCTGTCCGCAGCCGCGTCCAAACTGTCCGACGCGGCAACACCGGCCGGCGCCGGTTTGACCGCTCCGGCCTGGCTGGATGCCGTCGGCGCCGGGACAGAGTCGCTCGGCGCCGCGGCCAGCGTCACCGTTGTCGCCTCGCCGTATGCGGCCCGGGCCGGGGGGGAGAGCGCCAAGCCGTCGCAGAGCAGCCACGCCAGCGCGGCGATCCCGGCCCCCCGGACCTTGTCGCGCGGACCGCCGCTCACGAGCCACCTCCGACGCGCGGCTCCGGCAGCCCGGCGGCGAGCGCCCGCAGGCGCGCCACCGACAGCGTTTCCGGACGCGCACCGGGATCGATGCCGGCCCGCTCAGCCGCCTCGATCGCCTGCGCCGCTGTCAGATCGAACCGCGACCGCAACAGGGTTCCCACCTTCTTGCGACGCTGTCCGAACAGCGTCTTCACCGTCGCCTCGTACTGCCGCCACTCCGGTTCCGGCCAGCTCTCCGCCACGGGGATCAACCGCACCACCGCCGACGCCACCTCGGGCCGCGGCCAGAACACGGTCGGCGGCACCGTGCGCACTATCCTGGGGATGAAAACGGCCCCGAGCAGCGCCGCCAGCACACCGTAGCTGCGCCCTCCCGGCGCGGCGCAGAGGCGGTCGGCCACCTCCCGCTGCATCATCAGAACCGCCCCCGCCACCCGCTCCCGCTGCTCCACCAGCGCGAACAGCACCACGCTGGTGAGCAGGTACGGCAGGTTGCCGGCCACCACCGGTCGCGGACCGGCCGCGGTCAGCGTGGCGGTCCAGTCGAGCCGCGACAGATCCGCTTCGACCAGCCGCAGACCCGGCTGCGCCCCCAACTCCTCCCGCAGGACGGCGCACAGCTGGCGATCGACCTCGATCGCGGTCACGGCGGCGTGGCCGGCGAGCAGTGGTCCGGTCAGCGCCCCCGCCCCCGCCCCCAGCTCCAGGACGTCCCGCCCCAGAGCCAGGATCTCCGCCGCGATCGCCTGCGCAATGTTGGCGTCGAGCAGGAAGTTCTGGCCGCGCCGCTTGACCGGCCGGATCCCGTGGGCACGCAACAGGGCCGACTGGCTGCGGGTCACGGCCGACCCCTCCTGCTGCACGTCATAAATCGTCACGCCGCGCCGGCGATGATCGCCGCGCGGCCAGACCAGCGACTGTCCGCTGTCAATAATCGACGCAAGGAACCACGGATCGAGCAAAAACGCGATAGCGAAGGGACGTGCGGGCCATCCTCCAGGGAGGGGCTCGTGTTGAGGCAGATGCGCGAATACTGCATGAATAGTACCAGTTTTTACACGCCCTGTGTCAATCGACAGCTCCGAACAGCGCGGCGCAGGCGGCCGTGGTCCGCTCGGCCAGCACCTCCAGGGAGAGGCCGCACACCTGCGCCACGGCCGCCGCGGTCAGGCACAGCCAGGCCGGCTCATTGCGTCGGCCGCGTTGCGGATGCGGCGGCAGCCAGGGGGCGTCGGTCTCCAGCAGCAGTTCGTCCGGCGGGACGCCGCGCAGCAGGTCCGGCAGGGCGCTGCTCCGGTAGGTAACCGGGCCGCCGATGCCGAGCCGGAACCCGTGCCGCCGCGCCCAGGCCGCCGTCGACGCATCCCCCGCGAACGCATGCAGCACGCCGCGGCGCTCCGGCAGCCCCTCCGCCTCGAGCAGCGCGAGCGCCTCCGGGTAGGCGTCGCGCACGTGCAGGATGACCGGCAGGCCGAGTCGTTTCGCCAGCGCCAGTTGCGCGCGGAATGCGGCTGACCTGCGCCGGCCGGGGGGAGAGATCGCGGTAGAAATCGAGGCCGATCTCGCCGATCGCCACCACCCGCGGGCCGACCGCCAGCGCGGCGAGCCGGGCCAGCACAGCGTCGGAGTCGGGTGTGGGGCGGCCGTCCGGATCGGCGAGCCGCGCGGCATCGTGCGGGTGTATCCCCACGGCGGCGCGGAACGCGGCAGTCCTCCCGGGCGAGCGCGGCGGCGCGCTCGCTGCTCTCGAGAATCGTAGCCGACTTCGAAAAAGCGGGTCACGCCGGCCGCTTCCGCCCGCGTCCAGAACCTGCTCGCGATCAGCATCGTAGTCGGCGCGACCAATATGGAGGTGGCTGTCGACGAGCAAGCGGCCCCCCTAGCCCCGCTTGCGCGGACAGCGTTTGGCGGGACGGGCGCGGGCCGCCGGCAGGTCCTGGTCGCGTTCCCACGCCAGCCGTTCCGGCGGCAGGACCAGCCGTCTCGTCCTCGGCGGCAAAGTGGACCGTCACCTGCTCGCGCATAAGGTCGACCTTGCGCACGGTCCCCGCCCGCTCGCCGTCGCGCACGGTCGCCCCCACGCGCGGCAGGCGCGTCTGCGCCTCCCGGTAGCCGGCATGCTCGTAGGCGAGGCAGCAGCGCAGTCGTCCGCACAGACCCGACAGCTTCTGCGGCGAGAGCGGCAACATCTGATCCTTGGCCATCTTCAGGGAGACCGGGACGAAATCGTCGAGAAAGCCGCTGCAGCAGAGCTCCCGACCACAGACTGCCCAGCCCCCCCTTGAAGCGCGCCTCGTCACGCACCCCGATCTGCCGCAGTTCGATGCGCGTGCGGAACACGCCGGCCAGATCCTTGACCAGATCGCGGAAATCGACCCGCTTCTCGGCGGTGAAGCAGAAGGTGATCTTGTTGTGATCGAACTGCCGTTCCGCGGAAACCAGATCCATCTTCCAGGCCGAGCTGCTGGATCTTCTCCCGGCAGATGTCGTAGAACTGCCATTCGTCGCCGCGGTTCTCGTGCAGCTTCGCGAGATCGGCCGGACTCCGCCAGCGCCAGCACCCCCTGCTCGCCGGCCTGCCGTCGCCAGTGCGCCTTGACCCGGGACCGACGTAGGTCACCCGGCCGAGGTCCCGACCCCGGTCGGCCTCCACGAGGCAGTAGTCGCCCGCGGCGACCGGTACCTGACGCCGGTTGTGATAGTACGACTTGCGACGTCCCTTGAACTGGACGAGCACGATCGGTTCATCCGACCGACAGCGCGGAATCGGCCGCCGCTTCGCGCCGTGGCGGACGCGCGCGACGCGGGCGCGCCGGGGAATCAGGGGCCGGTGGCGGCCCGGTCCTGTTCGGCATTGCTGACCAGTCCTTGCAGCAGAGCGGCCATGGTGAGGCCGAGGTTCAGATTGCGATCGATGTCGCCCTTCGCCCGTTCGAGACGCGTGATGTCGTCGAGCAGGCTGCGAGTGGTGCGCCGGCCGGCCAGATCGCGCAACCGCGCCGCCTTCGCGGGCCGCCGCGGCCGCCAGTCGTCGCCGCGCTCCCGACAGGCGAGAAGATCACCATAGTACAGATTGAGCATCTCGCACAACTGCAGCGCGCGCTCCCGGCGCTCCGCCAGATCGGTCGCGACCGGCGGCGCCGGCAGCGACCGAGCCGTCGTCGTCCTCGCCCCTCGGGCACGGTCCCCTTGTGCAGCTTCTCGGCGGCCATATACGCGGAGGAGGCCGCGCCGGCGTGGATCCGCTCCAGGAGTCTCGCCCGCCCAGACGTACACCGCCGCCACGTCCGGCTCGCGCAGCGCGAGCGCCTTGCGCACGCTCCCGTCAGCCGCGCGCGCCAGACGCGGCGGCCCGCGTCGGGGACTCGCCGCGCGCGACCAGCAGCGCGGCCAGTTCCTCCTCCGGGTACGGCTCGAAGCGCACCGCCTGGCAACGGGAAACCAGCGTCGGCAGCATGGCGGCACGGTTCGAGGTCAGCAGGAGGATGAGGGCGTTCGGGGGAGGCTCTTCGAGGGTCTTGAGAAAGGCGTTCGCCGCTTCGGCGGTGAACCGGTGGGCATTCACCACGATCGCCACCTTGAACCGCCCCTGGAACGGCTGCAGCCGCAGGAAGCGCAGCAGGGCGCGCACCGTCAGCGGGCGCGGGGTCGTCCACGGCGCCGATCGTGACGTCGGACGAGGCCGCAAAGGACGGCTGGTGGAAACAGTCTTCGCGCTTGGCCGCCAGCAGTTCGACCGTTTCCGCCTCCCCGAGGGACGCCGGGGCCGGCCCGATCCAGCGGATGTCGGGATGCTGGAAGCTGACCGCCTTGGCGCAGCTTTCGCAGAACGGCGCGGCGACGCACGCGGGCTTGCGGGCACAGTTGGCCAGCCGCGCCAGTTCGAGCGCGGTCACCTCCTTGCCCGACCCTTCGGGACCGTGGAAGAGGTAGGCCTGGCCCAGAGCGTGCCGGCGTCGAGCATCTGGCGCAGCCGCGCCAGGACCGCCGCGCGCGCGGGGAAAGCGATCTGCGTCAAAACGGCCCCCGTCGGTCAGCCGCGGGCCCGCAGCCAGGGCAGCGGGTCCACGGGCGTGCGTCCGCGCCGGATCTCGAAATAGAGCTGGGGTTGGCCCCCGCCCTCCGGCTCGCCCACCTCGGCCACGACCTGTCCCGCCGCCACCTGGTCGCCGCGCGTCACGAAGACGCGGGCGGCGTGGGCGTACAGCGAGTAGAAGCCGTCGCCGTGGTCAACGATAACGCACTGACCGTAGCCGGGCAATCGATCGACGAAAACAACCGCGCCGGCCGCCACGGTCTTGACCGGGGCGCCCAGCGCGGCGCCGATGGCGATCCCGTTGTGCACGGTGACCGTCTTGAACTCCGGATGCACGGACCGTCCGAACGGCCGCAGCACCGGACCGTCGACCGGCCACTCCAGGCGGCCGGCGGCCTCGCCGAACGTCAGCGCGCCGACGGGTGGCGCCGGCTCGGCGCCGCCCAGCCGGCGGTTCTCGAGCGCCGACAGCACGTCGGTCAGAGCGGCGGGCGTTGGCTTCGAGGTCGGCCAGGCTCGGTTTCGACCTGCCGCCGCTCCTGCCGCACGCCGCGCAGCCCGTCCTGCCGCTCCGCTTCGATCTCCTCCAGACGCGACCGCTCGCGGCGCGCCTCTTCGCGCGCCTCCCAGATCCCCGACAGACGCCGCCCGCAGTTCCCCTTCCTGCGCCAGGACCGCCGTGCTCTGGTCGCGCGTGCGGTCGAGCAGGCGACGGTCGAGACGGGCCATCAGCGTGGCGTACTTCAGACGGGCCACGAGCGCGGTGTAACTGTTCGCCGTGAGGACCGCCTCGAGGTCGCTGCGCGGCCCCGCACGTAGAGCGCGCGCAGACGTCGCGCCAGATCGTCCCGGCGCCGGCCGAATTCCGTCTGATGGCGCGCCAGTTCGGCGCGCAGCGTGTCGCTGCGCTGCTGCAGGATCCGTTCGCGGGCGTCGAGATTGCCGAGCAGGGTGCGGACGAGGCCGATCTCCTCCTCGATGTCGCGCAGCCGCGCCGCGGCGTCGCGTTCGCGGTCGGCCAGCGCGGCGGCGCGCTCCCGGTGCGCCTGGATGCGCTCGCGCAGCGCGGCGAGCTGCCGGGAGCTCTCCTCCACTTCGCGCTCGCTGACCGGCGCCGTCGGACGCGTCGGCGCCGGTCCCGGCGCCTGCGCCCACGAACGCGCGCCGGCACCGAGGCGCCAGACAACAGCGCGGCGGCGACCGCGGCCGCAGCCGCTCCCGGTCGGCAGCGGCCGGCGGCGCTCGACGCCAGGGCCGGACAGACGCACGGAATCCTCCTAGAGGCGCAGATACTTGTGCAGGGCCGCCCAGCTCCCGATCAGGCCCAGCCCGACGCAGAAGACCACGAAACCGGCGATCTGGCCCGGCGCGAAGAAGATCAGGCCGCCGATCTGCGGGCGCAGGATCTCGTGCGCGACGATCAGGACGACCATCGCCAGCAGGCCGCCCAGCAGCCCCTCCAGCGCCCCCTCGAACAGGAATGGCGTGCGGATGAAGGCGTTGGTGGCCCCCACCTGCTTCATGATCTCGACGGCGCGCGCCGACGAGGCCACCGTCAGCTTGACCGTGTTCGAGATGACGAACACCGCGGACACGAAGACCACCAGGCCGACGATCAGCGTGGCGGTGGCGAACACATTCTGCCAGCGGTCGAGCAGTCGCGACCACTCCTCGCTGAAAGCCACCTCGGCCACGCCCGGCCAGCGCCGGATGTCCTCCGCCACGTTCCGCTGGCTGCCGGAAGCCAGGGCCGCGTCCGTGAGGACGACGTGGAACGAGGCCGGCAGCGGATTCTCCTCGATCGCGTCGAGCAGTTCGGTCTGGTCCCCCAGCTCGCGCCGGAACTCCGCCAGCGCCTCCTCCTTGGAGACGTAGTCGACCCGCTTGACGCCCGGACAGCCCGGCCAGGTGACGATGCAGCGCGGAGGCGTCGACGTCGCTCATGGCTGTCGTCGAGGAAGACGCGCACGTCGATGCCGGTGCGCGCGCGTTCGAGCAGCGCGCCGATGTTGATCGTGATGATCGAGAACAGCGCCAGCACCAGCAGCGCCGAGCCCATGATCAGAATCGTGACGCCGGTGGTCAGTTTCCGGCGTCGGAAGCCGGCGACCGACTCCCGCAGGATGTAGTCCGATCTGGGTGCGGTTAAACAGGGGTCCCACCTCCCGGCCTGGCGTCGGCCGGCGCCGCCGCGGCGGCCGCGTCCTGCGGCCTCGCTCGCCGCGCGTCGCTCGCGCTCGACGACCTCGCGCGGGCGGTACATGCGATCGGTCAGGCGCGAGGTGCGACGGTCGGCCAGGTAGCGCTCCTCGTCCGACACCAGGCGGCCCGCCTCGATCACCAGCACGCGCTGGCCGAAGGTCTTGACGATCTCGTGGTCGTGAGTGCTGAACAGGACGCAGGTGCCGGCCTCGTTGATCCGGAACAGCAGGTCCACGATCTCCTGGGCCACCGCCGGGTCGAGGTTGCCGGTCGGTTCGTCGGCGAGCAGGATCTTCGGGACTGTTGACGATGCGCGCGCGCGATCGCCACGCGCTGCTGTTCGCCGCCGGAAAGGGTCTGCGGCCGCTGCTCGCGCTTCGACCACAGGCCCACCTGCGTCAGGGCGCGGGTGACGTTGCGCTTGATCTCCGCCCCCGGCACCCCCACGACGAGCTGGGCGAAGGCGACATTGTCGTAGACGCTGCGATCCTCGAGCAGCCGGAAATCCTGGAAGACAAAGCCGATTTCGCGCCGCAGGCGGGGGATCAGCCGCCGGTTCATGCGCGTGGAGATCATGCCGCGCACGATGATCTGCCCGCTCGTCGGGAAGGCGTCCATGGTGATCAGTCGCAGAATGCTGCTCTTGCCGGCGCCGCTCGGGCCGGTGAGGCAGACGAATTCGCCGTTGGCGAGATTGAAGGAGACATCGTCGAGGGCCTTCGTCCGGCCATAGGCGAGTTCCACATGATGGAAGGAAACGACCGTCCGCGGATCAAGCGGGCCCTTGAGGAACTGGCTGTCGGCTTTCACCTGCGCTGCGCCTCCGTGCCGCGCCCCTCCACGCCCTCCCGGGGAGACCGTGCCGGGCCTCCGACGTCCGCGCGACCCCGCTCCGCAAGCAGGACCCGTGCCCGTCCCGGCCGCCTCAGCCCTTCAACTGGACGTAGAACCGCTCCCGCAGGCCGGCCACGTACCGGGCCAGCGCCGCCTGGATCTTTTCCGACTCCACGGCCCGGCGGGCGTTGTCCCGGACCTCCTCGTAGGTCGGCAGACGGCCCGGGCGCCGCGCCCGGACCTCGAAGATATAGAAGCCGGCGGGGGTCTGGACCGGGTCGGTCACCTGTCCCGGCTGTCGCCCGACCAGCGCCTCCTGGAAGCGCGGGGAGAGGTCTTCGACCGCGAAGGTGCCGAGTTCGCCGCCGCGGGCCGCGCTCGGGCTCGGCCGAGACTTCCGCGGCCACCGTGGCGAAAGCCTCGCCCGCCAGCAGCCGCGCGTGCGCGGCGTCGGCGCGGGCGCGGGCCGCGTCCACGTCGGCCGCCGCGATCTGGATCGGGAAGAAGATCTGGCTGACGACGCGCCCCTCCCCGTCGACCGCATCGACATGCATCACGTGCAGACCACGATCGGTCACGATGGGGCGACTGGTCTCGCCCGAGCCCGAGCGCGAACACCGCCTCCTCCAGCCGCCGATCGTAGAGATCGCCATGCCTGAGCGTGCCCAGGCTGCCGCCCCGCTCGCGGCCGGGCCCCTCGGTGTACCGTCCGGCGACCTCGGCGAAAGGACGGCCGGCGCCCAGTTCCTGCATGACCAGCCCGAGCTTGCGCTGGAGGTCGCGCTGCGCCTCGGCCGACGGCTGGATCGGCACGAGGATGCTGCCGAGCGTGACACTGTCGGGCGCCGCGCCGATCTCGGCCTGATGCGCCGCGTAGTAGGCGGCGACCTCGTCCTCCCGGACTTCGATCCCGCTGCGCACGAACCGGTTGACCACGGCCGACATGTAGCGCCGGTCACGCAGCTGCGCCGTCGTCCGCGCCCGGTAATCGGCCAGATTCATGCCGTTGCGCTCGAGTTCGCTTTCGAGGGCGGATTGCGAACCGAAATGACGCACCAGCTCGGCGATGTTCGCCTCGACGTCCTCCTGGACCGCGGCGTCTTCCACCTCGATCTCCGCCTCCCGCGCCGCCGCGATCATCAGCTTGCTCTCGATCAGCCGGTCGAGCACCTCCCGGCGCGTGGTCGCTTCGTCGCCGGCGTCCGCCGGCGCCGCCCCCCTGCGCCCTTTCCAGCCGGTACAGCGCGATCTCGCGCTCGAGTTCGCTCATGAGCACCGGTTCTTCATCCACGATGGCGATGACGCGATCGAGCAGGACCGGCCCGGAGGGCAGTGCGCTGTCGGCGGGGGAAACCGCCGCCGCGGGCGGTTCCTGGGCACGCGCCGGAGCCCGCGGGCGCGAGCGAAACCAACAGGAGCCGCCGGCCAGCAGCGGCGAGCGCCGGCGACGCACACGACGGCGCGGAACTGCGGCGGATTCCAGGGCATAACAGTACGCCTCCGGCGGGGGAGCGGGAAAGGGGCGCCGGGGCCGCAGCCCCGGCGCCCGGGAGAATCACTTCGCCGCCGGCTTGCCGGGCGGGTTCTCGGCCGGCGGCAGGGCAGTCAGCTCCGCCCAGGATCGCGCCTTGTCGAGCCGTCGGGCGTGGATCTTCACCGGGAACTGCTGGCGCCACTCCGCGAGCATCTGCTGCAGCTTCTCCTCCTGGTGGCGTCGACGCAGGATCTCGCCCACTTCGCCGGTGACCTCGTCCAGCTCGCGCGCGCGCGGCGCCACGATGCTGTCGACCCGGGCGAACGACCATGATTGGTCGAACTTGAAGACAGCCGACAGATCTCCCCGCGACACCGCGAAGATCGGCTTGACCAGCGAGCCCTCCGCGTTGGCGAGCACCGGTCCGTAGTTGCCGCCATTCTGTTTGTTGGTCGGGTCGCTCGAGTAGCGCTTCAGCAACTCATCCCATGGTTTGCCGGCCGCCGCCTCGGTTCGCGCCTGCTGGGCGATCTGTTCGTTCACACAGAGGATGATTTTGCCGTAGCGCTGTTCCGGCAGGTCCAACCGGGCCCGGTTGTCGCGCCAGTAGGACGCCACCTCCTCCGGCGACACCGCCATGTCCGTCGGCACGACCTGATCGTGCAGGCGCATGACGAGCATCTGCTCGCGCTTCTCGTTGACGATCGCATCGACGCGCGGATCGTCCAGGAAACCGCGCTCCCTGGCCTCCTCCTTCATCAATTGCTGCTCGACAACCTGGGTGAGCTTGCCCCTGACCCCCCCCAGGAGGTCGGTGCGCTTGGGCCGCTCGAAAACGTTCAGCTTGTCATAAAACTGCTTGTAATCGCCCACCGTCCACGTTTCGAGCTTGTTCTCGCGGCGCACCTGATAGAGAAACTTGTCGTAATCTCCGAGAGGGATGTTGAGCGGCTTGAGCTGCTCGCGCGGGGTCGGTTTGTTGGTCGCGGGATCGATCAGGATCTCGCTCTCCGGCAGACCCTGGAAAACGATCCAAAGCCCTGTCTCATCCAGTTTGAAGTCGTGCTTGCGCCGGCTTTCCTCGAAGAACATGCGCTGCGCGAGGTTCATCTTGCGGTTCCGAATGCTGTCGAGCACCTTCGGCCTGAACGCCTCATCGAGGGGCTGCACCCGCACCGTTTCGAGGCGATCCACCCTCACCAGCCAGTAACCGTACGCGGTGAGGAAGGGCTGGCTGATCTCCCCCTGCTTGAGGCTCCAGATGGCCCGTTCGAACGCGTCATCCATACGGCCCCACTGAAATTCGACCGTATAGTCGCCGGTCGGGCCGCGGGAGCCGTCGTTGTACTCGTCGGCCACGTCCTCCCACGGCTTCCCGGCGACGATCTCCTGGCGCGCCTTCGTCGCGTCATCGAGAAAATTGCAGATGATGAAGCTGCACTTCCGCTTGGTCTGCAGGTTGGCATAGTAATCGGCAAGTTCCGCGTCGGAAATCTGGCTGCCCGGCTTCTCGATCAGATCTTCTTTCATGATCTTGGCCGCCATGTACTCCCGCATCGCCTTCGCGCCCAGGACGATCTGCTGATCGGCACCCAGGCCGAGGTCTTCCGCCTTCAGGGCCATGAGTTCCTTGTCGATGATCACATCGAGAAAGGCGAGCCGACCCTCGGGCGTGGCGGTGTCCACGATCTTGCCCTGGTCATCGCGCGGCAGATCGATCTCCTGCAGCTTCGCGAGATTGCGCTCGTAGTCGGCCTGGGTCACCTGCTTGGGGCCGACGGTGGCGACCACGTTCTTCTCGGGCGACCTGCTGCACCCCCACCCCGCCAGCGCGAGCAGGGCGACAAGCGACGAGCAGGGTCATCCGAACGGCAAAGGCGGGCCGACCAGCCTGCGGATTCAGTCGACGATACAGTCATCGTTTCTCCTTGAAGGTCTGAATCCCGACCGAGCTCCCGCCGGGCATCTCCCCGGGCTCCGCCCGATGCAGCCGGTCGAGCAGGTCGAGCACGGCATGCGCAGCCGCGAGCACCTGCTCGCGCGCGGCAGGGACCTTCATGACGAACTGATCGGCGGCCTTGAACATCAGGCCCTTCGGCCCTGTTCCCATCAAGCCTCGAATTATAGCTGATGAAGGCTCCCTCCCGCCAGCGAAAAACAGGGCGATCCCGCCGCGCTCGGCGCGCACCTCCTCCACTCCGCAAGCCGCCGCCAGCACCCTGACCCGCTGCACCCCCAGCAGATTCTCCACCTCGCCCGGCAGCGGGCCGTAGCGATCGCGGAGCTCCTCGCGCAGTCGCGCGAAGTCGCGCCCCTCCCGCAGCCGCGCCAGCCGGCGGTAGAGGTCCATCTTCTGCTCCGGATCGCCGATCCAGTCGTCGGGCAGATAGGCCGCCAGCCGCAGATCGACCTTCACCTCGAGCGCGACCGCGCCGCCGCCACCCTTGAGTTCCAGCACCGTCTCTTCGAGCAGCCGACAGTACAGGTCGAATCCGATCGCCTCCATGTGACCGTGCTGCTCCTCGCCCAGCAGGTTGCCCGCGCCGCGGATCTCCAGGTCGCGCATGGCGATGTGATAGCCGGAGCCGAGCGCCTGGAACTCCTCGAGCGCGGCCAGCCGCCGGCGCGCCTCCGGGGTGAGGCGCCTCGCCGGGCGGGGTCATCAGGTAGGCGTAGGCGCGCTGGCTGGAGCGGCCGACCCGCCCGCGCAGCTGGTAGAGCTGGGCCAGGCCGAGACGGTCGGCGCGATCGATGACGATGGTGTTGACGCGCGGCATGTCGAGACCCGACTCGATGATCGCCGTCGTGACCAGGACATCGAACTCGTGCGCCAGGAAGGCGGTCATGACCCGGTCGAGCCGGTCCTCGGGCAGCTGTCCGTGGGCGATGCCCAGCCGCACGCCCGGCACGATGTCGCGCACCCGGGCCGCCGTGGCCTCGATGGTCTCGATGCGATTGTGCACGAAGAAGACCTGCCCGCCCCGGTGCAGTTCGCGCAGGATCGCCTCGGCCAGCGTCTCCTCGCTGAACTGGCAGAGCTCGGTGTGGATCGGCAGCCGGTCGCGGGGCGGCGTGTTGATCACCGACATGTCGCGCGCGCCCATGAGCGCAAGGTAGAGCGTGCGCGGGATCGGCGTGGCGCTGAGCGTCATCACGTCCACCAGCCGGCGCAGCTCCTTGAGCCGCTCCTTGTGCCGGACGCCGAAACGGTGCTCCTCGTCGATCACCAGCAGGCCCAGGTCGCGGAACCGCACGTCGCGCGAAAGCAGGCGGTGCGTGCCGATCAGGATGTCCACCCTGCCCTCGCGGGCCGCTTCGGCCACCGCCTTCGCCTCGCGCGGGCGACCGGAAACGGCTGAGCGTCTCCACGCGGACGGGAAAATCGCGGAAGCGCTCCGCGAACGTCTCGCCGTGCTGGCGGGCGAGCAGCGTCGTCGGGCAGAGCACCGCCACCTGCCGCCCCGCCATGACCGCCTTGAAGGCGGCCCGCATCGCCACCTCTGTCTTGCCGTAGCCGACGTCCCCGCAGACCAGGCGGTCCATCGGCCGCGCCGACTCCATGTCGCGCTTGACGTCGTCGATGGCGGTGAGCTGGTCGGGGGTTTCGTCGTAGAGGAAGGAATCCTCGAGCGCCCGCTGCAGCGGGCCGTCGGCGGGGAAGGCGTGGCCCTCGAGCGCCTGGCGCGAGGCGTAGAGTTCGATCAGTTCCGCCGCCATCGCCCGGATCGCCTTGCGCGCCCGCTTCGTCACCCGCGTCCACTGGGCCGCAGCCGAGCTTGCTCAGATCCGGACGCGCCTCGCTGTCGGACGTGAACCGCTCGACCTGCTCGATCTTGTCCACGGGGACGTAGACCTTGTCCCCCTCCGCATACTCGATCAGCAGGCACTCGCGCTCGGCGCCGTCGGCGGTGATGCGCCGCAGGCCGCGGTAGACGCCGATCCCGTAGTCGATGTGCACGACGAACTGGCCGCCCTGCAGGGCGCGGGCGTCGCGCACGACGCCGGCCGCCTGGCGGCGCGCGCGCGCCGGGCGCTGGTAGCGCTCGAAGAACTCGTGATCGGTGAAGCAGGCGAGACCCGCCTCGGGCCAGAGGAAGCCGCCCGACACCGCGCCCACGGCGGGGCGCGACGGCCAGGGCGCCGCGCGCCGGTCTCGTCGAGCAGTTCGCCGAGGCGCTCCGCCTGGCCGGCGTTGTCGCAGAGCATCAGGACCCGCTCGCCGGCCGCCTCGCGCCGGGCGATCTCCGCGTGCGAGGCGCCGCACGTCGCCGCCGCGCAGGTCGGGCCGCGCGGTGGCGAACCGCACCTCCGCCGACGGGGCGCCGCAGAGCCAGTGCCCGCTCGTCGTCGCCGGTGATCCACGCGCCGGCCACGAGCACGTGCGGACGGCGCGGCGTCGGCCAGCGCGGCCGGCGGCGCCACCAGTTCGCCCGGCTCGGGCAGCGCCGGGTCGCGCCGCAGACGCACCTCGCGCGAACGCGGCAATTCGGCGTCGAGCAGTTCCGACTGGGCGCCGAGCGAGACCGGATCGAGCCAGAAGACCGGGGCGCCGGGCGACAGGTGGTCGGTCAGCAGGGCGGTCGGACCGAACCAGGGCAGGAACGCCTCCAGCCCCTCGCCATGCCCGCGATCCTCGAGATGCGCTTCGAGGTCGGCCCGCTCGCCGGCGTCCAGCCCGGCGGCGACCGCCGCCGACTCCGCGCGCGCGAGCGCCGACAGACGCGCGTCGTCGTCCAGCACCAGGTGGCTGACCGGCAGGATGCGGACCGTGTCGAACCGATCCACCGAGCGCTGCGATTCCACGTCGAAGGTGCGCAGCGAGACGATCTCGTCGTCGAAGAACTCCACGCGCAGCGGACGGCCGCCGGGAGCGTACAGGTCGATCAGGCCGCCGCGCCGCGCCAGGTCGCCCGGCCGCGCCACCATGCCGGCGCTGCGGTAGCCGCGCGCGGCGAGGCGGGCGCACAGCTCGTCGCGATCGTGCCGCTCGCCCACCGCCAGCTTCGATCGCCGCCGCGGCCAGGCCCGCCGGCGGCATGACGCGCTGGCGCACGCCGTAGAGCGAGGTCACCGCCAGCCGCGCCGGCCCCCGCGCGAGCCGGTCGAGGCCGTCGAGGAACAGCCCCACGCCGTCCGGGTCGGGCGACTGCCGGTCGAAGGCGAGCACCTCCTGCTGCGGCAGGTAGACGACCGCCTCCGGCCCCAGCCACTCCTCCAGATCGTCGGCCAGCCGCTGCGCCAGTTCGCGCGTCGGCGCGACCAGCAGGGCGGCGCGGGGCGCGGCCCGCCACCAGGCGGCCAGCAGCAGCGGCGCGGCACCCCCGTGCAGCCCCGACAGCAGGACCGCCGTACCGGCCGGCGCGCCGGGCGGCGGCAGGACGGACCGCACCCGCGCGACGCCCCCGGCCAGCGCCTCGTCGGGCAGCAGTCGTCCCAGCAGCCCGCTCAATCGCGCGCCGCCGCCGGCAGGGCGGCCCAGAGGATGAGGTAGACGAGCAGTCCGGGCAGGAGCAGGGAGAAGAGGGTCACGCCGACCCAGCCGGCGCGCACGATCGTCGGGCGAGGCACCGAAGTAGGCGGCCAGGCCGCCGCAGACGCCGCCGATGCGGCGATCCGCGGCAGCGCTGCAGCTTCCTGTCCCCGTCGCCGGCCACGGCGCCTCCCGGGGACGGTCAGAACGTCGCGCGCTGGCGTCCGAACGGGGTGATCGCGCGCAGCCGCTCCACCACGCGCGGCACGACCGCCGCGACGTAGTCGATCTCCTCGCGCGTGTTGTAGCGGCTCAGCGAGAAGCGCACCGAACCGTGCGCCGACGTGAACGGGATGCCCATCGCCTTCAGCACGTGCGACGGCTCGAGGCTGCCCGAGGTGCACGCCGAACCGCTCGAGGCGCCGATCCCGACGCGGTCGAGCAGCAGCAGGATCCCCTCGCCCTCGATGAAATCGAAGCTGATGTTGCAGGTGTTGGGCAGGCGACGCCGCGCGATCGCCGTTGACGCGGCAGTCGGGCACGGCCGCCAGCAGGGCCGCCTCGAGACGGTCGCGCAGGTCGCGCACGCGGCCGTTCTCCTCGCCCAGGCGCTGCCCGGCCAGCACGCAGGCGGCGCCGAAACCGACGATGCCCGGCACGTTCTCGGTGCCGGCGCGCCGGCCGCGCTCCTGGTGCCCGCCCATGATCAGGGGCCGCAGCTTGGTCCCCTTGCGCACGTACAGCGCGCCGACCCCCTTGGGACCGTGCAGCTTGTGGCCGGAGATGGCGAGCAGGTCGATCGTCGAGAGTCCGCATGTCCAGCGGCAGCTTGCCCGCGGCCTGCACGGCGTCCACGTGGAAGACCGCGCCGGCCTCCTTCACGATCCGGCCCAGCTCCTCCACCGGGAAGACGCACGCCGGTTTCGTTGTTGGCGGCCATGACGCGACACCAGCGCGGTGTCGGGGCGCAGGCGCGCGGCGCAGGTCGTCGGGATCGAGCGCGCCCGACCCGTCCACGTCGAGCCAGGTCACCGCGTAGCCGTGCCGTCCCTCGAGCTCGCGGCAGAGACCGAGCACGGCCGGATGTTCCACCTTCGAGCGTGACGAGGTGCTTCTGCTCGGGGTAGGCGCGCAGCGTGCCCCAGATGGCGAGGCTGTCGCTCTCGGACCCGCCCGCGGTGAAGACGATCTCGCCCGGCGCCGCGGCGCCGATCAGCGCCGCCACCCGGCCGCGCGCCTCGATCACGCCCGCCTCGGCCAGGGAGCCGAAATGGTGCATGCTCGACGGATTGCCGTACCGCTCGGTGAAGTACGGCAGCATCGCCGCGAGCGCCTCGGGCGCGACCCGCGTCGTGGCGTTGTTGTCCAGATAGACCCCGTCCGCGGGCGCGGGAGGCAGACCGTCGAGCAGGCTGAAGCCGCCCGGCGCCCGGACGCCGCCGTCAGGATCCGGACTCATGATTTCACCTCGATGACATCCACCTCGTCGCCGAGATGCTCGCGCAGCTGACTCTCCACCCAGCCCTTGATGGTGGCCTGCGACGCCGGGCAGCTGGCGCAGGTGCCGATGAGGCGGACGAACACTTCGTGCCCGCGCACCTCGACCAGTTCGATGTCGCCACCGTCGTTGCGCAGCGCCCGCGCGATGTCGTGCTCGATGACCTCGCGGATGCGGGCCTCGCGCGCCGGCGGCGCTGCCGGCGTCGGCGGCGCCGGCGGCGCCAGCGGCAAAGCGCCGGGCACCGCCCCGTCACCGTCGACAGTCTCATGGTCCAGCTTCTCCCGGCACTCGTCGATGAGATGCTGGATCTCCTGATGACAGTCCTGGCAGCCGCCGCCCGCTTTCGTGTAGTGCGTCACGTCCTCGACGGTCCGCAGGCGGTTCTGCCTGACGGCGTGGCGGATCGTGTCCCGTTCCACCTGGTAGCAGTGGCAGACCAGCACGCCCTGCGAGAGCAGTTCGCACGGGATCTGCCTGCCCCTGCCGCTTGTAGTAGTCGATCATGGCGGCCTCGAGCGCCTCGCGCCCCATGACCGAGCAGTGCATCTTCTCGCGGGGCAGTCCGCCCAGTTCGCGGGCGATGTCCTCGTTCGTGATCCGCGCGGCCTCCTCGAGCGTCTTCCCCCTGAGCATCTCGGTGAGGATGGACGAAGAGGCGATGGCGCTGCCGCAGCCGAAGGTCTGGAACTTCACTTCGGCGAGCCGGCCCGTCGTCGTCGAGCCGGAAAGAAAGGCGCAGGGCGTCGCCGCAGGCCATCGACCCGACCTCGCCCACGCCGTCGGCGTTCTCGACCGTACCGACGTTGCGCGGGTTGAAGAAGTGGTCGTAGACCTGATCGCTGTACTTCCACATGGGGCAGGCGATCCTCTCGCGGGGCGGAACGGGAAGACACGCGAGCCGGCGCCGCGGCGCCCGGGCGCGCACCGGCCGGCCGGCAGCGGGACGGTCACGGCTAACCTAAGCGCAAACCACGTGTCGATCAAGCGGTGCGGGACGCGCCGCCGCCGCGCGACACGACCGACTCCGCCAGCAGCAGGCCGAGCGCCAGCAACAGGCACCAGGGAGTCAGATCACGCCCGGCGAACACGCTCCCGAGTCGCCCGGCCGGCAGGACGGCAAGAGCGTCGGCCGGCAGACCGGCCGCGGCCGCGAGGGCGGCGCGGAACGCGGCCGGTTCCCAGACCTCCGGATCCCCTTCGGCCGCCGGCGGCGCTGCCGCCACCAGTCCCAGGGTCTCGGCGCCGGCGGTGAAGATGTGGAAACCGCACCGCAGCGCCGGCGCTCCCGCCAGCCACGGCTTCTCCCCACGCCACACGAGCCGGACCGTCGCGTCCCGTTCACCCGGGAAAGACCGCGGCGCCAGGATCCGCAACCGCCCCGGCTCGGCCGCCAGACCCGCCACCACGGCGCCCCGCGGCAGACGCAGCGCCGGCGTCTCCCCGACCACGATGTCGCCTCCCTCCTCCCCGCCCGGGGCAGCCAGCCAGGCGACCAGTCGCTGTGCGAGCGGCAGGAACATCGGCGAGAGCGGCAGGTCACTCGCCGCAGGCGACAGATCGGCGGACAGCACGCCGAGCGTGCCCGCGCCCAGACGCCGCGCCGTGAGCAGAGGCGCCCCCCCCGCCAGAGCCAGCAGGACCTGGCCCGAATCCCCCTCGGCCAGGGTGAGGAACCGACGCCACCGCACTTCCTGCAGCGTGGCCAGTGCCTCGTCCCCCAGCCCGGCGAACAGCGGGTGCGACGGGGTCAGGACCCGCGCCCGCTCCTGCGCCGCCGCTTCGCGGACCGTCCAGTCAGCCCGCCCCGGCAGACCGAGCCCCGGCAGCAGATGATCCGCCCATTCGCGGGCCAGCGTCGGATCGCCCAGGAGGAACAGGGCCGCGCCGCCCCCCTCCAGCCAGTCACGCAGCCCCGCGGCCAGACGCGGGCCGAGCGGGCCGGGATCCACGAAGCAGACGACGTCGGCGTCCGCCAGATCGCCCGCGCCCACGGTGCCGTCTCCCACATCCCGCACGAGGAAGAGCGCCGGCGGGACCGGCGCGGCCGCATCGTCCGGCCCCGGATCGAGCGCGCGCGCCAGGCAGCGCCACCCGCCGCGCCCGGCCGGTTCGCCCCGATCGGGGCCGTGCACGACGAGCACGTCGAGACGCTCGCTCACGGTCAGCGTGAACGGCCGCTCGTCGTCCACCGGCAGGCGATCGCTCCGCTTGAGGACCCGTCCGCGATGCCGTCCGGCGGCCGGGGCCGTGAGCGGGAACTCCACGCGCGTCACGGCGCCGTCAGCCCCCTGCGCCACCGCCTCGGCGACCCGTTGCCCGTCCACTTCGAGCAGGCAGACCTCCGGAGCGTGCTCCACCCGCACCTCCGCCACCACGCGCAAAGCCTCGCCCGCGCGCACGGCGCGCTGCGGGAGGGCTACGGCGCGCACGCCGCCGTTGGGCGTTTCCCGACCGACCGTCCGCACGAGCAGGCGCGGACCGCCTCGGCCCGGCCAGCGCCCGCCCCGCCCCGCCGAGCGCCGCGCTGTCGGGCAGGACCGCCGAACGCTGCAGATCGGAGAAAAGGACGATTTCGACCGGCGTGTGCCGCGCGGAACCGGCCCAGCGCACCGCCTCGCGCAACGCCGCCGCCAGATCGCAGGCGCCGTCCGTGGGCGCCACGGCGGCCAGCGCGGGTCCCACCGCGAGGGTCGCCGGCAGCCAGTCGGCCAACAGGGCCCGCGGCGCCGGACCGGCGAGCACCACCTGCAGTTCGCTGCCGGCGGGGAGAGCCCGGACCAGCTCGTCGCAGGCCCGCGCGGCCGCCGCGAAGCGGGTGCCGCCGTCCTCCTGGGTCTGCATCGAGGCGCTCGCGTCGAGCACGCAGACGACCGACAGCGCGCCGCTGGCGGTGCGCGCCATCCCGGCCAGGCGCGGCCGCGCCGCCGCCGCGACGATCGCCAGGATCGCCAGCACGCGCAGCAACAGCAGCAGCCACCGCCGCAGCGCCACGCGCCGCGCCCGCCGCGCCTGCCCCGCCTCCAGGAAACGCAGATCGCTGAAGGCGAGCTGGCGGGGACGCCGCCGCTGCCAGAGGTGCAGCACGACCGGCACGGCCGCCGCGAGCGCGCCCCACCAGAGGCCGGGATTGAGAAAAACGAACGGTCCCACGTCACGTCCCCGTGCCGGCGGGCAGGCCGGCGGTCAATAGCAGTCGGCGACGCCGGCCGAGGAACGCGTGCAGCGCGCTCTCCAGCGGCGCCTCCGTGCCCACCTCGACCAGGTCCACCAGGTGGCGACGACACTCGCGACGCAGTCCGTCCCGCCAGGCGTCGAACCTGGCCCGGTATTCGGCCGCCGCCAGCGCCGGTTCGACCCGCACTTTCCGCCCCGGGTGCTCCAGGTCGGTCAGCTCCAGTTCGCGGCGGAAATCGAGGTCGCGTTCGCGCGGATCGAGCAGGTGGAAGACGACCACCTCGTGGCCGCGGTGCCGGAAGTGCTTCAGTCCCGACAGCACCTCGGCCGGCTCGTCCAGCAGATCGGAAAAAAGCACGATCAACCCGCGGCGATGCACCCGCTCCGCCACGCCGTGCAGGACCGGACCGAGGCGCGTGCCGGCCCCCTGCGGGGCCGCCTCGAGTTCCCGCAGGATCTGGAACAGCTGCCGCCGCACCGAGCGGGCCGGCACGATCGCCAGCGGTTTCTCGTCGAAGGTGACCAGACCGACGGCGTCGTTCTGGCGCAGCAGCAGGTAGGCGAACGAGGCCGCCAGCAGCCGCGCGTACGCCAGCTTGGTCGGGCGCGCCGGATCGGAGGTGAACGCCATGCTCGCCGAACAGTCGAGCAGCAGGGTCGCGCGGAGATTCGTCTCCTCGGCGAAGACCTTCCGGTAGTGGCGATCGCTGCGGGCGTAGAGCCGCCAGTCGAGGTGGGTGGTCGGTTCGCCCGGGATGTACTGGCGATACTCGGCGAACTCCACCGAGAAGCCGTGGTACGGGCTCCGGTGCCGGCCGGTGAGGAAGCCCTCCACGACGAGCCGCGCCACGAGGTCGAGCCGCCCCAGACGGCTCGCCAGCTCCGGCGTCAGCAGGGGCCTCGTCACCCCGCCACCTCCGCGAGCAGGAGATCCACGATGCGATCCTTCGCGATCTCCTCCGCCTCGGCGTGGAAGTTGGTGACGAGGCGGTGGCGCAGCACCGGATGCGCCAGCGCCCGCACGTCGTCGAGCGACGGCGTCGGCCGGCCCTGCAGCAGCGCGCGCGCCTTGGCGCCCAGGATCAGGCACTGCGCGGCGCGCGGCCCGGCGCCCCAGGCGAGGTATTCCCGCGCGGGCGCCGCCGCCTCGGGCGTGCCGACCCGCGAGGCGCGCGCCAGGCGCACCGCGTAGCGCGTGACGTTCTCCGCGACCGGCACCCGGTGCACCAGATCCTGGAACGCGAGCACCGCCTCGCGGCCGATCACCGTCCGCGGTTCGCCCCCGCGCACGCCGGTCGTGCTCTCGACGATCGCCACCTCCTCGGCCAGGCTCGGGATAGCCGATGAGCACGTTGAACATGAAGCGGTCGAGCTGCGCCTCGGGCAGCGGATAGGTGCCCTCCTGCTCGATCGGGTTCTGCGTGGCCAGCACGAAGAACGGCGGCGGCAGCGGGTGCGTGCGCCCGCCCGCGGTGACCGTGCGCTCCTGCATCGCCTCCAGCAGCGCCGCCTGCGTCTTGGGCGGGGTGCGGTTGATCTCGTCGGCCAGCACCATGTTGGCGAAGACCGGCCCGCGCAGGAACTTGAACGCGCGCTGCCGGGTCGCCGCGTCCTCCTCGAGGATCTCCGTGCCGGTGATGTCCGAC
This sequence comes from uncultured bacterium, assembly GCA_963772145.1. Lineage (GTDB taxonomy): Bacteria > Krumholzibacteriota > Krumholzibacteriia > LZORAL124-64-63 > LZORAL124-64-63 > CAVSZB01. The sequence goes on from CAVYVY010000019.1 coordinate 80,754, forward strand.
GGCATCAGGTCGGGCGTGAACTGGATGCGCGTGAAGGAGAGATCCAGCGACCTCGGCCAGCGTCGAGATCAGCAGCGTCTTGGCCAGCCCCGGCACGCCCTCGAGCAGCAGTGACCGCCGGCGAACAGGGCGATGAGCATCTCCTCGATCACCCGCTGCTGCCCGACGATCGCCTTGCCGATCTCGCGGGTCATCGCGTCACGGGCCTCGCGCAGGCCATCGATCCTGTCGGCGTCGTCCAATCCCGCACCTCCGTCCGAATCCGGTGCCCCGCCCGCGCCGCGGCGCGCGGGCGGTCCGGCTCAATCTACAGGCGACGCCCCGGCGACACAACCGGCGGCGCGCGCCGCGCGCTCGTCGCGCGGCGGACCCGGCTCACCGGAATTGAATGTTGCGCCCCCGGCGGCCGGCGTCATTCTTGTATGTTCGGCCGCGCACGCCGCGCGGCCGCAGAGGGGGTTCCGTGTACAAGAAGCTGTATCGCGACATCGAGAAACTGCTCCGCCAGATCGACAATTCCACCGGCACCGAGGACATGCTGCGCATGACGGTGCGCGGCATCGTCGAGACCTGCGCCCAGGTCTACGGGATCGAAAGCGGCCGCCTCTACCGGGAGCAGCCGCACGAATACCTGCTGATCGAGAGCATCGGCGGGCACGGCTCGCGCATCGTCGGCAAGACCGTGAGCAAGGACTACCCGGTCGTGCAGACCCTCGAGCGGGAGTTCGTCGTCATGATCTCGCGCGACTATCCCGGCTTCGATCCGGAGCTCGAGGCGCAGTTCTCCACGCTGGACTACGCGGCGATCCTGGTCGACTCCACGCCCGCCTACATCCTCAGTTTCGGCGTGCGACGCACCGAACTGGACGAGGCGGAGGAGAATCTCCACCTCATCCTCGAGACGATCCGCACCGCGGTCGGGCTGAAACTGCGGCAGAGCGTGCTCGAGAACCAGCTGCGCCAGGCGCAGACGATCCAGCTCTCCCTGCTGCCGCGCGAACTGCCGAAGCTGGCCGGCTTCGAGCTGGCGGCGGCCACCTTCCCGGCCGAGGAGGTCGGCGGCGACATCTACGACGCGCAGACCATGGAGACCGGCACGATCACGGTCGCCGTGGCCGACGCCAGCGGCCACGGCCTGCCGGCGGCCCTGCAGGCGCGCGACGTGATCACCGGGCTGCGGATGGGCGTGGCGCGCGACTTCAAGATCACCGCCACGATCCGCCGCCTGAACAAGGTCATCAACGCCAGCGGCCTGTCGAGCCGCTTCGTGTCGCTCTTCTACGCGGAGATCGAGGAGACCGGCAACGTCATCTACGTCAACTGCGGCCACTGCCCGCCGCTGATCGTCAACCCCGAGGGCGCCGTCTTCGAGCTGCCGAGCAACGGCCCGGTGCTCGGCCCGCTGCCCGACATGGCTTACCGCCGCAGCTTCGCCCAGCTGCGCCCCGGCGAGGTGCTGCTCATCTACTCCGACGGCCTCACCGAGCGCAAGCGGCGCCTGCCGCCCGGAACGTCGGACGCCGCCCCCGGCGCACTCGAACCGGAACCGGCGGCCGAAGCCGAGCACGAGGAATTCGGCACCGAGCGCCTGATCCGGATCGCGAGCGAGCACGCCCATCGCCCCGCGCGGGACCTGCTCGCCGCGATCCTGACCGAAGTGCGCGATTTCGGCGCCGGCGAACCGTGGGAGGACGACGCCACGCTGCTCGTCGTCCGCCGCCTGCCGGCCCACGAGTTCAAGCCGAAGCGCACGCTCGGCACGGTGCTCAGCTTCGATCAGGCGCGCATCGGCGTCGCGAAGAAACCGGCGGACGGGAAGTAGTGCGATCGGACGCCCGCCGCCGCGTCAGCGCCGGTCCAGCCGGTACAGCGTCACCGTCCACCGCTGCGGCTCGGTCACCCCGAGCCCCGGCACCACGCAGTCGCGCAGCCGCGTGAAGGTGACACCGCGCACGACCCGCCCGTCCCAGCGGGGCGGGCCGTCGGTGCGGTCGACGAGGTAGTCGGGCGTGACGACGTCGAGCCAGGCGCCGCTCTCCACCATCGCCGGAAAACCCCGGGCCCGACCGAGGTCCAGCAGTTCGGGACTGACGAGCCCCGCGAGATCGACGATCCGCCGCTCGCTCGACCAGCCGAGCGCCCCGATGTCGAGGCAGGCCACCGCGGCGTCCGCCGGCGTGTGCGTCCCCAGCCACTCCCCCAGCGGCACGAGGCACTCGCGCAGCCCGCGGCCGAGGTCCCGGGCGTGCGGCCGCACCCGCGCCACGAGCAGCCAGCCGTTCAGGACGACGGTCGCCAGGCAGGCGCCGACCAGGAGCGCCGGGCGCAGACGCGACATCCGACCCCCCGGACGCGCGCCGGGGCCGGGCCGGAGCGGCGCGGCGAGCAGCGCGACCGCCAGCAGGATCGCCGGCGAAAGCGGGCTCAGGTAGCGCGAGATCACCCACACCTGCTTGACGGCGTAGCCGCCGCACAGGACGGCGACCCAGGTGATCGCGATGGCCGGCACGATGAGTCGCGGCGCGGGCGAGGCGACCGGGTCGCCCCCGCGCGGAACCAGCCGTCGACCCAGCACGATCAGCGCGAGCAGCCCCGCCCAGAGCGGCGCCTGGGTGGCGCCCAGTTGCGCCGCGGAACGCAGCAGCGACGCGCCGACGACGCCGGGCGCCAGGGTCAGCGCGTAACTCTTCGCCGTGGCCGTTTCCGGCGTGAACCGGCCGAACGCCTCCCGGGCGTAGAGCAGCCACGGCCCAAGCACCAGCGCCGCCCCCAGCGCCGCCGGCAGGCCGGCCCGCCGCCAGAGCGGTCGCTCCCCGCGCCACGCCAGCCACGGCCAGGCCAGCGGGCCGAGCAGCAGGAACTCCGGCCGGGTCAGCCCGGCCAGTCCCGCCGCGAGGCCCCAGCCGAACCAGAGGCGCGGCGGCGCCGGTCGCGCCACCGCCGGCCAGAGCAGCATCAGCAGCAGCGCCGTCGCCAGCGGAGTCTCCATGCCGGACCAGGTCCAGCGCAGGAACCAGGCGTCGGCGGCGAACAGCAGCAGCAGCGGCAGGCGCCACGCCGCCGGCAGCGGCAGCCGGGTCAGGATGGCGTCGAACACGAGCAGCGCCAGCAGCGCCGCCGCCGCCCCCAGCACCCACGGCGCCACGAGCGCCGGCAGGCCGAGCCGCAGCAGCAGCCCCAGTCCGCAGACCCAGAGCGGACTCGTGCAGCCATAGGTCGGATCGCCGGGGTTGAAGGACAGTTCGCCGCGCTCGACCAGGTGCCGCGCGTACCGCAGGTGGATGTAGGTGTCGTCGGTGATGTAGCCGCGCAGCAGCAGACCGCCGCCCGCCAGGACGGCGAGGGCGAGGGCGAGGCGAAGCAGGCGGGCACGGTCCATGGTCACGGCTTCTCCCGGCTGGAGACCGGGCCGAGGATACAGCCGCGGCCGTTCGCCGTCACGGGCGGACGTGCGTCGGGGCGCGCGCCCCTACCGCAGGAACATCGGCACCCCCTGCACCCCCCGCACGCGGGGGCGGTACTCCTTCTTGTCGTAGAACTTGTCCACCTCGACCCGCTTGACCCCCTCGACGACGGCGTTGAGGCCGACCGTCGTGTACTTGCCCTCCTGCAGCGCGACCATCACGCCGGAGGCGCCGTGCAGGAGCATGTCCATGGCGAGGTTCGCGAAGTTCATCGCGACCATGCGGTCGAGCGCGTCGGGCGCGCCGCAGCGCATCAGGTAGCCGAGCGCCTGGTAGGTGACGTCCTCGCCGGTCAGCTTCTTGAGCACCTCGGCCGTGTGCAGGCCGACGCCGCCGAGCTTCTTGTGGCCGTAGGCGTCCTCCTCGCCGCGCTCGACGATGTCGCCCCCCTCGATCGTCGCCCCCTCGCTGATCGTGCAGATGGCGTAGTTGCTCGGGTTGTCGCGCTTGTCGCGCACGAGCATTTCGGCCAGCGTCTCGACGTTGAACGGCACCTCGGAGATCAGCGCGCGGTCCACGCCCGCGAGGTAGCTGGCGATGAGCGCGGTCTCGCCGCTGTTGCGGCCGAACAGCTCCACCAGGCCGATGCGCTCGTGGCTGCCGACCGGCGTGCGCAGCTGCGTGATGTACTCGACGCTGCGGCTGACGGCGGTGCCGAAGCCGATGCAGTAGTCGGTGCCGAAGACGTCGTTGTCCATCGTCTTGGGGATGGCGATCTGCGGGAAGCGCTCCTGGTTCAGGCGCGCCGCGTAGCTGAGCGTGTCGTCGCCGCCGATCGGGATCAGCGCGTCCACCCCCGCGTCCTCGAGGTTCTTCAGGATCTGCGGCGTGATGTCGGCCGGGTACTTCCGTTCGGGCGAGCGCAGATGCTCCGGCATGTCCTGCTCCCGCACCTTCTGCGGATTCGTGCGCGAGGTGTGCAGGACGGTGCCGCCGGTGCGGTCGATCGTCCGCACGTCGTTGGGCGTGAGGGTCCGCACGCACTGCTTGTTCCACGCCGCGTCGCCGACGCGGTACGCGGCCAGGCCGCCCCAGCCGCGCAGGAACCCGACCGCCTCCCAGCCGGCCTCGTAGGCGCGCAGCACGACCTGCTTCATGCACGGATTCAGGCCGGGGACATCGCCCCCGCCGGTCAGGACGCCGATCCTCTTCTTCCTCGCCATGTGATCCACTCCCTGGCAGGGCGGCCGCGGGGCCGCGGAACCGTGTTCAAGCGGGCCGGGCCGAATCTAGGATCGCGGAACGGGGCCGGGCAAGGCCGGCCCGCGCGCTACGCCGACATCCACTTCGCCACGCGCGCGCCGTCCGGCCCGCCCGGCCAGGAAGGTGCCGGGCGCGACATCTCGACCAGACGCCGCACGTCGCCTCGCTGAAGTCGAACGCCTCCATCGCCAGCTCGTACTCGCGGGAGATGGTCGTGGCCGACACGGTCGGGTTGTCGGTGCAGAGGGCGACCTTCATCGCCGGCGTCGAGGAACCGGGGCAGCGGGTGGTCCCGCAGCCCGGCGACCGCGCCGGTCTGCACGTTCGACGAGAGGCAGACCTCCACGTACACGCCGTCGCGCGCGAGCCGCTTCATCAGGGCCGGATCGCGGCCGGCGCTGGTGCCGTGCCCGATCCGCCGCGGTCCGAGATTGTCGAGCGCCTCCCAGATGCGCTCCGGCCCCTCGCTCTCGCCGGCGTGCACGGTGCACTTGAGCCCCATCCTGTGCGCGAGCGCGTACGCCTCGCGGAACAGGATCGGCGGGAACGGCGCCTCCGGACCGGCGATGTCGAAGCCGCACACGCCGACCCCGGCGTGGAACTCCTCCTTCTCGCCGATCACCTCGCGCAGGAGGATGCGCGCCATGTTGCCGCCGTGGCTGCGCATGGCGATCACGATGATGCCGGCGCGGAACTCCGGGTGCTCGCCGCCGAACTTCGACAGTCCCTTGCGCGTGGCGTGGATGACCTGCCGCGTGGTCAGTCCGGCGCGCCGGTGGATGAGCGGGTTGATGCGCAGTTCGAGCAGCTTCACGCCGTCGGCCCAGGCATCCGCCGCGATCTCGTAGGCGATGCGCTTGATGTTGTCGTAGAACTGCGTGTACTGCAGCGGGACGTGGAACTTGTCGAGGTAGTCGAGCAGCGAGCGGTCCTGCTTGTCGTCCCATTCGAGATAGCGGCGGAACTGCTCGAAATGGAGGCCGGGAACCGCCGAATAGTACATTCTCCGACAGCTCCCAGAGCGTGGCCGGCCGGATGGAACCGTCGAAGTGACGGTGCAGGTCGGACAGCGGCAGGGTCTGCAGGAATTCGCGGCGGTCTTCGGGGGTCAAAGGGATCCTCCTTTTGCGAGGGCTATGATAGCCCTTCGGCGCCCGGCTGTCGACCGGGCGACCATGGCGATGCTTCACCCCTCGACGCCGCGCGTCCGCGCCATTACCCTGTGGCCTCGGTTGCGACCGGCTTCGCGGCCGCGCGCGGACCACCAGGCCAGGAGGAACGGGATGTTCGACCGTGGCGTGCTGGAAATCGACCTCGAACAGGAAGCGCAGCACATCGTCGAGCGGCTGCGGCATCTGGTCGGGCACGGACTCAAACGCCGGGGCCTCGTGGTCGCCGTGAGCGGCGGCATCGACAGCAGCGTGTCGTGCGCGCTGGCGGTGCGCGCGTTCGGCGCGGCGAAAGTGTTCGCGCTGCAACTGCCGGAGCGGGACTCCTCCGCCGAGACCGGGCGGCGCGGCCGGCTGCTGATCGAGCATCTGGGCGTGCAGAGCGCCGTCGAGGACATCGCCCCCACACTCGAGGCGATCGGCTGCTATCGCCGCCGGGACGCGGCGTTCCAGTCGGTCTTCCCGGGGTACGGACCGGGCTGGAAGAGCAAGATCGTGCTGCCCGCCGACCTGCTCGATTCCGACCGCATGAATGTCTATCGGCTGGTGGTGCAGGATCCCGCCGGCGCCACCCATGAAGTCCGGCTGCCGCTGCAGGCCTATCTGGAAATCGTCGCGGCGACGAACTTCAAACAGCGGATCCGCAAGACCTTCGAGTACTACTACGCCGACAAACTCAACTACGCGGTGACCGGCACTCCCAACCGACTCGAGTACGATCAGGGTTTCTTCGTCAAGAACGGCGACGGCGCCGCCGACGTGAAGCCGATCGCCCACCTGTACAAGACGCAGGTGTACGCCATGGCGCGGCATCTCGGACTGCCGGCCGAGGTCTGCAGCGCCACCCCGACGACCGACACCTATTCGCTGCCGCAGGGACAGGACGAATTCTACTTCGTGCTGCCGTACGCGGAGATGGACCTGCTGCTCTGGGCCCTCAACCACCAGGTGCCGCCCGCCGAGGCGGCCGCGGCGCTCGGGCTGCAGACGATCCAGGTGGAGCGGGTCTACCGCGACATCGAGCGCAAGCGCGCCACAACACTGCCGTTGCACCTGACATCCCTCCTGATCCGGGAGGTCCCGGAAATCGTGAAACAGGTGCCGCCGGTCAGGTGATATTGACTATCAAGGATTTCCAACCACCGTCCCGGCAATGATCTGTGCGGTCCGGCGCCCCCGAATCAGGGTATTTCACCCCCATTAACTCCTAGTTTGACGCAAGGGTTTTTCTTGCAAAAAACCCCCTGGCGCGCCATCCTCTATATGAGCATCGCTTTTCAGTAATGCTGAGCCGATCCGGCTCCCGCCTGGGCGGCTCTCTTCCGGGAGGTAAGCGGCATGCGCGTCACGACCCGCGTCCGCTACGGCCTGCGGGCCATGCTGCAGATCGCTGATCACTATCAGAACGGTCCTGTCCCCATCAGCGCGATCTCACACACCCAGGAAATCAGCGCGAAGTATCTGGAGCAGATCGTCGGCAACCTGCGCCGGCAGGGCATTCTGGCCAGCCGCAAGGGGGTGCGCGGCGGCTACTTCCTCACCCGCGCCCCCGCGGAGATCAGTCTCTGGGAAGTGATCTCGGCGCTCGATGGCGAAACGGAACTGGTCGACTGCGTGGCGCACCCCGAGACCTGCGAGCGGGCCGACGACTGCTGCACACGGGTGATCTGGTCTCTGCTCGGCCACCGGCTGCGCGACTTCTGGCAGGGCTTCTCCCTGCAGGATCTGCTCGACCAGCTCCCCACGGGCTCGGACGGGCTGCTGCCGTGCGCACACGGCCGGGACCACGCGGAAACGCCCCATTGAGGACCGAGAGGCGCGGCCAGGACGCTGTCGCGCCCGGTTGACATCATCATGCCATGGCATGACATTTGCCTGCCGTGTTCGGACCTTCCCGCGGGCCTGGCGGACCGATCCGCCCGCCCAACGCTGCAAGTGAGGACCGCCATGTCGTTCATCGAAAGTCTGCGCCGCCGGGCCGCCGCCTCGCGACGGACCATCGTCCTGCCGGAAACCTGGGATGACCGGACCCTGATCGCCGCCGCCACGGCCCGCGACGAGGGACTCGCCCGCCTCGTGCTCCTCGGGGAGCCCGACGCCCTGCGAGCGAAGCTGGCCGCGCTCGGCCACGCCCCGACCGGTCTCGATTTCGTCGATCCGGCCACCCATCCCGACCGCGAGCGCTTCAGCGGGATCTTCCACGCCAAACGCGCCGCCAAGGGCGTGACGGCCGAGGAGGCGGCCCGCACCCTGGCCGACCCGCTGTTCTTCGGCGCGATGCTGGTGGCTCAGGGAGCCGCCGACGGCATGGTCGCCGGCGCGGTCAACGCCACGTCCAATGTGCTGCGCGCCGGTTTCCAGGTCATCGGCACGGCGCCCGGCGTGGCGATCGTGTCGAGCTGCTTCGTCATGGTGAAGCCCGACTGGGCGTTCGGCGAGAACGGCCTGATCGTCTTCGCCGACTGCGCGGTCAACCCCGATCCCGACGCCGCGCAACTCGCCGACATCGCCCTGGCCACGGCCGCCACCGCGCGCGCCCTCTGCGGCTTCGAGCCGCGCGTGGCGATGCTCAGCTACTCCACGCTGGGCAGCGGCACGGGGCCGAGTCCCGACAAGGTCACCGAAGCGACGCGCCTGCTGCGCGCGAAGGCGCCCGACCTCTCCGTCGACGGCCCGCTGCAGGCCGACGCCGCGCTGGTGGCCGCCATCGGCAACCAGAAGGCGCCCGGCAGCCCGGTCGCGGGGCGCGCGAACGTGCTCATCTTTCCCGATCTCGACGCCGGCAACATCGGCTACAAGCTGGTGCAGCGTCTCGCCGGCGCCGAGGCGGTGGGCCCGGTGCTCCAGGGCATGGCGAAAGGGGTCAACGACCTCAGCCGCGGCTGCAGCGTGGAGGACATCGTGAACGTGATCGCCATCACCGCTTTGCAGAGCGGGGGGAACGGCAAGTGAGGAACGTCCTCGTCATCAACTGCGGCAGCAGCTCGCTCAAGTACCAGCTGCTGGACATGGATGAAGAGCGCGTGCTGGCCAAGGGGCTGGTCGAACGGATCGGGCTGGACCAGGGCAACCATGTCTACGGCCGTCCCGGGCGCGACGACATCGTGCAGGAGGCGCCGGTCCCCGACCACGCGCGCGCGATGCAACTGCTGCTGACCGCACTCGTCGATCCGATCCACGGCGTGCTGCGCAGCCTCGGGGAGATCGCGGCGGTCGGCCACCGCGTCGTGCACGCGGGCGAAAAGTACGCCGCCTCCGTGCGCATCGACGACGACGTCCTGGCCGCGCTGGAGGAGTGCATCCCGCTCGCGCCGCTCCACAACCCGGCGAACCTGACCGGACTGCGCGCGGCCGCCGCCTGCCTGCCCGACGTGCCGATGATCGGCGTGTTCGACACCGCCTTCCACCAGACCATGCCTGATCGGGCCTACATCTATCCGCTGCCCTACCGGCTCTACGTCGAGAGCAAGATCCGCCGCTACGGCTTCCACGGCACGAGCCACCGCTACGTCGCGCAGCGCGCGGCCCAGATCCTCGGCCGGGACCTCTCCGAGCTGAACCTCGTCACCTGCCATCTGGGCAACGGCGCCTCGGTCTGCGCGATCGACGGCGGCCGTTCCATCGACACCTCGATGGGATTCACGCCGCTCGAGGGTCTGATGATGGGCACCCGCTGCGGCGACATCGACGCGGCGATCGTCGGCTACCTGTCCGAGAGGATGGGCCTGTCGCTCGCCGATATCGACAAAATGCTCAACAAGCAGAGCGGCATGCTCGGCATCTCCGGCATCTCGAGCGATCTGCGGGACGTGGAAAAGGCGTACGCCAACGGCGACGACCGGGCGCGGCTGGCCCTCGAGATCTACACCTACCATATCCGCAAGTACATCGGGGCCTACGCGGTCGCGCTGGGTCGGGTGGACGCGATCGTATTCACGGCGGGCGTCGGCGAGCACGACTCGCTCGTGCGCGAATGGTCGTGTCAGGGGCTCGAGATCCTCGGCGCCCAGCTCGACACTTTCAAGAACGCCACCCGCCACGACGAAGCGGTCATCAGCCGGATGGGCTCACGCGTGAAGATCATGATCGTGCCGACGAACGAGGAACTCATGATCGCGCGCGACACGGCCGCTCTCGTGTTCGTGGCGACGACGGCGCGCTGAGCGAACGCGACCGCTCTGAGGCCCCGCTACCTCGCGGCGGCCGCCCAGCGCACGCGGCCCGCGACGATGGTCAGCAGGGGGCGCAGGCACAGCAACGCCGCGGACGACGCCGCCAGAGGATCCCCGCTCAGGACCGTCAGATCGGCGAGATATCCCGGCGCCAGCACACCGAGTTCGTGCTCCCGGAACGCCGCCCAGGCGGGCCCGGCCGTGTACAATACGAGCGCTTCACGCGGACTGACCGTCTGCTCCGGGCGCCAGCCGCCGACCGGCGTGCCGTCGGCGCGGGTGCGCGTCCGCGCCGCGTACAGGCCCGGCAGCGGATCGACCGCCTCGACCGGCGCGTCGGTTCCCCAGCAGAGACGCGCTCCGGAGTCGAGCAGGGCGCGCCAGGCGTAGGCTCCGCGCGCCCGTTCCTCGCCCACGCGCGTCGACACCCAGTCCAGGTCGCTGGTGCAGTGGACCGGCTGCATCGAGGCGATCACGCCGAGCCGCGCGAAGCGCGGGAGGTCGGCGGGATCCAGCAACTGCGCGTGTTCGATCCGCCAGCGCGCGTCCCGCAGATCCAGTTCGACGGCGAGCCTCGCGTACAGATCGAGCACCTCGCGGTTGGCGGCGTCACCGATCGCGTGCGTGCAGACCTGGAAGCCGGCCCGGCCGGCCCGCCGGGCCGTCTCCTCCAGACTGGCGACGGATGTCACGGCCAGGCCGCGGTTGCCCGGATCGTCGTCGTAGTCGCGCAGCAGGAGCGCGCCGCGCGAGCCGAGCGCGCCGTCGGCGTACAGTTTCACGGCGCGCACCGCCAGCATCCCGTCGGGACTGGTCCACGGGCCGCGCGCCAACCACGGATCGAGTGTCGCCGGGTCGTCGGCCAGCATGACCTGCAGCCGCAGCCCCAGTTCGCCCGCCGCCGCCAGTTTTTCGCAGACGGCGACCGTCGCCGCATCGGCCCCCGCGTCGTGCAGGCCGGTTAGGCCGCGCTCGAGGCAGTGCGCAACGGCGAGCCGCACGCGCCGCTCGCGCTCCGCCGGCGTCGGCGCGGGCACCACGCCCGCCACCAGATCGACCGCGTTGTCCACCAGGATACCGGTCGGCTCGCCCGCGGCATCGCGGACGATGCGGCCGCCCGCCGGATCGGGCGTGGCCGCGGTGATGCCCGCGCGAGCGAGCGCCGCGCCGTTGACCCAGGCCGCGTGGCCGTCCACCCGGCGCAGCATGACCGGCCGCTGCGGCGTCACGGCGTCCAGCGACCGGCGGTCCGGGAACTCCCGGCCCGGCCAGCGGTTCTGGTCCCAGCCACGCCCCTCGAGCCAGCCGTCGCCGGGCACGGCCCGCGCCGCCTCCACCACCCGGGCGACCGCCGCCTCCAGCGAGGGGGCGCCGACCAGATCGATGGTGTCGAGGGCCTTGCCCAGACCGTACAGGTGGGCGTGACCGTCGCAGAGTCCCGGCACGACCACGGCGCCGTCGAGTTCCAGCACCCGCGCGCCGGTCTGGGCCGCGAGGAGACGCGCCTGCGCATCGTCGCCCACGAAGACGATCCGGTCGCCCCGCACGCCGATCGCCGTGGGGGCCGGCTGCGGCTCCGGTTCGAGCAGGGTGAGGACCCGGCCGCCGACGAGGACCAGATTCGCGGCGGCGGCGGGCGTGCCGGTCGGCGCGACGGCGGCGAAGGCGAGAGTCGGCGCCGCGGCAAGAAGTGCGAGCAGAGTCAGCATCGAAGCCCTACCTTTCCCGGATGGTCCCGGACCGTTGGGCCGGGAGCGTAGCAGCGTGGCGGCGGGCGGCAACTGATTCTCCTGGCCGCGCCACAACCGGCCCCCTGCAGTCAACCGTTCCGCCCGGAGGTTCCACCGCGCATGCACCAGCCGAACCGCGCCGCAACGCCTGGTCTCCCCCGCCTGGGGATCGCCCTGCTGATCGCGCTCGCGGCAACCGCCGTCCCGGCGCTGGCCGCCCCCGCCCCCGCCCCCACCCCCGCCCAGGCCGGAGCCGTAGCCGCCGAGGGAGCCGCGTCCGAACCGTCGGCCGACTGGCGTGAACGCTCCGGTCTCCTGGCTGCCTTCCGCGAGCGGATGCGCGCCACCGATCTGGACGGCGCCGCGGCGACCGCCCGCCGCTTCCTCGAACGCTTCCCCGACGACGGCGACATGGCCTACAACCTGGCCTGCGTGGAGACGCGACGCGGCGCGATCGCGGAGGCCTGGCCGGCGATCGAGCGCGCGTTGGCCTCGCCGGCGGCGGATCCCCGCCAGACCGAAAGCGATGCCGACCTGGACCCGCTGCGCGGCGATCCGCGCTTCGCCCGCCTCCTGGCCGACGCGCGAAGCCGCCTGTTAGCCCGCGCGGAAGCCGCCCGGATCGTCCTGCGGGACGGATACCCGGGCGGGGATCTCCCCCTGCTGCCGAACGACGGCTCACCGCCCGACGCCGGCTGGCCCGTGGTCACCGTGCGTCTGGAGGCGAATGCGCGCGGGCTGACCCTGCGGGGACGGGTGCAGGATTCGCATTTCCGCGACCGCCCGCAGCCGTGGCGCAACGGCGACGGCTTCCGGGTCACGATCGTGGCGCCGCCCGCGCGTGGCGGCTCCGGCTTCGACGGTGAGCGGTCGTTCGGCTTCGGCTTCGGTCTGCAGGATCGCCTGGGGGTCGGCGCGTTCATCGAGGCTGATGGGGCCACGACGCCTCTGCACGTGCTGGAACTGGCGCCCAAGGTGCATTTTTCGACGGACGGCCGCACCGCCTTCTACACCATCCAGGTGCCCTGGACCTGTCTGGCCCCCTACGCCCCGCCGGTGGACACCCTGCTGGGCGTGAACGTCAGCTACCTGAGCGTCGGCAACGACCGGGTGCGGCGCATCGCGGCGCTCGTGCCCGATCCCGCACTCGGGAGCGAGGGTTCCCCGCGCTGGCGCCGCTATGCCCCGGTCACGCTGCGGCCGAGCGACCGCTCTCGGCCACGCCTGACGGGCGCGGTCACGAACGCCGTGGTGACCGACGCGCCGCTCGGCATCAGCCTGGCCGCCTGGCTGCCGCGGCCGCTCGCGGTGACCGTGCGGGTGGAAATCCTCGACGCGGCGAACCGCTCCGTGGTCGCCTCGGGTGGCGATGACATCACCGCCGACGCCACCGCCGGCCTCAACGTCTGGCAACGGACAGCCGACCTGTCGTCGCTGCCGAGCGGGCCGTTCCGCGTCCGGGCGATTCTCGCGGCCTCGGGGCTCGACACCCTGCGCTGGCAGACGGAGTTGCTGCGCCTCGATCCCGCCTGGACCACCAGCGCGCGGTCCGCTGCCGCGCAGGCCCCCCCGACCGAGCAGCCGAGCCTCGACTACCGGCTGGACGCGATCGCCACGGAGCTGGCCGCCCGCGAGCCGCGCGCGCTGCCCTCCCGGCTGACCACCACGCTGCTCGAAACCGGCAGGCTGCTGCAGCAGCTCGCACGGACCGGCACGGTCCTCCCCGACAGCGGCGTCTTTCTCGCGGCCTGGCGCGACGCGGCCGGCGCGCTCCGGCCGTGCCCCGTGCGGATTCCGGCCGGCTTCAACCGCGCGCGGCCGCACCGGCTGCTGCTGCTGGCGACCGGGCACGGGCCCGACGCCGGTCGTACGGCGCTGAGCGTCATCAACCGGCTGCGCCCGCTCGACGATCTGGTGGTCGCGGCGCCGGAACTTCCGGACGCGGGACCGGCGGCGCCGGCGGCCGATGCCGCCGCGGCGCTGCGCTGGATCCGCGCGCTCGCCCCCCCGCGGGAAACCTGCCTGGCCGGATTCGATGAAGGGGCCGCGGACGCGCTGGCCCTGAGCCTCGACGCTCCCGGAGCTGTGCGACCGGGTGCTGCTCGTCGTGGGGACCGGCGTGGAGCCGTGGGCCGGGAGCACGCCTCCGGCGCTGGCGGCGGCGCTGCGCGCCCGCCCCAACACGCTCCCATACACGGTGATGGAGGCGGGGTCCGACGCGCCCCCGTTCGCAAGCGCTCCCGCGCCGGGACCGGGACGAGCCGGCGGCAGCGCGCGATATCGCGGGGTTGCTGCGGGCGGCCGGCCTGCGGGTGGTGCAGAAACCGTCCGACGCACCGGGCGCGCCGACCCTGCAGAAGATCGCCGACCTGCTGGCCGGATGGCTGGACGCCGAGCGCTGAAAGCAGGGCGCGGGACGTCAGGACCCGAAGAAGTTGGTCCGCTCGTAGGCGCCGGCGTCATCGCCATAGGGGACGACCTTCTCGCCGTCCATGACGAATGTCGCGTGCTCGCCATAGACCCGGCTGAACTGGACCCGCCGGGTGCGCTGGCCCGGCAGGACCAGCAGGATCTCCGCCAGCTTCTTCGCCACCGTCGAGACGAGATCGACGCCGCAGGCGGGGCAGGTGAACTCGACCATTTCGCCGTTCTGCAGCGCGAAGCCGGAATCGATGATCGAGCGGTAATTGCCCGGCTGGGGACTGAGCAGGATCAACCCACGCCGCTTGCCCCGCCGCGCGGCGAGAATGATCTTGGTATGCGGGTTCAGCACGGCGTGGCAGTGAGGGCAGGCGTAGGTCCATTTCATCGCGGCGAGTCCTTTCGACATCCGCACGCTCCGCTGGAGCGGGGCGCCGGCCGGATCCTTCGGCACCTCTCGTCGTGCCGGATTGTACGCCCCCGGCGTGCCGACCGTCAACGCGCACGGCTGGCGCCTTGACGCGGCGACCGGTTTTCCGCGATCCTGAGTCCGGCACCGACCGGCACGCCACCCTGACCCGACCCCGAGGAGAAGCCACCGATGACGCGAACGCTCGAAACCCTGCTCCTGCTCGCCCTGCCCGCCTCGGGCAAGTCGGAGGTGCGCCGTTATCTGGCCGGCCTCGAGCCCGCCGTCTGCGGCGCCGACTTCCAGCTCGGGGAAACGGTCCAGCTCGACGACTTCCCCTACGTGCATCTCATGCGGCGGATCAGCCAGGAGCTCAAGCAGCGCGGGCGCGACGGCATCTTCTTCGCTTCGGACGAACTGCCGTTCCAGGACCCGCGCGACTGGGGCACCCTGATCGAGCTGCTCAACGAGGACTACGCCGACCTCGTCGCCCGGCGACGTCCCGCGCCGGCCTCCGCCGCGGAGTGGATCTTCGACCGCTTCGATGCCGCCCGCCGGGCGGCGGGCGCGCCCGCCCTGCTCGGCGATCTGCCGACGACCACCCGCCGCGAGGTGGCGGCGGCCCTTGAGCCCGAGGCGGCCGACCTGCTGCGCGAGCGCAACGCCGGCATCCCCGACAGCCTCGACGGCAAGACCGTGGTCATCGAATTCGCGCGCGGCGGCCCGGACGGCTCGACCCTGCCGCTGCCGGCGCCGTACGGCTACCGGCACTCGCTGGCGATGCTCAGCCCGGCCATCCTCGAGCAGGCGGCCATCCTCTACATCTGGGTCACCCCGGAGGAATCGCGCCGGAAGAACCGCGCGCGGGCCAATCCCGACGACCCCGGCTCCATCCTCCACCACGGCGTGCCCGACGCCGTGATGTACGGCGACTACGGCTGCGACGACATCGCCTGGCTGCTCGAGCAGTCCGGCCGGCCCGACGCCGTGCGCGTCGACGCCCACGGCCGCCCGTGGCACCTGCCGCTCGGCCGCTTCGACAACCGCGTCGACAAGACCTCGTTCGTGCGCGAGGAACGTGCCCGCTGGGCGCCCGCCGACGTGGCGGCGCTGCACGCCGGCCTGCGGGAGGCGTTCGCAGGCGTGGCGCGCGCGCGGGGCTGACCGGGGAAGCGCAGGATTCAGCGGGGCGTATCGCCGGACGGACCGACCCAGCGGCTCACCATTTCACCCAGCACCTTGAGGGTGACCGGCTTGGCCAGGTAGTCGTTCATCCCCGCGGCCAGGCAACGCTCGCGGTCGGTGGCGAAGGCGTGCGCCGTGATGGCGATGATCGGCAGGTCGGCGCGTCCGCGGGCGCGGATCTCGCGCGCGGTGGCGAACCCGTCCATCACCGGCATCTGGACGTCCAGCAGCACGGCGTGGTAGTCGAATCCTTCCAGCACCACGAGCGCGTCGGCGCCGTTGGCGACGGCGTCGACTTCGTACCCGAGCTTCTGCAGCATGCGGGTTTCCATGTTGCGGTTGACGTCGTTGTCTTCGACCAGCAGGAGCCGGGTCACACGTCCCCTCCTCGCGCCGCGGTCTCCACCCGGACCGCCGGCCGCGCACGCAGATTTCCCCCGGGATGTGTCGACGGATTCGCCTCGAACTTGAGGACGAGATTCGACATGCGGCGCCGACGCTCAGCGTGAATGACCGGCGCCCCCCGCCGCCGCCACCTCCAGCCGCAGCGGCAGCACGATGCGCGCCGGCGCGAGACAGCTGCCGGCGTCGCACGCCTGCACCTCGAGGACAAGTTCCACCCGTCGCGCGCCGGCACGGCAGCTGTCCGGCAGCACGCCGCGCACGGCGATGGTCTGGCGGCCGGCCAGCAGGCGCACCGGGGTGCCGAAGAAGTCGCCCGGCCGGCCCGTCGGGATGGGCCACCGACGCCCCGGCCAGCGGTCCCGGCGCCAGGCCCGTCAGATCGACGCCGTAGAAGACCGTGTCGCCGTGCGCGTAGAGGTGCCACCCCTCCCGCACGGTGAAATCGACCGCGAAGGCGTACGGACGGCCCGGCGCCGCCGCCACGACCGCGGGCCGCAGCGCGGCCCTGACCACCCCCGCCGAATCGGCCGGTCGGTCGTCGGCCGGCTCGCCGGCGGGTGCCGGCACCGGGCGCCGGACCGGCGGACACCGGCGCGGCGACGCCGACGAGGCCGGCGCAGACAGACCGAGACGGAGCAGCCTCCCGACGGCACGCCGGCGGCGATACGGCGGATCATCAGGCACCTCCGGCGGCCGGCGGCGACGGACGGTTCGTCGCGGCGGTCGCGGGCAGCAGACGGGTGGTGGCCCGCTCGAGGACGCGCAGGAGACGGTCGATGTCGTCCCGGCGCATCCGGCGGTTCTCGACATTCACGCGCAGGGCGACCCGTCCCTTCAGGATCGTGTGGCTGAACCAGGCGTCCCCCTCGCGCTCCACCAGCTCCTGCAGATCCCGGTTGAGCTGATCGACCGTCTCGGGCGCCAGCGGCGGCGCGCCCGGCGCCGGCAGCGGGCGCCAGCGGAACGTGCAGATGCCGAGACTGTTCGGACCGATCAGTTCGTACTCCGGGCGGCGGCGCAGCAGGCCGGCCAGCGCGCGGGCCAGGTCGATGTCCTGCTCGATCCAGGCCGCGTACCGACTGCGTCCGGTCATCTTGAAGGCCAGCCAGACCTTCAGGGCGTTGAAGCGGCGGCTGCCCTGGATCCCGTACTGGAAGAAGTTGACCTTGTCCCCCTTGTGGAAGCCGCGGGGATCGGGCGGCGGCCCGCCGTCGTCGCCGCGCTGGCGGGCGCTCCATGTAGTACTCGGGGTGCACCAGGAAACTGCGCCGCAGGAAATCGCCGTCGCGGACCAGGATCGCGCCGGCCTCGAACGGCACGTACAGCCACTTGTGCGGGTCGACGGTGATCGAGTCGGCCAGCTCGATCCCCCGCAGCAGGACCCGGTAGCGCTCCGACAGCAGGGCGGCGCCGCCGTACGCCGCGTCGACATGGAACCAGCAGCCGTGGCGGCGGGCGATCGCCGCCAGCCGGTCCAGCTTGTCCACGCTGCCGGTGTTCGTGGTGCCGGCGATGCCGATGATGCAGCAGGGACGCCGTCCCGCGGCCCGATCGGCCGCGATCGCCTGTTCGAGCGCTTCGAGATCGATGCGGAAGAGCGCGTCCTCGGGGATCTTGCGCAACTGCGCGCGTCCGAGGCCGAGCAGGTTCACCGCCTTGTCGAAGCTGTAGTGGGCCTGCGCGGAGACGTACAGCGTCAGTTCGCGCGGATCCGCGCCCGCCGGATCGTCGGGGAGCTCTTCCTGCGAAAGATCGCGCCCGAGCGCCCGGTTGACCGCGAGCTTCAACCCGGTCACGTTGGCGAGCGAGCCGCCGGCCGTCAGCGTACCGAACGCATCCTCGCCCAGACCGCACAGGCCGCACAACCAGCGGATCACCCTTTTCTCGATGGCGGTCGCCGCGGGAGCGTGCCGCCAGGAAGCCGCGTTCTGGTTCATCACGGCCGCGAGCGCATCGGCGAACACCGCCACCGGCAGCGGCGCGGGATTCATCATGCCGAAGTAGCGCCGGCTGCCGATGGCCATGGAATTGGGGAAGACCTTCGACCGGCACTCCTGCAGGAGGACATCGTAGTCCGTGCCGCTCTCGGGCAGCGGTTCGTCGAAGAGGTCGTCCATGCCGGCCGGCGAGACGGGCCCGTACACGCGGCGCCCCTCCAGCCCCTCGAGGTACTCGGCCATCAGGTCGACGAAGGCATAGCCAAGGTCGCGGAAAGCGTCGGCGTCGAACTCCTGGCCGTCGCGCCGCGCGTCGCGCTCGTCGGTCATCGCGCCCGCTCCTCTCCGGCCGGGGACGGCGGGTAGCGTCCGGCCGCGATCTCCTCCAGCACCACCGCGCCGCCGCTCGCCTGCACCGCCGGCGCGACCCGGTCGGCCGCGGCGCGCACCGGCGCCGGTGCATTGCCCATCGCCACGCTGTAGCCCGCCACCGCGAACAGGTCGAGGTCGTTGTAGTTGTCCCCCAGGGCGACGATGCGCTCGCGCGGGATGCCGTACGCGGCCGCCAGCAACATCGCCCCCGCCCCCTTGCCACAGTCGCGGTGATAGACCTCCGCCCAGCGGTACCGCTCGCGGCTCAGCAGCGATTCGGTGTTGACCACCCGCACGACATGCCCCAGTTCCCGCTCGATGGCGGCGCTGAGCCGCAGCACGAGCTCCTCGCGATCGATGGTCCCCACCTCGAGCGCCTCGTCCGGCAGGGCGGACTCGAGATCCTCCACCACGTTGATCGCGCCCACCGTGGCGCGTCGGCGGTCGAGGTAGCGCGCGAGCACCGAGTTCGCGTTGCCCGCTTCGTGGTGAAGGACGCCGTCGCGATCATCGGTGTCATACACCATGGGCAGGGCGCCGTGCGCCCGGAAAAGAGCCACCAGACGACTGCAGCGTTGCCTGATCCAGCGTGCGGTGCGCCAGACGCCGCCGCGGCTCGCCGCCCACGACGACGGCGCCGTTGAGCAGCACCAGCGGCAGGTCCGCCAGCCGCGGATCGCAGCGGCTCAGCAGGCCGGCCACGGAGCGGCTGTTGCGTCCCGTGCAGAGCGCCACCACGTGTCCGGCGTCGCGCGCGGCCAGCAGCGCCGCCACTTCGCGGGGGCGCAGCACGTCCTCGAACTCGCTGTCGAGGAGCGTGCCGTCAACATCGACGGCGATCAGGAGCCTGCCCTTGCCACCCACGGGTGCCTTGTCCATGCGGGGCAATATCGGCCGCCGGCCGGGAGAGCGCCAGCGGCAGCTCCGCCCGGCGGGACGCTACGGCCCGCCCTGCCAGGCCCGCGGCGCCTGGCCGGGCGGCGGCGCCACGAACGACCGACAGAAACCGGAGAGCACGCGCGCCGCCGGACGACCGTTGGGAAATACCTTGTCCGCCCGGAAATCGAATTCGCCCATGAGCCGGCGCAGGTCCCGGTTGATGCCGAGCGCCAGGCCGACGAGGCGCCCGTCGAGACGGCCGAGCGCGAGTCCCTCCGTCCAGGAATCGTCGAGGGCGCTGCCCAGCAGCCGGTCGACCCAGCCGTCGGCATCGAGCACCAGCCAGCCCGCGTCCAACCGCCAGCAGACGACCCCCGCGTAGGGAAAGACCCGTGCGGAGTCGTCGCGCGCGAGCCGCAGGTTGGCGGCGCCGAGCCGCCACTCGCTCAGGACGATTTCGCGCGAAAGACGCAGGGTGCCGGGGTGGTAGCCGAGGATGCTGTACGGCATGGGAAAAGCGAGATCGCCGTCGAGACTGAGCCGCCAGCGACGGGTCGGGCGCGGGCCGCCGTTCACAACCGACGCGGAGTCGCTGACCGCCCATCGTTCCACGCGACGGATCCGGTCGAGCGGCAGACGCGTGGGGCGGCCGCTGCCCGCGACCCGCGCCGCCAGCGCCGGCGCCTCCCAGACGCCGAGCGAATCGCCCTCGGCGATGGCGATGAACAGTTCGAACAGCGGATCGCGTACTTCCGGACACGCGTCCGCCGCGGCCACACCGTCGGCGCTTCGCGCGCGGCCCGGAGCGTCACGATCGGGAGCCGCCGTTCCGGCGCCAAAACTGCCGGTCACCGGAGCCGCGAGGCAAAGCGCGAGCAGCAGGCTCCGGCGCGCCACGAGCCACCTCACGGCGCCGCGCCCTCCCCGGCTTCGACGCGCCACGGCACGCGCGTCGATCCACGCGGCGGGGCGACCCAGGGCCGCGCCAGCAGACTCAGCCCGCGCGCCGCCGGTTCCGGATGCGCCACGATGCGATCGTGGCCGAGATCGAACTCGCCGTAATCGTCGCCCCCGTCGCGGTTCACCAGCAGCGAAACCTCGAATGGCCGCCCCTCGTGGCGCGCGAAGACAAAACCGCAGGTCCAGTAGTCGTCCAGCAGCCCGCCGAGCAGCGCGTCGAGCCAGGCATCGACGTCCAGCACGAACCACCCCGTGTCCAGACGCAGCACGCACACATCGGTCACGTCGACGGTGTCCAGGCGGTCGTCGACGACGACATGGAGGGTCTGATCCCGCAGACGCCACTCGCTCAGGACGAAGGTGCGGGCCGCCGCGAGCGTGCCGGGGTGGTAGCCCAGGAAGGCGTAGGGCAGCGGCAGCCGCAGCGCGTGCGACAATTCGAGCTCCCACACTCGCGTAACGGTCGCGCCGCGGCGCTGCTCCGCCTCAGCGGCCGTGGCGGGGCGTCGCACGATCCGCACGATGTCGCCCAGCGGCAGCCGGCTGCTCCGCCCGGAGTCCGCCACATAGCGGGCGAGCCGCGCCCCGTCCCAGGTTCCCAGCGAATCGTTTTCCGTGATCGTGAACAGCAACTCCAGGACCGGATCGCGCACGCCCGAAGGGGGCACGGGCAGGGCCGCGTCCGCGCTATCGGCACGGTCCGCGCCGGCGGCAGCCGGAGCGCGTCGCTGCGGCTGGTGGTCCGGGCGGGCACCGGCCAGGGTGGCCGCGGCCAGCAACACCACCGGCACCAGCCAGGCGGATCGACGGGCATGCGATTCGCGACGCATGGTCATTCCCTCCCGCAGGACGCCACGAAACGGGCATGCAGACGCAGGTTGTCGGTCAATTCAGGATGGAAGGTCAGGCCGTGCACCAGCCCCTGCCGCACGGCGACCGGTTCGCCGCGGAGCGTGCCCAGCACCTCGCAGGCCGCACCGGTCGCGAGGATCCGCGGCGCGCGGATGAAGACGGCGGGAAACGGCGCGCTGTCACCGTCGAGCGGGGTGAGATCGACGTCATCGCTGAACGAGTCGATCTGCCGGCCGTAGCCGTTGCGCCGCACAAGACAGTCGAGCAGACCGAGCGGCGTCACGCCGTGCCGCGGCGCTTCGTCGTCGAGCCGCTGCGCCAGCATGATCAGCCCCGCGCAGGTGCCGAGCACGGGACTCCGCGCGGCGAAGGCGACCAGCGGCTCGCGCAGGCCGCCGCGGTCGAGCAGGCGCGTAAGCGTGGTCGACTCGCCCCCGGGAATGATCAGGCCGGCGCATTCCGCCAGCTCCGCCGGCCGGCGCACCAACCGCCACGGCGCGCCGAGGCGATCGAGCGCCCGGGCGTGGAGGGCGAAATCGCCCTGCAGGGCGAGCAGGCCGATCGGTCGGCTCACCAGCCCCGTCCGGCCAGGCGCTGGTCTTCGGGAATCTTCGCGATCTCCAGACCGGCCATGGCGTCACCGAGGTCCATCGAGATCTCCAACAGCTTCGCCGGGTCGTCATGGAAGGTGACAGCCTGCACGATCGCCTCGGCCCGCGGCCGGGGATCCTTGCTCTTGAAGATGCCGCTGCCCACGAACACCGTCTCCGCGCCGAGCTGCATCATGAGCGCGGCGTCGGCCGGCGTGGCCACGCCGCCGGCGGCGAAGTTCGGCACCGGCAGCCGGCCCAGCCGCGCGGTCTCGACCATCACGTGATAGGGAGCGCCGAGATTCTTGGCCTCCGCCATCAACTCCTCGGGACGCAGGGCCTGCAGGCGGCGGATCCCCTCCTGCACGGCCCGCATGTGCCGCACCGCCTCGACGATGTTGCCGCTGCCCGCCTCGCCCTTGGTGCGGATCATGGCCGCCCCCTCGCCGACGCGCCGCAGCGCCTCGCCGAGGTCGCGGCAACCGCAGACGAACGGCACCTTGAAGGGGAACTTGTCGATGTGGTGCTTCTCGTCGGCCGGCGTGAGCACCTCGGATTCGTCGATGAAGTCGACGCCGAGCGCCTGGAGGATCTGCGCCTCGACAAAGTGCCCGATGCGGCACTTGGCCATCACCGGGATCGAGACCCGGTCCTGGATCTCCTTGATCATGCGCGGCGCCGACATGCGCGCCACGCCGCCGTCCGCGCGGATGTCCGCCGGGATGCGCTCGAGCGCCATGACCGCGACCGCGCCCGCGTCCTCGGCGATCTTCGCCTGATCCGCGTTGGTCACGTCCATGATCGCCCCGCCCTTGAGCATCTCCGCCAGACCGATCTTCTTCCGCATTTCCTCATCGTTCCAGGGCGATCCCATGACGATTCCCTCCTTCAAACCCGCGGCCCGGCCGCGCGTCGTCAATAGGCCTGAGCGAACACGACCCGGCCCGTCGATGGCCGCCCGCACTTGATGCAGGCGCCGGTTTCGGCCTCGCGCTGCAGCGGGATGTTGCGGATCGTGACCTTCGTCTCCTGCTGGATCTGCGTCTCGCACGCGCCGTCGCCGCACCAGTGGCACCAGGCGAAGCCACCCTCGCCGGCGTACAGCGCGCGGAAGTCGTCCCACGTGTCGAGCCGTACGGTCGCCGCCTCGCGCCGCGCCAGCGCGCGCGCGAACAGGTCGCCCTGGATGCGCTCGAGTTCGTCGGCCAGCGCGCGCGCCGCGCCCTCGATCGGCACGGTCGTCTTCTTCCGGTCGTGGCGCGCCGCCATCACGACCTGTCCCGCCGCGAGGTCGCGCGGCCCGATCTCGAAGCGCACCGGGATCCCCCTGCGCTCCCACTCGGCGTACTTCGCGCCGGGGCGCAGCTTGTCGCGCTCGTCGACGGCGACGACGCCCGCGACCGGCTTGAGCGCCGCGGCCAGATCGCGCGCGGCGCCGATCGTGGCGGCCATCTCGTCCGCGCTCTTCCAGATCGGCACGATCACGGCCTTGCGCGCGGCCAGCCGGGGCGGCAGCACCAGCCCGTCGTCGTCGCTGTGCATCATGATCAGCGCGCCGATCGACCGGGTCGACAGTCCCCAGCTCGTGGCCCAGACGTGGGCGCGCGCGCCTTCGGCGTCCTGGAACGTGACGTCGAACGCCTTCGCGAAATTCTGCCCGAGGTCGTGGCTGGTGGCCCCCTGCAGCGCCTTGCGGTCCTGCATCATGGCCTCGACCGAGTAGGTCTCGACCGCGCCGGCGAACCGCTCGTTGGCGGTCTTCACCCCCGTGAGGACCGGCGCCGCCATGATGTCCTCGTAGAACCAGCGGTACACCTCGAGCATCTGCAGCGCCTCCTCGCGCCCCTCCTGCGCGGTGGCGTGCGCCGTGTGTCCCTCCTGCCAGAGGAACTCGGTCGTGCGCAGGAAGAGACGCGTGCGCATCTCCCACCGCATGACGTTCGCCCACTGGTTGATCAGGAGAGGCAGGTCGCGGTAGCTCTGGATCCACTTGCGGTACATGTCCCAGATCACCGTCTCGCTGGTGGGACGGATGATCAGCTCCTCCTCCAGCCTCGAATCGGGATCGGGCACGACCGTCAGTTTGCCGTCCACCGTGGCGGTCTTCAGGCGCGTGTGCGTGACGATCGCGCACTCCTTGGCGAAGCCCTCCACGTGCTGCGCCTCACGCGCCAGGAAGCTCTTGGGGATCAGGAGCGGGAAGTAGGCGTTGACGTGCCCCAGCTCCTTGAAGCGGTCGTCGAGGGTCCGCTGGATGGTCTCCCAGATGGCGTAGCCGTTCGGACGGATGACCATGCAGCCGCGCACCGGACTGTAGTCCGCCAGTTCGGCCGCCTGAATGACGTCGGTGTACCAGCGCGCGTAGTCGACCACCCGCTTCGTGATCTCGGCCATGCGTGTCCTTTCGGGCGACGCGCCCGTCGAGCAGGAAAACCGCTCCCGGAACTCCGTGGGGCGTACCGGAGAGACCCGGTGGGGAACCGGCCGGGCCGGGAGGCAAGATAACACCCCATGCCGGCGGGCGAAAGTGCCCCGGACCGCACGACCCCAGGGCCGTGACCGCGCCTCAGCGGCGCGTCAGCCGCCAGCAGTGCTCGTGGGCGGCGATGCCGAAGCGACGCGCCTGCGCCGGCGTGGCGAGGTCCGCCACGCCGAGTTCCTCCACCGTCCAGGCGGGGCGCTGCAACCGGGCGCCGAAATCGTCGCCGAACTGCCAGGCATGGCCGTGCGCGAGCCGGGGATCGACCGGAATCGTACGGCTGCACACGAGGCCCGGCTCCTGGGGCACCTGGATCCAGGCGATCCCTCCCGGCCGCAACAGACGCGCGATCTCGTCGAGACAGGAGTCGAGCGCGGGGATGCGCTGGAGCACGTGGCTGCAAAACAGCGTGCCGATCGAGGCTGTATCGACGCCGGCGGCGCGCAGATCGGTCACGAATTCGCACCCGCATGGTTTGTGCCGGTCGAAGTCGGCGCGGAAACAGCGTCCCGCCCCCTCGCGCGCCAGGAAGTCATGCACACAGGGCGACTGCGCGAAGGCCAGCAGCGCCCCCTCCCGTCGTCCCGGCCCCGCGAGGTCGCGTCGCAGGCCGAGCGCCAGCAGGCGGTGACGTTCGAAGGCTCCGCAACCGGGACAAATACAGCGGGGGATGATCTCGTCGGCGGAAAGGAAGGAACGGAATTGCCGCCCCTGCCAGCCACACACGGGACAGACGTGCGACCCGCCCGACGCCAGCCGTTCCACGGCGGCCAGCAGTCCATTGCCGGCCGCCCCCCCGAGCAGCCGCGCCGCCCGGAGCGGATGCCTCCAGAGACAGGCCGGCGAGGCCGCCTCGAAGAGGGTTCTCTTCGCGAAAGCCCAGGTGGACACAGAATCTCCCGACCGCCAGGGGTCTTCGCCGTCGTCTCCCGGCGCGAGCATCGCACGCGCGGCCGTCGCCGTCACCTCCGATCCCGCGCGCCGCCCGCTCGCCGCTACCGCGCGAGCGTGATCTTGACCGTCCGCGTGCCCGCGGCGGTCCGCAGTCGGGCGAAGTAGACACCCGACGGCATGGCGGCGCCACGATCGTCGCGACCGGCCCATGCCGCGCCGTGCGCGCCGGCCGGCAGGTCGGCGTCGAGCAGGGTGGCGACCCGGGCGCCGCGCGCGCTGTAGATCGCCAGCACGGCCCGGGACGGCTGCGCCAGCTCGAAATCGAATTCGGTGCGCGGGTTGAACGGATTGGGGTGATTCGGCGCCAGCCTCAGCGCGACGGGCGGCGCCGTCGCCCACGCCGGTCACCTGGAGCGTCACGGAGACACCGCGGGTGGAGGCGGCGAGCAGATCGACCGCCACGTAGCAGACGTCGGTCGGTCCCGTCGTCGTCGATCTGCAACAGCGTCCCACCGACGACGTCGTACCCGGCGCCCGGGTGGTGCGGCATGACGAAGCGCAGCAGCGCGTTCTCGAAGCGGATGGCGAAGGTGTTGGTCACCGACGCGCTCACCGAGTCGTGCGTGCCGTCGTTCGCGGGTGAGTAGACGACGGTCAGGTTCTGGCCGCTCGACCCCGCCGCGACCGACGCCAGCGGCGTCACCACCCCGTTGCTCACCCGCACGACGCGGTAGGCTCGCTTGCCGTCGCAGGTGGCGCTCGTGATGAGGTCGTACGGCCTGGTCGTGAGGCTGCCGGAGTTGCTGTGCGTGTGGCCCATGAGGGCCATCTCCAGGCCCAGCGAGGAGAGGTTCAGCTGGTTCAGGAAGTCATAGTGCGTGAACAGCACCTGCGACGTGCTGCCCGCCGCGGCCGCCAGGTCCGCGCTCAACCACTGCAGCTGCGCCGACGTGAAGCTGTCGGTCCCGTAGTACAGCGGAAGGTAGTTGTCGTAGTTGTTGTACGCCTCCAGCCCCACGTAGTGCACCGGCCCGTAGTCGAAACTGTAGTCCTGCGTGCGCGCCGGCGCGCCGGCCGGCGGATTCGCCAGCCGTTTCCAGCCGAAGAAACGCCACCAGTCGCGCCGCGCGGTGCCGTCGGACGGCGGGGTCGCGTCCCAGCCGCCGAGGTCGTGGTTGCCGCTGGTCAGAAAGACCGGCGCCGCGAATTCACCCAGCACGCGCTGCGCATGCGAGTAGTAGCGGCGCGACAGGTAGTCCTCCAGCTCCCCCTCGTTGACAAGGTCGCCGGTGAGGAGCACGAACTCCGGATTGATGACGTTGACGTCGGCGATCACCTCACGCAGGTCGACGACCTCGGAGCTGTCGGTCTCGGCCCCCGCTTCGTAGTAGTAGAGATGCGTCGGCAGGTGCGTGTCGGTGATGTGCACGAAGTAGTAGTCGCTCCGGTACGCCGGCAGGACCTTCACGGCATGGCGCGTGACGTCGTCCACGCCGCCCGCCGCGGTGACCCGCAGGTCGTACAGTTCCGTCAGCGCCGGGGTCGGCACCGCCGCCGTCAGCCGCCACCAGAGCGTCGTCGCGTCGTAGACCGCACTGGTGATGGTCAGCGGGACATGCCGGGTCCCGTGCACGAGCTCGGCCCCCCAGCCGGTCGTGCCGGTCGCCGCCACGCAGGAGATGGGAAAACTGCCGCCCGGCGTGACGAACGCGGGGATGTTCAGCAGCGGCATCTGGATGACGGTCAAAGTGTCGCCCAAAGTCTCGGCGGCAAAGGCGGCGACCGGACCGGCGGCCAGGACCAGGGTCAGGATGGTCACGGCGAGATGCGGGCGGAATCGGGCGAGGATGCGCATCAGGTTGACCTCTCCAGGGATGTGTGCGCCAGGAAGTCCCACGATCAGCCTGTGATTATAACACAGGGGGGCGGCAACGTCACGCCGGGCGGCGCCCGGGCCGGTCTGTATCACGACGTCGTGAGAGTTGCGCCGGCGCAAGCGGCCGCAGACGCTGAACCGAAGCAGCACCCCTTTGGAAACCATAAATGCTGCTATTAATCGTTTGGAGCGCACATTATCCTCGGGAATGCTGGGCGACCCGTCGAGGCGCACCGGTGACCAGATCGATTTAAGAATCGAAAGCCCTTTTCGTGAAGAGGAACTCCCCAGAGACTCACCAGCGGATCTCATGAGCATTAAGATATTGAAATCGCAAGATTTCAAAGGAAAGGAGAAACAAATGAAGTTCATCACCAAACTCACAATCGCCGCCGTTCTGCTGACGCTTCCCTTATCGCTTTTGACGGCCCAGGTCCCGGTCAATCAGGACCTGATCAAAATACTGGAGGCCGTGCCGGCCCCGCCGGACAGCGCTCAGGACGCTTTTGTCAAGGTGGCCGTTACCGATGCCGAGGGCAGTATCACTTACAGCGCCGCCAAAGTGTTTGCAATCACAGACCAGCAGCTAAAAGGCTTCGAGGACACCTACACCGAACAGGCCAAGGCAGCCATGGCCGGGATGCCCGGCAGCATGCCGGGCGGCGGCGCCATGACCGAAGCCGATGCCAAGAGGATTCAATCAATGACCAAGGAGCAGAAGATAGCCATGGCCATGGCTATGGCAGGCTCCAGGCCCGGCGGCACGGCAGCTCAGCTGGAACCGCCCGCAATAAAGGCTGCGCAGGAAGCCTGGATGGCGATCTACGCCCAGACCCAGAACGAGTTTCAGCGCGGAGTAACCATGCAGCAGGAGGAAAGCGCACTGGGAAACGAATACCAGCGGGCCCACGCCGAGCTTGATTCCCTGCAGACCATGGAAATCAGCAGACTGCCGCTGTTATCCACCGGTGAGATGAATTACCGGGATCCGGTGCTGGTGAAGGCTATCAAGTTGAAGTATACCGACAAACACATCGCCGTGGCCGACGAACGGCTGGCCCGGATCGGGACCCGCTGGCAGGCCGAGGTCAGCCGGATAAAGACCAGCAACGCCGATTTCCTTAAGAAACTTCAGGCCTGCGATTACGCCGCCGGAGCCAGGAATCCCTCCACCAGGAAGATCCTCTCTGACGGCCAGATGACGGTGTTCAAGGCAATTGTGACACAGGTGGAACTGTCCCGCCACGCCTGGGAGGAATCGGCCAGCTGGCAGGGTTTGAAAAAGAACATAGAGCAGGATTAATATTAGTATCACGGGGATTAATTAAGAAGAAGAGCCCCCGTCAAAAATGGGGCTTTTACGTCTCAGGCACCGAGGGCTTTTTCGTGGACCCGGACGGCGATGTCGCCTGCTGGATGGCCACGTCACCTCCACTATGCCTGCGCCGGCCGCAATCCAGGCAGCCTGGCCCGGGGTGGCATCCGAGGGTCCCCGATGTTAACATGTCATTGATTTTACCAGCCCGAGACAATGCCCAACCGGGGAGTCCTATATGATGAGGCAACAGTTCCTTTCCTGGTTCGCGGCCACGATTTTTGCGGTTTTCTTTACAACTTCGCCATCTTCAGCCCTTCCGATGAACAAATTGTTCTTTCTCCATCATTCGACCGGAATGAACCTCATCAATCAAGGCAACGTTCGCGCGTGGTTGACAGACTATAACGCTCAGCACGGCAGTGATTTCGTGTTCTGGGACCACGACTACAACTCCATCGGCCTGCGCAGGAACGATGGCAGCTACGTCGGTTGGAGTTACAACATCCCCAACGACAACACCGATCCCATCGGCCTCTACAATCTATGGACCACGGCGAACGCCGCCCGCGACTCGATTCTCCTGAACCACGAGGTCATCGCGTTCAAGTCGTGCTACCCGGCGTCCGCGATCATCGACCACGCAGATCCTGCAGCAGTACCAGACGTGGTATCTCGCCATCCGCGCCGTGTTCGACCAGCACCCGGACAAGACCTTCGTCGTCATGTCCACGCCGCCGCTGCACCGGCTGGCCACGGACCTCACGCAAGCCGACAACGCGCGGGCGTTCGCCAACTGGCTCAAGAGCGCGGAGTATCTCCAGGGCCACACGAATATCGTCTGCTTCGACCTCTTCGACGCGCTGGCCGCCCCGGACACGCCGGACGCACCCACGCGCAACATGCTGCGGTACGAGTACGAAATCAGCCACATCACTAACGACTCGCATCCCAACACCGTCGCCAATGCCGTCGTCGGACCGCTCTTCGCGGCGGCCCTCGTCAACAGCAATTTAGTTGGCGACGAGAAGCAGAGCTGGGGCGGGGTCAAGGCTCTGTATCGCTGATATGGAGTGATCATCTGTCAAGGATCGCCTCCCTGCGTGGAGTCGCGTGTTCGCCTCGGTCGACCCGCGCAACGCGTCGTGCATTGCCCTTCTCAAAAGCGTCGGGATGAGGCGGGAGGCCCATTTCCGTCAGACCATTTCCGTCAGAGCCTGTGGTCCAAGGGCGAATGGGTGGATGATATGGTGTTTTGCCTGCTGGCGTCCGAGTGAGTGATCCGGTAGGGCGGCTGGCTGCGGGGGCCGATAGAGAAACGGGGCGCGTCCCCGGCGTCGCCATGCGCCGCCTCTCAGGACGCGCCCCGCCTGCAAGGGCCGACGCTAGCGGACCACCACCAGCTTTCTGGCCCTCTTCAGATCGCCACAGGTCAGGTAGGAAAAATAGATGCCTGACGCCGTCTGCTGTCCCGCGCTGTTCCTGCCGTCCCAGGTGACCTGCCTTTGCAACGGCGTGGACGAGGTGAACCCGGACTCCAGAATGCGCACGAGCCTGCCGGCGGGATCCACGATCGCCAGGGAGTACTTCGAGGCCTGGCTGGTGGCCGGAAGGCTGAAGGAAATGCGCGTGCTCGGATTGAGCGGATTGGGATAGCCGGCTCCGAGGGCAAAGTCCTCCACGACCGGCGCCGTGGGCGGCGCAACGACCGTCGTGTCCAGCCCCGCGAGACTCGCCAGGGAAGCCACCGCCAGCCTCGTCACGTCCGTGGTGAAGGAAAGAGTGAGGGTGCCGACGGTGTCGGATGTGGTGTGGTAGAACTCGGTGTCCTCGTGATCGAGTTCAATTCCCGTAATGGCGCTATAGCCGGCGTCCCAGAAAGGAACATGGTCTCCCCACAGCCACGTAGCGTCTACGATCTTTTCCAGGCCAAGCCACGGCAGGAAATGGTTTCCCGTGACGACGCAACCATCCGCGAGCCACTCCGATGCCGGGTCTGTGTAAAGGATAATGGACGGCGTTCCGTACCCGACCATATCCATGTTGAGAACGCCGGCAATGTTGGCGTTCTCCAGTTTCGCGTCCTCCACGTAGAATCGGCTCCCCCACAAGTACTGCTCTTCACCCGAGAAACAGACGAACTTGATGGATGACCCGAAGCGCCGATCCTTGAGTACTCGGGCCGCCTCCAGCACCAGGGCTGTGCCGGTCCCATTGTCGTCCGCGCCGGGAGCATCAACCATCGGCTCATCGGAGGCCGAGTCGTAGTGAGCACAAACGATATATTCCTCCGCGGGGTCTGACACGCCAGGCAGAGTCGCCACGACATTGCGCATTTGGAACAGGTCGTCAGGGTGATAGGTCCAGGACTCGCCGCCGTCCTCCGTGCGGACAAGCCCGCCCGAAGATGCGCCCACGCCGTGGAGGGCGTCAGTAAAGCGGAGACAGCGAATGCCGTAAGGAGCTGCTGCTATCTGCTGAACGTCCCACGTGGCGCCGCCGTCCGTTGTCGCAATCACGGTTCCGAGGCTTCCCGCTGCCCAGCCGTGCACACTGTCGACAAAAGCGACAGAATGCAGGATGGCCTCAACGCCGGAGGATTGCGCCGCCCAGTTGACGCCTCCGTCAGCCGTGTGCAGCACGACTCCGGATACGCCGACCGCCCACCCATGCATAAGATCGAGAATAAAGACGCTGCGGAGGCTCTCTTCCGTGTTGCTGGTCTGTTCCTCCCATTTCTTCCCGCCATTCGTCGTGCGAAGGATCGTCCCGGCATCGCCAACAGCCCAGCCGCACTGGGTGTCTATAAAATCTATATCATTGATCCACTCTGAGGTCCTGCTCGGCTGCACCGCCCAGGAAAGGCCGCCGTCGGTGGTGCTCCGGATGACTCCACTTCTTCCGCACACCCACCCAACCTGCGGAGTCACGAAATCTATACCCTGCAGATAGACGTCGCGAATCTTCCCCATAAGCTCCCAGGTGGCGCCTCCGTTCAGGGTTCGAACAACCGTGCCGCCCCCGCCACACATCCAACCAGTATCAGCATCCATAAACGACGCGTCGACGAATTGCACAGAAACACCGGATTCTTGCTTCTCCCAGGTGCTGCCGCCGTCCGCGGTGTGATAAATCGCCCCCTCCTGGCCACCCGCAAAGCCATCGAGCCCTACAAAGTCCAGAGCAAACAGCACTATTCCTGGGTAGTAGTCGTAGGCCACCTCAAGGCCCATGCTCTCGAATTGCGAATAGATGTACTCCGCCGCCTTCAGGCAATCCGGATGGAACGAGTATCTCGTGTTGATTTGAGTCGGGCCGTCGGAAAGAACGACCTCCGTATCGCCAGTCAATCTCCTGAGATGTGTGAGGATGGCGTCTTCCGAAACCTGCTCCAGCATTCCAGTGATCGATGAATCCTCGGTCTCTGAATACGACAGCGGGACCACGAAGGCCGAAGAAGTCTTGAGAGTTAAAGCAGCAAGGCTCCTCTCAACCGGATGCAGGGCCATTGCGCGCATGCCCTGGGTCCGGGCTATCCCATTCAGTTCTCCCGTGGCGTCAAGCAGATGCGTGTCGCCCCTGCTCCAGAGCACTTCGCCCAGTTGCGACAGGGAGTTCTGGCCGGCCAGTGATGACGGGACACGCACGAAGTAGTACGTGTTGGTCTCAACATAGCGGCCCAGCAACCGCAAGTCGGCGCCTGCGCGCTCCAATGTGCGTCGCAGATCGGGATCCGCCACAAGGAGGCCGGCAGGATGGCCTTCGGCAGGTGGCAGGAGCCAGGGCACGACGAGATCACGAGGGACATGTGTCGCCTCGAAGACGCACTCATGGTGCAGAAGCTGCTCTTCGCCGGCGCTGGCAGGGGCAGCGGAGGCTCCCGAAGTTCCAACAGGTGATGATCCGATCAGGAGAAAGCCGATGACGGCAGAGACAATCAACCATGACTTGGAATCCGAAGAATTGCGATACATGCCAACCTCCCCGCTGCAGACGCCCCACACATGGAATGAGCAGCGACACCCCCTCCCCATCCGCACAATGGCATGACCGTGGGAGCCTAGCATTTTTGATCGTGCGGCGTCAAGGCGCCGGCCGCGAACGATGGGGCGTGCGCGTAATATCGGCGTCGGCCGCGTCATAATACGCCCTGGCTCGGAGCACGTGAGGCAGAGGATGGCGGCAGACTGGAAGCAGCGCTGTCATATTCCGGAGGCGATGGTTCCAGATGTTACGAGTGGTGTGGAAAATATTGGTGGCAGGAATCGGTGTGGTGCGAGTCGGTCGGCCCCCAGTATTGATGGGCCTTCGAGGAGGGCTCCGACTGGCACGGGCTCGTCGCAGCCATCCATCTGGAGAGCCTCGGCAATTGAGAGCTGCCCCGTCCGGTCCCGGCTACGACCCCGACGCCGGGGCGTCGCCCCGAATGCGCACCAGCGCCTGCACGCCGCTCGTGTTCTCGGGGTTGAGCTCGGGGGATAGTCATTCCCCCGAACCCGACGATACCAGGCGCCGCCGGAAACTGCTCTGCCGCGTGCTCCCGGCCGCGCGCGGACTTCAGCGTGCGCCGCGCTCGAAGCGCTCGACCTGGCCTATGAGGTAAGGATTCTGCGGGTCCAGCGCGAGGGCCCGTTTCTCGACATCAACCGCGCGGGCCACCTCGCCCTTGCGGAACAGGATCTCCGCGAGCGTATCGAGGATGTCCCCGTTCTTCGGATCGAGCGAGGCGGCGCGCTCGGCGGCCCGCATCGCGTCGTCGAGGTGCACGCCGTGCTCGGCGCACGACCACGCCAGCCCGTTAAGCAGTCCGGCGTCGCCGTCGCCGCGGCGCAGCACGTCCACGAGCGTCTCGTGCACACGCTCGCGCTCGAGATTCGCGAGGTCGGAACGCCCGGCCGCCTCGTACTCATCCGCCATCTCCATGTGCGCGCCGGCACCGTGGAACCCCTGGTGGATCCGCCACAGCCGCCTCAGTTCCGCGATCGGCGTGGCATGGTCTTCGACGTGGAGGTCCACGAAGCGGTAACGAAACTCCGGGTGGCGGGCACTTGGTCGGACCACGATCAGCGTCGCCGACTGCTGCCCGCGCTTGTCGCCGCCCGCCGCCTGCGCGGCTTCGAGCCCGGCGAGCAATCGGCCGGCCAGCTCCTCCTTCGAGTCGCGGAAGGCCTTCGCCATGTTCGCCACCACCTCGGGGCCGGCGAGGATGTTTCCCTGGCACGCGAAGCGGGCTCCCACCTCGCCCCCCGCCCAGGTGTTGCACTTGGGCCCGGTCCACGAAACCGCCCGGCCCTGAGCGTCAACCAGCCCGAGCTGGCGCGAGTCCCACGACGAGTCGGCGGCGGCGAACGCGAGGAGGACCCCGGACGGAGTCATTCCGCTTCGGAGCATGGCCAGCGCCTTGGGCCCGTAGCTCGCGTTCACG
The DNA here is from genome assembly GCA_963772145.1 of uncultured bacterium. GTDB lineage: Bacteria > Krumholzibacteriota > Krumholzibacteriia > LZORAL124-64-63 > LZORAL124-64-63 > CAVSZB01. The sequence goes on from CAVYVY010000019.1 coordinate 114,491, forward strand.
TTCGCCTGGGTCGCAATCGCTCCGACGCCGGCTTCGGCCCACGGCACCGTACAGCCGACGCTGAAGTACTTGGACTCGACCGCCACACCCAGCTCCTGCGTGACGCTGTCGAAGGCCACGATCGAGAACGTGGAAGGCTGATCGATCGCGGCTGCCGGCCGGGCGAGCGCAACTGCGACCACAATGGCACCTGCCCACGCGCATCCGTTGCGAAGAGACTTCATCGCCGCTCCTTGATGCCGGGGGCTCCGGCCGGGTAAGTGTGATCGAGATACGGACGATTCCCAAGGAACGCTGTCGCGCCGACCTGCGCACAGTCGTGGATACGAATCGTGACGGGCATTAGAATAGGAAATACAATCGCACACTCCCCCCACCGCAGCCTACCGGCGCCCGGCCCGGCTCACCACCGCCAGATGATCCGCGCGCTCGCGAAGGCGACCGCGGCGTCGTCGGCCGCCTCGGCGTGCTGCTCCGGCTGCCAGTTCGCGGATAGATCGAGCGCCAGGCGTCCGGTCACCGACCAGGAGGCGGAGAGCCAGACCGCCCAGTAGGTGAAGTCGCTGTAGAGATCGAGGGTGTCGAGGCCGGGCAGCGGGGCGGACGACAGCGACTCGGACGGAGGCGTGAAGGTGTAGTCGCGCCGCCCCAGTTCGACGGTGCAGGCGCCGCCGAGGGTCAGGAGACTCGCCTCCGCGCCGACGCGCAGGCCGGCCTGGTTGTAGGTCTCGGGCGAGTCGGTCCCGGCCGCGAACCGCTCGACGGCCGGCCCCGCCAGCCACCCCCACCCCGCCTCGCCGCCACCGTGGTACAGGAGGGTCCCGGCGAGACGCCAGGAATCGAACCAGGCGGAGGTTTCCGTGTCGTAGCGCCAGACCTCCCCCTGCAGGTCGGTCTCGATCCGGCCGGCCCCGACCGGCACGAGCCAGGCGGCCGTGCCCCAGTGCGACCAGGCCGACGGACGCGCCGTCTCGTCACGGATGGACCGCCGCTCGCTGCGCCAGAACAGCCGCACGCCGGTGCCGGTGAGCACCGCCGTATCCAGCTCGCCGGTGAGTCCGGCCACCGTGCGGTCGATCGCGGCGGAGTCGGGATAGGCGCGGCGGGCCAGCCGGGCGCCGAGCGTGAAGTAACGTTCCGCGTCGTGTCCCGACTTCCAGTACACGCCGCCGCCCAGTTCGTCATGATCCAGTTCCAGCGTCGACGGCGTGGCGTAGCGGAGGCGCCAGCCGGTCAGGCGCGCCTCGAACGCCCCTCCGCCGCGCGGCGAGAGCGTCGCGCGTGTTTCGGCGCGCGCCTCGCCGCAGGTCGCTGCTGAGACTGTAGCCGGTGCCGCGACGGTACTGGCGGCCGTGCCACGCGGCGTCGCAGCGCAGGACCGTGGCCACCGAGTCGGGGCGGTACTGCCAGCCCGCCTCGAGCCCCTCGCGCATCAGCTCCGTGCCGAACGACAGCTCCGGGCGCAGCCGCCAGCGGTGGCGCGCCCGTGCCGCCGGTGCGCGCCTCGGCCGCCGCCACGAGATCGAACTCGGAAATCGTCTCGGTGGTGTCGACGCCCGCCAGGGGAAAGCGCTGGATGTAGGTGTCGTAACCGGCGCTGGTGGTGAAGGTCCAGTCCAGGCGCGACGCGGCGCCGGCAGACGCGCGCCGCGGCGCCGGCGGCGAGGGGCGCGGCCGGCGCCGAGCAGGCAGACCAGCGCGAACAGTCAGCGACGACTTCAACGCGTCCGCTCCGCCGCCTTGCTGAGCAGATCGTGGGCGAGCGTGATCTGACGCAGCGCCTCCTCCACCCGGCCGCCGCCGAGCAGCTCGCCCGCCCGGCGACGATGTCCGGTCGCCTGGTCGACGATCGCCAGGGCGCGCCGGTCGCCCGCGCGCCGGGCCGTGTCGTCGATCAGCGTCCGACGTTCGTCCCAGCGGACGATCAGCTCGCGCACCGCCGCGGGGGAGACGCCCGCATCGCGCCGCTCCGCCGCCTGCGCGGCGAGACGGCGCGCCTGGCCGGCGAAGCGCAGCGCCCGCCACGGTTCGCCGGCGCGGGCGGCGTCGCGCGCGCGATCCAGCTCGGCCTGCGCCCGTTCCACGCCGTCGAGCGCCGCCCGGTCGTTCGCGTCGCGCGCCTGCTCGCGAGCCCGGTCGATCAGGCCGGCCGTCTGCTCCAGCTCGTTCTCCAGCCGGGCCGCTCCCCCCTGCTCGAACAGCAGGCGGGCCGCGCGATTGAAGAGCGCCTCGGCGGACCCGAGCAGGTTGAAGGCGATTTCGAAATTCTTCTGCGCGTACTGCTCGCGGGCGCGCTCGAGCTGCCGCTCCGCCTCCCGCAGGAAGCGGCCGATCTCCGCCTGCTGCCCCTCGCCCGCGCGCTCGCGCAGGGTCTCCCGCAACTCCTGAAGGCGCTCCATCCGCATCCGGGCGCGTTCCTCGAGCGTCTGCGCCGTGCGCGCCAGCCGGCCGGCGCTCAGGGCCGTATCGCGCGCCTGCCGCGCGACGCGCATCGCCAGCAGCGGCCGCTCGTCGTCGAGCAGGCGTCGCGACTGTTCGTGCAGCATGCGCGCCTCCTGGAAGACACGGCGCGCGCGGTCACTCTCGGACTCGCGCACCGCCTCGCCGACCTGGTCGAGGATATCGGCCGTGCGCTCGATGAAGGCCCGCACGCTCTCGAGCGAATCCTGCGCCACCGCCGGGCGCGCCCCACCGACCGCGAGCGCGAGCCAGAGTGCCGGCGCCGAGCAGAGCGACCGATCCTGGCGTCCCCGTCCCCGGCTGTCCGGCCCCGTCACGCCTGATCGCTTCCATGATCGACCTCTCTCGCTGGGAATTCCCCCGGATCGGCGGCGCGCTGCAATCGGAGTGCCAGCCACATTGCCGGAGCGGGATGAGCAGATTCCACTTGAATATATCGACGCAACACACTGTTGTCTGGCGTCTTGCTGATTCGCACAGCCGTACCTGTCCTCATCCACTGGCTCGATCCGTCCCGCCCGGTACGACCAACGGCGTACCTCCAGGGGCAGACCGGTCGGGCGGTGCTAAGCCGGCGACTCCGGTTCGTCGCCACCCCGTCCCGGTCTCCTCCTCCATCCCGAGCAGCTTCAGCCGGGAGTAGAGGGTGCGTCGGGTGATGCCGAGCAGGCGCGCGGCGAGGGTCTTGTTGCCGTCGGCGCGCGCGAGGGCGGCGCGGATCAGGCGCCGCTCGTTCTGCTCGAGGTTCAGCTCCGCCGGGACGGTGTCGGCCACCGCGCCGGGCGGCGGCGCACGCCCCGCACATCGACGACCACGTGCTCGTCGCGCAGCGATCCGGCACCCGGCGAGGATGTGCGCCCGCTCGATCACGTTGCGCAGTTCGCGCACGTTGCCGGGCCAGGCGTGCGCGCGCAGCCGCGCCACGGTGCCGGCAGCCAACGCCTGTCCCCGCCGCCCCAGCGCGTCGAGAAAACGCTCCGCCAGCGCCGCGATGTCGTCGCACCGGTCGCGCAGCGGCGGCACGTCGAGCGGAAAGACCAGCAGGCGGTAATAGAGATCCTCCCGGAAGCGCCCCTCGGCGATGGCCTGTTCGAGCGGCCGGTTGGTGGCGGCGACGATGCGCACGTCCACGTCGCGCTCGCGCGGATCGCCGACCCGGTTGATCTTCCGCTCCTCGATCACCCGCAGCAGCTTCGCCTGCACCGGCAACCCGGCCTCGCCGATTTCGTCCAGGAACAGCGTGCCGCCGCGCGCCGCCTCGAACAGCCCCTCGCTGGTCGCGGTCGGCGCCGGTGAAAGCGCCCTTGACGATAGCCGAACAGTTCGCTTTCGAGCAGGGTCTCCGCGATCGCCGCGCAGTTGACGGCGATGAACGGGCCGCCGGCGCGCGCGCTGCCGTCGTGCAGCGCCCGCGCCACCAGCTCCTTGCCGACGCCGCTCTCGCCGCGGATCAGCACCGTGGCCTCGGTCGCGGCCACCTTGCCGATCAGTTCGCGAAGCCCACTGCATGGCCGCCGAGTCCCCGACCAGCTGCGCTCCGCCCGCCGAGCGAGGCGACCGCGCGTCGCAGGACGCGGTTCTCGCGCACCAGGTCGGCCTCGCCGAGCGCCTTCGCCACCAACGCGGCCAGCGCCTCGAAGTCGCACGGCTTCTGCAGGAATCCGTACGCTCCGCCCCGCAGGGCGCGCACCGCGTCCGGCACGTCACCATGCCCGGTCAACACGATGACCGGCGTGCCGGGACTGTCGGACTTCACCCCGTCGAGCACGGCGAAACCGTCGAGCGGCTCCATGCGCAGGTCGGTGATGACCAGCTCGAACGGTTCGCGCCGGAACGTGGCCAGCGCCTCACCGCCGCCGTGGACGCCGGTCACCGCGTGCCCGTGCCGCCCGAGATTCGCCTTGAGCACGGCGACCATGCCCTGCTCGTCGTCCACCACCAGGATCTTCGCCACAGGTGTCCTTTCGCCGGTTCCGTCAGTCCCCGGCGCCGCGCATCGCCGGCAGCCTGAGCTCGGCGGCGGCCCCGCGGCGATCGCCCCGGTCGCGCAGGGCTGATCGTGCCGCCGTGGGCCTCGACCACCTGGCGCGTGATCGCCAGGCCGAGGCCGCTGCCCTTCTCCTTCGTGGTGCGGAACGGTTCGAAGAGCGGCGCGGCCGCGGCCCCGCCCAGACCGTGCCCCTCGTCCAGGACCGTGAGCGACAGCGTCTCGCCGTCCCTGGCCAGGCGCAGGGTGACCAGCCCGCCCTCCGGCATGGCGTCGCGCGCGTTCAGCAGCAGATTCAGCAGCGCCTGCTGCAGCCGATGCGGATCGCCCCACGCCGGCGGCAGGCCGGGAGCCAGATTCGAACGTCAGACTGCGCGCCGGTCCGCGCCAGTTCCGTCTCCACGAGACGCGCCGTGCGGCGCGCCAGCAGCTCCAGGTCGACCGCTTCGGGCGCGGCCTCGGCCCCCTTGCCGAACGTCAGATAGCCGGACAGGATGCGGTCGAGCCGGTCCACCTCGCCGGGGATCAGCCCGGCCAGTTCGTCGTCGATCCCGGCCGTCCCGCAGACGCGCGGCGAGGTGCTGCGCCGCGCCGCGGATGATGCCGAGCGGATTGCGGATCTCGTGCGCGATCGCCGCCGTCATGCGGCCCATGGCGGCGAGCTCCTCGGCGCGCCACGCCGCGGCGCGCGCGCGGGCCATCCCGGCCTGCAGCCGCCACAGCTGCGCCCCCATCGCGGCCAGGAAGAGCATCACCGCGACCTCGGTGACCAGCGCCCCGCGGCGCAGCGCCGCCAGCGCGCCGAAGAAGTCGGCGTCCCCTTCCACGGTGAGGATGCCGGCGACCTCGCCCATCGCGTCGCGCACCGGCGCGTGCGCGCTCTTCTGGTAGACGCCCGCCGTGCGGTACAGGCGCGACGCCGCCGGGAAGCCCTCCTGCGCCACCCGCACCGCCGCGCGGTCGAGATCCCAGAAGACGTTGGTGTCGCCCCGCCCGAGCCGCTCCGCCGCGGAGATCAGCACCCGCGCCGTCCGGCGTGCAGAGCGCGATCTCGGCCAGATCGTTGTCGCGGCGGATCTGCGCCAGGCGCGAGCGCAGCCAGATCTCCTCGAGCGACTCGTCGGGGTCGGACGCCCAGACGCGCAGCGAATCGCCGTCGACAAGGAACGCCGCGGTGGCGGCGACGGCGGTGAGACGATCGCCGAGGGCGTCGTCGAGCCGCGCCCGCGCGGCGCGGTGCAGCCAGGCGAGTCCGGCGGCGACGGCGACGAGAATCGCCAGATACGCGGCCAGACCGCCCAGCAGCCAGCGGACGCGTCCGGGCGCGGCGCGGCTCACGCGCGACCCGCCGCGTCGAGACCGTCCGCCTGCTCCCGCGCGTGGTAGCTCGAACGCACGAGCGGCCCCGCTTCCACCCACGGCAAACCGAGCGCGCGGCCGGCGCGGGCGAGCTCGCGGAACTCGTCCGGCTCCCAGTAGCGCACGACCGGATGGTGCGCCGGGGTCGGCTGGAGGTACTGGCCGATCGTGAGGATGTCGACCCCCTGGGCGACGCAGTCGGCCATCAGCGACTCGACCTCCGCGCGGGTCTCGCCGAGCCCGAGCATGATGCCGGTCTTCACGCGCAGCGGCGCGAGCGCGCCGGACCACTGCCGCGCGCGGCGCAGCACCAGCAGCGAACGGCGGTAGTCGGCCTGCGGCCGCACGGCGGCGTAGAGGCGCGGCACCGTTTCGAGATTGTGGTCGAGGATGTCGGGACCGGCGGCGAGCACCGTCTCGAGCGCCTGCGGATCTCCCAGGAAATCGGGGATCAGCACCTCCACGCCGCAGCCCGGCACCCGCCGGCGGATCTCCCGGATGACCGCCGCGAACTGCGCGGCGCCGCCGTCGGGCAGTTCGTCGCGATTGACGGAGGTCACCACCACGAAGCGGAGTTTCAGTTCGGCCACCGCTCGGCCAGACGGCGCGGTTCGTCGGGATCGACCGGCTGCGGACGGCCGCCGTCCACGTTGCAGAAGGCGCAGGTGCGCGTGCAGACGCGGCCGAGGATCATGAAAGTGGCGGTGCGGTTGGTGAAGCACTCGCCCCGGTTGGGGCAGGCGCCGCTTTCGCAGATCGTGTGCAGACGCGACCGCCGCAGCAGCCGCTTCACGTCGTGGTAGTCCTCGCCACCGGCGCGCCGCACCCTGAGCCAGTCCGGCTTGCGCCCGGGCGACTGCGGACGGCGGATTCGGCGGCGCCAGGCACGCCTCGTCCGCCGCCGGCCGGTCCGGCCCCGACCCGCTGGCCGCCTCGCGATCATCCGCCATGGGTGACTCCCAGGCGGGCCCGGCGCGCGCTCACCGCTCCGCGAGCGTGAACGGCCCGACCGCCTCGAACCGGCCGTCCGCGAACCGCACGCCGCACGCCTCCACGACCGGATCGTGCTCGAACACGAGCGTGTAGCCCTCCTCGGCGGCGCGGCTGAGGAATTCCTTCTTCTCGTTGAGCGTCAGCAGCGGATTGAGATCGTAGCCCATGATCCACGGCACCTGCAGGTGGCTGGCGAACGGCAGCAGATCGCCGCAGAAGACGACCGCCCCCTCCTCCGTGTGGAACTCCACCAGCTGCTGCCACGGCGTGTGCCCGCTCACCGGCGTGACGCGGACGCCCGGGATGATCTCGCCCGGCCCCTCGACGAACTGCAGCAGCCCCTGCTCCTGCAGCGGGCGGAAATCGTCGGGACGGAAGCTGGCGCGGTCGCGCTCGCTCGGGCGGTGGGCCCATTCCCAGTGCCGCTTCTGCACCCAGTGGCGCGCCTTCGGAAACGTCGGCATCGGGCCGTCGGGCAGGTGGCGCACCGCGCCGCCGCAGTGGTCGAAGTGGAGGTGCGTGAGCACGACGTCGGTGACCGACTCCGGAGCCACGCCCGCCCCGGCCAGCTCGGCCAGCAGCTGCGCCGGCCGGCGGTCGAAGAGGAAGATGCCGCGCTGCTTCTCCTCCCAGTGGTCGCCCGCGCCGGTGTCGACCAGGATCCGCCGCTCGCCGTTCTCGGCGAGCAGGCAGCGCAGCGCCAGCACGATGCGGTTCTGCGTCGTCCGGCGGATGGTGCTTCTCCCACATGACGCGCGGCACGACGCCGAACATGGCGCCGCCGTCGAGCCTGAAGGTTCCGTCGGTGAACGCCCGGAACGTCCAGCCGCCCCGCTTCATCGTCGCCCCCTGTGTCGGTCGCGCCGTCAGGGCGCGGTCTTCTCCCCCGGCAGCGGCTTCACGCGCAGCCGTCCGTCGTCGCTCCGCCACGATCCGGCGATACCAGTCGTCCGGGTAGCGCGGATGCTGCGCCACGCCATACTCGTCCTTCACGTTCCCGTCCATGTACTTCCAGAGCAGGAATTCGCCGAGCCGGCGCCAGCGCGCGGTGGCCAGATCGCCCTGCTCCACACTGTAGCGGGTCAGGTAGGTCGCGCGCCTGCTGCGGCGAATCGCCGGTGCAGTTCGACGCGCCTGCTGCTCGATCTCCGGCTGGCGGGCGAGGAACTGCCCCTCGAGCTCGCGCTGGACGAGCTGCACGTCCCTGATCATGTCGCTCCAGCGCGTGTAGGTCCAGTTGGCGACGAAGTTGAAGACGTAGAACGCCGAGTCCCAGGTGAAGTGCTGCCAGTCGCCGGTGCCGACGGCGAAGCTGTTCGGCACGGCGCGGATGCCGCAGTACATCGGCGTGTAGACGGTGCAGTAGGTGTCGTCGAGGCCGAACCAGAGCACGCCGCCGATCGGGTCGGGCAGGTCGCGCCGCATCTGCGCAACGAACGAGAACCCGGTCTGCTGCGTGGAGACGGCCCGCTCGTGGAGGTAGTCGTGGCCGTCGATCTTCCAGTCCATCGGCCGCCAGCGGTAGGGCAGCTTGTACGGACCGGCTCCGACGCCCTGCGCCAGGTCCATCGGCGTGTCCTCGAAGTGGTCGCGCATCATCTGCATGACGTCGCGCACGGCGAGCTTGTGGTCGGGCTTCACCCACATCGGCAGCTGCGGGGCGGTGACGTCGCCCATGACGTAGTCGGGCGGCAGATTCAGCGACGGCGCGATCCGCGTGAAGCCGCACCAGACACGCGCCTCGCAGGCGCGCAGGGCGCCGAATTCGAGCGGATTGTAGGTGTCGGCGAAGCTGAAGTCCGCATCCGCGCCATCGAACCACCCCCGCGCGCGGGCGAAGTCGATCACGTCGGGCGCGTAGAGGCAGTTCTCCGGATCCTTCAGCGGGAAGCGCCGGATGCGCGACTGGTTGGCGTGGCCGGAGACGTAGCCGTCCGGCACGCGCACCGCCACCCACACCGCGCCCTTGCTGCCCGGCCCCTTGCCGACCATCTCCAGGATCCACGCCTCGTTCGGGTCGGCGACCGAGAACGACTCCCCCTCGCTGTAGTAGCCGTACTTCGCCACGAGGTCGGTCATCACCCGGATCGCCTCGCGCGCCGTCTTCGCCCGCGCGAGCGCGAGATACATCAGGCTGCCGTAGTCGACAACGCCCGTCGTGTCGCGCAGCGCCTCGCGCCCGCCGAAGGTCGTTTCGCCGACCGACACCTGATGCTCGTTCAGATTGCCGACGCCGCCGTACGTGATCGGCGCCTGGTCGATCTCGCCGAGGTACTTCCCGGTGTCCCACTCGTGGACCGGAATCTTCTCGCCCGGCAGGTGCGTGCCCGCCGTGCGCAGGTAGAGCTCGCCGTAGAGGCTGTGCGAGTCGGCGCTGTAGGTGATGAAGGTGGAGCCGTCTGCCGAGGCGCCTCTGGTCACCAGGAAATTGGTGCAGGCGGCGGCGGGAACGGCGACCGCGACAGCGACGACGCAGGCCAGCAGGGCGCGGCCGACCGGCGGCGCAGCCCGCCCCACCGACCTGAAGAAAGCGATTCGTGTCATAGGGTTGCGTTCGCTCCTGAGGGGGGTGAACGGACCGGGATACCGTCGCGCCACGATAGCAGATGGGGAGGCGTTGTGCCAGCGGAAGGGGCGACGCGGGCCCGTGCCCTTATCCCGCCCGCAACGCCTCGCTCACCGTCCGCCGCGCCGCCGCGCGCGCGGGAAGATATCCCCCGAGCAGTCCGAGCCCGACCGACGCCAGCAGTCCGATCGCGAGGATGCCGGGCGAGATCCGGAACTCGAAGGCCACTTCGCTGAACGACGACCAGTTCGTCGTGCCGGTGGAGACGCCGTGGATCGGCAGGGCGAGCAGGCAGCCGAAAATGCCGCCGATCAGGCAGAGCAGCACCGACTCGATCAGGAAACTGGCCAGGACGGCGCGCGGCGTGAAGCCGAGGGCGAGCAGGGTGGCGATCTCGCGGGTGCGCGAGCCGACGGCGGCGTACATGGTGTTCAGGGCGCCGAAGATGGCGCCGGCGGCCATGATCACGACCAGGAAGAGGCCGAGCGCGCGGATCACGTCGGCCAGCCGGGCGCTCTGGGCGCGGTAGTAGTCGTCGCTCGCGCTGCACCTCGACCTGCAGGCGCGGGTCGGCCTCGAGCCGCGCTTCGAGTTCCGCGAAGCGGGCCGGGTCGGCCAGACGCAGTGTCACCGAGGAGAAACCGCGGCGGTCGAACACCGGCAGGAACGCCTCGCGGTCGCCCCAGATCTCGGAGTCGAAGCCGCTGCCGCCGGCGTCGAACCGGCCCACCACGCGCCAGTCGCGCCCGCCCAGGCGCAGCGTCTCGCCGACGCCGCAGCCGGCGAAACGGGCGCCGAGCTTGCCGCCGACCAGCACCTCGTCGAGACCGGGGCGGAACATCCGCCCCTCGGCCAGCCGGATTTCCGGGCGCAACGCGAACACGCGCGGGTCCACGCCGCGCACGGTGACGTTCGAGGATGCGGCCGGGTCGGCGCGGCGGACCAGGTTGGCGAGCACCACCAGTTCGGCCAGCGCCAGCGGCTCGCCGTCGGCGCTGCGCGCCACGCCGGGGTCGGCCTCGATCGACCCGCGCGGCGTCGCGCGGGATCCCCGACATCATCTCGCTCGTGGCGCCGCCCCGCAGGATGATCGCGTTGTCGGCGCGTCCGGTCGCCACGAGAGTGGCGCGGAAACCGTGCGCCAGCGCCAGGGTGAGCACGAGCACCGCCACCACGAGGGCGATGCCGCCGGCCGTCATCAGGGTCATGGCGCGGCGCACGACCAGGTTGCGCAGGTTGTACTGGATCGGCAGGCCCATGCCGTTCACCCCGTATGGCGCAGCGCATCGACGATGCGCAGGCGCGACGCGTTCCAGGCCGGCGCGGCGCCGCTGACCACGCCCAGGAACAGCGCGATCCCGAGCGCCTGCGCCACGGTGCCGTCGGTCACGACGAAACTCGGGAAGAAACCGCCCGCCGTGAAGTCGGTCAGCGCGAACACCAGCGCGGGCCAGGCCGGCGCCGAGGAGCCCGCCCACCAGCGTGATCAGCAGCGACTCCGCCAGCACCAGCGCCACGACCGCGCGGTCGGTGAAGCCGAGCGCCTTGAGGACGGCGATCTCGCGGGTGCGCTCGCGCGCGGCCATCATCATCGTGTTCATCGAGACCAGGATGATGGCGATCACGATCGCCGTGCCGACCGCGTAGATCACCGCCTGGATGTTGCCGAGCATCGTGATGAAGCCGAGCTGGAACGCCTTCTCGGTCTCGGTCTTCGTCTCGGCGGCGCTGTTGGCGAAGGTGGCGTCGACGACGCGCGCCACCTCGCCGGCGCGGTCCGGATCGGCGAGCTTCAGCACGTAGGTGCCGACCTGCCCGAAGTCGCCCATCCGCTCGTTCAGGTACTCGCCGTTGAAAAGCAGCCAGTTCGTGTCGAGGTCGGGCGTGGCCGGCCGCGCGATGCCGCAGACCGTGAAGTCCCAGGTCCCCGGGAAGATCGTGCCGCGCAGGGTGATCTGGTCGCCCTTCCGGAAGCCGTACTTGCGCGCCAGCTTCTCCCCCACGATGCAGGCGGTGCGCTCGCGACGGAAGGTATCCTTCTCCTCCGGGGCCAGGCGGTACTCCGGGTAGATGTCGAAGTAGCGCCGGGGATCGACCGCGAACTGCGCGAAGAAGTTGCGCTCGTCGATGTAGATCCCGCCGAACCAGGTGGCCCAGCTCACGTCATCCACGCCCGGGATCTGCGTGAGCCGGTCGCGGTACGAGAGCGGCAGGAAGAACGTGAGCGAGGTGCGAGCGGCGCGTGATCAGCCGCGCCGCCGAGGCCGACTCGAGCGAGGCGGCGAGCGAGGTCAGCACGGTGCGCAGCGTGCAGAAGAGGAACAACGAGACGACGATCGACAGGACCGTCAGCGTGGTGCGCCGCCGGTTGCGCAGCGTGTTGCGCAGGATCAGCGGCAGGAAGCGGGTCACGACCGCTCCCGGCGGCTCGCCTCCACCAGGACCCCCTTGTCCAGGTGCAGGATGCGGTCGGCGCGCTCGGCGGCGTGCGGATCGTGCGTCACCATGACGATCGTCTTGCCGAACTCGCGGTTGAGGCGCTGCAGCAGGTCGAGCACCTCGGCGGCGCTGACGGCGTCGAGGTCTCCGGTCGGCTCGTCCGCCACGAGCAGCGACGGGTCGGTGACGATGGCGCGGGCGATCGCCACGCGCTGCTCCTGGCCGCCGGAGAGCTGCCGCGGGTAGTGGTCGATCGCGGTCGCGCAGGCCGACGACCGCCAGCGCCGCGAGCACGTGCTCGCGCCGCTGCGCGCCGGCCCAGTTCGGTCAGCAGCAGCGGCAGCTCCACGTTCTGGTACGCCGTCAGCACCGGGATCAGGTTGTACGACTGGAAGATGAAGCCGATGTGGCGCGCGCGGAAACGCGGCCAGCGCCGCGGCGTCGAGGGCGCCGAGATCGATGCCCGCCACGATCGACGCGACCGTCCGTCGGCGTGTCGATGCCGCTGACCAGGTTCAGGATGGTCGACTTGCCCGAACCGGACGGCCCCATCAGGGCGAGGAACTCGCCCCGCGGCGACCTCGAGGTCGAGCGCGCTCGAGCACCGGCACGACGATCGTGTCCCGGCGGTAGGTCTTGGTCACGCCGCGCAGGGTGATGAGGGGCCGGGCGTCGGCGGCGGTCAGCCATGCGCGGCCTCCCCTAGAGCGCCACGCGCACGCGCTGCCCGGCGCGCAGGCGCGGCGCGCCGCTCGATCACCACCTGGTCCCCCTCGTCGAGGCCGGTCAGGACCTCCACCTCGTCTCCCGTCCGCGCGCCGAGCGTCAGGATGGCCGGCGCCAGCCGGCCGTCGCGCACGACCCAGACGCGCGCCTGTCCGTCCTGCGTCGCGCACCGCCGCGGCCGGGACCCGCAGCGACCTTCGGCACGGTGACGATCTCGCGCCGTCGGTCGCGACTTCAGGAAGGTCACCTTCGCGCCGAGGTCGGGCCGGACGCGCGCGTCGGCGACCAGGAAACGGACCCGCACCGGGATCGTGGCCTTGTCGCGATCGGCCGAGGGGTAGATGGCGCGCACCTCCCCGGGGAAGTGCACTTCGGGGTGCGCGTCGAGCACGACGTCGGCCGGCATGCCGAGCGACAGGCGGGCGATGTAGCTCTCGTTGATGTCGACGCCGACCTCGAGCGTGCGCATGTCGGCGATGGTCACGACCGCGCCGGCGCGGGCCGTGTTGCTGGTCATGATCGGGCCGACGATCTCGCCGACCTCGGCGTCCTTGCGCAGGACGACGCCGGCGAACGGGGCGGTCACGCGGGTCTTGTCCAGTTCGAGCCGCGCGGTCTCCAGCGCGGCGCGCGCCACGGACACCTGGGCCCGCGTCGGCGTTGACCTCGGCCGCCGCGCTGGCGGCCGCCGCGCCGGCCGTCTCGTCCTCTTCCGGGCCGATGGCGCCGGCCGCGCGCAGCTCGGCGCGCCGCGCGGCCCGCCGCCGCGCGTCGGCCTCGGCCGTCTCGGCCTGCGCCTGACGCGCGCGCGGACAGCGCCAGATCGGCCTCGGCGCGCGCCACGGCGGCGCGCTGGTCCTCGTCGAGCAGCCGCGCCACGACCTGTCCCGCGGCGACCGTGTCCCCCTCCTCCACGAAGACCTCGGCCAGCCGGCCGGTCGTCCGCGCCGCCACCGACGCCTGGTGACGCGCCTCGACGTAGCCGTTGGCCGTCAGCACCGAACCGCCCTCCCCGGCCGGCCCGCCCCCCCGGCGTGCGCGGTCGCCACGCGCACGGTGACCGGACGGGTCAGGAAACCGGCCAGCAGGCTGGCCACGGCGATCCCGGCCAGCACCCACGGCCAGCGCGGCCGGCGGCGCGGCGGACGGCGCTCCTCGTCGCTGATGCGCAGGCGCCCCAGATCGGCCGGGGCTCCGCTGCCACCATCGCTCACCGGCGTTCACCGCCTCCGGGCGCCCGCTTGCGGCGCCACGCCTCGCGGATCAGGAACAGGGTCAGCGCGATCAGCCCGAGCATCATCACGCGGGCGCCCCACAGGTACGGCATCTGGTTCCGTTCGACGCCGCGCATCAGCAGGTTGGGCACCGCGTCCTGGATGGTCCAGACCACGAGGATGCCGAGCATGTAGAGCGGCGTGACGTACTTGATCACGAAGCGGAAGAGGCGCGGCACCCGCAGGTCGGCCCCCTTGTGCATCTCCTCCCAGCCGCGGTCCACCCCGAAGATCCAGGAGAAGACCGTGATCTCGATCACCGCGAACAGCACCAGGCCGAGCGTGCCGGCCCAGAAGTCCATCTCGTCGAGGAACCCGTGCCGGAAGAACGCGACCACGAACACGGTGCAGAAGACCAGCACGCCGAACACCGCGTTGACCGCCTTGCGGCGCGACCAGTGGAACTCGTCCTCCACGAAGGCCACCGCCGGCGACACCAGCGCCACCGACGAGGTGATGCCGGCGATGAACAGCAGCAGGAACCACATCGCGCCCAGGATCTGCCCGAGCGGCAGCTGCTGGAAGATGACCGGCAGCGCCTGGAAGCCGAGGTTGAAGGCCCCCTCCCGCGCGATGAGCTGCGTCTCGGCCAGGCCGAAGAACGCCACCGCCGCCGGGATGGCGATCGTCCCGCCCAGGATCACCTCGGCGAACTCGTTGGTGAGCGAGGTGGAGAGGCCGTTGAGCGTGACGTCGTCCTTCTCGCGCACGTAGGAGGCGTAGGTGTTGATCATCCCCTGCCCGAGGCTGAGCGTGAAGAAGATCTGCCCCGCCGCCACCAGCCAGACCGACGCCCGGCCGAGCTGGCTGAAGTCGGGATTCCAGATGAAGGCGAGCCCGTTGGCCACGTTCCAGTCGGGATGCGCCGGGTTGGGGGCGCCGAGCGTCAGCACCCGCACCGCGAGCAGGATGCCGAAGACGAACAGCACCGGCATGCCGATCTTCGCCAGCAGCTCGATCCCCTTCGCGATGCCGCGCACCAGGAAGAGGTAGTTGAGGCCGATCGTGATCACCAGGAAGATGCAGGCCGGCACGATCGAGTTGAAGAACTGGTTGACCTCGATCCCCTGGTAGCCGTGCAGGAAGTGCCCCATCGCCTCGCGCGACGCGAGGCCGAAGTAGGAGCCGGTGCCGGAGAAGAAGGCGAAGCCGAGCGTCCACGATTCGATGAAGCAGTAGTAGATGGCGATCGTGAACGGCAGGAAGATGCCGAAGGCGCCCAGGTACTTGGCCACCGGGTGCTTCCACATGAGCTGGAACTGGCCCGGCGTGGAGCCGTGGCCGCGCGTGCCGCCGTAGCGGCCGATCGTCCACTCGACCCACATCAGCGGCACGCCGAGCAGCAGCAGGGCGATGAAGTAGGGGATCATGAAGGCGCCGCCGCCGTTGGCGGCCGCCTTCGCCGGGAAGCGCAGGAAGTTGCCCAGGCCGATCGCGTTGCCGGCCATCGCCAGGATCAGGCCGATGCGCGACGCCCACTCCGCGCGGCCGGCGCCCGGCACGGCCGGACCGGCCTGCGCCCGCGCCCGCTGCAGCCGCAGCACCCGCGCGAAGCAGAACACGGTCAGGCCGATGATCCCGCCCCAGGCCACCGCGATCGCCAGCGCCACCCCAGACGTTCAGCCCCTGATTCATCCGCGCCTCCTCGGCCAGAGCGTCCGCGGGCGGGCCGGCCGGGCCGCCCGTGCCGCGCGGATTCTAGGGAGGGGCAAACGCAAGTCAATCGGGCGGTTGGCGTTTCACGCCGCCGGGGAAATGGTGGCGGGACCGACCCCTTGTGCCGTCGAAATTGTTCTTCCTGCCCCGGCCGCTTGCCTGGCCATCCTGCGCCGAGCGAAACAGCTGTTTCTGCTGGCGTTTACGGCGACACTTCAGGCCGGAACAATTTCGACGGCACAACGCTCGACTTCCCCGCCGTGCGAGAGGGATTTCCGGCTTGCCATGCCCCCGCGTGCGGGCTAGGTTTGCAGCGGCGCCGCGTAGTGATGGGGAACCTCTGGCGCCGCAAGCGCTTGCCGCCGCTCGCGGCCGGCCGCGAGGACCCAGCGGGAGGGACGACGCCATGGCAGATCGAGCCGCGTCGGGCCGCTATCGGATGGTGAACGTCACGCCCGGGCCACGTCGTGCTCGAGCACGACCTGATGAGCCGGGCCGTCCGTTCCTACTTCTCCGCCGAGCAGGTCGCCCCCATCGAGGAGTACCGCGAGGGGGAGCAGATCTGGCACTTCGCCGGCACGGCGCAGTCGTTCCAGTTCGACCTGCTCGACCACGAGACGCGGCCAGGTCGATCCCGTTCCGCGAGCTGCTCGGCCTGATGTACTACGGCTGCGCGAAACCGGACAGTCCGCTGCGCCGGGTCGGCGAGGTGGCGCACGACAACGGCGTGTCGGTCTACGTGGCGATCGCCTACGAGAATCCCGACGGCAGCGTGCGCGCGCTCGACGCCGCGAAGGTGCGCGCGCTGAACACCCTCTTCAACGACCGCCTGCGCACGCCGGGCAAGAAGATCCTCATCCTGCCCGACGTCTTCGACCTCTACAAGACGATGTCCTACGGCGAGATCATGATCGACTTCGGACTGACGTCGCTCGAGTCCGAGTGACGCCGACGGGCCACGGCCAAGGAGACCGGAGCATGAAGCTGAGCGAGCTCGCGGGCAAACTGGATCTGAAGGGCGTCACCGCGGTCTTCGACAAGGAGATCACCGGCGTCTACATGTCGGACATGGTGAGCGACGTGATCGCCAACGCCCAGGCCGGCAACCTGCTCGTCACGCTGCAGGTGCACAGCAACGTCATCGCCGCCGCGAACCTGGTGGATCTCGCCGGCATCGTCGTCACGCAGGGCAAGCGTCCGCCCGAGGACGTCGTCAAGATGGCGGAGAAGGCGAAGATCAGCCTCTTCACGACCGATCTGAACCGCTGGCAGGTCGCCACCAAGCTCTACGAGGCCGGCGTCCGCTGACCCGGCGGTCCGCGCCCTGCCGCGGGCGCGCGGAGAGGTCTGATGCACCTGCGGGAAGTGATGGACCTGCTGGGCGGCGAGGCGGCCTGGGGGCTGGAGCTGCTCGACAGCGTGCCCGTGGCCGCCTGTTTCGCGGCCGATCTGATGAGCGACGTGCTCGCCTTCGCCGCGCCCGGCGCCCTGCTGCTGACCGGCCTGGTCAGCATCCAGGCCGCGCACGCGGCCGACGTGGCCGATCTGGCGGGCATCGTCTTCGTCGCCGGCAAGCGCCCCGCGCCCCCCGTGCTGGAACTGGCGCGGGAGAACGGCACGCCGCTGCTGGTCACGCCGCTCTCCCTGTTCGAGGCGTGCGGCCGCCTCCACGCGGCCGGCCTGCCCGCGGGGGTGCGGACATGAGCGAGGCGGCGCCCGAAATCCTGTACAGCGAGCGCTGGACGATCCGCGGCGGCGACTTCGAGCACGGCGGCGAGGTGGCGGCGGCGGTGAAGGTGATCCTGCGAGCAGTTCGGCCTGCCGACCGACGCGATCCGGCGGCTCTCGATCGCCAACTTCGAGGCGGAGATGAACGTCATCATGTACGCGGACGAGGGCGAACTGCTGCTCGAGGTGCTGCCCGACCGCGGTGCGCGATCACCCTGGCCGACCGCGGCCACGGCATCCCCGACCTCGATCTGGCGATGCAGGAGGGGTACTCCACGGCGACCCCCGAGATGCGGCAGCGCGGCTTCGGCGCCGGCCTCGGACTGCCCAACATCAGGCGCAACAGCGACGAGTTCGCGATCGACTCGACGGTCGGCGCGGGCACGACCCTGCGCTACGCGGTGCGCTTTCCGGCCTGAGGCCGGCGGGAGCCGTCATGGAGCCGGGCGGCCACACCATCGTTCGATCCGGCACGCTGCATCGGCTGCGTGGCCTGCACGCAGGCCTGCCCGACGCGCGCCATCCGCGTGCGCGGACCGGCTCGCCGAGCTGCAGCCCGGAGCTGTGCATCGACTGCGGCGCCTGCGTCGAGGCGTGCCGGTACGACGCCGTGCGCGCCCGGACCTCCGGCGCCGGCCGACCTGCAAGCGCTTCAAGCACACGGTGGCCATCCCGTCGATGACCCTCTACGGGCAGTTCGGCCGGGACGTGCATCCGGCGCAGGTGCTGCACGCCCTCACGCCGCGTCGGGTTCGACAGCGCCTACGACATGTCGTGGATGTGCGAGATGCTCGCCCAGGCCACCGACGCCCGCCTCTCCGAGTGACCGCGGCCCCTGGCCGAAGATCTCCGTCACCTGCCCGGCGATCGTGCGGCTGGTCCAGATCCGCTACCCCGAGCTGCTGCCGAACCTGCTGCCGATCGAGACGGCGCGCGAGCTGGCCGCCAAGCTGCTCCGCCGCCGGCTCGCCGCGGAGCGCGGGCTCGCACCCGAGCGAGATCGGCATCTTCTTCATCACCCCGTGCACCGCGATCATGAACTCGATCGTGCACCCGGTCGGGCTCGACGACTCGTACATCGACGGCGCCTTCGGCATCACCGAGCTCTACGGCCCGCTGCTGCAAGGCGCATCAAGCAGGACGGCGGCATGGACCCCGACGCGCGCTTCAGCCCGGCCGGCCTGCGTGGGCCATGGCCGGCGGCGAGATCGCCGGCGATGCGCAACGCCAACACGATGACGGTGCGCGGCATCCGCGACGTGCAGTCGTGTTCGACCGCATCGAGGCGGGCAAGTTCCAGAGCGTCGACTTCATCGAGGCGTACATCTGCCCGGACGGCTGCGTCAGCGGCAGCCTGACGATCGAGGGCCGCTACGCGGCCAGCGCGCCATCCAGACGGATCGGCGCGGCGGCTCGGCGAGCAGCCGCCGAGTGAAGGAGGAGAAGGTGCGCTCGCTGCTGCGCGAGCACTTCTTCGACCTCGAAGACGGAGATCACGGCGCGGCCGATCCGGCCCGCGCCACGCGACCTGCGCCAGGCCATCGCCGGGAAGCGCGAGCACGCGGGATGCTGGACCGGCTGCCGCGCAAGGACTGCGCGCGCGTGCGGGGCGCCCGACTGCGCGACGCTCGCCGAGGACGTCCTGCGCGGCGAGGCCACGCTCGACGACTGCGTCTTCGTCCGGATCGACCGGTTGGAGGAGGCGCGCCGCGCCCGAGGGAGGAAGCTGATGAGCAAGCAGATGCTGGTCATGGAGCTGCCTGCCCCCAGTGCGCAAGCCTGCTGACCGAGGGCACGCGGGTCACGCTCGACGCCTTCGTGAAGGACACGCCACCAGGAGGGCGAGATGCACCTCAGCGCGATCTTCGGCGACTACTCCCTCGAGACCGATCTCGAGATCACCGAGGGCGACGTGTCGAGTTCCGCTGCCCGAAGTGCGACGCGAGCATCATGCTGCCGCTCACCTGCAAGCTGTGCGGCGCGCCGATGGCCTCGCTCAACCTGAGCGTGGGCGGCTACCTGGAGTTCTGCTCCCGGCGCGGCTGCAAGGGGCACGCCCTCGGCGGCGTCGGCGACATCGACCAGATGATGAGCCTGATGAACAGGATGTTCGAGACGCCCTACGACTAGGCGCCGCGCGCGAGCGGAGCGCCGATTGTCCGGCGGCGGACGATCCCCGCGTCCAGGAGAGACCGCAACCAGGAGCGCGCGATGACCGATCACCGCAAGTTCGACTTCCGGAACCAGCACTTCGCGGGGCAGGAGGGGAAGCTGATCCCCGCCCTGCAGAAGGCGCAGGAGACGGACGGCTACATCTCGCGCGAGCGGATCGCTGGAGATCCAGCGAGGAGTCCGGCATCCCCCTGGCGCAGATCTACGGCGTGGCGACGTTCTACGCCCAGTTCCGCTTCACCCGGTCGGCAAGAACATCGTGCGCGTCTGCCACGGCACGGCCTGCCACGTGCAGCGGCGCCAAGGAGATCACCGAGGCGGTCGAGGAGCACGCTCGGCGTGCCAGACCGGCGAGACCACGGCGGACCGGCTGTTCACCCTGGAGACGGTCTCCTGCCTCGGCTGCTGCTAGCCTGGCGCCGGTGATCATGATCAACAACGACACCTACGGGAACCTCGAAGCCGAGCAGAGGTCAAGAAGATCGTCAAGCGCGTACCGCAAGGCCGCGAGCGCGGAGGCGGTGAAGCAATGAAGATCGTCGTCGGACTCGGCACCTGCGGCATCGCCGCCGGCGCGGAGCAGACCTACGCGCGCGCTGGCGGCGGCGCGCCGGCAACGGCGGGCCGCGCTTCGAGCTGGAGAAGACCGGCTGCATCGGCATGTGCTACCGCGAGCCGCTGGTCGAGGTGCGCGACGACGACGGCCGCGCGCTGCCAGTACGGCGGCGTGACGCAAGGACCGGGTCGAGCCGGCTGCTCGAGGAGCACGTCGCCGGCGGGCGCGCCGATCGAGGACTGGCTGGTGCTGGACCGACGACGGCGCCGGCTCCGAGACGCGCCTACCTCGCCAGGCAGAACCGCATCGTGCTGCGCAACTGCGGCACGATCGACCCGGAGTCGATCGACGACTACCTGGCGGTCGGCGGCTACCAGGCGCTGCGCGAAGGTGCTCGCCGCAGGCGACCCCGACGCGCTGATCAACGCGATCATCGAGTCGGGGCTGCGCGGCCGCGGCGGCGCCGGCTTCCTCACCGGCATGAAGTGGCGCTTCACGCGCCTCGCCGCCGGCGACCACAAGTACGTCATCTGCAACGCCGACGAGGGCGACCCGGGCGCGTTCATGGACCGCTCGGTGCTCGAGAGCGATCCCCACTCCGTGCTCGAGGGGATGGCCATCGCCGGCTTCGCCATCGGCGCCGACGACGGCTACATCTACGTCCGCGCCGAGTACCCCAAGGCGATCGAGCGGCTGCAACATCGCCATCGCCCAGGCCGAGGAGCGCGGCTTCCTCGGCGACAACATCCTCGGCACCGGCTTCTCGCTTCCACGTCAAGCCTCAAGGAGGGCGCCGGCGCCTTCGTCTGCGGCGAGGAGACCGCGCTCATCGGCTCGATCGAGGGCAAGCGCGGCATGCCGCGCGTGCGCCCGCCGTTCCCGGCGGCGAAGGGCCTGTGGGGCTGCCCGACCAACATCAACAACGTCGAGACCTTCGCCAACGTGCCCTGGATCGTGCTGCACGGCGCCGCGGCCTTCAACACGCCTGGGCACCGCGAACAGCAAGGGCACCAAGGTCTTCGCCATGGCCGGCAAGGTGAAGCGCGGCGGCCTGGTCGAGGTGCCGATGGGCATCACGATCCAGCGAGATCGTCTTCGACATCTGCGGCGGCATCAAGGAGGACCGGAAGTTCAAGGCCGTGCAGATGGGCGGCCCCTCCGGCGGCTGCATCCCGGCCGAGCTGGCCGGACACGCTCATCGACTACGAGTCGATCAACAAGACCGGCGCCATCATGGGCTCGGGCGGCCTGGTCGTCATGGACGAGACGACCTGCATGGTCGACGTCGCCCGCTTCTTCCTCGACTTCACGCAGCGCGAGTCGTGCGGCAAGTGCACCTTCTGCCGGGTCGGCACCAAGCGGATGCTCGAGATCCTCACCCGCATCACCGAGGGCGAGGGGCAGCGACGGCGACATCGAGCTGCTCGAGCAGCTCGCGGCCCTGGTCAAGAACAACTCGCTGTGCGGGCTCGGCCAGACCGCGCCCAACCCGGTGCTGACCACGCTCAAGTACTTCCGCTCGGAGTACGAGGCGCACATCACGCAACAGGAAGTGCCCGGCGCACAGCTGCCAGCAAGCTGCTCACCTACGACGATCACCGAGGCGTGCAACGGCTGCACCGCCTGCGGCCGGGCCTGCCCGCACGAAGGCGATCACCGGCGAGCAAGAAGCAGATGCACGTCATCGACCAGTCGAAGTGCATCCAGTGCGACGAGTGCTACAAGACCTGCAAGTTCCACGCGATCATCGCGCAACTGACGACGGCGAGACGAGAGAAGGCCATGGCCCTGGTCAAGCTCGAGATCGACGGCAAGCGGATCATCGCCGACAACCGGCAGACCATCCTCGAGGTGGCGCGCGACAACGGCATCGACCGACATCCCCACCCTGTGCCACGACGAGCAGCTCGAGCCGTTCGCCTCGTGCTTCCTGTGCGTGGTCAAGGTGCAAGGGGGCGCGCACCCTGCTGCCCGCCTGCTCGACCAAGGTGGCCGCCGGCATGGTGGTCGAGACCGACAACGCCGAGGTGCGCCGCTCGCGCAAGGCGGCCCTCGAGCTGATGCTGTCGCAACCACTACGCCGACTGCATCGGCCCCTGCCAGCTCGCCTGCCCGGCCGGGATCGACATCCAGGGCTACATCGCCCTGGCGGCGCTCGGGCAGTACACCGACGCGATCCAGCTCATCAAGGAGACGCAACCCGCTGCCCGCGGTCTGCGGCCGCGTCTGCACCCGCCCCTGCGAGGTCAACGGGTGCCGCCGCAACCTGATGGACGAGGCGGTCGGCATCGACTACATCAAGCGCTACATCGCCGACCTCGACCTCGGCGCGGCGGCAGCCGTGGCGGCCCGCAGGTGGCGCCGGCCAACGGCACGCCGCGTCGCGGTCGTCGGCGCCGGCCCGGCCGGCCTCTCCTGCGCCTACTACCTGGCCGTCGCGCGGCTACGCCGTGCAGATCTTCGAGAGCCAGCCCGAGGCGGGCGGCATGCTGCGCTACGGCATTCCCGAGTACCGCCTGCCCAAGGAGATGCTCGACCTCGAGATCAACCAGATCCTCGATCTCGGCGTGAAGCTGCGCACCAACGTCGCCCTCGGCACGGACTTCACGCGTCGCCGCGCTCAAGGACGACGGGCTACGACGCCGTCTTCCTGGGCATCGGCGCCTGGGACAGCTCGAAGATGCGGGTCCAGGACGAGGACGCCGACGGGCGTGCTGCCCGGCATCGAGTTCCTGCGCGAGTACGGCCTGCGACCGCGCCGAGCCGCTGCACGGGCCGGGTGCTCGTGGTCGGCGGCGGCAACACCGCCATCGACTGCGCGCGCACCGTCGCTGCGCCTCGGCGCCGCCGAGGTCCGCCTGCTCTACCGGCGCACCCGCGCCGAGATGCCGGCCAACGAGATGGAGATCGAGGAGGCCGAGCACGAGGGGGTCCAGATGGACTTCCTCGTCGCGCCGACCCGCGTGATCGCTCAAGGACGGGCGCGCCGGCGGCACTCGAGTGCCTGCGCATGGAGCTGGGCGAGCCCGACGCCAGCGGCCGCCGCAGCCCCAAGCCGGTCAACGGCTCCGAGTTCGTCATCGACGTGCGACTGCGTCATCGCGGCCATCGGCCAGAGCACGCAGGTGGCCGAGCTGGTCGGCGGCAAGATCCCCAACTTCCTGCCGTTCGGCGAGAGCCTCGAACCTGACCCGCTGGCAGACCATCCAGGTCAACGAGAAGACCTTCGAGACCAGCGTCGACGGCGTCTTCTCCGGCGGCGACGTGGTCACCGGCGCCGCCACGGCGATCGAGGCGATCGCGGCCGGCCGCAAGGCGGCCCACGCCATCGACGCGTACGTCCGCACCGGCAAGGCGCGGCCCGAGCCGATGCGAGTTCATCAGCCGCAAGGACGCCTTCCGCAAGGTCACCGTGGAGGATCTGCGCGACGGCGCCCGCTACGCGCGCCGGCCGATGCCGGCCCTGGCCATCGAGGAGCGGCTGCAAGAGCTTCGCCGAGGTCGAGACCGGGCTACACCGCCGGCGACATGCGCCAGGAGACCCACCGCTGCCTCGAGTGCGGCTGCGTGGCGCTGTTCGACTGCGACCTGCGCCGCTACGCCACCGAGTACGACGTCGAGATCGACCGCTTCCTCGGCGAGGCGAAGCAGTACCGGGTCGACCGCAGCCACCCGCTGATCGAGCTCGACCCGAACAAGTGCATCCTCTGCGGCCGCTGCGTGCGGATGTGCAGCGAGGTCGTCGGCGTGGCGGCGTACGGCTTCATCAACCGCGGCTTCTAGACCGTGGTCAAGCCGGCCCTCGGCGGCTCCCTGCTCGACACCGACTGCGTGACCTGCGGCCTCTGCATCGGCACCTGCCCCACCGGCGCCATCGCCGAGATCCTCCCGCTGGCCAAGCCGGGCCCGTGGCTCACCGTGCAAGACCCCCACGGTCTGCACGTACTGCGGCGTCGGCTGCCGCTTCAACTACGACAGCTACGGCGACTCGCTCGTCAAGGTGACCCGCTTCGACGACGACGCCGGCGCCACCGCGGGCAACCACTGCCGCAAGGGGCGCTTCGGCTACAGCTACGTGCAGGCGCCCGATCGTCTGCGCACGGCTTGCATCCGCGCCGGACGCGAGCTGCAGGAGGCGAAGCTCGACGACGCCATCTCCTACGCCGCGATGCGTCTCAAGGAGCTGCGCCGCAAGCACTCCGGGCGACGAGATGGCCGTCTTCGTCTCGCCGCGCCTGACCAACGAGGAGATCTACCTCGCGCAGAAGTTCGCCCGCATCGCGCTCGGCACGCACCAGGTCACGACTTTCGCCCATCTCGTCAACCGCGACCTGAACTGCCCCGAGGTGCTGTCCAACGGCACCTACCGCGACCTCGAGGACGCCCAGGCGATCCTCGTGGTCAACTCCGAGCTGGCCGACGAGCACTTCGTGGCCGACCTGGCCGTGAAGAAGGCGCTCCGCAAGGGCGGCAAGCTGATCACCATCGGCCCGCGGGCGGACCAGACCTCGCGCTTCGCCGACATCTTCCTGCAGTGCGCCGCGGGCCAGGAGGCCGAGGCGCTGCTGGGCCTGCTCGCGGCCTGCGCCGAGAACGCTCCCGACGCCCTGGCCGACGACGCCATGCTGGCCGGGCTCGTGAAGAAGGCCGGGGTCGACGCGCGCGCGAAGGCCGCCGGTGTGGCCGCGACCGACCTGCGCGCGGCGGCGGGTCTGCTCTGCCGCAGCATCCTGAAGGTGCTGGTGTTCAACCGCGACCGGCGCGCGCCCCGCGTTCCCGGCGACGCCCGTCTCTACGCGCAGGTCGCCTCGGCGCTCGGCTGCGGACTGCTGGCCCTGCACGAGAAGGCCAACATGCAGGGCGTGTGCGATCTCGGCGCCAGCCCGCACTGGCTGCCCGGCTACGCCTCCACCGGCGATGCCGCGGCGATCGCCCACCTCGAGAAGGAATGGTGCGTGGCGCTGCGCGGCACGGCCGGCGCCGGCGCCGACCTCGCGGAGGCGCTGCGGCAGAAGAAGATCAAGGTGGCCGTCGTGATCGGCGAGGATCCCCTGGGCGCCGCGTCGCTGCCGCCCGACCTGGCCGCCGGCCTGGCGGCCGCGGAGTTCCTGGTCGTGGCCGACCTCTTCCCCACCGCCACCACCCGGGCCGCCGCCGTGGTGCTGCCGCTGTCGAGCGCCGCCGAGACCAGCGGCACCATGACCAACTCCGAGCGCCGCGTCCAGTCGCTGCGCCGCGCCATGCCCCCCCTGGCCGGCGTCGAGACCTGGGACCTCATCTGCCGCCTCGCCGCCCAGATGGGCTTCCGCTTCAAGATGAAGTACGACAGCCCGGCCGACGTCGCCATGGAGATCGCCCGCCTGTTCCCCGCCTGGGGCGCCGTCACCATCGACAGCGCCGACGCCGACGGCACCTGGAGCACCGCCGGCGCCGGTTTGCCGCCCGTCCCCTTCGACCCCGCCCGCCTCAGCGAACGCGTGCGCCCGGTGCTCACGCCCGACCTCGACCACGTCGAGGCGCGCTTCGCCGCCTGGTTCGAGGAGACGATCGCCGCCGCGAAGGCGAAGCTCGCCACGGAGGCCGCGGCGACGACCACATAGACGAAACGTCACTCCCGTGCGACTGATACCGGCCCGGACGATGAGTCCGGGCCGGTGTCATGTCTGCCCCGTTCATTGCGCCCACAACGGCCCCCCGTTGACATCCCGCCCCGGAACCGGCACTCTCCCCCTCCCATCCACTCGAGGAGGCTCTGTCATGCCCGATATCGCCCGCATCCAGCAGCAGCTGCGCGCCACCGGCGTGGACGGCTGGCTGCTGTGCGACTTCCATAACCGCGACAAGATCGGCTACGCGGTGCTCGGCCTGGACTTCGCGAAGTTCACCAGCCGGCGCTGGTTCTACTGGATCCCGGCCAACGGCGAGCCGGCCCGCCTCTGCTCCAAGGTCGAACCGCACCGGCTGGACGACCTGCCCGGGCCGCAGCACTGGTACCTCTCCTGGCGCGAGCTGCACGACGGACTGAAGGCGCTGCTCGGCGGCGCGAAGACGGTGGCCATGCAGTGGTCGCCCGACTGCAACATCCCCTACGTCTCGATCGTCGACGGCGGCACCGTCGACCTGGTGCGGCGGCTCGGCTACGAGGTGGTCTCGTCGGCCGGCCTGGTGCAGACGTTCCAGGCCGTGCTCGACGACGCCGCGTACCGCTCGCACCTCGAGGCGTGCACAGCGGGTGCAGAAGATCAAGGACGAGGCGTTCGCGCTGATCGGCAGCGAGCTGCGCGCCGGCCGCACGTTCACCCAGTACGACGGGCAGCAGTTCATCCTGCGGCGCTTCGCCGAGGAGGGGCTGACCTGCATGGGCGAGAACCCGATGGTCGGCACCAACGAGCATCCCGCCGACCCGCACTTCGAGCCGACGCCCGAGAACGCCCGCCCGATCCGCAGGGGCGACACGGTGCTGATCGACCTGTGGGCCAAGCTCGACGAGCCGGGCGCGATCTTCTACGACATCACCTGGTGCGGCTTCGTCGGGAAGAACCCTCCGGCGAAGTACGTGGAGATCTTCAACACCGTGCGCGACGCCCGCGACGCGGCGGTGGCCTTCGTC
Source organism: uncultured bacterium (assembly GCA_963772145.1). GTDB lineage: Bacteria > Krumholzibacteriota > Krumholzibacteriia > LZORAL124-64-63 > LZORAL124-64-63 > CAVSZB01. The sequence goes on from CAVYVY010000019.1 coordinate 141,017, forward strand.
CGCGCGCGCTACGCGACGAAGCAGACGGTGCTGCGGCTGGGAAGTGGACGACGCCTGCCGCAACGTGGTGAAGCAGGCCGGCTACGGCGACTTCTTCATCCACCGCACCGGCCACTCCATCGGCGAGCAGGTGCACGGCAACGGCGTCAACATCGACAATCTCGAAACGCGCGACGAGCGCGAGATCGTGCCCGGCATCTGCTTCTCGATCGAGCCGGGGATCTACCTCAAGGGCGAGATGGCGGTGCGCTCGGAGATCAACGTCTTCGTCACGCCGGACGGCAAGGTGGATGTCGCGGGCGAGCAGCAGCGCGACCTGGTCCTGATCGACGCCTGAGCGCGAAGGAGGCCCGTCGTGGGCTGGTACCTCTGGGTGATCCTGGTTTACCTGCTCGTCCTGACCGGTCTTCAACTTTCTGCGCGCGCGGAAGGTGCAGTCGCAGGACGACTTCATGGTGGCGGGGCGCACGCTCTCGCGTCACGACGATGGTCTTCACGCTGGTCTGCACCTGGATCGGCTCGGGCACGTTCATCGCCGGCGCGGAGTACGCGGCGCGGGCCGGCTGGTCGTCGCTCTGGCTGCCGGCCGGGGCCTGGGTCGGCATCGCGGTGATCTACTTCCTCGCCGCCAAGATCCGCACCTTCGGCCAGTACACGGTCGGCGACATCCTCGAGGTGCGCTACGGCAAGTTCGCGCGGCTGTTCGGCGCGATCGCGCTGGTCATCGCCTTCACGACCATCGTCTCCTACCAGTTCCGCGCCGGCGGCTACATCCTGAACGTCGCCACCGACGGCGCGATCTCGGTCGAGATGGGCCAGGTCATCGCCGCCGCCTTCGTGATCCTGTTCACCTCGATCGGCGGCATGGTCGCCGTGGCCCACACCGACCTGCCCAACGGCATCATCATCGTGCTCGCCTGCTGCGCGGCGCTGCCGTTCGTGGTGCTGTTCGCCGGCGGCTGGAGCGGCGCCGCGGCCGCGCTGCCGCCGCAGCACTTCGCCGTCTTCGCCGCCGACTTCGGCCGCTACCCCGCGCTCAAGGCGGGCGGCTACTTCCTGGCCACGCTGCTGCTGCTGATGGGCATCCAGTCGATGTACCAGAAGTTCTACTCGGCGAAGTCGCCCGGCCGAGGCGAAGAAGGCCGTGGCCTCTGGATCGTCGGCACGATCGTCGTCGAGACGGTGGTCGTGGTCATCGCGATCTACGCCGCCTCCGCGCACTGGGCCGACCTGCAGCGCCTTCGACATCGCCGGCACGGTGAAGGAGCAGGTGGCCACCGGCCAGCTGCAGCCGGCCGAGGCCGGCACCCGCGCCCTCTCGCTCGCGCACGCAGGCCGTGGCGGAAGGCACGGTCAAGCCGGACCAGGCGGCCGCGCCTGCAGGAGACGCTGCAGAGCGCCTTCGCCGGCCGCAACGACGCCGCCGCGGTGGCCGACGCCGCGCGCCGGCATCGACCCCGCCTCGATCGTCCTGCAGGCCGCCCGGGACATGGCCGGCCGCGGCGGCCTCGCCATGCTGGTCGGCCTGCTGCTGCTCGGCGCCGCCTGCGCGGTCGTCATCTCGACCGGCATGAACTACCTGCTCTCCCCCACGACGAACATCATGCGCGACATCTACCAGCGCTTCATCAACCCGCGACGCCGACCCGACGAAGATGGTGGCGCTGCAGAAGGTGTTCGTCGTCATCCTCGGCCTGTGCGCCTTCCTGATGATCTTCATCCCGACCGTCCTGCACTCCCGCATCTCGGTGCTGCGCTACTCCTACTTCGCCTACACGATGTACGGCGTCGCCATCACGCCCGCGCTGCTCGCCGCGCTCGCCTGGAAGCGCGCCACCCGCCAGGGCGGCCTCGCCTCGATCGTCTCGGGCGCCTTCATGGCCCTGCTGCTCGAGCTGGTGATCCCCAACGCCTTCCCGTCGGTGATGAACGGCGGCGACCCGTGGGGCATCCCGAGCATCTACCCGGCGGCGCTCGTGTCGATCGGCGCGCTGATCATCGTGAGCCTGCTGACGCCGCCGCCGACGGCGGCGGAGCTGGCGCCGCTGTTCGGCGGAGAGAAGGCCCAGGGGGCCTGAGCGGCGGCGGATCGCCTGAAACGCGCGGGGGGACCGGAGCGCCGGTCCCCCCGTGCTGTCGGTGACCCGGGCGAGTCGACTCACTGCCCGTGCCCGAACACCATCTTCTGCACCTCGACCCCCTTGACCGCGTTCAGCTTCGCCGCCAGTTCGTCGGCCACCCCCTCGGCGCCGCGCAGCTCGAGCAGCACCAGACCGTTGGGGCCGCAGCCCGCGGGGCCGGCCTCGTGCAGGCCCAGGCGGGTCTTGATGTGGCAGCCGTACTCGGTGAACAGCTGCTGCACGCGCGGGGCGTTCTCGAGGCGGTCGGTCACGTGGATGCCGAGGATCAGGTGCTTGTCCATGGGTCTCCTCCGGAGGTAAGGGGCCAGATCCAGTGGGACGGGCGCGGCGCTCAAGCCGTGGGCGCCCCTGATTCTCGGATCTCCCGCGCCGGCAGCGGCTGCGGGAGAGTGAAGGTGAATTCGGCCCAGGCACCGGGGGCGGAGTCGGCGCGCAGGCGACCACCGTGCAGTTGCACGATGCGCCAGCAGGTGTAGAGACCGACGCCGGATCCCTTCTCCTTCAGCAGCTCGGGGGTCTGCAGGCGGGAGAAGCGGCGGAACAGCCGGCCGCGCTCGCTGGCGGGGAAGCCGGGGCCGTCGTTGCGGACCGCCACGACCAGGGAGCCGTTCTCGCGGGACGCCGTCACGCGGATCCCCCCGCCCGGGAAACCGTACCTGGCGGCGTTGCCGATCAGGTTGGTCATCACGACACGCGCCAGTTCGACGTCGCACTCCACCGGCGGCACTCCGGCGGCGGGGGTGATCTCCAGACGCATGCGCCGCGCGTCGATCTGGGCGCGGATCAGGTCCGCCGCCGGTTCGACCACCTCGCGCGTCCAGTCGACGTCGGCGCGGGGGCGCAGCGCCAGACCGCCCCCCTCGATGCGCGCCAGGTCGAGATAGTCGCGCACGAGGCCGAGCAGGTGCTCCCCCTTGCCGATCATGCGCAGCAGCTTGTCGCGCTGCGCGGGGTCCACCTCGCCCAGGTAGCCGTCGGCCAGCGCGCGCGCGTCCATCACCAGGGAGGCGACCGGGCTCTTCAACTCGTGGGCCACGAAGCCGAGCATCTCGGTGTAGGCGAGATTGGCGCGCTCGAGCTGCTCGATGCGCCAGGCCTTTTCCACGGCCTGCGCGAGACGCTCCGCCATCGCCAGGTGCAGACGCACCTCGTGCTCGGCGTAGGCATCGGGCCGGCGGGAGCTGCGGAAGAAGAGGCCGACCGTGCGCCCCTCCACCCGCAGCGGCGCGGTCAGGCTGGCGCGGACCCCTTCCTTCAGCAGGAGCGGCGTGGAACGGCTGGCGGGCCGCTCCCGCAGGTAGGCGGCCAGATCGTTGATCACCCGGACGCGGTTCCCCTCGAGCAGCGCGGCCAGCGAGCTGCCGGCCATGTCCTCGGCGTAGCCCTCGCCGAGCAGGAGCGGCGCGTAGGTGGCGCGGGACCAGCGCGAGACGACCCGGCGACCCTCCTCCTCGACGAAGGCGAGACCGAGGCGATCGCACGGGGTGATCTCCAGGGAGGCGTCGAAAACGAAATCCATCACGCCGGCGAGGGTCTCCGCCGCGGCGACCCGGCGGTTGATGGTCTCGAGCACCTCGCGCTCGCGGCCGGAAAACTCCGCCGGGAGGACCGGCGCGCCGGCGTCGACGTATTCGAGGACGCCGTAGTGCTGCGCGAACTCGCCGGTCACAGCGGTTTCGTTTCCCCGTCGCGCCGCGCGAAGTAGCCGGCCTTCTCGACGGTGGTGGTGATGTCCATCTCCTGCACGTGCACACCCGGCGGCAGCCGCAGCGCCACCGGCGCGAAGTTGACGAAGCTGGAGACGCCGGCCTCGCGCATCGTGTCGACCGCCGCCTGCGCCGCGGCCGCCGGCACCGTGATGATGCCGACCTGCACGCCCAGTTCGCGGCAGATCCGCGCGAGATCGGACGCGGCGTGGCAGCGACAGCCGTGGATGACGCGTCCCGCCAGCGCGGAGTCGCTGTCGAACGCCGCCACGATCGTCAGGTTGGGCTTGCGTCCCAGGAAGTAGGCCAGCACGGCGCGCCCGAGGTTGCCCACGCCGACCAGCGCCACGCGCAGCCCCTCCGGGTGGTCGAGCACCCTGCCGACCGCGTCGATGAGCGCGGTCACCTCGTACCCTCGCGCGGGGCTGCCGGTGAATCCGATGCGCATCAGGTCGCGCCGCACGAGCGCGGCCGTGCCGCCGGCAAGCGCGGCGAGCTGGTGGCTGTACAGGCAGGCCAGCCCCTGCGCCTGCAACTCGAGCAGGATACGGCGATAGATACTGAGCCGATGGATCACCTTGGGCGTCATGATATTCCTGTCTGTGACGTGGAAACGCTGTGAAGCATATCACAGCGCGTCGAAAGTTGCCAGATTTCCCCTGCAAAGTCAACGTTTAGCGCAATTTTGGGCATTTTCTGGCCAATAATTCCGATTCTCGAGCCTCCGGGCGCCAAATCGGCCCGGAAATCAGGTCCAGATCCGGTGCGGACAGCGGTTCCCGGCGCGGACCATACACCATTCTGCATACGGTTTCAATACCCGGAACATACAATAAAAGCCGGAATTCAGCCTTTAATTGCCAATTTCACCGCGATTTGTATTTGCTTGCTTTTTTTCAACTACTTCACACCTTAGCCCGGGATTCGGCGGTCACAGGACCGACGCCCGAGATCCCCGCCCCCGCCCGCCCAATCCCGAGCGCGGCCCGCGGGTGCGCCGCGAGCCGCGAAAGGAGTGCGCCATGGCCAGGATCCTGATCGTCGACGATGATCCCGATGTTGTCGATGCCTGCCGTCTCTTCCTCGAAAAGAAGGGGTTCAACGTCTCGGCCGCCTACAACCGGGCCGAGGGGATGAGCGCGATCCAGTCGTTCAAGCCCGACCTGGTCATTCTCGACGTGATGATGGACCAGCCCGACGACGGCATCGCGATGGCGCAGGACTTGCGTCGCCAGGGCTTCAAGGCCCCCATCCTCATGTTGACGAGCATCAGCAAGGTGACCGGCATGACGTACGGTCGGGACAACGATCTCGTGCCGGTGGACGAGTTCCAGGAAAAGCCGGTCGACCCGGCCACCCTGGTGGCGAAGGTCGAGCGGCTGCTCGGCAAGAAGGAGGGCTAGGCCCATGCTGGTGACGGAACGTGAGCGGCTGCGTGACGAGATCACGGCCCTGGCCGACCGCCTCGGCCGCGAGCGCAGCTCCCTGATTCCCCTCCTGCAGGAAGTGCAGACGCGCTACCTGCAGATCTCAGAATACGCGATGCAGGTCGTGGCCGACCTGCTCGACATCCACCCGGTGGAAGTCTACAGCGTGGCGTCGTTCTACAGCTTCCTCGACCACGCGCCCAAGGGCCGGTTCGTCATCCGGCTCTGCCGCACCATCTCCTGCGACATGGCGGGCAAGGACGCGGTGGCGCGCCAGCTGCAGAACGACCTCGGCGTCGACTTCGGCGAGACCACGACCGACGCCAAGTTCTCGCTCGAGTGGGCCAACTGCATCGGCATGTGCGACCAGGGCCCGGCGCTGCTGGTGAACGACCAGGTCTTCGCCAGGGTCACGCCGGAGAAGGTGCACGACATCCTCGAGGCGTGCCGCCGCACCTTCGGCGTGTACGCGCAGGAGAGGAAGGAGGGGCACCCGGTATGAACAAGCAGCAGCAACCCGGTCTGCCGACCTTCGCCGCCATGACGCCCGGCGCCGGGCTGAAGGCCGCGATCGGCAGGGGCCGCGCCGACATCATCGGCGAAATCAGCGCCTCCGGCATCAAGGGACGCGGCGGCGCCGGTTTCCCGGTCGGCGTGAAGTGGAACCTGTGCGGCGCCGCCCGCGGCGATCTCAAATACGTCGTCTGCAACGCGGACGAGGGCGAGCCCGGCACCTTCAAGGACCGCCTCATCCTGATGGAGCACCCCGACCTGGTGTTCGAGGGGATGACGATCGGCGGCCTGACCGTCGGCGCGAAGGAGGGCATCCTCTACCTGCGCGGGGAATACACTTACCTGCGCCGGCCACTCGAAGCCGTGCTGGCGAAACGACGCGAGGCGAAACTGCTCGGGAAGGACATCCTGGGCAAGGCCGGCTTCGAGTTCGACATCCGCATCCAGATGGGCGCCGGCGCCTACGTCTGCGGCGAGGAAACCGCCCTGATCGAATCGCTCGAGGGGCACCGCGGCGAGCCGCGCAACCGGCCGCCGTTCCCGGTCGATACCGGCTACCTCGACCGCCCCACCGTCGTGAACAACGTGGAAACCCTGGCCTGGGTCGCCTGCATCCTCCAGAAGGGGGCGCCCTGGTTCAAGAGCGTCGGCACCGAGAAATCCACGGGGCTGAAGATCTTCAGCGTGTCGGGCGACTGCGAACGGCCCGGCGTCTACGAATTCCCGCTGGGCATCACGGTGGCGAAGCTGCTCGAGGCGGTCGGCGGCCAGGACGCCAAGGCGGTCCAGGTCGGCGGGGCCTCCGGCCATTGCGTGCCGCGGTCGGAGTTCAATCGCGCCATCGCGTACGAGGACGTGTCCACCGGCGGCGCCATCATCGTGTTCGGTTGTGACCGCGACATGCTCGACATCGCCGCGAACTTCCTCGACTTCTTCAGCGAGGAATCGTGCGGCCAGTGCACGCCCTGCCGCGACGGCAACCCCCGCCTGCTCGAAGGCGTGGAACTGCTGCGGGAGGGCCGCTGCTCGATGAGCTACCTCAATGAACTGTGCGGCCTGGGCGAGACGATGCAGCTGGCGTCGAAGTGCGGGCTGGGCCAGTCCAGCCCCAACGCTTTCCTGTCCATCGTGAAGCACTTCAAGGACGAGATCATGGGCCGCGTGCCCGCGGGCCACTAGGCGCGCCGCGGCGCAAGAGCCAAGGAGCCGGAACATGGCCGAGAGCAAGAAGACCGACGACACGTCCCGCGCCCCCGTCAGCCAGCGCGGTCACGCGATTCCTGTCGCGACCGACATGGCCGCCATCGGGGCGATGGTGGCGGTTAACATCGACGGCCAGGATGTGAAGGTGCCGCTGGGCACGACCATCCTCGATGCCGCCGCGACCCTGGGGATCCGCATCCCGACCCTCTGCAACCACCCCGACCTGCACATCGCCGGCGTCTGCCGGGTCTGCGTGGTCGAGGTGGAGAACCAGCGCGCCCTGCAGGCCGCCTGCGCCTTCCCGATCACGGCGCCGCTGAAGGTGAAGACCCACACCCGCAAGGTGCGCCAGGCCCGGCGCCATGTCATCGACCTGATGCTCGCCAACCACTACGGCGAGTGCTACGCCTGCGCGCGCAACCACAACTGTGAGCTGCAGACGCTCGCGCACGAGTATGGCGTGGACTTTTTCCGCTTCGGGCACCCCGAAGAACCTTTCTACGAGGTGGACCACTCCAGCCACTCCGTGTTGCGCGACATGAACAAGTGCGTCCTCTGCCGCCGCTGCGTCCGCACCTGCATCGATCTGCAGGAGGTCGGCGTGCTGGAGGCGGTGGGCCGCGGCGACCAGACGCACATCGCCACGTTCATGGACAAGCCGCTGGCCGACGTGGTCTGCATCAACTGCGGCCAGTGCATCAACCGCTGCCCCACCGGCGCCCTGCGCGCCAACGACCCCACCGACGAGGTCTGGGCCGCCATCGACGACCCGCAGAAGCACGTCGTCATCCAGACGGCGCCGGCGCCCCGCGCGGCGATCGGCGAGTGCTTCGGCCTCGAACCGGGCCAGCCGCTCACCTTCGAGATGAATTCCGCGCTGCGCATGTGCGGCTTCAACAAGGTGTTCGACACCAACTTCACCGCCGACCTGACGATCTTCGAGGAGGGCACGGAGCTGATCCTGCGCCTCTACAAGGCGTTGGTGCAGAAGGACGCCTCGGTGGCCCTGCCGCAGTTCACGAGCTGCTCGCCCGGCTGGGTGAAGTATCTCGAGCACTTCTATCCCGAGTACATCCCGAACGTCTCGACGGCGAAGAGCCCGCAGCAGATGTTCGGCGCCGTCATCAAGACGTACTACGCGAAGTTGAACAACATCGACCCGGCCGACATCGTCACGGTGGCCCTCATGCCGTGCTCGGCGAAGAAGTTCGAGTGCAACCGCCCCGAGATGGCCGACAGCGGCTTCAAGGACGTCGACTACGGCCTCACCACCCGCGAGCTGGCCAAGATGATCAAGGAGGCCGGCATCGACCTGCCGAACATGCCGAAGTCCGACTTCGACGACCCGTTCGGCACCGCCACCGGCTCCGGCGTCATCTTCGGCGCCACCGGCGGCGTGATGGAAGCGGCGCTGCGCACGGTGATCGAACTGGTGACCGGCCTCAAGGTCGAGAGCCTGTTCGAGCACGCCGACATCATCCCGGTCCGCGGCTTCGAGGGGGCCCGCATCATCGAGCTGAAGATCCCCGCGGTCGGCCCGGTGCCGCCGATGTTCAAGCACCTGCTGAAGGACTGGAAGTGGCTCGAGGGGGCGACGCTGAAGGTCGCCGTGGCCCACGGCACCGCCAACGCCAAGAAGGTGATGGAGGACATCAAGGCGGGCGGCCCGTTCGCGTCCTGCCACTTCATCGAGTTCATGGGCTGCCCCGGCGGCTGCATCGGCGGCGGCGGTCAGCCGATCCCGACCAGCCTCGAGATCCGCACCGCGCGCGCGAAGGCGATCTACGCGGAGGACAGCGCCTACGCCGTCCGCAAGTCGCACGAGAACGAGGCGGTCCTGAAGCTCTACAAGGAGTTCCTCACCGACGGCCCGTGCGGCGCCCTCAGCCACAAGCTGCTGCACACCCACTACACCCCGCGCGGCAAGTACATCGAATGATAGCGCCGGCTTGACGCGCGAGGAAGGGAGGCCCGGCCGCAAGGCCGGGCCTCTTGCCTTCAGGCAATTGCGGCGCTCCGGCCGGCCGACATCAACGCCCAGGCTCCCCCCAGCCCAGCTCGATCACCTCGAAGTCATCGGCCGTCAGCCCCGCGAACGCCGGATTGAGCAGATCGTTGTCCCAGCGCGCGTCCATCGTGCCCTGGATGTAGAGGTCGCTGCCGTTGTCGGCGAGGATCAGGCCGTGGGTCTGCATGGCGCGGAAGATGCGCCGCGCGAGCGGCGGGTAGCGCCGTCAGGTCGACCGACGCCTTGAGCCGCAGACGCGCGCCCATCGGCAGCGCGCCCACGGTGGAGCCGGCGCGGTGCGAAGCGGGCCAGACGCAACCGTTGGTGGCGCGGGCGGTGAAGCGGAAGGCGTGCGTGATCGGGACATCGCGCGCCGCCTCGTCGTACTTCACGAGGCCTGGCAGGATGGCCAGGCCGGCGGCGTCGGCGGAGGTCCAGCCGTCGGGGCGGCGGACGTTGGTGGCGAGATCGAACACGGCGCCCGGAGCCGGCCTCCCAGCGACCGGCCTCGGCGTTCCAACTCGTGGCCCAGGTTTCGAACAGGAGCCAGTGGTCGCGGTCCACGATGATGAGGTGGCGGTCGCCGACGTCTCCTCCTCCGGCGACGCCCCCCTCGATCAGGCCGGCCACGGCGCGCGCCTGCGCCGGGATCGGGTAGCCGGGCGGGCGACCCGGGGCGCCGTCATCGCTCTCGTCCCCGTAAGCGGTCCAGGTGACCGGCGTCAGGGACTGCGTGCCGGACACCCCGACGAACGGGATGCCGTAGGGAGACGGGCCGAAGTCGGGGTGCAGGCGGCGGACGGCGGTCGTGTTGCCGTCGACGCGGCCGCTCAGCCAGGCGATGTAAGCGTCCGAGGCGGGATCGACCGGCGCGGCGGTGAGGTCGAGATTCCACCAGTTGTCGGTCGGAAAGAGAGCGCGGTCGCCAAAGTCCTCGTTCCGGACGACCGCGCTGTCCGCCGGGACCGGCGCCGCCGGTGGTTCCGGACCGCCGGAATCGCCCCCGCAACCGGCGAGGAGGAGTGCGAGGGCGATGGGGGGGAGCCCGGCGATTCGCATGGTCGGCATGGCGTCCGCTTCCCGATGAGGCCTGGTGGCGGCTCGCGACCGGGAACGGGGCAAACAGCGGACCACGATCCGGTTAGTCCGGAACGAAGACCTCCACCGCCCAGCGGAAGCAGCGAGGATTTTGATTGACATTCATGCCCATTCACATAGTTTCGATCTTTATAGACTGTGAACATTGTCACAGTCTGTCCGCCAGGACGTTCAGGCGTCCACCCCAAGGAGGTTTCCGATGCGCAGGCTGACCATGAGCCTTGCCGCCCTGCTGCTCTGCTTCGCCGTGGCGATCGTCGCGGCCGAGGACAAGAAGCCGGAGCCGGCGAAGAAGCTCGACGGCAAGGAGCTGTTCAAGATCAACTGCAAGAGTTGCCATGGCGCCAAGTCGGCGCACGGCGAGTACACCCCCATGACCTACATCGGCGAGCAGTGGGAGCGCTTCTTCGACGGGAAGCTGGCCGAGACGCACAAGGCGGTCGTCGATTCGACCCGCGGCGCCGAGCCGCTGCTGAAGCTGATGACGCCCGCGGACCTGAAGGAAATGCGCAAGTGGTGCGTCGACCACGCGGCCGACTCCGAACATCCCATGACCTGCGGTTGAACACCGCAAGCCCCAGGAGGAAACACCCATGAGAAGGATTCTAATCGGCGCGCTCGCCCTGCTGCTCATGGGCGCCGTCGTCGCCCGCGCCGCCGCGCCGAGCATGGAAGACCGCGTCAAGGAGCTCGAGGCGAAGGCCGCCAGGGTGAAGGCGCTCGAAGCTGAAGTGGCGAAGGTCGCGGCGCTCGAGGCCGAAGTGGCGAAGCTGAAGGCCATGGAGCCGCGGCTCATGAAGGTCGAGAAGCACGACGCCACCGACCGGCTCCACTTCACCGGCGACTTCCGTTTCGAGGCCCACAACATCCAGGCCGAGATGCCGGACTTCTATGACGGCATGGTGGTGCAGAACGGCCTCGTCAACACGCTGTTCTACTACGGCCAGACCGGCAGCATGCCCCCCTCCCTTGAGGTGGTCAACAACTGGGTCGCCAACAACTACGCGGACTACCTCTACTTCACGCAGAACCTGACCTTCGGCGACCTGCAGGCCGCCATGGGCATGTTCACGCCGGAGCAGCAGGCCGGCCTGATGCAGATGCTGCTGCCGGCCGCGTACAAGCAGGGCTACGACGTCAACAACGACGTCCTCTACACGTCGCGTCTGCGGCTGCAGATGGACTCCGAGGTCGCGGAAAACCTCACGTTCGCCGGCCGTCTCGGCATGTACAAGCCGTGGGGCGACAGCTCCGGAGTGCAGGTTCTC
>CAVYVY010000020.1:0-176962 GCA_963772145.1 uncultured bacterium
GGATTGAGCAGACGACCGATCCCCTCGATCGCCACCTCGATCGTGTCGCCCGGCTTCAGGAAGACCTGCGGATCGCGATACATCCCCACCCCGGCGGGGGTCCCGGTGGAGAGGATGTCTCCCGGCGCCAGCGTCATGTGGCGGCTGGCCCAGGCGATCAGCGCGTCGACCGGGAAGATGAGCTGCGACGTCTGCGACGCCTGCATGACGGTCCCGTTCCAGCGCGCGCTGATGGCGAGCCCCGGCCGCGAGATCGGGCAGTTCGTCCGGCGTAACGAGCCACGGCCCGCACGGGCCGCCCGTATCGAGGCTCTTGCCGCGGAACCACTGGCTCTCGGACTTCTGCGCCCGACGGTCGGAAACATCGTTGAAGCACATATACCCGGCGATGTGCTCCCGCGCGTTTTCCCGCGCGATGGCGCGTTGCCACGGCCGATGACCACCGCGAGCTCCGCTTCGGCGTCCACCTGGTCAAGCCCGGGGTCGAGTTCGATCGGACCGTACGGCCCCTGCAGGCACGACGGCGCCTTGGCGAACAGCAGCGGCGCCGCGGGCGCCGGCATGTGCTGCTCCTCGGCGTGGTCGCGGTAGTTCAGCCCGACCGCCACGATCTTCGACGGCTCGGGAATAGGCGGCAGCAGCGTGACCCCGTCCAGCGCGAACAGCGCCGTGGCCGGCCGCAGCTCTCCCTGTTGGCGGGCGCGCTCGCCGAGCGCGCGCACCCGCGCCATCAGCGCGGGGTCGGGCAGGATCTCGTTCCAGCGCGGCGGCAGCGACGGATCGACGCCAAGCAGGTCGAGCCCGATGCCGTCATCGAGAGCGAGGCCCGGTCGCGCAGCAGTCCCTGGCGGAAGGTGATGAGTTTCATGCCGCCAATATAGAGGAAGGCCGGGAGACTTCAACAGCCGCATGCAGAGGGAGACTCCGCAACATCAGGGCGACCTTTTTGTCGGGCTCTCAGCAGGGTAAGGGCCTCTTCCCAAACTGCGGCGGTGGCAGGCCTGGCTTCCCGCGGTTGGCGCTGGCGCTGAAGCACGAGAATTTCGCCGCCGCACGATCATCCGGGCCCTCGGTGCAAGCGCCCCCGCGGAGACGCTTACAGATCGAGTTGCATTCCACCACATGAAGCGCCACACATCACGAAGCGTTCCCCACGACGTCAGCCCGCTCCGATTTGCGCCGGGGCAAGTGCCGGGGCAGGTGCCGGTGGGCAGGTGCCTGCAGGCGCATTCTGCGCAAGCGCCGCCGCCAATACCCCGCCGCCTTCATGCACGAACCGATGACACCGGCTGCACAACGTGATCAGGTTTTCCGCCCGGTTCGCTCCCCCCAGGCCGCGCGGCATCACATGATGGACCTCGAGAAAGTGCGCCGATCGACATCCCGGCGTCGCGCAGCGGTGCCGATCGCGCGCGAGCACTGCCGCCCGTACGGACGGCGGGATGGTCGCGCGGTTCGGCCTGCCCGGCTTTTGCACACGCGCGTCGCAGGTCAGCGCCTCCAGTTGCGCCGGAGCAAGTCGCTGCTCGCCGCGGCTGGTCGTGACCGCGGCGCGCTCACAATCGGGACACTGCCGGACGACGATCTGGGTCGCCGGGCCGGTCGGCCGGGCGTGTTCGCCCGCGGCGGATACCAGGGATTCCATCGCTGCCAGCACCAGATCGAGCCTGTCGGCGCCGGCCGACACCAGGCCCAGCTTGTGCGCCTTCTCGACCAGCGCCTCGAATCGCGCCAGCCGGACCCCGTCGGCCCGCAGGCTGATGGTGGTCGGCGGGTCGGCGACCGGTTGCGCGGGGGCGCCGAAGGCAGATTGCGCGGCGGTGTCGAAGTCCAGCTGCGCCGCAGTGCCGAAGTCCGGCTGCGCGGCCGCGCCCAAGTCCAGCTGCGCGGCCGGCGCGCCCGGTCGGCGCTTCCGCGCCTGTCTCACCTGCAGTTCGAGTTCACGCCGGCCGGTCGTGGCCGCCTTCGCGACCCACGCGGCCTGGGTCGTCGCGGTCGCCACGCGGGCGACCTGCAGGGCCTTGGTCCAGCCGATCTCGCCCGTCTCGACGGCCTCGCGCAGGACCGGCAACCGGTCCAGGTCGGCGGCGAGTCGTTTGAACTGGTAGTAGCGGTTGTCGGTGAAGCCGAGCGCCTGGGTGGCGTACAGCTGGAAGCTGGCGTGTCCGAGCTGGCGGTACAGGCCGCGGCGCTGCACCTCGGCGAACCAGAGCACGGCGCACTTGTGGGCCCGGTCGCAGGCGCCCAGAGCCTGGCGCAACGCGGCATCGACCTGTGCGGCGGGCAGGCCGGCGGCGAAATCGGGCAGGGTGAAGCTGGCCATCAGAGCTCGCTATTCCGGGAGGAGGTCGGGGGAGAGGTGGAGGCGAAAACATAGCGAAAGTAATCAGCAAACGCAAGTAGAATATAAATATATGACGATGGCGGTATGTCGTCCCCAGTGCAGCCAAGGGTGGTCAGCGAGCCACGAGTAGCCGGGCGCGGGTTTGGCGGGTTCGTCTGCGTATGTCCTGGGGTTGGCCGACCGCTCAACCTCGATTTTTTGATTTTATGCATGGCCGACCACTCTCAGGGCACGTTGGCTTCCTTTGGCTCGTCGTGACGAGATGATGATCCGTTCGGGGTGCCGTCGGAAACTTCGGAAATGGTGCAGTTGGAATTGGTGTGGTGAAAGGTTGGACAACAGCCGGGGACTTGGTTCATCGACCGGGGCAGGGCCAAGCTGAATTTGCTATTCAAAAGCGTAATTAAATAGGAAGTCAAGCGGGGGCAAGATAAATTTATACAGCGGTGGGATTTTGGAGGGGCGCCGATGAATGGAGGGGCTATGCGAGCGAAATTTGCGTGCATGTTCGGGTTGTTGATTCTGGTGTTCGCGATCACGGTCGGCTGCGATGATGACAATGATAATCTCGTTGCACCGCAGGTCGGCGCAATCACGATCAACCCCGAACCGAACAGCATCAGCGCGCCGTGGCAGATCACGGGGCCGAACAACGTCACCCTGTCCGCCGAGGGCGACTCGACGCTTGCGGGGGTGGTGGCAGGCAGCTACACGCTGACCTGGGAGTCGGTGGAGGGGTGGACGACGCCGAGTCCGGCGGCGGAAACACAGACGCTGGCGGCGAACGGGACGCTGACGTTCACGGGAACGTACGTGGCCCAGACGGGCACGATCACGATCAACCCCGAGCCGAACAGCATCGGCGCGGCCTGGCAGATCGCGGGGCCGAACGGCTTCACCCTGTCCGCCGATGGCGACACGACGCTTGCGGACGTGGCGGCGGGCAGCTACACGCTGACCTGGGAGTCGGTGGAGGGGTGGACGACACCGAGTCCTGCGGCGGAAACGCAGGCGCTGACCCTTGACGGTGTCGTGACGTTTGCGGGGCAATACTGCCCGGGTTGCTTCGTGTCGATTCCTTCCGGCACCTTCATGATGGGCAGCCCGACGAACGAACTGCTGCGCAACACCGACGAGACCCAGCATCAGGTGACGTTGACTCACAGCATCTACGTCCAGACCACCGAGGTGACGAACCTGCAGTACATGGAGCTGGCGCAGTGGGCGTACGATAATGGCCATGTGACGGCGACGAGCGCCAGCCTGAGCGACGAACTGGACGGTTCCACCCAAGAGCTGCTCGAATTGGATGGTGCTGACCCCTCTTACGGGACCTGTGAAGTCTCCTTCATCGCTGGCGTCTTCAGTTGTATCAATCCGACCCATCCGGTCAAGTATGTGACCTGGTACGGGTCGGTGGCGTACTGCGACTGGCTCAGTCTGCAGCAGGGGCTGCCGCGGGCATACAGTCACGCGACCTGGCAGTGCAACAGTGGCAACCCCTATATGGCCGTGGGGTACCGCCTGCCGACAGAGGCGGAGTGGGAATACGCGTGTCGGGCGGGGACACAGACCCCATTCCACACGGGGTCCTGTCTGGACGCGGGCACCGAGGCGAACTACAACGGAGTATATCCCTACAACGAGTGCCCAGCCGGGCCGTACGTCGGCAGGACGGTGCCAGTGGTAAGCTACCCTGCCAACGCCTTCGGTCTGTACAACGTGCACGGCAATTTATGGGAAAGGTGCAACGACTGGTATGTCTGGTTTTCTTATGATGGAACTGTGACGGATCCGGTGGGCCCGGGGACGGGCTCCTACCGGGTGATCCGCGGTGGCAGCTGGGACGGCGCTGCGGGTCTTTGCCGCTCAGCCTGCCGGGGCGCGTTCCTCCCGGACCGGGGGCATGGCTGCGTCGGGTTCCGCCCCGTGAGGTCGGCCCCCTGATGCCGCTTTGCGGCATCAGAGCTCTTGCCCCTTGGTCGCCTGGCCCCAGGCCGGGAGCGAGTCCGGGCGGCTGTCCGGAGATGGAAGCGGCGCAATTCCGATGGCCGGGTGGAGAAGGCCGGCGTGCGACCCCGGGGAGACCTCGCCTCGTGGCTGATCAGCGAAGCTTGCCGAAACTGCAGATGGGGTGCAGCCCGAAGGGCCACGGCCGCGAATAATCGAATCGGGCGGGTGATGGGGGAGGGCGCCCCCTACGCCGAGGCAAGACCCGGCGTCCCTGAATTCTATCCCGATTCCTCCCCGCCCGTTATGCTGTCCAGGGCCACGGTTCCGGCCGTGGCCTCCGCAAGAACGGTGGCAAACGCGGCGCGCGTTGCGTTCGGCAGCCACACCAGCCAGGCCACCTGCGGGCCGTACTCACGCCGGACCACGCGTCCGTCGTGCTGCTCCAGCAGGTGTGCGATGGTCTTCTCGAGGGCATAGGCGAAGCGCAGACGGTGCTCGGCGCCGGGAACCACCAGGCGGCGCGGCGCCGCGGCCAGCGCGGCGGTTGCCGCCGCGCCGTAAGCGCGGCTCAGACCGCCGGGGCCGAGCTTCACGCCGCCGAACCAGCGGGCGACCACCACGATGGCCTCCGCGAGTCCCGCGTGACGCAGGGCGGCCAGGATCGGTTCGCCCGCCGTGCCGGCCGGTTCGCCGGCGTCGCTGCGCAGCTCGCGTCCGTCCGCGCCGGGCCCGCCCCGCCAGGCGAAACAGACGTGACGCGCGTCATGGTGGTGGCGCGCCTGTTCGGCCAGGAGCTGGCGGGCAGCCGCTTCGTCGGCCACCGGCGCGGCCAGCGCCACGAACCGCGAGCGCTCGACGCGGAGCTCCGCTTCGCCCTGTCCCGCCAGGGTTTCGTAGTTGGCGTTTTCCGCGAACCTGGCTGCGTCGTCCATGTTCCTCCGCCGGGATGACCGCTGTTTGTCCGCCCCGGCCACCGGTCGGGAATCGTATGGTCCGGCGACCGGGATCCGGCCGCCTGACGGGCCGCTCCCTCGTGTGTACAGCCCAGAAGATGATATGGCAACGAGTTATGATGTGTCTCGATGGCACCGGGATTGCTTGCCACAGGTCATCCCACGGAGGATTCATGGCCGAAAACTTCCGAAGCTGGAAAAGCGCCTGGGCGCCGCGGCGCGCCGGAGCGCTCTGGGGCGCGCTGTTGCTGGGCGCGGTCGCCGGAGCGGCCTGGGCAACCCCCGAACCCCGCTCCGCGTTGCGCCGCCCCGATACCCCGGGCGCCGTGTTCGTGGCGGGGCACCTCTCGGTCGGCGGCACTCTCGATCATGATTTCCTGCGCGCCGGCGGGGGCGCCAGCCTCATCTTCCGGCCCAATGCCGCGGCCGATCTTTTCAGCCCTCTCTACGACTGGAACACCGCACTGGTGCTGCAGGGGGACTGGCGCTCGATCTCGCGCGATCGCCGTCTGTTCGGCCTCGCCATGCTGCTGCGGCGCTACGTACGGGACCGTCGACTGGAGGTGGCCGGCTCGTCGCCGTTCCTCGGCATCGGCCTCGGGGGGGCCGAAGGAACGATTCCCAGCGCCGATCCCGCCGCCGCCGGGGTGCGCTCCTGGCTCTGGCTTGGCGAGGTGGGCTGGGAGTCGAGCCCCGACGCGTCGAGTCTCTTCTTCGCCCGCCTCCAGTGGCACCTCTGGCAGCGGGGTGAGCTCGATTACTCCGGGTGGTCGCTGCAGTTCGGTGCCGGCGTGCCGATCCCCTGGTAGCCGACGTGACCCCGCGGTCCGGCGTCTGACCGCCCATGATCGCCGCCGCCCTCCGGCGGCGCCCTGCCCTGACGGGCCCAGGAAAAGCGGAGCGAATTCCCGCAGTTGCGTGTTAGACTGTCGGTTCGCCACGTGGCCTCTGGATCCGTGCCAACCGCCCGGCGCAGGCCGGACCTTCCGCCCGGAGGAAACAATGTCCAGCTTCCCGTACCGGTCGCGGTGGTCGTGGCCGATGTTGCCGCGGTTGGCGTTGCTGGCCCTGCCGGCCCTGCTGGCCCTGCCGGCGCCGCGGCAGGCTGCCGCCGCCGACCTGGTCGAACTCTCCGACCCCGAGTATCAGCAGCTTAACGAGGCCGCAGCCCGTTTCGACCACCTCGTTCTCGTGGCGCCGGCCGCCAGCAGCGTGGGGGTGTGGCTGGTCGCGGGGGATCGGTTCGGTCTCGTGCGGATCGATCACATCACCCACGGGGCGACCAGGGAGGTCTGGAAGAGCAAGCAGCTCAACGGCGTGGTGGAGGAGGTTATCGCGTCCGATCTGGATGGCGACGGTCTCGAGGAGATCATCGCCCGCACCAACTCCGGCAACCTCTATGTCTGGAGCATGCCCCGGCTCACCCCGCGCTACGAGAGTCTCAGCACCGACTTTACGAAGATCCACGCCATGACCACGGGCAATCTCGACGACGACGAGCAGCTCGAGCTGATCGTCAATGCCAACCGGCGGATCTACTACCTCGACGGCAAGAGCTTCAACCGCGAATTCACCAGCCTGACCGAGTATGAGTGCACGCGCATGCGCTGTGGCGACGTCGATGGTGACCTCACCAGCGAAATCGTGCTCAACACCGGGCAGGTGATCGACGGGCGCACGGGCGAGGTGGAGTGGTCCGACGAGGTCTTCGGCGCGCGGATCGACCTGGCCGACGTGGACGGCGACGGTATTCCGGAAGTCCTGAGCGAGAGCGACGGGGCGGTGTTGCGGATCTACGATGTCGACCTGCGCAAGGAGAAGCACCTGCAGTGAATCGTCGCCGGGCGGCGGCCCGTTGACGAGGGCGGACTTGCGTCCCGGCGCCGTTCGTGCGCAGTTTGGGGCGTCGCCAGGCGATTTTCGGCGGGCGGCCGACGGGTCCCCGTGGATTCCCACAGGAGAGGGCTGCGTCTCATGGAACAGGGCAATATCGGTCTGGCCGTGGCGTTCGGAGCGGGCGTGGCGTCGTTCATTTCGCCCTGCGTCCTGCCGCTGGTGCCGGCCTACCTCAGTTACATGTCCGGCGTCTCGCTGGCGGACCTGCAGGGGGCGGAGCGCAAGGCCGGGAATCTGCGGCGGGTGCTGCTCTCCTCGCTCGCCTTCGTGCTCGGTTTCAGCCTCGTCTTCATCGCCCTGGGCGCCTCCGCTTCGGTGCTCGGCCAGAAGCTGCTGAGCGCGGCGCCGGTCGTGCAGCGGGTGATGGGGGTGCTGGTGATCGTGCTCGGCGTGCACATGACCGGGCTCGTGCGCATCCCGTTCCTCGCCTACGAGAAGCGCTTCCAGGCGGGACAGGGGGCCGGGCTGATGACCAGTTTCGTGATGGGGCTGGCCTTCGCCTTCGGCTGGACGCCGTGCATCGGGCCGATCCTGGCCTCGATCCTCGCCGTGGCCGCGAACGAGGGGACGATCGGCAAGGGGATCCTGCTGCTGGCGGTCTACTCGGCCGGGCTCGGCATCCCGTTCCTGCTGGCGGGGTTGTTCCTGAACGTCTTCTACGCCTTCTTCCGGAAGATCCAGAACCACTTCCACACGATCGAAGTGGTCAGCGGGCTGATCCTGATCGCGGTCGGTCTGCTGCTGGTCCTCGACCAGTTCGGCCGGGTGTCGTACTGGTTCTCGAAACTGGTGCCGATGAACGTCGGCTGACCGCGCCGGGCGGCGGCGCGATCTCCCCCGAAAGGAATGCTGTGAGCCGTTATATCGCGATACCTGATCGTCACCGCGCTGTTCGCGGCTGCTCGTGGCCGGCTGCGGTGGCGCCGGCAAGGAGACCGCGGACCAGGAACCTGCCGGCAAGACCGCCGCCGCGGCGCCGGCCGGCCCCGATTTCGCCCTGAAGGATCTCGATGGCAACGTCGTGCGCCTCGCCGACCTGCGCGGCAGCGTCGTGATCGTCGATTTCTGGGCCACCTGGTGCCCGCCCTGCCGCCAGGCCCTGCCGCATCTGCAGGCGATCAGCAACGAGTACGGCGGGCGCGGCGTGAAGATCGTGGCGATCGCGATGGACGATCAGGGCGAGTCGGTGGTGCGGCCGTTCGTGGCGAAGAACAAGCTGACGTTCACGATGGTCCTGCCGGACGGCCAGGTCGAGCGGGCCTTCGGGGGCATCCGGTCGCTGCCGACGACGTTCGTGATCGGACCGGACGGGAAGATCTTCAAGAAGCTGGTCGGCTTCAACCCGGACACCACGCCGCAGACCCTGATCGAGGCGATCAGGACGCTCAAGCCGGATCTGGCGTCGTAGCCGGGCGTCGGCCTCAGGCCGGCCCGAGCAGCGTCTCGACCCGCCAGCCGGAGCGCTCGCCCGCCGCGCCCAGTTCCGCCAGCAGACTCGCGCGGCGCGCCGCCTCCGCGGTGCGCCGCGTCCTGTCCAGCCCGGTCTCGAGCGCCAGGTCGATGTCGGCCACGGCGCGCAGCCAGGCCAGCAACTCCGTGTAGGCCTCCGCCTGCAGCCAGAGTATCCCCTGCCAGCGGTTCACGCCCAGCAACTGCCGCCCGGTTTCGTCCCGGAAGATTTCGGCGAGCACGGTCCGGGGTTCGGTGGCCGCGAACCAGGACTGGTGCGCGATGAGCAGCCGCAGCCAGCCGACGGCGCGCCAGGCCGCCACCGCCGGCTCGCCCCGCTCCTCGAGCGCGGCGGCGATCAGTCGTCCGAGCTGCCACTCGTCGAGGCGGCTGCGCCCGACCTCGGCGGAATCCGTGGCCGCGGTCACGCGTCCGAGGTCCCGCAGCAGGGCCCAGACGGCCAGGTGCGTCGGTGGCGGCGATCCTGCGGGGGCGGGCCTGCCGGTCGCCACCGCGGGCGTTCCGACCGGCGGTATCTCGACCGTCGGCGCCGGCAGAACCGGCGCGGCGGCCGGCAGCGTCGTCGGCGCCGGCGCCGGCGCCGGTGCCCGCGGTGCCGCCAGGGCCGCGGCCTCCGCTGCAGCAATGGCCCTGGCGACGATGATCGACAGCGCCCGGCGCGCCTGTGCGGCCAGGTCGTCGGGTGCGACCGCGCCGATCGGGGCCCCGGCGTGATCCCGGGCGCGTTCCAGGAACAGGCACGACTGGGCCTCGATGGCCTCCAGAGCGTCCGGGGTCGGGGCAGGGGGCGCGTCGTCCGCCGGCGGCAGCAGCCGGCCGATCCCCTCCGGCCCGAGCAGGGTCCGCAGGGGCGCGTGCACCGGTTGCAGGCAGATCTGCTGCAGCGCCTCGGACACGCTCGGCACGCCGCGGCCGCCGAGGAAGGCGCACAACTCGGCGTACGGCTGCGCGCGGCTGTCGCCGACCTCGCGGAAGTCGAGGAAAACGTGCCGCGCGTAGGCGCCAAGTTCGACGAAGAGTCCCTGCGCGTGCAGATCCGCGGCGATGCGCACGAATTCCAGCCCGCTGACGTGGTCCCGGAAGACGACGAAGCGGCCGGTTCCCGCGGCCAGCCCCAGGCCGTCGCCGAGCGCGCGGCGCGCCAGGCGACGCCCGCCGCCATCGCGCAGCGCCACCGGCGTCGACAGGCGGATCCAGCCGGTCGTGGCGGCGAAGCGGTTGTGGTAGACGACCAGCGCCCGGTCGTCGCCGTCGCGGTTCGAGTAGGCGAAGACGTCCTCGTTGACCGCTCCGTCCGGCGCGTGGAAGTCGTAGAGCAGGAAGTTGTCGACGCCGGCGAAGAGGCGCCGGCGGTGCAGCAGCGGGAAGATCTCGCGCTCGTGGCGGCGGACGAGCTCCGCGTTCGGCTGTTCGTCGCGGTAGGCGCGCCGGTACTCCATGCCGTACTTCTCGGTGAAGCCCTCGACCTGGCCGTGGCCGAACATCGGCAGGCCGGGCATCGTGGCCATCAGCGAGGCAGACGCCGAAGTACTTGTCGCCGTCGCCGAACTGGGCGACCGCCGTCTCCTCGTCCGGGTTGTTCATGAAGTTGACGAAGCGCTTGAGGATCTCGGGGTCGAACTCCAGCATGTTGCGGATCGTCTGCCGGTACTTCGCGTTCTCCTCCTTCTTGAGCATGTTCATGAAGGCGGAGTTGTAGACGCGGTGCATGCCGAGGGTGCGGACGAAGTAGCCCTCCATCAGCCAGAAGGCCTCGGCGAGCAGCAGGGTGTCGGGCGCCTCGGCCGCGCACGCGGTCCACGACCTCGCGCCAGAACTCGGTCGGCATGGCCGCGCTCGAACTGCGCCCGCGTCAGGCCGTGCTCGGCGCGCGAGGGGATGTCGCCGCCGGTGCCCGGCTCCGGGAACCAGAGCCGGTGGAAGTGCCGTTTCGCGAGGGTCATCGCCGCGTCGAAGCGGATGATCGGGAAGAGCGAGGCCGTGGAGGATCGTGCGCATCACCGCCTCGCGCACCTCGGGGTTGAGGAAGTCGAGCTGCGCGGTGTCGTTCCACGGCATGCCGGTGCCGTCGTTGCCGTGGTAGATGTAGCGCGATGGCGCCGGTGTCCCGGTCCACGCGCTTGAAGACGACCGCCGCGTCGCGTGCGGTCGTAGTAGTGGTCCTCGAGGTAGATGCCCACCCGCCCGTCGCGCGAGAGGTCGGGCCCGTTGAAGGTGTAGGCCGGGAAGGGCGGCTGGTCGAGGCCGACGAACCAGTCCGGGTGCTCGATCACCCACCGTGAGTCGATGCCGATGTGGTTGGGCACCATGTCGCCGGCCAGGCGGATGCCGCGGCGCCAGGCCCGCTCGCGCAGAGTCGCAGCAAGGCCGCCTCGCCGCCGAGCTCGTCGGCGATGCGGTAGTCGTAGAGGGAGTAGGCGGAGGCGACCGCCTCGGGGTTGCCGCAGAGCTGCTTGATGCGCTGCGAGGCGCGCTGCGCTCCCAGACGCCGATCAGCCAGAGGCCGGTGAAGCCCCAGCGCGCCAGGCGGTCGAGCTCCTCGTCGGGGATCTCGTCGAGGCGTCGAGATCGGGCGGCCGTGCCGTCTTCGACAACTGGTCCAGCCAGACGTGCACGCTCTTGGCGATCAGCACCAGGCGCGGCATCCAGTCGAGGTCGGGGCTGTAGTCGCTCCGGATTCGCGATCGGCGCCGCCCGGCGCCGCCCGGCCGAAGCGCAGCACCTCGGTGGCGGTGGGTGCCCGGCCGCCGGCGCTCCAGTCGCGCCAGCGCCGCTCCTCGCGCAGCAGGTCGAGGCCGCTCAGCAGGCGCCAGAGACGGTCGCCCAGCAGGTGTCCCCACCGCTCGCGGATGTACTCGAGCTGGCCGCTGAGCGAGTGCGGCACGGCGCGGGCCGGCGCCTGCAGCATCTCGAGCAGGCTCTGGCTGTTCGGGTCCGAACGGGGGGCTGGTCGGCGAACCAGGTCGTCAGCGCCGGCGAAAGTATCGCGGTAGGCGGTGGCCCGCTCGAGCTCGGCGTCGTCGAACAGGTCGAGCAGCGGCCCGAACGCCGGGTTGACGTTCTGGAGCCAGAGCATCATCAGCTCTTCGAGCAGCACGAGGCGGCGGGGGACGCCATGACTCTCGCCGGTGATCCAGGCGGCCGGCTCGATGCGCCGCAGATAGACGTCGCGCGGGGGAAACTCGTCGACGAAGCGCGCCAGCACGCCGTCCAGCGCGTCGCGGCCGAGCCCGTGATCGAGCGCCGTGGCCGCGTCGGCCATCACACCGGGATTGACCTGTTCGCGGTAGAGCGCGATCACGTAATGCAGGATCTCCACGATCAGGCCCATGGCGTTCAGTTCGCCGGGGCTGACCGCCTGCTCGGGGACGCGGGCCAGATCGCGTCGGGCGTTCAACTGGCGGGCGAACAGCCGGGCCGCGTGGAAATTCGGGAAGATGGCATGTCCATCCTGCGAGAGGAACGCCTCCTCGATGCGGTAGCGGTCACGGGCGCGTCGCGAGACGTGCAGTTCGAGCGGCACGGGGGTGCTGGCCGGCATGGGGCCTCCTGGCGTTTGGGACCGAGCGTCCGCAGGATACGGGGCGGGCCGGCAAAGCACAACCGTGCAGCCTGCAAATCGCGACCCGGACCGCGCTTGCCCGCCGGCGCGGCAAGGCCTAGTTTCTCACGATGGAATTGACCCCCGCCCTCCGCGCCGACTTCCGACGGGCCCTGCTGGCCACCCTCTGCTTCGGGGCGGCGGCCGGCATTTTCCAGAGTACGCTCAACAACTACCTGGCCGATGTGCACGGTTTCGGCGCCGAGAGTCGTGGCTGGCTGGAGTTTCCGCGGGAACTGCCCGGCTTCCTCATGATCGTCATCGCCGGGGCGATGCTCGTGCGGATGCGCGAGACGCAGATGGCCGCGGCAGCCATGTTGCTGACCGCGCTCGGCGCGCTCGGTCTCGGTTACCTGGCGCCCGGCACGGCGCCGCTCGTGCTCTGGATCACGATCTGGTCGCTCGGCGACCACATCATCTTCGCGGTGGAGGGGCCGATCGGCCTGGATCTCGCGCGCGCCGGCGCGGAGGGACGGCGGCTGGGTCAGCTCGGAGGCGCTCGCAATCTCGGCACGATCGTCGGCGTGGCGGCGGTCTGGCTGCTGGCGAAGCTGGGGGGCGATCGCTACGGCCTGTTCTATCTGCTGGCCGCGGCGAGCGCCCTCGCGGCCGGCTGGTTCTATCGCCAGATGCGCCGCGGCCGCGACGGTCCGCCGCCCCGGCGCTTCGTTTTCCGGCGCGCCTACGGGATTTTCTACGCCGTCAGCGCCCTGTTCGGGATTCGCAAGCAGATCTTCCTAGTGTTCGGGTCGTGGGTGCTGGTGTCGCTCCACCATGTCCCGGTTTCCACCATGGCTCTGCTCTATTTCATCGCCGCCACGCTCGGTGTCGTGATGCGGCCGCTGCTCGGCGACGTGATCGACTGGCTCGGCGAGCGGGTCGTGCTGGCGGCGGACGAACTGCTGCTGCTGGGGGTCTGCCTCGTCTACGCCTTCGCCTCCGACCTGCTGTCGGCGCCGTGGGATCTGCGCCTGCTCTACGGCGCCTATGTGCTCGACATCGTGCTGTTCGCGCTGCGGGTGGCGCGTACGACGTATCTGAAGAAGATCGCCGTCGACCCGGCCGACATCACCCCCACGATCTCGCTCGGCATCACGATCGACCACGCGGTCGCGATGACGCTGCCGGTCTTCTCGGGCTGGGTCTGGGAGACGTGGGGCTATCGTTGGGTCTTTCTGATCGCCGGGGCGATCGCCCTGGCCGGCTTCTTCGTCTGCCTGCGCATCCGTGTGCCTGCGTCGGGCGGCGCGGCCCCGGCGCCGGCGACCGGGGGATGACCATGCTCGCCATCTCCGCGATCCTGCTGCCGGGCTGCCTCATGGTCGGGTTTTTCGCTGCGCGGAGAACGGGGGCTGCCGTGGCGGCCACGCATGGCGAGACCGCGCTGCTGCGTGTCGCTTTCGGAAGCCGAATCCCAGGATTTTGTTGATATGGCGAATAGCGCGAGTGGTGCCGGGCCTATTCTTCGCTTTCATGCAGAGGGCTGTTGACTGAAGGGCGGCAATTTGGTAACCTCTGATTCCTCGCTGATTTCTGTGGGTAGTTCCCGACGAGGCGCTTCCGCAATACCATCCTCGCCGACCTGCTGCTGAGCCTTTCGTCAGTGCCGCGGCGCGGTCTTGACCATGACGGTCATGGCCCGGCACTGAGATCAGGGGGGCCTGTGGATGGATCTGTTTGCCACCGAGCGGTTCGACGTGGCTTTGGGAATGGCGAAGCCGTGGTCGATGGTTCGGGTCGATTTTTCCCAGCCCAAGCTCGTTCTGCCGCTGCTGCTGCTCCGAATTGCATCATCCCCCACCAATATAATACAGAGGAGGTCAATCTCACCTTTGTGACTCATGTAGTGGCTCATGGGCAAAAGTTCGTGCAACGCGCGCTGTCCCTGGGTTCCACTCTCTCAGTCGTCCGATCACTTGACATTCGGTAATGTTGCTAAGTTCCATTCGCCCACGTTCCAATTTGAAGGAGGTAGGCTTCATTTCTCTCCCGGCTTTGCGCCGCGCAACTGTACGGGAATGAACTTAAGCCGCCCTTGAATTGCGCCCGGCTGAGTGAGTGAGTGGCAGCCGGTGTCGTGTGCGCAACCTTGATTGCGTTGATTGGATCAACGTTAGGGGGAAGACATGAAGAGACTCACATTTACCGTTTGTCTGTCTCTGGCGCTCTTCGCCAGCCTCGCGATTGCTGACGATTCTTCCAGGGATGACAGCAGACAGGCTCGGCGTTACCCGGTTTCTGCCAGCGGTGCCAACACCAGCAGGCAATATGGCGGGCCTGTAGGCGGCGGCAAGGCCGCGGCCGATACAGTTTATATTATGGGCGGACCGGCTCGGCTGGACGGCAAGTTCCAGACTTCATCCACGGTATTGGTGCCGGACGACCAGGGATGGATCGGCAAAGACAAAACGGACATGACGGCCACCTGGCACATCTCCGACTTCAATTGCGCGAACCTGGATCCCCTCGGCGCCGCTAACCTCGCCATGTGGTGCGGTGAGACTTTTGCCTCGGGCTGCATTGTAGAGGATCCGGTCGAAGGCTACGGTAACAACTACCTCCTTTGGCTCGATTGGTACAGCCAGCCTGTCGCGAACAATACAACGTCCACGGATGTCACCGTGAGGGCGATTTTCAATTCCAACTCAGAGACTCGCTACGACTATCTGATTCTCCAGGTCGAGCTGCTCGGCGTTATGCAACAGGCGGGCAAGACGAGCGCCTGGGACGGCGTGAATGTCGCCAAGGAAGTGGAAGTGAAATTCATCGTCGATCCGGGCAGCTACGTCGGGGACAACTTCGACCAGGTGCACCTGCGCTGGCTTGGTTATTCCGACGTCGCCTGGTCCGACGACGACTGCTTTTGGCCCAGCGATGGCCTCGCGCAGCTCGACAACATCGAGGTTCTCTTCGGCAAACTCCACCAGGAGGTGCGGCAGACCCTGGATACGTTCCAGCCCGGCGATCCGGTGCACTGGGTCAACGTCAAGGCGCCGCATGTCGGCGATTTCCACAAGGTGTGGCCGTTGCTGGGGGACGCCGACGTGTGCGCCAGCAACAGCACACCGCAGATGGCGTTCATCGACGATGGCATTGTGGTCCCCGGGACGGGTGGCACCCAGTGCACGACCTGGAACTACGGCCCCGGTGGCTGGGGTGTGACGACTACCGGTGGTCTCGCCGGCGATCTCTACGCGATCTACAACGAGGTCTGGTCTCCTAATATGGATTGGCCCGGGGGCGCGACCGGGGGCTATGACGGCTGCTATTTTCTATGGGACATTTACAACCACCTTCCGATGGACAACGGGCTCACCTACAAGTTCAGCATCCGCACCTCTCTGGACGGCGGCCTCACCTGGCCCAGCGGCTGGAAGGATTTCAATACCTACTGGTACGGCGGCATTCTGGGTGAGTACTACGTGCACGGCGAGTCGGTGACCTCCCTGCTGAACGCCGGCCGCAACAAGGTTCAGATCGCGCTGGGCGTGGCCGAGCCGTGGATCGATGATTATATCAGCAACGACAACACGCCGTCACCGTACTTCGACAACGTGAGGCTGCTCGCTTTCCCCTTCGCAGGGCCCGCGATTGATTATAATGGTGATTGGAACATGTTCAACGACGGCTGGCCGGAAAATTCCGAAATCAACTACTCGGATCTGGCCCAAAACTGGGTGCGCGTGGACATCGCGGGGAACACCGACGACGTGCTCAACGATCCGGGGGACTCTGTCGTCGTGACAGTCAAGGCGGTCCGCAACGGTGCCGTGCTCACCGGTCGGCCCACCATGCACGTCAAGATGAAGATCAATCCCCTGTTCGATGCCTCCTGCCGCACGGCCATTCCGGCCGGCTTTACCCAGGACGGTAATTATCTCTACGGTACCGTGCTGGGCGACACGGTCTGGAACACGGCAGTTCCGCCGGTCCGCCTGCCGAATCTCTTTCAGTTTGACCTGCCCGACACCGGGTTCTTCTTCCCCGGCGACAGTTTCCATTACTATTTCAGAGCCGAAGACACCGTGGGCGGCGTTGTCGGTGTAACGATAATGCCCAGGGATACCACCGGCTTCTCTTATTTCCCGGGCGACCTGCACTACGACTCGTACCGCTATTATGAACTCTGGAAGATTGACGCATTGCCGACGATGTCGATGACGATATCAGCGGTGACGGGTGATACGACCTTTGTGCAGCCGAAAGTGCTGTTCTGGGACGATTCCCAGGACCGCGGCAACCAGAATGAATGGTTCGCCGCCCTGGACAATCTCGGCTTCCGTCAGGGCATTGAATATGATATTTACTGCAATGCCGGCCCGTCATCCGCCCTGGGCAACGGCCTCGGCGGCCGGACGAACGCGCTGAAAATGTCCGGTTACAACTCGCTGCTTTACACTTCAGGAAGCCTGGACGCGTATACGATCTCCAGCAGCACAAAGGGCGATCCCGGCAACGATATCGCCTGTTTGGATGCCTGGCTGAATCAGGGCGGCAAGAACTTTTTTGCCACCGGCGATAACATCATCCAGGACATGTCACGCTCCGGCGTCAACGCGGTCTTGTTCAGAGACAAGTGGTTCAAGGTCGTATACAATGGCTTTAACCTCGCGCCGCTCATTGGTGGCCAGATGACGCCGCGCGTGAGCCCGATAACCGTGGCGGGCGCGCCGCTGCTGACCAAGTCCTACATTGCGCAGGGTGGCTGTGCAACCTACATCTGTGACTTTGACGCCATCACCGCGCTTGCTCCGGCAGTCCGGATTGCCCAGTTCCTCAGCCCGACCGGCCTTTCCGCCTACCCGTACGCTGCCGCGGTCTACAACAACGTCATAGACAACACCGCTCGCGTCGTTCTCATGCCCTACGACCTGAGCGCTATCTGGGACGGCACCCCGACCGGCGGGATCCCGGTCCGTACCCAGATCCTGATGGACGTGATGTCCTTCTTCGGTCATTTGCCTGGCGGGGCTGCGGTCGGCGTGACGCCGGAGGCCGTGTTCACGGCCAGGAACTTCCCGAACCCGTTCAACCCGAGCACGAAGATCGAGTTCACCCTGCCGGCCAGGAGCCAGGTTGAACTGAAGATCTACAACGTGCGCGGCGAACTGGTGAAGACGCTGCTGAACGAGAACATGGCTGCGACGACGCACTCCGTGATCTGGGACGGCCGCAATTCCACCGGTCAGTCGGTCTCCTCGGGCGTGTACTTCTACAGCCTGAAGGCCGGCAGCTACGAGAAGATGGAGAAGATGACGCTGGTGAAGTAGTATGGAACGGCTAGTCAAACGTTGATTAGTGCGCTCCTCGGGGGCCCCGGCGACAGCCGGGGCCCTTCTTACGGTGGTGCGCCCGTCATGGGCGCCG
Organism: uncultured bacterium; assembly: GCA_963772145.1. GTDB lineage: Bacteria > Krumholzibacteriota > Krumholzibacteriia > LZORAL124-64-63 > LZORAL124-64-63 > CAVSZB01. The sequence continues at coordinate 17,585 of CAVYVY010000020.1, forward strand.
ACCTGGAGGTGCAAGTCCTCCCCCGAGCTGGCCACAGCGAGGGAAGCGAAGCGCAAGGGCGGAAGGGCGACCGACCGTCTGGAGGAAGCGTGGAGCGTAATCCATGGGCCGACGAACAGAAACCGGATACGAGGCGACGCAGACCGGCCCGAGCGAGCCCATGATCGCGGGCTCCTGTGGCCAACGGGATGCGGGAATTGGACGAGTGGCCCCGGCATCGCTAACGATCCAACTCAAGCACTGGAGACGTGGCCGAACGGTCTGGGGTGTCTCTCGCCTGGCCTCTTGACCTCAACCTGACGAATCACCCGGTGCGGACCCGCATGTCGGGTGCCGTGGGAAGGGACGCCGGGGTAAAACTCGGCGCCCCTATCCCGATTAGCTGTTGCTCCGGCTGGTCAGGCGTGCTTCGCGCGCTCGTCGCGGATGGCCTGTTTTCCCGCCTCGACCGCGGCGGCCAGTTCGGCCTTCTTGGCATCCACGAAGCCGCGGGTCTCCTCCCGGATTTCGCCCGCCTTGTCGCGCAGTTCGCGTCCCTTCTCGCCGATCAGTTCCCGGGTCTCCTTGCCGGAGCGGGGCGCGTAGAGCAGCGCGAGGCCCGCGCCGAGCAGGGCACCCACGGCAAATGCCACCACCACACCGCCCGCGCGGCTGCTTCCTTCCTCGGACATGTCAGTCTCCTTCCTGTGATTCCGGGGTTGACGCGGCGCCGCGACGGCGGTGCCGGAAAACGTCCATGAACGCGCCGATGCCGACGCGCGCCAGGCCGACCGCGCGCACGGTCGACAGGAGCGGCGGCTCGATGGCCGCGTCCACCTGCGTGATGACGTGGTCGGCGCGTTCGGTCCAGTCGCGCACGGTGCCGACCACCTTTTCCACGTGATGCCACTCGCGCTCGACGCGGGTGGAGAGGTCGCCGAGCCGCGCGAGCGTGGCGCGCGAATCGCGGACCAGTGCGGCGACGTCGCCGCGGAGTTCCTCCACGGTGGCGGCGATCTGGTCGGCCTGGCGGCGCACTTGCAGGATGGCCGGCACCAGGGTCGCCACGAGCGCCACGAACGCGAGCGCGGCCAGACCGACGGCGATCTGCAGCGGGACGGACATGGCACTCTCCCGGTTCGACCGGCCCGGTTCGGGGCCGGCATCTAGGGCAGGTTAGCTCGCGGAACGATTGGTCCGGCAAGTTATGCAGGATGGCCGCGGGTTTCGGTGTCGGGCAAAAAAAACCGTCCCGGACTGCATGCGACAAGCGCAGGGAACAGTCCGGGACGCCTAGGACTCTTCGATCATTTCCTCAGCCACCAGAAAAGGTCAATGACGGCGAGGACGAGTACGAAAGCTCTCCATCGTCACGGCCCGCCTCCTCGGTTTGTGGAACCCCTTGGCGACGGCCCTCCTCAGTGAGGGCGGCACGCGGAGTGTCCGCTGCCTGTTTCGCCGGCTTCCGCAATGGCTTTAGCATTATTCCGCGCCGGGACCGGGCAAACTGCGAGCGGGACAGGCGCGAAGTCACAAGGGGCAGACCTGCAACAACATGAGGGTGCGATCGTCGCCGCGTTCGGCCCCGCCGAAGGCTGAAACGGTGGCAAAAATCTGCTCGCGCAGCCCTTCGAGCGGGCGGTGCAGATTGTATCTGCACGGTCGCGACGAGACGCTCCAGGTCGAAGAATTCCCCGGTCGCGTCGGTCTCGTCGATCGAGACCGTCGGTGAACGCCAGCAGCAGATCGCCAGGGCGCAGGCGCAGGGTGCCGCGGCGGTACGCGCGACCGGCGGCGGCGCCGAGCATCGGCCCGCCGCGCCGCAATTCGCAAACCCGCGGCGCGCCGGCGCGGAACAGCAGCGGCGGGTTCATGCCGGCGTTGCAGTACTGCAGATTGCCGTCGGCCGGATCGTACACGCCGTAGAAGAAGCTGACGAGGTTCCCCGAGGTCTCGCGGCCGCAGGCCGTTTCGTTGAGGTGCGCGATGACGCTTTCCGGCGCGAGGCCGCCCGCGGCCTCGCTGCGGAAGGCGACCCGCAACTGCGTCATGAGCAGGGCGGCCGGAATCCCCTTGCCCGAGGCGTCGGCGATGGCCAGCCCGACCCGGTCGTCCGGCAGCGGGAAGTAGTCGAAGTAGTCGCCGCCGACCTCATGGCTGGCCTCCATGCGACCGAGCAGGCGCAGGCCGGGCCGCTCGAGCGGCGCGTCCGGCACCAGCCGCGCCTGGATCTGCTGCGCCACCGCCAGTTCGGTCTCCAGACGCTGCCGCGCGAGGCTCTCCTGGTAGAGACGGGTGTTCTCGAGCTGGGCGGCGGCGTGCACGGCGAGCAGTTGCAGGTTCGCCACGTCGTCCTGGGTGTACAGCGCGCCGTTGCGCTTCGGTCCCAGGACCACCAGGCCGGTCGGTCGGCCGCCGGTCGTCAGGGGCAGGAGCAGTTCGCCGCCGAGCTGCTCCAGCAGGACGCGCGTGCAGATTCCGCGTCGGTCGCGAGCAGCGCCTCGGCCAGTTCCTCGACGAAGACCGGCCGGGCGAACTGGTAGAGGGCGAGCGGCAGCGGACTCGTTCAGCGGCACTTGGTAGACCGGATGCACGTCGTGGCCGTCATCGCAGCCGGCCGTCTCGGCCAGTTCGTTCCGGCGCGGGATCGGCGAGGAAGAGCGACACCCGCGCGGCGCCGAACAGCGGGTCGAGGCCGGCCACGAGGGCGTGGGCGGCGGCTTCGCGGTGTCGATCAGCCCGTTCATCTCGCGCCCCAGCTCGGCCACGGCGGCGCGGCTTTCGCGGCGGGCGGGGTAGAAGGCGCGATCGATCCAGCGCTGTACGAGGCGGCGCGCCGGGAGCGCGGCGAGCGCGCAGCCGGCCACCAGGGCGAGCGCCAGCGGCTCGGTGTCGATCCGCATGCTCTCGGTCAGGAAGTGCCCCGCGACCCCGACGATGACGACATAGGCCGCCACGAGCAGCAGGGTCAGGACCGCGTAGGTGAGCCCGTGCCGGATCATGAATTCGGTGTCGAGCGCGCCGTAGCGGAGGATCGCCAGGCCGAAGGAAAGCGGCACGAGGGCGAGCGAGAAGCCGAGCCACTCGAAGTGGGCCGGCCCCGCGCGCGGCGACACGCCGCCCAGGAACATTCCCGACCAGGAACGGCAGCAGGCCCAGCAGCAGGCCGAGCAGCACCAGCCGCAGCTTGGTCTGCTGCACCGGACGGTCGCGGCGCAGCGCCTTGCGCGCGAAGATGACGAGGCCGGCGACGAAGCAGCCGATGAGGTAGAGCAGGGCGCATCCCTGCAGGACAGCCACGAGGATCGAGGTCCGCGGATCGAGGCTGCGTCGCCTGGGCGTAGAGGCTCAGCGCCAAGAGGGGCGCGATCGGCATCAGCAGCAGGCGCCGCCGGCGCACCAGCTCCGGGGCGAGCGATCCGGTGGCCGGGAAGGCGAGGAAGAAGCGCAGGAAGAGGGGGGGCAAGCAGCAGCTGCGGCAGGTCGCGCAGGCTCTCGCGCGCCGTGATCCAGACGCGCGCGGGCGGGACCCAGACTTCCATGCAGCAGGAACGCGAAGATCAGGCAGAGGACGAAGAAGTCGCGCGCCACCGGGTCGCGCCGGCGCCAGAGCACCCACCAGCCGATCATCAGGAAGGCGAGGCCCGACAGGAACTGGCTCGCGGCCCAGACCACGCGCGCCCCCGGCGGCGGGCTGTGCAGGAGCGCGGCGCCGAACATGCGCGTCGCCGCGCCGGACCAGCAGGCGCAGCGGCGAGGGGAGGGGACGCGTCTCGATGGCGACGTACCAGTCGAGCATCGTGCGGGTGGTGTCCCCGCCGGCGGTGACCAGGCGATCGCCCGCCTGCAGGCCCGCGACGGCGGCCGGGCCGGCGGGGTCGATCGTGGCGACTTCCAGATTGCGCACGGCCATGCCGAGCCAGGGACCGTGCTGCATTTCCAACGCCTTGGGAATCGTCAGCAGGAGCAGCAGGGGAGCGAGCAGGAACAGACCCGCGGCGCGGGATCCGCGCTCGTACCGGCTCCGTCCAGGTCTCGCGCGCCGGCGCATCTTCCCCCCGGCGGGTGGTGGTCGCCGCGGCGGGCCGGATGGCCCGGCCCGCCGCGGCCGGACAGGTCCGCCTCAGCGGGCCAGGTTGAGCTTCAGATTCGCCGTCTCCGTCGCCGTGCGCAGCCGGCAGAAATAGACCCCGCTCGGCAGGAGCCGGCCGTGTTCGTCCCGCCCGTCCCAGGTGCGCCGCTGCTCGCCCGCCGGCAGTTCGCCGCCGGCCAGGGTCCGCACGCGCCGGCCGGCCAGGTCGTAGAGCGCGATTTCGCCGGTGGTCGGCGCGGCCAGGTTGAAGGCGATGGTCACGCGCGGGTTGAACGGATTGGGCCAGGCCGCCAGACGTGACGGGGCGGCCGGGGTCGGCGGGGCGCCGGTCAGGTCGGCGCGCAGCCCGGCCAGATCCGCCAGCGTCGCGGCGGCGGCCCGGGTGATCTGCAGCCCGAGCGTGGCGGTGTCCTGGATGTGGGACCAGGTGTCGGTGGTCTGATGGTAGTAGGGATAGGCGTCGTAGTCGTAGTCGATCGCCAGGAACGCGGGGATGCCGGCCTGCTGGAACGGCACGTGGTCGCTGCCCCAGCTGTAGTAGTCCTTCACGTAGATGCAGGGGGTGTAGGCGGCCACGTTGGTGGCCATGGTCTGCATCAGACTCCTCCCAGGCGGGTCTGGCCTTCGATGTGCAGGCCGTAGGTGTGCTGATACCAGGCGACCATGTCGGCGATGATCGCGCCCTGGATCTGCCGCCCCGTCGCCGTGGCGTCGGCCACGAAATGCTCGCTGCCGTTCATCCCCTGCTCCTCGGAGTCGAACAGCACGAACTGGAGGCTGCGGTCGAATCCGCGGTGCGCGCTGATCCGCGCGATCTCCATGACCAGGCTGGTGCCGGAGGCGTTGTCCTCGGCGCCGGGAGCGGTCGTCGGGGCGTCTGCCGAGGGCGCGGTGGAATCATAGTGCCCGCCGACCACCACATACTCGGTCGGCGCGCTGAAGCCGGTCCTGGTCGCGACGATGTTGCGGCAGGTCACGCTGCCGACCATGAACGTGTCGAACTGCACGGTGTAGCCGTAGGAGACGAGCTTGCCGGCGAGATAGTCCCCGGCGAGGTTCTTGGCCGCCGTGCTGTAGAAACGGGTGTGCACCTGCCGGAGCTGTCCGGCGTAGAAGAACGTCGCGTAGCCGGAAATCTCCTGGATGATCTGGTTGAAGGCGGTCTGGCTGAGCGTGTTGATGAAGGCCCGCTTGAGCGCCGTGTCCACCTGGGCGGTCGCGAGCGGCGCGAGGGCGGCGCTCTTGACGCGGGTGTCCGCGGGTGGCGGGTCGAGCGGCAGTCGCTGCAGGGAGAAGCCGGCCGCCAGGAAGGGGTCCAGCTGTTCCCGGGGAACCTCGATCACCCACGCGGTGGCGCCGGCCGGTTGAACCTTTCCGAAACGGGCGAGGGCGGGGGCGGAGATGTCGGGATGGCGCGGGCTCCGGGCCGCGGACCAGGAACCAGTCGGCGTCGGCATGCGACGGGGCGAGCGCGGGGCCGAACCGCGTATGGCCCGGCGATCCGACGCGGTCGACGACGAGCAGTCCGTCGGTCAGTTCCCAGGTCAGCAGATCGAGGGACGGCGCTCCCTGTACCACCGCGTCGCGCTGGACGCCGGGCAGGAAGACGACGCCGCCCGCCCCGGCGATGGCGGGAAGGAGGAGGCCGAGCGCCAGGCTGAACAGTGGGGCGGGCGACAGGCGGGGCCGCGTGGGGAACACGCGCATCGGGGGCCTCCCGGGAGGTGTCGGCGGCGGCGCGGGCGGTCGGCGGCGCAGACGGACGGGGGGCCGCTCCGGAACCGCGAAGTGTCTGGATGATACCATGTCCCGGCCCACCTGCCAAGCGACGGTGGGTCAGTGGATCCGGGCCACCCGCGCCACGGCGGCGCCGGCGCCGTTCGTTCCAAGTCGCGCCAGATAGAGCCCGGCCGCGACCGGACTTCCCCGCTCGTCACGCCCGTCCCACGGCACGGTCAGGCCGTCGGCCGGGAGCCACCCGTGCCACAGGCCGCGCACGAGGCGGCCGCCGAGATCGTAGAGCCGCAGTGTGGCCGGTCCGGCGTGCTGCCCGGCGGACATGGTGATGAGTGTGGTGTCCAGGGCGGGGTCGTGCCCGACGGTGAGGCGGAGACGCGATTCATCCGGCGGTTCCCCGCCGGCGACCGCCGGCGCCGCGACCACAGCGGTGACCGGCGTGCGCACGCCGGAAGCGGTGACGAGGTCGAGCCGATAGAGCCGCGCCGCGCCGGTCGGCGTCGGCGTGGTGTCGTACCAGCGGGTGGGGCCGGGCGGCGGCGTCAGTGGTACCGGCGTGAGCCGTCGCCACTCGCTGCCCGTGGCGCGCAGGACCTCCAGGCCGGCGGCGGCCGGCAGGGCGACCGTCTCCCAAGCCAGTTCCACGCCTGAAGCGAGCGGCAGGAGGGTGAAATCGCGCACGACGACCGGCAGTCCGGTGGCGTGCAGGCCGGCCAGGCCGGCGAGGGTCGCCACGACGGCGCGCGTGGTGGCGATCCCCTGCGCGGTCTTCGTCGCGATATTGGACCAGGTGTCGGAGGTGGTGTGATAGAACGGGTATAGGCGCCAGTCGCGGTCGATGAGCAGGACGGCCGGCACGCCGGCGTCAGCCAGCGCGAGGTGATCGCTGGCCACGAGTCCGGTGGGGCTGAGTTGCACGGAGTCGCTCACGGCGGTGTAGACGCGCAGCGCCCCGGCCACGGCGTCCGCCAGCCAGGCGTACTCGGTGCGGGCGTCGAGGATGAGGCCGGGGGAGACGTTGTGCCAGGTGACCATGTCGGCCACGAGCGCCGCGGCGAGCGTGTCGCCGGCGGCGGCGGCGCGGGCCGCGAAGTCGCGCGAGCCCTGAAGCCCCGGCAGCTCCTCGGCGGAGAAGAGCACGAAACAGACCGATCGGTCCCACTGCAGGCCCGACAGGGCGCGGGCCGCGGCGAGCACGAGCGCGGTGCCCGTGGCGTTGTCTTCGGCGCCCGGCGCGAAGATGGGATTGGCGGGGTAGCTGTCGTAGTGGCCCCCCAGCACGATGAACTGTCGCGGGTGCAGTTCCCCGATGACCTCGGCCACGACGTTGCGGCAGAGGGTGGTTTCCCCGTTGAAGTGGTAGAGGAAAGTGTCGAACCGCGCGACGTAGCCGAGATTCGCCAGCTCCGCCCGCAGCCAGTCCGCCGCCAGGCCGTTGCCCACGGCCCCGATGTGGCGGCTCTGGATGTAGCTCGTGTCGGCGGTGCCCGGCACTGCATCGTAGCCGGAAAGGACCCGCACGTCGGCGCACCAGCGCGCGCTGTCGACCCGCGCGATCGCCTGGCGGACGATTTCGTCCGGAGTCGCGGCCGCCGGGCCCGGCAGCAGGGCAGCCAGCAGCACAGCCTGCAGCCATACCCACGGCGAGCCCGCGGCGGGTTTACGGTGGCCTGGTGGTGGGCTGGCGTGCCGCAGCATGCGGGCCTCCGACCGGCTGGGGTCAGGGATGTCGGGCGATCTCTCAAGCCCAATGAGCCCGCCATGACGGAGTATAGCACTTCCCCGAGCTCGGTGGGCATGGACGCTACACTCATGTGGACGCTACACTCATGGCGAGTGGGCGGTGCGGCATCCCCCGATCCTGGCTCGGATCCGGGCCTGGAGGCAACAAGGAGTAAACTACTCATAATCCTGAAAGGCCGGATTGGACGGGTCGGCCGGAACCGCTGTCCCGGCTGGTTGACCACCCGGGGGGGCGCGTGTAACATTGCCTCCCTGCGCTCGTTCCGGGCGCTCAGATCCGCGGGGCGCCCCCGCGGCGGTTTCGCCCAAGGAGTGTCCGGTGGAGGAAATCAGACAGCGGGCGCAGTACGCGCCGGCCGGCATCGAGGATAAGTGGTACGCGGCCTGGGAAGCGGCCGGCCTGTTCCGGCCCACCGACAGCGCGGACGCCGCGCCGTTCGTCATCGTTTTGCCGCCGCCGAATGTCACCGGCATCCTGCACATGGGACACTGCCTGGGCAACTCCATCCAGGATCTGCTGGTGCGCTGGATGCGGATGCGCGGGCGCGCCGCACTCTGGATTCCCGGCACGGACCACGCCAGCATCTCCACCGAGCAGGTCGTCTCGCGCCAGTTGCGCGAGGAGGGTCTGGACAAGCAGACCCTCGGGCGCGAGGCGTTCCTGGAGCGCGCCTGGGACTGGAAGGAGCAGACGCACGGCCGGATCACGGCCCAGTTGCGCCGGCTCGGCTGCAGCCTCGACTGGTCGCGCGAGGCGTTCACCATGGACGAACCCCGTTCGCGCGCGGTCACCACGGCGTTCCTGCGGCTGCGGGAGAAGGGACTGATCTATCGCGACCTCTACCTGACGCACTGGTGTCCGACCTGTCTGACCGCCATCAGCGACGACGAGGTGGATCACCGCGAGACGCAGGGCGCCCTCTGGCACATCCGCTATCCCTTCGCCGACGGCGAGGGGGGCGTGGTGGTGGCGACCACGCGGCCGGAGACGCTGTTCGGCGACGTGGCGGTGGCCGTGCATCCGGACGACGGCGAACGCCGGAGCCTCGTCGGACGCCAGGTCCGCCTGCCGTTGACCGAACGGGTCATCCCGATCATCGCCGACGCGTACGCCGATCCGGAGAAGGGGACCGGCTGCGTGAAGATCACGCCGGCGCACGATCCGAACGACTTCGAGGTGGGACGCCGTCAGGCGCTGCCGCAGGTGATCTGCATGGACGAGCGGGGGGTGATGAACGCCGCGGCGGGCCGCTTCGCCGGCCTCGACCGGACCGCCTGCCGCGCCGCCACCCTGGCCGCGCTGCGCGAGCAGGGGCTGCTGGAGAAGGAGGTGCCCCACGTCCATCAGGTGGGCCATCACGATCGCTGCGACACCGTGATCGAGCCGCGCCTGTCGCGGCAGTGGTTCCTGCGCATGGGCGAGCTGGCCGACCCGGCGCTGCGCGCCGTGGCGGACGGGAGCGTGCGGCTCTTTCCCGACCGCTGGGTGGGGGTCTACGACAACTGGCTCGGCAACATCCGCGACTGGTGCCTTTCGCGGCAGCTCTGGTGGGGGCACCGCATTCCGGTCTGGTACTGCGCCGATTGTGGCGCGGAAACGGCCGCCGCCGCGCCGCCGACCGCCTGCGGGCCGTGCGGCTCGGTCCGGCTGACGCAGGACCCCGACGTTCTCGACACCTGGTTCTCCAGCTGGCTCTGGACCTTCTCACCGCTCGGCTGGCCCGAACAGACGCGCGATCTGGCCCGCTTCCACCCCACTTCGGTGCTGGTGACCGGCGCGGACATCATCTTCTTCTGGGTCGCGCGCATGATCATGGCCGGCTACGAGTTCCTCGGGGAGCCGCCGTTCCGCGAGGTGCTGTTCCACGGGATCGTGCGCGACGAGCAGGGGCGCAAGATGAGCAAGATGCTCGGCAACAGCCCCGACCCGATCGAACTGATCGACCGCTACGGCGCCGATGCGCTGCGCTGCTCGATGGTCATGCTGACGCCGACCGGCCAGGACGTGTTCTTCTCCGAGCCCACCCTCGAGGTGGGCCGCAACTTCTGCAACAAGGTGTTCCAGGCCACGAAGCTGGTGCTCGGGGCGTGGGACGAGGCCGGGCTGCCGCCCCGGATCGATGCACCCGCGGTCGCCGCGACCGGGGACTTCGACGTCGCCCTCGCGGCGGCCGGTGGCGCCGCGGCCACGCCGGCGGCCTTCGCGACGGCGCTCTGGGGCGAACTGTTCGGCGGCGCGCCGCCGTGTCCGCTGCGTCCCGACTGCCCTGCGGCTGGAGGATGCCTGGCTCCTGAACCGGCTCTGGCTCGTTTCCCGCTCCTGCGAGGAAAACCTCGAGAAGCGTCGGCTGAACGACGCCGCCCATGTGGTGTACGACTTCTTCCGTCACGAACTGTGCGACTGGTATCTCGAGGCGGTGAAACCGCGTCTGCGCGACCCCGACGCGCGACCGGCGGCGGCGGCGCTCGCCGTGCTCGCGCTGGGCGTCAGCTACAAGCTGCTGCATCCGCTGATGCCGTTCATCACCGAGGAATTGTGGAGCTGGCTGCCGCCGGCGCGCGGCTACCTGATGGTGTCGTCGTTTCCGCGCGCGCTCGGCCCGCCGGTGTTCGCCGCCGAGGCGGCGCGCTTCGACCGGATGGCGGAGGTGGTCGGGGTCCTGCGCAACACGCGCAGTGAGCTGGGCGTGCCGCCGGGCCGCCGCGGGCGGGCGGTGCTGCGCGCGCCGGCGGAGCTGGCGGCCGACCTGACCGCCGACGCGGCGCAGGTCGCGCTGCTGGCCAAGCTGGAGGAGGTCGCCGTCGTGACCGGCGGCGCCGATCCGGCGCCGGCCGTGGCCGGGGTGGCCGGGGCGGTGGAGGTTTTCCTCCTGATGGAGGGCCTGCTGGATGTCGCGCGGGAACGGGAGCGGCTCGGCAAGGAGCTGGCGAGGATCGAGGGGTGGATCCACGGCTGCCGCGCCAAGCTGGACAACGAGAAATTCGTCGCGCGCGCCCCCGCGGAGGTCATCGCGCAGCAGCGGGAGCTGCTGGCCGAGAACGAAGCGAAGGCCGCCGGTCTGCGGCGCCGCGTGGAGGCGCTGGGGACCTGAGGTCGGCGGCGGGAGGAGACGACATGGCCGAGTCCGAGGACGACGCCGATGACGGTCGGTCAGTTGCTGGGCGCGGCGCGACGGGAGCGCGGTCTCGAGTTGCCGGCGCTGGCCGCGGCCACGCGCATTTCCGAGCAGTTCCTGGCGGCGCTCGAGGCGGACGAACACGATATCCTGCCACCGCTGTACATCCGCAGTTTCCTGCGCACCTACGCCGCGGCGCTCGGACTGTCCGCTGACGAGGTGCTGGCCCGCCTCGACGGCCAGCCCGCGGGGGCGGCGCCGGCCGCCGGGCCGCGCCGGTCTGGGAGCAGGAGGTGACGGTGCGGCGCGTGGACGGGGGCGGATCGCGTCTCTGGCTGCGCTGGGTGGCCGTTGGCCCTGGCGGCCGTGGCGGTGGTCTTCGTGGCGGTGCGTCTGCTCGACCACTCCGGCCGGCGCGTCTTCGGCGGTGGTCTCGGGCCGGCCGACAGCCTGACCGGCCGCTGCCGCGCCGGTCATCGGCGTCGTCGGCGGGCAGGAGCCGTTCGACCTGTCCGGTCGTCGGCGCCGGCGCCGCGCGCCGATTCGACCCTGCCGCCGGCGGCGGCGGGCGACACCGTCGGCGGACTCCACCTTCGCGCCGCGGCCGTGAGGGGGCGCGCGCCGTGAGCGATTTCGTCCTGCAGTCGCCGTTCCCGCCGCGCGGCGACCAGCCCGCGGCGATCGCGGCGCTCACGGAGCGGGTGCGCCGCGGCGATCGCTGCCAGACCCTGCTCGGCGTGACCGGCTCGGGCAAGACCTTCACGCTGGCGAACGTGATCGCCGCGCTCAACCGCCCACGCTGGTCTTCAGCCACAACAAGACGCTCGCGGCGCAGCTCTACGGGGAATTCCAGGGCTTCTTCCCGCAGCAACGCGGTCGAGTACTTCATCTCCTATTACGACTACTACCAGCCCGAGGCGTTCATCCCCGCCTCGAACACGTACATCGAGAAGGACGCCAGCATCAACGAGGAGATCGAGCGGCTGCGCCTGCGCACGACCAGCTCCCTGCTGGCGCGCCGTGACGTGCTGGTGGTGGCGAGCGTGTCGGCGATCTACGGCCTGGGCAACCCCGAGACGTTCCGTCGCAACGTGCTGCCGCTCTCCGTCGGCATGACGCTGGCCCGTGACGATCTGCTGCGGCGGCTGGTGGAGATCCACTACCACCGCAACGACGCCTCGCCCGGCCCGGGCGATTTCCGGGCGCGCGGCGATGTCGTCGAGATCCGCGCGGCGCACGAGGAGCGCATCCTGCGCGTGGAGATGTGGGGCGACACGGTGGAGCGGCTGGTCTGGGCCGACGCGCTGAGCGGTCGCACGCTCGAGGCGGTGGCCGACACGGCGGTCTATCCGGCGCGCCAGTTCGTCACGGAGCGGGAGGGGCTCGGGCCCGATCCTCGACGAGATCGCGCGCGATCTCGAGGTGCGCCTCGGCGAGCTCGACGCGGCCGGCCGGGCGCTCGAGGCGCAGCGGCTCGCCTCGCGCACGCGCTACGACCTGGAGATGATCCGGGAGGTCGGCTACTGCGCCGGCATCGAGAACTACTCGCGCTACTTCGACGGTCGCCGGCCGGGCGAGCGGCCCGCCTGCCTGCTCGACTACTTTCCCCGCGACTACCTGCTGGTGATCGACGAATCGCACGTGACGCTGCCGCAGTTGCGGGCGATGTACAAAGGCGACCGCTCGCGCAAGGAAACGCTGGTGGAACACGGTTTCCGCCTGCCGAGCGCGCTCGACAACCGTCCGCTGCGGTTCGCGGAACTCGAGGCGCTCGTGCCGCAGACGATCTTCGTCTCGGCCACTCCCGGCGACTGGGAACTCGAGCAGTCGGGAGGCGTGATCGTGGAGCAGGTGATCCGTCCCACCGGCCTGGTGGACCCCGAGATCATCGTCGCGCCGGCCGTCACGCAGATCGACGACCTGATCGGACGGGTGCGCGTGGTCGTGGCGCGCGGCGAGCGGACGCTGGTGACGACCCTCACGAAGAAGATGGCGGAGGATCTGACCGAGTACCTGCAGCGGCTCGGCATCCGGGTCTCCTACCTGCACTCCGACATCGTCGCGCTCGACCGCGTGGAGATCCTCCGGGCGCTGCGTCTGGGCGAGAGCGACGTGCTGGTGGGGGTGAACCTGCTGCGCGAGGGGCTCGACCTGCCGGAGGTCTCGCTCGTGGCGATCCTCGACGCCGACCGCGAGGGCTTCCTGCGCTCCGGCCGCAGTCTGATCCAGACCGCCGGGCGGGCGGCGCGCAACAGCAACGGCCAGGTGCTCATGTACGCGGACAAGCTGACCGATTCGATGCGCTACGCGATCGCGGAGACCGAGCGTCGGCGAAGCCGACAGCTGGCGTACAACGCGGAGCACCATCTTTCGCCGCAGACCATCCTCAAGACCCGCGCGGAGATCATGCAGGCGACCTCCGTGGCGGGCGACCGGGGACGCGGAACGCGACGGCGCGCCGGACGCCTCGCCGTGGAAACGGCTGGCGGCGGCGGGACTGTCGCCGGGCGAGATGATCGAGGCGTTGAACGAGGAGATGGAGGCCGCGTCGCGGCGGCTCGAGTTCGAGCTGGCGGCCACGCTGCGCGACCGGATCGACGAATTGCGCGGACAGTGGGGTCTGCCCGCCGTCCGTCGCGCGAAGGGGGGCCACCGATGAATCCGCGTCCGGTGCCCGGCTTCCCCGATTCCGCGTGGCTGCGCACGCTGGTGCGTCAGGCGCTGGCCGAGGACGTCGGCGGGGGCGACGTGACCACCGCCCTGGCCGTGGCGACCGGGAGGCGCGCGCCGCGGGCGCGGATCGTGGCGCGGCGGGCCGGGGTCGTGGCCGGACTGGCGCTGGCGGGAACTGGTGTGGGGCGAGCTGTCGCCGCGGTGACCGTCACGACGCGCGTCGACGACGGCGCGGCCGTGACGCCCGGCACGGTCGTGGCGGAGATCGCGGGGCCGGCCGCGGCGATCCTGACCGGCGAGCGCACGGCGCTGAACTTCCTGCAGCACCTCAGCGGCATCGCCACGCTGACGGCGCGTTCGTGGCGGCGGTGGCCGGCGCCGACTGCCTGGTGCTCGACACCCGCAAGACCATCCCCGGCTACCGCGCCCTGGCCAAGTACGCGGTGCGGGCCGGGGGCGGGGCGAACCACCGTTTCGGCCTGTACGACCGCATTCTGCTCAAGGACAACCACTGGCTCGCGGCCGACCGCCGACATGGCGACGCTGGTGGCGCGCGCGCGTCGGGAGCTGCCGGAGCTGGCGATCGAGATCGAGGTGGACGACGCCGGCGCAGCTGCGGTCGCGTGCTGCCGCTCGGCGTCGACTGGATCCTGCTCGACAATTTCGAGCCGGCGGGGGTGGCCGCGGCGGTCGCGCTGCGCGACGCGTCGACCCGGCCCGGCGCAGCCGCCTGGAGGTGTCGGGGAACGTGACCCTGGAGTCGGCCGGCGCGTTCGCCGCGGCCGGCGCCGACGCGATTTCCATCGGCCGCCTGACGCACTCCGCGCCGGCCCTCGATCTCGGCGCTCGATTTCGCGCCCCCCGGAGGCGGCGCGTGAGACGGCTGCCGCGACAGGACTGGTTCGGTCTGGCCGCCTTCGAGCCGGGGCCGGGTCGCGCCCGGCCGGAGGCGCCTTTCTACCTGCTCGAAAGTGTCGACTCCACGAGCGATTTCCTGCTGGGTCGGGGCGCGGGGGGGCATCGGCCGGGTCTGCGCCTGGGACGGCTGGGGCTGGCAGGCGCCGCGACAGCAGCGTCTCGACGCCGCCGGCCGCGCCGGCGGCGGGGGCGGTGGCGGTGGCGCGTCGCCAGACGCGTGGGCGCGGACGGATGGGCCGGACCTGGGTCAGCGCCGAGGGGTTGTTGCTGTCGTGGCTCGTGCCGTCGGCGCCGACGCGCAGCGCGGCGAGTCTCGCGGTCTGGGCCGGTCTGGTGACGGCGATCGTTCTGCGGGAGGAGTTCGGGCTCGCGGTCGATCTGAAGTGGCCGAACGATCTGCTGATCGGGCCGCGCAAGCTCGGCGGGCTGCTGCTGGACGCGGCGCGTACGCCGACGGGACCGCGGCTGGTGGCGGGGCTCGGCCTGAATCTGGCCGTGGCCGCCGCCGATCTGCCGGCCGACCTCCGCGGTCGCGCCACCTCCTTCCGCATCGAGAAGGTGCGCGTGCCGCAGCCGGCGATCGTGGCCGGCGCGATCCTGGCGCGCTTCGACGCCGAGCTGCCGTCGTTCCGCGCCGACGGCTGGCCGCCGTACCTCCGGCGCTTCGCCGCCTGCGACCGGCTGCGGGGGCGGCGCATCACCCTGGCCACCGGGCAGGGGCCGGTGACCGGGCGCGCCGCGGGGATCGACGAGACCGGCGCGCTGCTGCTGCGGCGCGTCGGACGGCAGCGTGGCGCGTCTGCTCGCGGGCGATGTGCACGTGGTCGACGTGGCGGAGCGTCCGGCCGGGGGGAGGACGCATGGCTCGCGTGCTCGTGATTGATGTCGGCAACAGCCGCGTGGCGGCGGCGCTCTGGACCGCGACGCCGGGCGCGTCGGGCGGCGCGGCCGCGGACGCCACGCCGGGCGGCGCCCCCGCCGGGACCGTGCGCCGTCTGCGCGAGTGGCCCACCCCGCGCGATGCGGCGGCGCGGACCGTGCTCGCCGGCGCTCTGGCCGTCCTGGCCGCGGCGGAGGGGACGACCGGCGCGGCGATCGTTTCGGTCGTGCCGACGTGCGGCGCGGCGCTCCTGGCGGCGCTGCCGGGGGCGGTGCCGGCTCGACCACACCTCGCCGCTGCCGTTCGCGCTGGGCGTGGCGGAACCGGCGGCGGTCGGCGCCGACCGCTACTGCAACATGGCGGCCGCCGTCGGCTCGCGGCTGGCGCGACGCTCTCGTCGTCGATGCCGGCACCGCCACCACCTTCGACCTGCTGGCGGACGGCTGTTTCCGGGGCGGCCTGATCGCGCCGGGGATGGCGTTCGCGGCGCAGCGCCTCGGCGAGGCGGCGGCGCGCCTGTCGCCGGTGCCGTTCGCCCCTGTCCCTCGAGGTCGGCGCCTCGACCGCCGCGGCGATGCAGGCCGGCGCCTTCCATGTCGGGGTGCGGGGGGTGCTGGGGGTGGTGGACGGCCTGCTGGAGCGCTACGGGCCCCGCCCCGTGGCGGTGACCGGGCGGGCTCGGCGCGCACCTCGCACGTCCCGGCTGGCTGCACGACCCCGACTGGACGCTGCGGGGGGCGCTCCGCCTGGCGTGGCCCCGCCTGCGCGACGCGGGCGTTATCTAGGCGGGCGGAGCGCGGTGGACGGGACCGGCTCCTGTCCCGCCAGGCAACCGGTCCAGTTGCCTTCGGCGTTGCCTTCGCGTGTGCGTGCGCATCGCCTGCACGGAGCTGCCGGCGTCGCAGTCCGTCGCGGCCCCCTGCGGGCTGTCGAGAATGGCGCATTCCGTGAGCAGGGCCCGCGCGCCGCCGCGCAGGCAGAGACCGGCGCCGGCGCCGGCGCTGTTGCCGATCAGACGGCAGCGGGCGAGCCGTGGGCCGGCGGCGTTGATGAACAGGCCGCCGCCAAGGGTGGCGGTGTTCTCGGCGATCACGCCGTCGTTCAGCTCCAGCGTCCGCCCCCTGCTCGCAGGCGAGCGCGCCGCCGGTCGTGGCGGAGTTGCGCGTGAAGCGGCAGCCCTCGAGCCGTCCTGCCCCCATGATGAAGGCCGCTCCACCGCCGCTGCCGGCCGTGTTGTCCGCGACGTCGCAGTCGATCAGCACGGGCGTGCTCCGGAACGACAACAGCCCGCCGCCGTAGGTGGCCGTGTTGCCGAGGAAGAGGCAGTGCTCGAAGCGGGGCGCGGCGCCCTCCTCGCACGCCACCGCGCCGCCCGTTGTGGCGCGACAGGCGGTGAAGACACAGGCGACGAAGAGCGGGGAGGCGCCGCGGCAGAGCACGGCGCCGCCCGACCCGGCCGGCGGCCGATCGCCCAGCGCCTGGCCGTGCCGGATCGTCAGGCCGCTCACCCGCGTGCCGGGGCCCTCGCCGTTCTGGAAATGCAGGCCGCGGTGCGGCGTGCGCCAGTCGTCGCCGGCGCAGTCGAGCACGCAGCGGTCGGGATCGCCGCCGCGGGAGCGCAGGCTGACCGCCTTGCCCCGGAAGTCCAGATCGCGGTTGCCGTCGCCGGTGTAGATGCCGTCGTCCAGTTCGACCACGTCGCCCGGCGCGGCGGCGTCGAGCGCCGCCTGGATGCGCGGCCAGGGACCGGTGCCGTCCGGGGTGACCCGCAGGATCGCGGCCGACGCCGCGTCGGTCCCGCAGCAGGCCGAGCAGCAGCACGACGGTCGGGAGGAGTCGCCGGCTCATCGCGCCGCCTTTCCCGGAGTTACCGGCAGCGCCTCGGCGGCGCCGGTGCCCTCCCGCAGGCGGTAGGCTGCTCCGGGGCGGGGCAGGGTGACCCGTTCGGCCCGGCCGGACGGCCAGCGCACCTCGACGGTGAACGGGCCGGCTGCCGCGCCGACGCCGAAGTGCAGCGGCTGGATGGCGCTCCCGAGCGGCGTGGCCACGGAATCGACGCGGCGGACCTGCCGGCGGCCGTCGAGCGCGAGTTCCGCGGTCGCGCCGAGCGCCTGCGCCGCACCGTCGGCGGCGCCCAGATCGAGCGTCACCCCGCGCTTGTCCCGGCTCTGGTTGCGATAGAGCACGAAGGCGTCGCGCGGCAGCGGCGCGTCGCCGCCGCCGTTGCCGGTCAGCAGATCGAGGTCGCCGTCGCGGTCGAGATCGGCGGCCAGCAGCGACTCGGGGTGGCCGCCGGGCGGACCGCCGCCGCCCCAGCGGGCGGTCGACGTCGGCGAAGTGCCCGGCGCCGTCGCCCCGCCAGATCCGATTCAGGAGGCCGTCGGCGGGCTCGCGGCGGGCCACACAGAGATCGAGCGCGCCGTCGTTGTCGAAATCCGCGAGCAGGGCGGCCACCGGATCGCCGCCGCAGGCGAGTCCGGCGGTCGCGTCGGCGGGGATGAAGCGGGGGGCGCCGGGGGTCGACACGTTGAGCCACAACTCGACCGGTTCGCGTCGCGGCTCGATCTGTGGGTCCGGACGATGCAGCAGCACGAGGTCGGCGTCGCCGTCGCCGTCGATATCGCCGGCCGCGGCGTGGACCGGGACGTGCGGCCAGAGCGCCGGCTTGAGCCCCGAGGCGGCGGTGAGGTCACGCAGCCGCGCGCCGTCGTTCCACCAGAGACCGCAGAATCCGGGACGTCCGAGCGCGAGCAGGTCGGTGCGTCGGTCGCCGTCCAGATCGGTGGTGACCGCGGCGTGCGTCCAGGCGGAGCGGGCCCGTTCGTCCGGCCCGGGCGCAGGCCGGCCCGGCGCCCACAGTTCGACGGCCGGCGGCGTCGGCAGGCGGGTGGTGGCGTCGCGCCAGGCGTGGCCGTCGAACGCCAGCAGGCGGACCGCGCTCTGGTAGTTGAGCAGCAGCAGTTCGGGCCGCGCGTCGCCGTCGAAATCGGCCCAGAGCGCGCCGCGGCCGCGGCCGGTCGGATTGCCGGTGAGCGGATCGCCCGCCGCGGCGTCGCGGAAGCGCAGGGGGGCCCGCTGGACCCAGAGCTGGCACCAGCCGAGGTCGGTGCCCTTCTCGGAGCCGCCGGCGATCCAGAGATCCCAGTCGCCGTCGCCGTCGAAATCGCACGGCGCCGCCGCGTGCTGGTCACGCGGGCCGGACGGCAGGGCGGCGTGCCGGCGGCGGCGGCGCGAAGCGCAGGCCGCCCCGGTTGAGCCGCAGCTCGGGATGATCGCCGTGGAGCGACAGGAGAAGATCGGGCCAGCCGTCGCCGTCGAGGTCCGCCGGCACGGCGCCGTAGCTCTTGCCGGAGGCGGGCAGGCCGGCGTCGACCCGTCGGAAGAGTTCGCCGTCGTCCGTCCGGCGGGCAGCAACCCGACGCGATGGCCAAGGATCGTCGTCAGCACCAGACCGCAGCGGATATGCCACTTGCTCATGCTTCCTCCGGACATCGGCTGCAAGGCATCACAAGCATAGAGTCTACGGGATCCGGAGAGAAACAAGCAGGCAATCGTGCCGCCCATACCATGACATCATCATGACAAAATGACACATACCTGACACGCAGGACCGGCGTCGTCGCGGAAAATCATGCTTGCCAGGATGCGAAGGACGGCTATATTGACACCGCGTATTGGCAGACGAGCACGCCAAGTGCTGATATCGCTTGTTCAAAATGATGTAACGGGAAGGGAGGAGACCACGATGAGCATGACCATCAAGCCGCTGGCTGACCGCGTTCTCGTCGAGCCCCTCGAGGGCGAGACCATGAAGGGTGGCATCATCATCCCCGACACCGCGAAGGAAAAGCCGCAGCAGGGCAAGGTCATCGCGGTGGGTCCGGGTCGCACGGGCGACGACGGCGAGCGCATCGCGCCCGAGGTGAAGAAGGGCGATACGGTGCTGTACGGCAAGTACTCCGGCACCGAAGTGTCGGTCACGGGCAAGGACTACCTCATCCTGCGCGAGGGCGACATCCTCGCCATTCTGTAAATCGCGCCGGCGCCCCCCGCGGGCGCAGCCGGCCGGACACGCCACGGGATCAGCGACAGAGCGAAGGAGTGATGAAGCATGGCCAAGCAGATCGCGCACAGCGAGTTCGCGCGCGCGGAGACTCAAGAAGGGCGTCGACACCCTTGCCAACACCGTCAAGATCACCCTCGGCCCGCGCGGCCGGAACGTGATCCTCGACAAGAAATTCGGCTCCCCCGTCATCACCAATGACGGCGTGACGATCGCCAAGGAGATCGACCTGAAGGAGCCGTTCGAGAACATGGGCGCCCAGATGCTCAAGGAAGTCGCCACCAAGACCAACGACGTCGCGGGCGACGGCACGACCACGGCCACCCTGCTGGCCCAGGTCATCATCAACGAGGGGCTGCAAGAACATCGCCGCCGGCGCCAACCCGATGTTCCTCAAGCGCGGCATCCAGAAGGCCACCGAGGCCGCCGTCGAGGCCATCAAGAAGCAGGCGAAGCCGGTCAAGGACAGCCAGACCATCGCCTCCGTGGCCGCCATCTCGCGCGAACAACGATCCGGAGATCGGCAAGATCATCGCCGACGCCATGGACAAGGTCGGCAAGGACGGCGTGATCACGGTCGAGGAGGCCAAGGGCACCGAGATGGAGCTCGAGGTCGTCGAGGGCATGCAGTTCGACCGCGGCTACCTGTCGCCCTACTTCATCACCAACGCCGAGCAGATGCGCGTCGAGCTGGACAATCCCTACGTGCTGATCCACGACAAGAAGATCAGCAGCATGAAGGACATGCTGCCGGTCCTCGAGAAGATCGCGCAGATCGGCCGTCCGCTGCTGATCATCGCCGAGGACATCGAGGGCGAGGCGCTGGCCACGCTGGTCGTGAACAAGCTGCGCGGCACCCTGCAACGTGGCGGCCGTGAAGGCGCCCGGCTTCGGCGACCGCCGCAAGGCCATGCTCGAGGACATCGCGGTCCTGACCGGCGGCCGCGTCATGAGCGAGGACGCCGGCCTCAAGCTCGAGAACACGACCACGGCCGACCTCGGCCAGTGCCGCAGCGTCAGCATCGACAAGGACAACACCACGATCGTGGGCGGCAAGGGCAAGGCGGCCGACGTGAAGGCGCGCATCGGCCAGATCCGCGCCCAGATCGAGGAGACCACCAGCGACTACGACAAGGAGAAGCTCCAGGAGCGCCTGGCCAAGCTGGCCGGCGGCGTGGCGGTCATCCGCGTCGGCGCCATGACCGAGACCGAGATGAAGGAGAAGAAGCACCGCGTCGAGGACGCGCTCTCGGCCACCCGCGCGGCGGTCGAGGAGGGCATCGTGGTCGGCGGCGGCGTGGCGCTGCTGCGGACCGTGTCGGCGATCAAGGCGCTCGAGCTGACCGGGCGAGGAGGCGGTCGGCCGCGACATCATCGCGCGCGCCGTCGAGGAGCCGCTGCGCATGATCGCCACCAACGCCGGCATGGAGGGCTCGCTCGTCGTCGCGCGCCTGCGCGACGAGAAGCGCGCCACCTTCGGCTTCAACGCCGCGACGATGGAGTACGAGGACCTGATGGCGCCGGGCATCATCGACCCGGCCAAGGTCACCCGCTCCGCGCTGCAGAACGCCGCCTCCATCGCGGCGATGCTGCTCACCACGGAGGCCTGCGTGGCGGACCTCCCCGAGGAGAAGAAGGACATGCCGCATGCCGGGCGGCGGCGGCGGCATGGGCGACATGTACTAGACGTCGGCTTTCGCGACGTCAGTGCACAGGGCGGTCTCCTCCGGGGGGCCGCCCTTTTCGTCGTCAACCTCCGCCCGGCGGGCGGCGGGGCGCGCCCGCTCGCGCGGCCGCGCGTCCACAGCGCGCCGGCTGCGCCGGCGGCAGTGGTCGCGCGGATGCGCTCGCGGGCGCGCCCCGCCGCCTCGCCGGGCGGAGGCGATGGCGGAAGGGGCGGCGAGGTTGGGAGAGGAAGCGGCCGGCGACACGGTGATCGGGCGTGGCGACGCAAGCTGCCGTTGGCGGGTGGGGCGGGATGGCCTAGATTCTGCGCATGCGCATCCTCCAGATCGGGAAATACTATCCGCCCAGCCGTGGCGGCATGGAGACGGTGCTGCGCCTCATGTGCGAGGGGCTGCTCGACCGCGGGCACGAGGTGACGGCGCTGGTTTCGGGGCGGGGGTGGCAAGAGCGGCGGGAAACGATCGCGGGGCCGCGGTCGGGGCGCGCGGGGCGGTTGCTGCGGGCCGGCACGCCGGCAACGGTCAACGGGCAGCCGCTTTCGCCGGGGCTGCCACGGCTGCTGGCGGGGGTGTTGCGCGACGACGCGCCGGATCTCGTCCAACTGCATCTGCCGCATCCGGCGGCGTGCGCGGCGGTGTTGCGGGCGCTGCGGCGCGGCGCGGGCGCCGGGCCGGCGCTGTGCGTCTGGTACCATGCCGACATCACCCGGCAGCGGCTGGGGGGGCGCCTGGTGCGGCCGCTGGTTCGCGCCTGTCTCGACGCGCGCGGATGGGGTGGCGGTATCCACGGCGACGCTGCGCGACCGCTCGTCGCTGCTGGCGCCGCACCGGGAGCGGGTGCGGGTGATTCCGTTCGGGATCGATGCCGACGGCTGGGCCGCCACGACGCCGACGCCGGACGGGCCGTTCCTCTTCGTCGGACGCCTCGTCTATTACAAGGGGCTGCGGCTGTTGCTCGAGGCGGTGCGACGCACGCCGGAGGCGCGTCTGGTCGTGGTGGGGGACGGGCCGCTGCGGCGCGGCCTGGAGCGGCAGATGCGCGACGAGGGGCTGGTCGGTCGCGTGCGGTTCGCCGGGGAGTTGTCTGAGGCCGACCTGCGGCGCGAGATGGGGGAGGCGCGCGCGCTGGTGCTGCCGAGCGACGGCGAGGGAGAGACCTTCGGCGTGGTGCAGCTCGAAGCGATGGCGGCGGGACTGCCGGTGATCTCGACGCGGTTGCCGACCGGCGTGGCGGAGGTCAGCCGCGACGGCGAGACGGGGCGTGTCGTGCCGCCCGGCGACGCCGCGGCTTTGGCGGCGGCCCTGGCGGAGATCCTGGCGGCGCCCGCGATGGCGCGCGCCTGGGGCGAGGCGGGCCGGAGACGGGTCGGCGCGCGGTTCGGACGTGACATGATGCTCGACGCGCTCGAGGCGTGGTACGCCGACGCGCGCGCGGGCCGGGGCTGAGGAGACGGCGGCATGGAATTCTGCTTCCTCGACGCCTGGCACGACTTCCTCCCGCGCGAGGGGGGGCACGTGGTGGCGATCTGCGGCGGGGGCGGCAAGACGTTGTTGCTGGCGGCGGCGGCCGCCGCGCTGCGGTCGGCCGGGACGCCGGTCGCGGTGACCACGACCACGCGCACCGAGCCGCTCGTCTGGCCGGGACTGCGGGTGGCCCCGTGGGCAGAGGTGGCGAACGGCGCGCTGCGGGACGAGCCGCTGCTGTTCGTGCAGGGCGGGGAGCACGCGGATGGCAAGTGGCGCGGCCTCGCGCCGGCGGAGGCGGACGCCCTGGGCGGGCTGCTGCCTCGGCACGTGGTTCTGGTCGAGGCGGACGGCAGCGCCGGGCTGCCGGTGAAGATCCATCGCGACGACGAGCCGGTCTGGCCGGCGCGCACCTCGCTGGCGATCGTCGTGATGGGGCTTTCCGCCCTGGGGCGTCCGGTCGGGACGGTGCTGCACCGGCACGGGCGGCTGCCGGCGCCCGGGCTGCCGCGCGACCCGGCGGAGATCTGGAGCTGGGAACTGATGTTCCGCCTGCTCCACGGTCCGGGCGGCTATCTGGCGCATGTGCCGGCCGGCGTGCCGGTGGTCGTGGCTCTGACCCAGCTGGCGTCCTGCGCCGACAGTCGTCGGCCTGTTCGGCTTCATGGCGCGCGTGATGGACGAGGCCGGCGTGCCGCTGGTTGTGCTGGGCGAGCTGGCCGGCGGAGCACCCGCATCTGCGGACGACCTGTCGCCTCGACGGCGCCGGGCCGCCGGCGGCGCCGCCGGGCGACGCGACTTCGCCGGTCGGCGCGTCGTGAGCGCACGCAGCGATCAGGGCGTCGTCCTGGCGCGGGGCGAGTCGCGGCGCATGGGGCGACCGAAGGGGCTCTGCCCCTCCGGGTCTGTCGGGGCGGAGCTGTCTGCAGGCCGTGGCCGACCTCTACGCGGCGGTCGGGTGGCCGCTGGCGGTGGTGACCACCGCGCCGTTGGCCGATCTTTACCGACCCCTGCTGGCCGACGGTCCGCCCGTGCTCTGGATCATGCGTGCCGCGGGGGGCGACACGGCGCTGTCGGTCGTGGCGGCGCTCGAGGCGTTGGGCGCGACAACGACGCATCTCTGGCTGCACCCGGTCGACCTGCCGCAGGTCGGCGCCGGGAACGCTGGCGCGGCTGGCGGCGGCGTCACGGCGGGCGCCGGGCTGCGTGCTGGTGCCGGAGCACGCGGGTGTGCCGGGGCATCCGGTGGTGTTACCGACGGCGCCGTTCCTGGCGCTGTGCGGGTCGCGTCCCGACGGTCCGATGCGGACCCTGCTGCTCGCCGCCGCGCGCGGGGACGGGGCGGCGCGGGCGCCGCTGCGGAACGTGCCGGTGGCCGATCCCGGCGTCATCGCCGATCGCGACACCCCGGGGGATCCGGGGACGGACGCGCCGACTCCGTTCGACGAGGGGGACCGATGAAAGAGTTGTATGCGCTGCTGGCCGACATGACAGCCCGCGGCGAGGGGGGCGCGGTGGCGACCGTGATCCGCACCGACCGCTCGGCGCCGCGCCACGAGGGGAGCAAGCTGATCCTGCGCGCCGACGGCACGCTGGTCGGCAGCGTCGGCGGCGGCGGACTCGAGGCGCTCGTCATCACCGCGGCGCGGGAGGCGATGGCGGACGGCCGGTGCCGGCATCTGCGTTTCGACCTGAGCGGGGAACTGTCGGCCTGCGGAGGCGAGGTGGAGGTGTTCGTGGAGCCGCTCGTGGCCCAGCCGTCGTGCTGGATCTTCGGCGCCGGGCACGTGGGGCGGGCGGTGGCGCGTCTCGGGCGCGACCTGCCGTTCAACTTCACGGTGGTGGACGACCGCGCCGATCTGCTGGCCGACCTCGCGCCGGCGCGGGCGCTGGCCGCGACCCCGGACGATCTGGCCACCCACCTGCGCCCCACGCCGCGCACGCTGGTCCTGTGCGCCACCCGCGGCCACCGTCTCGACGCGGAGTTCCTCGAGGCGCTGTTCGCGCTCGAGCGGGAGGCGGGGGTGGAAGCAGCCTGGGTCGGCGTGATCGGCAGCCGGTCCAAAGCGGCGCAGTTGCGACAGCGTTTCACCGCCGACACGCGCTGCGCGGAGCGCTGGAGCCGCGTGGTCGTGCCGGTGGGGCTGGCGATCGGCGCCGAGACTCCGGCGGAGCTGGCGCTGAGCATCCTGGCGGAAATGCTCGCGGTGACGCGCGGCGTGTCGTGGCTGAATGACGACGCGGGCCGTCCGCTCGGCATCTACCACCAGAGCCGGCGCCCCGTGGCGCCCGCGAAGGCCCCGTACGATCTGCCCGACGCGGCAGGGACGACGCCGTGAACCGGTCGGACCGGATTGCCGGAGGGATCTGGATCCAGGGCGCCGGGGAACTGGCCAGCGGGGTGGCGGTGCGGCTGTGGCGCCGCGGCTATCGCGTCGTGCTGGCGGAGGAAGCCGCGCCGCGCGCCGTGCGGCGGCTGGTCGCCTTCGCCGAGGCGGTGTACGCCGGACGGCAGGACGTGGAAGAGGTGCCTGGCGTTCTCGTCGACCGCGCCGACGCGGTCGGCTTCGCGGCGGGGCCGGTCGTGGTCGTGGTCGATCCGGCGGGGACGCAGCTGCGGCGTCTGTGTCCGGCTGTCGTTGTCGATGCCCGCATGACCAAGCGCCCCCCCCTGCCCCTGCCGGAAGGCCCGTGGCCGGTCATCGGCCTGGGCCCCGGTTTCCGCTGCGGACGCGAGGCGACGTTCGTGGTGGAGACCCAGCGGGGCCCGCGGCTGGGGGCGCTGCTGGCCGCGGGGGAGGCCGCTCCGAACAGCGGCGTGCCGGGGCTGGTCGGCGGGGAGGACCGGCGGCGGCTGCTGCGCGCCCCGGCGGCGGGACGCTGCGTGCCGCGGCGCCGGATCGGCGATCTGGTGACCGCGGGAGAATGCGTGGGGGAGATCGACGGCGTGCCGGTGGTGAGCCGGCTGGACGGTCGTGTGCGCGGCCTCATCCACCCGGATGTGGAACTCTCCGTGGGGGAGAAGGTCGGCGATGTGGATCCCCGCGGTCTCGACGTCGATCCGGCGCGGATCTCGGACAAGGCGCTGGCGGTGGGGGGGGCGTGCTGATGGCGCTCGCGCGCCTGGGCATCGAACCGGCCGCGGCGGGGTTGACCGATTGACAGCAGATCCGCGTCCTTATTATGTTGCGTCCGTATTGCGCCCGATCCGCCCCGGCGATCCTGCCGCCGCACCGGTTCCCTGAAGACGTCCGCCCGCGGGTGCGTGCGCTCGCGGGCGCTTTTCGGTCGGCCCCAAGGAGGCGACCGGCCCGCCGGGGCCGGCACGATGCGATGACCAGACTGGCCCTCCTGCCTCCCTACCTCTTCGCGGAGATCGATGCCGCCCGGCGCGCGGCCCTCGCCGCCGGACGCGATATCGTCGATCTTGGCATCGGCGACCCCGACCGCCCCACGCCCGCCCCCCTCGTGGAGGCGATGGCCGCGGCGGTGCGGCGCGCGGCGAACCATCGCTACCCCGCCAACCCCGGGGGCATGGCGCTGCGCGAGGCGCTCGCCGGCTGGCTGCGGCGACGCCACGGCGTTACGGCCGACCCGGGCCGGGAGATCCTGGCGCTCATCGGCAGCAAGGAGGGGCTGGGTCACCTGCCGCTCGCCCTGCTCGAGGAGGGCGACGAGGCGCTTGTGCCGGACCCCGGCTATCCGGTCTACGGGCAGGCGACGTTGCTGGCCGGGGGGCGCCCGGTCCCGTTCACGCTGCGGGCGGAGCACGGCTTCCGTCCCGACTGGGACGAGCTCGAGGCGCTGGTCACGCCGCGGACGCGGCTCCTGTTCCTGAACTATCCGCACAACCCGACCGGCGCGACCGCCGACCCGGCGCTGCTCCGGCGCGCGGTGGCGTTCGGCGCGCGGCACGAAATCGCGGTGGTCCAGGACGCGGCCTATCTCGAAGTGGCGTTCGGCGCCGTGCGGCCGGCCAGTCTCCTCGCGCACGCCGACCTGCGGCGCGACCGGGTGATCGAACTGCACAGCTTCTCGAAGATGTTCAACATGACCGGCTGGCGGGTCGGGTTCGCCGCCGGAAATGCCGGGCTGGTGCGCGATCTCGCGCGGGTGAAGGAGACGCTCGACAGCGGCGTTTTCACCGCCGTGCAGGAGGCTGTGACGGCGGGACTTGGCGAAGGCTTTGACGATCTGCTCGCGGATGTTCTCGCCCCCTATCCGCGGCGGCGCGCGCTGATCGTGGCGGCGCTGGAAGTCGCGGGCGTGGAGGTGTTCGCCACCGACGCCACCTTCTATGTCTGGGCGCGGGTGCCGGGCGGTGGTTCCTCGCTGGATTTCTGCCGGAAACTGCTCGACGGACCGGGGGTCGTGGTCACGCCCGGCGTCGGCTTCGGCCCGGCGGGCGAGGGGTGGTTCCGCATCTCCCTCACGGCGCCCGACGACCGGATCGCCGAGGGCGCGCAGCGGCTGCGGAGGCTGTGATGGACCGCATCACGATCAGTGGAATCGATGTCTACGCTCACCACGGCGTTCACCCGGCGGAGCGTGAACTGGGGCAGCGGTTCGTCGTGGACGTGGAGCTGTGGACCGACCTCGAGGCGGTCGCGCGCTCCGATTCGCTGCGCAGTGCCCTCGATTACACCGCCGTGCACCGACGGGTCTGCGACGTGGTGGCCGGCACTTCCTTCCATCTGATCGAGGCGCTGGCGTGGCGATTGTGCCGGGAATTGCTGACCGGGTTTCCGCTGGAGCGGGTGGCGGTCACCGTGCAGAAGCCGAATCCGCCGATCGCCAATTTCCTCGGCCGCGTGGCGGTGACGCTCGAGCGCGGACGGGAAACGCTCGCGGCGGACGGCGCGGCGGACGCGACGTGATCCCCGCCGACGGGCTCGGAGCCGGCCGCGGAGATCGAGGCGGTCTACCTCGGTCTCGGCAGCAACCAGGGGGATCGGCTGGGTCATCTGCGCGCTGCCGTCGCCGCCCTGAAACGCCACCCCGCCCTCGAAGTGACGGCCGTCAGCCCGGTGTTCGAGACGGAGTATGTCGGACCGGGGGAGCCGCAGGAGCTTTACCTCAATGCCTGTGTCGCCCTGCGCACGGCGCTCGAGCCGGCGGTGCTGCTGACCCTGCTGAAGGAGCTGGAAGCGCGGCATGGGCGGCTGCCCGGCGGCCATCTGCAACCGCGGCCGCTCGACCTCGACATCCTGGTCCACGGCGCCCGGGTCGTCGACGAGCCGCTCCTTACGCTGCCGCACCCGCGGCTGCGGCAGCGCGCCTTCGTGCTGGCGCCCCTGCGGGAAATCGCCCCCGATCTGCGGCTGCCCGATTCGGGCGAGACAGTCACCGCCGCCTGTGCAAGAATCCGTGCCCGCAGCGGGCCCGCGGTGCGCCGGATAGGTGATCTCGGGTCTCCGGGGGGGGATCAATGAGCGGCGTGCCTCCGTGGCGTTACATCGTGGTGGAAGGGGTCATCGGGGTCGGCAAGACGAGCCTGGCGAAGCTGTTGTCGGCGCGTCTCGGCTCGCGGCTGAATCTCGAGGTCGTGGAGGAAAACCCGTTCCTGGGCCGCTTCTACGCCGACCGCGCCGCCTACGCGTTCCAGACCCAGATCTTTTTCCTGCTCAGCCGCTACCGGCAGCAGCAGCAGCTGTTCCAGAGCGAGCTGTTCCGGGACACGGTCGTTTCGGATTATCTTTTCGCCAAGGATCGGATTTTCGCGAATCTCAACCTGAGCGACGATGAACTGGTCCTGTACGACCAGCTCGCGAACATCCTGGAGCAGCGTATCCTCAAGCCGGATCTGGTCATCTACCTGCAGGCGCGCACCCAGATCCTGATGGAGCGGATCCGCTGGCGTGGTCGCTCCTTCGAACGCGAGATGTCGCCCGAGTACATCGAGTCGCTCAACGGCGCCTACAACTATTTCTTCCATCATTACCGCGAGACGCCCGCTGCTGGTGGTCAACACCAACGAACTGGACTTCGTCAACTCCGCGCGCGACTTCGACCTGCTCTACGAACAGCTCCTGGAGCCGTTCCAGGGCGCGCGCTTCTTCGCGCCGGCCTGAGCCGGCGCGCGATCGGGAAGGGGAGCGCCATGAAGGGCCCGCAGACCCTCGGCGTGTTCGCCACCCGCAAGCGGCGCGGCGAGAAGCTGGTGCTGCTGACCGCCTACGACCTGGCCACGGCGCGCATCGCGCAGGAGGGCGGGGCGGACGCGCTGCTGGTCGGCGATTCCCTCGGCATGGTGGTGCTCGGCCACGAGACGACCCTGCCGGTGACGATCGAGGACATGCTGCACCACTGCCGCGCCGTGGCGCGGGCGCCGCCCGGATCTGCCGATCATCGTCGACATGCCGTACGGCAGCTTCCACGTCACGCCGCAGGACGCCGTGCGCGATGCCCTGCGCCTGGTCAAGGAGGGGGGCGCCGCCGCGGTCAAGATCGAAGGAGGGCGCGTCCGCGAGGCGAGTCCTCGCGGCGCTGCTCGCCGCCGAGATCCCGGTGATGGGGCACCTCGGCCTGACGCCGCAGTCGGTGCATCGGTTCGGCGGCTACAAGGTGCAGGGACGGGGCGCGGCCGCCGCGGCGCGACCTGCTCGACGAGGCGCGTTTTCTCGAGACGGCCGGCTGCTTCGCGGTGGTGCTCGAATGCATCCCGGCGCCGCTGGCGCGCCGGGTGACCGCCGCTCTCGGCATCCCCACGATCGGCATCGGCGCCGGCCCCGACTGCGACGGCCAGGTGCTGGTCTTCCACGACCTGCTGGGCCTGACGACCGGGGTGCCGCCGACCTTCGTCAAGCGCTACGCCGATCTGGGCGGCGATCGCCGCGGAGGCGGTGCGGCGCTGGGCCGGCGACGTGCGCGCGGGCACCTTCCCCGGGCCCGAACACACGTTCGCCGACATTCCGGCGAAGCCGCCGACGGCGACCCGGCCCCGCGCGCCCGCGCGGCGCCCGCGCGCCCCCGCCGCGCGCGCGGCCCGCGGGCGCCGGCGCGCCAAGGGCTGAGCGGACATGGACCTCCTGCGCACCCGGGCCGACCTGGCGCGTCTGGCGCCGCTGCGGGAGCGGGGGCCGCTCGCGTTGGTGCCGACCATGGGCGCCCTGCACGCGGGACACCTGAGCCTGGTGCGCGCCGCCGCCGCGCACGGCGCCGTGGTGGTTTCGATCTTCGTCAATCCGACCCAGTTCGGGCCGGGCGAGGATCTGGCCGCGTATCCGCGCGATCTGGACGCCGACCTGGCCCTGCTCGCGCCGCTGGACGTGGCGGCGGTCTTTGCCCCGGACGTCGGCGAAATGTACGGGCAACCCGCCGGGGTGGCCGTGCGGCCGGGACCACGGGCGGCGGCGCTGTGCGGCGCGGCGCGGCCGGGGCATTTCGCCGGCGTGCTGACCGTCGTGGCCAAGCTCTTCCACCTGCTGCGTCCCGAGGTGGCCCTCTTCGGACGCAAGGACGCACAGCAGTGCCTGGTGATCGACGAGATGGTGCGCGATCTCGACTTTCCGGTGCGGCTTGTGGACGGGCCGACCGTGCGCGAGGCGGACGGCCTGGCGATGTCGTCGCGCAACCGCTATCTCAGCGGACCCGACCGCGGCCGCGCGACCTGCCTCTGGCGCGGGCTGCAGGCGGCGCGCGCCCGGCTGGCGGCGGGCGAGCGGGACCGGGCCACGCTGGAGGCGGCGCTGCGCGGCCCGCTGGCTGCGGCGGACGCCGTCGAGTACGCCGAACTGCGCACGCTGCCCGACCTGGAGCGGGCGGACGTGGCGGGGGGACGCATGCTGCTGGCGGTGGCTGTGCGCGTGGGACCGACGCGGCTGATCGACAATCTCGCCCTGCGGGTGGAACCGTCGGGCGTGGCGGAGTGCGCGCTGCTCGCGGACAGCCCGGGCTGACGCGCCGGCGCGGGGAGGATGAGCGTGGACCGGCTGTGCACCCCCTGGAGGTACGCCTACGTGAGCGGTCAGTCAAAGGAGGATGGGTGTGTGTTCTGCACCCGTCTTGGCGGGGACGACGCGACGACACTTCGTCCTGCACCGCGGACGTGACTGGTACGTCATCCTCAATCTCTACCCCTACAACAATGGCCATCTCCTGCTGGTCCTGAATCGGCACGTCGGAGGGCTCACCGACCTCGCGGCCGCGGAACTGACGGAGATGGGCGGTCTGCTGGCGGCGATGGAGCGGGCGTTGCGGCGGGTCTACGCCCCGCAGGGGATCAATTGCGGGTACAACGCGGGGGCGAGCGCCGGGGCCGGGGTGCCCGACCACTTCCATCTGCACATGCTCCCGCGCTGGGCCGGCGACACCAGTTTCATGACGACCGTGGGCGAGACACGCGTCATGCCCGAGACTTTGGCGATGAGCTGGGAGCGCCTGCGCCCCGTGCTGGCGGAGGAGGTGCTCCGTTGAGGGCGGCGACGCCGGAAAATCTGGTTGGTCGCCCCTCGTTCCCGGCCTATATTGACGCCCGGATCAGGAGTCTCAGGCGCGGGCGGCGGCCCGGGAGCGGGACGGGATGAGGAAATCGCTGGGGACGGTGGCGCTGACCCTGCTGCTGGGGGTTCTCATCGGGGCGATCTGCAGCGAGTTGATCGGCCTGTTCCTGGAAAAGGGCAGTGTCGCCGAGCAACTGTTCGTGCGCTACGTCAGTTTCGGCCCTGAGGCGACGAAGCTGGATCTGGTGATCTGCGAGCTGACCTTCGGCTTCCGGCTCCACTTCAACCTGATGAGCCTGGTCGGCGTGTTCGTCGCCTCGCAGATCCTGCGCTGGTATCGCTAGCCCCTGCGAGAGGGAGTTCATCATGCGCTTCTTCCCCGCCATTTTCGGCAATCTGGGGTGGCAGGAACTCCTGATCATCCTGGTCATCATCCTGGTGCTGTTCGGCCCCCGTCGCCTGCCGGAGATCGCCGAAGCGCTCGGCAAGTCGGTGCGCCGGTTCAAGAGCGCGACCCGCGACGCGGAAACCGAGTTCAAGAAGGAAGTCGACGCCGCGACCAGGAAGCCGGACGACCCCAAGTGATTGTCCGCCGCGCCGGGCCGCGGCCGTCGGCGGTCGCGCGACCGGTCCCCGGAGGGACGGCGTGAATCTGGCGCAACTCCTCGACCGCCTCAAGCGCGACGAGCGCTTCCTGCGCAACGTCACCCGGTGGGAGGTCCTGCCGCCCGTGGCGGGGGAATACGCGGACTACCCGCCCGACCTCGATCCCCGCCTTGTGGACGTGATGCGGCGCCGCGGCGCCCGGGATCTTTACGTTCATCAGGCCGAGGCGTGCCGGCTGGCCGCCGCGCGGCGGCCGTTCGTGGTCGTCACGCCGACCGCGTCCGGCAAGACCCTCTGCTACAACCTGCCGGTGCTCGACGCGGTGCTGCGCGATCCGCAGGCGCGCGCGCTCTACCTGTTCCCGACCAAGGCGCTCAGCCAGGACCAGCTTGCCGAGGTGCACGGCATCGTTACCGACCTCGGCGCGGACATCCGGACCTGCACCTTCGACGGCGACACGCCGGAGACGGCGCGACGCGCGATCCGCAACAGCGGGCACATCGTCATCACCAACCCCGACATGCTGCACCAGGGCATCCTGCCGCACCACACGCTCTGGGTGAAGCTGTTCGAGAACCTGCGCTACGTGGTCGTCGACGAGGTGCACCAGTACCGCGGCGTGTTCGGCAGCCACGTGGCGAACGTGCTGCGGCGCCTGCGGCGCGTGGCGACGTTCTACGGGGCCGATCCGCTCTTCATCGGCTGTTCCGCGACCGTGGCCAATCCGGGCGAGCTGGCCGGCGCGCTGGCCGGCCGGCCGGTCGAGGTGATCGAGCGCAACGGCGCCCCGCGCGGCGAGAAGCACTTCATCTTCTACAACCCGCCGGTGGTGAACCGCGAGCTCGGCATCCGGCGGTCGGCCGTCAAGGAGACGCGCGCGATCGCCGAGCGTTTCCTGGCCGCCGATGCCCAGACCATCGTCTTCGCCCGCTCGCGCATCCGCGTGGAACTGCTGCTGACCTACCTCGAGCGGGCCGGCCGCCGGGTCGGCACGCGCGGCGGCGAGGTGCGGGGCTACCGGGGCGGCTACCTGCCGAGCGAGCGGCGGTCGATCGAGCAGGGACTGCGCGACGGGACGGTGCGCGCGGTGGTCAGCACCAACGCCCTCGAACTGGGCATCGACATCGGGCGGCTCGACGTCTGCGTGATGTGCGGCTACGCCGGGACGGTGGCCGCCACCTGGCAGCAGGCGGGGCGCGCGGGGCGGCGGCAGGGGCTCTCCTGTGCGGTGCTGGTGGCCACGAGCGCGCCCGGCCGACCAGTACATCGTGCACCACCCGGAGTGGTTCTTCGACCGCTCGCCGGAGTACGCCACGCTCGACCCCGACAACCTGGTGGTTCTCGCCAGCCACCTCAAGTGCGCCGCGTTCGAGCTGCCGTTCCGCGACGACGAGGATTTCGGCGGCGTGCGGGTGACGGAGATCCTCGACTATCTCGCGCGGCAGGGGGTGCTGCACCGGGCCGACGGTCGCTACCACTGGATGGCCGACACCTACCCGGCGGAGGATGTCAGCCTGCGCAGCGCTGCGCCGGAGAACGTGGTGATCATCGATCGCAGCGTGGCGGACGGGCGGGTGATCGGCGAGATGGACCTGTTCAGCGCCCAGGAGATGCTGCACGACGAGGCCATCTACATCCACGGCGGGCAGCAGTACCACGTGGACCGGCTCGACTGGGAACGGCAGGAGGCGTTCGTGCATCCGGTGCGGGTGGATTACTACACCGACGCCCAGCGCAAGACCGAACTGAAGACGCTCGACTGCGAGGAGCGAACCGAGGCGCTGCTCGGATTCCGCGGGCTGGGCGAGATCGGCCTGGTCTCGAAGGTGACGGTGTTCAAGAAGATCAAGCTCGAGACGCACGAGAATATCGGTGCCGGGCGCGTCCACCTGCCGGAGATGGAGATGCACACCACCGCCTGCTGGTGGGAGTTGCCAGAGACGACGCAGGCCGAACTCGGCGGCGGACGGGCTCGATCTCGGCGACGCGCTGCAGGGTCTGGCCCACCTGCTCGGTCACGTGGCGCCGGTGTTCGTGATGGCCGACTCCGCCGATCTGCGCACCACGCCGATGGTCCGTTCGCCGTTCACCGACCGGCCGACCCTCTACCTCTACGACTCCGTGCCGGGCGGCGCTGGTTTCGCCCGGCGCATCTACGGACAGTTCGCGGCGATCGGCGAGGCCGCGCGCGCGCACCTCGCCGCCTGTCCCTGCGAGGCCGGTTGTCCCTCCTGTGTCGGCCCGTTTGGCGAGAGTGGTGGTACGGCGAAGCGAGGGGCCGCCCGCCTGCTGATCGCCTTCGGCGCGGACGGCCCGCGCGTCTGAGGGGGTCCGTCCGTGGATCTGACCCGCCGTCTGGCCCAGCTCGACGCCCTGCTGAAGGGTCCGCGCCCCGCGGAAGGAGTTGGCGTTCCGGTGCCGTCGCCGGTGACGCCCGTTGATTCGGGCGCCGTGGCACGCGTCGTGTCGGCGCTCGGCCTGACGGCGCGCGAGGTGACAGGAGGCGAGGCGTGGGCGTGCGACGCGGCGGAACCGGCCCCCTGCCCGCCGCCTGAGCCGGCCACGCTGGCGGCGCTGGCGGCGCTGCTCGCGCCGCGGGGCGCCGTGGCTGCGCTGTCGGGAGCCGACGCCGACGCGCCTGCGCCACTCACCGTCGGAGGGCTCCTGCTGCTCGACACCGAGACAACCGGCCTGGCGGGCGGCACGGGCACGGTGCCGTTCCTGATCGGCTGCGCCTGGTGGGAGGCGGGGACCCTGCGCACCCGGCAATGGTTCCTGCCGACGCCGGGCCGCGAGGGGCCGCTGCTGGCCGACCTGGCGGCGCATGCCAGGCGGTTCGCCGCGGTCGTCACCTACAACGGCCAGACCTTCGACCTGCCGTTGTTGCGCACGCGGGCGCTGCTGGCGCGGCAGCCCGACCCGCTGGCGGGTCTGCACGGGTGGGATCTCCTGCGCGTTGCGCGGCGGCTGTGGGGACGGCGCCTGCCCGACTGCCGGCAGTCGACGGTGGAGGCGCAGGTGTGCGGGATTGCCCGCGAAGGTGACGACCTGCCGGGCGCGCTGATCCCGCAGGTCTACTTTCGCTGGCTGCGCGCCGGCGATCCGGGCGAACTGCCGCGCGTCCTGGCGCACAACCGGAGTGACCTGAGGGGCATGGCCGCGATCCTCGCGGCGGCGGGGACGCGCGCCGCCGATCTCGCGACGCTGACGGCCGCCGGCGCGGCGCCGGCCTGGCCGTGGGCCGATCTCTGGTCGGCGGGACGGGTCTGCGAGCGGCAGGGACGACGCGAACTCGCGGTGGCATGGCTGGCCGTCGCGCTGGCGGCGCGGGATGGCGGTGCGCCGGAGCGCTTCTTCGCCGATGCGGTGCGGGTTTTCAAGCGGGGTGAAGCGTGGACCGACACCGCGACGGCTCTGACGGCGGCGCTGACGGCGGTCGGCGACCGCCCCTGGCTGCATCGGGAGGCCGCCATCCTCTACGAGCATCGACTGCGCGACCTGCCGCGGGCCCACGCACACGCGCAGCGGCTCGGGGAGCCGGCGCGGTTGGCGCGTCTCGCGCGCAAGCTGGGCCGGAGCGGACCCGCGGCGCCCGACCGACGCCTGATACCGTCCTTGCCAATGCCGCCCCGTCCGGTGCTACAATACGCCGGCGGCCGCGAAGCGTCGGATCCCGACGCGCGGCACGGGAGGTCGGGATGAGCAGGGTGACGCGCGAGGACGGGCATCTCGTGGTGGCGGCGATCCGGGTGCTGGCGCATCGCGAGGAGCGGCCGCCGCGCCCCGAGGAGGTGGCGGTCCTGCTCGGCATGGCGCCCGAGGTGCTGCGCGCCCGCGTGGCCATCCTGGCGGAGACCGGCGTGCTGGCGATGATCGAGAGCGCCTTCGACACTCATCTCGAGATCCGCGATCATCTGCGCCTCGAGGAACTGGAGGCGGGCGCGCAGTCGCGTGCGCTGGACGAGGACCTCGCCGACTTCGATCGGCGCCAGCAGGAACAGGCCGAGAAGATGTCCCGCCTGTTCGACGAGGGGGATCACGAGCGACGCCAGGCGGAGCGCATCCGGAAGATGGAGGAAGAGTTGCGCGACTTCCGGCAACGGAA
Organism: uncultured bacterium; assembly: GCA_963772145.1. Lineage (GTDB taxonomy): Bacteria > Krumholzibacteriota > Krumholzibacteriia > LZORAL124-64-63 > LZORAL124-64-63 > CAVSZB01. The sequence goes on from CAVYVY010000020.1 coordinate 53,088, forward strand.
GCCGCGCAATCCGTTCGCCGCCGACGACTGAGGGCGTCGATCCGGCTGGCGCCGCCCGGGGTCAGCCGCCGCTGCGCGCCACCGTGGAGCGGTTGTCGACGATCTTCGCCGCGGCGATCCGCTCCTGGTACCACGATTCCAGCAGTTCGTACTGCCGCCGGCCGAGCAGTTGCGCGCGCAGTTGGGCGCGCTGTTGCGCGAACGTCGTTTCCGGCAGCGGCGATCGCCAGAGCGTGCGCAGGGCGAACACGCCGCGCGGCGTCTCCACCTGCGGCACGAGCTGGCCGGGCGGCGCCTCGATGGCCGCCATGTTGAAGGCTGTGCCGAAGCCGACCTTCGCCACGTTGCCGGTCGCGGAGAAGGTGTCGGTCACCGCGTAGGTGAGGCCGAAGCGGGACGCCGCGTCGGCCAGCGAGGCGCCGGCCCGCACCGCGGCTACCGCGGGTGCCAGCTTCTGCGCCGCCGCTTCGCGCAGCCGGCGCTGGCGCGCCTCGGCCACGAGCTGGCTGCGCACCTCGTCGAGCGGAGCCGGCCCGGCCGGCAGGATCTGGTCGCAGCGCACCGCGAAATAGACGTCGTCATTCTCGAGCAGACCGCTCACCTGGCCCGGCTTGGCCTGGAAGGCGAACTGCGTGCCGGCCACGCTTCCCGGCAGGCCGGGAATGTCCTGCTCCGCGGAGATGGGGGTCGGCGACTGCGGCTTCAGACCGCCCGCGGCGACCGCCTTGTCGAATCCATCCTCGCGCGCCTGCGTGAGGAACTGTTCGACCTCGTCCGCCAGCGACGACAGGGTGGCGTCGCCCGCCTCGATCTTGAACAGGATGTGGCGGGCGTGCACCTGGGCCACCTGGCCGTTTTCGCGCACCTGCTCGATCACCTCGATCAGGTGATAGCCGAACGGGGTCTCGACCGGGTCGCTGATCTGACCGGGCGGCAGGGCGAAGGCCGCCGCCGTGAACGGCGCGACCATCTGGTTGCGATCGAACGTGCCGAGGTCCCCGCCGTGGTCCTTGGATGGGTCCGTGGAGTAGATGGCCGCCGCTTCCGCGAACGTGCTCTGGCCCGACTTCGATTTCGCGTTTGACGTCGAGGGCGAGCTGGCGCACCTCGGCCTTGTCCCCCTCGCTCGGCTGCTTCGGCCAGGTCACGAAGGTCAGCCTGACGCGCGCCGGACGATCATACCGGCCGCGGGTCGCCTGGTAGAGCGACGCGATCTCCGCTTCGGTCGGCTCCGGGCCCGCCGGCAGGTCGGTGGTGAGGGCCCCCATCCACTCGGCAACGGCGCGCCCCTGCTGGCGCAGCCAGGCGTCGCGCACTTCCGCGTCCGAGACGACGGCACGCGAGGCGATCATCTGCTGCAGCTTCTGCCGTGGCAGTGACTCCCGCAGGTAGGCCTCCACTCCGGACCAGTCGCGGTTGGGATTGTTCAGCTCGGCGAGGTAGGCCTGCAGGTTCGGCTGTCCGTTCTCGTCGCGGAACTGCATCAGCAGTTCCTGCGGCGGGTCGGTGCGCAGGACGTCGAGGATCTCCTCGTCGCTCACGGTCAGCCCGAGGCGCTTGATCTCCGCGCGCTCGAGGCGATCGCGCACCAGGCCCTGCCACAACTGTTCACCCGCGCTCGCGCGCTGGTTGGGGGTGAGCGGCCTGGTCCGGGTTCTGCTGGCGCATGCGCGCCATGTAGTTCTGCAACGCCTGGTCCCACTCCTGCGCGGTGATCGGCGAGCCGTTGACCTGGCCCACCACGATCCCCGCGTCCGGCCGCCCCCTGGCGCCGCGTCCCTGGAAGTCGGCGCCCCAGGCCAGGAAGATGAACAGGATGAACGAGGCGGCGATGATCCAGTAAATGAACTTGGCCTTCGAACGTAGCAGCTTGAACATCTCGCGGATCTCCTCGGGGGACGGGTCGCACACGGCCGCGCCGGCGCGCGGACCCCAGCCGGCGACGCCGCGGAAACGGCGGGCCGGAGTGACGGGAAAAAATCAGCTTTTCAAGATAACACGCCCCTGCCGGCCATCACAAGGTCGTTTCGGCAGGGGTGCCGGGGCGCGGGTGCGCGGAGGGGGCGGCCGGGAAGCGTAGCCCGGCCGGGCGGACGCCCGTGCCTGCTAACGTGGCCCGCCGCATCAGACGGCAGGAGGTGCGCCGTGCGCCGGGCCGGACGACGACCGCTCTGTTCTCGCTCGCTGCTGCTGGCGCTGGCGCGCGCCGCGACGCGCTCCGCGGCGGCGGCCGGTTCCGACCGCCGCCGACAGCCTTGCCGCAGGCGGCCCGCTCTGGCCGCTGGACCTGCCCGACCCGCTACCTGACCTCCAATTTCATGGAGTACCGCGCGAGGGGCGTTTCCACGCCGGCATCGATCTCAAGACCGACGGGGCGGACCGGCTGGCCGGTGCGGGCCGCCGAGGACGGCTCGATCGATCCTGCTGCGGGCGCTGCCCGGACGGCTACGGGCGGGCGGTCGTGCTGGAGGGGCGTTCCGGCCGGCGCTATCTGTACGCGCATCTCGAGCGCTTCGCCGACCGCCTGCGCGCCGCGGTGACGGCGGCGCAGCGCGACGCGGGGCGCTACCGCGTCGAGGTGGAGCTGGCGGCCGGCGCGCTCACGGTGCGAGCGTGGCGAGGTGCTGGCGCTGTCGGGCCAGAGCGGCACCGTCGGACCGCATCTCCATCTGGAGGTGCGCAACGCCGCCGGCTGGGCGCTCGACCCGCTGCGGCACGGTTTCGCCGCGCCGCGACACGATCCCGCCGCGCCTGCTGCGGGTGACGGCGCTGCCGGCCGCTCCGGACGCCCGGGTGGAGGGGGGTCTGCTGGCGCGCAGCCTGGCCGACACCGCCGGACTGCCGGCCGAGCTGCCGACGCTGCGGGTCCGCGGGACCGGTCGTCTTCGCGGCCGAGTGGGAGGAGCGGAGCGATCGGATGGGGCACCGGCTCGCGCCGCGGGAACTGCGGGTGCGGCTCGACGGCGCGGAGGTGTTCGCGGCCGTCAACGACAGCTTCCCGCTGGCGCGGCAGGCGCAGCAGCGACTCGAGTGGCTGGAACTGGCGGGACGGCGGGCGCAGTGGCTCTGGCGCCGGCCGCAGAACAGCCTGCCGGGGCGCTCCGGCGGCGACTGGTCGCTGGCGGACGGGGGGCTGCCGGCCGGGCGCCATCGGGTGGAGATGCTTGCCGCCGACGCCGCCGGCAACGCCGCGACGGCGACCTGGCTGCTGGAGGTGGCCGCGGCGGACGCCGGCGACGGATACGTCGGGCGTGACCGCCTGGCTGCCGGACGAGGTGGCGATCGGGTTGCCGCCCGTGGCGCCGGGTGGCGGGCGCTGGCTGACGCCCTTTCTCGAGCTCGCCGACCGGCCCGACGGCGGTCGACAGGCCTGGCCGCTGCTCGGACCGCGCGCGACCGACCCGCCCGGCTGGCAGCGGCTCGTGCTGGCGCCGGAGCAGGGGGCGCCGCTGCTGGCGCCGGCGGTCCTGTTCGTGGCGCCCGATTCGCTGGCGGCAGGGGCGGTGAGGGCCGCGCTGGCTGCGCAGGGGCTGGCCGCGCTCGGGCCGGCCGCCTGGCTGCTGTCGCCCGACTGGCCGGCCGTCGGTCGTCCGGTCGATCGCCTGGCCCGGGCCGCTGCCGGCGGCGGCCGGGGCACCGGACGTGGCGGCGTACCGCGAAAGCGCTCCGGGGGAGTGGCGCTGGGCCGGCCGTCTGCGGTCGGGGGGGGGCGTGGACGGCCGCGGCTGGAGCTGTCGATCTGGCCGCTCCCGGCCGCTACGCGGTGCTGCGCGACAGTCGCCGGCCGGTGATCGGCGGCGGGCCGTCCGGCGGGGTGGTGCGCCGCGTCGCGGCGCGCCGTCGGGGGGGGATTGCCCAGCCGCGCTGGGAGGTGGTGGCGGTGTCGCTGGCCGACGCCGGCTCCGGCATCGATGCCGGCACGCTGACCGCCCGGCTCGACGGGCACCCGTTCATCGTCGAGCCGGACCTGACCCACGGGGATCTGCTGGTGGAACTGCCGGACAGCCTGGCGGCCGGACCGCACACGCTCGACCTGCGGGTGGCGGATCGGGCCGGCCTGACCGCCCGGCGGCGACTGGCGCTGGTCCTGGCCGCCGCCCATTGACCGCCGCGTCGCGGTGGCGCCGCGCTCCGGCGCGCCGCCGCCGCGAAGTGGACGGGCGGCCGCCCCGCTGCTAAGGTAGGCACCGCTCCGGCAGGAGGCCGGGGCCGCGCTGCCCGCGCGCAGACGGGCGAGGACACCAAGGCATGCCACCCGAGACGCTTCGTTCACCTGCACAACCACAGCGACTACTCGCTGCTCGACGGGGCGATGAAGACGCGCGCCATGGCCGAGCGGGCCGTGGCGTGCGGCATGCCGGCGCTCGCGCTGACCGACCACGGCAATCTGTTCGGGGCGGTGGAGTTCTACCTCGCCTGCCGCAAGGCGGGCGTGCGCCCGATCCTCGGCATGGAGGCGTACATCACCCGCGACCGGCTCGACCGCACCACCGAGGCGGGGAAGCAGTCGCATCACCTCGTCCTGCTGGCCACCGACCTGACCGGCTGGCGCAACCTGATCCGCCTCGCCTCGCTCGGCTACCTCGAGGGGTTCTACTACAAGCCGCGCATCGACCACGAGCTGCTGGCGGCGCACGCGCAGGGGCTGATCGGCCTGAGCGCCTGCCTGTCCGGCGAGACCAGCCGGCGCCTGCTGCGCGACGACCTGGCGGGGGCGATCGCGGTGGCGGGGCGGTACGGCGAGATCTTCGGCCGCGACCACTTCTACCTCGAGATCCAGGATCACGGGCTCGAGCCGGAGGCCAAGGTGCGCCAGCTGATGCCGCAGGTGGCGCGCGAGACCGGGCTGCCGCTGGTGGCCACGAACGACTGCCACTTCCTCCAGCGCGAGCACACCAGGCGCACGACATCCTGCTCTGCATCCAGACCAACCGCCGGGTCGAGGAGCAGAACCGGCTGCGCTACGACACCGACCAGGTCTACTTCAAGGACACCGGGGAGATGCTCGACCTCTTCCGGGACTGGCCGCGCGCGACGGAGAACACGCTCGCCATCGCGGAGCGCTGCAAGCTCGAGCTGAAGCTCGGCGAGCTGCTGCTGCCGAAGTTCCCCATCCCGGACCGCTTCCCCGACGCCGACGCCTATCTCGAGCACCTGGCGGGCGAGGGGCTGCGCGACCGGTATGCCGAGCCGACGGCGGAGGCGCGAGGAGCGGCTCGCCTACGAGCTGGACGTGATCCGCAAGACCGGGTACGCCGGCTACTTCCTGATCGTGTGGGACTTCATCCTGGCGGCCCGGCGGATGGACATCCCGGTCGGGCCGGGCCGCGGGTCGGCGGCGGGGAGCCTCGTCTGCTACTGCCTGCGCATCACCGACATCGATCCGCTCGCGCAACCGCCTGCTGTTCGAGCGCTTCCTCAATCCCGAGCGCGTCTCGATGCCGGACATCGACATCGACTTCTGCTTCGAGAAGCGCCCGCGGATCATCCAGTACGTCATCGAGAAGTACGGCAAGGACAACGTCTCCCAGATCATCACCTTCGGCACGATGGCGGCGCGCGGCGTGCTCAAGGACGTGGCGCGCACCCTCGGCTTCTCCTTCAGCGAGGCCGACCGCATCAGCAAGCTGGTGCCGGAGGGGCCGGGAGTGCAGCTGGCGCAGGCGATCGCCGAGGTGCCCGGCTTCGCCGACGTGTCGCGGCGAGTCGCCGCGCCACGACATGCTGATCAAGAACGCGCTGCATCCTCGAGGGGCTGGCGCGCAACCCCGGCACCCACGCGGCCGGCGTGCTGATCACGCCGAGCGCGCTCATCGAGCACGTCCCGCTCTACAAGTCGTCGAAGGACGACATCACCACCCAGTTCGACATGAAGATGATCGAGGAGCTCGGGCTGCTGAAGATGGACTTCCTCGGCCTGCGCACGCTCACGGTCATCGACAAGGCGCTCAAGCTGGTGGAGGAGACGAAGGGGATCCGGCTCGCCGCGGAGGCGATCCCGCTCGACGACCCCGCCACCTACCAGCTGCTGCAGGCGGGGCGCACCGTCGGCATCTTCCAGCTCGAGAGCTCCGGCATGCAGGAGCTGGTGCGCAAGATGCAGCCGAACACGTTCGAGGACATCACGGCCGTCAACGCGCTGTACCGGCCGGGGCCGCTCGGCGCCGGCATGGACCAGACCTACATCGACTGCAAGCACGGGCGCAAGCCGATCCGCTACCCGCACCCCGACCTCGCACCGATCCTGCTCGAGACCTACGGCGTCATCCTCTACCAGGAGCAGGTGATGCAGATCGCCAGCCTCATGGGCGGCTTCTCCCTGGGGGAGGCCGACATGCTGCGCAAGGCGATGGGCAAGAAGAAGAAGGACGTGATGGACAAGATGCGCGTCCTCTTCCTCGAGGGGGCGCAGGCGAAGGGGTATCCCGCGGCAGACCGCCGAGGACGTCTACGACCTGATGGCGAACTTCGCCGAGTACGGCTTCAACAAGTCGCACAGCGCCAGCTACGCCGTGCTGACCCTGCGCACCGCCTGGCTGAAGACGCACCACCCGGCCGAGTTCATGGCGGCCAACATGACCTCCGAGATGCGCAAGGCCGACCGCGTGACCGAGCTGGTGGACGAGGTCAAGGCGCTCGGACTGCGCATCGCGCCGCCGGACATCAACAGCCCGCGTCCGGAGTTCTCGGTGCGCGGCGGGACGATCGTGTTCGGCATGGGGGCGGTGAAGAACGTCGGCCAGAAGGCGGTGGAGGAGATCGCCGCGGCGCGCGAGCGTCTCGGTCGGGACTTCCGCGATCTGTTCGACCTCTGCGCGACACGTCGATCTGCAGAAGGTCAACGGCAGGGTGCTGGAGTCGCTCATCCAGGCCGGCGCGCTCGACGCGCTGCCGGGGCAGCGTCGCCAGCTCGCCGTCAATCTCGAACGCGCCGTCGCGTACGGGCACCGGCTGGCGCGGGACCGGCAGCAGGGGCAGTCGTCGCTGTTCGGCGGCCCCGGGCAGGGCGGCGGTGGCGCCGACGCTGCAGGCCTGCGATCCGTACGATCCGCTCGACGAGCTGAGCCTCGAACGCCGGGCGCTCGGCTTCTACCTTTCGGGACACCCGTTCCACGAGTACCGCGAACTGATCGCGGCGCTGCCGGTGGGCGCAGGCGCGGGCGGTGGCCGGTCTGGGCGAGGGGGCCTGGGTCGAGCTGGCCGGGGTCGTCACGTCGTACGAGGAGGCCCGCGACCGCAACAAGCGCCTCTACGCGCGCACCCACTTCGAGGACCGCAGCGGCTGCATCGGCCTGATCGTCTACGCCAGCCTGTACGAGACCGCCGCGGCGCTCGTGCAGGGCGACGCCATCCTGGTGGCCGGCGGCCGGGTGCGCCTGCGCTCCGACGGCAGCCGCGAGGTCGTGGCGGAACGCCTCGCGTCGGTGGAGCAGGCGCTCGGCGACTGGACGCAGGAGGTCCTGGTGCGGCTCGATCTCGACGCCGGCGGCGAGGCGGCCGTGGCGGCCCTGGCGCGCTGTCTCGACACCCACGGCGGCGGCGCCGCCGCCGGCGGGGGCTGTCCGCACCGCGCCGCTGCTGACCCTGGTCCATCGCGAGGGCGGGAGTGGCTGCTGCAGGGCGCGCAGGGGCGGGTCGCGCTCACGCTGCCGGCCCTGCGGGCGCTGCGCGCCCTGCCGGGGCACTCGGGAAACGGTGCTGCGCTGCGTCCTGCCGCCCCGCTGCCGCGTCGCGGGGGCGACAACGGCGGTCCGCGTCGCCGTCCCCAACCTTGACAAGGGGTTACGCGCACGGGTAGATTCGCGGTTTCCGGCCGCCGGCGGCCGGCACCGGACCTGCCCAGAGGAGCGCCCGGCCAGATGGACTGGAGCAAGAAAGGGCCCTGGCTCGATTTCGAGCGGCCCCTGGTGGAACTCGAGGAGAGGATCCGCACCCTCCAGGACTCCGCGGTCGTGCGCGGACTCGACGTCGGTGACGAGGTCGAGCGGCTGCGGCGCCGGGTCGAGCAGCTGGGGCGGGAGATCTTCGCCAACCTCGATCCCTGGCAGCGCGTGCAACTGGCCCGCCACCCGCGACGTCCCACCACTCTCGACTACATCAAGCACGTCTTCGACAGCTTCGTCGAATTGCACGGCGATCGTCTGTTCCGCGACGATCCCGCCATCGTCGGCGGGCTGGCCGCGCTCGGCGAGCGGCGGCTGCTGGTGATCGGCCACCAGAAGGGGCGCGACACCAAGTCCAACATCCTGCGCAACTTCGGCATGGCCCATCCCGAGGGTTACCGCAAGTCGCTGCGTCTGATGGAACTGGCGGCGCGCCACGGGCGTCCGGTCGTCACCTTCATCGACACGCCCGGGAGCCTATCCCGGCATCGGGGCGGAGGAGCGGGGGCAGGCCGAGGCGATCGCGCGCAACCTGCGCGAGATGGCGGCCCTGCCGGTGCCGATCCTCGCCTTCGTCACCGGCGAGGGGGGTTCCGGCGGCGCTCTCGCCATCGGCGTGGCCGACCGGGTGATCGATGCTCGAGAACGCGATCTACAGCGTGATCAGCCCGGAGGGGTGCGCCGCGATCCTCTGGCGGGACCGCGCCAAGGCGCCGGAAGCGGCGCGCGCCATGAAGATCACGGCCACCGACGCGCTCGGTCTCGGCGTGATCGACCGCATCCTGCCGGAGCCGCTCGGGGGGGCGCACCGCGACCACGCCGGCGCCGCCGCCCTCATCCGCAAGGCGATTCTCGACGACCTGGCGGAGTTCGAGAGCCGCCCGCCCGCCGTCCTGCTCGACGATCGGCTGCAGAAGTTCCTCGGCATGGGCATCTACGCGGAGGAGTCGCCCGCGGAGTGAGGGGCCGGGACGGGTTGACAAGGAGGCCGCCCGCCTGTATGCTGAGTCTCGCCAACCTCTTCAGGGATGCCTCTCGCGGGGTCGATCGGCCCGCGCGGGGGGTCCGCTCCGATTCTGCTCCCGATTCCCCGGAGCCGTCGTTTTTTTGCGTCCGCTCCCGACGCGTTGCGGCGAATGTTGTGGATCGCCCGTATGGCGTCGGTGGCGGGGGAGGTGTGTAATGCTCGATCCGAAACTGCTCGAGATCCTGGCCTGTCCCCGCTGCCGGGGACCGGTCACGCCGCTTGCCGATCATTCGGCCCTCGACTGCCTGGCCTGCGGACTGCGCTACCGGGTCGAGGACGACATCCCGATCATGCTGATCGACGAGGCCCGGAAGCTGGCGCCGGAAGGGTGAGCGGCCGCATGTGCATCTTCACGCATTTCGCGGCCGGCGCGCTGGCCGGCGCGGCGACCGGCAATCCCTGGGCGGCGCTGACCGCCGGTCTCGCCTCGCACGCGCTGCTGGACCTGTTCCCGCACTACGATTTCGACGACTGGCGGCACGAAGTGCTGATCGGGCTGGCCCCGCTCCTGCTGCTCCTGTTCTCGCCCTACGCCTCCGCGGCGGCGGTGATCGGCGGGCTGGCCGGCTGCCTCCCCGATCTGGAGAACCTGCTGCAGAAACTCGGCCGGCTGGAACGGCGCCGCATGATCTTCCCGACCCACACCGGCCTGCTGCCGCACGGCGCTCGTCGCGGCCCCCGCAACCTCTGGGTGCAGGCCGCCCTGGCCGCCGGCTGTCTCGCCGCGCTCGCTCTGGTGGCGCCAGGTGCGGCGCAGGCCGCGGCCGCGGATTCCCCGTTCGTGCGCCGACGGTTCGCCGGCGCCGGTGGACGCCGTGACGGTCGATCCGTCGGCCGGGGCGCCGCTCGCCATCGTCGGTCCGCAGCAGGCGCGTCTGCTCGTCGCCAGTGATGCCGCCACGCGCCTGGAGGTGCGGTTCCCGGTGGAACGGGAGCCGGCCGACTGGTCGGCCGTGTCGCCGAGCGGGGTCTGTTGGCGCGAGGCGGGCATGGTCGTGCGCGACGGGAGGAGGGGACACGCTCCCTGCCGTCGTCGCCACGCCTGGATCCTGGCGGTGCCGACTCTGGAGACACCGGTCGTCGGCTCGGTCGACGTGGTCTGGCGGCGGGAGCCGTCGACTCCGGTCATCCGCGGCGCAGCTGGTGACCGTCGAGGGGCCGCGTCTGTTCCGGGGAGTGCCGCTGGCGATCGTGCGGGTGATCGCGGAGGCGCCCGGCGGCGGTATTCCCGAGCGGATCATCATCGACCTGACGCATCCGCCGGCCGGGGAGCCGGCGACGGCGCTGGCCGCGTCGGGTCGCGCCCGGGCGACGGCGACCCGGCAGGCGCCGCGGCCTTTCGGCGCCGACGGCGTGCTCAATCCCGAACTTTTCGCACGCCTCACCGCCGGCGATGTGCTGCGGGCGCAGGCGGCCCCGACCGGCGCGGCCACGGCCCATCCGTTCGGCCTGACGACGCGCTGGGCGCGGTTCGAAGTGCAGCAGACCGCGGTGCATCGCGTCACCGGCTTCGACCTCTCGCTGCTCGGCATCGTCGCCGGCCCAGGTCGACCCCGCCACCCTGCGTCTCTATCGCGGCGGCGGACTCCCGGAGGCGGCCAGCCCGGTCCTGCCCGGGAGCTGGCAGGAGGGCTGGACAGGGCTCACCGAAGTGGCGATCGCCGTGCGGGACGACGACGGGATCTGGGACAGCGGCGACGCCATCACCTTCTACGGAGTCGGCGGCGACACCTGGCGCGATCGCTACAGCGCCGACGGCCGGCCGTCTGGACCACTTCGAGCACCCCGGCACCGGCAACGGCGTCTACTGGCTCACCTGGGAGGTGCCCGGCACGGCGAGTCCGCTGCCCGGCGCGCCGCGGCGGATCGGCGCGCCCACGCCGGCGCCGGCGCTCGGGGCTCCCCTCGTCACCTCCTGGCGCGCCCGGCTGCACCGCGAGGAGTCGTACGAGGACGCCGGCGGCCGCCTGGCCGACAACTGGGCCTGGGACACCCGGATCCGCACCCTGCGCGACCTGACTGTCGACGCCGGCCAGGTGGTGCCTGACCAGCCGACGCGGTTCGTGATCGACGTGCGCGGCTATCACCAGCGCTCGACTTCGGATGCCGTCCTGAACCGCGCGACCGCCTGGCTCAATGGCGACGCGGCCGGCGCCGTCACCAGCAGCTGGACGGTGTATGCCGAGCGGGACAGCCAGCGGGTGCGCATCGTGGGGGAGAGCCCGGCCCTGCTCTCGGGCGTCAACACGCTGCATCTGCGGAACGAACTCGGCGCCACCGGCGGGCTCGACCTCGTGCTGGACAGCTTCGACCTGCTCTATTGGCAGCCGCTCGTCAAGAGCGCGACCACCGGCTTCGCCTTCACGCAGTGGGGCGACCAGGTCGCCGCCCCGGGCGACACGATCGATCTGCGGGTGACGCTGCCGGACGCGGGCGCGGTCACGCTGTGGGACGTGTCGGATCCCCTGGCCCCGTTCATCCTGACCGGCGATGTCTCCGGTGGTGGCGCGCCGGCGCTGACCGTCGGTCTCACGCGGACCCCCGGGCAGAGCCGGCACTTCGTGCTCTGCGATGAGAGCGATCCGGTCACGCCGCCCGTACGCACCCGCCGCTTCCCCTTCGACCTGCGGGCGAGCCTGGGACCGTGCGACTACGTGGTCATTTACGATCCACTCTTCGCGACCGCGGCGCAGGATCTTGCGAGCCTGCGCGGTGATCGGCTGCCGGGCGTGGCGACGCCGTCAGCGCGGGCCGTGAACGAGGAAGCGATCTACGACAATTTCTCCGGCGGCCGGAAGGATCCCTGGGCGCTGCGCAATTTCCTGAAGTGGCTCTATCTGCGGGACGCCGACCCGCAGAATCCGACCACCGGTCGGCGCCTGAAGTACGTCTGCCTGCTCGGCGATGCCTCGCGCGACTACCGGAACTACCTGCAGCACGATCCGGCCTCGCAGCTTTACGACTTCCTGCCGACCGTCGTGCGGACGGTCTTTCCCGACCGCGCGATCTCCAGCGCCTATCAGGATCCGTTCCCTTCCGATGACGCCCTGGTCAGTTTCGATGCCCCGGCGCCGGGACAGGTGCTGGATGTCCCCGACGTGGCAACGGGGCGGCTGACGGTGCGCACCGCCGCGGCGGCGCTGGCCGCCGTGCGGCTCATCCGCGACGCGCAGCTCGATCCGGCGCCGGGCAACTGGCGCAACCGGGTGGTGTTCGCGGCGGACGACCTGAGTCACGGCGGTTTCAGCACCGAGACCGCGCATACCGTGCAGGCCGAGGAACTGGTGAACGGCCTGGTGCCGTTGTCGTTGGACGTTGTCAAACTCTACATGGTGGAGTATCCGAATCCGCCGGGCAGCGTGGCCAAGCCGGCCGCGCGTCAGGAGGCGAGGCGGCTCCTGAACGAGGGGCTGACGATCTTCCACTACATCGGTCACGGTTCGGAGAACGTGCTGGCGGACGAGCAACTGTTCCTGACCGAGGACATTGCCTCGCTGGCCAACGGCGCCCGCCGCGGTCTCTTCATCGCTTTCAGTTGTGACGTGGGGATCTATGACAGCCCCGTGACCCAGAGCATGGCCGAGACTTTCGTGAATCAGGGAGCGGGCGGCGCGATTGCCGCCATCGCCGCGGCGCAGGTGAGCTTCGTCTACTCCAATAACGAGCTCTCCGCGGACTTCTACCGGTATCTCTATCCGGGGCGGCTGGTGGATTCGGCGTATTCGCCCGGCAGGGCCCTGTTGCTGGCCAAGCGCGCCAGCCTGTATCTCGACAACAGCCAGAAATACCTGCTGTTCGGCGATCCGGCCCTGCGTCTGCCGCAACCGTCCGTCGGACTCGCCTTCCTGCCCGGCAGCGTCGATACGTTGCGCGCCGGCCTGCCCGCCGCGACCCTGGCCGATCTCACCGGCGCCGGCGTCGACGTGGGCGCGGGGTACGACCTGCGGGTCGAGGAATCGAGCCGTGACCGCGCCATCACGACGGTCATTCCGTATCTGCGTTACTCCCTGCCGGGCGCCGCCGCGTTCCGCGGCGGGGGAACGGCGGAGGCGGATCCGCTGCGGGTGGCGTTCCGCACGCCGCTGCAGTTGCATTACGGGGCGCATGGGCGGGTGCGGCTGATCGTCGAGGGACCGGACGGGCCGCTGGCGGTGGCGTCGGAGCTGCCGGTGGTGGCGGCGGCGAGCGGACAGGCGGACGACCTGGCCGGGCCGGCCATCGCGCTGGCGTTCCCGGACGGACGCTACCGGGTGCCGCCCGGGACGGCGCTCGGCGGGGCCCTGGTCGACACCAGTGGCGTGAACGTGCTCGGCACCACGCCCAACAGCAGCATCCTGTTCGAACTCGACGGCAGCGGCGTTCTCACGGACGTGACCGAGGCCTTCACGTTCGCCCCCGGGAGCTACACCGAGGGGCGGATCGAGCTGGCGCTGCCGTCCGATCTGACGCCGGGTGCGCACCGGCTGGCGCTGTTCGCCAGCGACGTGCTCGGCAACGTCGGCAGCGACACGCTCGCTTTCCAGGTCGTGCCGGTCGGCACGGTCGGTCTGGCCGGCGTGACGCTTTTTCCGAACCCGACGCCGGGCGACTGCCGGCTCGTTTTCGAGCTGAGCGAACCGATGACCGTGGAGTGGGACATCTACACCGTGGGCGGACGGCGCGTTTGGCGTCAGCGCGAGGAATTCGCCACGGCCGGTCCCAAGATTCTGCGCTGGGACGGTCGGGACGGCGAAGGCGACGAGATCGCCAACGGCGTCTACCTGTACGTCCTGCGCGGCAGCCGGGCCGCTGATCCCGGGCGCGAAGTGCGAGAGAAGGGCCAGATCGTGATCATGAAGTGACCGGTGCCCGGCGCGCGAGACGCGCCGGCGGCCGGAAGTCATCCCTGGATGGAGGTTCGAGGACGATGAAGACGTGGAAGCTGATGGCGATGGCGACTCTCATGGGGCTGCTGAGCGCGGGCCCCTGCCTGGCCGTCTCCGGGGCCGGCGCGATCGCGCTCGAGTTCCCGGTCGGCGCCCGCTACAACGCCCTGGGCGAGGCCGGCGTGGCCCTGGCCCAGGACGCCACGGCGGCCTGGTGGAATCCGGGCGGCCTGGCCTTTCTGCGGGATCGCGGCAAGTCGCGCGATCTGCACATCATGCAGTCGAACCTCGCGGAAGGTCTGGCGGACGACATCGCCCTCTACTGGGCCGGCTACGCCAGCGGCGCCGGCCAGAACGGCAATCTCGCCTTCAGTCTGACCTATCTCGACATGGGCGAGCAGGAGGCGACCGACGAATCCGGCACGGTCACCGGAACCTTCGCTTCCTACATGTTCGCCTTCGGCGCGACCTACGGCGTCAAGCTGACGCCGAACCTCGGGGCCGGCATCGGCGCGAAGTACTTCCGCGACAAGCTGGCCGACGACAACGTGCTGCAGGACGGCCGCGGCGGCTCCGGCTCGAGCTTCGCGCTCGACGCCGGCGTGCTCTGGAAAGTGCCGGCCTACCGGCTCAACGCCGCGCTGGCCGTGGCGAATCTCGGTCCCAACATCAAGCACGTGGACTCCGACCAGAGCGATCCGCTGCCGCGCAAGCTGACGGCCGGCCTCGCCTACAGCCTGTTCAGCAGCGAGGCCTCCGCGCTGCTGCTCGTGGCCGACGCGCAGGTGCCGCTGTTGAAGTGGAGCGATAGCAGCGAGGACTACGGCGTCGGCTTCAACACCGACGAGAAGGTGTTCGGCTACGGCGCGGAGTGGTCCTACGTGCAGTCGCTGGCGGTGCGGATCGGCTACAAGGACGACTCCGCGGGCGACATCCAGGATCTGACCTGGGGTTTCGGTCTCGATCTGGAGCGGTGGACGGGCCAGGGGATCACCTTCAGTTTCGCGCAGGTGCCGCAGGCGAAGGATCTCGATCCGGTCAAGCGTTTCTCGCTGGGCTATCGTTTCTAGGCGCGGTTTGCGCCGCCGGGGGCGGACGGGGCGCGGGCCCCGTCCGGCCGCCGGAAGGAGTCGTGAGCTTGCGACGTCTGCCTTCGTCCCTGCCGCTGGCGATCGCCCTGATGAGCCTCTGCCTGGCGGGTTCCGCGCGCGCGGCCGCTCCCGGCGCGCCCCCCCATCCGGTGGAGCGGGTGCCGTTCGTCAAGCTCGGCGCCGGGTCGCCTGAGGCGGAGGCGCTGCGGGCGCGCGAACTGGCGCGTCAGGGGGCCGTTGCGCGGCGGCAGGAGGAATTGCACGCGACGCTCGGTCCGCACCGGGTCTCGCGTCGCGCTCTGGCGCAACTGGTTGCGCAGGGGCTCGGTCCGGCCCGGCTCGCTGCCGATGCCGGCGCCGCGAAGGCCGCGCTGACGGTGCCCGACACGCTGCGCGTGCTGATCGTGCGGATCGGCTTCGACAGTCGACCGCAGCGGCGACCTCACCAGCGTCACCACCGACGGCAATTTCCAGCTCACGCCCGATCCGGCCGTGCGCATCGATCCGCCGCCGCACGATCGCGCCTTCTACGAGTCCCATCTCTACGGCCTGTCGCAATATTACACCTTCCAGTCGGGCGGCCGGCTGGTCATCCGCGGCCGGGTTCTGCCGGGCGGCGACAACGACTGCTACCGGCTCTCCGATCTGGCCGACTACGGGCCGGGCGCCGGGGGCGGCTGGACCATCGAGCGGCTCGAGCGGCTGGTGCGGGACATGATCGCCGCGGCCGACACCGGCCTTGCGGCCGATGGCCTCGACCTCTCCGACTTCGGCGACGGTCATCCGTTCACCTACGTCATTTTCGTGCATGCCGGCAGTGACTGGCAGAGCGACGTCAACGGCGATTCGCCCAACGACGTGCCGACCTTCTTCGTCAGTCTCGGCGAGCCGGCCGCGCTGCGGGGGGGGGGCACGCTCTCGGAGTGTTCGGTCATCCCCGAGACCACCACGCAGGACGGCTACCTCGGCAGCATCGCGGCCGCGCTCTACCACGAGTTCGGTCACGCGCTCGGCCTCGTGGACATCTACGACACCAGTTCCGGCCTGCCGAGCGCCGGCATCTGGACGCTGATGGACTCCGGCACGAATCTCGCCGCGAACATCGGCTTTCTGACCCCGACGCCCGGAAACCCCGACAGCATCGAAGTGGTCACGGTGACCGGCCTGCTGCCGCCGTCGCTCGGGGCGTGGGACAAGTGGTTCCTCGGCTGGCTGGAGACGGAGACACTCGACGGGTCGCCTGGCGCGAAACGGCTGCCGGCGGTCCAGATCCTCCGGACCGACGACGAGTATCTGCGCTATCGGGACGCCGGCTTCGACCTCCAGCTGACCGATCCGCAGGCGCTCGTGGCCGGCGTCTCCCGGCGCGAGTTCTTCCTGCTCGAGAACCGCTGGGTGCCGCTGTCGGGCGCGGAGCTGCCGGAGCAGGAGGGGGTCGGTCTGCTGCGCGATCAGCAGACCGGCGTCATTCTCTATCTCGCCGGCGACGATCCGGACGGCGCCGGCCCCGAGCCGCCCCGCAACACCGGCATGTACGACTTTTTCATGCCGGACGGCGGCCTGCTGGTCTGGCACGTCAACCAGCAGCGGATCGAAGCGTCCCTCGCGGACAACACGGTCAATGCCGACGGCGACGGACTGCGGCTCGTCGAGGCGGATGGCATCCAGGACATCGGTGTGATCGATCCGTACGTGCTCGGCTTCTGGGGCTCGCCGAGTGACCCGTTCCATGCCGGCAAGACCGGTTCCCCCGCCACCGGCGTTGCGCTGGGACAGGAGGGGGCGCCGTCGAGCCGCGCGTTCGATCGGGCGTGGACCGGGGTGACGCTGGCCGACATCTCCGCCAACGAGGCGCTGATGACGTTCACGGCGGGGGTCGATCCGCTGGTGCCGTCACCGTCGTTGGCACTGCCGTCCTACGACGCGGTCGAGGCCGCTGCTCTTGGCGGCGAGCCGGGCCCGCGCGCCCTCGACCCGGCGTCGGTCACGCCGTGCCGCCTGGCGATCCATGAGTCGCTCGTCTGCGCCGACGCGCCGCGGCCCGACTGGGGCGACAGCACCTTCATCACCTGGGGCGCCACGCTTTTTGCGCTGCGGCAGGACGGCAACCTGCTCGTCTCTCCCCCGCCCGGTCTGCCGGCCGGCGCGGTTTATCGCTTTGCCGCGCCACTCGCCGGACCACCGATCGCGCTGTCGGGACGGCCTGATGTCGACGGCGATCTGGTCATCGCCGCGGCGCGCGACGGGGTCGTGGTGGCGCTGCGATCGGTGTTGGGCGAGACCAATATCCTGGTCGATTGGACGCGGCGGGTCGGCGCGAGCCTGCCGTTCGCCCCCGCTGCCCTTGGCGATTCGCTGCTGCTCTGCTGCGTCGCTCCCGACACCGTGCGGCTGCTGCGCCCGGACGGCACGGTAGGCCAGGCCGTGCGGCTGGCGGAGACGGCGGGGGCGTTCGTGGCGCCGCCGCTGCCGCTCGTGCTGCCTGCGCTGGGCGGGGCCTGCGTGGTGTTCAGAGCCGGTGGCTGGCAGATCATCGATCCGGCGCTCGATCCGGGGTCGCCGTCGTTGGCCACGGTTCCCGTGCCCTACGATTTCCCGGCGGGTGACCAGGCCCCGCGGGCGGTCGTCATGCCGCGTGCCGACGGCGCCACGCTGGTGATCTGCGGGCCGGGCGGCGAGTTGCGCGCCTGGCGGATCGGACCGTCCGGCGGCGAGGTGACGCGCCTGCCGTGGCCCGAGGCGCTGGATGAGGCGCCGGTCGGCGATCCGGCCGTGGCCGATCTGGACGGCGACGGGCGACACGATTTCGTCGTCGCCACGCCGCGTCGCGCGCATGGGTTGTCGGCCGACGGCGTGGCGCTGCGCGGCTTCCCCGTGCCGCTGCGCGAGCTGTTCCCGCTGGCCGACAGCACCCGCTTCGCCGGGCCCGTGGCCGTGTTGGACGTGACCGGCGACGGCCGCGACGAGGTCTGCCTCGTCACCGATGGCGGACACCTGATCCTGCTCGACGCCGAGGGACGCCTGCTCACCCGCACGCCGTTCCAGTGGGGTGGCAGCGGGGCGGCCGGATTGGCGGCCGGCCGGTCAGGCGAAAGCGCCGGGCGGGTGCTCTGGCTCGCCGAGGGGGGCGGTCGGACCGCGCCGCCGCTGGCCCGGCGCTGGCTGGGCGGACGGCTGGTCGGTTATCGCGTGGCCGATTCGGCGCTCGCCGCCCTGCACACCTCCGAGTGGCTCGGTCCCGGCGGCGGGCCGGCGCGCGGCGGACCGCAGGGCGAACCGCGTGACCTGGGGGCGCTGTCGCCCCTGCGGGCCGAGACGGACCGGGTCGTCGTCTATCCGAACCCGGCGCGGACCTCCCGCGTGACGGTGCGGTTCTACAGCGCCGACACGGCGCCGGCGCACCTGGCCCTGCACGATCTGTCCGGCGAGGTCGTGGCGGAGGTGACTGTCACGGCCAATGCCGGCGTGGTGAACGAGTATGTCTGGGACCTGCCGCGGCTCGCCGGCGGCGTCTACCTGCTGCGCGTCGAGGCGAGCGGGTCGACGGGACGGCAGCGCTGGCTGACGCGGCTGGCCGTGGAGCGTTGAGACCGGCGCGCCGGTCCGCGGCGCGCCCACCGGGAGGACGGATAATGATGAACTGGCGCTCGGTGGCCCGGCTGGCCGCCATCTCGCTGATGCTGCTGGTCTGCGGGGCGGATCGCGCCGCGGCGGACGCGACGACTTCGCTGACAACGCCGACGTCGCTCGCGCGCGCCGACTGGCTGCTCGATCGCCTGGCGACAACCCCGGGCGCTGCCCGACCTCGGCCGGCTGGCGGCGTTCGACCAGCAGGGCGAAACGGGTGGTGTCGGGGGTGGCGCCGCCGTGGCGGATGCCGGCGATGGCGGTCGCCGCGGCGCGGCGCTCCCGATGGCGATGTCGTTCGTCCTGCCGGGCCTGGGCGAGGCCTAGCTCGGCCACAAGCGCGGCTACGCGCTGATGGCGATCGACGTGGCGAGCTGGATCGGCGTGGCGCACTACGCCAGCGAGGGCAACAAGAAGCGGGACGAGTACTACGCCTACGCCGATGCGCACTGGAATGAGGACAGGCTCGCCGCGGCCTACGGCGACGTCAGTCTGTCAGGCACCTTCTACTTCGGCTGGACCGATTACACCGCGCTGCCGCTCTGGGTCTCCGTGGAGGACGACCGGCGTGAGTACTACGAAAATCTCGGCAAGTGGGACCAGTTCGTCTTCGGCTGGGACGACTTCCTCGATCCACGCGAGTTCCTGGTCCAGTCCGAGTATACGAGCCAGGATCTGCAGGATCCGCGCGTCTCGACCAATCGCGAGACCTATCGCGCCATGCGCGAGGATTCGAACCGCCAGTTTACAAATCGGGACCGGCTCCTGTACCTTAATATGGCCACGCGGTTGTTCAGCCTCTTCGAGGTCGCCTACCTCCAGGGGTCTGCTGGGGGGCGGTCCCGGGAGGGATCAGCTCGCCATCGCCGGTCATCCCGTGACCCTGATCGCCGAGCCGGTCGGCTGGAGCAGCAGCCGCCTCGGCGTTTCGGTGGCCTATTGATCTCCCCGGGAAGCGAGGAACAGGGCGTGGCGAAGCAACCGGAGATCATCAACAGGAGACGCGCGCGGGACCCGGGCGCTGCCGGCGCTGCTGGCGCTGATCTGCGTGGCGACGGCCTGGCCCTGCCTCGGGGCGGTGGTGGCGGAGCGCTCCGGCGGGGCGGCCGGACACCGACTGGCTGCGGGCCGAACTGGCGGTGTTCGGCAGCGGCGCCAGCGCGTGCGTGGCCGGCCGCCTCCCTGTCGGCGCAGGATGTGGGCGGCGTGCGGTCGCCCGGTCCCGGTCCTGCCCGCGGCGATCTGGGGCACAAGGTGACGGCCGGGCCTGCTTTCGCTGGTGCTGCCGGGAGCCGGACAGTTCTACAACGGAGACCGGCAGAAGGCGTATGTCTTCGCCGGCGTGGAGGCGGCGGTCTGGGGGTCGTACCTGACCTTCGACAACCAGGGCGAC
The DNA here is from genome assembly GCA_963772145.1 of uncultured bacterium. Taxonomy (GTDB): domain Bacteria; phylum Krumholzibacteriota; class Krumholzibacteriia; order LZORAL124-64-63; family LZORAL124-64-63; genus CAVSZB01. The sequence goes on from CAVYVY010000020.1 coordinate 72,974, forward strand.
AGCCGCAGCGAGACCTACCGCGACTACGCCGGGATCTACGCCGGCACTCTCGTGGGCGATGCGCAGGAGTCCTACTGGCGGTCCGTGGGGCGCTATCTCGACTCCGACGCCTGCAACGAGGCGGTGCTGCGCGAGGCGCGGGCCTTCGATACGGCACCGAGCGGTCTGATCGGGGCTGACCAGGCGTGGCAGTGGCGCAACGAGGACCATTTCCGCGTCTACCAGGAGTTGCGGGCCGATGCGAGCCGCGCCTACAGCCGACGCGATTTCATGACCCTCTTCGCCATCCTCAACCGCGTGGTGGCGGTGTACGACGCCGTGCGACACAGCGTCGACGACAAGCTCAATGGCGAGGTGTTCGGGTTCAATATCGAGCTGTCGGTCGATCCCTCCTTGCGCCGACCGGCCACGGGATGCGTCGTTTCGCGCCGGTTCTGACCGCGTTCGCGGTCGCCTGCTCTGCCGCCGCCCTCCTGTCCGGCTGCGTGCCGGCGTCCGGGGAACGGTTCCCGCGGGTGGTGGCGGGCGAGGCGGCTCCGGCGCCCCCGCCCCCGGTCGACTCCGGCCGGCCCGTGCCGCAGCGGCTCGATTTCCTCTACCTGTACGAGAACGATCGCACGGCGCCCTACTATCCGCTCGAAGGGGTGGGGGGGGTCGCTTATGCATCCGATGGCACGCTCTTCCTTTGCGACGAGAAGGGGGGGCGCGTGCACGGCTGCGCGGGGGGCAGCGGCGAGTGGTACCAGTTCGACGCCGGTCCCGAACAGCCGTTCCGTCCGGTCGACGTGCAGGTGGACGGCTTCTCCGTGCTGGTGCTGGACTACGGTTCGCGCCTGCTGCTGCGCTATGAGACGGGGGGCGCGCTGCAGGATCGGCTGCTCAGCTTCCGCAATCTTGACGCGACCATGGATCGGCTGCCGGTGGCCTTCGACGTGGATCGCGATGGCCGGATCGTCTGCGCCGACGCCGGCGCGGAGCAGATCGTGCTGCTCGATTCATTCCTGAACCTGTCCCAGGTGCTGGGCGAACCGGGCACGCACCGCGAGCAGTTCCGCGCGCCGAGCGGCGTGGTCTTCCAGGCCGACGGCGGTTTTGTCGTGGCCGATCGTGGCAACCGCCGCCTGCAGTGGTACAACCGGCTCGGCTATTTCGAGGGGGTGGTGGGGGGGGAATTCGAACCCCGTAATCCGCTGCTCACTCCGCAGGGGCTCGACACCGACCAGTACGGCAACCTGTTCGTGGCCGATCCGGCCGCCAGCGCCGTGCATGTGTTCGGCCCCGATCTGGGTCTGCTTTTCTCCGCCGGCTCCGAACTCGGTCTGCTGGCTGCGCCCCAGCAGCCGCTGGATGTGGCCGTGGGGCCGGAGGATCTGCTGGCGGTGTCCGACCGTGGCCGGCAGGCGGTGCTCGTCTACCGCATCGTCTACGACTGACGCTCCGGGGGTGGTCAACCGTGCGGATGCCCCCCCGGCGCGTGATCCTGCTCGCGGTGCTCGGACTCGGTCTTCCCGCTGCCGCGTGGGCTTTCCCGTCTCCAGCGGGCGGCTTCGTGCCGGCTGACAGTTCCGCCGCGCCGCCCGACAGCTCCCTCTGGCGCCGAGAAACCGAATGGCACCTGATCGCCCCCGGCACGCCGGCGCTGCCGCTGGCGCACGGTCTGCTGGTGCCGGGCAGCCTGCGCGCCTGGGTCGGTGGCATCCTCTGGCAGGAGCCGGAGGACTTCCGCGTCGCCGCGCGGGAAGGGGTCTGGCTGCCGCGTCGCTCGCTCGGCCCGACCGGCGGCGACCCGGTCCGGGTGCGGCTGGCCTACCGGTTCCTGCCGGCTCCGTTGCCGGTCGTGCGCGAACTGCACGCGCCCGCAGTGGCGCCGACGCCGACGGGCGTAGTCTCGGCTCCGGTCGGACAGGCGCCGGGTCCTGCGGCGGCCGGCGCCCCGCCCGGGTCGGCAACTGCGCTGGATCCGCTGACCGTGCGGGGGAGCAAGTCAGTGCGGCTCGCTTCGGGCAATCGGCGCGAACTGGTCGTCGACCAGACCCTGCGCCTGGCGATCGAGGGGCGACTGACCCCCGAAATCACGGTGCGGGCGGCGTTGTCCGACGACAACCTGCCGGTCGTGCCGGAGGGGAACACCGAGCAGCTGCGCGACGTGGACAAGGTCCTGGTCGAACTCGAATCGGCGCGCTGGCGCGCCACGCTCGGCGACTTCGTGGCGCGGCGCGAGGGGAGCGTGTTCGGCGACTACCGCCGCAAGCTGCAGGGGGTGGCGCTCACCGCCACGCCCGGTCCGGCGCGGGCGGAACTGCTCGCCGGCTCGCCGCGCGGCGTCTACCGGACGCTGCAGATCCGGGGCCAGGAGGCCAACCAGGGTCCCTACCGTCTGGGCGCCGGCGAGGCCGGACGGGAACTGTTCATCGTGGCGGGGTCGGAGCGGGTCGCGCTGGACGGACAGTCGCTGACGCGCGGCGCCGACCGGGACTACGTCATCGACTACGTGCGCGGCACGATCACCTTCACCTTCCGCCGGCTCATCACCGCCGAGACGACCATCGTGGTGGAGTTCGAGGAGGGGGAAGGGCCGTACGCCCGCACCGTGACCGGCGGCGGCGCCTCGGGCGACTTCACCCTGCCGTGGGGCGACGGCGTGCCGGGGGGGGTGGGGGTCCGCATCACCCGGGAGGGCGACGATCCGCAGCGGTTGCGCACGGGCGAACTGAGTGATGCCGACCGGGCCGCGCTCGCGGCCGCGGGCGACGATCCGACCCGGGCGGTCGCCGACGGCGTCGTCGAGACCGAACCTGGGCAGGGGCACTACCGGCGCGAGGCGCTCCCCGACGCGGAGATCTGGGTGTACGACCCGGCCGGGGCCTACGAGATCAGCTTCTTCTACGCCGGCGCCGGCGTCGGCAACTACGGGCTCGATTCGCTGACCGTGGCGGGGGTGCGCGCCTACGGCTGGCGCGGCGACGGCGGCGGCAGCTACCGCGTGGGGCGGCCGTTGCCGCTGCCGGAGAGCCGGAGCGTCACGACCCTGACGGCGCGCCTCGGCCGGATCGAGCAGCCGCTGCTGGCGGTGGAGTGGAACGCGGGCCGCCTCGATCGCAACGCCTTCTCCAGCCTCGACGATGCCGACAACGCCGGGGTGGCCTGGTCCGCCCGCGCCGCTCCGGGGGCGCGGGAGGTGCAGCCTGGCCGGCCGGGAGCTGGGGCGGGTCGCGCTCGAGGCGTCGCACGAGAACCGCGACAGCCGCTTCCGGCCGTTCGTCCTGCAGCGCGACCTCTTCGCCTACGATCGCTGGGGCCTGGCCGGCCGGGCGCGTCGCGCCGGCTTCCTCGAGGAGCGCGACGTGGAGAGCCGGGTCACCGGCAGCTGGGTGGCGGGCGGGGAGGTCGCGGCGCGCCCGGGTGGCGGGCGAGTGGGGGCGTCTGTCCCACGGCGGCGCGCTCGACGCGGACCGGCGGTCGCTCGACGCCGACTGGCTCTGGGAGGGGTGGACCGGTGCGTCGCTCTGGGAACAGGCGTCGGCCACCGATCGGCGTGACCCGCTCGCGGTCGCGCGCCGACGGCAGCGGCAGGCGCTCGCCTGGACCGGCCGTCTGGCGCGGCCCGGGCTGATCTACGAGGACGAGCAGTGGCGCGACGCGGCGGTCACCGGGCCCGCCGCCGGCGGGCGCCCGTCTGCGGCGCTGGGGCGGCACGCTCGAGGCGTCGCCGGGACGGTCGCTGCGCTGGCTGGCCGGCTTCGAACGGGGGCTGTCCGATTCGCTGCGCGCCGACGCCTGGCGGCGTGAGCGCGACGCCCGCACCTGGCGCGCGCAGCTCGCGGCGCCGCCGGTGGCGGGGGTGCGCGTGTCGGGTGAGGGGACGCTTGCGCCGACTGCTGGGCAGCGTCGGCGGCGAGCAGACCACGCGGCTGGCGCGTCTCAACCTGACCGGACTCTGGCCGCGTCTCGGCAGTGACTGGAGTCTGGAATACGGCGTGGACAACAGTCGGGTCGAGCTGCTGGACCGGCAGATCGTGTTCGTCGGGCTGCGGCTGGGGGACTACGACCGCGACGGCAATTTCCTGGGGCGCGGCCAGGGCGACTACAACGTCGTCTACGCCGGCACCGACAGCCTGGTCGCGACGACGGAGGTGAAGGGGAATCTTGCCTGGCGGCAGGAGTGGCGGCTGCCGGACGGCGGGCGGGGCTGGGGCCGGGTCACCGCCCTGACCACGCTCGCCGCGCGCGGACGCAGCCGCGCCGACGCGGTGGGGCCGCTGCTGCGCTTCGCCTCCGACGCGCTGTTCGATCCGGAGTCGACCGTGCTGGGCGAGGTGGGCTGGCAGCAGGATCTGGACCTGCTGCAGGGGTGGCAGGGCTGGGATCTGCGGCTCAAGCACGACTTCGCGCAGGCCCTCGACCGGCAGTTCGCCGCCCACCCCGAGGATCGTCTGCGCCGGCTGGCGCAGGGCACGGTCACGCGGAGTCTCACCGAGCGCACCACGCTGCAGTGGCGCACGGGACGCGAAGCGGAGCGACGCGCCACGCGGTCCGGCTCCGTGGCGGGGGAGCGCAGCTATGCCGCCACGACCTGGCGCCACGAGGGGGAATGGTCGCTGCGGCCCGGCGCCGGCAGCCGTCTGGCGCTGGCCGGGGAGCTCATCCGGCGGGACGACGCGGTTTCGGGCTGGCGGCAGCGGGAGTGGGCGGTGCGTCCCTCTGCCCGCTGGCGGCTGGAGCAGCGCTGGAGCGGCACGGTGGAGGCGCGCTGGGCGCAGGTCACGAGCGCCGCGCCGGTCGGCGCGATCCGCCCCTATTTCTTCGCCTACCCCGGCGTGAACCGGGACGTGAGTGCGCGGCTGGCGTGGGATCCCTCCGCGACACTCAGCGTCGCGGCTGTCTACTTCGGGCGTCAACTGGGCGGGAGGGGGTGGCAGCACGATGTCCGGCTCGAATCGACGGCCCGCTTCTAGGCGACGGCCGCGTGTCGCGATGCGGCTCACGCTCGCGGTGCTGCTGCTGCTCGCCGGGACGGCGCGGGGAGAGAGCGGGGCGGGGGGCGGCGGACGGGTGGTGCGCCTGCGTCTGGCGGCCGGAGCGGCGCCGGATCAAGCGCTGGAACGATTCCTGCGCGAGGACCTGGCGTGGGTGGCGCGGACGCCGGTCGAAACGCCCGGGACCGGCTCGGTCGCTGCGGCCGCCAGGTCGCCGACGCGCGCGCTGTCCGCGCGCCTGCGCGACCGCTGGCTGGCGCGCGGCTATCTGGCGGCCGACTGCCTGCCCGACAGCGGGGCCGACGGCGCCACGGGCGCGGGGGAGGGCGCGAGCCTCGTGATCGCGCCGGGACCCCGGTTTCGCGTGGGCGAGGTGACCGTTGGCGGGCCCGATTTCGCCGGTCGCGCGCGCGCCCTCGCCGCCGCGCTGCCGCCGCGGGGCTCCTGGTTCGATCCGGGCGCCTGGGAGGAGGCGGTGGCGCGGCTGCTGGCGGCCGCGGGGGAGGCCGGTCATCCGTTCGCCCGCTGGGTGATCGGCGAGGTGCGCGTGGACGCTGCCCGCGCCGCGGTCGACCTGACGGCGACGCTGTTCACCGGACCGCGCGCCTGGCTCGGGCCGATCACGAGCGACCTGCCGGGCGGCCGGGGGGCCGGTTTCCTGCGGCGGGCGAGCGGATTGTCGCCCGGCGCCCCCTACCGCGAGTCGGATCTGGCGCGGGCGCGCGCGCGTCTGCTGGAGCGCGGGGTCTGGCTCGAGGTCGGCGAGCCGATGGTTCACACGGCGAACGCGGCCGACACGGTCGGCGTGCACTGGCCGGTCGTGCCGGTGCCGCGGCCCAACCGCTTCACCGCGATGATCGGTCTGAGTCGGCGCGACGAGGGGAGCGCCGGCGCCACCGCGTCTTCCGGTGGCAGCCGTCTGAGCGGTCAGGTGGATCTGCTGCTGCCCGACCTGGCCGGCACCGGCCGCCGGCTGGCGCTCGCCTGGACCGACGACGGGCGCGACCGCTCCCGTCTCGGCTTCAGTTATCTGGAGCCGCTTGCCTTCGGCACGCCGCTCGACCTGGAGGGGAGTCTCGCGCACGAGGTGGAGGCGGAGAGCTACACCCGCTTCAGCGCCGACCTGCGCGCGCGGCTGGCGGTGGCGGGCGCGTGGGGGCTCGAGTTCGGTCTCGGGCGCGACCGCGGCACCTATCCCTCCGGCGCCTGGACCAGCACGCGGCGCCTGCGCGCGCGCGCGGCGCTGCTGCGCCATCGCGGCGATCCGGGGCGCAGTGGCTGGGCGGGGCAGTTCGGCCTCGAGACGGCGCGGCGGCAGGCGGTGGCGCGCGTCGACAGCGCGGCCGGCGCGCCGGTCACCCCCGCCGGGGGGACCGAGGCGCGGCAGAGCCTGCTCGACCTGACGTGGAGCGGCGAGGCGTTCCTCACCGCCACGCTGAGCGTCGCGGCCCGCGGCGACCTTCGCCGAGGTGCAGGGAGACGGCGGTTCGATTCCGCTGGCGGAGCAGTATCGGTTCGGCGGCGCGCGCACGCTGCGTGGCTACCGCGAGGGGGCGTTCCACGGCGAACGGATCGCTCACGGATCGCTGGAGATCAGGATTGGAAAGCCATATCGTTCCAGACTTTACACGTTCTTCGACCTGGGGTACTTTCGCTTTGCGACGGCCGCGGCGACGATCGAGGATCCGGCCCGGACCGTCAGCCAGGAGGGCACGCCGCGCGGTTTCGGACTCGGTATCGAGACCAGGGCGGGTGGCGGGGACGTTTCGCTTGGCCATCGGCCTGCCGGGGCGCTGGAATTTCGACGCGGCGCTGCTGCACGTGTCGCTGCTGCAGGCCTTCTGAAGCGCGGGGATGGTCCGTCGTCCGGCGCGGGAAGGTGGTCATGGAGAGGGAGGATGCGCGCGCGGAGATCGCGCGTCTGCGGACGGAGATCGCCCGCCACAACCACCTCTACTATGCAGCCGCGGCGCCGGAGCTGGAGGACGAGGCGTACGACGCGCTCGTGCGGGAGCTCCAGGCGCTGGAGGCGCGGTTTCCCGGACTGGCCGCGCCCGACAGCCCCACCGCCGTCGTCGGCGGCGACCCCCGACGCGCGCTTTCCCAGCGCGCCGCACAGTCGGCCCATGATCAGCCTCCAGAACAGCTACGACGCGGCCGAGGTGTCTGCTTTCGACACGCGGGTGCGGCGGGAGCTGGGGGTGCCGGTCGTCGTCTACACGGTGGAGCCGAAGATCGACGGCGTGGCCGTGGCGTTGCGCTACGCGGAGGGGGATCTGGTCCAGGGACTCACGCGCGGCGACGGGCGGCAGGGCGACGTCATCACGGACAATCTGGCCGCGCTTGACGGAGATCCCGACGCGGCTGCCCGACGACTGGCGCGACCTCTTCCCGGGCGGGGCGCCGCGCGCCGTCGAACTGCGCGGCGAGGCGTTTCTGCCGCTCGACCGCTTCCAGGCCCTGAACGGGGAGCGGGAAGCGGCCGGGCTGGCGCCGTTCGCCAATCCCCGCAACGCCACCGCCGGAACGCTCAAGACGCTCGATGTGGAGGAGGTGCGCCGCCGCCGGCTGTCGGTCCGCTTCTACCAGCTCTTCCCGCTCGACGACGCCGTGGAGCCGGCCACGCACAGCGCGGAACTCGCGGCGATCCGGCGGCTCGGGCTGCCGGCGCAGGACTTCCTGGAGACCGCCACCGATGCCGCCGGCCTGATCGCGAGTCTCGAACGGCTCTCCGCGCGGCGCGCGAGTCTCGGCTATCAGATCGACGGCGCGGTGATCAAGGTCGACGACCGGCGCTGGCAGGCGGCGCTCGGTGAGACGGCGAAGACGCCCCGCTGGGGTCTGGCCTACAAGTACGCCGCCGAGACGGCGCGTACCCGGCTCGAACAGATCGTGCTGCAGGTCGGGCGCACCGGGGTGATCACGCCGGTGGCGGTGCTGACGCCGGTGCCGCTGGCCGGCACGACAGTCGCGCGGGCCACGCTGCACAACTGGGATGAGCTCGCGCGCAAGGATGTGCGGATCGGCGACACGGTGATCGTGGCCAAGGGGGGCGACGTCATCCCGAAGGTGGTGAGCGTGGTGACGGAGGCGCGGACCGGTGCGGAGCAGCCGTTCCCGCCGCCGGACGCCTGTCCGGTCTGCGCCACGCCGGCGGTGCGGCGTCCCGACGAGGTGGCGTGGCGCTGCCCCAATCCGTTCTGCCCCGCCGTGGCGGCCGGGCGCCTGCGGCACTTCGCCGGGCGCGACGCCTGCGACATCACCGGGCTGGGCGAACGCGGGATCGACCTCTTCCTGGAGCTCGGTCTGGTGCGCGGTCCGGCCGATCTGCTGCGCCTGCGGCGCGATCAGCTTGCCGGGCTGCCGGGCTGGGGGGAGAAGTCGGCCGACAAGCTGATCGCGTCGCTCGGACGTGCCCGCGAACGTCCCTGGGCGGCGAAGATCTTCGCCCTCGGCCTGCCGGGGGTCGGCACCGCCACCGCGGCCACGCTCGCGGGCCGCTTCGCCACGCTCGCCGCGCTGCGCGCCGCGACCGCGCCGGAGTTGTGCGCCCTGCCCGACATCGGCGCGGTCGTGGCGGCGGAGATCGCGATTTCCTCGGCTTCGCCCGAGGGGACGGCGCTGCTGGACGACCTCGCCGCCGCCGGTTTCTGGAAGGCGCGGGAGGACGTCCCGCCGCCGCCGGCGCCGGGGTCGACCCCGCTTGCCGGACAGACCTACGTCCTGACCGGCACGCTGGCCGCCCTCACGCGCGCCGAGGTGAAACGCTCCCTCGAGGCGCTCGGCGCGAAGGTGACCGGCAGCGTCAGTCGCAAGACCACGGCCGTGGTCGCCGGGGCCGATCCGGGCGGCAAGCTCGACGACGCGGTCCGGCTCGGCGTGCCGGTGCTCGACGAGACGGGGCTGCGGCGGCTGCTCGCCGGCGGGGAGGGGGATCATGCCGGCTGACGGGCGCGCCCCGCGCGGGGTCTGGCTGGCCGCCCGGTCGCCCGGCGCGCCGGGCCGCTGGCTGCTGCTCGACGCGTGTGCGCCGGGCGCGCCGCAGGAGGTGGGCGAGGAGCGCGGCGGGCCGGTGGGGCCGGCCGGGGCGCTCGTCGTGTCCGACGGTCCGCGGGCCGAACTGCGCTCGCGCCCCGGCGGCGGCCTGCTGGTCACGCGACCGTTCCTGTGGGCGCTGCTCGACCCGTGCGCGGCGGGCAGCGCGACGATCCTGACGGCGGTCGACGGGGTCGGCGCCGAACAGCTGCTGCGGGGGGAGGGGCGCCGGCTCTGGGCGCGGCTCGCCGCTTTCGACGCGCTCGACCCGACGCTGCGCAACGAGTGCCGCCACCTGCTGTCCTCGTTCGCCGCCTCGGCCGGCCGCCTGTGGGACACCCTGACCCTGCTGGCGGCCGCCAGCGAGAGCAATCCGTTCGCCGGCTGGACGCCGCCGGTCACGCGCGCCGGGGAGACGCCGCCGGCCGCGCCCCGTTTGCTGCCGGAGGATCCGGACGAACTCGGGGCCTGGCTGGCCGACCCGGCCGGTCTGGGCGCCCTCTACGGCGCTGATTTCACGCCGCGGGCGCAGCAGGCGGAGATGGCCGCGGAGGTGGCGCGCCGCCTGGCCGAGGGGCGGGCGCTGCTCATCGAGGCCGGCACCGGCAGCGGGAAGACGCTTGCCTACCTGGTGCCGCTGTTGGCCGCGGTGGCGCGCGGGGCGGGGCGGGCCTGCATCGCCACGCACACGCGCGCGCTGCAGGGACAGCTGCTCGAGCACGATCTGCCGCGCCTGGCGGCCCTGTTTCCCGACGCTCCGCACGCGACGGCTCATGGGCCGACGCAACTACCTCTGCCGCCGACGCCGGCTCCATTTCCTGCAGCGGCCGGTCGATTCCTTCGCGGCCGCCTCGGTGCAGGTCTCCTTCCGGCTCTGGCTGGCGGTCACGACCGAAGGGCAGCGCGAGGAGTTGGCGGGACACCCCTGGCTGGAGGCCCACCTCGCGGAGCTGTTCGATTCGCCCGAGCCGTGCTCCCCGTCCGTCTGCCACCAGGGGGACGAATGCTTCGTGCAGCGCGCGCGCCGCGCGGCGCGCGAGGCCGATGTCGTGGTCGTCAACCACTCGCTGCTGATGAACGACTTCGCCGCCGGTCGCACGCTGATCGGCCCCTACGCCCTGCTGGTGGTGGACGAGGCGCACCGGCTGCCGCCGGTCGCCCTGGAGACGCACGCGGTGCGGTGCGACGCCCTGCGCGTCGTCATCATCGAGGAGCTGATCGGCGAGGTGCGTCCCGGTGGCGGGCCGCCCGAGTTCCTGCGCCACCTGGCGTTGCGCGTGGCGGCGCTGTCGGGGGAGGAGGCGGCCGGCACGGCGGCGGCGATCGCCGCGCTCGGCGACGCGGCGGCCGCCTGTTTCGCGGCGTATCGCGACTGGCTCGGGGCGATCGGGCGCGAATTCGACGCGCGGGCGGAACGTCAGACGCGGCCGCTCGGACGGGTGCGGGTCCACGACGGGGCCGAAACCTTCGGTGCGTTGCGGGCGCAGACGACGCGGCTGCTCGCCGCGGCGGCCGGCGCCGGCGCCGCCTACGCGGCGGTGGCGCGGCAGGTCGAGGGGCTGCCGGACCTGCCGCCCGACGCCGAGGAGGATCTGGGGACGCTGGCGCGCGCGGGGGAACTGCTCGCCGCGCTCGAGCGCGACGTCCGCTTTGTCACGGCCGCGGACGACGAGGCGTGGGTCTACTGGCTGGAGCCGGCGCCGGAAACCGGCGTGCGCGCCGCCGGGGCGACGCCGCTCGAGTCGGGAGACCTGCTGCGGGCGCACTGGCAGCAGGCCGGTCTCGCGCCGGTCCTCACCAGCGCCACGCTGGCGGTGGGCGAGGACTTTGCGCACATGCTGGGAGAACTGGGGCTGCGCCGCCTCCATCCCGCCACGGCCACGGCGCTCATCGCCTCGCCGTTCGACTACGAACGCCAGGCGCTGTTCCTCACGCTGGGCGACATGCCGCCGCCCGATCGTCCCGACTTCCCCGCGGCGGTGGCGCGGCTGGTGTCGCGCCTGACGCAGGTGGCCCGCCGCAAGACGCTCGTGCTGTTCACGGCCTACAAGACGCTGGCGCGCACCGCGCAGGAACTGCAGGGGGACACGGCGGCGCGCGACCTGTTCGCCGCGCTCCCGTCCGGGGAGCCCGTGGACGACGCGCCGGCGCCGCCCCTGCCGCCGCCGGTGATCCTGGCCCAGACCGCCGGCGCCGACGCGCACGATCTGCTGGCCCGGTTCCGGCGCGAACGGCGCGCGGTGCTGCTCGGCACGACCACCTTCTGGGAAGGGGTCGATTTTCCCGGTCACGAGCTCGAGATCCTCGTCGTCACGAAGCTGCCGTTCCTCGTGCCCGACGATCCCTGGGTGGAGGCGCGGCGCCAGCGGCTGGACGCGGCGGGGGAGAACGGGTTCGAGTCGTTCGTCGTGCGGGACGCGGTGCTGCGCCTGCGGCAGGGCATCGGCCGGCTGATCCGCCGGGCGGACGATCGCGGCGTTGTCATCCTGCTCGACAGCCGCTTGCACAGCCGTCCCTACGGAATTACGTTCCTCAACGCCCTGCCCGCCTCGCCCCGCTACTGCACCGATGCAGCGGAACTGGCGCAGGTGGTGGCCGATTTCTTCGCCGGCCAGGCTTGATCCGATCCGTTTGCCCACCCCGACGACAGGTGAGAACACCGTGAGCGCGCGACCATTCGTCATCGGCGAGGATGCGCTCGACCTCGCGGCCTTCGCGGCGGTCTGTGCCGGCGCGAGGGGCGTGGTGCTCGGCGACGGCGCGCGGGCCCGCGTGACGGCGTCGCTGGCGCTGCGTCGGCGGCTGGAGGCGGGAGAGACGCGCGTCTACGGGATCAACACCGGTTTCGGCCGGCTCGCCGACACCGTCATCCCGCCCGCTCAGCGCGCGACGCTGCAGACCAACCTCGTGCGCAGCCACGCCACGGGCTGGGGTCCGCCGCTGACGCGGGAGGAGGCGCGCGGGCTGGTTGTCCTGCGCGCGCTCAGTCTGGCCCGCGGCTACTCCGGCGTGCGTCCCGAGGTGGTCGAGCAGCTGCTCTGGCTGCTGGAGAGCGGGCTGCACCCGTGGATCCCGTCGCGCGGATCGGTCGGGGCGAGCGGCGACCTCGCGCCGCTGGCGCACCTCGGACTGGTGCTGATGGGCGAGGGACATGTCCACGGCGAGGATGGTCGCCGGGAGCCGGCCGCCGCCGCGCTGGCGCGGCACGGTCGCGCTCCGCTGCGGCTCGAGGCCAAGGAGGGACTCGCCCTCATCAACGGCACGCAGCTGATGAACGCGCTCGGACTGCTGGCCGTGGTCCGGGGCGAACGTCTGCTGCGGTGGGCGGTCGTGGCCGCCGCGCTCTCCGCGGAGGGACTCGAGGCGAGCGTGGCGCCGTTCGGGGCGCGCTACCACGCGCTGCGGCCGCATCCGGAGATCGTGGCCGTGGCGGCCGCGATCGACGCCCTGCTCGCCGGCAGTCCGATCGTTTCCGCCCACGGGGATTGTCCGCGCGTGCAGGATCCCTACTCGGTGCGCTGCGCGCCGCAGGTGCTCGGCGCGAGTCTGGCTGCGTTGCGTCAGGCCGGCGTGGTGCTGCTGCGGGAGGCCGGCGCCGTCACCGACAATCCGGTGCTGCTGCCGGAGGAGGGGATCGCCGTCTCGGGCGGCCACTTCCACGGACAGCCGCTGGCGCTGCAACTCGATGCGCTGGCGGTCGCGCTGTGCGAGATCGGCAGCGTGGCCGAGCGGCGGGTGGCGCTGTTCATGGGGGGCAACGGAGGGCGTCTGCCGCGTTTTCTCGCCGCCGCGCCCGGCCTGGAGTCGGGCCTGATGATCGCGCAGTATCTGGCGGCCGCGCTGGTCAGCGAGAACAAAACCGGCGCCTTTCCCGCGAGTGTCGATTCGATTCCCACTTCCGACGGCCAGGAGGACCACGTCAGCATGGGCAGCGTGGCGGCGCTGCGCCTGGCGCCCCTGCTCGAGCGCGTGGAGGCGGTGGTGGCGATCGAGCTGCTGACGGCGGGACGGGCGCTGCAGTTCATCTGCGATCCGCCCCGCGCGGCCGCGTGCGGACGCGTGGCCCTGACCATGGCGACGGCGACCGCGGCGGTCCTTGCGCAACTGGCCGCGACGGTCGACCTGGCGCCGGTGGACCGGTCGTTGACGGAGGACCTGGAGCGGATCTGCCGCCTGATCGGCGGGGCCGAGGCGTCCGGTTGCGCCACGGCGCTGGCCGCCCTGGCCGCCGGGCCGGACCTGGCTCCCGGCGCTCCATCGGTTCGAGGTGGGAGGGGGAGGCGATGATGCACGAGGAGAACAACAGCGCGGACCTGTGGCTGGACGTGGCGCGGCAGCGCGCCGGGGCGACGGCCAGCCTGCTGGTGCACGGCATCGGCCAGCTCTGCACGCTGCATGATCCGGCGCTCGACGCGGCGGGACCGCGGCGGGGCGAGGGGTTGTCCCGGCTCGGGATCTTCACCGACGCGGCGCTCGCGGTGGCGGACGGTCGGGTGCTGGCGGTGGGCCGGGAGGCGGCCGTGCGCGCGGCGGTGGTCTGCTCCCCGGCCACCGTGACGGTCGACGCCGGCGGTCGTTGCATCGTGCCGGGCTACGTCGATCCGCACACGCACGCCGTCTTCGGACGCTGGCGCGCAGGACGAGTACGAGCGGCGGCTGCGCGGCGAGACGTATCTGGCGATTGCGGCCGCCGGCGGCGGCATCCACGCGTCGGTGCGCGATCTGCGCGCGCGCGACGACGGCGGAACTCGTCGCGCTGACGGTGCCGCGGCTGCGGGAGATGCTCGCGCACGGCACCACGACCGTCGAGATCAAGAGCGGCTACGGCCTGACCCTCGCCGACGAGCTGAAGATGCTGCGGGTCGCGCGCGCCGCCGCCGAGGCCGCCGGTCTGCGGCGCCGTCCTGACCTGCCTGGCCGCGCACGAGGTGCCGGCGGAGTACCGCGACCGGCGCGAGGCGTACGTCAGTCTCGTGGCCGATGAGATCCTGCCGGCGGTGGCGCGGGAGGGGCTGGCCGAACGGCTGGACGTCTTCTGCGAGCCGTCGGTGTTCACGCTCGCGGAGACCGAGCGGCTGGTGCGCCGGGGCGCGGAGCTCGGTCTGGCCGCCGTGCTGCACGCCGACGAACTGGAGCCGATGGGCGGCGCGGCGCTGGCGGCGCGGCTCGGCGCGCGCTCGGCCGACCACCTCATCCGGATCGACGCCGCGGGGATCGCCGCTCTGGCGGCGTCACGCACGGTCGCCGTGCTGCTGCCGGGCACCGTGTTCACGCTCGGCCTGCGGAGCTACGCGCCGGCGCGCGAACTGATCGCCGCGGGCGCGGCGGTGGCGCTGGCGAGCGATTTCAACCCCGGCAGCTGCCCGATCCTCTCGCTGCCGCTGATCCAGGCCATCGCCTGCACTCAGATGCGGCTCTCGCCCGCCGAGGCCCTCACGGCCTGCACCCTCAACGCCGCGTGGGCGCTTGGCCGGCAGGACGAGGTCGGTTCGCTCGCCCCGGGAAAGCAGGCTGATTTTCTCCAGCTTGATGGCGACGACTACCGGCTGGTTCCCTATCGGGCCGGCCACAACCCCGTGGCGGAAATCTGGCGGGCCGGTAACCGGGTCTGCCCGTGAAGACCCGGCAAAACCAGGTCTAAAAATGGCTTAACCTCCAGCGCGGACGGGCGATAAATGGAACGACCGTCGGCCCGTCGGCCGTGGTCCGCAGCGCAACCATGGTTCGCCAGCTTCGCAGCCGCGGAGGATTCGCTCCTTGTCCAAGGTGAGCAAGCTCAAGCAGGAAGCCTACCAGGCCGGCAAGAAGCGGGACTGGGACAAGGTCATTGTGCTCTATGAGCAGATCCTCGAGGCCGACAAGAACAACCCGTCGTTGATCAACGAACTCGGTGACGTCTGCCTGAAGCGTGGCGACACGCCCCGCGCCCTCGAGCACTTCCTCACGGCCGCCGACAAGTATCGCCAGACCGGACTGCTCAACAACGCGATCGCCATCTACAAGAAGATCCTGCGTTTCGACGCCGGAAACATGAACGCCCACTGGTACCTGGCCGAGTCGCGCGCCAGCCAGGGAATGGCCGCGGACGGGCTGGTCCACGCCCTGCAGTTCCTGGCGCCGGCGGAGCGGCTGAGCGCCGATTTCCGCGCTCCCTACGTCAAGCGGTGCGTCCGGATGCTCGCGCTGTTCGCCAGCCAGCCGGAGGTCCTGGCGCGGCTGGCCGACCTGTTCCGTCATTGGGCGCTGCCGCTCGAGGGGGGGCGCGTGTCGCTGTTGCAGGCCTGTCTGACGCACGCGGCGGGCAAGGTCGACGCGGCCCGGCAGGCGATCGCGGCGCTGTTGACCGAGCATCCCGATCTGACCAATTACCCCGAGCACCAGGCGTGGCTCCGGCAGTCGGGCGCAGCGCCTGCCGCGGCGGTGGTGCCGGGCGCCGGCCATACCGAACACAACACGATCGAACTTGGCGCCGCGCCGGCCGGACGGCACGACGCCGAACCGGGCATCGAGCCGCTGCCTGATGCGCCGGACGCTCCGGCGCCGGGCATCCCCGCGGCCGGTGACCGGGGGCTCGCACAGTCGCTCGGTCTGGTCGATCTGTGCGACGCGGAGGGTTCGGGCGGGGAGTCGGACGGATTCCCCCTGGGCGAGCTGGACGGCAAGCCGGCGGGCGGCGGAAGCGGTGGGCTGCAGCGCACCGCGCGGTCGCGCCTGTTCGGCGAGGACGAGTCGCTGGGCGGGGTGGTGCCCGAGGACGATTCAGGGGAGGAGCCGGAGGCTGTCTGACGACACCCGCTTCGAGATTGCCGTCGAGGACGTGCCGAGCTTCGCCGATCTGGCGAGAGAGTTGGAGGGCGAACGCGCCGCGTCCCGTCCGCTCGAGCCCACGGTGGATCTGCTGGCCGAGATCCTGGCCGAGACGGCCAGCGAGGACGCTGCGGGGGGTGGACGGCAGGTCGAGACCATTGCCAACGAGATCGGCCGACAGGTGGGTGGAGAGCAGGCGCAGGATCCCGATGGCCAGTACAACATGGGGCTGGTCTACCTGGAGATGGAACTGTACGGACAGGCTGAGGAGTGTTTCGAAATCGCTTCGCGTGCGCCGGAGTTCGCCCTGAGATGCTACGAGATGTGGGGCATCGTCCTGATCCGCCAGGCCCGGTACGAAGAGGCGGTCGACATCCTCGGGCGCGGGTTGCGCCTGCCGGCCGGCGCGGCCGGGGATCTGCTCGGGCTGCTCTACCACACCGGACAGGCGTACGAGCTGGCCGGTCGCTCCGGCGCCGCGCGCGAGTACTACGAGCGCGTCTACCACGCCGCGCCGAACTTCCTGGACATCGAGAAACGGCTCGAGGCCCTGGAGTCGGTCTGACCCTCCGCTGCGGGTCCCGGCCCTTGTGGCGTTGCCGGCCATCCCCTAAGATGCTCCGATCATGCTGGACGGAAGCGCACAGGAGCGGACGCCGGGAGTGCTCCGCCGAACGGTCCTGCTCGGGCTCTTCGCCGGCACGGCGGTCGGCGCCGGGTTCCTGCTGGCCGGAATCCCCAACTGCGAACTGATGACCCTCCTCTGCGCTCTGGCCGGGGGCGTGCTCGGCCGTGGCGCCGGCGCGGCCGTGGGCGCCCTCGCGGCCACGCTCTTCTCCCTGGGCAACCCGCTCGGTCCGGCGCCGCCCCCCCTGCTCGCGGCGCAGGTCGCCGGTCTGGCGACGGCCGGCTGGCTGGGGGGCGCCACGGCCGGCGCGGTGCTCGTCCGCTGGCGCGCCGGACGGCGGCGTCGCGCCTCCCTGCTGGCGCTCGGAACCGGCGTGGGATCGACCCTGTTCTACGACCTGCTCACGAACCTGTGCGGTGCGTCCGCCTTCGGTGTCGACTGGCGGGTGGCCCTGGCCGGCGCGATCCCCTTCAGCGTGGTGCATGTGACGGTGAACGGCGCACAGTTCCTTCTGCTGTATGCCCCGCTTCTGGCGCGGTACCGCCATCTGGCGCAAAGCCCGCTGCGCGGGGGCGGTCCGACGGTCGTGGTGGCGCTGTTGCTGGCCCTGGCGGTCGCGCCGGGCGCCCGTGCCGCGGCGCCGGCCGACAGCGCGGCGGTCATCCCGGTCGACGGCTCGGTCGCTCCGCCCGACAGCGTGATCGCCGCGGCCGACGCCGACACCGTGACGGCCATTCCGCCTCTGCCGCCGTTCGCGGGGGCGTTCGCCACGACTTTCGTGGAACAGCTCACGCTCGACACGGCCTGGACTCCGCTGGTGGATGGCGGTCTGGGCGGGCGGATCGTGCTGGCGCATGAGGCGGACACGTCGCCGTGGCCGGCGGTGTGGCGCGACGACGTGCCGCTGGGCGTCGGTCACCGCTGGACCGACGAGCCGTGGCTGGTGGCGCTCGCCGGCCAGGAGATCGACACGTTTTCCCACGGTCTCGACGCGTTCGGGGGATTTGGCGGCGAGGTGCGTCTTGCGCCTCTCGACCGCCGGCCGCAGGAACCGGTGCTCGAGACGCAGTTCTTCAAGGGGGGCCACGGCACTTATCTGCGTCGGCTCGCTTTCCGCACGCCGCATGCGCCCTGGCGCGCGCGGTTCGACTTCGAAGAGCGGCTGGACCGCGTGGGATATGCGCTGTCGCCCGACACGGACCTCCGTTTTGCCAATCTCAAGACGGCCGGGTCCGCGGCGTTCCGGTCGGGTCGGGGCGTGATCGAGCGCGTGCTCGACGACGGTTCGCGTCTCCGGTTCGCGGTGGAGAGCGTGCGCCGCCACCGCACCGTGCTGCCGGCGACCGGCACGATCCACGAGGAGACCTGGCTGCAGCGCGCGGAACTCGGCTGGCGCGGCGCGGGTCGGCTTGGCGACCTGCGGGGGGCCGTGTTCGCGACCAGCGCGGACGTGCAGCGGGAACCGCCCGGCGCATCGGCCGAGTGGCGCCGGCTGGAGGTGACCCGGGAAGGGATCTCCGGCGGCCTCACCGGCGGCGGCGGCCGGCGCTGGCTTTCGGCGGTCGCCCTGGGCTGGCGTCTGCACGACACGGGAGCCGATTCGGCCTGGGCCGGCGCAGCGGGCGGCCCGGTCGCTGGCGCCGGCGCGGAGGGCGCCCTGCAGACCGGTCTGCGCGCCCCCTGGCGGGGTCTGGCGGTCGTGCCGGTGCTCGCCCTCTCCTGGGCCGATCCCGGCGGCTGGCGACCCGGCGGTGCCCTGGCCGTCGAGCCTCGCGACGGTGGCTGGTGGCGGTTGGATCTGGAGTCGGGGGGCCGGGCGCCGCGCAGCGACGAACTGCTGACGGTCGACCGGGCGGAGGCGCCGGATCGCACCGTGGTGCTCGCGCCGAACCGCGATCTGGGCCGCGAGCGGGTCGTGCGCGCGGCGCTGGCGCTGCGGCGCCGGGTATGGGGAACCGATCTTGCAGCGACCGGGAGCCTGCGATCCCTGCGCGACGGCATTGCCTGGACCGCGGAGCCCGGCGCCGCAGGCACAGGGCGCTGGGAGAACGGGCTCGACCTCGACGGACGCGTGCTGACGGCCGGTTTGACGCGCACCGTGCGTCTGGCCGGCCTGCTGCGCCTGCGCGCCGACGCGGTCTGGCGCGCACGCACGGTGCGCAGCGGTGTCACGCGGGGCGAACCGCCGGCGCGCGCGGCGTCGCTGGCGGTTGACTGGGAGCACAGTTCGTTTCATGGCGACGGCGTGTGGCATCTCGGCTGGCGACTGGAGCGGACCGGCGTGTACGCCGACCCCTGGCTGCCTGTCGCCGGGTACCTGCTGCCGGCGCGCGCGCTGCAGCATCTGCTGCTCGGCTTCCGACTGGTCGGGGTGGATCTCCAGCTCGAACTGCGCAATCTCACCGACGACCGCCAGTTGGTTGCGGCCGGCGCGCTGGCCGAGGGCCGCGAGGCGCGCTGGCGTCTTGGCTGGACCTTCACGCGCTGAGCCGGCCGCCGCCGGGCCGGGAGCGGACCGCGCCGACACCGGAGAAGATAGCGGAGAGCGGTCGTGACCCGGCGGCAGGCCGCCGCCCTGCTGCTCGCCGCCGCGTTGTTGGGGGGCGGTCGCTGCGTGCGCCAGCTGTTGTTGGTGGACGGGACCGGCGCCTGGCGTGATCCGCTCCTGCTCGACCGCTTCCTGCCGGCCGATGAAACGCCGCTGCTGCCCGCCGGCGCCGGCGTCCTTGCGGCCAATGGCGGTGGTGCCGGCGGGGGCACGGTCCCGACCCGCGCCGCGCCCCGCGCGGTGTTTGCCGGCCTGATCGACGTCAACACCGCGCCCGCGGACTCCCTCGAACTGTTGCCCGGCATCGGACCGGCGCTGGCCAGGCGTCTGGTGGCCGACCGGGCCGCGCACGGCCCGTATTTCGCCGCCGGCGATCTGGAACGGGTGAGCGGAATCGGTCCGCGGATCGCGGCCCGGCTCGCCCCCCGCTTGCGTTTTGCAATGACTCCCCCCGCCCGCCCCTCTCCGCCGCCGGCCGCTTCGGCGCCGGGAGCCCTCTGATCGAGCCATTCACGTCCGTCGGGTAAATGGCCCTCAAGTTGCGATCAGGCGCGTCGATCAGACAGGCGACACCGCAGGCAGGCCGCCAGGCGCGGCCCGGGGCCCCCGTGTTACGGGAGGCGACGGGTGGCGTCGTGGCGCGACGGCCGCCGGCGCGAGGACCACATGTGGAAAGCGCGAGCGCACGCCGTAAACCGGGGGCGAGCATGAACGTCAGCAAAAGCCTGGTGATCAAAGACAAGATCGCGGGACGCCTGATTGAAGCGAATCTGATCAGCCAGGACGACCTGAACAAGGCCGTCGAACTGCAGAAGAAAGACGGCGGCTCGCTGGGCCTGTGTCTCGTCCGCGCCGGCGCGATCAGCGACAACGCCTACGCGGAATTTCTCGGCAAGGTGTACAACCTGCCGGTAGTGAATATCGAGAAGATCGAAATCGGCCGTGAATGTCTGGCGCTGATCCCCGCCGACGTGGCCACGAAGTTCCAGGTGCTCCCGCTGCGGCGCGAGGGGCGCATCCTCACCGTGGCGATGGCGAACCCGACCAACATCTTCGCCATCGACGACATCAAGTTCATCACCGGGCTCGAGGTGCAGCCGCGTGGTCGCGCCGAGGCGGCGATCAAGCGCGCCATCGACGCGCACTACGACTCGGCCGACTCCCTGGCCGACGTGATGAAGGGCATCGAGGACGACATCGAGATCGTGGAGGACGACGAGGACGACGGAGGCGCTCGCCGGCCAGGAGTCGAGCCAGAACGCCCCGGTCGTCAAGCTCGTGAACTCGCTGCATCGCCGAGGCGGTGCAGCAAGGGCGCCAGCGACATCCACGTCGAGCCGTACGAGAAGAACCTGCGGGTGCGCTACCGCATCGACGGCGTGCTCGCAGCGAGATGATGGCGCCGCCGTTCAAGATGAAGGCCGCCATCATCTCGCCGCCTGAAGATCATGGCCGAGCTGGACATCGCCGAGCGGCGCGTCCCGCAGGACGGCCGCATCAAGATCTGAAGGTCGGCGACAAGAAGATCGACCTGCGCGTGAGCACCCTGCCCACGATCTTCGGCGAGAAGATCGTGATGCGAATCCTCGACAAGGCGAACCTCAACATCGACCTGGCCGACGCTCGGCTTCGAGCCGAAGGCGCTGGACGAGTCTGATGCAGGCGATCGCCGACGCCGTACGGCATGGTGCTGGTGACCGGGCCCGACCGGCTCCGGCAAGACCACCACGCTCTACTCGCGCTCTCGCGCGCTGAACACGCCCGAGCGCAACATCATGACGGCCGAGGACCCGGTCGAGTACAACCTCGACGGCATCAACCAGGTGCAGGTGCACGACGAGATCGGCCTCACCTTCGCCGCGGCGCTGAAGGCGTTCCTGCGGCAGGACCCGAACATCATCATGGTCGGCGAGATCCGCGACCTCGAGACCGGCTCGCATCGCCGTCAAGGCGGCGCTCACCGGCCACCTGGTGCTCTCCACCCTGCACACCAACGACGCGCCCAGCACGATCAACCGCCTGATCGACATGGGCATCGAGCCGTTCCTGGTCGCCTCCTCGGCGAACCTCATCATGGCCCAGCGTCTGGTGCGCCGGATCTGCAAGCACTGCAAGGCCGAGGAGCAAGGTGCCGCCCGAGTCGCTGAGCGGCGTCGGACTCAAGCCCGACACGGTCGTCGTACAAGGGCCGCGGCTGCGACCAGTGCAGCAGCACCGGCTACGCCGGGCGCCAGGGGCTGTACGAGGTCATGCCGATCACTCCCGAGATCCGCGACATGATCCTGGATCGGGCCTCCACCAGCGAGATCAAGCCGCAAGGCGATCGAGCAGGGCATGCTCACCCTGCGCCAGGACGGGCTGATGAAGATCAAGAGCGGCATCACGACGATCGAGGAGGTCCTGCGGGAGACCTCGGCCGTCGAGTGACGAACTGGGCCGCGACGCGGCCACGCGGTTACCCGGATATAGGAGAGGACAGCCGTGATCAACATGCGCGAGTTGCTCGAGGACATGGTCAGCCGCGGGGCGTCCGACCTGCACATCACCGCCGGCCTGCCGCCGCAGTTCCGGGTCGACGGCGCCATCCAGGCCAGCAACTTCCCGGTGCTGACGCCCGAGGCGACGCCGCCAGCTCGCCTACAGCGTCCTGACCGACGAGCAGCAGAAGCGCTTCGAGAACGACAAGGAGCTGGACTTCTCGTTCGGCGTGCAGGGCCTCAGCCGCTTCCGCGCGAACGTCTTCCTGCAGCGCGGCGTGCACCTCGATGGCGATCCGCCAGATCCCGTACAGATCCACGAATTTCGAGGAGCTCGGGCTGCCGCCGGTCGTGCGCATGCTCGTCGAGCCGGCCGCAGGGGCTGATCCTCGTCACCGGGCCGACCGGCAGCGGCAAGTCGACGACGCTGGCCACGATGGTCGACCACATCAACCGCGAACATGGCAGGGCACATCATCACGATCGAGGATCCGATCGAGTACGTCCACCAGCACAAGAAGTGCATCGTCAACCAGCGCGAGGTCAACACCGACACCGGCTCGTTCCCGCAGGCGCTCAAGTACGTGCTGCGCCAGGATCCCGACGTGATCCTGATCGGCGAGATGCGCGACCTGCGAGACCATCGCGGCCGCGCTGACCATCGCCGAGACCGGGCACCTGGTCTTCGCCACGCTGCACACGAACTCGCACCTACGAGTCGATCAACCGCATCGTCGACGTGTTCCCGGCCGAGCAGCAGAAGCAGGTGCGCGTCGCAGCTCGCCTTCGTCTCTCGGGCGTGATGACCCAGCAGCTCATTCCGCGGGCCTACGGGCGCGGGCGCGCGCTGACGCTGGAGATCATGGTCTGCACGCCCGGCGATCAAGGCCGTGATCCGCGACGACAAGACCCACCAGATCTACGGCCTCATGCAGGCCGGGCAGAAGTACGGCATGCAGACCATGAACCAGGTCCCTGTACCAGGCGTTCGTCAACAAGTGGATCTCGCTCGAGGAGGCGGTCAGCCGCAGCTCCGATCCCGCGGAGCTGCTGCAGATGATGGGCGAGCCCGTGGGCGCGGTCTGAGCGAAGGGGAGGGCGTCGTGGCAGCCAGCATCACGTTCGTCTGGAAGGGTCGGTCCCCGCAAGGGGGAGATGCTGTCCGGCGAGTACGAGGCCACCGACAAGCACGAGGTCTCCGAATACCTCCGCAAGCGGCGGATCATCATCACCACGATCAACGAAGAAGCCGAAGGAATCTGCGCCTCGGGTTCGGCACGGGGCGGCACGGTCAAGGTGCGCGACCTGAGCGTCTTCACGCGCCAGTTCGCCACCATGGTCAACGCCGGTCTGCCGCTGGTGCAGTGCCTCGACATCCTCGGACGAGCAGATGGAGAAGCCGTTCTTCCGGGCGACCGTGCAGCAGGTCATGCACGACGTCGAGGCGGGCTCCACGCTGGCCGAGGCGCTGGGCAGGCATCCGCGCGTCTTCTCCGACCTGTTCACCAACATGGTGGCGGCCGGCGAGGCGGGCGGTATCCTCGACGACGATCCTGATGCGGCTCGCCGCTCTACCTGGAGAAGGCCGACGCCCTGAAGCGCAAGGTCAAGGGCGCCATGACCTATCCCGGCAGTCGTGCTGGTCGTGGCCGTGCGGCGCGACGCGTCTTCATGCTCCTGTTCATCATTCCGACCTTCGCCAAGATGTTCACCGATTTCGGCGGCGACGCTGCCGCTGCCCACGCGCATCGTCATGGGGCTGTCGCATCTTCCTGCAGCACTACTGGTGGGCGCTGGGCGGCGGCGCTGTCGGCGCTGTCGGTCGCTGTTCAAGCGCTACTCGCGCGACGACGAAGGGCCGCCTGCAGATCGGACACGCTGTCGCTGCGCATGCCCGATCCTGGGCGACGTGCTGCGCAAGTCGTCCGTCGCCCGCTTCACCCGCACGCTCGGCACGCTGATCTCCTCCGGCGTGCCGATCCTGCACGGGCTCGAGATCACCGCCCGCACCGCCGGCAACAAGGTGATCCAGAACGCGATCGTCGCGACCCAGAAGAGCATCAGCGAGGGCGAGACGATCGCCGAGCCGCTGCGCAAGAGCGAGGTCTTCCCGCCGATGGTGGTGCAGATGATCGCCGTCGGCGAGCAGACCGGCGCGCTCGACGAGATGCTCAACAAGATCGCCGACTTCTACGACGACGAGGTGGACACGGCGGTGGACGCGCTGACCTCGGTCATCGAGCCGATCATGATCGTGGTCATGGGCGTGCATGGTCGGCGGCATGGTCGTCGCGATGTACCTGCCGATGTTCAAGATGGCCAATGTGGTCGGCGGCTGAGGTGATCGGCGCCAGCGATGCGGAGCTGGCGGTCGGGGAGACAGCAGCGCCGGCGGGGGCCCCGGGCCAGCTGCTGGCGCTGCGTCTGCTGTTCGCGACCTTCATGGTCGGCACCGGCATCGTGGTCGTCCGGCTGGCCACGCCGTGGAACGCGATCGACGGTCTGCTCGTCGGCCTCGGCCTGATCTACGCCAGCGTCGGCGCCGCCTGGTTGGCCGCCCGGCGGCGGCGTCGACGGGCGCCGGCTGGCCGCCTGGCAGCTGGGCGCCGACGTCCTGTTGATCGGCCTGCTCTGCCACGTCTCCGGCGGCGCGGCCTCGCATTTCCGACTGCTGTTCTTCGTGCCGATCCTGCTCGGCGCGAGCTGGCTGGGAACGCGCGGCTCGGTGCCTCTGGCCGCGAGCGCGGCGCTGGTGA
Source organism: uncultured bacterium (assembly GCA_963772145.1). Lineage (GTDB taxonomy): Bacteria > Krumholzibacteriota > Krumholzibacteriia > LZORAL124-64-63 > LZORAL124-64-63 > CAVSZB01. The sequence continues at coordinate 97,201 of CAVYVY010000020.1, forward strand.
CCGTGCTGGCGCAGATCGGCGCCGCGGCGGAGCGGGGCGCCGGACCGTCCGCGCCGGGGGCCGGCCCGCCGGGCGGCACCGTCCTCGACGCCCACTTCTACGTGTTCCTCTTCCTGCTGGTCGGTCTGGGCGGGGGGCTGCCTGGCGGACCGCGCCGCGCGGCGGGAGCGCGAGGCGGCACGGGCGGCGGAGGATCTGCGCCGCGCCCGCATCGAGGTGGGCAACGTGCTGGACAATCTCGAGCAGCGGCCTGCTGATCGTCGATCGCCACGGCCGCGTCGTGCAGCTGAATCCGGCGGCGGAACGCATCCTCGGCGTGTTCGCCGAGGAGGTCGCCGGGCGCGACCTGGACGAGGCGTTCGGGGCCTCGCTCGCCGGATTCTCCGAAACGGTCAGCGCCGTCGCTGGCCGGCGGTCCGACACTGCGGTCGCGGCGAGCAGAACATCGTGCGCTGGGACACCGTCGTGGTGCCGGTCGGCCTGAGCGTCAGCCATCTGCGCGACGCGGCGGGCGAGGTCACCGGGGCCATCGCCATCTTCCAGGACCTGACCGAGGCGCAGCGCATGCGCGAGCGGGTGCGCGAGGCCGACCGCCTGGCCGCGGTGGGCGAGCTGTCCGCCAGCATCGCGCACGAGATCCGCAACCCGCTGGGCAGCATCCGGGGCAGCGTGGAGATCCTGGCCGGCGAACTGGAACTGACCGGGCAGCAGGCGCGGCTGCTGCAGTTGATCCTCAAGGAGAGCGCGCGGGTCAACACGATCATCGACGATTTCCTCGCCTTCGCGCGGCTGCGACCGGCGCGCCGTCGCCCTGTCGCCGTCGGCGCCCTGCTCGACGACGTGCTGCTGGAGACGCGTCAGCAGGTGCTGTTCAAGGGGGGCGGGGTCGCGGTCGAGGGGCGGGCGGACGATCCGTCGCTGCATGGTGTTCGCCGACGCCGGGCAGATGCTGCAGCTCTTCCTCAACCTGGCCCTCAACGCCTGCGAGGCGATGGAGTACCGCGGACGCCTGGTGCTGACGGCCGGCCCGGACGACGACGGCTGCTGCGAACTGCGGGTTGCCGACAACGGACCCGGACTGAGCGACGAGGCGAAGGCCCGCCTGTTCACCCCGTTCTTCACGACCAAGAAGCACGGCACGGGGCTCGGGCTGCCGATGGTCGCCCGCATCGCTCATGCCCACGACGGCACGATCGAGGCGGCCGCCTCGCCCGGCGGGCGGCGCCGAATTCCGGTGCGCATTCCGCTGGCGAGCTCATCGCGACCTCGCCGCCGATTCCGTTCAAGATCCCGCCCTGGCCGCCGATGTTGGCGAGGGGCGCTTGATGTCGACCCGACAGCTCGGAGGACACTGATGGCTGACGGCAGGATCCTGGTGGTCGACGACGAAGAATCGATGTGCCAGTACCTTTCCATCCTTCTGGAGAAGGAGGGGTACGAGGTGGCGACGGCCGGCTCCGGCGCGGAGGCGCTGCGGCTGGCCGAGGAGCGGCCGTTCGACGTGGCGATGACCGATATCCAGATGCCGCGCATGGACGGCATCCAGCTGCTGAAGGGGATCAAGAAGATCGACCCGCACGCCGCCGGTCATCATGCCACCGCCTACGCCAGCGAGCAGTCGGCCATCGACGCGGTGAACCTGGGCGCCTTCCAGTACCTGCACAAGCACGCCAAGAACGACGAGATCAAGCTGGTCGTGCGCAACGCGCTCGAGATGCGGCGGGTGCGGAGCGAGAACTCCAAGCTGCAGCGCGAGCTGCGGCGCAAGCGCGGCAAGCTGCGCATCATCGGCCAGAGTCCGCGCATGCTGCGCGGTCTTCAAGATGGTGGACAAGGTCGCCGACAGCGAGGCCACCATCCTGATCGACGGCGAGAGCGGCACCGGCAAGGAGCTGATCGCGCGGGCGATCCACTACCGCAGCGAGCGCTCGAGCCAGCCGTTCGTGGCGATCAACTGCGGCGCCATCCCGGAGACCTGCTCGAGAGCAAGCTGTTCGGGCACGTCAAGGGCTCGTTCACCGGCGCCGAGCGCGACCACGACGGCTTCTTCCGGCAGGCCGAGGGCGGCACGTTCTTCCTCGACGAGGTCGGCGAGATGCCGCCCGCCATCCAGGTCAAGCTGCTGCGCGTGCTGCAGGAGCGCGAGATCATCCCGGTCGGCGGCAGCAAGCCGATCAAGGTCGACCTGCGGCTGATCGCGGCGACGAACGCGCGACCTCGAGAAGGAGGTCGCCGCCAACCGCTTCCGCACCGACCTCTACTACCGGCTCAACGTGATCCCGCTCAGCCTGCCGCCGCTGCGCGACCGCCGCGACGACATCCCGCTGCTGGTGGACCACTTCCTGCGCATGCACGTGCCGGGCTACGCCGGCAACCCGGCGCGGCGATCGACGACGCGGCGCTGCAGGCGCTGCAGGTCTACGACTGGCCCGGCAACGTGCGCGAGCTGGAGAACGTGATCGAGCGGGCCAGCATCATCCGCGAGGGGGACCACATCACCCTGCGCGACCTGCCGGAGACGGTGCGGCGACCGGTCGGCGCCGGCGCGCCCGACGGCAGCCTGCTCGGCCGCCACGTGCCGCTCGAGGAGATCGAGAAGGTGCACATCCTGCAGGTGCTCGACAGCGTGGGCGGGCACAAGAAGCGGGCCGCCGAGATCCTGCAGATCAACCCGTCCACGCTCTACCGGAAGCTGATCCGCTACGGATTCGCGGCGCCGGGGAGCGGAGGAGGACGGCAGCGAACTGGACATGATGGGGGCGGATGCGGCCGAGCCGGCGCTGGTCGGGCCGGACGGCGCGCCCCTGGACGACGAAGGGTGAATCGGGCGCCCCGCGGGCGCGGGTTGCAGCCTGCCCGGCAGGCGCTGCCCGCCCGGACTGCCGACGGCTCGCCACTGTCGGCGCAACCCGAGGTGCAGCAATGAGATGGAAGTGATGGGCAACTCCGGGATCCGCTGGCATGGACATTGCAGAAGAAGCTGCGATTAGCCAGCGGTCCATCTACGGGGGGCCCGGGACCATCTCCAGGCGAGGGCGAGGTCGTTCGCGACCGCAGAGGGAGGTACTCAAGTGTTCAATCGCAAGGGATTCACTCTGATCGAGCTCATGATCGTGGTGGTCATCATCGGCATCCTGGCTGCGATCGCGATTCCGAACTTCATCAACATGCAGTCCCGCGCCAAGGAAGCCTCGGTGAAGTCGAACTGCCATACGATGCAGCTCGCGGCCGAGGACTTCTCCGTGCAGAACGACGGCGTGTACGCCGCCGACACCGCCGACGCGCTGGGCAGTGGTGACACGATCGTCACGCTGCTGCCGGGTGGCGCCCTGCTGGAGAACCCGTTCAGCAAGGTGGCGGACACGCCCGGTCGACGCCCTGGCGGCGGCGGTCGGCGAGGCCGGCTATCTGGTGCACAACGATGCGTCCGGCATTCCTGACGGCTACACGATCAACGGCTTCGGCAAGGACAGTCGAGATCATCACGCTGACCAGCGGTCAGTAGGCTTCCATCGACAGGGGGCGGGGTCCGCCGCGCGCGGATCCCGCCCTTTGCACAGGCGACACGTCGGACGCGGGAGGAAACGGGCATGCGGCGGCAAACCTCGCGGGCCGGCTTCACGCTCATCGAGTTGATGGTGGTCGTCGTGGTGATGGGGATCCTGGCCACCCTGGCGCATCTCCTCCTACATGAACATGCAGTCGCGGTCGAAGGAGGCGCGGGTGAAGGGCAACTGCCACACCGTGCAACTGGCGGCCGAGGACTTCTCGGTCCAGAACGACGGCGTGTACGCCGCCGATCTGGGCACGGCCCTGCCGGCGACCGGCGAAACGCTTATCGGTCTGCTGCCCGGCGGCAGACTGCTCGAGAACCCGTTCACGCGGCTGGCCACCGAGCCGATCGTCGGCGCGGCGGCCACGGTCGGCCAGACCGGCTACAGCTCGGTGGATCCGGACGGCGACGGCAATCCGGACGGATACGCCGTGACCGGGTTCGGCGAGAACGCAGCTCATCCTCACGGTCACCAGCGGCCAGTAGCCTCCTCCGCTCCTGGCTGGCATTCCCGTTGCAAGGTCCCGTCCCCGCGCGGCACAGCGGCGGCCTCCCGCGGCTCCGGCGCCGCGCGGCGGCCTGTTTCCGGCCGTCGGCGGCGGGATTCCGGGCAGGGCCGACGGCGGGCGTCAGCGGGGGAGGGTTCATGGCGGAGACGACGGGCACGAACGCACCGGCGGCCTGCACGGTCGACGGACTGACCAAGAGCTACCGCACCGGCTTCTGGGGGCGGCGACGGGCCGCGGTGGCGGACGTCTCCTTCACCGTGCCGCGCGGCGCGGTGATCGGGCTGCTCGGCCACAACGGCGCCGGCAAGACCACCACGCTCAAGGCGATCCTCGACCTGGTGCGTCCCGACGCCGGGCGCATCGAACTGCTCGGGCGCGACCACCGCGACCGTCAGGCGCGGGCCGGCGTCGGCTACCTGCCGGAGAGCCCCTACTTCTACGACTACCTCACGGCGGGCGAACTGCTCGACTTCTACGCGCGGCTCGGCGGCGTGCCGGCGCGGGAGCGGACCCGGCGCGCGACCGAGGTGCTGGCCCTGGTCGGCATGACGGCCCACGCGCGCACGCCGCTGCGCAAGTGCTCCAAGGGGATGCTGCAGCGGATCGGCCTGGCGCAGGCGCTGGTGCACGATCCCGAACTGCTGATCCTCGACGAACCGATGTCCGGTCTCGATCCGCTCGGGCGCAAGGAGGTGCGCGATCTGCTCGGGGAGCTGCGTCGCCGCGGTCGGACGCTGCTGATCTCCTCGCACATCGTGCCGGACCTCGAGGCGCTGGCCGACGCGGTGGTCATGCTCAGCGGCGGTCGCCTGGCCGGCGTGTTCGATCTGCACGGCCCGGCCGCGCCCCAGTTCGAGCTCTGGCTGGCGGAGCTGCCCCGCGACCCGCGCGCGGCCGCGCTCTGGCCGGCCGCGGCGCCGCGTCCGGCCGGCGGCGGACGCCCCGGACTCGTGGTGACCCTGACCGACCTGCCGCGCCTGCGCGCCGCGCTCGGCCTGTGCGCCGAGGCCGGCATCGAAGTGCATGGAGTGACCTCGCGCCAGACCGGCCTCGAGGCGGCGTTCCTGACGGCGATGGGCGCGCGCGGCGAGACCGTGGCTGCGCCGGTGGCGATGCCGCGGCCGGACTTCGCGACCGATCCGGCGCCAACGGTCGTGACCGCCACCCTCGCCGCGGTCGCGGCGGAAGCCGAGCTGGTCGGCGCGGGCACGGAAGGGGGCCGGTCATGACCGGAACGGGCGATCATGTCGCGGCAGTGGCGCTCAACACTTTCCGCGAGACAGTGCGCGACCGGATCTTCTATCTCGTCGGCGTGTTCGGGCTGGTGCTGATCGGCAGCAGCGCGATCCTCTCCCCGCTCACCGTCGGGGCGCAGGGCAAGGTCGTGGCGGACGTCGGTCTCGCCTCGCTCTCCCTGTTCGGTCTGCTGGTGGTGATCTTCGTGGGCAGCGGCATGCTGCACAAGGAGATCGACAAGCGGACGATCACCACGATCCTCGCCAAGCCGGTCTCGCGTCGCGCCTACGTGGCCGGCAAGTTCGGGGGCCTGATCCTGACCCTCGCCTGCATGCTGGCGGCGATGGCGGCGCTGTTCCTGCTGGTCACGCTCTGGACCCCGGTTCCGGCTCGACGCCGGGTACGCGGCGGCCTTCGTGTTCGCGTTCCTGGAACTGTCGGTCGTGACGGCCGTGGCGGTGTTGCTGTCGACCTTCGTATCGCCGGTCCTGGCGGCGGTCCTGACCCTCGCGCTGTTCGTGGTGGGGCACGTCAGCGCCGATCTGAAGGCGTTCGGCGCCCTGGTCGGGGGGCCGGTCCTGCGCCTGGCGACCAACGTCCTGTTCTACGTCCTGCCCAACCTCGAGGTGTTCAACGTGCGCGGCGCCGTGGTCCACGGCGATCCGGTGTCGGGCGCGCATCTCGCGCTCGCCGCGCTGTACGCGACCTGTTACGTGGCGCTGTGCCTCGTGCTGGCGGGGGCGATCTTCACGCGGCGGGAGCTGAAATGAGCGGCGCGCGCGCACTGTGCGCCGGCGCGACGCCCGGCGCCGCGACGCGGCGCCGGACGTGGCCCGGGCTGGCTGCCGACGACGCTGGCGGTCTTCGCGCTGGCGGGCAGCCGTGGTCGGGCTGCTGGGGCGGCTCGCGGCGCGTCCGGCGGCGCGGGCGGACGAGCGGCTCTGGCTGCCGTCGGGCCTGTTCCTGCGCGAGAGCACGGCCGGTTTCCGCGAGACGGCCGCCGACGCCCTCTGGTTCCAGGCGGTGCAGTACTACGGCGAGTACCGACACGGTCGGCACGACCTGGCCTACTTCCGCGGCATGATCCGCGGCGTGACGACCCTCGATCCGCGCTTCCTCGAGGCGTACCGCTTCGGCGCGCTGGTCCTCGCCACGGACATGCGGGACGTGGCGGGGGGCGTCGACCTGCTCCGGCGCGGCATCCAGGCCAATCCCGATCGTGCCATCCTGCCGTTCGAGGTCGGATTCCTGCACTGGGTCCTGACGCGCGACTACGCGCGGGCCGCCATCTGGTTCGACGCCGCCGCGCGCGCTCCCGACGCCGACGACTTCACGCGCCGCTTCGCGGCATTCGCGCACAAGCGCGCCGGGCAGCTGGAGGTCTCGTACGTCCTCTGGCGCAACCTGCGCGACACCACGTCGGATCCCAACATGCACGATCTCGCCGCGCGCATGATGGCGAAGATCGAGCCGCAGTCCTGCGCGCCCGCGCCGCGGCCGGCGCCGGCGGCGGGCCGGGCCGGGCGCCGGACGGGGAGGTGCGTCCGTGAACGCACTGGACGGTCTGCCGCGCGAGTTCGTCGCGGCCTGGCTGGCGCTCGCCGCCGGCCTGGGCGCCTGCTTCGGCAGCTTCGCCAACGTGCTGATTTACCGCCTGCCGCGCGACCTGAGCGTCGTGCGGCCGCGTTCGCGCTGCCCCGGCTGCGGGCACGCCGTGCGCCCGCGCGACAACGTGCCGGTGCTGTCGTGGCTGCTGCTGCGCGGCCGCTGCCGCGACTGCGGCGCGCGCATCGCCGTCCGCTACCCGCTGGTGGAGGCGGCCGGCGCCGCCGCCGGCGTGGTCGCGCTGCTGCGCTTCGGCCCCGGGGCGCCGGCGCTCGCGGCGCTGCTGTACCTCGTCGCCCTGCTGGCCATCGCCCTGATCGACTGGGAGTTCATGATCATCCCCCACACCCTGACGGTCGGCGGCATGGTCGCGGGGCTGGCGCTGGCGCCGTGGACGCCGGTCGGCCTGCGCGGCGCGCTGCTGGGCGGGGCGCTCGGCGCGGGGATCGTGCTGGGGCTGTCGCGCGGCTACCGGCTGATCCGCGGCGCCGACGGCATGGGCGGGGGCGACGTGATGCTGATGGGAATGGTGGGGGTGTTCGCCGGCGCCTGGGGGGCGCTGGCGGTCCTGTTCGGCGGCGCCCTGCTCGGGACGCTCTACGCGCTTGCCCGGTATCGCACCACCCTGGCCGGCAAAACGCGCCTCCCGTTCGGGACATTTCTTGCCGCCGCGGCCGCCGGGCTCTGCCTGGCCGGCGACGGCCCGCTCCGGTGGTACCTCGCACTCCTGCGCTGAGGCGCGTTGCGGCGCAGATTCCGCTCAAGGGTCCGATTCCGCGGACGAACCTGCGTGTGGCATGCAGGTTGCCCGTGGCGGCCCGGCGCGACGGTCGCGAAGGCGGGGGAGCCGCGGCACGGCGCGTGACGACAACCCCCTCAAGGCGGGATGCGACATGTTCGGATTCCTCAAGGGTCGGAAAAAGTCCCTCATCGGGCTGGATATCGGCTCCAACGTCGTCAAGTGCCTCCGTCTGGAGACAGGCGGCGCCCGGCCGGTCATCACGCATTTTGCGATGGTGCCGCTGGTGCCGGAGGCGATCGTCGACGGCGAGATCATGGACCGCGAGCTCGTCATCCAGGCGATCAAGGAGTGCGCCGAACTGGCGCACGTGCCGAACGAGCCGGTCGCCAGCGCGGTCTCGGGCCGCGCGGTGATCGTCAAGAAGATCGTCATGGACAAGATGAGCCAGACCGACGCGCAGGGAGGCGATCTACTGGGAGGCGGAACAGCACGTGCCGTTCGACATCGACGACATCTCGCTCGCCTTCCAGGTGCTGCGCGAGGACGTCGGCGCGAATCAGATGGAAGTGCTGCTGGTCGCGGCGAAGAAGGACATGATCCTCTCGCACGCCGACCTGATCCGCGACGCCGGGTTCAAGCCGGCCGTGATCGACGTGGCCTCCTTCGCCAACCAGAACGCCTGGGAGTTCGCGCGCAGAGCGCAGGCGGCGGCCGCGACGCCGAGAGCTCCGGAGCCGGCCGGCGGGACGCGCCGAGTTCGTCGCCCTGCTCGACGTGGGCGGCGGCGTCACGAACGTGAACATCATCCGCGACGGCGTGCCCTACTTCACGCGCGACCTGCCGATCGGCACCGCCCGTTTCACCGAGGAGTTCCAGAAGCAGCTCGGCCTGACCTTCGAACAGGCGACGGCGGCGGCGCGGGGCCACCTCGAGGGGCTCGACGCCAATGCCGTGATGGAGATCGTCCGCGCGGTCGGCGCCGAGATCTACCACGGTCTCGAACCGTCACTTTCCTATCTGCGCGCCGCGGGCGAGGCGGAGGGGATCGATCGCATCGTCATCAGCGGAGGCGGGGCGAAGCTGCCCGGTCTGCGCGAATTCCTGGCGGGCAGCTACGAGGTGCAGGCGGAGATCGCCGACCCGTTGTCCGCTCTCGATTACGGCGCCCGAGGTCTTCGGTGAGCATGACCCCGCCGAGCTGAGCCCGCTGCTCGCGGTGAGCGTCGGCCTCGCGCTCCGGAAGGCGGTGGAGTAATGATCAGGATCAACCTCCTGCCCCAGGACGAGGCTCCGTCCCAGCGCACGTTCAATCTGCCGAAGGTCGGCAGTGTGGTCCCGCTGGTCGCGGTGATCGCGGTGGTGGCGGGGCTGACTCTCGCGTTCACCTACCAGAGCCGGCGCATCGCTGATCTCGGCACGACCATCGCGGGCGAGGAGGCGGAGGCGCGGCGCCTCGCGCCGGAGATCGCCAAGGTGCAGTCGCTCAACCGGGAGCGTGACGAGGTCAACCGACGGCTGGACGTGATCACGCAGCTGGACCGGGACCGCTATTTCCGCGTGCACCTGCTCGACGAATTGAATCGCGCCCTGCCGCAGCACATGTGGCTGACGCGTGATCGAGGAGCAGGCGAGCAACCGGTTCGCGGTCGAAGGCGTGACCTTCTCGAATTTCCTGGTGAGCGACATCCTCCAGAACCTGAGTCGCTCGCCGTACATCACGTCCGTGGACCTCGTGGTGGCCGAAAAAGGCCTGATCAACGACGTCCCGGTGGTCAAGTTCAAGGCAACCGCGACGGCCACCCGGCAGCCCGCCGGCGGCACCGACGCGGCCGCGGTCGACGGCACGCCGATCGCGGCGGCGGACGCTGCGGTCAGCGGCAGCTGAGGGGACGGAGGCTAACGCATGGACTATCGATGTCAAAGACCCGAAGGTCGTCAGGTGGCTGCTGGCTGTCCTGGTGATCCTCGTTCTGGTTCCGGTCTACTTCTTCACGACCGTGCTGCCGGTGACCTACAAGGCCCGGCACGCGGAGATCGCGAAGCTCGAGGCGCGGCACCAGGAACTGGGCCGCGACCTGGAGAAGGCGCGTCTGCTGGTGCGCAACCTGGCGCGCGTGGAGAAGGAGTACCAGATCCTGCACGAGCAGTGGACCGTCGCGCAGATGCTCCTGCCGCAGAAGAACGAGATGCCGGCGTTGTTGCGCAAGGTGACCGCGGCCGGCAGCCAGTCGGGCGTGGAGTTCCAGCTCTTCAAGCCGGGTGCCGCCGGTGGCCCGGGAATTCTACGCCGAGAACCCGGTCGAAGTGAAGGTGCAGGGGGGTTATCACCAGTTCGGCATCTTCCTGAGCCGGCTGGCGAACCTCAATCGCATCGTCAACGTCGGCAATCTGAAACTCAAGGGGATCGACAAGCAGGACGAACCAGCCGTACGTCGGTCGAGGCCTCCATGACGATCTCGGCCTACACCCTGGAGGGGGCGGCCGTGGCGGAGCCCGACGACCAGGGTGATGGCAACAAGAAAGCTGACGCAGACGAACGAATCCGGCGAGGACAAGACGCCCGACCGCGAACCGGCGGCGAAGGCCAACCCAAGACCACGGTTACCCGCGCCCGCGATGCGGCCGCGAAGGCCTCTGCCGGCGCCGGCGCCGGCGGACGCTAGGAGGTGCGGGCATGACCAGAGGCATCGTGCGGATTCTTCTCACCGGCCTGATGGCGTGCGGGACCCTGTGGCTGGCCGGCGGGCATCGCCGCGGCCCAGACGCCCGACGGAGGCGACCGCGCCCGGCCGTGGCGCCGACTGCGGTCGCCGCGGCGGGCGACGACGACCCGGCTCTGGAAATGGCGCTCGACGAGGAGACGGGCTGGCAGGGCGACGATGACGCCGCCGCCGCCGCGCTGGAGGCCGGCGACGCCTCCTCGCCGTCGCAGGAGGCGGCGGCCAAGCTCCAGGAACTGCGCCGCAACGAGTTCTTCTACCAGTCCTATGGACGGAGCGATCCTTTCAAGACGCTGGTCGCCGGCAAGTTCGAAGGCACGACCAGCGGGGATCTCGTCGATGTCGGCAGCGGCCGGCTGGTCGGCGTGATGTGGGGCGCGGACGACCAGTTCGCGCTCGTCGAGGATGGCAACGGGTTCGGCTACATCCTGCGGGTCGGCGATCCGGTGCAGAACGGACGCGTCGTGAGCATTCGCAAGAACTCGCTCACCGCGAAGATCACCCTGTACGGGATCACCTCGTCGGTGACCCTCAAGCTCGAGAAATCGGAGGGCTAGATATGTTTGCTCGGTTCCGCTCCGTAGCCTCGTGCGCGGCCTGCCTGGCTCTGGTGCTGCTGTTCGCGCAGCCCGGCACGGCCGGTGCCGCGGGGCACGTCACCGATGTGCTGTGGTCCCCCGTGGCGGACGGCGGCCAGCTGCAGGTGGTCGCGGCCGGCGACGTGGTCTTCACCGTGGCCAACCTGGCCGGTCCCGACCGTCTCGTGATCGACTGTCTCGGCGGCGAACCGCGGCGGGTGCTGCCGCCGTCGCTGCCGGCGGACGGTCCCGTGCGGGCGGTGACGGTCGAGTCGCGTGACACGGCCGGCGCCCCCGGCACGCGCCTGATCTGCACGCTGGCCGCCGGCTGGACCTACTCGCACGCGCCAGCTCCCGGGACGTCTCACGGTCACGTTCGCCTCCGCGGCCGCCCGCGGCTGGCCCGGCCCGTTGGCGCCCGAGCTGCTCGACGCGCGGCAGGGGCTGCCGTCGTCCGCCTGGGCGGGCGGCGCGCTGCTGCCGGCCGACCCGGCGCTGCTGGAGATCACGCCCGGCCGGGACAACGGCAAGACGGTCTCGCTGGACGTCCAGGGCTCCGAGATCGGCACCGTGCTGCGCTCGCTGGCCAGCTACTCGGGCACGAACATCGTGGCTTCGCCCCGCGTGACCGGCAAGGTCACGGTCAAGATCGACGGCGTGCCGTGGCGCGAGGCGATGACGGTCATCCTGCGCGCCCACGGCTACGACTACATCGAGGAGTACGGCATCATCCGGGTCGACACCGCGGAGGAGCTGCGCAAGGAGGCGGTGGAGGGCAAGCGGGCCGACCGCGCGTCCGACGACCTCGAGCCGCTCGTCATGGGCATGGTCGGCATCGACTACGCCAACGCGGACGAGGTCAAGGGCGCGCTCAAGCAGATGCTGACCAAGCGCGGCACCATCGAGATCGACAAGCGCACGAACACCCTGATCGTCAGCGACATCCAGTCGCAGGTCGATCTGGTCAAGGAGGCCGCGCGCAAGCTCGACACGCGCACGCCGCAGGTCGAGATCAACGCCCGTCTGGTGGACATGGACCTGCGCGCCTCGCGCGAGCTGGGCATCGTCTGGTCGGCCAACAACGTCAAGGTCGACGGCGTCAACGCGGTGGGCGAGCGGCATCGTCAACGCGCCCATCCAGGCGCCGGCCGGCTCGCTCCGCTTCGGCACCGTGCAGTCGTACGGCGATCTCGCCCTCAACCTGCAGGCGCTGGAGACGGCGAACCTGGCCCACCTGATCTCCAACCCGGTCATCACGACGACCGACAACCGCGAGGCGAGCATCCTGGTCGGCCAGAAGATCCCGCTGATCGTGCAGGACCAGGCCGGCAACGCCATCACGCAGCTGACGACGATCGGCATCCTGCTCAAGGTGACGCCGCACATCAACAGCAACGAGAAGATCACGCTCGACCTGCACAACGAGGTCAGCGACCTCTCCTCGCAGGCGACGGTGCAGGGCGGCGTCATCATCAACACGAGCGAGTCCGACACGCGGGTGCTGGTGCAGAACAACGAGACGGCGATCATCGGCGGCCTGATCCGCTCGGTGGAGGCCGAACTGAGCAACGGGCGTGCCGGTGCTGCAGGACCTGCCGCTGCTGGGGGCGCTGTTCCGGCACACGACCAAGACGAAGAACAACCGCGAACTGGTCATCTTCGTGACGCCGCGCATCGTGACCGACGAGTACCTGATGCGCGACAAGCTGACCATGGAAAGCCGGACGGAATACAAGCCGGAAGCCTACAAGTTCTAAGCCGCGACAACGCGGCGGAACGCGGAGGGGCCGGGGCAGGACTTGCCCCGGCCCCTCCTTTTGCCTATGCTCCGCGCGCGCGCCCGCGGCGCAGCGGGACGGGAGCATGTGGATCAGCCTCGTGGGTTTCATGGGCAGCGGCAAGAGTTCGGTCGCCCGGGTGCTGGGGGAGCGGGCCCTGTTGACTGTCGTGGATCTCGATCTCGAGGTCGAGCGGCGGGCCGACCTGACGGTGCCGGAAATCTTCGCGCGCGAAGGGGTGGACGGCTTCCGCCGCCGGGAGCTGGCGGCGCTGGCGCGCGCTCGACCGGGCCGCGCCCCTGCTGATCGCCGCCGGCGGCGGCGTGGTCGAGACGCCGGACTGCACGGCGCTCCTGCGCGACGGGGGCGCGGTGTTCTGGCTGGACGCCCCCTGGGAGACCCTGCGGCGCCGGATCGAGCAGGCGGACGCCCCCCGGCGCCCCCTGCTGCGGCACCTGGGCTGGGAGGGGCTGGAGCGGCTGCAGCGGCGACGGCAGCGGCTCTACGCCCGGGCGGCGCACTTCCGCCTGCGCACCGACCTGACCGGACCAGGCACGGCGGCGCGGGCGATCCTGACCCGCAGCCTGGTCTGGGAGCGTCGGCGTGTCGGGGCGACGGCATGATGCGCGTCATCGCGGGCGCCTGGCGCGGGCGACGCCTGGCGTCGCTGCCGGGAGACGGAGATCCGGCCCACGACGGGCCGCGTGCGCGAGGCGCTCTTTTCGATCGCTCGGCGCGCGGATCGTCGGTGCGGCGGTGGCGGACCTCTGCTGTGGCGCCGGAGCGCTCGGCATCGAGGCGCTCAGCCGGGGGGCGGCCCGGGTCGACTTCGTCGATGTCTCGGCGCACGCTCTGGCGGTGACGGAAAAGAACCTGCGTCTCTGTGGCGCCGTCGCCGCGGCGTATGCGCAGCATCGCGCGGAGGCGTACGACTGGCTCGAGGCCCGGCGGGCCCGGGAGAGCGGGGCGCCCCTGATCGTCCTGGCTGACCCGCCCTACGCCACGGACCTGGCGGAGCGGCTGCTGGCGGCGCTGGCCCGGTGGCCGGCGTCAGGCCTGCTGGCGGCGGTCGTTGAGCATGGCGCGGACGGGGCGCCGGCGCCGTCCGAATCGGGACCGTGGCGGATCCGGCGCCGGGTCTACGGACATTCGGCTCTCACCATCCTGGAGGCGTGACCGTGGCGGACCGACTCGCGCTGTATGCCGGGACCTTCGATCCCGTCACGCATGGCCACCTCGACATTTTGCGGCGCGCTTTGGCGCTGTTCGATCGGGTCACGGTCGCGGTGGCCGCCGGGGGCAAGCAGACGCTCTTCACGCTGGACGAACGGGTCGCCCTGGTGCGCGCCTGCACGGTCGATCTGGACCGATGTCTCGTCCTGCCGCTGCCCGGCCTGCTGGTGGACGAGGTGAGCCGGTCGGGCGCGGTGGCGGTCGTGCGGGGGATCCGCTCGCTCGGCGACTACCACCACGAATGGTCGATGGAGGCGATGAACCGCGCGCTCTCCCCGGAGTGCGAAACGGTCTTCCTGCTGGCGCGCCAGGAACTGGCCATGCTCAGCAGCAGCCTGGTGCGCGAGGTGGCGCGGCTGGGCGGCGACGTGACGCCGTTCGTGCCGGCGGCGGTCGCCGATGCGTTGCGCGGGCGTCCGGGCGGCGGGCGGACATGAGTCTCGCGTCCCTGCTCGACGCGCTCGCCGCGGAGCGCGGCTGGGCGGCGCGCCTGCGCGAACGGGCGGCGACGGCGCCCCGCCGCGTGGCGCTGCCGGAAACCGACGACCCCCGCGTGCTGGTCGCCGCCGGCGCGCTCGCGGCGAGCGGGCTGGCACGTCCCCTGCTGATCGGTCGCCGGCCGGCCGCCGGACTGCCGGCCGAGCTGGCGCGGCGTCTGCCCGACGAGGCGTGGCGCGACCCCACGGCGGACGCGGAGCGGGCGCTGACGGCGCAGTGGCTCCTGCGCCGCCGCCGTGACCGCGGGTTGACGCCTGGACAGGCGCATGTCCTCGCGGCGAGTCCGCTCTATCACGCGGCGGTGCTGGTCGCGCGGGGCGAGGCCGACGCGCTGGTGGCCGGCGCCGCCACGCCGACGGCCGAGGTGCTGCGCGCCGCGTTGTGGGCGATCGGGACGGCGGAGGGGCGGCGCACGGTGTGCGGGGCGTTCGTGATGTTGCCGCCCGGCGCCGACGCGGCGCCGCTGGTGTTCGCCGACTGTGCCGTGGTGCCGCAGCCGGACGAGGACCAGCTGGTGGAGATCGGCGCGGCGGCGGGCGGGACCTTCCGGTCGCTCACCGGCCGCGACCCGGCGGTGGCGTATCTGTCCTTTTCGACGCGCGGTTCGGCGGCGCACCCGGCGGCCGGACCGCCGGCGCGGGCGGCGGCGCGGCTGGCGGCCGCGCAGCCGGGCTGGCGCGTGGCGGGAGAGTTGCAGGCCGACGCGGCGCTCGTGCCGGAGGTGGGCCGGGCGAAGGGGATCGACTGGGGAACGGGGGCGGGCGCCGACGTGCTCGTCTTCCCCGATCTGGGCAGCGGCAACATCGGCTACAAGCTCGTGGAACGGCTCGGGGGCTGGCGCGCGGTCGGACCGCTCCTGCTCGGCCTGCGCCGGCCGGCCTGCGACCTGAGCCGCGGCTGTTCGGCCCTGGACATCGTGGATGCCGCCGCGGCGCTGGCGCTGCTCGGCGGCGAAGGGTAGACGCCCGTGTTCATGGATGTGGTGGAAATCGAGATCGAGGCGGGCGGGGGCGGCGACGGCTGCGTGTCGTTCCGGCGCGAGAAGTTCGTGCCCCGCGGCGGGCCGGACGGCGGCACCGGCGGCGACGGCGGCTCGGTCTGGATCGTGGCGTCGCCCGAACGGGGCACCCTGCTCGATTTCCGCTACCGACGCCGCTACCACGCGTCGCGCGGCGAGCACGGCCAGGGGAGCAACAAGACCGGTTCCGACGGCGCCGAACTCGAGATCACGGTGCCCTGCGGCACCGCGGTGTTCGACGCCGCCTCGAACGATCTGCTGGGCGAACTGCTGGCCGGGGGCGATCGGCTGCGGGTGGCCCGCGGTGGGCGAGGCGGGCGCGGCAACCGCGATTTCCGCACCGCCACGCGGCAGGCGCCGAATCGGGCGCAGCCGGGACGTCCGGGCGAGCAGCGACGCGTTGCGGCTGGAATTGAAACTGCTGGCCGACATCGGTCTGATCGGTCTGCCCAATGCCGGCAAGTCCACGCTCCTGGCGCGTCTGACCGCGGCGCGCCCGAAGGTGGCCGACTATCCCTTCACCACGCTCGTGCCGAATCTCGGCATCGCCGACCTGGGCGATTTCGTCAGCTGCACGGTGGCCGACATCCCGGGCCTGGTGGAAGGCGCCAGCGAGGGACGCGGGCTGGGGCTCGAGTTCCTGCGCCATGTCGAGCGGACCCGGGCCCTGCTCTACCTGGTGGACGCCGCGGCCGGGCCGGTCGCGCCGGTCCTGACCACCCTGCGTGACGAACTCGTCACCTACGGTCGCCGTCTCCCCGACCTGCCGTTCGCCGTGGTGGTCACGAAGCAGGATCTGCTGCCCCCGGAGGCCGGAGCGACCGCGGTGATCGAGGCGCAGGCGTGGGCGCGCGACCACGACGGGGTCGCCGTCCTGGGAATCTCCGCCGCGACCGGCGCGGGGATCGACGAACTGCAGCGGCTCCTGCGCCGCCTCTACCGGGACTCCCAGCCCGCCTCGCCCTGACGCGCGGGTCGCTGCCGGCCCCTTCTCCCGACCGCCTCCCGGAATGGAGTTTCGCCATGCCTGCGGGCGTGCCGCCTGTCCGTCCGGCGCCGGGATGGCGCCTCGATCCCGCCGATCCCTGCTGGCCGCCGCTCTGGCGCGAGATTCCTGATCCCCCGGTCACCCTCGAGGGGCGGGGACGGACGGCCTGTCTGACCCGGCCCGCGCTCGCCATCGTCGGCACGCGGCTGGCCACGCCGCGCGGACTCGCCGTGGCCCGGCGACTGGCCGGGGAGCTGGCCGACCGTCGGCTGGGTGATCGTCAGCGGACTCGCGCGCGGTATCGATGCGGCCGCCCACGAGGGGGCGCTCGCGGCCGGGGGCGAAACCGTGGCGTTCGTGGCCCACGGTCTCGATCGCACGTATCCATCGCCAGCACGCCGGCTGCGCGCCCGCATCGAGGCCCAGGGCTGCGTCGCCACCGAACTGCCGCGTGGCGCGCGGCCGGAACGCACAGCATTTTCCCCTGCGCAACCGGCTGGTGGCCGGGATGGTGCGGGGGGTTGTCGTGGTCGAGGCACCGCTGAAGAGTGGCGCGCTGATCACCGCGCGTCTCGGTCTCGACTACAACCGCGAGGTGATGGCGGTGCCGGGTCCGGTGGAGTCGCGTCAGAGCCGCGGCTGCCACGCGCTGATCCGGCAGGGAGCGGTGCTGGTGACCTCGACCGCCGACGTGCTCGACCTGCTGCTGCCGCCCGGCCCGCCGGTCGGGCGAGCCGGAGCCGGGGACGGAGGCCGGGGCGGCCGTGCCGGCCGGCGGGGCGGCGCGCTGGCTCTGGGAACGGATCGATCTCGACGGCATCGCGCTCGCGGAGCTGCAGGCCCGTTGGCGCGGCACCGCCGGTGCGCTGGCCGAGGCGCTGCTCACGCTGGAACTCGCGCGGCTGATCCGGCGATTGCCGGGCGGACGCGTGGCCCGTAGAATCTGGGCTGAATGAGCGCGTTCCGGCGCCGGCCGGCCGCGGGGAAGGGGACGGGCCGTGGGCAGGGGCAGCAAGCGCGGACGCTGGCTGGTGGAGTATGCCGCGCTCTATCCGCTCTTTCTCCTGGCGCGGTGGCTGCCGCGGCGCCTGCTCGTGGCGCTGGGGCGGGGCACCGGCCTGTTCGCCTTCGCGGTGCTCAGGGTGCGCCGCACCGTGACCCTGACGAATCTGCGCGTCGCTCTCGGCGGGGAGGTCGACCCGCGGCAACTGCGCCGGCTGGGCGCGCTCGTCTACGCGAACCTTGGCGCCACCCTGATGGAATTCTGCAAGCTCTACGACAGCCGGCCCGCACAGGGATCCGGGACCTGGTGGAGATCGAGGGGCGCGAGCACCTCGACGCCTGTCGGCGGCAGGGACGGGGCGCGATCCTCACCACGGGTCATTTCGGCAACTGGGAACTGCTGGCCGCGTCGGTCGCCGCGTACGGCTACCCGGTGAGCTACCTGATCAAGGACCAGTCGAATCCCTGGGTGCACCGGCTGCAGAACGAGATCCGCCGCCGCGGCGGCATGGGTGTGATCCGCCTGGGGACCGGCGCGCGGCAGGTGCTGTACGCGCTGCGGCGCCGGGAATTCGTCGGGATCATCGGGGACCAGGACGCCGGTCCCGGCGGACTGTTCCTGGACTTCCTCGGCCGCCCGGCTTCGGTCGCGCGCGGCATGGCCTTTTTCGCCTGGCGGGCCGGGGTGCCGATCATCCCGTGTCACATCCTGCGCCTCGGGAACGGGCGCCACCGGGCCGTCTTCGGGGCGCCGATCGAGGCCGACCCCGCCTGGGACGAGGAGACCGCCGTGCGGGAGCTGACCCGCGCCCACACCACGGCTCTGGCGACCGTCATCCTGGCCCACCCCGAACACTACTTCTGGGTGCATCGACGCTGGAAGACCCGCCCCCCGCGGAGCGGGGCTAGCCCGGATTATTCATGAATGGCCTGCTGCGGTTGGCCAAGTGCCACCAGAACACGCCTTCTCGGATCGCTCGGTCAACGTACCGCATCGGGTACGCCTCCCTCGCCGATCCCTGCGAGGTCGTGTTCTGGTGGGCCCTGACTCACCCTCGCGACGGCCATTCATGAGCAGCGTCCGGACTACTCCCGGAGTGGAAGCCGATCGATCCCTGGCCATCCTGTCCCGGCAGCTTGATCTCACCGAACGTGTGTTCGAAGCGCTCCAGGTTCGCGCCCAGGGTGCGGTGCAGCGCCTTGGCGTTCTGGGGCGTCATGATGATGCGCGCGAACACGCGGCTCTTGGCCAGGCCCGGCATCAGGCGCGCAAAATCGATGATGAACTCGGACGGGCTGTGGGAAATGAAGGCGAGGTTGCTGTAGATGCCTTCGGCCTCCTTCTCGCCAAGGTCGACCTGGATGCGGGCCTGCGGCTTGTCCACTGAGCGCTCCTTTTGGCGTGGGGGACGGGAATTTGCACCATGATAGACGGCGGCGGGGCGCCTGGCCAGCGCCGCCGCGCGGGCGGGTCGTTGACACCCGCCGGGCCCGGTGATAATTTGCGCGGGCGTCCGCCCGGAGCGGGCCGGGTCGGGGCGCGGGGGAGCGGACGCATGCCCTATCGCGAGTTCCTGAAGCGTTTCGACGGGCTGCGTCTGGCGGTCTGCGGGGACGTGATGGTCGACCGGTTCCTGTGGGGCCGGGTCGATCGGATCAGTCCCGAGGCGCCGGTGCCGGTGGTGCGTCTCGAGCGGGAAACCGCGAATCTCGGCGGCGCCGCCAACGTGGCCAACAACATCCGCGCGCTGGGCGCCGCGGTGACCCTGGTCGGCGTGGTCGGCGAGGACGACACGGCCGGTGCGCTGCAGGGCGATGCTGGCCGACCGCGGTATCGGCGACGCGGGGCTGCTGCCCCTGGCCGGACGTCCCACCACCCTCAAGACCCGCATCATCGCCCACAGCCAGCAGGTCGTGCGCACCGACGTGGAGAGCGACGCGGCCCTGACCGGCGCGGAAGAGGAGCGGCTGCTGGAGCTGCTGCGCGCGTCCGGCCCCTATGACGCCGTGGTGCTGAGCGACTACGGCAAGGGGGTGCTCACGCCGTCCCTGCTGCCCGAGCGTGATCGCCTGGGCGCGCGGCGCGGGGGCGATCCTCACGGTCGACCCCAAGCGGGGGGACTTCAGCCAGTACCGCGGCGTCACTTCGCTGACGCCCAACCAGAAGGAGGCGGGGCAGGCCTGCTCCGCGGTGATCGGCGATCCGGAGACCCTCGATCGGGTCGGGCGGCTGCTGCGGGAACGGGTGGACGCCGAGGCGCTGCTCATCACCCGCGGCGAGCACGGCATGGCGCTCTACGAGCGGGGCGGCGCGATGCACCACCTGCCGACGGAGGCGACCGAGGTCTTCGACGTCACCGGCGCGGGCGACACGGTCATCGCCGCCTACACGACGGCGCTGGCCGCCGGCGCCACCTGGCTGGAGGCGGCGAACTTCGCCAACCACGCCGCCGGCCTCGCGGTGCGGGAACTCGGCACCGCCGCGATCACGGCGGCCCAGATCGCGGAGGTCATGGGGCTGTGAACGGCGCGTCCGCAGCGCCGGCCCCGATCATTCCGCGCGCGGCGCTGGCGGCCTGGGCCGACGCGGCAGCGCGCGGACGGGCGGACGATCGTCTTCACGAACGGCTGTTTCGACCTCCTGCATCGCGGTCACGTGGAGAGCCTGGCGGAGGCGGCGGCAGAGGGGGATCTGCTGCTCGTCGCGATCAACGACGGACGCCTCGGTGCGCGCGCTCAAGGGGCCGGAGCGGCCCCTGGTGCCCGAGGCGGACCGGGCCGCGGTGCTGGCCGCCTTGCGCGCGGTGGGGGCGGTCACTATTTTCGGCGAGCCGACGCCGCTGGAAACGATCCTGCTCGTCCAGCCGGCGGTGCTCGTCAAGGGCGCCGAATACGCGCCGGACGAGATCGTCGGCGGTCGTGAGGTGCGGTCCTGGGGGGGACGCGTGGTGCGGATCGCCATGCGCGCCGGGCTTTCGACCTCCGGCCTCCTCGCCCAGATCAAACGGTCGCGCTGAGCGCGCGCCGTCGTCCGTCCGGATCCGGCGGGATGCGGTCCCGGGCCCGGCTACCCGTCAGCTTCAGAGGAGTGGCCAATGCCCAGGGAGAAGATCATCATCATCGGCGCCGCCGGGCGCGACTTCCACAACTTCAACTGCGTCTTCCGGGACAACGAGGCGTACGAGGTGGTCGCCTTCACCGCCGCGCAGATCCCCGACATCGCGGGGCGCGTCTACCCGGCCGCGCTGGCCGGTCGCCTCTACCCGCAGGGGATCCCGATCGCGGCCGAGTCCGAACTGCCGGCGCTGATCGCCCGCCACGGCGTGGAGTGCTGCGTCTTCTCCTACAGCGACGTCTCGTACGAGGACGTCATGCACAAGGCGTCCCTGGTCAACGCCTGCGGCGCCGATTTCAAGCTGCTCGGCGAGCGGCTCACGCAGCTGAAGAGCAGCAAGCCGGTCATCAGCATCTGCGCGGTCCGCACCGGCTGCGGCAAGAGCCAGACCACCCGCCGGGTCAGCGCCATCCTGCGCGCGGCCGGCAAGCGGGTCGTGGCGGTCCGCCATCCGATGCCGTACGGCGATCTGGTCCAGCAGAAGGTGCAGCGCTTCGCCACCCTCGAGGATCTCGAAGCGCCACCAGTGCACGATCGAGGAGATGGAGGAGTACGAGCCGCACATCGTGGCCGGCACGATCGTCTACGCCGGCGTCGACTACGAGGCGATCCTCGCCGAGGCGGAGAAGGAGGCCGACGTCGTGCTCTGGGACGGCGGCAACAACGACACGTCGTTCTTCAAGAGCGACCTGCACATCGTCGTGGCCGATCCGCACCGCGCCGGACACGAGGTGGGCTACTATCCCGGCGAAACGAACGTCCGCCTGGCCGACGTGGTCATCATCAACAAGGTCGTCGAGGCGCAGTTCGAGAACATCGAAGAGGTGCGCGCGAACATGCGCCGGATCAACCCGGGCTGCGCGATCATCGAGGCGGCCTCGCCGCTCACCGTCAGCGATCCGTCGCTGATCGCCGGCAAGCGGGTGCTCGTCGTCGAGGACGGGCCGACCCTCACGCACGGCGGCATGAGCTACGGCGCCGGCGTGGTGGCGGCCAGCGCTACGGCGCGGCCGAGCTCGTCGATCCGCGCCCCTACGTCACCGGCAAGATCGCCCAGACCTTCGCCACCTATCCCGAGATCGGCACGCTGCTGCCGGCCATGGGTTACGGCGAGGAGCAGATGCGCGACCTCGAGCGGACGATCGACGCGGTGGAGTGCGACACCGTCGTCATCGGCACGCCGATCGACCTGACGCGCATCATCAAGATCCGCAAGCCGACGGTGCGCGTCGGCTACGAACTGCAGGAGATCGGGCGGCCGGATCTGCCCGAGCTGCTGGCGCCCTTCACGAAGTAGCGACGCGCGAGAGGGGCGCCCGCCGGGCGCCCCTCTCGCCAAGCGGAGGTGCCCCGTGAACATCCACGAGTATCAGGCGAGGGACATCTTCCGCGGCCACGGCCTGCCGGTGCCGGAGGGTCGCGTGGCGACGACCGCCGACGAGGCGGTCGCGCACGCCGCGGCGCTCGGGCTGCCGGTCATGGTCAAGGCGCAGGTGCTGACCGGCGGCCGCGGCAAGGCGGGCGGCGTGAAGTTCTGCCCGACGGAGGCGGACGTCGGAAGCACGCCGGGGCGATCCTCGGCATGGACATCAAGGGGCACACGGTGCGCCGCGTCCTGATCACGCCGGCCGCCGACATCGCCGCCGAGTTCTACCTCGGCGTGCTCATCGATCGCCGCACCCGGCGCCCCCTGATCATCGCCAGCGCGGCGGGCGGCGTGGACATCGAAGAGGTGGCGCGCACCGCGCCGGAAAAGATCATCCAGCACACCATCGATCCGCGCTACGGCCTGCTCGATCACGAGGCGCTGGCGCTCGGTCTGCGGCTGGCGCCGGGTGACCTGCCGCGCGCCCGCCAGCTCGGCGCCGCGCTGCAGAAGCTCTACGTCGCCTTCCTCGCCGCCGACGCGAGTCTGGCCGAGATCAACCCGTTCATCTTCACCCCCGACGGCCGGGGGCTGGCCATCGACGCCAAGGTCAACCTCGACGACAACGCGCTCTACCGGCATCCGGACTATCCGGCGCTGCGCGACCTCGACGCCGAGGATGCGGCGGAGCGGGCGGCGCGCGAGGCGGGGCTGTCGTTCGTCAAGCTCGACGGCAACGTCGGCTGTCTCGTCAACGGCGCCGGGCTGGCCATGGCCACCATGGACCTGGTCCAGTACTACGGCGGCATGCCGGCCAATTTCCTGGACATCGGCGGCAGCTCCAACCCGGAGAAGGTCGTCAACGCGCTGCGCATCATCCTGGGCGACCCGCGCGTGGAGGTGATTCTCTTCAACATCTTCGGCGGCATCACCCGCTGCGATGACGTGGCCGCCGGCATCATCGAGGCGACCCGGCGGCTGCAGATCCGCGTGCCGATCGTGGTGCGGCTGACCGGCACCAACGAGGAGGAGGCGCGCCGCCTCCTCGCCGACACCCCGCTGGTGCCGGCCGCGACCATGGATGAAGCGGTCAAGAAAGCACTCGAACTTGCTGGCTCAAAGCATTAATTAACCGAAACTTATGCGCTCGTTGCGAGCGGCGGGGAGCGGGGCATGGCGATCTATTGCGACGCTTCGACAAAGGTCCTGGTCCAGGGGATCACCGGACGCGACGGCAGTTTCCACACCCGGTCGATGCTGGCCTACGGCACCAGGGTCGTGGCCGGGGTGACCCCCGGCAAGGGGGGGCAGACCTTCGAGGGGACGGTCCCGGTCTTCGATACCGTGGCCGAGGCGGTGGCGGCCACGGGAGCCGAGGCCTCGGTCGTGTTCGTGCCGCCCCCGGCGGCGGCGGGCGCCATCTGCGAGGCGGCCGACGCCGGGTGCCGGCTGGTCGTCTGCATCACCGAGGGGGTGCCGGTCCGCGACATGCTGCGGGTGATGCCCTACGTGCAGGAGCGCGGCGCGCGGCTCATCGGTCCGAACTGCCCCGGCCTGATCTGTCCCGGGCAGACGAAGCTGGGCATCCTGCCGACGAACATCGTCAAGCCGGGCGGCGTGGGGGTGGTGTCGCGCAGCGGCACCCTCACCTACGAGGTCGTCTACCAGCTGACGCAGGCCGGTCTCGGGCAGTCGACCTGCCTCGGCATCGGCGGCGACCCGGTCATCGGCACCGATTTTCTCGACGCGCTGGCCGCCTTCGCCCAGGACCCCGCCACCCGGGCGCTCGTGCTGATCGGTGAGATCGGCGGCGATGCCGAGGAGCGGGCCGCGCAGTTCATCAAGGAAAACCTGAAGATCCCGGTGGTGGCCTTCATCGCCGGCCGCACCGCTCCGCCCGGGAAGCGGATGGGGCACGCGGGCGCCATCGTGACCGGCGGGGGCGGCACGGCGGCGGACAAGGAGAAGGCGCTCGCCGCGGTCGGCATCCCCGTCGCCGCGCGGCCGGCCGATATCGTGCCCAGGCTCCGGGAAATCTGGCGGGACGCCGGTTGAGCGCCCCTGCGGCGGGAGGTCACATGTCCGATACCTATATGATGATCAAGCCCGAGGTGGTGCGCGCGGGCGACCAGAAGATCGGCGCCATTCTCGAACTGGTGCAGCGAAGCGGCTTCCGGATCCGGAACCTGGCGCTGCGTCGTTTCGATCGGGCGCTGGCCGGGGAATTCTATGCTGTGCACCGCGAACGGCCGTTTTACGGCGCGTTGATCGACTACATCGTTTCCGGGCCGGTGGTTTGCATCCACCTCGAACGGGAAGACGCGGTGCCGCGCCTGCGCGAACTGGTAGGCGCCACCAATCCGGGGGAAGCCAGGGCCGGTACGCTGCGCTTCCTGTACGGCACCTCGTTGCAGGAGAACGCGGTCCATGCCTCGGATTCCGACGCCAACGCGGCCCTGGAGATCGGTCTCGTTTTCGGCGGGACGGCCCCGGAATCGGCGTCGGCAACTTGACAGGGCGCCGGAAGCCGTTTAGTGTACCGCGCTTGCCATGAAGCTCGATCTCGACAGGCAGGGTCCGGGCTGCACGCCCCTGGACGTGGATGAGCGCCTGCCCACGGGGGCTCCTGCGCCATTGCCGCCCACCGTGGGACTGCGCGGACGCCTGACGGTGGACAACCTCGAAAGTCGGGTGCTGGTGACCGGCGTGCTGGCCGGCGATGCGGTCGCGGTCTGCGATCGCTGCCTGGAGGATTTTACGTGCGGTTTCGAGACGGTGGTCGAGATCGTGGTCCTGCGCGATCCCACCTCCGATGAGGGTGAACTGGATTCCTGGGTGATCCATGAACGCAGCACCGAGGTCGATCTCGACGAGTCGCTGCGCGAGGCGGCCCTGCTGGGGCTGCCGCTGAAGTTTCTCTGCGCCGACACGTGCCGGGGGCTCTGCCCGCACTGTGGAGCCAACCGGAACCGGGAGTCGTGCGCCTGCGCGCAGGACGAAACCGATTCACGCTGGGACGAATTGCCCGGCCAGTAGGATGCCGGGGCGCTCCCCGGCGCGAAACGACGCGAAAAGAGGATTGTCATGGCCGTTCCGAAGAAACAGACGTCCCACTCCCGCCAGGGGATGCGCCGCTCGCACTGGCACCTGACCGCGCCCAACGCCACCCGGTGTGCCCATTGCGAGGCGCCCTGTCGCCCGCATCGGGTGTGCCGCGAGTGCGGCCACTATGGCGAACGCGAGGTCGTGGTGGTCAAATCGTGACAGCCGTCGGGGCCCTGACCGGCCTTGCGTCGCGTGGTCGCCGCCTCGGAGCTGGTTGAGGTGGCGAGCCGCGTCGAGCGAATCCCGATCATTGCCGTCGATGCGATGGGCGGTGACTTCGGCCCCGGCGTGGTGGTGCCGGGAGCCGTGGACGCCGTGCGCGACGAGGGAGGCTTCACCCTCGCGTTGTACGGCGAAGAACCGGCCATTCGCGCGGCCCTGGCCGGACTCGACATCACCGATCTGCCGATCACCGTACACGCCTGCGGGCAGGCGATCGCCATGGGCGAGCCCCCCGCCGCCGCTATCCGCAACAAGCCCGATTCCTCCATTGTCCGCGCCATCACCGACCACAAGGCCGGCGCGGTGGACGGCTTCGTCAGCGCCGGCAGCACCGGCGCGATCGTGGCGGCCAGCCTGATCATCCTCGGCCGGCTCGCCGCGGTGGACCGCCCCGCGATCGCCTCGCGCATCCCGACCGTCAGTGGCCATTGCCTGCTGCTCGACATTGGCGCCAACGTCCAGTGCACGCCCCGGCATCTGCTCACCTTCGCACAGATGGGCGATGTCTACGCGCGCGAGATGCTCGGACTCGCGGCGCCGCGCGTGGCTCTGCTGAACAATGGTGAAGAGGAGACCAAGGGGACCGAGGTGACAGTGGCGGCCCATCGCCTGCTGCGCGCATCGGACCTGAATTTCGTCGGCAACCTCGAGGGACGGCGGCTGATGCACGGCGACGCGGACGTCGTGGTCACCGACGGCTTCACCGGCAACGTGGCGCTCAAACTGATCGAGGGCATGGCGCCGTTCCTTCAGAACGTGGCGGAACGCCGGTTCTCGCCGGAGGAGCGCGACGCGGTGCTGCCGGCCCTGCGGATCCTGCAGGCGCGTCTGGACTATGCCGACTACGGGGGCGCCCTGCTGCTGGGCATCGCCGGCGTGAGCGTGATCGCCCACGGCGCCAGTTCACGTCGCGCGGTGCGCAACGCCGTGCTGGCGGGGGCCCGGCTGGCCGGCCGCGATATCCCTGCCCGGCTTGGCGCGCGCCTGTCCGCCGGCGCCTGACCGACTGTCCGCGCGCAGCCAGGGAGGGTTGCATGCACCGTCTGCCGATGCTTTTTCCGGGACAGGCCTCCCAGGCCGTCGGCATGGCCGCCGATCTGGCGGTACGGCCCGGCCCGGGCGCCGACTTTCTCGCCCGCGTTGACGGCATCCTCGGCTTTGCCCTGACGCGCATCATGTGGGAAGGGCCGGTCGAGACCCTGGTCGAAACACGGCATGCCCAGCCGGCCATTTTTGCCCACTCCGTCGCCGTGCTGCTCGAACTGCGCGCGCAAGGAGTGGAGCCGACCGCGGTCGCCGGCCACTCGCTCGGGGAATACGCGGCGGCGGTGGCGGCCGGCTCCCTCGACCCCGCGGACGGCCTGCGTCTGGTGCACCGGCGCGGCGAACTGATGTTCGCGGCCGGTCGTGAACGGCCCGGTGCGATGTCCGCGGTCATGGGACTGCCCGCCGCGCGCGTGGCCGAAGTCTGCGCCGAGGTGAGCCGCGAGGTCGGCGTGGTCGTGCTGGCGAACCACAATTCCGTCGATCAGGTCGCGATCTCGGGGGAGACGGCGGCGGTCGTGGCGGCCGGCCCGCGGCTGACCGCCGCGGGCGCGAAGCGGGTCATTTCACTGCCGGTCAGCGGCGCCTTCCACTCGCCGCTGCTCGCGGGAGCCGCGGCCCTCTTCGCGGAGGATCTGCGCCTGGTCGCGCTCGCCGAGCCGCGGGTGCCCCTGTACGCGAACGTCAGCGCGGAACCGATAACGACCGCGGCGGCCCTGCGCGACGGGCTGGCCCGGCAGTTGACCGCCCCGGTGCTGTGGCACGACACCCTGGCGGCGATGACGGGTGCCGCGCCCTCAGGCGGGACGGCACGCCTGTTCCTGGAGGTCGGTCCGGGGCAGGTGCTCAGCAACCTCGCCCGGCGGGCCTGGCGTGACGCGCGGTTCCTGCCGGTCGGGACGGCGGCCGATCTGGACAAGATCATGGACAGTCTCGCGGCGCCCCTGACATAATGCCGTGCCGCGGTCGGGCGAGGCCGGCCGTGAACCGGGAGGGAGGCTGGGCGGATGGCGAAGGGAACGGCGCTTATCACCGGCGCGAGCCGCGGCATCGGTCTGGCCATTGCCCGACGACTCGCCTCCGACGGCTGGAATCTGGCTCTGGTGGCGCGCGACGAAGCGCGGCTGCGGGAGAGCGTGGCGACGTTGCCGGAGGGGACGCGGGCCATGATCTGGGCCTGCGACGTGGCGGACGGGGAGCAGGTCGCGCGCGTTGTCGCCGCCGCCGCCGCTGAATTCGGCGGCATCGAGGCGCTGATCAACAACGCCGGCGTCACGGCCGACGCGCTGATCATGCGCATGTCCGCGGCGCAGTGGCGACAGGTGATCGACGTCAACCTCACCGGGACCTTCAACTTTACAAAGGCGGTCGCCCCGCTTATGATGCGGCAGCGTCAGGGGCGGATCGTCAACATCACCTCGGTGATCGGGCTTTCCGGCAATGCGGGGCAGGCCAATTACGCGGCCAGCAAGGCAGGCATCATCGCGCTGACCAAGTCGGTGGCGCGTGAACTGGCCGGCCGCCAGGTGACGGCCAACGCTGTGGCTCCCGGTTTCATCACGACCGACATGACGGCCGGCCTGAACGAACAGATCAGGACGGAGATGCTGAGAAACATCCCGCTGAAGCGCTTCGGCGAGGGGGCGGACGTGGCCGGCGTGGTGGCGTTCCTGCTCTCTCCCGACGCGGCCTACGTGACGGGGCAGACGATTGTGTGTGACGGTGGCATGACCATGTGATTTTCAGTCCGACGACGACTTTCAGGAGGAATACGCTGCCATGAGTTCCATTCGCGAGAAGGTCTACGAGATCATCGAGAGAAAGCTGTCGGTCAACCCCGAGCAGATCACGCCGGAGGCTTCGTTCACGGATGATCTGGGGGCCGACTCTCTCGACACGGTCGAACTGGTGATGGACCTCGAAGAGGTTTTCAACATCACGATTCCGGAAGAGGATCAGGAAAAACTGCGGACCGTGCAGGACGCGATCGACTATCTGGAATCCCATCTGGAGCCCAAGTAGTCTCGTCCGGGCGCGCGGGTGAGCGCCTGCGCCCCGACCAGGCCCCCGGTCGCTTGCCGCGCGGGACCGGTGTCTCCGGCGCCGATCGCAGCCCCAAGGAGACGGGATGGAGCTTCGCAGGGTCGTCGTCACAGGCATCGGGCTTGTCACCTCAGTGGGTCTGACGCGCCAGACTTCCTGGGATGGGCTGGTGGCGGGTCGCAACGGGGTGGGCCCCATCACCGCGTTTCCCACGGACGGCTATCGTACGACTTTCGCCGCCGAGGCCAGGGGTTTCGACCCCCTCGTCGCCATGGACGCGAAGGATGCCCGCAAGGCCGATCGTTTCTGCCAGCTGGCGCTCGTGGCGGCGGCCGAAGCGATGGCGCAGGCCGCGCCAGGCCCGGTCGATCCTTTCCGCGCCGGCGTCATCATCGGCTCCGGCATCGGCGGCATGCAGACCTTCGAGGAGCAGCATCAGAAGCTGCTCGAACGGGGTCCCTCGCGCGTGTCGCCCCTGTTCATCCCGATGCTTATCTCCGACATGGCCGCCGGTCTGGTCTCCATCCGCTACGGCTACCGCGGACCCAACTTCTGCACGGTGTCGGCCTGTGCTTCCAGTGGCCACGCCCTGGCCGGCGCCTTCGACATGATCCGCCTCGGCCAGGCCGACGTCATGATCACGGGCGGCAGCGAAGCGAGCGTCTGCCCATCGGCGCTCGCCGGTTTCGGCGCCATGAAGGCGCTCTCGGCCCGTAACGAGGCTCCGGAGAGCGCGAGTCGCCCGTTCGACGCCGGGCGGGACGGCTTCGTCCTGGGCGAAGGGGCCGGCATTCTCATTCTGGAAGCGGCGGAACACGCTCTGGCGCGCGGCGCCCCCATCATCTGCGAACTGGCCGGCTACGGGGCCACGGCTGACGCCTTCCACATGACGCAGCCCGACGAGGACGGGGCCGGCGCCCGCATGGCCATGACGAACGCCCTGGCCTGCGCCGGGCTGGCGCGCGAGGAGGTCGGCTACATCAACGCGCACGGCACCTCCACGCACTACAACGACAAGATCGAGACCAAGGCGATCAGGGACCTGTTCGGACCCCTGGCGCCGAAGCTTGCGGTCAGTTCCTGCAAGTCGATGATCGGTCACCTGCTCGGTGCGGCAGGGGCCGTGGAGGCCGCGGCGACGGCTCTCGCGCTCAAGGAGGGGGTCCTGCCGCCGACTATCAATTACGAAAGTCCTGATCCGGAGTGCGACCTCGACTACTGCCCCAACCGGGCGGTGACACGCCAGGTCGAGGTCGCCCTCTCGAACTCCTTCGGGTTCGGCGGTCACAACGTTTCCCTTTGCCTCCGGACCTGGCGCTAGACGAGGCGGGCGGTCTGATCGCGCGCAATGCGGTGGGGCAACACACTGCGGCGCCTCCTAGGCGGCGGACCGGTCGCCTCCCGGGAGCGGGAGCGCCCGGCCGTTTCGCCCGCCGGAGACGCCCTGATCGCCGCGATCGAGGCGAAACTCGGCTACCGTTTCGTCGATCGCGCCCACCTGCAGAAGGCGCTCGTCCACCGTTCCCACATCCACGTCACCGGCAGCAACCGGCGCGAGGCCAACGAACGGCTGGAGTTCCTGGGCGATGCCGTGCTGGGTCTCGTCGTCAACGAGTACCTGTACCGGCGCTTCCCGAACCGCGAGGAGGGCGATCTCACGAAGATGAAGTCGCTGCTCGTCTGCGGCACCCGGCTGTGCGAGATGGCGGGGCGGCTCGACCTGGGGCGCCACATCATGATGAGCCGCAGCGAGGCCGCCACGGGCGGGCGGCAGCCGCTCGAGCATCCTCGCCGACACCATGGAGGCGGTCATCGGGGCCGTGTATCTCGACGGCGGCATCGGCGCCGCCGGTGCGGTGATCGACCGCTGGCTGCTCGGCCGGCGCCGGCGACCTGATCTCGTCGCGCCGCGCGCTCGGCAATTACAAGAGCCGTCTCCAGGAGATGATCCAGGGGACGTACAAGGTACCGCCGCGCTACCGCGTCCTGCACGCCGACGGACCGGACCACGCCCGCGTCTTCACGGTGGAGGCGGTGTTCAACGGCGTGGTGCTCGGCACGGGCGCCGGAAACAACAAGAAGACGGCCGAGCAACAGGCGGCGAGGGCGGCTCTGGAGCGTCTCGATGCGGAGCCGGACCTGCTGGACCGTTCGGCCCCCTGAAGGCGAAGACGAGGACCATGGCCAGACCGACACTCCCGCCCCAGTCGACCGAGTTCATCACCGGGGCCCGTCCGGAGGACCTGTGCGAGGAGTGTCGAACTGCCCTGTGGCTTCTCCGCCTGTGGCGTGACCTGCCATCGACGCCACTTTCTGGCGGGGCTGTTGCGCTGCTCGTACCTTTACCGCGGCTACTGTTTTCTCGTCGACGTTCCCGGCTGCGCCTTCGACAATGGGGGTCGCACGGAGAGCCAATGGCTGCCCCTGCTCAATTCCTGGCTGCACAGTCGGGCCCGGGCCAACGAGTCGGAGGACTTCCGGCTCGCCCGTCTGCGCACCGAGGAGTATCTCAACGAACAGATCGAGGCGCAGAACGTCTTCCTCTGCCGGTACCTCGAAGAGGTCTACAACCTCGCCCTCTCCAGCGGGGGCAGTCTGGCGGAGGAGGAGTTGACTCACCTCGAGGCGGCGCTGCTGAAACTGCTTTCCGGCATGCCGCGCAAACTGTGAGCCGCGTGGTCCGCCTCCTGGCGCCGATTGCCCTCGCCCTGCCGCTGCTGATCCTGCCCGGCGTCGCCTCGTGCGCCAGCCGCCCTGGTGACCGACCCGCTCGAGCTGCCGCCACCGTCCTCGTCGTCCGCGTTGCTGCCTTCCGCGCCGGGCGATTCCGTGGTGACAGAGACGGCGCCCGTGGGGATTTCCGACCAGCCACATGATCGGCTCCCTGCTGCTCGAGCAGGGCCTGCCGGCGGAGGCGTTGCCGTATCTCGAGTACGCCTGGCGAGCCTTGCCCGGCACGCGGCTGTTCGCGGACAGCTATGTGGCGGCGCTCGTCGCGCTCGGTCGGAGCGGGGAGGCCATCGCCGTGCTGACCGCGGAGATCGCCGCGAAGCCGTCCGACCTGGCGCCCCGTCGTCGACTGGCCGCGCTGCTGGCGGACGAGCAGACGCTACGACGAGGCTCTGCTGGTCGTGGCGGACCTGCGCCGCCTGGGGAGCGATGACCCGGAATTGCTGCCTGCTGGAAGGGGAGGCCCTGGCGGGAGCGGGACGCGCGGGGGAGGCGATCGTGCGCCTTCGCGAGGCGCGCCAGCGGCTGCCGGAGCGCGCCGAACCGCTCTCGCTCCGGCTGGGCGAACTCTATCGGCAGGAAAGGAGCGCCAGGACGAACTGCTGACCCTGTGGGCGGAGGCCCTGGCCGCCTGGCCCGAGTCGCGACCGGTGCGGTTGAGCGCCCTGCGCGATCTGATCGCCGCCGGGCGCGACGGACCGGGCGCTGGCGGTCGCCGCCCGGGGGACAGCCTGCAGGCCGTCGCCGCGGACGCCGATCGCCTGGAGGGCTTCTCGTGGATCGTCGAGACGGCGCGGCTGCTGGTGCAGGCGGGTCGGGTCGGGGAGGCGATCCCGGTGCTGGAGGCCAGGCGGCGGGCGGGCCAACTCGATCGCGATGGGACCCTCTGGCTGAGCCGTCTGCTGTTGCACGTCGAACGCTGGAACGATGCGCTCGCGCTGCTCCGTGATGCCGTCAGCCCACTGGCCGGACGACGCCCGCGGTTACCTGTATCTGGGCGAAGCGCTCGCGGCGCGCGGCGATGCGGCGGGCGCGGAAGCACAGGTGCGCCGGGCGTGAAGTTCTGGATCCGGAGGATCTCGACGCGATGCTGACGTTGATCCGGCTGCTGACCCTGCGGGCCGGGGACCCTGTCCGCCGGCATCTCCGGAACGTGCCGAACTGGCGCGGCTCGCCACGCGCGCGGGGGAGCTCGCGTCCGGCGGATGACACGCGGGGGCGGATGATTCTCGGTTACGCCTACCGGGCCCTGCGCGATCCGGCGCTCGCCGCGCCCCAGTTCGAGGCGGCCGCCGCCACGGCCCGGCGTACGTCGGGAAGCCCTGTTCCAGCTGGCGGTCTGCCTGGAGGATCTGCATCGGTACGACGAGGCCCGGCAGCACCCTCGAAACGCTGCGCGAGGAATTCCCCGACGATCCCACGGTCGCCAACTCGCTCGGCTACTTCCTGGCGGAGCGGGGCGTGGAATTGCCGCGCGCCGAGACGCTGGTGCGCGACGCGCTGGCCCGCCAGCCGGAAAATCCCTTCTACATCGATTCGCTCGGCTGGATCGCCTTTCGCCGCGGCGACTTTCCGGCCGCCTTCGATCTGCTGGTGCAGGCCGTCGAATGCGGCGCCCGGGCAGCCGGAGATCCTCGAGCACCTCGGGCTGACGCTGCAGGCGCTCGGCCGGGTCGAGGAGGCTGCCCGCGTGTTGCGGCAGGCACTCGACGGCGGGGGCCGACCGGGAACAGGATCGACGCCCGCCTGCGCACGCTGGCCGGTCCGGGAGGCGCAACCATGAACGGCCTGCGCATCGCCTGGGCGCTGGCCGTCCTGGCGCTTCGCCGGTCCGGCCGGGTCGGGGTCGGGCCGCCGCAGTCGCCGGCGGAGCACGGCTCCGACCCGGGGCGTGCTGTGCGGCGCGGTCTGGCGGGGGACGGGCTCGGCGAGAAACTCGGCGGCAGCGCCTGCTGGCTGCGCGGGGCGGATGGCGCGGTGCGGATCGAGGTGACGCGCGAAGGGGCGGCCGGTCGCGCCGACGTCTCCCCGGCCTGGGGGCGCCTGCTCACGCGCGGCGGCGAAGGGCTGGGTCGTCCTGCTCGACCGCGGACACGGCGGTGGGCGGACGCTGGGGCGCCCCGCTGGAGCGTCTCGCCCCCGACGGCCGGCTGCGCCTGGAGACGCTTCTGGCGGTGATGGAGGGGCGTGGACGGCGATGGACGTGGCCGGCAAACGTGCGCTGGATCGCGGCGCGCGGCGTGGCCGGTGCGCGCGGAAACGGGACTGTCCCGGCCGGCCTCACGGCAGCGGCCTTCAACCTGCGGCTGCCGGAAACCGCCCCGCTGCGCGCGGCCCTCGAGGCCCGCGGACGGGGACGGGGCGGCGGCGGTGAGACCTGGCGCGTCCGCCGGACCGGCGGCGCCCGGCGCCCCGGGCGAGACGGAGATCGTCCTGACCAGCACGCGGCTGGCCGGGACGACTGCAGGCTGCGGGCGACGGGGGCTGGCCGGTGCAGTACGCGCCGGACGACGTCTTCGTGCCGGTCTGGTCCCTGGGTGATCTGCTGATCTTTCCGGAGGCTCGTCCCGGCGAAACCGGGCCGCGGATAGACGCGCCGGTGGACGCCGACAGCGGGACTCGAGCGCGCGCTGCCGATCCGCCGACCGCAGCCGCGGGAACTTTCCGGCGCCGGTCCTGTTCCGAGGTGGCGTTGCCGCGTCGGATCGGGGCCGCGACGGAGGAGCAGGGGCGTGAAAGTGTCCTGGAACGAATTGCGACCCCCGATGGACGGCCCCTCGCCGGCGGTCCTGGCGGAACTGCGCGACGAGGAGCTCATCGCCCGGGTCCAGCAGGGACAGCGGCGGGCCTATGACGAGATCGTCCGGCGGTACAAGGGGCGGCTGTTCAGCTTCATCATCCGCATGGTCCACGACCACACGGAGGCGGAGGAGCTGACGCAGGACACGCTGATCCGCGCCTACGTCCACGCCGACAAGTACCGGGAGATCGCCCGCTTCTCGACCTGGATCTTCACGATCGCCACGAATCTGGTGCGCAACCGCGTGCGTCAGCGCCAGCGGGAGCCCCACTGGCTGGTGCTCAACCCGGCGCCCGACGACGACGAGATGCCGGTCGATCCGCCCGATCCCCATGCCGATCCGTCCCGCGGGATCGAGCGCGAGGAACTCGGCCGGACTGATCAGCCTGGCCACCAGCCGGATCCCCGAACGTTACCGGGTGCCGTTCCTGCTGCGCGAAGTGGAACAGCTCTCCTACGAGGAGATCCAGCGGGTGACCGGGCTGAAGCTGGGAACCGTGCGCTCGCGCATCAACCGGGCCCGCACCCGTTTCCGCAAGAACATCAAACCCTTGCTGCGCAACGAGACCCTGCTGGCCGAACTCGAGCGGATCGAGGCCAGGGCTCGCCGAAAACGACGGGGACTCGGAAACGGAAGAATGATCAGCCGGAGGAACCCCATGCTTTGCCGACGTGCCCACGACTGGATCAGCCTCTCCCTGGACGGGATGCTTCCGCCCGATCGCACCGTGGCGCTGCTCGCCCACCTGGAACGGTGCGCCGGTTGTCGCGCGTGGCGGGAGGAACTGCAGCTCGGACAGCGTCTGCTGGCGGCGACCGCGCCCCGGCTTTCCGAGAACTTCGAATGGCGGCTGCAGCTGAAGCTCAACCAGACGCTCCAGGAGGCGGCGCGGGCGGCCACATCCCCCTTCGCCGCGCCGGAGCCGGGCTGGCGCCGCTGGTTCCAGGGCGCGGCGTTCGCTTCCGTGGGAGGGGTGGCCGTGGTCGTGGCCTTCTCCCTGTTCCTCCTGCCCCCGCGCCGTCCGGCCCCTGCGTTTATCGCGCTGCCGTCAGCCCCGTCGTCAGTCGTGACACCGGCCGACGGGGATTCCCGCGTCACCGCAGTGACGGTCGGCTCCGAGACCGGGACTGTCACCGCCACAGCAGGCGATGCGACCCGGACCTCGCTGCGACCCGTCATGCGGACGCTGTCGCCGGCGGCCGGCGGGATCGGGCGCGAAGTGGATCTGCGCTTTCCGGCGACATCGGGCGGATTGTTCGGCCGCGAGGGCTGGTCGGGCGGCAACGTCGACGATCTGCGCACGATCATCCATCTGCGCGAGCAGAATCGCCGGCTGCGTGATGCGCTGACGCAGGCCCAGCGGGACGCCGGTCTGTTACGCGCGCAGATGGAGAGTCCGCGGACCGCGGCCGGGGATTCCGCCGCTACGCCGGAACGCTGACCACGGGGGTCTTCATGCGTACGCGCGCGTGGCCGCGGGCCGATCGCGGGGGATTGGTGCTGGTCTCCGTCCTGCTTGTCCTGGCTTCCCTCACGTCGATCGCGCGGGCGGAAGGGCCGGCGCGCCGGGAGCGCCCGATCACGATGGCGGTCGGTTCCTACGGGGATCTCGCCGTGGTCCTTTCCGCCCCCGACCTGCGCGGTGACGTGCGTCCGGCTCTGGATCGTCTCAACACGCAGGTCACCTTCGTGATCAGGGAAGAGCCGACGTTCGCCGTCGACTTCTACGCGGCCGACGAGTGGAAATTCGCCCACGACTACAAGAATCTCCTGATCCTCGTGAACTGGAGCGATGGTGGCCGGGTCGTGCGGGCGGTCGAGGAACTGCTGGAGGCTCCGGATCTCGCGCGCCTGCGCGCCGCGGGGGGCGGGCTGGCGCAGCTGATCGACCCGCTGCTGAGCTACCAGTTCGCGGTGATCGTCGCGGCGCGTGACCGGACCCAGCTGGCCGCGCTGCTGGATCGCAATGCCGATCGTCTGCGGGAACTCTATGAGAAGCAGAATCGCGAGCGCATCCGGCGCCAGTTCACGCGCGAGGGCCTGCACGATGACTGGCTGGCGCGATACTGGCGGAGCTACCGGATCCTGCTCTGCATCCCCGCGGCGTATCGCGAGAACCAGGTCGAGCCGGCCGGGTTCCCCGGGATCGAGTGGACCCGCGCCGGCCCGACGCGCGGCATCACACTCTCCTGGCGGCGCGCACCGCATCCCGAGACCCTGCTCGCCGACCGGCCGGCCCTGCTGGCGATGCGCCGGGACATGGGCCGGGTCCTGCATCGCGAAGAGATCAGCGACGAAGGTCTGGCGTGGGAGTCGACGCGGCTGGGCGAGCTGCCGGCCCTGCGACTGACCGGTTCGTGGATCAGCCGGGAGATCCAGGCCGGCGGCGCGTTCTGGAGCTACTTCATCGCCGACCCCACGGGAGAGCGGGTCTTTTGTCTCGACCTGCTCGCCTACATGCCGCACGTCGATGAACCGAAGATGCCCCTCTACCGTGAACTGCTCGCCATCGCCGAGACCTTCTCCCTCCAGCAGCCCCACCCCTAGAACCGCACCGTCGGCGCCGTGGCCCGGCCATTGACAACCGCCCCGAATACCGCATTGTCAGTAGATGTACCGGCGAGTCTGGAGCCGTCGGCGGGGTCGGTCCCGCGCGGCGGGAGAAAGGGGCGGATCATGGCGCCGATTCCGGTCGCTCTGCTGTTCTTCCTGGTTCTCGTTTTTTTCAGCAACGCGGTGCGCGTGCTCCGCGAGTACGAACGGGCGGTCGTCTTCCGTCTGGGACGGTTCATCGGAAACAAGGGACCGGGCCTGATCCTGCTCGTGCCGTTCATCGACCGCATGGTGAAGATCAGCCTGCGCACGGTGCCCATGGACGTCGCGCCGCAGGATGTCATCACCCGCGACAACGTGTCGGTCAAGGTCAACGCGGTGATCTATTTCCGGGTGGTCGAACCGGACCGCGCCGTCATCGAAATCGAAGACTTCCTGTTCGCCACGACCCAGATGGCGCAGACCACCCTGCGCAGCGTGGTCGGGCAGGCCGACCTTGACGATCTGCTGTCCAACCGCGACAAGCTCAACCTCGATCTCCAGCGCATCCTCGACGAGGCCACCGTTCCGTGGGGTATCAAGGTATCGATGGTCGAGATCAAGGACGTGGACCTCCCGGTGGAAATGCGGCGCGCCATGGCGCGGCAGGCTGAGGCGGAGCGCGAACGGCGCGCGAAGGTCATCCACGCCGACGGTGAGTTCCAGGCCAGTCAGCGACTGGCCGAGGCGGCCAAGGTTCTCTCGACCGATCCGGCGGCCATCCAGCTGCGTTATCTGCAGACGCTGAGCGAGATCGCGCGGGAAAACAACTCCACCACCATCTTCCCCGTGCCGGTGGATCTGATTTCCCAGTGGTTCAACAGGCGTCCCGGATCGGTCCGTGCGGGCGGTCCGGCGGTCGAGGGAGAATGAGTATGAGCGTGGCCATCCGTTTCCGCAGGCGCCTGCTGCCTCTCCGGTCGGCGATTCTGGTCGCGGGCGCCGTACTGGCGCTTCCCGCGGCGGCGCAGACCGACCCGCCACGCCCGGTCACCGGACGGCATGCGCCACCCCGTGTCGGGGCGCCGGCGGCCGGTCGGAGCGGGGAGGCAGGACCGTGGTCCGTGGCGATCGGCGCGGGGCTGCTCACCAGCGGCGATCTTTTCCGGGCCCTCGTGCCGGACGGGAGCGCACGGGTCTGGTCGCCCCCGCTCGGTGGCGCCTTCAACGCCCACGAAATCCTCGTCACCCTGGATGAGGACGTGGCCGTGTCCGCCTCGGTGGGGCGCCGCCTCGGCGGTCGCTGGCGTGCCCGTTGCGATCTGAGCTGGGCCGAGGTGAACGCCACGGCCGAGGCGCGTGTTGGCCAGACCGTCGAACTCCACGCCTGGGAGAGGCCCACGTTTCTGCTCGCTGGCTTGGGCGTGGAGTGCCAGCTGCTGCACGCACGCCTTTATCCGTACGCCCTGGCGGGGCTGAACTTCACGCGTCTGGCGGCCGCGAAAGCCACGGCGCTCGATCAGACCCGCGTCGGACTGCGGGGGGGCGTCGGCCTGCAGTTGGACCTCGCACCGGAGTGGGGTGTGAGGGCGGAACTGCGCGACACATGGCAGCAGTTCGACCTTACGGAATATGGCGACGATCCGGCGTTCGCCGATCGCACCTTCGAGGAGCTTGGACCGCAGCACCTGTTCGAACTGCAACTGCAGATGTGCGTCCTGTTTTAACCGGGAGGCATTGATTGTCGATATCAAACAGCGCGCAGGACAGGTAGCTGAAGATCAGCGATCTGCAAGTCCGCGTATACATTGTCAATACATAGATTACGCTTTTATCTGAGCCCGTCAAAAAGCGGCAGGGTGCTTTTTTCTTTGTGGCGGAGACGCTCAACTCCTATAATTGCGGGTTGGTTGCGCAAGTTTGTTGTTCCCGGCCTGTTTCCCGCGGGGCGACCGGCGCGGCGCTCCGCGCGCGGGAGGGCGTCATGAGCAATGTCATCGCCGTGGTCAACCACAAGGGTGGATCCGGCAAGACCACGACCGCCATCAATCTGGCCGCTGGTCTTACCCGTTACAGCGACATCACGTCCTCATGTCTGCTGATCGACATGGACCCGCACGGTTGCGCTACCTCCACGCTTCTGGGCAAGCTGGACGGTGAGCCGCCGGCCCGCAGCGTTTTCGATGTCCTCCGCCGCGCCATCACTCCCCATGACGGCATCACCTCCACGGTCTACGACGAGAACATCGATATCCTCCCTTCGAACCCGTCGCTGGAGAGCATGGCCAAGACCCAGATCACCGATCGCCTGGCCAAGGTGACGCAGGCTCTGGCCACCTCCTACGGCTGGATCATCATCGACACGCCGCCCAATCTCGGCGTGCTGACCCAGAATGCGCTCGTGGCGGCCGACTACGTGCTGATCCCCACGACCTGTACCGGTCTGGGCGTGCCGCCGCTGCGTCAGCTCAAGGCGCTCATCGAGCAGATCCAGGAGCGGCAGAATATCTGGCTGCAGACTCTCGGCGTGCTCGTCACCATGAAGGACGGCCGGACGCCGCTCCAGAAGGACGCGCACCGCGAGTTGAAGAACATCTTCAAGGCCGACATCTTCAAGACGGTCGTCACGACGAACATCAAGATCGAGGAAGCGCCGGCGAATTTCCGCAGCATCTTCTCCTACGACTCCGGCTGCCTCGGCGCGTCGCTCTACCGCGACTGGATCAAGAACGAACTGCTCAAGCGGCACAAGGTCCTGGAGAAGAAGCGGGTGGAGAAGATGGAGGCCGCGCAGCCTGTGGCGCCGCCGGTCAGCGCGCCGCCACCGGTCTGACGTACGGGTTCGAAGTCATTTCTTCGGCGACCGTGGTCGACGGTCCGTGCCCCGGGTGGAGGCTGGTGGCGGGCGGGAGCGTATAGATCCGCTCCCTGATGCTCCGGTCCAACGCCTGGAAATCCCCGCCCGGCAGGTCGGTGCGGCCGACGGAGCCGGCGAAGATACAGTCCCCCACCAGGGCGTTCATTTCCCAGCCGAACAGGACATGCCCCGGCGTGTGCCCCGGTATGTGGCGCACGGTCAGCGCGCCGCCGCCGAACGGCAGGATCGTCCCGTCGGCCAGGGTGGCGGAGAGTTGGGGCACGGCGGTCGGAGGGAAGCCGAACATCTCCTGATGGCGGGGCATCGTGCGCACCAGCGCTTCATCGCGCGGGTGGACCAGAAGCGGCAGGGGGTGGATGGCCTGCACGGCCGCGGCTGCTCCGACGTGGTCGAAATGACCATGCGTGCAGGCCAGCAGGGTCAGACGCAGACCGCCGGCTGGCGAGGCGATCGAGCAGAAGATCCGCTTCGTCGCCCGGATCGAACAGCGCCGCCTCGCCGGTGGCGGGGGATTCCAGCAGATACGCATTCATCGCCAGGGGCCCGACGGCGAGGGAGGTGAGCACCCAGTCGGTCATCTCGCCTGCCCCGCCGCCGGAAACCTGGTCATCGCCCGGGCCGCCACTTCGCGTCGGCCCCGTGGCTCAGGACTCATCGTAGTATTCACGCCCGAGGTGGGTGATCTGCTCCTCGCCCATCATCCAGCGCAGCGTGTTCTTCAGCTTGGTCTGCTGGATGAAGAGGTCGTGCTCGGGACGGAGGTTGTCCGGCACCACCGGGCTCTTGAAGAAGAACGACAGCCACTCCTGGATGCCCGACATGCCGGCGCGCTTCGCCAGGTCCAGGAACAGGGCGAGGTCGAGCACGATCGGGGCCGCGAGAATGGAGTCGCGGCACAGGAAGTCGACCTTGATCTGCATCGGCATCCCCATCCAGCCGAAGATGTCGATGTTGTCCCACCCTTCCTTGTTGTCGCCGCGCGGCGGGTAGTAGTTGATCCGCACCTTGTGGTACAGGTTGCCGTAGAGGTCGGGATAGAGCTCCGGCTGCAGGATCGAATCCAGCACGCCCAGCTTCGACTCTTCCTTGGTCTTGAACGACTCCGGATCGTCGAGCACCTCGCCGTCGCGGTTGCCCAGGATGTTGGTCGAGAACCAGCCGCTGACCCCCAGCAGGCGCGCCTTGAAGCCGGGCGCCAGCACGGTTTTCAGCAGGGTCTGGCCGGTCTTGAAGTCCTTGCCGCAGATGGGGGAACCCTCGCGCTTCGCCAGTTCCTCGATCGCCGGGAAGTCGGCGCTGAGGTTCGGCGCGCCGTTCGCGTACGGGATGCCGAGCCGCGTCGCGGCGTACGCGTAGATCATGCTCGGCGCGATGTCGGGATTGTTCTCGGTCAGCCCCTTCTCGAAGGCGGCGAGGCTCTCGTGCACCGCCGTGCGCTTGAGGAAGATCTCGGTCGATCCGCACCACACCATGACGATGCGGTCGCAGCCGTTCGCCTTCTTGAACTCCTCGATATCGCGCATGATGGCCTCGGCCAGCGCCATCTTGTTGCGCCCCTTCTTCACGTTCGTGCCGTCGAGCTTCTTCACGTAGTAGTTGTCGAAGACGGCCGGCATGGGGCGGATCTCGCTCAGGAACGGGCGCAGTTCCTCCAGCACGTGGCGTTCGAGCACGCCCGCCTTGACGGCCGCATCGTGGGCCGAGTCGGCGAAGATGTCCCACCCGCCGAACACGATGTCATTCAGGTCCGCCAGCGGGACGAAGTTGCGAACCAGCGGCTGGCGGTTGTCGGTGCGCTTGCCCAGCCGGATGTGACCCATCTGGGTCAGGCTGCCGATGGGAAGTCGCATGCCGCGGCGCACAGCCTCCACGCCGCCCATGAAGGTGGTGGAGACGGCGCCCATGCCGGGCGTCAGGATGCCCAGCTTGCCCTGGGCCGGTTTGATCGTAAGACCTGCTGACATGGTGAAGAAGCTCCTCTCTGGTCCGGGAATCCCGCGGCCGGCCGCTAGGATAGGGCCGCTCCCCGGCCAAGGCAAAGGAATCTTCGCCCCCCGGCTCCCGGTTGGGCACCCCGTTTTTGACCTCATGTGATATTGGCTGGCGCGAGCCCCCCTGCATATGTTACAATTCACACCGCCGGGGGGACCCACGCAGCCCAGGGGGAGGGCCACACTACGTTCCGGGAGGACTCCATGGCGAAGACGATCCGGCCGGTGCCGTTCCTCGACCTGCGTGCGCAGATCCGTCCCCTGCGGGCCGAACTCGACGCTGCGATGGCTTCAGTGGTCGATCAGACCGCCTTCATTCTCAGTGATCACCTGACCGCGTTCGAGCGGGACTTCGCCGCCTTCTGCGAGGTGAAGCACTGCATCGGGGTCGATTCGGGAACCCAGGCGTTGCACCTGATCCTGCGTACCCTCGGGGTGGGACCGGGCGATGAAGTCATCACCGTTCCCAACACGTTCATCGCCACCCTGGAAGCGATCCACTACACCGGGGCGCGCCCGGTGCTGGTGGATGTCGACCCGGACACCTGGCTGATGGATCCGCGCGCCGTGGCGCGCGCGATCGGGCCCCGGACCAGGGCCATCCTGCCGGTGCATCTCTTCGGGCACCCGGCGCCGATGAGCGAGCTGCGGACGCTGGCGGACCAGGCCGGCGTGGCGCTCGTGGAAGATGCCTGCCAGGCGCACGGCGCTCGTTATCCAGGGGCGGCGCACCGGTGGTCTGGGCCGGGCGGCGGGATTCAGCTTCTATCCCGGCAAGAACCTCGGCGCTTTCGGCGACGGCGGCGCGATCGTCACCGACGACGACGCGCTCGCGGCGCTCTGCCGCAGCCTGCGCCACCACGGCCAGGGCGCGAAGAACATCCACGATCATGTCGGCTACACCGGCCGGCTCGATTCGCTGCAGGCGGCGGTGCTGTCCGTCAAGCTGCCGCACCTCGACAGCTGGAACGCCGCGCGCCGGACCCATGCCGCGCACTACCGTCGTCGTCTGGAGGGTGCCTGCCGGATGCCCGCAGGTGCTCGGGGGCAGCGAGGCGGTTCACCATCTGCTGCCGATCTGCACCCCGGAGCCGGACCGGATCATGACGCGTCTGCAGGAGGGCGGCATCGCCTGCGGGCGGCACTATCCGATTCCGGTGCATCTCCAGCCGGCGTTCGCGTTTCTCGGCCATCAGGCAGGGGCTTTCCCGGTGGCCGAAGAGCTCTGCGCGGGCATTATTTCCCTGCCGATGTTCGCGGAAATGACCGAGGAGATGGTGGACACGGTCTGTGATGTTCTGCTATAATCAAGTTGGTTGCCGCACATCAGGCCGGCCGATCGACGGCAGAATGGGCGCAGAGGGGAGTCGCATGCCAGGTTGCTAACGCGTTAATCCTAAACGGACATCCGCTTCTTCGACTCCTGCGGCAGCGCAGGGAGGGAGAGCATCATGAAGGATGACGCGGCGGCTCTGACCTGCGTGGTCGAGAGACCTCTGCCTGGGACTCCCACATTCTGGATCCCTGTCGACGCCGGGCGCATGTCCGGCTGGCAGGGGGTGGTGAAGCGCGCCGTCGATCTTCTCTGCCGGCCTGGCGGCCCTGGCGATCACCGTCGCCGCTGTTTCTCACGCTCGCGGTGATCATCAAGCGCTCGAGTCCGGGGCCTGTCTTCTATGTCCAGGAGCGGATGGGCAAGGACGGACGGCCGTTCCGGTTCTTCAAGTTCCGCACCATGCGGCATCAGAGCGATGACGCCATCCACCGCCAGTTCGCCGCCATGTTCATCAACGGCGATGCGCGCGGCTGCCGCGCGAACAAGGGCGCGAAGGTCTACAAGCTGACCGACGACCCCCGCGTCACGATGATCGGCCGCTGGCTGCGCAAGACCTCTCTGGACGAACTGCCGCAACTGTTCAATATCATCCGCGGCGAGATGTCTTTCGTGGGGCCGCGCCCGCCGATCGCCTACGAGACCGAGCACTACCAGTCGTGGCACTACGAGCGGCTGAAGGTCACGCCGGGCCTGACCGGGCTGTGGCAGGTCAGCGGCCGCAGCAACGTGCCGTTCGACGAGATGGTGCGGCTCGACCTGCACTACATCAACAACTGGTCCCTCGCCATGGACCTGCGGATCGTCGCCAGGACGCTGCCGGTGGTCCTTCAGGGAACGGGCGGCTACTAGGGCGATATCGAATCTCAAGTATCACCCCTGACGCGCGATAACCGGGGGAGATCGCCCGCGTCTGGCGGCGACCGGCGTACGCCCGCGCCTGTCCGCCGAGCCAGGCGCTCCGAACCCGAGGAGGCTGGCAATGATCCGGATGGCCGTGATTGGCTGTGGCTATTGGGGCCCCAATCTGATCCGCAATTTCCACAATGTTGCGGATTGCGAGCTGCGGATGATCACGGATCTCGATCCGAAGCGGCTCGAGCATGTGGGCAAGCAGTTCCCGCAGGCGCACAAGACGCTCGACTACCGCGATCTGCTGCGCGATCCGGAGATCGACGCCATCGCCGTCGCGACGTCGGTTTCGACGCACTACCCGCTCGGGCGGGAGGTCCTCGAGGCGGGCAAACACCTCTTCATCGAGAAACCGATGTGCGCGAGCGCGGACGACTGCCGGCGGCTGATCGATCTCGCCGCCGCCCGCCACCTGCAGATCATGGTCGGGCACACCTTCCTCTTCACGCCCGCGGTCCGCAAGATCCGCGAACTGATGCGCACCGGCGAACTCGGGGACATCTACTATGTCAACATCACCCGCGTGAACCTCGGTCTCTTCCAGCCCGACATCAACGTGGTGTGGGATCTCGCGCCGCACGATATCGCGATGCTGAACCATCTGTTCGGGGCCGGACCGCGGGTCGTCAGCGCCACCGGGCGGTCGTACGTGCGGCCGGGCATCGAGGACGTGGCGTTCCTGACGCTGGAATACCCCGGGAACCAGATCGCCCACATCCACGTGAGCTGGCTCGACCCGAACAAGATCCGCCAGGCGACGTTCGTCGGCAGTCGCAAGATGCTCGTGTACGACGACGTGTCGAGCCTGGAGAAGATCCGGGTCTACGACAAGGGCGTGGAGAAGCTGGCGCATTACGACAGCTTCGGCGAGTTCCAGCTGTCCTACCGCTACGGCGATATCGTGATCCCCAGGATCGACCAGATCGAGCCGCTCAAGGTGGAGGCTGCCCACTTCATCAACTGTCTGCAGGGGACGGAAACGCCTTTGAGCGACGGCGCGACCGGTCTGCAGGTCGTCGAGGTGCTCGAGAAGGCGTGCGAATCGATCCGTGGCGAAGGGAAGCCGGTCCTCTGCGGTCCCGCCTGAGCGCCTGGCCGCCCGGTCGCCAGCGCCCCGGGGGTCGACAGCCGGGCACGGGCGGCTTACGCTCTCCGCGGGCCGGTGGGCGCCGGCCACGGAGGGTGTCGTGAGCGAGTCCCCGCTGCGCGTGGCGATGATCGGCCAGAAGGGCTGGCCGCCGGTCCACGGCGGTATCGAGCGGCACGTGGCGGAACTGGCGACGCGCCTGGCGGCGCGCGGCGTGCTGGTCGACATCTACAGCCGGCCCCACTACAGCGCGGTGCATGGCGAGGTCGCGCCGGGGATCCGGGTGCGCCGGCTGCCGAGCATC
Source organism: uncultured bacterium (assembly GCA_963772145.1). Taxonomy (GTDB): domain Bacteria; phylum Krumholzibacteriota; class Krumholzibacteriia; order LZORAL124-64-63; family LZORAL124-64-63; genus CAVSZB01. Next base: position 142,124 of record CAVYVY010000020.1, read on the forward strand.
CCCACGAAGCACCTCGACGCCATCACGCACAGCGCCCTGGCCACGCTCGACGTGCTGCCGCGGCGGGTCGACATCGTGCACTACCACGCCCTCGGCCCCGGCCTGCTGGCCGGGTTGCCGCGCTGGCTCGGCCGCCAGGCCACCGTCGTCACCGTGCACGGTCTCGACTGGCAGCGCGAGAAGTGGGGGCCGATCGCGCGCGCGGTCCTGCGCTGCGGGGAGCGCGCCTGCGTCCGGCAGCCGCACCGCACGATCGTCGTGTCGCGGGCGCTGCAGGACCACTTCCGCCAGCGACGAGGTTGCGAGACCGTGCTGATTCCGAACGGCATCACGCCGCCGGTCTACCGGGCGCCCCGTCTGATCCGCGAGCGGGGGCTGCCGGAGCGGTACGTGCTGTTCGTGGGGCGCCTCGTGCCGGAAAAGGGATGCCACCTGTTGACCGCGGCCTGGGCGCGCCTGCCCGAGGTGATCCGTGGGGACGTGGCGCTGGTCATCGCGGGCGATGCGGGCTTCACGGACGCCTATGTCCGCCGGCTGCGGGCCGAGGCGCCGCCGGGCACCAGGTTTCTCGGTTATGTGCACGGGGAGATCCTCGACGAGCTGTACACGAACGCGGAAATCGTGGCGTTGCCGTCGACGCTCGAAGGACTGTCGATCGCCCTGCTGGAAGGGATGAGCTACGGCCGCTGCTGCCTCGTGAGCGACATCCCGCCCAATCAGGAGGCCGCCGGAGGTTGCGCGCGGCTGTTCCCCTCCGGCGACGTGGCGGCCCTCGGGCGGGAGCTGGCCGCGCTGCTGGCGGATCCGGACGGTCGTGCGCGGCTCGGGGCGGCGGCCCAGCTGCACGCCATCGAGCACTACTCCTGGGATCGCGCCGCCGACCAGACGGAGGCTCTGTATCGCGAACTCGCGGCGTCCCGCGCGGCGGGGGCCGGCGGGAAGGGGGGGCGGATCTGATGCGTGCTTTCGCGCGGGCGATGATCGTGCTGATCGTCCTGTGCCTGACGGTGGCCGGGTGCAGCAAACGGGCCTGGGTGGCCGAGCACGGCGCCGTAGCCGCATACGGTGAAGCCGCTTCACCAGCGCCGGCCTCGACGCCCCCCTCGTCCTACGCGCCGCCGGTTGCCCCGGCTGCGCCTCGGGAGGTGCCGATCGATCCGGCGGCGGAGGGCGCGGCTGCGTTGCCACTGCCGGACGCCCTGGTGGCTGAGCAGTTGCCGTGGGAGGAGGTCGAGCCGGCGGGGCCGCCGGGCGCCGACGACGGCGACTGCGAGGGCTCCCCGTGCCACTGGGTGCAGATCGCCGCGCCGGTGGACAGTTTCGGTTGCGCGGCCCTGCTGCGGCAAGCCGGCGCGGTGCTGACGGCGGCGGACACACCGGCCGGCGGTTTCGTGCGGCACGAGGGGGGGCTGTGGAAGGTGCAGCTCGGCCCGTTCTTCCGCTGGGAAGAGGCGGAGTCGGCGCGGGATCGCCTGCGCACCTCCGGCTTCGCCGCGGCCTGGCTGGTTCGGCGCTGAGCGGTCGTTTGGGAGTTGACAGACCGGGCCGACGGACTTTATTGTATCGCCACGTCCGATGCGGGCATAGCTCAGTTGGTAGAGCACTACCTTGCCAAGGTAGTGGTCGCGAGTTCGAGTCTCGTTGCCCGCTCCAATGCGCAGATCGGGGGTCGCTGCGAGGCGGCCCCCGATCGCATTCACGGGCCTGTCTCCAGGTGCCGATTGCGGCGCGTCGCCCGCATCGCCGCTGAATCTTGACAGCGTCGGCGAGTGCGGTCATTCTTATCTGTGCGATCCGTTGGGAGGCGGCATAGCCAAGTGGTAAGGCGATGGTCTGCAAAACCATTATTCCCCGGTTCAAGTCCGGGTGCCGCCTCCAGCCTCCCCCATCCCGCCGCCGCTCTGCGACCTGTCGAAGCGGGCGCCGATCGTTGACAGGTCGCTGTCAGCGCCGCATCATGCCGCCGCCGGGGTGGCGAAACTGGTAGACGCAAGGGACTTAAAATCCCTCGGAGCGTTGCTCCTTGCCGGTTCGAATCCGGTCCCCGGCACATCCATCCAGGCCGCCGCCGGCAGCGGCGATCAGGGCGGTCCTGACCGCCGCGAAGGAGATCCGTGCGTCTCGCCTTCCTGTCCATCGGTCGTCACATCCACACGGAGCGCTGGATCCGCTGGTTCGCGGCCAAAGGGCACGAGTGTCACCTGCTGACCGTGCAGCCGGGGCCGCTGCCGGAGGTCACGGTGCACGATATCCGCGCGGGGGGGGGGCCGAAGCCGCTGCGGTACGCGCGCTCCCTCGGCGTCGTGCGCCGGCTGCTGGGCGAACTGCGGCCCGACCTGCTGAACACGCACTTCCTCACCGGCTACGGGTACTGGGGACATTTCAGCGGGTTCCATCCCAACGTGCTGACGGTTTGGGGAGACGATGTCTATGTGACGCCACAGGAGATCGCTCCTCAAGGGCTGGCTGGCGCGGCGCGCGCTGCGCGGTTGTGACGCGCTGACCGGCGATTCGGTCGACATCCTGGAGGCCGCCTGCCGGCTCGGCGCCGATCCGGGTCGCGCTTTCCGGGTGCTGTGGGGGGTGGATTTCGCGCGCTTCCGGCCGGCGGACGCCGGTGCGTGGCGCCGCGCGCACGGATTCGCGGACGACGATCTGCTCTTCTTCTCGCCGCGCAGCTTCACGCAGCCGTACTACAACATCGACACGGTCATCGCGGCGGCGGCGCGCGTGCGCGCGCGCGAGCCGCGTGCCCGCTTCCTGTTCGCCGGCTACGAGGGGGACCCGGAGCCGTTCTGGCGGCTCGCGCGGGCCGCGGGAATCGGCGAGGTGGCGCACTTTCTCGGTCGCCTCGACCACGAGCAGTTCGCCGTGGCGCTGCAGGCGTGCGAGGTCTTCATCTCGGTGCCGTCGGTCGACGCCACGGCGGTCAGTCTCCTCGAGGCGATGGCGTGCGGCTGCGCGATCGTGGTTTCGCGGCTCGCCTCGTCCCTGGAGTGGATCGCGGAGGGGACGACGGGGCTGACGGTGCCGCCGCGCGACGCCGAGGCGCTCGCCGACGCCATGCTGCGGTTCGCGCACGATCCGGCGCTGCGACGCGTCTGCGGCGAGGGGGCGCTCGCGGTGGCGCGTCGGGAGGCCGGCTTCGCGGCGAACATGACGCACGTCGACGCCCTGTTCACGGCCCTGACGGGGGGCGCAGAGGTCTGGCCGACGACGGTGCGGCTGGCCGAACTGCGGGGCGGTCGCTCCGGAGGCGCGGCGTGATCCTCTCGGTCGTCATCCCGACCCGCGACAAGGCGTCTCTGCTCGCCCGGACCCTGCAGGCGCTCGGCACGCAGCGGCTGGACGAGCCGTGGGAGATCGTTGTCGTCGACGACGCGTCGAGCGATGGCACGCCGGCCCTGCTGGCCGCGTCGGCGGCGGCCGTGGGGAGCCTGCAGGGTCGTCTCCTGCGCCCGCAACGTGGGGCGCGCCGCCGCGCGGAATCTGGGCTGGCGCGCGGCCGTCGGCCACTGGGTGCTGTTCCTCGACGACGACATCGTGGCGCCGCCGGGGCTGCTCGCCGCGCATCTGGCCCGGCTGCGCGAGCGGAGCGGGCTGCGGCACGATCGGCCGGGTCGTGACCGATCCGGACCTCGTCGATGGCCCGCTGTTCCACTATCTGGACAGCCGGGGCGTGGCGAAAGTCGGCGGCGGGGAGGTCCCCGCGCGGTACTTCGTGACCCAGAACGCCGCCGTGCCGCGCGAGACGCTGGCGGCGGTCGGCGGTTTCGACGAGCGCTTCCACGCCTGGGGATTCGAGGACATGGAATTGGCCTTCCGGCTCGAGGACCGGTTGGGGATGCGGTTCCTGGCGGTGACCGCGCCGTCGCCGGTTCATGTGCACCATCACACCCTGTCCGAGTGGCTGACCAAGAAGCGGGAGTGCGGGGCGCTCTCGCTGCCGCTGCTGGCGGAACTGCACCCCGGGCGGCTGCGCGAGATGCGGCTGCACTGGGTGATCGATCGGCCGGGCGCGCCGGTGCGGCCGGGGTGGTGGCCTCCCTGCTGCGGGCCGGGGCGCGACGGGCCGGCGCCGCGCCTGCTCGCCGCGATGCGCCGACGGCTGGCCCACGGGGACGGGCCACGGCCCGATCGCGGCGAAATCTGTACGCGAGACTGCTGGACCTGCTGGTCATGCTGACCTACCGACAGGGACTTATGTCAGGCCGCCGCCTGACATGACATTATGGCCCATTTATTGCGCCAGTATGTCGTGTCCAGGAGCACGGCGCGGCCCAGGCTTGCGGACGGTTCGCCGGACCGTCTTTGTAACATGTTTTCAATCAATGACTTAGGCTGAATCGCACCCACTGTGGCAATCCGGCACGCCCTTTGTTAATGACTCGGCGCATTTGAATTCATTGCGGAACGAGCGTTTCCTGGCCTTAAGGAGTCAGTCATGGGCAAGATCATCGGCATCGACCTGGGGACCACCAACAGTGTCGTCTCTGTCATGGAGGGTGGCGAGGCCCAAGGTCATTCCGAACAAGGAAGGGAACCGGACGACGCCGTCCGTGGTGGCCTGGAACAAGGCGGGCGAGCGCCTGGTCGGGTCTGCTGGCCAAGCGGCAGGCCGTGACCAATCCGACCAATACGGTCTACTCGATCAAGCGCTTCATGGGGCGCAAGCACGGCGAGGTGCGCACCGAGACCGCCGAGGTGCCGTACGAGGTGGTCGCGGGGCCGAACGGCGACGCGCGCGTCCGCACCACGCCACGGCGAGTTTTCGCCGCCCGAGATCTCGGCGGTCATCCTGCAGGAGCTGAAGCAGACCGCGGAGGCCTATCTGGGCGAGCCGGTCACGCGCGGCGGTCATCACGGTGCCGGCGTACTTCAACGACAGCCAGCGGCAGGCGACCAAGGACGCCGGCCGGATCGCCGGCCTGGAGGTCAAGCGGATCATCAACGAGCCGACCGCCGCGGCGCTGGCCTACGGTCTCGACAAGAAGAAGGACGAGACGGTCGCGGTGTTCGACCTCGGCGGCGGCACGTTCGACATCTCGATCCTCGAGATCGGCGACGACGTCTTCTAGGTCCTCGCCACCAACGGCGATACGCATCTCGGCGGCGACGACTTCGATCAGCGGGTCATGGAATACCTGGTCGACACGTTCCTCAAGCAGGAAGGGCATCGACCTGAGCAAGGATCCGATGGCGCTGCAGCGCCTGAAGGAGGCGGCGGAGCGCGCGAAGTGCGAATTGAGCTCGTCCAGCCAGGCGGAGATCAACCTGCCGTTCATCACGGCCGACGCCTCCGGCCCGAAGCACCTCGCGCTGACGCTGACGCGCGCGAAGTTCGAGTCGCTGGTGGATGACCTGATCGAGCGCACGGTCGGCGCCGTGCCGGAACTGCCTCAAGGACGCCGGTCTTACGCCGGCGGACATCGATGAGGTGATCGTGGTCGGCGGCTCGATCCGGATGCCGGCCGTCCAGGCGAAGGTGAAGGAGCTGTTCGGGAAGGAGCCGCAACCGCTCGGTCAATCCGGACGAGGTCGTCGCCATGGGCGCGGCGATCCAGGGCGGCGTGCTCGGCGGCGACGATCTCGGCATCGTGCTGCTGGACGTGACGCCGCTCAGGCTCGGCATCGAGACGCTCGGCGGCGTCATGACGAAGCTCATCGAGCGCAACACGACGATCCCGACGCAAGAAGAGCCAGGTGTTCTCGCACGGCCGCCGACAACCAGGACACGGTCGAGATCCACGTGCTGCAGGGCGAGCGGGAGATGGCGCTGGACAACAAGACGATCGGGCGATTCCAGCTCGACCGGCCTGCCGCCGGCGCCGCGCGGCATCCCGCAGGTCGAGGTGACCTTCGACATCGATGCCAACGGCATCCTCGCCGTGTCCGCGGAGGACAAGGCCACCGGCAAGGAGCAGTCGATCCGCATCCAGGCCTCCAGCGGCCTGAGCGACCAGGAGGTCCAGCGGATGGTGCGCGACGCCGAGGCCAATGCCGGCGAGGATCACCGGCGTCGCGAGCTGATCGATGCCCGCAACGAGGCCGACAGTCGGCTGCACAGCGTGCGCAAGAGTCTCGAAGGGCTCCGGGCCGACGCCGATCCGGCGCAGGTGACCGATGTGGAGACCAAGCTCAAGGCGCTGGAAGAGGTCGCCAAGGGCGACGACGCGGCGATCATCCGGACCACCATCGAGGCGTTGCTGGGCTCCATGCAGGTCATCGCCCAGCAGGCCTACGAGAAAGCGTCGGCCGCGCGGGGGGCGGACCAGGGATCGGAGGCCGGACGTGGACCCGCTGCCGCGGACGCGGGGCCGCCGCCGCCGCCGCCCGACGCCGGCCAGAGCGGGGATGCCGAGTATGAAGTCGTCGACGAATAGCCAGCAAAAGATTATCCTACAATGATATAGAAATATTTTCAGCCGACCGGGGGGCCGCAGCCGCCCTCCGGCGGGTGGCCGCCGCTGAAAAAAGACAAAAAAAGTCTTTGACATCTGGAACGGCGACCGATAATATCACCATTCAGTTTCAAGATTCGCTGGACCCGCGGGGCGGAGTGATGGAAAATCGATGACCAAGTAGACAAAAAAAGTCTGGAACTTGGATCGCCCCGCGGGTCGTACAAGCCGCTCGATCGTGAAAAGTGAGGAACGTCGGCGCGCCGCCTGTCTGGACAGGGCGCTGTCATAAAGGGGAGGAACGACGTGTACGAGGTGGAACTGAGCAGCGACCGCCGCGAGGATCCGAGTCTACAGCACTATCTGCAGACCATCGGCCGCTACAAGCTCCTGACGAAGGAAGAGGAATTCGAGCTCGCCCGTCGCATCCGGCGGGGGGACAAGGAAGCGCTCGACCACCTCGTCAACGCGAACCTGCGTTTCGTGGTGAGCGTCGCCAAGAAGTTCCTCAATCACGGGCTCGGCTACATGGACCTGATCGCCGAGGGCAATATCGGCCTCATCACGGCGGCCAAGCGCTTCGATGAGCGCCGTGATTTCCGCTTCATTTCCTACGCCGTCTGGTGGATCCGGCAGGCCATCCAGAAGGCGATCGCCGAGCAGACCAACACGGTGCGTCTGCCGATCAACCGGACGCAGCAGGCGCAGAAGATGAAGCGCGTGGCGCAGACCCTCGAGCAGAAGTACAAGCGCCGGGTCAATGAGAACGAGATCGCCGACGTTCTCAATCTCACCCCGCGCAAGATGCATCAGATCCGGTCCGCGAGCCGGCCCCTGATCAGCATCGACGAGAGCGTGTTCGATGACGATGTCTCGCTGGCCGAAACGCTGATGGACGCGGAGGCTCTGAATCCCGAGCAGGGCTTTATCGAAGGCGAGCTCAACACCGAGATGAGCGCGGCCCTCAGCCTGCTCAGCCGGCGCGAGCGCGAGATCGTCGTGCGCTACTATGGCCTCGGTGAAGAGGATCCGGCATCGCTCGAGATGATCGGGCAGGACATCAATCTTTCGCGCGAGCGGGTGCGGCAGATCCGCAACCAGGCGCTCGCCAGGATCCGCCACGCGGTGGCGGGGGAGAAGCTGCTCGACTACCTCACGTAGACGGTGGCCGGGTGAGTTCACGGCCCGGCGCGCCCCGCACGCCGGGCCGTTCGCCTGCGGGCGCGGCGAAACCGGGTTGACACGGCCCGTCCCGCCGACTTAGCTTGTCCCCTCCGGGCGGGCGATTAGCTCAGCTTGGTTAGAGCGCTTGCTCGACACGCAAGAGGTCGGCAGTTCGAGTCTGCCATCGCCCACCAGCAAACCCGATCGGACGACGACGAGGTGGCGCCCCGGGCATCACCTCGTCCTGTTTCTCCACCCGGTCCTGGCGCGGCCAGGTTGGCCGCGGGCGGTGTCACCATGGCGAATGTCCAACTGATCCTGCCTGACGGCAAGCTCCTGGACGCGGCGCAGGGCGCTCCGTTCCGGGACGTGGTGCGGACGCTCGGCGAAGGGCTGCTGCGCAGCGCGCTGGCGGTGACCGTCGACGGCGCCAATTACACACTGGATGATCCCGTGGACGGGGGGGGCCGCTTCACGGTGATCACCCGGGGGAGCGAGCCGGGTCTGGAGACGCTGCGCCATTCGGCCGCGCATCTGATGGCCTGGGCGGTCAGCGATCTCTTTCCGGGGGTGAAGTTCGCCTTCGGGCCGGCGATCGAGAGCGGCTTCTACTACGATTTCGAGCGGACGGCCTCGTTCACCGAGGAGGACCTCGGCCGGATCGAGAAGCGGATGCGGGAGCTGGCCGTCGGCAAGCTCGTGGTGGAGCGCCGGGAACTGTCCGCGGATGAGGCCCGCCGGCTGTTCGCCGACCAGCCTTACAAGCTGGAGCAGATCGCGAGTCTCGGCGACGTGCGGCTGACCGTCTACCGGATGGGGGATTTCCTCGATCTCTGCGAGGGCCCGCACGTGCCGTCGACCGGCGAGTTGAAGGCCTTCAAACTGCTGAGCGTCGCCGGCGCCTACTGGCGCGGCGACAGCAGTCGGCCGATGCTGCAGCGCATCTACGGCACCGCCTTCTTCAAGCAGACGGAACTCGACGCGCACCTGACGCTGCTCGAGGAGGCCCGCAAGCGCGACCACCGCAAGCTCGGCCGGGAGCTGGATCTCTTCGGCATCATGGACGAGGCGGGGCCCGGTCTGACCTACTGGTTCCCCCGCGGGGACATCCTGCGCGAGCAGATCATCGGCTACTGGAAGCAGGTCCACCGCGCGCGCGGCTACGTCACCGTGACCACGCCGCACATCTCGCTGGCCGACCTGTGGGAAACCTCCGGTCACATGCAGTTCTACCGCGAGAACATGTACATCTTCGAGCAGGACGAGCGGCCGTACGTCGTCAAGCCGATGAACTGCCCGGGGCACATCCTCATCTACAAGCGGCAGACCCGCAGTTATCGCCACCTGCCGCTGCGCTACGCGGAGCTGGGCACGGTCTACCGGGCCGAACTCAAGGGGACCCTGCACGGCCTGTTGCGGGTGCGCGGTTTCACCCAGGACGACGCGCACATCTTCTGCACGCCGGAGCAGCTCGAGGACGAGGTCAGCGGCGTGCTCGATCTCACGAAGGAGATCCTGAACACCTTCGGGTTCCGCGAGTTCAAGGTCGAACTGTCCGTCCGCGATCCTGCCAACAAGGGCAAGTACGCCGGCAGTGACGAGGAGTGGGAGGCGGCGGAACGGTCGCTCGTGAAGGCTCTGGCCGTGCACGACCTGGCCTACAGCCGGGAAGAGGGGGAGGCGGTCTTCTACGGCCCGAAGATCGACGTGAAGCTGATCGACGCGATCGGTCGCAAGTGGCAGGCCACGACCGTGCAGTTCGACTTCAATCTGCCGCGGCGTTTCGGCGTCACCTACGTGGACGCGGGAGGGCAGGAACAGTACGCCTACATGGTGCACCGGGCGATTCTGGGCTCGCTGGAACGGTTCATCGGGGTTCTGACCGAGCACCATGCGGGCGATTTCCCGCTCTGGCTCGCGCCCGAACAGGTCCGCGTGCTGAGCGTGAGCCGGGAGCAGCAGGTCTTCGCCGAGGAACTCGCGGAACGGCTGCGGGTCTGCCGGTCTGCGGGCCGGCGTGGATGCGCGGGACGAGAAGATCGGCTTCAAGATCCGCGAGGCGGAACTGCTGCGGGTGCCGTACATGCTGGTCGTGGGGCGGCGGGAGGCGGAGGCGGACACCGTGGCGGTGCGGGCCCGTCGGGGCGAAGATCTGGGGGTCCGCCCCGTGGCTGACCTGATCAGGGATCTGCTTGACGAAGCGGGATCCAGACGGTAGATTGGTCCTGATCTCAAACGGACCGGGCGCCGGGCGCCTGGACAAACGAGGCAAGCAGAGGCCCGCGGCCTCTCACCGTTGGCGGCCTTTCGGGGACGCAACGGTTGGTACTCGCGCGGGCCATCGTGTCCGCTTTTTTCATTTGGGTGCCGGCCGACCTGCCGGCCCCGCGATCCCGGGGAGGTGGAGGGTTATCAACGGCAGCACCCGGAACACCAAGACCATCCGCGTGAATCGCATGATCAAGATTCCCCGCATTCTCGTGGTGGACGAGAACGGGGAGCAGTTGGGCGTGCTCGACACGATGGCCGCCCTGGCGATCGCGGAGGAGCGGGGTCTCGACCTGGTCGAGGTGGCCCCCATGGCGCGTCCGCCCGTCTGTCGGATCATGGACTATGGCAAGTACAAGTACGAGCTGAGCAAGAAGGCGCGCCGGACGCGGCAGCAGTCGCATGTGCAGAAAGTCAAGACGATCAAGTTCCGGCCCAAGACCGACGAGCACGATTACAACTTCAAGAAGAACCACATCATCGAGTTTCTGCAGGAAGGCGACAAGGTCCGGGTGATCATGCAGTTCCGCGGCCGTGAGATCTCTCACATGGATCTTGGTCTGCAGTTCCTCGAACATCTGGTGGCGGAGATCACCGAGCACGGAACGCCGGAGAGTCATCCGCAGATCGAGGGGCGTACCGTGACGTTCATCGTGGCTCCCAAGAAGGGCGCCGGGTCCTAGCTGGTGATCCGCATCACCCCGGTCTCCGGCTGGCGGGACGCCGGCAGTTCCCCGCGCGGGGAGCACCGTGAATCCGAGAAAGGCAGCGCAGCATGGCGAAGGTGAAGATGAAGACCAACCGGTCCGCGGCGAAGCGGTTCCGGGTGACCGGCAGCGGCAGGATCAAGCGGGAGCACGCCTATCACGGGCATCTCTTCGAGGCCAAGAGCCCGAAGCGCAAGCGCAACCTCCGCAAGTCGGCGATGCTGGCGCCGGCCGATGAGTCGCGCGTGAAGAGGATGCTCGGCAAGGGATGACCGCGTTGCCGCGGAATGGGAATCGTGGACGACTTCTTGGAGGCTTGATTCATGTCGCGGTCAAAGAACAACCCCGCAGCCAAGCATCGGCACAACAAGGTCCTCGCCCGCGCCAAGGGCTGCTACGCGGGCCGACGCACGCAGTTCGTCGCTGCGCGCGAGACCACGGAAAGAGCGCTGGCGTACGCCTATCGCGATCGCAAGGCGCGCAAGCGGGACTTCCGGCGTCTCTGGATCATCCGCATCAACGCGGCGGCGCGGTTGAACGGGCTCAGCTACAACAATTTCATCAACGGTCTCAAGTGCGCGAAGATCGAGATCGATCGCAAGATCCTCGCGGACATGGCGGTGCGCGATGCTACCGGATTCGCCCGGCTGGCCGCCATCGCCAAGACCGCCAAGTAGCCCGGCGCGCATTGCCACGTGCCCAGGAAGGGACCCCATGGGCGCCACGGATGAAGTCATCGCCCGCCTCCGCGAGGAGGGGCTGGCGCGGCTCGCCCTGATCGCGGGCGCGGCGGACATCGAGTCGGCGCGCGTGGCGCTGTTCGGGCGCAAAAGCCCGCTCACCCAGGCCCTGCGCGGTCTGCGGGATCTGACCGCGGACGAGCGTCCGGCGGCGGGAGATGCGCTCAACCGGCTCAAGGACGAGTTGGCGGCGCTGATCGAAGAGCGGGCGCGCCTGCTGGCCCCCGCGGCCGGCCCCGGCGGCCGGCTCGATCTGACCCTGCCGGGTCGGCTGCCGGTGGTCGCCGGTGCGCTGCACCCCCTGCGGGGCGTGCTGGAAGAGATCTGCGACATTTTCTACAGCATGGGTTTCGCCCGCGCCGAGGGGCCGGATGTCGAGCTCGACTACTACAATTTCACGGCGCTCAATTTCCCCGACGATCATCCGGCCCGGGACAGCCAGGACACGTTCTATGTGAATGACGCGGTCTGTCTGCGCACTCAGACATCGCCGGCGCAGGTGCGCATCATGGAGCGCAAGCAGCCGCCGCTCGCCTGCATCGTGCCGGGACGGGTCTACCGCAACGAGGCCAACGACGCCTCCCACGCGAGCGAGTTCTACCAGGTCGAGGGGTTCTGCGTCGATCGGGACGTCAGCCTCGCCGATCTGCGCACCACGGTCGAGCAGTTCGTGCGCCGCTTCTTCGGCGAGGGGCGGCAGATCCGCTTCCGTCCGCACTTCTTCCCGTTCACGGAGCCGTCCGTGGAGGTCGACATGACCTGCGCGGCGTGCGGCGGTGCGGGCTGCGGTGTCTGCGGGCGGACCGGCTGGCTGGAGATCATGGGAGCGGGCATGATCCACCCCAATGTCTTCGCCGCCGCCGGCTACCCCGTGGATGCCTGCACCGGTTATGCCTTCGGGCTGGGCATCGACCGGATCACCATGCTGCGGTACGGCATCGATGACATCCGCCTGCTCTACGAGAACGACCTGCGTTTCCTTGCGCAGTTCCGAGGTGTCTGGTGAAGATCAGCCTGGACTGGCTCCGCGATTTCGTGGCCTGGCCGGGCGATGCGCAGGAACTGGCGGCGCGCCTGACGATGAGCGGGCTCAACGTCGAGCGGGTGGAGGAATTCGCCATCACCCTGCCGGGCGTGGTGGTCGCGCACGTGCTCGACGTGCAGCGGCACCCCGGGGCCGACAAGCTGAGCGTCTGCCAGGTCCACGACGGCGAGCGCACCCTGACCGTCGTGTGCGGCGCTCCCAACGTGCGGGCCGATCAGCGCGTGCTGTTGGCCGCTCCCGGCGCGGAACTGCCGGGCGGGGTGAAGATCAAGACCACGCGGATCCGGGGAACCGAGAGCCACGGCATGATCTGCTCGGCGCGGGAACTCGGACTTGGCGGAGAGAGCGGCGGCATCATGGAACTGCCGGAGGCCGCGCGCCCCGGCACGCCGGCCGATGCCCTGTATCGGGTTCCGCGATCAGGTGCTCGACATCGAGATCACCCCCAACCGGCCCGACTGGCTCAGCCATTTCGGGGTGGCGCGCGAGGTGGCCGCGCTGACCGGCGCCATCCTGGGCGCTCCCGCGCTCTGGACGCCGCCCAAATCCGGCAGCGAACGCCTCGACTGGGCGGTCGATATCGAGAGTTTCACGGACTGCCCCCGCTACACGGCGCATCTCGCGCGGGCCTTGTGCGTGGGCCCGGCGCCCGATTTCGTGCGCAACCGCCTGCTGGCCATCGGGCAGCGCCCGACCAACAACGTGGTCGATATCACGAACTACGTCATGTTCGAGCTGGGCCAGCCGCTGCACGCGTTCGACCGGGCGAAGCTCAGCGGCACGCGGCTGTCCGTCAGGCGCGCCGCTCCCGGCACGCAGTTCGAAGCGCTCGACGGGCGCAACCTCACGCTTGGCGCGGATCATCTTGTCATCTCCGACTCGGCGGGCGCGGTGGCGCTGGCCGGCGTCATGGGCGGTGCGCGGAGCGAGGTCGACGACGGCACCGTCGAGGTCCTGCTCGAGAGCGCCTACTTCCAGCCGCTGCTTGTGCGTCGTGCCGCACGCGCCCTCGGTCTCTCCTCGGAGAGTTCCTACCGGTTCGAACGCGAGGCCGACTGGCAGATGGTGGAAAAGGCGGCTCAGCGCGCGCTGCACCTGCTGCAGCAGCACGCCGGGGCGCGTATCGTGCCCGACCGGGTGGACCGGCAGAACCCGGATCGCGAGGCGCAGCCGTCGATTCCGCTGCGCATCGCCCAGGTCAATCGACTGCTCGGCACGGAGCTCGAAACGACGGAGGTCGTGACCGCCCTGCAGGCGCTGGACCTGACAGTCGTGCCGCTCGGACAGGTGCGCAACCGCAAGAGTGGCTCCGCCAACCTGATGGTGGCGATCCCGTCCTTCCGGCGCGACCTGCATGCCGAGGTGGACCTGATCGAAGAGATTGCGCGGGTGAGGGGATTCGACACCATCCCGGTGCGGGACGCTTTCCGCGGCGGGGGAGGGGCCTCGCGACGGCCGGTGGACCTGGCGCGGGAACGCACGCGCGGGCTCCTGAGCGCTTCCGGATACACCGAAATCATTACGTCGTCGTTCATGGGTCGTGATGATCTCGACCGTCTGGCCCTGGCCGCGGATGATCCTCGGCGCGACTGTCTCGCCGTCCGCAACGCCTGCCAGGGAGGGGACCTGCTCCTGCGCACCACGCTCACGCCGGCGCTGCTGCGGATCATCTGCCGGAACGTCAATGCCGACTGCGACCTGCCGCTGCGGCTGTTCCAGACCCACAGGATCTTCCTCCCCTCCGCCGGTCGCCCCGTGGACGCCCGGCGGGAAGAGGAGGCGCTTTTGCCCCGGGAATCCCTGCGTCTGCAGTTCGCGGTGTGTGGCCGGCAGGACCTCCTGGCGGAGGATGTTCCGGCCGATCTGTTCGAAATCAAAGGTCTCGTGGCGTCCCTGGCGGAGCAGCTCGGGGTGGTGATCGCGGTGGAACCGGGGGCTGACGAGCCCTGGCTGGCGGAGGGCCGGCAGTGGACGCTGCGACGACGCGACGGCTCTGTCGCCGGCGTGGCCGGCGCCGTGGCCCCGGCCACGCTGGCGGCCTACGGCCTCGATCTGCCGGTTGTGATGGCCGACCTGGCGCTCTCGGAGCTGCCGGCAGAGGCGTCCACTTTGAAGCTACCGCCCGTTTTCCCGTTTTCCGGCCGTGAAGAGGGATCTCTCCCTGATCGTTCCCGACGGAGTGCCGTACGCCAGCGTCGGGGCGACGGTGAGGGAATTGGGCGGGGAGTTGCTAGAAAGCGTGGAACTCTTTGATATTTATCGCGGTAAGGGAATCGATATCAACGCCACCGCGTTGGGAATTCGCTTGAAGTTCCGGTCGGCTAAAAGTAACCTCAAAGGTACGGTGGTGGATAAGTCGCTCGCCCTGATCGCGGCGGCGCTGGATGAACGTCATGGTGTGCGGCTGCGGGCCTGAGGTCGGGGGCGATCGCCGGCGGCCGGCATCGGCTCGGATGGGACAAAGTTATGGAAGACAACCTGGGACGGCTGGAGGAGAAGGTCCTCAAGGCGGTGCGGCTCATCCAGGAATTGCGGAGTGAGAACGACCGTCTTCAGCGGCAGCGCTCGCAGCTCGAGAGCGAGTTTGCCGCCCTGCACGAGCGGAGCGAGCGGTTGGGCAGCGATCTCGAAGAGGCGCGCGCCGTCGCCGCGACCGTGGAGAATTTTGAGGAACACAGGAAGATTATTGAGGAGAAGGTAGGAGGCCTTCTGGAGAAGCTCGACCAGATCGGGTGACGGGCGCGGGCCGGGAATCGGCACGCTCCCCGCCGCTCGCAGCAGCCGCGAGCCGGAGGGCATCGCGGCGCAGGAAATGGTTGCGGATGCTTGATCCACACAGCGTGACCGTTAATATCTATGGCCATGAGTACACCCTGAAAGGGGAGGCGGAACCGGAGTACGTCGAAAAGGTGGCCGAGTTCGTGGACCGGAAGATGCACGAAGTCGCCGGGAGTTCCTCTCTCGTCTCGACCACCAAGATCGCGATCCTCGCGGCCATCAATGTTGCCGACGAGCTTTTTCGCGAACGTCGCAAGCGCCAGGAGGCCCTGGCCCTGCTCGACGACAAGACCGGTCAGATCGCCTCGCTTCTGGAACAGGAAATGGACAAGCTGTGAGCTGCCGCGGCCTGGAAATTGGATTCCCTGCTTGGCCCGTGATGCGCTGGGTTATTTGAGCCAACACCCAGTCAGCGGGACCCCGGAGTTCCCGCGTCGGAACAGCTCTTCGGAGCGGTTCAGACGAGGGACAGGGGACCCACCTGAAGCGATTAGGTTCAATTGCTTCTGGCGCACACGACCCGGCGGGGAATCCGAATTCTCCTGATCGAGCTTCCTGACGGCCCGCCGTCTTCTCTCCTCCGGGGGAGAGGTATTCTGATGACCGGTATCCCTGTCGCCATCGTTGCCATTGTCGCCGTCGTCGCCGCCGTCTCCGGTTTTGCCGGCGGTTGGTTCGCGCAGCGGATGCGCACCGCCCGTCTGCAGGGCGACGCACGCGAGGTCCGCGACCGTCTGCTGCGGGAGGCGGAGCGGGAGGCGTCCGCGCTGCATCGCAACGCGGAAATCGAGGCGAAGGACCTGCTGCTCAAGTCCCGCGAGACCTTCAACGCGGAGACCAGCAAGACCCGGCTGGAGCAGGTGCGCCGGGGGGAACTGCTGGACGAGCGCGAGATGGGGCTGAGCAAGAAGATCCTGCTGCTCGACCAGAAGGAACTGCGCCTCGAAAACCGCGACGAGGAACTGAAGGGGGGCCTGACGGCCCTCGAAGGGGAACGGAAGCGGGTGCAGGAGACCGTGGTGGAGCAGAATCTCGAAGCTCGAGTACATCGCCGGGCTCACGGCCGACGACGCGCGGCGGCTGCTGGAGGAAAACATCCTCGCCGAAGCGCGCACCTCCGCGGCTCGCCGGGTTCGCGATGTCCGCGACGAGGCGGAGCGGCACGCCAAGCGGGAGGCGCAGCAGGTGCTGTCGCTGGCGGTGCAGCGTTACGCTGCGGAGCACGTGGCCGAGACGTCGGTATCGGTGGTGGATCTGCCGAGCGACGACATGAAGGGACGCATCATCGGTCGTGAGGGGCGGAACATCCGGGCCTTCGAACTCGCCACCGGCATCGACGTCATCATCGACGACACTCCGGAGGCGGTGATCATCTCCGGCTTCGACCCGGTGCGGCGCGAGGTGGCGCGCCTGTCGCTCCAGAAGCTGATCCGCGACGGACGGATCCACCCGGGCCGGATCGAGGAGGTGGTGGTCAAGACCCGCCAGGAGATGATGGAGAAGATCCGCGAGATCGGCGAGCAGGTCTGCCTGGATCTCAACCTCCAGAAGATCCACCCCGATCTCCACCCGTACATCGGACGCCTGCACTACCGGACCAGCTACGGGCAGAACCTCCTGCTGCACAGCAAGGAGGTGGCGGCGGTGGCCGGCGATCATCGCCAGCGAACTGGGCCTCGACCACCGGCTGGCGCAACGGTGCGGCTTCCTGCACGACATCGGCAAGGCGGCCGAGCACGAGATGGAGGGGCCGCACGCGCTGGTCGGCGCCAGGCTGCTGAAGAAGTACGGCGAGAACGAGATCGTGCTCAACGCGGTGGGCGGCCATCACCAGGATCTGGAAACGATTTCGCCCTACACGTTCATCACGGCGGCCGCAGACGCCGTTTCGGCCTCGCGGCCGGGCGCGCGCCGGGAGAGCCTCGAGAACTATGTGAAGCGCCTCGAGGGTCTCGAGAAGATCGCCGACAGCTTCGCCGGGGTCGAGAAATCGTACGCTATCCAGGCCGGTCGCGAGATCCGCATCCTGATCAACCCGAGCAAGCTCAACGATGCCGAGACGGCGCTGCTCGCCGAGGAGATCAGCCGGCGGGTGGAGGGTGAACTGGAGTATCCCGGCCAGATCAAGGTGACGGTGATCCGCGAGACGCGGGCCGTGGCGTACGCTCGCTGAGGGCCGGCGTGGCGCGGCGACGCCGGGGAGGAACGCACGGTGCTGACCCAGAGCCTGCGCGGGGAGCCGGTCCGCGACGCGATCCTGGACGAACTGCGCGAACGTCTCCGCGAGGCCTCCCGCCCGCCCGGCCTGGCGGTCGTGCTCGCGGGGGAGGACCCCGCTTCCGCCGTATACGTGGGGCGGAAGGAAAAGGCGTGCGCGGCGCTCGGTTACCATCACGTCACCCACCGCTTTCCCGCCTCGGTGTCCGAGGCGGAACTGCTCGACCATCTGCGGGGGCTCAACGCCGATCCGGCCATCGACGGCATTCTCGTCCAACTGCCGCTGCCGGTCGGCGTGGATGCGGAGCGGGTCCTGCGGGCGGTCGACCCGCGCAAGGACGTGGACGGATTCCACCCCGAAAACCTCGGTTTGCTGGTGGCCGGACGGCCCCGCTTCGTGCCCTGCACGCCGGCGGGGGTGGTGCGCCTGCTGCGGCACTATGGCATTGCGACGGCGGGCCGCCGCGTCGTGGTGGTGGGACGCAGCCTGATCGTGGGACGTCCGCTCGCGCTGCTGCTGGCGCAGAAGGGAGCGGGCGGCGACGCCACGGTCACGCTCTGCCATTCCGCCACGCGGGATCTGGCCGCGGAGACCGCCCGGGCCGACATTCTCGTGGCGGCCATGGGAGTGCCGCGCGCGCTGGGGCGCGCACATGTGGCGGCGGGCGCCGTCGTCGTGGATGTCGGCATCAACCGGCAGCCGGCGCCGGCGGGGGGCAGGCCCGTTCTCGTGGGTGACGTGGACACCGAAGCGCTCGCTGGCTGGGCCTCCGCGGTCACTCCGGTGCCCGGCGGCGTCGGCCCGGTGACGATCGCCATGCTGATGGCGAACACCTGGCAGGCCATGCGCGCCCGGGAAGCTCAGCCGTGACCAGGCCCCTCGAACTTGCCCTGGCCCGCGAGCGGCGCGCCGTCGAGACGGGGTTGCGGGCGCTGCTGGCCGGAGAGCCGGGCGTTCCGCCGCGGCTGCGCCGGGCCATGGCGCACAGTCTCTTCGGGGGCGGGAAACGCCTGCGACCGGTGCTGTTGCTTTGGGCCTACGACGCCTGTCTTGACCGCGGACGCGTGCCCGGGGTGACGCGCCGGGCGGCTCTCGATGCGGCATGCGCGCTCGAACTCATCCACACGTACTCCCTGATCCACGACGACCTGCCGGCCATGGACGATGATGTGCTGAGGCGGGGGCGGCCGACCTGCCACGTGGCGTTCGACGAACCGACCGCTATCCTGGCCGGGGATGCGCTGCAGGCGCTGGCTTTCGGTGCGCTGGCGCGCCTCGGTTCCGGCGCCACCGGCGCCGCGGTGTTGATTGCGCGGGCCGCCGGCCCGGCCGGCATGGTCGGTGGGCAGCAGGACGATCTGGACGCCGAGGGTGCAGCGCCGCGTCCGGCGCTGATCCGACGCATCCAGCGGCGCAAGACCGCGGCGCTGCTGGCGGCCGCGCTTGGCGCCGGGGGGGCCCTGGCCGGAGCGTCCGGGCTCCGCGTGCGGCGCCTGTTGGCGGCCGGAGATATCCTGGGCCAGGCGTTCCAGCAGGCGGATGACCTGCTCGACGCCTGCGGGAGCGCCGCCGCAGCCGGCAAGAGCGTGGGCAAGGACGCCGCCGCCGGCAAGATGACCTGGGTGCGCCTGGAGGGGGCCGATCGCGCCCGCCTGCGCGCGGCGCGCGACGGCCGAACCGGCCTGCGTCGGTTGCATGACGCCGTGCCGCCCGGCCCGGCCGCGGAGCGGCTGCAGGCGCTGGCCGCGCGACTCTGGAATCGGGATCGCTGACGGTCGGGGGGACAGCATGCGGGAATGGCCGATCTGGGCGCTGGTTTTTGCGTGTGGCGTCTTCAACCAGGCGGTCAAGTTCGTGGTGGCCTCGCTGCTGGACCGGCGCCTGGTGCTGCATGCGTTGACGGAAAGCGTCGGACTGCCGAGCCTGCATGCCTCCGTGCTGTCGTGCTGTACCGTGCTGCTGGGGTTGCGCGCGGGGTGGGCCGCGCCCGAAACGTCGCTGGCGCTGGTCTTCGCCGTGATCGTCATCCACGACGCGGTGCGTTTCAAAGGCACGGCGCAGGAGCAGAGAACAGTCCTCCACCGGCTGGTGCTGGCCCTGCCGGGCGACGAACGGATGCGGCGACGGACGGCGTCGTTGTTGCAGGTCTGGGCCCACCGCCCGTTCCATGTTGCGGCGGGAGTCCTGTTCGGTCTACTTTTCGCCCTGATGTGCGGCCTGCCCGTCTGAACTCACGCAGGTCCGAAGGAAGCTTGACGCCATGGATCCCATCCTGCCCCGGATCGACGGGCCTGAACGGCTCGCGGCGCTGAGTCGCGGGGAACTCGAGCAGCTCTGTGCGGAGTTGCGCGAGGAGATCATCACGACCGTTGCGTGCACGGGCGGGCACCTTGGCGCCAGTCTGGGCGTCGTCGAACTGACCGTGGCGTTGCATCATGTCTTTCGCTCGCCGGAGGACAGGATCGTCTGGGATGTCGGCCACCAGGCCTACGGGCACAAGTTGCTCACCGGGCGTCGCGAGGCCTTCCACACCCTGCGCCAGAAGGGGGGGGTGAGCGGTTTCCCTCGCCGCTCCGAGAGCCCCCACGACGCCTTCGGCGTGGGACATGCCTCCACATCCATCAGCGCCGCGCTCGGCTATGCCAGGGCGCGCGACGCGCGCGGCGAGAAGCACCACGTGATCGCCGTCGTCGGCGACGGCGCGCTGACCGGCGGACTGGCCTACGAGGGGCTCAACAACGCCGGGCAACTCCAGACCGACGTGCTCGTCATCCTCAACGACAACGAGATGAGCATCTCGCCGAACGTGGGGGCGATCGCCAAACACCTGACGCGGATCACCTCCGGCCGGACCTATACGCGGCTCGAGGGGGGATCTGGTCGCTGCTCGGCCGGGGACCGGGAGGGCGCCGGCTGCAGATCCTGGCCGGACGCATCAAGGAGAGCCTGAAGCACCTGGTCGTGCCGACCATCCTCTTCGAGGAGCTCGGCTTCAACTATTTCGGACCGATCGACGGCCATGATCTGGGCCTGGTGATCGACACCCTCCGCGCGGTGCGCGAGCTCCATGGCCCGGTGCTGGTCCACCTCATCACCCGCAAGGGCAAGGGCTATGCCTTCGCCGAACAGGACCAGTTCCGCTATCACGGCGTCGGCAGTTTCGACAAGGCCGAGGGGATCAAGAGCGCGCCGACGCCGGTGCCTACATACACCGAGGTATTCGGACGGGCGCTCGTCGACCTGGCGCGCGCCGACCCGCGCGTGCACGCGATCACGGCGGCCATGCCGGAGGGGACCGGGCTCAACGCGTTCCGCGGCGAGTTCCCGGGTCGCTTCTACGACGTCGGCATCGCCGAGCAGCACGCCGTCACGTTCGCCGCCGGTCTGGCCTGCGCCGGACAGCGTCCGGTGGTGGCGGTCTACTCGACGTTTCTGCAGCGGGCCTTCGACCAGGTGATCCATGACGTGGCCCTGCAGGGACTGCCGGTGGTGTTCGCGATCGACCGGGGCGGGCTGGTCGGGGAGGATGGGCCCACTCACCACGGCGTGTTCGACCTCTCCTATCTCCGGCTCATTCCCAACCTCGTGCTGATGGCGCCGAAGGACGAGAACGAACTGCGTCACATGCTGGCCACGGCGCTCGCCCGCGGCGAAGGACCGACGGCGCTGCGCTATCCGCGCGGCGTCGGCCTGGGGGTGCCGCTCGCCGGGGCGCCGGCCGCGCTGCCGATCGGGCGCGCCGAGATCCTCCGCGAGGGGGACGACGTCTGCCTGCTGGCGCTCGGCGCGATGGTGCGGCCGGCCGTCGAGGCGGCGCAGTGGCTGCAGCGCGCCGGCCTGTCCGCGGCGGTGGTCAATGCCCGCTTCGTCAAGCCGCTCGACGAGGAGCTGCTGGAGCGACTGTGGGCGCGGCACCGGTTCGTCGTCACGGTGGAGGAGAACACGGTCTGCGGCGGATTCGGCTCGGCGGTGCTCGAGTGGGCGGCCGGCCGCCCGCTCGCGTCGCCGGTGCGCGTGCTGACGCTCGGCGTGCCGGACCGGTTCATCGAGCAGGCGTCGCGCGAGGATCAGCTTGCCGAGGCCGGCCTGGTCGGCGA
The DNA here is from genome assembly GCA_963772145.1 of uncultured bacterium. GTDB lineage: Bacteria > Krumholzibacteriota > Krumholzibacteriia > LZORAL124-64-63 > LZORAL124-64-63 > CAVSZB01. The sequence goes on from CAVYVY010000020.1 coordinate 163,542, forward strand.
ACAGATCGGCGCGCGCATTTTGCAGGAAATTTCCCGCGCGGCCCCGCCGCGCCAGGCGCGGTCGGCATCCTGACAACGCGGAGGCGGGATGGGGATCCGGACGCTCGGTCTGTTCGGCGGCACGGGGCGGCCCCGCGGCGAGATCGCCGACGCGGTGGCGGTGATCAACGGGCGCTGCGCCTTCGCCGGCGTGCGCGTGATCTGCGGCACGGAACTGGCGCAGGCCGTGTCCGCCGCCGACCCGGGGCTGGAGGCCGCCGATCTGGTCCGCGAGGCGGACGTGGTGGTCGCGCTGGGCGGCGACGGGACGATGCTCCAGGCGGCCCGCGCCATCGGCGATTCGCGGCGACCGCTGCTCGGCATCAACCTCGGCTCGTTGGGCTATCTCACCGATGTGCCGCTGGACGACCTGCCGGAGGCGATCGACCGCCTCCTGCGCGGCGACTACTATCTGAGCGAACGGTACCGCGTCAGCGCCCAGGCGTGGCGAGGCAAGGACCGGCTCGCGTCCCTGTTGGCGCTCAACGACATCGTCGTGAATATGGGGCCCCGGCCGCGCGCGCTCGACATGGAGGTGCGCGTGGACGGCGCCTCGTTGAGCCGCTTCCTCGGCGACGGCCTCATCGTCAGCACGCCGACCGGTTCCACGGCCTACAACCTGGCGGCGGGCGGTCCGATCTGCCATCCCGCGGTGGCGGCGATCCTGGTCACGCCGATCTGTCCGCACAGCCTCGGAATGCGACCCCTGATCGTGCCGAACGAGAAGGACATCGAGCTGGTGCTCCACGAGGTCGGCTCGCGGGCCACTCTCACGGCGGACGGCCGGCACGCGGTGTCGCTGCAGGCCGGGGACCGGGTCGTCTACCGGCTGGCCGATGACTGGGTCCATCTCGTGAAGTTCGCCCAGAGCAATTTCTTCGAGGTCATGCGGAGCAAACTCAACTACGGCGCCCCCTCACGCCGCGGCAAGAGTTGACATGCTCAGCGAACTGCGCATCGGTCGGCTGGCCATCGTCGACGAACTGACGATTCCGTTCGGGCCCGGTCTGACGGTGCTGACGGGGGAGACCGGCGCCGGGAAGTCGCTCGTGGCGGGCACGCTCGCCCTGCTGTGCGGCGGCCCCGTGCCCAAGGGGCTCATCCGCGAGGGGGAGGAGTGCGGCTGGGTCGAGGGGGTGTTCGACCTCGGCGAAGCGCCGGCGCAGCGCGAGGCGATGGCCCGAGCCGGCATCCGCGTGGGGTCCGACGGCATGCTGGTCCTGCGGCGCGAACTGCGGCTGCAGGGGCGCAGCCGGGTGCTGATCAACGGCCTGATCTCCTCGGTCGCCCTGCTGGAACAGATCGGCCCCCGTCTGCTCACGATCCAGAGCCAGGATCAGCAGCGCGAGCTGGCGGATGCCTCGTTCGCGCGCGATCTCCTGGACGAGATGAGCGGCGCGGGGGCGTTGCGCGAGGAGGTTCGGGAGGCCTGGGGGGCGTTCCGCGCCGCGGAAACGGTCCTGGCGGACCGGCGCGGCGAAGAGGCGACGGCGGCGGGGCAGCTCGACCTCTGGAGTTACCAGTTGCGGGAGCTGACGGAGGCGGCCCTGGAGGAGGGCGAGGAGGAGGCGCTGGCGGAGGAGTTGATCGTCAAGCGGCACGCCGGTGCGCTCCAGGGTGGTTGCGAAGCGGCGCTCGAACGCCTCGACGGGGCCGAGTCGCCCGCGCGGGAGGACCTGGGAGTCGCCATTTCCGCGCTGCGCGTTTTGGCGGGCAAGAGTCAGCGCGTTGCCGAGGCGCTGGGCGACCTCGAGGGGGCGGAGGACGCCCTGTCGGGGGCGGTGACGAAACTGCGTCACTTCCTCGATGCGCTTGATCTCGACGCCGCAGGTCTCGATGGGATCGAGGCCCGCAAGGCGTTGTACGAGGAGTTGCGCCGGAAATACCGCCGCGACACGTCGGGGCTGCTGCGACTGCGGGACGAACTGCAGGAACGGGTTGCGCGGCAGGATACGGCCGACCACGATCTGGCGCAGCTGGCCGCCGCGGTCGAGAGCTGCCGCGGCCGGCTCGGCGCTGCCGTGACGCTTCTGCATGACCGACGCCTGCAGCAGGCGCCCGCCATCGCCCGGCGTGCGGTTGAACGCATCCGGCCACTCGCTCTGCCGGCGCTGGAACTCGTCTTTGCCGTCACGCCCCGCACCGCGACCGAGGGAGCGGTCGAAATGGCGGGCCGGCGCTGTGACGTGGGCCCGGACGGCGCCGACCGGGTCGCGATGCTCGTGCGGACCAACCGGGGCGAGCGCATGGGGGAGGCGGGCGCCATCGCCTCCGGCGGTGAGCGCTCCCGCATCCATCTCGGTCTGGCGTCGCTGCGGCGGGGCGGTCCGGAGCCGGGCCTGCTGCTCTGCGACGAAATCGACGCGGGGCTGGGGATGGACGCCGCGGGCCCCGTGGCGCAGCTCCTGCGCGAACTGGCGGCGACCGGGCCGGTCGTCTGCATCACGCATCTGCCGACGATGGCCGTCTACGGTGACGCCCACCTCTGCGCGGCCAAGGTGGAGCGGGAGGGCCGCACCGTGCTGACGATCACGGCGCTCGAGGGCGAGGCGCGGGTGGTCGAGATCGCGCGCCTGCTCGGCGGCGAGGGGGTGGGGGCGGCGGCGGCCCCGGTGCGTCGTTCCTACGCGGAGGCGCTGCTGGCGCAGGCGGGCCGGGAGTGACCGGCGGGGTGGCGTCGGGGGCGATTTGCAGGTTGATTTAGGTTCCGGCGGCGGCGATACTACCGTCGCGATCCGGGTGCGCCCGTAGCTCAGCTGGATAGAGCACCAGCCTCCGGAGCTGGGGGTCGGAGGTTCGAATCCTCTCGGGCGTACCACCTCTTTCCCGCCGTCGTCACGCGACCAAGAACCGCCATGCTGCTGCCGAAGACGCACCTCCTCGCGCCGGCCCCGGCTCGGCTTGCACCCGGAATTCTGGATCGTGCGGGTGACCTGCCGCTGCGGCGGTACCGGCTCTGTCGGCAGGCTCTGTGGAGCGGCACGACCCAGGCGGTGGTCCTCGGGGCCCTGGCGGTCTCGCTGACGCTGTTCGCGCGGAGTTTCCTGACCCTGTTCGCCAGCCATGGGTCGGGAGGCAATCCGTGGCATCCGCGGATCGTTCTGGGTCTCATGGCGGTCGTGATCCTGATCACCCTGCGGCGACTGCTGAACCGTCTGCGGGAGCTGCGCGCCCTCCGGGCCGAACTGGCCGCTCTGAAAGCCCAGGTGCAGGGGGATCCGGACGCTCCTGGAGGCCTGATCCGGCCCCCGAAATGCCTCTTTCTGGCACCTTCCTTGCTTATTCGCGAGGGGCTCAATCGCGCCAGGCACGGGGGATGCGCATGTCCGACACGAAAAATGTCGACCTGCTTTTCGACACCTTCCTGGAGATCTCCAGCCTGATGCGGGCCGGGGGCAACAAGGAAGCGATCCTGACCCAGACCCTGCGCTGCGCGCATCAGCTGCTGGGCGCCTCGCTCATCCATCTGCTTATTCTGGAAAAAGATACGGTTGTCAGGTACATCCTGGCGGAGGATCAGGGCGGCAAGGTCAGCATCACCATCGAAAGCCTCGAACAGCGGCCGGGGATCGTGAACTGGATCGTGCACGAGCACACGGCCGCCCTCTGGGGATCGGAGGGTGGCAATTCGATCGTGCCGATTCCGGCGGTCGGCTGGCTGCGGATTCCCCACGACAAGAGTCTGATCACCGCTCCCCTGAGCACGCGGACCCGGCGACTCGGCATCATGATGGCGTTCCGGGAGAACGCGGCGCTTCACGCGCGAAGACCTGAAACTGCTCAAGGTGCTGGCCGGCCAGGTGGCGGTGGCGGTCGAGAATGCGGAACTTTACAAGCAGATCGAGGAACAGGCGATCACCGACGGGCTCACCCGGGTCTTCAACTACCGGTACTTCATGGAGGTGCTCGGGCGCGAGATCGAGCGCGGCAAGCGTTTCCAGGAGGGGCTCTGCCTGCTGATGCTCGACGTCGACAATCTCAAGACGTACAACGACGCCTTCGGACATCTCGCCGGCAGCCGGTCGCTGAGCGAGTTGGCGGACCTCCTGCGGCTGGCGGCGCGCAACGTCGATATCCTGGCCAAGTACGGCGGCGACGAATTCGCGATCATTCTGCCGCACACCGAGGCCGACGGCGCGGTGCAGTTCGCCCGGCGGGTGATCGAGGCGGTCGGCGCGCATGCCTTCGAGGGCGATCCCCGAAAGCGGTTGACCATCTCCATGGGCATTGCTACGTTCCCGCAGTCCGCTCAGGACGGCACCAATCTGCTGAAAATGGCTGATAGGGCCCTCTATCAGGCCAAGCACAACGGGAAAAATCGCTACGCGGTCGTCTACAGCCCTGCCGTGGATACCGTCTACACGTAAGGGTGCTCCGGAGCGGGGCACGTCGCGGAAAGGACCGAATGGATACGCGCGCGAAGTTCGAGAGCCGGCAGGCGCATCTCGGGGTGATCGGGCTGGGCTACGTCGGTCTGCCGCTGGCCATCGGCTACGCCAAGGCCGGTTTCCGCGTCACCGGCTACGATCTGGTCGCCGAAAAGGTCGAGACCCTGATGCGGGGCGACAGCTACATCATCGATGTCCCGGCGGCGGACGTGGCCGAGATGGTCGAGGTCCGGCCGCTTCCGCGCCACCACCGATCCGGCCTTCCTGGCCGAAGTGGACAGCGTGAACATCTGCGTGCCGACGCCGCTGAGCAAGACGCGCGATCCGGACATTTCGTACATCCAGCACGCGGTGGAGGCGATCGCGCCGCACATGCACCGCGGCCTGCTGGTCATCCTCGAGAGCACGACCTATCCCGGCACGACCGAGGAGGTCATCCTGCCGCGCCTGGCGAAGAATCGGGGCTGAAGGTGGGCGAGGATTTCTTCCTGGCGTTTTCGCCCGAGCGGGTCGATCCGGGCAATCCCCAGTTCCACACCATCAACATCCCCAAGGTCGTGGGCGGGATCACGCCGTACTGCACGCAGACGGCGGTCGCGCTCTACAGCCAGGTGATGGAGCGGGTGGTGCCGGTCTCCTCGGCGCGCGTGGCGGAGACCGTGAAGCTGCTGGAGAACACCTATCCGCAGCGTCAACATCGGGCTGGTCAACGAGATCGCCATCATGTGCAAGTCGCTCGATATCGACGTCTGGGAGGTCATCCGGGCGGCCGCGACGAAGCCGTTCGGCTTCATGCCGTTCTATCCCGGGCCGGGACTCGGCGGCCACTGCATCCCCATCGATCCGTTCTACCTGGCCTGGAAGGCGAAGCTGGCCGGCTCGGAGGCGCGCTTCATCGAACTGGCGGGTCAGATCAACGGCGGCATGCCGCGGCACGTGGTCGGTCTCGTGGGCGAGGCGCTCAACCGGCAGCGCAAGCCGATCAACGGCAGCCGCGTGCTGGTGGTCGGCGTGGCCTACAAGCCGGACATCGACGACGTGCGGGAGTCGCCGTCCCTCGATATCATGGAGCTGCTGCACAAGCAGGGGGCCGCGGTGCAGTGGTACGATCCCCTGGTGCCGGGCCTCGAGGGGACGTTCGCCGGCCACAAGCTCGCCGCCTGGGACAAGGCGACGCTCGCGCGCTTCGACGCGGCGGTCATCGTGACCGCGCACAAGACGGTGGAGCACGGCCTGCTGCTGCAGGCGGGGATCGCTGTCGTCGACACGCGCAACGCCCTGGCGGGTCACGACGCGCCGCAATTGGTCCGGATCTAGACCAGCGGGCGCGCCGGGCGCGCCGGGGGGGACATGGCAAGAGTTCTGGTGACGGGCGGAGCCGGGTTCATCGGTTCGCATCTGACGGAAGCTCTGGTGGAACGCGGTGACGAGGTCGTCGTGCTGGACAATCTCTCCACGGGCAAGCTGGCGAATCTGGCGGGGGTGCGGGACCGGATCCGTTTCGTCGAGGATTCCGTCACCGACCTGCCGCGGCCGTGAGGCCTGCTGCGCCGGCGTCGACACGGTGTTCCATCAGGCGGCGCTGGCCTCCGTGCCGCGCAGCGTGAACGATCCGATCGCCTCGAACGAGACGAACGTCGACCGGCACGCTGAACGTGCTGTGGGCCGCGAAGGAGGCGGGTGTCCGGCGGGTGGTGTACGCCGCCAGCAGTTCGGCCTATGGCGACACGGAGGCGCTGCCGAAGCGGGAGGACATGCCGGCGAACCCGCTCTCGCCCGTATGCGGTGAACAAGTATGTCGGCGAGCTCTACTGTGCGGTGTTCGACCGGCTGTACGGTCTGAGCACGGTCGGCCTGCGCTACTTCAACGTGTTCGGGCCGCGGCAGGATCCGCAGAGCCAGTACGCCGCGGTCGTGCCGATCTTCATCACCCGCCTGCTCGGCGGGCGAGGCGCCGGTCATCCACGGCGACGGCGAGCAGTCGCGCGATTTCACTTACATCCGCAACGTGGTCGCGGCGAATCTGCTGGCGGCGGCGGCCCCGCAGACCGGCGGCCGGACCGTGAACATCGCCTGCGGGGACCGCATCAGCCTGAATGACCTCTTCGCCAGGCTGCGAACCCTCGTGGGCAGCGAACTGTCGCCCATCCACGGTCCCGCGCGCGCCGGAGACGTGAAGCACTCGCAGGCGGACATCGCGGCGGCGGGAAAGCTGATCGGTTTCCGGCCCGAGGTGGGGTTGGATGAAGGGTTGCGGGAGACGGTGGCATGGTACCGGGCGCAGGGCGTTTGAGGCGACGGGACGACCGGCGCGGGGAGGTCGCGACATGCGGACGAAACGGGCGCGGAAGCCGGGACTCGCGGCGGTTCTCCTGGCGCTGGGCCTGCTGGCGGCCGGGGACGCACCCTGGCCCAGGATGCGTCCGGACTACCGGCTCGGCATCGGCGACCAGTTCCAGTTGAGCGTGCTGCAGCAGGCGGATCTCGACCGTGTGCTCGCCGTGCGGCCGGACGGTTCCGTCATCGTGCCGCTCGTGGGGGCGGTGCCGGTGGCGGGACTCACGATTCGCGATGCCGAGGAGTCTGATCCGCCAGAAACTGCGCCTGTTCAACCGCGACATCAGCGACGTCTCGCTCACCGTCACGCAGTACAACGCCTTGCGGATCGCGGTGCTCGGCGCCGTCACCAACGCGGGTGAATACACGTTCCAGACCCCGCCCGGACTGTGGGACGCGGTGCGCGCCGCGGGCGGCGCCCTGGGCACGGCTGATCTGTCGGCGGTGCGCGTGGTCCGCGTGGAGGGCGGGCAGGCGCGTTCCCGGGTTTACGACATCTCGGCCATCATGACCGGCGAGGGCAGCGTCGGATACCGGCCGTCCTGCAGGCGGGGGATTCGGTCGTGGTGCCGACACGGGACGAAACGGCGGCCGCGCCCGGACCGCCAGCGCGGTGCAGGTCATCGGCGGTGTCGTGCGGCCCGGCAGCCTGCCGCTGAGCGAACCGCTGCCGCTGGTGTCGGTTCTGCTGCTGGCGGGGGGGCCGGTCGAGACCGGCGACCTGTCGCAGCGTCTGGTGGGTCCATGGCGAGGCGGGTGGTCGCAACCGCGCCACGCGCGTCGACATGAATGCTTTCTTCAAGGAGGGCCGTGTCGTGGGGAACCCGCTCGTCCATCCGGGCGACACCGTCCGGGTGCCGTACGCCGGGCAGGGGTTCTTCCGCAGCGTGTGGCCCGTCCTGCTGAGCACGGCCACGGTCGCCACCGCGGTGTCTGCTGGCCACGAATCGCAACTGAGTCCTAAGGCGAGGGCTCGTCGGGGGCGGTCGCGGTCGGCGACCGCTCCAGGAACAGCCGGCGCCGGCCCAGGAAAACCGCCACCCCGATCGCCACCGCCAGCCAGAGGGTCGCCAGCCGTACCACCAGCGCGGCGGCCACGGCGGTCCCGCCCGCCAGACCGGCGGCGCCGAGCAGGAAGATGATCGTGCCCTCCGTTCCGCCCAGACCGCCCGGCAGGAAGATGAGCGATCCGGCCAGCGTGGCGACCGCGTAGACGAAGGTGGCGGTGAGCGGCGTCACCGGTGCGTCCAGGCTGCCGCAGACGAACCAGAGGCTGAGGCACTCCGCGGCCCAGGCAATCAGACTGAGCACGAAGGCGGCCGCGGTGGTGCGGACGGTGGAGAGCTGCTGGAGGGCGTCGAGCGCCTCGCCGAGCGCTGCCCGGCAGGCCTGCAGCCGGGGGGCACGGGTGGCGACGGCGAGCAATCGGGTCTGCAGGCGACGCGAGCGGAGCGACAGCAGCAACAGCAGGATGATGGCGGCGATCGCCAGGCTGGGCCGCAGACCGGCCAGCGGCCCGTGCCAGGCTGGCGAGGCCGGCTCCGGCCAGGGCGAGGACGGCGAGAAAGTCGAGCACCCGCTCCGCGATGAGGATCGGCATCTCCGGTCGACAGGGGAATACCGTGCTTCTCCCGGAGATAACCGGCCTTGTACAGCTCGCCCACCTTGCCGGGCGTCACGACCATGGCGAAGGTCGCCAGGAACAGGGCCAGGCTCTCGCCGCAGCCGAGCGGGACCCCCAGGCGGCGGCGATAGAGTTCCCAGCGCCAGAAGCGCAGGGCGTAATTGAAGAGCGAGAGGCCCGACGAGGATCGGGATGAGCGAGGGCGAGAGGTGGGATAGGGCCAGTCGCGTATCGCTCCAGCCGGCGGTCAGGGTGATCAGCAGATAGAGGAGGGCGGCGCCCGCACGATCACGAACGCTTTTCCCAGACGGCTTGATTCGCACATCGATTTTCCTCAGCTCGGAATCATGGCCGGTCTGGTCCCGGGCAGCTGCCTGATTTTGAGAAACTGTTTGCACATGAAACGCAATTTTTTGGTTGCGACAGCGACCTATATATAGTAAACTCTGTGGCTCGGTTATCCAGGAGGAAGGGGACCTCCTGGAACGGTTTACCGAGCTTCACTTGGGGTTTCATGAGTGGATTTGCGAATCTAAACGCTAGCAATCGTTTGGATGAGTTCTTTCGCGGGGGAAAATACAGGACGATATCAGATCTGCTTACTCAGCAAGGATCCTCGTCGATGCCTCGCAATGAAGAATCGCAGATGGCCGCATTCGCGGAACGAACGGTCCTCTCCGCAGGCGGGCCCGGGAGCGAAGGCAATATCCTTCGTCTGCCGTATTTTGCCGAACCGCGCGCCGAAGCGTCCGTTGCTTCGCTGGCGGAGTATCTGGCCGCGAAGCGTCGCAGGCCGGACGCTCTGCTTTGGAAGCGGATCTTCGACGTCACCGCGGCGGTGATCGCCCTCTCGGGTTTCATCGCTCTGTTGCCGCTCATCGCTCTGGCGATCCGGCTCGACTCGCGCGGTCCGATTTTCTATTCGCAGACGCGGATCGGGATCAACCGCCGTCGGCGGCGCGTGGGCGGTTTTGGCGAGGTGGACCAGCGCAAGGTGGTTCAGCCGGGCCGCCCGTTCCGCATCCACAAGCTGCGGACCATGCGGATCGACGCCGAGCAGAACGGGCCGCAGTGGGCCGCCCGGGACGACCACCGGATCACCCGCGTGGGACGTTTCCTGCGCCAGACCCGGCTGGATGAGGTGCCGCAGTTCGTCAACGTCCTGCGCGGTGAGATGAGCCTGATCGGCCCGCGCCCCGAGCGGCTCTGCTTCATCCACAAGCTCGAGAAGGAGGTCCCGAACTATCGGGACCGGCTGCTCGTGTTGCCCGGCATCACCGGTCTGGCCCAGGTCATCAACGGCTACGACGACAGCACCGAGTCGGTGCGGCGCAAGGTCGAGCTGGATCGGCAGTACATCCGCAGTCTCAGTCTCTGGATCTACGCGCCAAAATCCCGGTCCATACTTCAGGCATTAAAACTACCATAATATAAACCGGGAAATTCAAATAGAACAAATCACTCAGAAATCGAAAACAATCTGAGTGTGTTATCTATTAATGATGATGTCCACCAGCTCCGTGAACATGGCCATGGCTGAGTTCTTCGGCGGAAGCTTCGCGAACTTCAATTACATTACCTTTAAAATGCAGTACATTGCCTGCCATAGGATGATTGAAATCCATACGGACCAAATCATCACCAACGCTTACAACGGTGCCTTGCAGCATATGTGCCCTGGTCGTCACGCATTGGGATTACATTGCCAATAGCAAGCATTTCGGTATCAATCTTTACCATCAACTTCAAAAATACTCTTGTCGAGGTCAATAATGGCATCCTGGTCCATTTCGCCGTATGCATCGTCGCTGGCAAGTGTAAACTCAAAATCGTCACCGGTTTTAAGTGTGCTGAGGTGTTCTTCAAATTTTGGGAGCATCTGGCCATTTCCGATAAAGGAATACCAAAGGATCACCAGCCCTGGTTTCTTCAATAATTTCACCTTTCGCGTCGTCGCGTTTCAGTATATAACTAAGAGAAACTACTGTGTTTTTTGTGATTTGCATTCGTATTGATTTTAATGATTAAGAAATGAATTAACAATGTATAAACATAGTTATAGTTTCGTTGAACAAGTATATTTATTCTATTTCCACTGCCGTTGAATCAGCCGAAACAGCAAGCGAATCTGCTTTCGGATATGGGGTTTGGCAGGAATAAGGTTTATCAATTTTAATCGTTGGTTTCGGAAATTTCTGCCTGTATTCTTTCAGGCTTTCATCTTTCAGCACTTTTGCCATAAACCTGCCATAAACAGGTTGTGCAGTACGAAGTCCTTCGCCGATATGCGATGTTTTAAAATGGATAGACCTGTCGTCGTTACCAACCCAGCAACCAGCAACAAGACCGGGAGTTACACCAATAAACCAACCATCGGTATAATCGGATGAAGTTCCGGTTTTACCTCCAAATTCAGTTCCATATCTGAAAAGATCATACTCAAACAATCCCTGTGTTGTACCTCCAGGTTCGGTAAGTCCGGCCCGGAGCAGAATACTCATCAGGAAAGCTGTTTCAGGACTCAGAACCTGTTTTTTCTCAGGTTTTGCTTCAAAGATAACTTTTCCGTTGCGATCTTCAATCCGGGTAACCAGAATAGGTTTCACCAAGATATCCTTCATTTACAAAAGTGCAATATGCATTTACCATTTCCTCCAGGTTAACATCACTCGATCCCAGGCAAATGGAAGGAACATCAGCCAGTTCCGATTCAACTCCAAGTTTATGAGCATATTCAATAACCTTTTGCCAGCCAATTTTTTGAGCAAGCTGCACTGCCACTGAGTTTACTGATCGGGCAAAAGCATGTTTCAAGGTCATATTCGCCGGCATGACTGCGGTCAACATTCTTGGGGCTCCACTCCTTCTCTTCTCCATTTTCGGTATATTTTATTGATACCGGCTGATCTGTAATCATATCGCAAGGTCCATATCCCTGGTCGAAAGCTGCTGCATAAACAAATGCTTTGAAAAGTGATCCCGGCTGACGTTTCGATTGGTTAACATGATCGTATTTAAAATAATTATAATTGATACCGCCAACCCAGGCTTTCACAAAACCGGTTTGGGCTCCATGGCCATAAATCCTGTCTGAAAAAACTTCTGGTAATATTTAAGCGAATCGAGTGTCGACATAGTAGTATCGCGTTCACCCGAAAAAGTAAAAACTTTCATTTTATGCTTTTCACTCAAGGCAATCCGAATACTATCACTGCCTTCGCCATAGCGTTTTACAAGTAATTTATACTGAGGCAATTCAGCAGCTTTTTTCAGAAAATAATCCGGAATTTCCTTCCCGTTTTCATCTTTCCAGGGAACAACTGCATCACCTCCGGCCTGGTTAAAAATCCGCTGCAGGTTTTTCATATGCTCAGCAACAGCTTCTTCGGCATATTTCTGCATCCTCGAATCAATGGTTGTATAAATTTTTAATCCGTCGGTCCATACATCGATTCCTGTTTCTTTACTCCATGCGTTGCAGATCGCGAACAATGGCATCGCGCAGGTAAGTCATATTTCCTTTTGAAAAACTTTTACGCTGAAAATGAAGTTTTAAAGGAAGTGCAATCAAGTGAATCTTTTTCGACCTGGCTGATATATCCATATTTTTCGAGCTGACCGATAACCTGGTTACGGCGTGCTTTTGATCGCTCAGGATTTGCAACAGGACTGTATGATGAAGGAGCTTTCAACAAACCAACCAGCACAGCTGATTCATTATAAGTAAGTTCAATAGGCTTTTTACTAAAAAAAGTGGAAGCTGCTGAATTAATTCCATATGCATGACTGCCAAAATCAACGGTATTGAAATACATCATTATAATGTCTTCCTTCGAATAATACATTTCAATTTTAAATGCATTAATCCATTCTTTAGCTTTACTGATCAGAGTTGAAATTCCCGGAATGGAACCAAGCAGCCCGGTTGAATAATCTTTGCGTGTTTTAAAAAGATTTTTAACCAGTTGCTGTGTGATGGTACTTCCACCACGCCTGTCGCCTTGCATTACCGACCACATGGCTGCAAAAGTTGCTTTTATATCTACACCATGATGTTTATAAAACCTGACATCTTCAGTAGCAATAAGTGTATTAATAAGGTTTTGAGGTAAATCTTCGTAAACAGCCGGAGTACGGTTTTCGGTAAAAAGAGTTCCAATCTGTTTCCCATCAGCCGAAAAAATTTCGGAAGTAAGGCTGATATCCGGATTTTTAAGTTCACTGATTTTAGGCGAACTGCCGAAAAGCCAGAAAAGATTGACATCAATTGCCAGTGTAAGCATCAAGAAAGAAAGCAAGAGCTATAAATACCAACCAATAACGCTTTCATCCACAAAGGAGCTTCGCGGGGTATCCTGATCCAGTCTTTAATAAAATATTTAATCCTGTAATACAATCTCAGTGCTTTCTCACCGAGGACGCCTACCTTGCTTTTGAGGTTACTGTCCTTCATTTGATGGGGTTTCTTTCCTTTAAATTAAGCCACAAAAATACTTCATTTTTAATTCATTTCCTTGCATAGCCTGCAATTAGCGGTAATTTTACGATTGTTCGCCGCATTTATTGCTGCAAGCCGCTGTAAAAGAGCCCGGTAATATACAGATAAAAGTTTTTAAATGTAGATGTTTACCATATTTTAAAGCATTTTTTCAAATTCCAGGCATATTGCATTATCGATTTGCAATATGCTGAATATTATTAGATCATAGAATAATTGTTTAAAAAATATGGATGATTAATATCCTTAAGATTAATTTATTCAATTATTGAATGCCAATCCGCGACTTATCTGCGTAAATTTGTATTACTTTAATCTGCATATGATTTTCTGCTCCGTTTACTGTTTTTAAAATTCATCAGAATTTAATATGAGGTATTCCGCAAATACGTTTTCTTAAGAACAAACTCTTGTATATTATATGCCTTATAAGGATGCAAATTCTGATTTTTCCCGGTAACTAAATGATTCTGGCTATGACGAAATTGTCGTTTATTTAGTCATTTGCCTTAAATAGTGATATTCCCGGTTGATG
>CAVYVY010000021.1:0-17144 GCA_963772145.1 uncultured bacterium
CGGATCGAGCTCGACCCGCACGCTGCGCCGGCGTCCGCCGACGATGTCCACCACCGACACGCTCTCCACGTCCTGCAGTTCGTTCTTCAGCTCGGCGGCGACCTGGCGCAGTTCGTAGTGGTCGTACCGGTCGCTCCAGAGCGTGAGCGAGAGGATCGGCACGTCGTCGATCGAACGGACTTTCACCAGCGGCGGCAGCGTGCCGGGCGGCATCTGGTCGAGGTTGCCGGCCAGCTTGTTGTAGACGCGCACCATGGCCTTTTCCATGTCGTGGCCGACCAGGAAGCGCGCCGTGATCAGGGCGAAGTTCGGGTAGCTGCTCGTGTAGACGTACTCGACCCCCTCGGTCTCCCAGATCTTCTGTTCGAGGGGACGGGCGAGGCGGGATTCGATCTCCGCGGGATCGGCGCCGGGCAGCATGACCATGATGTCGATCATCGGCACGACGATCTGCGGCTCCTCCTCGCGCGGTGTAAGCGAGATCGCGAAGCCTCCGAGCAGGATCAGCGCCACGATCAGGAGCGGCGTCAGCTTGCTGTTGATGAACGCCTGCGCCAGACGGGTGGCGGGTCCGAAGTTGTTCATTACTTCCTCACCACCCTGTCACCGTCGACGAGCGGCTCGGCGGGCGCCACAGCGAGCGTTTCGCCGCCCGCCAGCCCGGACAGCACCTCGATGCGGCCCCCCTCGGCGCGGCCGAGACGGACCCAGCGCAGGGCTACGGCGTCGTCCGCGCCCAGCACGTATACCCCGCGCAGCTGGCCCCGCGCCACGATGGCGGTCTCCGGCACCAGCACGGCGTCGCGGCGGCCGGTCGCCAGGAGGACCCGGGCGAACATGCCCGACTTCAGGCGCGCGTCGGCGTTGGGCACGAAGACTTCGATGTCGAACGTGCGGCTGCCGGGGTCGGCCGCGGGGACGACCTTCGCCACGGTCGCGCGGAAAGTCGCGCCCGGGAGCGAGGTGACCTCGACGGTGACACTGTCGCCGGTCGCGATCGAGTTCACATCCTTCTCGCCGACCCGCGCCACGATCTTCATGCGATCCACCTGTTCCACCGAGATCAGCGGCATGCCGGGGCTGGCCATGTCGCCCGGCTGGACGGTCTTGCGGACGACCAGTCCGGCGATGGGGGAGACGATGTCGAGGTAGCGCAGGTGGTTGGCGATCTCGTCGCGTCCGGCCTGCGCGGCGGCGAGGCCGGCCTGCGCGCGATCGCGGCCGGTGAGCACGTCGTCGAGCTGCTGCTTCGAGACGGCCTTCTCGGCGTAGAGCTTCTCGAAGCGGGCGGCCGTCTTCCCGGCGTTCGTCACGACGGCGGTCGCTTCGGCGATGCCGGCCTCGACCTGGGCCCGTTTCGCGCGCAGGTCGGCGTCGTCGATCGTCACGAGCGGCGCGCCGGCGCGTACTGTCTGTCCCTCTTCCACATGCACGCGCCGGACCCAGCCCATCATGCGGGTGCTGATGTCGGCGCGGGCGGCGGCCTGCACGGAGCCGGTGGCGGTCACGACAATCGGCACCTGGGTCCGCTCGGCGGTCGCCACGGCGGCGCTCACCTCGCGGTGCGTCGACTCGGGCGCGCGCGACTCGCGCCCACAGCCGGCGGCGAGCGGGCCGAGGGCGGCCGCGGCAACGATCAGCGCGGCGGCGGCCGCACGGCTGGTCGGGATGATTCGGATCGGGGTTGGGAAGCTCATGACTGTCTACTCCTCCCCGGCGCGCGGCACGGCGCCGGTGTAGCTGAGGCGGGCCAGCCCGACATTGTAGTCGTGCAGGGCCTGCACGAGATTGCCCTCCGCGCCGGTGGCGGCGGCCTGGACGTCGAGCAGGTCGATCATCGAGGCGAGTCCCTCGCGGTGCTGGCTGGTGACGATGCGCAGGCCCTCGCGCGCGGCCGAGACCGACTCGCGCGCGACCTGCACTTTTTCGGCGGCGGCCCCGGTCTCGAGGCGGGCCTGGGTCGCCTCGACCCGCGCCCGGCGCAGGTCGAAGTCGTACATGTGCTCGGCGGCGCGTTGCTGCGCGCGGGACGTTTTCACGCGGCCCCAGTCCTCGAGGCCCGAGAAGATGTCCCAGGTGGCGTACACGCCGAGCGACCAGCTGGTGGCGTCGTTCGCGAAGAGGGTCTGTCCGTACCAGTCGCGCTGCAGGCTCAGGTTGACGTGCGGCAGCAGGGCTCCGCGCGCCACGCCGACCATGCGCGCGGCGGCCTCGGCCCGCTGGCGGCGCGCGAGCACATCGGGTCGCAGCGCGACCAGGTCGGGTCCGGCCGCGCCGGCGGCCGGCGTCCGCGCGGGATCGGCGAAGTCGTCGGCGGGGGCGAGCGGCAGGTCGGTACGCAGCGCGGTGAGCAGCTTGATGTTTTCGCCCGCGATGGCGATCAGGTTGCGCACCTCGATCAGCTTCTGCTTCACGCCGCCCAGGTAGACGCGCGCCTGCAGCAGGTCGGCCTCGGTGGCCATCTCCGCTTCGACCATCGACTGCGCCTGGCGGGCATGCGCCTCCGCGGCGGCGACCGCGTCGAGCATGACCCGCTCGTACGCTTTCGCCAGCACCAGCCCCTCGCAGGCCTGGATGGCCTGGAATTCCACGGTCTGGGCGGCGCGGCGATAGTCGTGATCGGCCGCCCGGGCCATGGCATCCGCGGCGCGCTTGCCGTACAGCGCCATGCCGCCGTTGAAAATAGGCTGCAGCAGTTGCAGGCGGGTGAGGTTGTTCTCGGCCACCCCCGGATCGTTCAGCGTCGGCGGGTAGAAGTCCGCCTGGGTGACGCTGCGCTGCTGCAGTTTGTAGCCGAAGCTGCTGAGCGCGTCGTCCGAGCGCAGGAAGAATTCCGCGGCCTGCACGCGCGGCAGGAATCCGCGCCAGGCCCCCAGGGCGTCGCCACGGGCCGCATCGACCATGGCCTCGCCGGCCGCGAGCATCTCATTGTGGGCCAGCGCCGCCGCCCTTACCTTGTCGAGCGTTACGTGGAGCGTGTCGTTGCGGATCGTGCCGAGGTCTTCGGGCCGCGTTTCCGCGGCCCGCGGCCGGCCGGCCGGCGCCGCCAACGCCAGGGCGAGGCCCACAACCGCGGCGGCGAGGGGGAGGTTCAGCCTGGGCTTCCTCATGGTTCAGCCTTTCGCCTCGACGTTCGCGCAACGGGCAGCCGTTTCGGGCACTCCGGCCCGTCGCAGGATTGTGATCAGGGGGCACCAGTCGGTGACGGCGGACTGTACCAGGTTGACCCCCACGAAGGCCGTGAACCAGAGCCAGTTCGGACTGACGAAGTGGGCCAGCGCCAGGCTGACCAGCACGAATGTTCCGGCCACCAGCCGGAGGTAACGGTGCAGGGTCATGACAATTCCCCCTTGCTCGCTATGAAACCTATAAACTGCCAATCTGCTTAACCGTGAATACAATAAAACGGGTCGACACGGGTGTCAAGAGAGAATTTACCGGAAATGAATTCTTCGGTCAACAATGTCGTATTATATTGTTATTGAATGTGTTGCGATGCTTTTCGGGGGGGAATGTTCGTGCCTGATGCCCTGCGCGCGGTCCTGATCGCCAGCCCTCGCGGCTTCTGCGCCGGGGTGGAACGAGCCATCGAAGTCGTGGAGCGGTTGCTGGCGCGCGAAGCGCCGCCGCTCTACGTCCGGCGCGAAATCGTGCACAACCGCTCCGTCGTGGAGGACCTGCGCGCGCGCGGGGTCGTCTTCGTGGAGGAGCTTGCCGAGGTGCCCGATGGGCGTCTTGTCATCTTCAGCGCGCACGGCGTTGCTCCCGGGATCTGGCGGGACGCCGCGGCGCGCGGGCTGCGGGTGATCGACGCCACCTGTCCGCTGGTGACGAAGGTGCACCGGCAGGTGTCTCGCCACGCGACGGACGGTCTGCCGATCGTGCTGATCGGTCACGCGGGGCACGATGAGGTGCTCGGCACGATGGGGGAGGCGCCCGACGTCATCCACCTCGTGACGTCGGTGGCGGATGTGGGCCGGCTGGCCCTGCCGGTCGACGGCCCGGTCGCCTGCGTCACCCAGACCACTCTCGGCCTCGATGAGACGCGCGAGATTGTCGAGGCGCTCCGGCAGCGCTTCCCCGGGCTGGTTCTGCCTGACCGGGGAGACATCTGCTACGCGACACAGAACCGGCAGGACGCGGTAAAGGATCTCGTGCGTCACGGCTGCGGATTCCTGCTCGTGGTCGGTTCGCCCAACAGCAGCAACAGCGTTCGCCTCTGCGAGGTGGCCGAACGCCTCGGTGTGCCGGCCCGCCTGATTTCCGGCCCGGCCGAATTGCCGTGGGAACAACTCACCCTCCACCCGGTCCTCGGCCTGACGGCCGGCGCCTCCGCCCCGGAGCATCTCGTGCAGGCGGTGGTGACCAGCCTGGCGGCGCGCGGCTGGGCGCCGCGGGAGATCGTGACCCTGGCGGAAGATGTTCGCTTCCGCCTGCCGCCGGAACTGGAGCCCCGGTCCGATCCGCTGAACTGACCTGAGGGGGCGGCTGCGGGCAGGGCGCCGTGCCGCAACGTCCCCTGTTGCCTGCTGCTTTGACTATGACCTACATAGCTACGCAGAGAATTGACTTTGACGTCTCGCATAAAGTTTATTATGCTGGAAAAGCGTACAGTCGGCATCTGGCCGACAGTTCCAGGTGTCCGCAGTCCCGAGGTCCCGCCGAAATGGAAAAAAAGCTGTACGAAATGCAGGCCGAGCTCTGCAAGACTCTTTCCAACCCCAAGCGGTTGGAAATTCTCGATATTTTGAAAGAGGAGAAGGAGATCTCGGTGAATCGCCTTGCCGAGCGGCTCGAAATCCCCAAGGCGAACACCTCGCAGCACCTGGCCGTGTTGAGGCAGGCCGGCGTGGTGGCGACCCGCAAGGACGGCATCAACGTCCACTACAGCCTGCGCTCCACGAAGATCTCCGAAGCGTGCAGCTTGACCCGCGCCATCCTGCTGGAGAAATTGGAGGATCAGGCCGGACTCAGCACCCTGATCCGCAAGGACAGCGACTCCTGACGGTCGCGCCGGCGGGCCATTCGGGCCAGCACGCCCGCGGGCGGAGGAAACCGTGACGCAGTCGCTTTCGGTGCGCTTCCTGCAGATTTCCGATGTTCATCTGGGCGCCTCGACGGCCGCTTCGCGGCTCGGCTATCCGCCGGAGCGGGCCGCGCAGCGGACGGCCGAGGTGCAGGCGGCGTTCGCCGGGGCGATGCGCCTGGCGATCGAGGAGCGGTGCGACGGCGTGCTGCTGCCGGGCGATCTGTTCGACGGCGAGGCGGTGGATGACGCGCTGGCCGCGGCGGCCTTCGCGGCGATCCGCGAACTGGCGCCGCTGCCGGTCTTCCTCACCCCCGGCAATCACGATCCCTACTCTCCCGAGGGTCCGTATGGCGAGGCGCGCTGGCGCCTGCTGGCCGGTGGCGAGGGGCCGCCCGCGAACCTCGTGCTGTTCCGCGACGAGCGATTCATCACCGTGCCGTGGCCCGGACGGCCCGACGTCACCGTGACCGGCGCCGCGTTCCTGCGCCCGACCGCGGTGCGCGAGCGGCGGCTGCAGCAGCCGGTGGTGGACCCCGCGTCCCTCGCGCCCGACCGCATCCACCTCGCCCTGCTGCACGGCTCGCGCGACGACTCCGGCCTTCTCCAGGCCCACAAGGCCACCCTGCCGTTCAGCGCGGCGGAACTCGCGGCGCAGCCGTTCGACTACGTTGCTGTCGGGCACTACCACAGCTCGGCGCCGATCCTCGACCCCGCCACCGGGGAGGTGCGGGGCGGCTACGCCGGCATGCCGGCCTTTAGCGGCCTCGACGAGGAGGGGGAGAAAAGCGTGCTGCTCGTCGAGGTGGACCTCAGCCCCGGCCCGCCGCGGCGCCGGGTCGTGCGGGCGCGCAACCGGGTGGTGGATCCGCGCCGTCTGCACCGGCTCGTCGTGGACGTGACCGGCCGGCGCGACATCGAATCGGCACGCGCGGCGCTGGTTGAACAGTACGAGCGCGCCGGAGTGCGTCCGGTCGACGCCGTGGCCGTGCGCTTCCAGGGCCGGCTCGCGGCGGAGCTGGGGCGCCAGGAGCTGCAGGAGATGGCGGCCGCATGGCTGTCCGGGCGCTGCTGGCACGCCGCGGCCTGGTGCGCGGGGATCGAGCCGGACCTCGACGTGTCGCGCTTCCTCGAGGGGGAGTCGCGGACCCTGCAGGCGCTCTTCGCGCGCGAACTGGCGGCGCGCGCGGGCGATCCGGCGCTCGCGCCGCGCGAACGGGAAATTGCGCGGCGGGCGCTGGCCTATGGCATCGAGGCCCTGGAGACGGGGCGCATCCGCCGGCGGTGGGAGCCGGACGTGGCCGGACCGGCCTGGAGCGCGGCGGCGGGCGACGCATTGCCGACGATCCCCGAAACGAACGGGGGGGGCGGGGCGTGAGATTCCTTTCGCTGCACGTGCGCGGCTTCGGAGGTCTGCGGCCGGGCGAGTACCGGTTCGGCGACCGCACGCTCGTCGTCGAGCCGAACGCCACCGGCAAGAGCACGCTGGCCGCGGCGTTGCGCGCCGCTCTTTACGGGCTGGAGGGGGATCGTCGCCGCCAGCACGGCTTCACCGATCTCGAGGCCTGGGAGCCGTGGTGCGGTGGCGCCTACGGGCTGACGCTGCTGCTGCAGACTCGCGACGGCTTCTTCACCATCGAACGCGATTTCGCGCACGCCGGTGGCCAGCTCACGGTGCGCGACACCACCGGCGCCGACATCACGGCGCGGTTTCTCGCCGGTCGCGGACGCGACCGCGCCGGCGAACTGCTGACCGGTGTTGGCGAGCCGGATTTCCTGCGGGCGGCGCTGGCCGCGGACCGGGCCTGGGGGCAGCCGTGGCGCGACGGAGAGGCCGGGCGGCTGACCGATCTGCTCGGGCAGGTCGTCAGCAGCGACGAGGGGGGTGGTCCGGCCGCTGCGGCGCTCGCCGCGTGCGACGAAGCGCTGCGCCAGTACGAGGGCGTGACCGTGAAGGGGGCGGCGAAGGTCGAAACCGAGATCCAGCGGATCGAGCTGCGGCTCGGGCAGATCCGCACCGATCGCGAGGCGACCGAGCGGCGCCACGACGCCGCGCTGGCGACCCTCGCCCAGCTGGCGGAGCGGCGCGGACAGCTGGCCCGGCTCGACGCCGCGCTCGACCTCAATCGTCGTCGTCGCCTTGGCGCCCAGGCCGCGGCGCAACGGCGGAGCGCTCGAGACGCGTTCCCGCGCGGAATCCGAGCTGGCCCAGGCGCGCCGCCGCGCCGCCGCCCTGGCGCCTCTCGACGGTTTCCCGCCCGGTCGCGAGGTGGAGCTGGCGGCGTGGGCCGAACGGTGCGCGCAGGGAGACCGCGAGGCGGACATCCGGCGCCGACGCATGGAGGAGACGCTGCGTCCCGAACTGGCCCGGCTCGAGGCGGAGCTGGCCGACGCGGGTTTCGCCGGCGCGGGCGTGCTCGGGGATCTGGAGTCGGGGGTCGCGGCGCTGCTGGAGCGGGAGTCCCGTCTGGCCGAGCTGCGCGTCGAGCGCGACGCGCGGCGCGCGCGCATCGCCGACGAGGGAGAGGATCCGGATCTGCAGGCCGCGGTGCACGCCGGCCTCGCTCGTCTCGGCGAGACCGAGCGCCGGTTCCTGCGCGAGCAGGAGCGTCTCGGCTTCGAACGCGACGAAATCGCCACCCGCCTCGACCGGGACGAAAGCGCCGTGCGCGTCGCCATGGCGGAGTGGGCAAATTCCGCGCGCGGACAGGCCCGTGGCCGCAATGCCGCCGGAGCCCTGGCGGTGGTCGGCGGCGCCGGTGCGCTGGGCGCCCTGCTGCTGCGGCAGGCCGGAGCGCCACCGCCATGGACGGCGCTGGGGATCGCCCTGGGGATCGCCCTGCTCGGGGCGGGGCTGGCGGTCCGGCTGCACCGTCACAGCGCGGCGCTGCGCCGCCGGTGCGAACTCCAGGGCACCGAGCGCCTGACCGGTCTGGATCGCGAACGGGAGGCGCTGAGCGAGCGGGAGGCGGCGCGGCGCGATCGTCTCGCCGAACTCGCCCCGGTCCTCTTGCCGGCCCGCTTCGGCGCGTCGGCGCCCACCGCCGACGATCTGACCGTTCTCTACCGCCGGCACGAGTCGTTCCGCGTGCGCCACGATGACTGGTTCCGTCTCGCCGAGCGCGGCACCGAGGAGGAGGCGGAGATCGCGCGGCTGCACCTCCGGCTGGCGCCGTTCCTGGACGAGGGGGCGGCCGCCCCCCCGGCCGCCGGCCCCACGGCCCGTCTGCAGGCCGAGCTGGCGCGCCGGCGACGCATCGTCGCCCTGGAAGAGAAGCTCGCGCGCGTTCACGAGGCGCTCGCGCAGGCCGGACGCGAGGAGGCCGAGCAGGCGCAGCGCGCACAGGAGGCCGGCCGGCGCGCCGCCGCGATTCTCGCCGTACTGCCGCCCGGTTGTCGCTACGCGCCGCCCGCCCCCGACGATCCCGGCACTGTCCGCGACGAAATCGCCCGCCTGGTTCCCCTGTTCCGCGCCGATCCTGCCGGCGCGTCGGCCTGGTTCGCCGCGCGCGCCGCCGAGGCCGCGGAGGCTCTCCACCTGGGCGACGAGCTGCTGCCGGCCCTCGAGCGGCGCCTCGCGGAACTGCCCGCGGCCGCCGAGTCGGCGCGCGCGCTGGCGGCGACGGAGGGCGAACTGGCGTTGCAGGCGGTCGCGGCCGCCGCTGCGTCCGCGGCCGGGCCGGCCGGAGAGGGCGACGACGAATCCCCGCGCTTCGCGCCGGCGGAAACACTGGCGGTGGACGAACTGCTGGCGCAGGGAGAAGCGCTGCAGGAGCGTCGCCGCGCGCTGGCGGGCGAGATCGGCGAGCGCGCCCGGGGCGTGGCGGAAATCGAGCGCGAGCGGCGCGCGCACCTGCCGGACCTCGCGCGCCAGGAACGGGAACTGGTCGCCTCCCTGCAACGCGCCCGCGATTTCCGCGACGCCGTCACGCTGGCCCGCGAGATGATCGCGAAGCACGCCGGCGACGTGTACGGACGCTGGGCCGCCGTCCTCGACGCCGACGCCGCGCGTCTCGCCACCCGCCTCTGTCCCGAGATCGCCGGCGTGGCCTTCACGCCGGAACTCGATTACGTCGTCACCCTCGCCGACGGCCGTCGCCTTGACGCCGCCCGCGCCGATCGCCAACTCAGTCGTGGCGTGCGCGATCAGCTCGTGCTGGCCGTCCGCCTGGCCCTGGCCCGCTTCCTTGCCCGTCCCGGCGAGCCGCTGCCGCTTTTGCTGGACGATCCCTTCGCCCACTACGACGACGCCCGCTTCCGCCGCGGCATGTCGGCTCTCGCCGAGGAGGCGTCGGGCCACCAGATCATCCTGCTGACCTGCCAGGCGGAGCGGCAGCGCTGGCTCCGCGAGGTCGCGCCCGATACCTGCGGGCCGTGGACCCGTCTGGAGATCGGTTGAGTCGAAACCGGAACGCCAGGCACAATTTCGGCGGCACTGCGAAATGAATGGCCGCCGCCGGCATCCGGACCGATGATAGGCAGGCCGGCCGTCCGGTCGTCAGGATCACTTCACCCTGTTGAAAGGCGGGCCATTGGCCAGGACGAACTTCAATTTCGAAAAGCGACGCAAGGAACTCGAGAAGAAAAAGAAGAAGGAAGCCAAGCAGTTGGCCAAGCAGGAGAAGAAGGCCCGGGGCGTCGGGGACGTCGACGCCACGACCGAGGGCGAGACCGAAGCGGAGCCGGCGCCCGAGTCCGGTCCCACGCCCTAGGGCGACCGGCGTTTCCTGCCCCGCGCGGCGTCGTTCACCGGAAAGCGAGCCAGGGCCGGCCCGCGCCGCGCTCGCCTGCCTCGCCGATCTCCACCGCGCAGGAAGCCCCCGCGCCCAGGAGAGCGTCGGCCATTTCCGTGATGCGAGCCGCCGAAACGGCGACGAGCAGGCCGCCCGACGTCTGCGGATCATTGAGCAGATTGCGCATCACGGTGGTGACCGTGTCGGCGTAATACACGCCGGCCGCCGTGAATGAAGCGTTGGCCTGCGTGCCGCCGCAGGTGTGGCCGGCGGCGATCAGGGCCAGGGCGTCGGGGAAGAGGGGCAGGCGCGCGGTGTCGATCGTCAGGGTCAGGCCGGCGCCGCGGGCCATCGCCAGGGCGTGGCCGGTGAGGCCGAACCCGGTGACGTCGGTGGCGGCGGTGGCGCCGTGCGCGTGCATGACCAGTCCGGCGCGGTTGAGTTCCGTCATCGAGGCGACCAGCGCCCGGTAGCCGGGCGAACCGACCGGCAGCAGTCCCTTCTTGTGGGCGGTGGCGAGGGCGCTGGTGCCGAGCGGCTTGGTGAGGATCAGGCGGTCGCCGGGGCGCGCGGTGCTGTTGCGCACGATGCGGTCGGGGTGGACTTCGCCCGTGACCGAGAGGCCGAACTTCACCTCGCTGTCGCGCACCGTGTGGCCGCCCGCCACGGCGACGCCCGCTTCGGCGCACTTGGCGGCGGCCCCTTCCAGGATCGCCCGCAGCACCGTCGCCGGCAGTTCGGTGTGGGGGAAACCGCACAGGTTGACGGCGACGAGCGGCCGCCCGCCCATCGCGTAGACGTCGCTGAGGGAATTCGCGGCCGCCACCGCGCCGAAGTCCTCCGGCACGTCGACGATCGGCGTGATGAAGTCAGCGGTGACAACCACCGCGCGATCGGCCGTAAGCAGATAGACCCCGGCGTCGTCCGCCGTCTCGAACCCCACGAGCAGGGCCGGGTCGGCGGCGGGGGCGAGTCCCGCGAGCGCCTGGGCCAGGTCCCCCGGCCCGAGCTTGGCCGCTCAGCCGGAGCTCTTGGCGTAGCGCGTCAGATAGACCCGCTCGTCCGGCAGCACGACACCTCCCTAACGGCCGGCCTGGAAGCCGCCCGGTCGCGGCGGTGGCGGGTTGTCGCCGCCGCCGCCTCCCTCGCCGCGGCGCGGAATCGGCAGCAGGCCGGCCAGTTCGCCGATGACGTTGACCAGGTCGGAGCCGGTCGGCACGACGATCTTGGCGTTGTGCGACAGCGCCTTCTCCACCGTTTCGAGGCGACGCAGCAGCTGGGCGTTGCCCACGAAGTACTGGTTGGCCGCCTCGTTGATCAGCTTGATCGCCTGCGCCTCGCCCTCGGCCTCCAGCACGCGCGCCTGTTTGACGCCGTCGGCCTTCTTGATCTCGGCGCGGCGCGCGCCGTCGGCCACGGTCTCGGTGGCGGTGGCGTAATCGATGGCCGCGATCTTCTCGTTCTCCGCCTTGACGACCTTGTTCATCGTCTCCTGGACGTCCTTGGGCGGGTCGATCTCCTTCAGCTCGGTGCGGACGATCTCGATGCCCCAGTCCGCGGTCTCCTTGCGCAGCGTCTTCTGCAGCTCCTCGTTGATGCGGCCGCGCTCGCTGTTGGCCGACTTCAGGGTCATGGTGCCGATGATGTTGCGCAGCGTGGTGCGGGCGAGGTTGACGATCTGCTAGCGGTAGTTGTTCACGAAGTACTGCGAGTTCTTCACGCTCTCTTCGTCGTCCTTGACCTTGAAGTAGACCTGCGCGTCGACGCGGGCGTTCAGGTTGTCGTTGGTGATGATTTCCTGCGGCTCCGCGTCGACCATCACCTCGGTGATGTTCACCTGGAACATGCGGTCGATGCCCGGGATGATCCAGTTGAAGCCGCATCGCGCAAAACTGTGATAGTTGCCGAGGCGCTCGATCAGGCCGCGGTGCGTCGGCCGCACGATCCGGATCCCGAGCA
Organism: uncultured bacterium; assembly: GCA_963772145.1. Classification (GTDB taxonomy): domain Bacteria; phylum Krumholzibacteriota; class Krumholzibacteriia; order LZORAL124-64-63; family LZORAL124-64-63; genus CAVSZB01. The sequence continues at coordinate 11,719 of CAVYVY010000021.1, forward strand.
GCAGGAAAAACACCACCACGGCGACGATGATGGGCGTGAACATGGCCGGCCCCTCCCCGTTGACGCTCAGAAATTGAATCGATCCCCGAACAGGAAGACGTTTTCGCCCTCGCGCGTGCGCGCGAGCTCGAAACGCAGGTTGAGTGACGAGAGATTGACGTGCACGCCCCCGCCCCAGCTCATCAGAGGGGCGCCGGGGTCGGCGCCGTCGTACCACGCGTCGCCGGCGTCCCAGAAGAGATGCAGGCCCACGCCGATGACGTGACCCTGGGGGGAAATCGGCATCAGGAACAGCGGCCAGCGCAACTCGCCGCTCAGCAGCCAGCCCTCCTCGCCCTCAAGCGAAGCGTAGCGGTGGCCGCGGATCGTTTCCGGACCGGCCCAGTAGAGACGGTCCTCGAGGGGGACCGCGTGACTGACACGGCGGCCGTAGGCGTGCAGCGCCAGCACCTTGTGCCACGGCAGGGGGACGAACTGGCGCAGATCGACCGAGGCCTCGCTGAAGGAGTCGAAGCCGTCGCTCATGGCCCGGGCCGCGCGCAGCTGATGCCAGGCGCCGCGCAGCGGATAGAAATCGAGGTCGCGTGAGTCGTAGCCGAGGGTCAGGCCGACGGTGAAACGGTTGCGGCAGCCGTGGGGCCAGAAAAGGTAGCCGGAGGAACCGTCGCCGCGGTCGGGAGCAATTTCCAGCACGTCGCTGTGTTGGCGGAAGCCGAGCAGCGTGCCGTCGGCTTCCAGGTAGGCCGGTCCGCGCAGGCGCGCGCGGGCATGCAGGCCGGCGTCCCAGCGGGAGTACCTGGTCGGCCGCCAGACGAACTGCGCCTGTTCCCAGCCCGCGGACACGCCCCCCTCCAGCCAGCGCCGGCCGGCGAGCCAGGGACGGTCCCAGGTGGCGCGGTAACCGTGCACCCGGATCCAGGTCGCCTCGAGGGAGACGTGCTCGCCGCGACCACGCAGGTTCTTCTCCTCCACCCGCGCGCCGAGCCGGTACTTGTGACGGCGGTCGTAATCGATGAGCGGGTAGTAGTGGAGGGTCTTGTCCTCTTCGACCGTGATCGTGAGCGGCACGCGGCCGTCGTCCGTCTCCGCTTCCTCGGAGAAGTCGACGAAAGCGAAGTCGCCCAGATCCTCGAGGCGATCCCAGGCCCGGTCCACGGCCCCGGCGTCCCAGGGGTCGTCCTCGCGAAAGCCGAGTTCGCGCAGGATCAGGCCGGTGGCGGTACGGGTGTTGCCCTGGACGCTGATGGGGCCGAAGCGGCGGACGACGGGGTCCGCGGCCACGATCGTGGCCGGTCGGGCCGCGCCGGCAAGCGCAAGCAGGCCGGCAAGAAGGAGCGCGCGGGCGCGCAATCGCAGCATGGTGGACGGCCCTTTCGGCGGTGGCTGAGGTTCGCCGACCGAGCCGTCATTTAACACGCGCAGGGGCAGGTTGTCCAGCCGGACGGGAGGCTTCGCGGTCGCGTGCGGGGCCGGTCCGGTCGCACGTCAGCGCGGTCAGGGCGACGCCCAGCTCGTTCCAGCCGCCGGAGAGATCGGCCGGCGTCAGATTCGCCGGCAGCGGGCGCGGGGGGAACGTCGCGTTGGCGGGATCGGCCAGCCGCGCCTCGATGCGCGTCTGCAGCAGCGTGCCGAGCAGGCGACGGATGAAAGCCTCGCCGGTGGTTTCGGCGTGCCGCAGGAAGACGTCGTAGAACAGCGTGGGGGCGACGATGTGAAACGTGCAGCTGCCACGCGGCGCGTCGGGGCGGCCGGCGGCCCCCGGCGGGATCGTCTCGCCCCAGCGACAGGTCAGCGCCATGTCGGTGGCGATCATGAAGAGCCGTCCGTCGGGCGGGATCTGCCCCGAGCCGTCGCCGACGCGCAGCAGATGCGATCCCTCGAACCAGGTCGCGCGCACGGCGTGGTTGCGCGCCAGCAGCCCGGTCTGGCCCCGCGCCAGCTGCAGGTGCAGGCCTCCACCGGCGAACGATCCCAGTTCGAGCGGACCCTGCACCGCGCCGTCGCGCGGGTCGAACGACCAGGGGGTGGGGGGGGCCGCGTCGTCCGGCCAGACGTCCCAGACCGCGAGTTTCCGCTTGTTGCCGTGCGTGCTCATGCCTCGTCTCCCCCTGGCCGTGTTCTTGCCGGCGTGGTGTCCAGTCCCAGCAGGAAATTGCGCGCCTCGGTGACCGCGCCGATGGCGTCCAGATCGCGCGACAGCCGCGGCGCCTCGCGCCCGAACCAGCTCGACGACCGGGCGTCGAGCGCGAGCGCCGACACCAGCGCGTGCGCCTCCTCGATCAGGAGGATCAACCGCAGATCGTGCTCCTCGAGCTCGACCACCGTGTCGGAGTCGCCGAGGCCCAGCCGGACCTGTCCCTGCCGGTTGAGGCGCTGGAAGATGCCGCCGATCTCGTCGACCAGGCTGTCGATCGTGTCGTGCTGTTCTTCGGTGATGATCTCCGGCTGCATCTCGACGACCCGCAACAGCCGGTCGCCGCACTCCTTGAGCTGACGGCCGAGCGCCAGACGCCAGGCGCGCTCCTCGGCCGCGGCCCGCAGCGTGCTGCCGTAGCAGTCGTAGGAGGGCATCCGCTGGATGACGTGCGCGAGTCTGGTGTAGGAGACGGTGGCGGTCCCGGTCATCGTCCCTGCTCCCCCGGTTGTCCTGCGTGCTGCCGTGGCCGGACGTCGGCCGGTGTTCACGCACGCAACCGCAAGGAGCGTTCCCGCGGCGGATGCGACGGGGGTCCGTCGGGCCGGCGGGATGCGACCTTCAACTCGTTGTGATAATATCATTTACGTGGCGTGGAGCTTCCTGCCGACCCGGCAAAAACGCCGGGGCGCCGGCGCGCCGCGGGCAATTGCTCGGAGCAGCGCCGGCGCGCGATGCAGATTGCGCGGGCGCTCAGCGGGCGACGACGGGATTGAGCAGACGACCGATCCCCTCGATCGCCACCTCGATCGTGTCGCCCGGCTTCAGGAAGACCTGCGGATCGCGATACATCCCCACCCCGGCGGGGGTCCCGGTGGAGAGGATGTCTCCCGGCGCCAGCGTCATGTGGCGGCTGGCCCAGGCGATCAGCGCGTCGACCGGGAAGATGAGCTGCGACGTCTGCGACGCCTGCATGACGGTCCCGTTCCAGCGCGCGCTGATGGCGAGCCCGGCCGCGAGATCGGGCAGTTCGTCCGGCGTAACGAGCCACGGCCCGCACGGGCCGCCCGTATCGAGGCTCTTGCCGCGGAACCACTGGCTCTCGGACTTCTGCGCCCGACGGTCGGAAACATCGTTGAAGCACATATACCCGGCGATGTGCTCCCGCGCGTTTTCCCGCGCGATGGCGCGGCCCCCACGGCCGATGACCACCGCGAGCTCCGCTTCGGCGTCCACCTGGTCAAGCCCGGGGTCGAGTTCGATCGGACCGTACGGCCCCTGCAGGCACGACGGCGCCTTGGCGAACAGCAGCGGCGCCGCGGGCGCCGGCATGTGCTGCTCCTCGGCGTGGTCGCGGTAGTTCAGCCCGACCGCCACGATCTTCGACGGCTCGGGAATCGGCGGCAGCAGCGTGACCCCGTCCAGCGCGAACAGCGCCGTGGCCGGCCGCAGCTCTCCCTGTTGGCGGGCGCGCTCGCCGAGCGCGCGCACCCGCGCCATCAGCGCGGGGTCGGGCAGGATCTCGTTCCAGCGCGGCGGCAGCGACGGATCGACGCCGAGCAGGTCGAGCCCGATGCCGTCATCGAGAGCGAGGCCCGGTCGCGCGGCGGATCCCTGGCGGAAGGTGATGAGTTTCATGCCGCCAATATAGAGGAAGGCCGGGAGACTTCAACAGCCGCATGCAGAGGGAGACTCCGCAACATCAGGGCGACCTTTTTGTCGGGCTCTCAGCAGGGTAAGGGCCTCTTCCCAAACTGCGGCGGTGGCAGGCCTGGCTTTCCGCGGTTGGCGCTGGTGCTGGAGTACGAGGAGATCGCGGCCGCGCGCTCATCCGGGCGCGCGGCGAAAGCGACCCCAAAGCGACCCCGCGGAGGCGTTTCCATATCGAGCTACATCCCCACCACACGAAGCGTTCCCCACAACGTCAGCCCGCTCCGACTTGCGCCGGGGCAAATGCCGGTGCAGGTGCCGGTGCCGATGCAGGCGCCGATGCAGGCGTCTGGGCAAGTGCCGGCGCAATTGTCGCCGCAAGTGCCCCGCCGCCTTCATGCACGAACCCATGACACCGGCTGCACAACGTGATCAGGTTTTCCGCCCGGTTCGCTCCCCCCAGGCCGCGCGGCATCACATGATGGACCTCGAGAAAGTGCGCCGATCGACATCCCGGCGTCGCGCAGCGGTGCCGATCGCGCGCGAGCACGGCCGCGCGCACGGACGGCGGGATGGTCGCGCGGTTCGGTTTGCCCGGCCTTTGCACACGCGCGTCGCAGGTCAGCGCCTCCAGTTGCGCCGGCGCAAGTCGCTGCTCGCCGCGGCTGGTCGTGACCGCGGCGCGCTCACAATCGGGACACTGCTGGACGACGATCTGGGTCGCCGGGCCGGTCGGCCGGGCGTGTTCGCCCGCGGCGGATACCAGGGATTCCATCGCTGCCAGCACCAGATCGAGCCTGTCGGCGCCGGCCGACACCAGGCCCAGCTTGTGCGCCTTCTCGACCAGCGCCTCGAATCGCGCCAGCCGGACGCCGTCGGCCCGCAGGCTGATGGTGGTCGGCGGGTCGGCGACCGGTTGCGCGGGGGCGCCGAAGGCAGATTGCGCGGCGGTGTCGAAGTCCAGCTGCGCCGCAGTGCCGAAGTCCGGCTGCGCGGCCGCGCCCAAGTCCAGCTGCGCCGCGGGCGCGACCGGTCGGCGCTTCCGCGCCTGTCTCACCTGCAGTTCGAGCTCACGCCGGCCGGTCGTGGCCGCCTTCGCGACCCACGCGGCCTGGGTCGTCGCGGTCGCCACGCGCGCGACCTGCAGGGCCTTGGTCCAGCCGATCTCGCCCGTCTCGACGGCCTCGCGCAGGACCGGCAACCGCTCCAGGTCGTCGGCCAGTCGTTTGAACTGGTAGTAGCGGTTGTCGGTGAAGCCCAGCGCCTGGGTGGCGTACAGCTGCAGGCTGGCGTGGCCGAGCTGGCGGTACAGCCCGCGGCGCTGCACCTCGGCGAACCACAGGACGGCGCATTCGTGGGCCCGGTCGCAGGCGCCCAGGGCCTGGCGCAACGCGGCATCGACCCGCGCGGCGGGCAGGCCGGCGGCGAAATCGGGAAGGGTGAAGCTGGCCATCAGAGCTCGCTTTCCGGGAGGATGGCGGGGGAAAAGGCGATGGCGATAATATAGCGAAAGTAATCAGCAACCGCAAGTAAAATATAAATATATGACGATGGCGGTACGCCGGATTCAGCGCGGCCCCCGGGAGGTCAGCCAGCCACGAATAGTCGGGCGCGGGTCCGGCGGATCCGTCGGCGTATGTCC
>CAVYVY010000022.1:0-38430 GCA_963772145.1 uncultured bacterium
CTCTCCCCTCGCGGGAGAGGGTAGGGTGAGGGGGAATATTCCAATTTTTTCACACCTTACCCCCTCCGAGAGGGAGGGTAGGATGGGGGGCCAAAAGTCACCAACAGTGAAGTCTTGCTTTCATCTATAAAATGCATTTCCGCAGCGCCAATTAAGGCGCATAAAAGTATGCGAGGACAGTTCTTGCAACAATAGGGTCTTCCTCCCATCCCATTCCACAATCAAGGGTGGTGGGCCCAGGGGACGGAGCTTTCAGAAATAGAAGGAAAGGGTGCCAATGATTCTATATTTTTCGAGCCCCTCCGAGCCTTGTTGTTCATTCTGCTCGTTTAGATTCTTCAAGACGGGAATTTTTATCAGAATTCCAAGATTGGCATTGTGGAGCTTGGGGAAGGCGATGCGAAAGCCGGGCGATAGGTAAAGAATGGTTCCTCCCGTAGCCTTCAGCCCCTCCCCTCCTTGCTCGTCCCGGGCGATATGTAGAAAGTTCATTTCCAGGATGCCGTCAATTTTGGAGATGAATTTTTCCGGTTTCCCGTATAGCTCATAAACTCCCGCCAGGTTGACTCTCCACTCATTGCCAAACTTGAAGTTTTCTCTCTGGGTAAAAATATCATAGGAGGTATCGAAAACAAGGCTCAGAGAACGAAGCACCGCCCTGGACGCGTTAAATCCCATGGTGAACGAAGGACTCCCGAAACCGGGCTGCATCGTGGGGTCAACTTCTCCCCCGAGCCCCTCGTGGATCTTGCCCGTGGGGACGGTGAACCCCCCGTAGAGAGAGAAAAAAGTCTTCTTCTCTGGCCTTCGAGGGAAACTGCGGTTTCTTTTTGCGAATTCAGCTTGATCCCTTGGCCGTCATAGTTAAACCCGAGGATGCCCGAAAATCGGATATCTCCAATTCCACTGTTACTGCCAAAGGTTTCCTCCCTCTTGATGTTATAAGGCAATATGATGCTGCCAGTTAGATAAGGTTTGATTCCGTAAGAGAAAGCGACGTTCGAAAAAGTAAAAGAAGTCCTGTTCGTCGGCTCGGCAAATTGGAATTTGCGCCATTCCACCTGTTCGACTCTCGTGGAAAGCACCAGACCACCCTCCGGAAGGGTTAGAGGGGAATTGGTTTCTATCGGAGTCCCGGGGCCAAAAGGCAGGCTCACTCCCCCGTGATGGGCCCAGGCCGTCATAGGGAAAAACAAGCTCGAAAAAATAATCATTCCCACAATTCTCTTCATTCTATCTCCGATTCATAATAGGATCTTAACCAACAGGATTTACCTTCTCTTGTTTCCTCCTGGATCTCCAGAAGGCATAAATTCCGAAGATGCCGAATATCAGGCTCAAGCCGGTTATTAGTTTGGTATGCGCAGCCACCAGAGGTTTGCTGAAAGATTCCAGGTTTAGCTCTTTGTCCACTTTTACCTCGGCCGTGAAGCCGTGATAGCCGTGACCCGATTCTCCCCAAAGTTTGATTTTCCAGGTTCCGGCTCGGTCCGGTACAAAGGAAAGGAAACCATTTTTGTCGGTTCGTCCGGTTTGATGGGGAAGATCCTCCTCTGTCACCGGGACCGTATATTTCATATTGCGAATAGCTGGAAGGATCCTTCGCCGAATAGAAAGCCCTCACCGCGATTCCCTTTTGCTCAACATGGTAATTGATCGAGTGCCCATGGGAATCGATCGCCCCCAGGAATAAACCAAGGGGTAGCAAGAAGAACAAATCCAGCAACTCTTAAAATTCTCATTTCCCCACCTCGAAGCTTAAAGTGGCCGTAAAACTCAAATAATCAGCATCCGGGTCATTGGTTACGGGTTCTTTATGGCTCAGGGAAATCAACTGGGGCCCCCGGATCATTCGAACCTTGGCCATCCCGTCTTTATCCGTAGTGGAGACGATCTCATGGTCCCGTCCTTCCACCTCCACACCCGCTATAGGCTTACCCCTGTAGAACACTTTGAACGGCAGCGAATCTCCTGCTTTCAATTCAAAAGGGTTCTTCAGAAGAACGATGTCAAGCTGGGCGCTGCTTGCAGGATTCTTCAAGGCATCGCTCCATGTCAGCAGGGCCTTGGAGTAGTAGAAGAGAGCGGATGGCCTCGACCACCCGGCTGGCCTTTCTCTTGGGGAGGTTTCTTCCAGCCGTAAATCGTTTTGGACCAATACCCGTTATCGATCTCGACGCAGATCCAGGAAGGCGGTTCAACGGGGCTGAAGGAACAATGCCTTGGCCTTTCTTCTCCCTGCGGACCTCGATCTCCCGCCCCCCCAGGGCCGAACGCTTTCACGGTTTTGACTTTGGAAGGTATCAAATTCCTCTCTTTGGTCTCCATGGCCATAAATCAGGAGAAACTCCTGGCCCTCCGATCCATCCAGAAATCATGGGCGGAGACTTCCGGGACAAAGCGCCAACAACAGACCCAGGGCGATGAAAATCCATGGATTCCGGGAAATCTCCTTCCAGTATGGTTTTGATTCGCATCGGGTCACCCCCGCTGGGTGTACCACATAAATTAAATTTGTGCTACCAAATCTCAAAAAAATTTCTACTTCAGCCGCCTTCCCGTCGTGGTTAAGGTAAGTTTTCCATGCTTCACTCCTTTAGACCCGATCAATCGATCTGCGATCCTCTTGATCTCTTCTCCCTTTCCCTTGACGGCAATGAGTTCCAGGCAGTTATGTTTATCGAGATGAATGTGCATACTGGAAATGATTAAATCATGGTGGAGGTGCTGGAGACGAGTGAGAAGATCCAACAATTCCCTTTTTTCGTGGGAATAGACGATGGTGATGGTTCCGACGGTCTCGCCAGTCGTTCCTTCCCATTCCTCCTTTACCAGGGCATCGCGGATAAGATCCCGGATCGCCTCGCTTCGGTTGGAGTACCCCTTTTTCCGAATGAGATCATCAAATCCTTTTAATAGAATTTCGTCAAGGGATATGCCAAATCGAGTAACCGCCATGGTATTATTTTCCAGATTTTCAGCAGAAAATTTTCTTGGCCGAGTACGTAAGAAAATATTAGATGGAAAATATTCCATTTTCAATAGAAATCTTATCTCCAGCCATGACCGGGCCTGAATTCCATTTCGCACAGTAAGTTAATCTCTCTGGATCATCTCCAAATGAAATTACTTAGAAAATAGCCCAATTATTTCCTTCTCCCCCGGCGGGAGAGGGCCTGCTGAACCATGTAAGGTTCAGGACTGCCATGCACCCTATGTGGTGCATGGGGTGAGGGAGAACAGAAAATCGAAAAGCCTTGAGATCAGAATCGTTATCACCCCCACCTCAATCCTCCCCCCTCAAGGGGGAGGAGAATACGCTGTATTTTCATGGCTCGCGGGTGGCCAAACGGCCATGGGAAATTAGTTGATCGAAATAATCTATGAAAGCCGGGCAAGGGTCCGGAAAGGAAAGGTCCCGCCTTGGCGGGACGCCCCAAGCATCGGCAGGATATCGCTTTCCACACCCCCCGCTTTGCTCTCCCGCAGCACTTCTGCCGGACCTTGACGAATTCCTATGAAAAACTGGTGGCGGGCCAGCCAAATGAAACCATTGATTGTCAGATTTCTATATTCTAAAATGGATGCATAGTGATTTGGCATTAGACCATATCCCCCTCATCCTTGCCCTCCACGCAGGGCCCTCCCCGCAGGGAGGAGGAATGAGAAGGAGGAACTATGAACCGAGAAACAGTTTCCGCAAATATCAAAACTTTACCCCCGGGCCCCAATGCTCGAAAGTGGTCTGAATTCCATCGCCGCTATGCCGCCCGATCAACCTACCATGAGGGGTTTGTCTGGGACCGGTCGAAACCGGCCATCGGCCCCTTCTGCACAGACGTGGATGGAAATGTGATCCTGGATTTCGTCTCCCACGTGGGCAGCTCAGCTCTGGGCTACAACCACCCTGAGCTGGTACGCATGGCTGCCAGGCTCCAGGCTGTCGATCCGGACCGTTACGCGGGGTGTGATTTCATCGGCGCCTGGGGAGAGGACCCGGAGAAAATTGAGATTCCCACGCCCTCTCACCTTCATTACAAGCTCATGGAGCTCACCTCGCAGTTCGGCTTCGGCTCCGCCTTCTTTTCCAATTCCGGGGCCGAGGCGGTGGAGAACGCCATCAAAATCTGCTACGACCACAAAAAGAATTACGGCTATGGAATCTGCTTCTACGGCGCCTTCCACGGCCGTACCCTGGGAGCTCTCTCTTTAAACCGCAGCAAAAAGATCCAGCGCGACTGGTTTCCCCAGATTCCCAACATCGTGGATTTCCCCTACTGCACCTGTAAGGACCACCCCTGCCAATGTGGTTGGATGGTCTGCTGTACCGGGAAGGAAGGGTTGCGCAGCCGGCTGGATCACTTTTTAGACCCGGATATCGGCCTGGTGGACCCCGGCGAGGTGGCTTTCATCATCCTCGAGCCCATCCAGGGTGAAGGGGGCTACAACGTTCCCAGCAGGTATTTCATGAAAGAAGTAGCCCGCCTGGCGAAACAATACTCCATCCCTTTGATCTCCGACGAGATCCAATCCGGAATGGGGCGTACCGGAAAATGGTGGGCGATTGAACACTTCGGTATCAAGCCGGACATCATTACGGTGGCCAAACCTCTCCGGGTGGGGGCGACCCTGGGGAAAACTCAGCTCTTCCCCCAGCAGGAATACCGTATCTCCAGTACCTGGGGGGAGGGAAATGCCTTAAGTTCTGCCATCGGCTATACGATCATCGAAGTCATCCAGAAAGACAACCTTCTGGATAATGCTACCCGAATGGGCAATTACTTCCTCGACCAATTGAAAGGACTGCAGAAGAAATACTCCTTCATCCATGACGTACGCGGAATCGGCCTCATGGATGCTATCGAGATCGATTCACGGGAAAGAAGAGACCGGATCATCCGTAAAGCCTTCGAACGGGGTCTATTACTCTTAGGGTGCCGGGTATAAAGTCATTCGTTTCCTCCCACCCCTGGATATCCGCTCGCGCGAGATCGACATGGCTTTGGAGATATTGGAGGCCGCCTGCAAAGAAGCCCAATAAAGGGTTCGTATGAATTTAGCGTTTTGAAAAAGGCTTTCCCAGAAATCCCTCCCGTCCTCCCTTTTTCAAAGGGAGGAGAGCTTTGCCTTTAGGATCGATAAAAGAATTTGTTTTTCCCCCTTTGTAAAGGGGGAAAAAGGGGGATTTTAAGGCTTTTCAAAAGGGTAAATTGTTACAGGGCTTCTATTTTCGGGTTGCGGGTTTTGCCTTAAAGATTTCCTGGTAGGAGCAAATTTTTTGCTGATCATTTCCTCCTCGCCCCCAAGAATCGTCCCGGACGATTTCCCGGACCCCATTTTTGTTTGACCATCCTCCTTCAATCGTGCTAAATTACTGGATATTTTAATCTTTTCTGCAAAGAGGAATCATGAACCCGAGGATTTTCCGTGAGTATGATATTCGCGGGCTGGTGGATACGGATTTAACCGATGAAGTTGTGCGTCTCATCGGTCTGGGATTTGCCACCTGCCTATCCCGGCAGGGCAAACGTCGGGTTGCGGTCGGAAGGGATGGGCGGCTGAGTTCCCCGCGGTTTCGCGATTCTCTGGTTCAAGGAATGGTGAAGGGCGGCCTTGAGGTGATCGATGTTGGGGTATGTCCTACGCCTGTTTTTTACTTCTCTCTATTCCATCTGGACCGGGAAGGGGGCATCATGATTACCGGCAGCCACAATCCCCCCGAGTTCAATGGGTTCAAGGTCTGTGTGGGAAAGGAAACCCTTTATGGAGAGCAGATCCAAAATCTTCGCAAGATTATTGAGTCCGAAAATTTTGTGGAAGGCCAGGGATCGGTTTCTTTCCAGGAGATGACCGGCGTCGGCGCAGCCACGGCCGTCGCCCCCGCGCCGACGCGGCGCGGCGCCACGGCCGGCGGTCCGTTCTGCGCCGCCTGCGGTGGAGCCCTGCCGACGGCGGCCCGCTTCTGCCCCCTCTGCGGCCGCGCCCAGGGCGGTCCGGCGGCATGATCCCCGTCCCCCCCGGCGCCTGCCCCGCGTGCGGGGCGCCGCTGCCGGCGCCGGTGGGAGGCGCGCGCGTGCGGTGCGGCTGGTGCGGCGCCGACGCGCGCCTCGGCGCTCCGCCCGCGACGCGCCGGCTGCTGCTCGCGGACGAGGGGGACCAGGCCGAGGCGGCGGCGCTCCTGGCGCAGCATCTCGCCGCCCGGTTCCGCGCCCCCGCCACCGTGCGCGGCGGCGGCCAGACCCGCTGGGCGCCGTTCTGGTCGGTGGTGACCGCCGACGGCGAACTGCTCACCGGCCCCGCCACACGCGAGGAGAACGCACTGCTGCGCCGGGTGACCGTGCCGGCGCTGCCGGCGCGCCCGCTCGCCGACACGGAGTCCGCCCCGACCGGCGGCTGCCCGCAGGATCTCCCGCTCGACGAGTTCCTCGCCACGCTCCCGCGCCGGGCGACCGACGCCGCGCCGCCGACGCTCGAACGGGCCTGGCTGGTCTGGGTGCCGGTGCGCTTCTGGCAGGTGCGCGTCGGCGACGCGCGGCACGCGCGCCGTCACCGTGGCCGACCTGACGCAGCCGGTGCTCGGACCGCTGCCGGAGACCGATCCGCCGACGCGTCTGCGTCCGGCGGTCCTGGCGCCGCTGGCCGCCTGGACCGCCTGCCTGGTGCTGCTCGGACGCCTGCTGCCGCTGGCGCTCCACCTGCCGGCGGCGGCGCTGCTGTTCGCCCTGGCGCTCTGGGCCTGGCGCGGACCGGTCTCGCCGCTGACCGGCGAGGACGCGGGCCGCCGCGCGGCGTCCGGCCGATCGGGGGCGACGGCCGTGACCCCGGCGACGCCCGAACCGACCGGCCTGCCGACCCTGTGCTGCCCCAGCTGCGGCGGACAGACGCGACCCGGCCCCGGCGGACGCTTCGACTGCGTCTATTGCGGCGGCCGCTTCCTGGCGGCGGGCGATCCCGGCGTGCCGACGCTCACGCCGCGCCGCCACCTCGGCGCCGCCACCGCCTTCCACGCGGCCCGGAGCTGGCTGCGCGAGCAGGAGATCGCGGCCGACCCGCCGCCGCGACCCGGCGCGATCAGCCTGCTGTTCGTCCCGTACTGGCGGTACGCGGCCCTGCTGAGCGGCTGGGTGCTGACCCGCCCGGCGCGCGCGCAGGCGATCGCGGCGCCCCGCCCCGCCGCGCTTCGGCGGCACGGCCCGCGACAACGGCGGCGCCGCGCCGCTGGCCGCCCTGCTGGCGCGCGCCGCGACGCCGCGACGAAGAGACGCGTCTGGCCGACCTTCCTGGCCGCGCCGCGCGCCGGCCGCCGACCGGCGCCGCGACGCGGCGATCGCCGCCACGCACCCGGAGCCGCGCACGAGCGCCCTGCTCAAGCCGGTCGCCTGGAGCGGTCCCGCCTGCGACGTGCGGGAATTCGGTCTGGTCGGCGTGCATCAACTGGTGGACGAGGCGCAACTGGTGCCGTTCGATTTCGCGGCGGCGGAGCGCACCGGCGCGGTCTGCCAGGTGCACGGCAGCGTCGCCGCCGTGCGGCGACAGGCGGAGCGGGCGGTGCTCAACCAGCTGGCCGGCAACCAGCGCGTGCTGCGCCGCCGCGCCAGCTTCGTGCGGGAACAGGTGGCGCTGATCTACTACCCGCTGCACATCTTCAAGTACGCGGCGCGCGACCTGCGCTGCCGGCTCGTGCTGGACGGCGTGCGCGGTCACGTGCTGGCCGGGACCCGCCCGGCCGCCACCGCGGACGACGCCTGGCGACTGCTCGGCGGCCTGTCGCTCTGGAGCTGTGTCTGGGCGGCCAGCCCGACCGGCGGTCTCGGCAGCCTGCCGCTGCTCTGGCTGCTCGACGCCCGCGCGCGCGACGCCGTCGCCTCGCCCCGCGCGCTGGCGCTGCGCGCGCAGGAGACCCTGGCGCCCCCGCGCCGGATCGTGGAGTCGTTCTGACGGAAGGAACCGACCGTGCCGCTCGTGCGTCTGGCGTGCTGCCCACTGCGGCGGCGATCTGCCGGCCCCCGCCGACACCGTGCTGTTCGCCTGCCCCGCCTGCGGCCGCGCCAGCGCGCTGGCGGGCGGTCGTCTGGCCCCCGCGTCGACCGCCAGCGTGCCGCCCCGGCTGCCGACCCCGGCGGGCGCTCACCGGCCACTACCCCTGCTGGATCATTCCGGTCATCTGGGCAGAGCGGCCGTGCCGGCAGGCCCGCTCCCGGCGGACCGCCCGCCTGGCGCCGGCCGGACCGGATCGTCGTGCCGTCGCTGGCGCCGGAGACCGGCGGCGCCTACCTGCGGCTGGCGCGCGCGCTGTCGCTGACCGCCGACGAGCTGGTCGCCGGTGCACGGCTCGCTGCGCGGCGCGGCGGGGGGACAGATCGGCGAGGCGGAGGCCGCGCGCCTGGTGGTGACGGTGGCGCTCGCCTGCGTGCCGTCGGCGCTGCGTCTGCAAGCTGCTGGAAGCGGACACGCCCCCCCTGCGCGCCGGCAACGGCCACCCTGGTCGTGGCTGCCGTTCGCGCGCGCCGGCGGACGCCTGCTCGACCTCGTCGCGGGGATCGAAGTGACCGACCGGCTGCTGGGCGCGGCGCCGCCGGCCGCGGCGGAGCCCCGGCTCCCCACCCGCGCCGATCCGACCGCCCGCCCGCGACGCGGGCGACCGCTCGCCGGGACCGACGCGGCGACGCCGGTCTCCCGGGCGAAGACCGGCGCCGCCGAAGCGTCGCGCGAACTGGAACCGGCCAGGCGCCGGCGCGCGCGTTGAGGAAGCGCCGGCTCAGCCGCCCGCCTTCCCCGCCCTGCGCCCACGCCGTCTGCTCCGCGGCCGTCAGGCCGGCCGTGCCGGACACGATGGTCATCTTCCTGATGTGGAACGACCTGCAGCGGATTGTCGCGTCCGTCGCGCTTGGCGTTGACGATCTTGTCCACGACCGGCAGCCCGGTCACGACCCGCCCGAAGATGGTGTACTGCTTGTCGAGGGAGTCGGGGCGTTGGCCACGCAGATGAAGAACTGGCTGCCGGCGGTGTCGGATTGTTGGTGCGCGCCATCGACAGCGTGCCGCGCACGTGACGGGCGGTCGGCGAGAACTCCGCCTTCAGGGAGGCCGCCTCGGCCCGCAGCCAGACGTAGCCCTTCTGCGCGAGCAGCTTGTCGGCGGCCGCCACCTTCGCCTGCGACGCCGCGGCGGCGTCGGCGCCCGCGCCGCGCAGCGGCGCGGCCGCCTCCACCACCGCGAGTTCCTCCTTCGTCAGCACGTCGGCCCAGGTCGGGCCGCTCGTGCCGTCGTCGCCGCGCTCCGCGTTGCGCGTGTTGGGATCCCCCGCCTGGATCATGAAGCCGGGGATCACGCGATGGAAATAGGTGCCGTCGTAGAAGCCGCGTGCGCGCCAGGTGCGCGAAGTTGGCCACGTGGTGCGGCGCCAGCTCCGGCTGCAGCACGAGCAGGATGCTGCCGGAGTCGGTGTCGCAGCGGGCGAACAGCGGTTCGGCGGCGACGGCCGGCCCGGCGACCGACACCCAGCAGCGGCGAGCGCGCCGAGCACGCATGCGCCAGCGACGCGCGCCCCGCGCCGACCGCGCGGCTGGGAAGGGCTTCGGCAGGGTAGGCAGACAAACACGCATGATCTTCCTCCGATTTGACACGTGAACGCGGCGGCCCCCACCGCCGACCCTGCGCATGCTAGCCGCGGCGCGACGTTGTCCGCAAGCCGCGCCGCCGGCCGGCCGCGTCCGACGAAGAGGACTCCATCCGTCGCCACTTCCGCGTCGCCGCACGACCGACGCTCCGCACCGCGCATGTTCGACTCTTGCCCGCATTCCCGTCAAAACGCATACTGTCGCAAGCTGGAACGTTCACCCGCCACACCGTCCGGCAAGGAGCCGTGATGCCCGAGATTTCCACTACCTCGACAATGCCGCCACGGTTTTCCCCAAGCCGGACAGCGTGCTGCGAGGCCATGTCCTCCTTCTATCGCCGGCTCGGCGTGAACCCCGGACGTTCCGGCTACGATCTCGTCCGTCGAGGCGGGACTCGTCGATCGACGCCACGCGGCGCGCGCTCGACGGTTTCTTCCACAATCCCGCGCACGACCACAACCGGCTGATCTTCGCGGCCAACGCCTCGGACGCGCTCAACCTCCTCATCCAGGGGCTCGTGCGGCCGGGCGACCATGTCGTCTCCACGCAGCTCGAGCACAATTCCGTGCTGCGCCCGCTGTACGTGCTGGAGGACGACGGCGTCATCACCCACGATCTCGTCGCCGTTCGACGGCGACGGCTTCGTCGATCCGGACGAGATCGCGCGGCGCATCCGCCCCGACGACCCGTCTCGTGATCGTCAACCACGGCTCGAACGTGCTCGGCACGGTGCAGCCGGTGGCCGAGATCGGGCGGATCTGCCGCGAGCGCGGCGTGCTGTTCGCGATCGACTCCGCCCAGACGGCCGGCCTCGTGCCGATCGACATGGAGTCGATGCAGATCGACGTGGTGGCGTTCACCGGGCACAAGTCGCTGCTCGGACCGACCGGCATCGGCGGTCTGGCCGTCGGGCCGGACGTGCCGATCCGCAGCACGCGCTGGGGCGGCACCGGCGTCAGGTCGGCGGTGCGCCGCCACCTCGACGAGTTCCCCTACCGCTGCGAGGTCGGCACCCTCAACACGATCGGCATCGCCGGGCTGCTGGCCGGACACGACTGGCTGGCCGAGCGCGGCCTCGCGACGATCCGCACGCACGAGATGGAACTGGCGCGCCTGCTGGCCGAGGGACTGCTCGCGCTCGACGGGGTGCGCGTCTATTGCGCCGGGTGGGATGAGCGGCACCTGCCGGTCGTGCTCTGCAACGTCGACAATCTGGAGGCGGGCGAGGTCGGCACGATCCTCGACGTGCAGTACGACATCGCGGTGCGCACCGGCCTGCACTGCGCCCCGCTGGCGCACGAGGGGATCGGCACGGCGCCGCTGGGGGCCGTGCGTTTCAGCGTCGGCCCGTTCAATGTCCGCGCGGACATCGACGCGGCGCTCGCGGCGATGCGGGAAATCACGGTCACCTTCGCGGCCAAGGGCCGGCGCCAGGCGTAACCGGCGCTCCGCGCCCCGACGCGCGGCGAAATAACGCGGGGCCGCCCCGGAAGGCGGCCCCGCTTGATTATACCCGTGGGCGCGGGGGTCGAACGCGTGCGCTACCGGTTCGGCTTGTGCATGACGATCTGCACGAAGCGGTTGCTGGCGCGCCCGGCGTCGGTGTCGTTGCTGTCCACCGGCCGGTACGGGCCGTAGCTGACCGCGGCGAAACGCTTCGGGTCGAGCTTGAGGACCTCGGTCAGGTGGCGCACCACGGCGCAGGCGCGGTAGGAACCGAGTTCCCAGTTGCTGCCCCAGCGCTCGAGGTAGTCGTTCTTGATCAGCTTGGTGTCGGTATAGCCCTCGACGTAGACGTCCCAGTCGGCATGCTGACCGATGGCGCCGGCGATGGCCTCCATGGTCGGCTTCATCTCGTTGCGGATCTTGTCGGAGCCGGACTTGAACACCAGCCGGTCGGGCAGGCGGATCATCACGGTCTCGTTCAACTGCTCCACCATGACCGCCTTGTCCGCCTCGCACTTCTTCAGGCCGGCCCGCACCTCGTCGGCCAGCTTCTGGCAGTCGCCGACCGCGGTTTCCCGGCTGCTCAACTGGGTCTGCAGGTCGGCCACCTGGGCGTCGAGTTCGAGGACGCGCGCCTTGAACTCCTTGCAGGAGCTGCAGCCCGCGAGGCCGGTGAGCGCGAACACGAGCGCGCAGATAGCGCCGGCCCTGCCGACCGCGAGGAGGGTACGTTTCGAATCGTTCATGATCCTCTCCTTTTCGCCTCTGGCGCCAGCGCCAGCGCCACCATTGGCCACAGCCGCCGCCATGCACTGATTTCTGACTTCACAATCATATCGGCACCGGCGGCCCGGACTGAAGCGCGCCGCCGGAGCGGGGGAATTGCAAAAATAGCGGAACGGCCGGAAGTGGCAAGACATTTTCACCGCAACGCGACAACCACACTCCCTTATGCCAGGTAGCGCGCCAGCACTTCGTCCGGTCCGATCACGTCGATGCGGTCGCCGGCGTGCAGCCGAATGTCACCGTGCGGCACCGGCACCAGCTCCGGCTCGTGCGCGCCGGTCCGCGCCCGCACGACCTGCACGAGGTTGAGCTTCTCGGTGCGCAGGAGCGACAGTTCCGACAATGTCCGACCGGCCCACTGCGGCTGGACCGCGATCCTCCGCAGGGAGAAACCGCGCGGCAGCTCGACGTAGTCGACGACCGACTCGTGCACGAGCTCCTCCGCCAGTCGGGTGCCCATCTCCTCCTCCGGCATGACGACCCGGTCGGCCCCGATGCTCAACAGCACCTGCCGCCGCAGCGGATTGAGCGCCTTGACGACGATCAGCGGCACCCCCATCTGCTTGACCTGCACCGTCACCAGCACCGTGGCCTCGAAATTGGTGCCGATGGCCACGACGACGGCGTCCATGTTCGGCACGTCGTAGGCGAGCAGATTCTCGCGGATGCTCGAATCGAAGGCCACCGCCACCGTCACCTCGTCCTGGATCTCCTCCACCAGGCGCAGGTCGCGGTCCACGGCGAGCACCTCGATCCCCTCCTTGTAGAGACGACGCGCCACGCTGGCGCCGAACTGGCCGAGGCCGAAAACCGCCACTCTTCGCATGGATGCGCTCCTTTTCGCGCGTCGCCGCGGCCCCGGCCGCGGCCGCGACTCAGCCGATCATGATGCGCGAGGCCGGCAGCCGCACGCCCCGCTCGCGCGTCGGGCGGACGATGCCGTAGGCCACCGCCAGCGGTCCCACGCGTCCGAAGAACATGACCATGATGATGATCAGCTTCCCCGCGTCCGACAGGCCCGGCGTCAGGCCGACCGACAGCCCCACGGTCCCCAGCGCGGAATACACTTCGTACGCCGAGGCCAGGGCCGGCTTGCCGTCGGTCAGCAGCAGCAGGAACGTGCCGGCCGTCCCCACGAACAGGTTCGCCAGGAACACGAACGTGGCCTGCCGCCCGACCTGCTGGCTGATCTCCCGGTCGTGCAGACGCGCATGCGGGTGGCCGGTGGCGATCGCGCGCAGGTTCGCCCAGATCACGGCCAGCGTCGTCACCTTGATGCCGCCGCCGGTCGAGGCGGACGAGGCGCCGATGAACATCAGCACGATGTGCAGCAGGAGCGACGCCTCGGACAGCCGCGCGATGTCGATCGTGTTGAAGCCGGCCGTGCGCGGCGTGGCGGCCTGGAAGAACGCCAGCCCCAGCTTCTCGAGCACCGACCGGCCGGCGAACGCACCGTTCCATTCCAGCAGCGCGAGCAGGAGCGTGCCCCCGACCAGCAGCAGGCCGGTCACGCGCAGCACGACCCGGGTCTGCACCGTGAGACGCCGCGGGTGCCCGCCCGGCTGCGCCAGCGCCCGCCCCCGCCTGAACGCCAGCACGTTCGCCGCCACCGGGAAACCGATGCCGCCGACGATCAGCAGCCCCGCCACCGTCAGGTAGACCAGCGGCGATGGCGGCGAACGAGCAGAGGTTGTCGGGGAACGTGCTGAAGCCGGCGTTGCAGAAGGCCGACACGGAGTGGAACAGCGCCGTGAAGGCGCGGGTCGCCGGCTGCGGCACCGCCGCGCGGAACCCGATGAACAGCAGCACCGCCCCCAGCAGCTCGGTGCACGAGCGTGAACAGGGCGATGAACCGCATGTTGCGCCCGACCTGCTCCACGAAATCGATCTGGAAGATCTCGCGCAGCAGGCTCCCCTCCCGCAGCCCCAGGCCGCGCCCGAGCAGCAGCGCCATCGCCGCGGTCACCGACATGATGCCGAGCCCGCCGATCTGGATGAGCAGGAGGATGGTCCACTGCCCGAAGCGGGTCCACTCGGTGCCGGTGTCGCGCACCGCGAGCCCTGTCACGCAGACCGCGGAGGTGCTGGTGAACGCGGCGTCGAGGAAGCGGGCCTGCTCCCCCGGCGGCGCCGCGCGCGGCAGCGTCAGCAGGCCGCCGCCGACCAGGATGGCGAGGGCGAAGGCGGCGAGGAACAGCACCATCGGCCGCACGCGCCGTCCCGCCACGCGGGCGCTCACCCGGGGCAGGCCGGCGAGCAGATTGCCGACGATGAACAGTTGCAGCAGCACCACGTACGCCTGGGCCGCGGTGCGGATCGAGAAGAAATGCAGGAACGGCGCCAGCCACTGCTCGCCGCCCGCCGTGACGACCGCCAGCTCGAACAGCAGCAGACCGGCCAGCACCAGCAGCGGCCAGCGGGTGGCGAGGAAATCGCGCCAGGGGCGGATCGTCAGCGCCGCCAGCGCGCCCTCGAGCAGGAAGCCGCCCACGGCCAGGCCGCGCAGCAGCGCCAGCCAGTCGGCCAGACGCGCCGCCTCGTAGGTGCCGTACTCGATCAGGAAGCCGAGCAGGCCCGCCACGCCGGCCATGACCAGCAGCCAGCGCCGCATCGCCGTCCAGGTCGCCTCCGTGCCGATCACCGCCTACTCCTCCGGGATGTCCCCGAATCCGCGCTCGCCGTCCGGGCCGGCGGTCGCATCATCGGGAAGGCGGTATTCGTTCACGACGGCCGCGCCGATCGAGGCGGTGTTCGAAACGATCCGGCGCAGGTCACTGATGAGGTGGATGTGGATGGAGCTGGTCTGCTCCGCCTCCGGGATGCCCTTGCCGAAACGATCCAGATGCTCGAAGTGCAGGTTGCGCGCGCGGCGCGCCATGTCGGCCTTCATGGCCACCACCTCGCGCGCCATGACCTGGTCGTTGGTGGCGAACGCCGCCAGCGCCTTCTCGAGCATCGCGATCACGTCGAGGTAGTAGGCCGACCACTCGCGCGTCCCCTCCTCGGAGAAGTGCAGATCGTCCCGCAGCACCTTGTCGGCCAGGCCCATCAGGTTCTTCGAGAGCAGGTCGCCGATCGTTTCCAGGTGGTGAACCATGTAGAGCAGCGAGGCCGCCTTCGCCGACTGCGCCTGGCCCAGCTCCTGCCGTCCGAGTCGCGTCAGGTAGCGGCGCAGCGCCTCGTCGAGCGTGTCGACCTTGTCGTCGAGCAGCCGGACCAGCCGCGCCTTCTCCTCGCTGCGGTCGCGGAACACCTCGAAGCCGATGCGCAGCTGGTTGAGCACGGTGTCGCCCATGCGCATGATCTCGCGCTGCACCTGCGCCAGCGCGAGCACCGGCACTTCGAGGATCCGCTCGTCGATGTACTTCGGGCTCCAGGTCTTTTCGCCCTCGCCCGCCTTCTCCGGCATCAACCGCCGCAGGAAGCCCTCCGCCCACTTGAGCGTCGGCAGGAAGAGCAGCGCGGCCGTCACGTTGAACAGGGTGTGGGCATTGGCGATCTGGCGCGGCAGGTCGGGCGAGGTGCGCGCCACCAGCGCGGCGAACGGCCTCATGAACGGCAGGAAGACCAGCGGCCGCCGCCAACTTGAAGAAGATGTGCGCCACCGCCGTGCGCTGCGCCTCGCGCCGCGTGCCGAAGGCCGCCATCACCGCGGTGATGCAGGTGCCGATGTTGGCCCCCAGGATGACCGGGATGGCGGTCTGCAGGCCGATCAGCCCCTGGAACGCGAGCGTGAGCGCGATGCCGATCGTGGCCGCGCTGTTGTGGATCAGGGCCGTGAAGACCAGCGCCGCCAGCAGCACCAGCAGCGGCTGCTCCGCGCTGCCGACCAGCACCTGGCGGAACACCGGCAGGTCCTGCAGCGGCGTCATCGCCTTGTTCATCAGCGCCATGCCGTAGAAGATCAGGCCGACCCCGACCACGAACTGCCCGCTCGACCGGTAGCGCCGCCGCGGCAGGGCCGACAGCACGAACCCCGCGAACACGATCAGCAGCGAATAGTCCTTCAGCGAGAAGGCGAGCAGTTGGACGGTCAGCGTCGTGCCGACATCGGCACCGAGGATGATCGCCAGCGTCTGCCCCAGGCTCATCAGTCCGGCGTTCGTGAAGCTGACCACCATCACCGTGGTGGCGCTGCTGCTCTGGACGAGCGCCGTCACCACGATGCCGGTGAGCAGGCCGAGCAGCCGGTTGTCCGTGACCCGGCCGAGGATGGCGCGCAGCCGGTTGCCCGCCATCTGCTCCAGCCCGGTGCTGGTCATCCGCATGCCGGTGAGGAAGAGGGCGAGTCCGCCGAGCAGCCCCGACCAGAGCAGCAGCGTCCACTTGGGGTCGATCACCCGCAGCGAGAACCGCAGCACGTCCGCGGGCCGCTCCGGCAGGCGACGCCGACACCTGGACCGTCTCCACGCGCCCGGCCGGGAAGTAGTAGGCGCCGGCATATCCCTGGACATCGCTGGTGACCGTCAGGCGCGGCCGGGCATCCTTCAGCGTGGCTCCGACCGGCCGGGCGCGTAGCCGACCGTCCCGCGCGAGGCGAGCGGATGCAGGCCGCCGTTGGTGTACGAAAGGCCGTCGGCATCGAATTCCGGCTCCACGCTGAAGACGACCGGCACGTCCGCCACCGGCGCGCCGCGACCGTCGCGCACCTGCACCAGCAGCGGCTGCGATCCGGGCGCGAACGGCTTGATCGCCTGGCGGTTCCCCGAGATGTCGCGCCCGAGCATGTCGGAGGCGCGGGTGAGGCGCGGCGTCCCGCAGGCGGCGGAGTCAGGGCCGGCGCCGTTGGTCGCCGTCGCTCCCGCTTCGCCTCCGGCGACGTCGGCCGGCGCGGCGACCAGCCTCCCCCGCCCGGCCGGGCGCGCCAGCAGCAGCGCCCCGCAGAGGACGACGGCCAGCCACGGTCCACGCGCGCAGCGCCGGCAGGCGCCGCGCAGTCGGACGCGCACCCCGGCCACGCCGGCCGGGACGGCGGGACGGAAGCGGCGGCTGCGTCTGACGGCACAATCATTGCGACCATACGAAATCACGGTCCCGCACGGGGAAGGACGTGGCGTTTTGCCACACTCACACGGCTTCCGGAGCGCCGTCGGGAAGCCCGGCCGCCCGGCGACACGTCCGGGCATCCTAGGACCTTCGGCGATGAGGGACAACAGCGGAATGTACAACGAGGCGCGACGGAAGCGAAAACCGGCAGAAACTGCCCGGCGGGCGAAATGCCCGCCTGCTGGGCCTCGCCTGGCTGACGATCGTGGGCCTGCTGGCGGTGGCCGCGGCCGCCATCGCCACCGCCGTGGGAGGCGCCGCTCGACACGCTGGAAAACGTCGACGCTCCGCCCCCCTGGGTGCCGCGCGACATCCAGATCTCCCGCAACATCCTGCCGATGATCGCCGGCACCGCGCTGCCCGCCACGACACCGCCGGTCCGCCCGCCCCGGCTCGACGATCCGCTTCTGGCGGCGCTGCGCTTCCAGCAGGCGCGACGCGCCCAGGCCGCCGGCCGAGACCGACGCGGCCCAGGTCGCGGTCCGGCAGGCGGCCGAGCGCGATCCGGCCCGCGCCGCCTACGCCTGGTGGCGCACCTGGCACGGCCTGCGGCACTGGGACCTCGACTTCCTGAACGCCCTGCCGCGCGCCGTGCGCGCCACGCACTCGGACCTGGCCGCCTGGAAGCGGCTCATCCTGCTCGGCCACCAGGCGGCCGTGCTCTGGATCGCCCTGTTCTGGACCCTGCTGGTGGCGGCCGGCCTTTTCCGCTACGGCGACCGGATCGCGCACGACCTGGCCGCGCTACTGCTGAGCGGGGCGGCAACACGCCGCGCCCCTCTGGCTGCTGCCGCTGGCCGTGGCGGCGCTGCTCTGGCTGCGGCCCGGCTGGTTCGTGCTGCTGGCCGCCCTCTCCGCGCCGCTCTATCTGCACGCCAGCGGCCGCGCCCGCGCCCTGCTGGTCGGCACCTGGATCGCCGCCGCCGCGGCGCTCTACCCCGGCTGGCCGGCCGTGCGCGCCGCGCTGCCGGCCGTCGATCCCGGCAGCGAGACCGTGCTCCTGTCGCGCGCCACCCGGCTGCCCCCCTCGCCCGGTCTCGTGCAGGAGCTGGAGACCCGGATCGCCGACGCGCGCGACGACGCGCCGCGCACCTCCCGCCTGCGCCTGGCGCTGGGCGTGCTGGCGGCGCGCGGCGGCGACTACGACGCCAGCAGCCGTCTGCTCGGCGCGATCGTGGCGCAGGACCCGACCAACGTGGCGGCCGCTGGTGAACTACGCGAACAACGACTACTACCAGGGCCACTACGACGCCGCCGTCCGCGGCTACCAGGCCGCGACGCGCGCGTCTCCCGGACCGCGCGGAGATCCACTACAACCTGTCCCAGGCCTTCGCCAAGAAACTGTTCTTCAAGGAGAGCTCCGAAGGCGCTGGCCCGGGCCAACGCGCTCGGCTTCGTGCCGGCGCCGTTCGAGGACCGCGCCGGCACCGCCAACGGCTTCGCGCCGGTGGTCTATCTCGGCCATGACCGGGAGGATCTCGCGGCGAGCGCGCGACTGGGAGAGCGGCCGCTATCCCCCGCTGGCGCACCTGTCGGCCTGGGCCCCCTGGCTCGGCGAGCGGATGGCCGACGCTGTTCTGGATCGTCGGCGGGCTGTTCGTCCTGGCGATCGCCGGCAGCCTGCGCCTGCCGGCGGTCGCCCGCACCCGCCCGTGCGCCAACTGCAGCACGGCGGTCTGCCCCGCCTGCGGGCAGTGGCGGGAGGATGAACTGCTCTGCCCCGTCTGCCACGGCACCGCCGAGCGCGCCCGCTCCGAACTGGTCATGGCCACCCTGCAGAAGAACCGCAGCCGCGACCTGGAGATGGCCTTCATCGGGCGCGCGCAGCGCTTCAACCGCATCCTGCCGGGCGGCAGCAATCTCGTCGCCGGCCAGCCGCTGGTCGGTCTGGCGCGCCTCGGCGCTGCTGACCACCGCCCTGCTGCTGCTGCTGTTCGGCTGGTCGTTCAATCTCATGGCGACCTGGGATCTGCCGGGCCTCCTGCTGCCCGAGGAGACCCTCCAGCCCCTGCTGCTGCCGCTGCCGGCCTACGCCTGGACCGGCCCGCGCGGCTGGTCGTTCGTGGCGGGACTGCTGCTGGCCGGGGCGCTGTACCTATCGACCTGGCTCGGGCACGACAAGTTCCGGCGCAGCCGTCCGGCGCGCCTGCCGAAGCAGATCCTGAAGCCGGCCGGCTGGCGGCCGGCCGCGCCGGGCGCCGGCATGCGGCGCCGGCGGCGGACGCCGCGACAGCGCCTGAGCGCGCGGTCCGCGGGCCGACGCGCCCGCGGGCCGGAAAGGTCGGGCATGGCCCTGGAAGGCAATCTCAGCGATTTCGGTCTGGAGGAGATCCTCCAGCTGATCGCGGTGCAGCAGAAGTCCGGTTTCCTGATCCTGAAGCAGGATCAGGAGATGGTGTTCTACTTCGACCGCGGCACCCTCGTCTCCACGCGCGACCGCCGCGGCCCCGGCAACGACCCGCTCGTCGCTCTATCCTGCGTCGCTACGGCTTCTTCACGCCGGAGCAGTGGACGCACCTCGACTACGTGCTGTCCCACGCCACGCTCGACCTGACCGACATCCTGCTCTCCGAGAACCTGCTCGACGAGCCGACGCTCAACAGTGTCCTGCAGTCGGTGGCCCAGGAGCAGATCCACCAGGGCATGAAGCTCAAGCGAGGCAGCTACCACTTCACGGCCACCAGCGACGTGGCCTCCGGCATCCGCGGCCGCATCAACATGGACATCCAGGGGCTGCTGATGGAGGGGGCGCGTCGCTGCGACGAGGAGCCGCGCCTGCACGAGACAGCTCAACTCGCTCTCGCTCAGCTTCGCGCGCGGCGCCCGGGCGCCCCAGGCGGGGGAACTGGGCGAGGCGGGCAGCCGCCTGCTGCGGCTCGCGCTGACCGGCAAGACGCTCGGCGAGATCATCCAGAGCGCCCGCGTCAGCGCCTTCACCATCGCGCGAGCTGCTGGCCAACCTCTGCCAGACCGGCGCCCTCGCACCGGTCCAGCCGGAGCTCGGCCAGGTCATCCCGCTGCCGGTGAACCGGGCGCACGGCGCCCGCCGAGGGCTCGACCTGCGTCACCCGGCGCTGACCGCCGGGCTGGCCCTGCTGCTGCTGGCCGGCGGCGCCTGGCGCTGGCGTCCGGCGCTGCCCGCCCCCGCCGGGTCGCCGCACGATCCCCGCCGGCACCGAGGCGGCCGCGGCGGGCCCTGCTCCGTCTGGCCCAGCTCGGCGACGACATGCGAGCAGGCGATCACGCTCTTCCACGCCGAGCACGGCAAGTATCCGGCCGACCTGTCGCTGCTGGTGGAGGAGACGCTTCGTCGAGCCGTCCGCCGTGGCGGTCCTGCAGGGGCACGGCTGGCGCTACCGGCTGGTCGACCAGGGACGGAGCTACGCTTTCGGCCCCTGAACGCCGCTTCCGGGCGACACCGCCCTTGACCGGGCCGCGCCTCTGACTACGTTTCGGCACGGCCCGCCGTCGGCGGGCCGGCGCGTCACGCGCCCTCTCCGTCACCCTTTCCGAGGTACACGCCATGACCGACGCCACGTCGCGCTTCGTGCCGGCCGACCGGTCCGCAACCTCCCGCCCTACGTCTTCGCGCGGGTCTTCGCCCTGCGTGACGAGGCGCTGGCGCGCGGCCAGCGGGTCTTCGACATGGGAGTGGGCAATCCCGACGGCCGCCCGCCGGAGCACGTCGTGGCGGCGCTGGTCGACGCGGTGCGCGATCCGCGCGCCAACGTGCATCGCTACTCCACCTTCAACGGCTCCCCGGCGCTGCGCCGCTCGATCGCCGGGTGGTACGCGACGGCGGTTCGGCGTCACGCTCGACCCGGACACGCAGACGCTGCCGCTGATCGGTTCGAAGGAGGGTCTCGCCAACCTGATGCGGACCTGCCTGAACATCGGGCGACACGATCATCATCCCCAGTCCGTGCTATCCCGCCTACTTCGGCGCCGCGCGCCTGTGCGAAGCGCGCATCTGGGAGATGGAGCTGCGCGAAGACCGCGGCTACCAGCCCGACTTCGCCGCCATCCCGGCCGAGGTGGCGGCCGGCGCGCGGATGCTGCTGCTGAACTATCCCGAACAACCCCACCGGCGGCGTGTGCGCGCTGCCGCTCCTGGAGGAGGCGCTGGACTTCTGCATGCGCCACGACATCCTGCTCGTGTCCGACATCGCCTACAGCGAACTGAGTCTCGATCCGGCCTGCGTGCCGGCGAGCGTGCTGCAGTTGCCGGGCGGACCGCGGCACGCGGTGGAATTCCAGTCGCTGAGCAAGAGCCACAACATGGCGGGCTGGCGCGTCGGCTTCGCCGCCGGCTGCGCGGAGGTCATCGCGGCGCTCGGCAAGACCAAGAGCAACGTCGATTTTTCGCTGTTCGGCGGCATCCAGCACGCGGCCTGCGCCGCGCTCGACGGCCCGCAGGACATCTGCGCCGCCAACGCCGCCCTCTACCGCCGCCGGCGCGACCTGGTGCTGGACACCTGGCACGACCTCGGCTGGCAACTGCCCGTCGCCCCGCGCCACGATGTACGTCTGGGGACGGATCCCGCGCGCCTACGGCACACGACGACATGGCGTTCGTGGTCGATCTCCTGCACCGCACCGGCGTGCTGCTGTCGCCCGGCTCCGGCTTCGGAGCCTTCGGCGCCGGCTGCGTGCGCGCCTCGCTCGGCATCGACGAAGCGGAACTGGTGCCGGCCATGGCCGCCTGCCGGACCGCCGACATCGACTGGCGCTCGTAACGACGACAGGCGCACGGCGGCGGGCGCACCCCGGCGCCCGCCGCCGCCGACGTCACTCGGGAAGGTGCGTGGCGACCGTGAGATGATCGGGGTGGAACCAGGCGCTGGCGCAGCGGATGATCGTCTCGCGATCGATGCCGTCGAGCCGTTCCACCAGCTCCCGCACCGGGATGAAGCGGTCGTGGTAGATCTCGTTCTTGGCCGCGCGGCTCATCTGCCCCATGACCCCTTCGAGTCCGAAGATGATCTGCGACTTCATCTGCGCGCGGTTCGCCGCCAGTTCCCCCTCGCCCGGCCCCTCCGCCAGCAGCTTGCGGTACTCGTCCCGCACGACTTCCTCGAGACGGGCCAGCTTGCTCGGGGTGCAGGAGCCGGCGCAGCTGACCAGGCCGGTGTCGCGCCCCATGTCGCTGTAGGTGTAGACCGAGTAGGCGAGACCCTCGCGCTCCCGCACCGCCTGGAACACCCGGCTCGACATGCCCCCGCCGAGCAGGTTCGCCAGCAGGAAGAGCGGGATCCAGTCGGGATGACGGTACGAGATCGCCAGGTTGCCGATCTCGAAATAGGTCTGCACGATGCCGGAGCGCAGCTCGAGCCGCGTGGACTCCGCGCCGCCGGCCCCCGCCGGCGCCCGCCGCCGGCGCGCCCGCCGCCCGCGCACCCGCCCCCGCCGCCGTGGCGCCCCACAGGCGCGGGCCGAACGCCGCCACCACCGCCTCGCCCAGCCGCGGGTCGGCCGGTCCCGACAGCGACAGCACCAGGTTGGGCCCGGCGAACAGGGCGCGCGTGCTGCTCCCGCAGCCGGTCGGCGCGCAACGCCTCCACCGACTCGCGCGTGCCCAGGATCGGCAGCCCGCGCGGATGCGCGCCGTAGACGCGCGCCGCGAAGGCGTCGTGCAGCCAGTCCTCCGGCGTGTCGCGCGCCTCCTGGATCTCCTCGCAGACCACCTCCTGCTCCAGCGCGATCATCTCCGGATCGAGCGCCGGGCGCAGCGGTCATGTCGGCGAGCAGCTCGGCCGCCGCCGGCAGGTATTCCGGCAGGACCCGCAGCGTGAAGGCGACGTGGTCCTTGGTCGTGAAGGCGTCGACCGCGGCGCCGAGGGCATCGAATCCCCGCGCCAGATCGAGCGCCGAGTAGCGGGCGGAGCCCTTGAAGACGATGTGCTCGAGGAAGTGGCACACCCCGCCCAGGCCGTCCGGCTCGTCCTCCGTGCCGCGCCGCACCCACAGTCCCGAGCGCCGACGACTGCGCCCCCGGCAGCGGCGCGCTCAGCAGCACGGCGCCGCCCGGCAGGATCTCCCGCGACGGCGGCGTTTCGTCCCGATACGATCCGTTGTCCATGCGCTCCCCGTGCGCGCTGGCCGCGCCGGCTGAAGACGGGCGCGGCCCGGTTGCCACCGGGCCGTCGCTCCTGATCCACCGCGCGGGGCGCCGTCGCCGGCGACGGCGCCCCCCGCGGAACTTCCTGACCGGCCCGCCCCGCGGCGGACCGCGCCACTAGCGCCGGGGCCGCCGCGACCGCCGCGACCGCCACGGTCGCCGCCACGATCGCCGCCGCGGAAGCCGCCGCCGCGAGCCGGCGTTGGGATCGACCCCTTCCGGCACCGGCAGCAGCGCCTTGCGGCTCAGACGCACCTTGCCGGTGCGTCCGTCGATCTCGACCAGCTTGACGTCGACCTCTTCGTTCATCTGGAGGACGTCCTCCACGTTGCCCACGCGGAAGTGCTCCAGCTCGGAGATGTGGAGCAGCCCCTCCTTGCCGGGCAGGTACTCCACGAAGGCGCCGAACTCGACGATGCTCTTGACCTTGCCGTGGTAGACGGTGCCGACGATCGGCTCGGTCATCATCCCCTTGATGATGTCGAGCGCGGCCTGGCCGCTCGCCTGGTCGGTGGAGGAGACGTACACGATGCCCTGATCGTCGACCTCGATCGTGGCGCCGGTCTGCTCCTGGATGCGCTTGATGACCTTGCCCCCGGGGCCGATGAGCTCGCCGATCTTCGACACCGGGATCGTGATCGACACGATCTTCGGCGCGTACGGCGACATCTCGGTGCGCGGCTCCGGCAGCGCGGCGGTCATCTTGTCGAGGATGTGCAGCCGGGCGCGGCGCGCGTCCTCGAGGGCGCGGGTCATGATCTCGCGGCTGATGCCGCCGATCTTGGTGTCCATCTGGAAGGCGGTGATGCCCTCGCGCGTGCCGGTGACCTTGAAGTCCATGTCGCCGAGGTGGTCCTCGACGCCCAGGATGTCGGTCAGGACCGCCACGCGGTCGCCCTCCTTCACCAGGCCCATCGCCACGCCGGCCACCGGACGCTTGATCGGCACGCCGGCGTCCATCAGCGAGAGGATGCCGGAGCAGACGCTCGCCATCGAGCTCGAGCCGTTCGACTCGAGGATGTCCGACACGATGCGGATCGTGTAGGGGAACTCCTCGACCGTGGGCAGCACCGGGCGGATGGCCCGCTCGGCCAGCTTGCCGTGCCCGATCTCGCGGCGCCCCGGCCGGAGTAGCGGCCGACCTCGCCCACCGAGAACGGGCGGGAAGTTGTAGTGGAGGTAGTACTTGTTCCAGAACTCGGTCTCGAGGCCCTCGATCTTCTGCTCGTCCATCTTGGTGCCGAGCGTCGTCGTGCCGAGCGACTGGGTCTCGCCGCGGGTGA
Organism: uncultured bacterium; assembly: GCA_963772145.1. Lineage (GTDB taxonomy): Bacteria > Krumholzibacteriota > Krumholzibacteriia > LZORAL124-64-63 > LZORAL124-64-63 > CAVSZB01. The sequence goes on from CAVYVY010000022.1 coordinate 24,300, forward strand.
ACAGCGCACGAGCCGTGCGCGCGCGGCAGCACGCCCAGGTCGATCGTGATCGGCCGGACGGTGGTCAGGTCGCGACCGTCGGCGCGACGACCCTCGGCCAGGATCATCTCGCGCATCGACTTCTTCTCGAGATCGTGGAGGACGGCCGCCGGCCTCGGCGCGCGGCGCGCCGGCGTCGTCCTTGAAGGTCTCGGCGACCTTGGTCGCCGAGCGCCTCCACGGCCTCCTGCCGCTCCATCTTGCCGGCGATGCGCACGGCCGCGGTCAGGTCGGCGCCCGACGAGCTTCTCCACCGCCGCGGCCAGCGCGGTGTCGCGCTGCGGCCGCCTTCGACCGGGAACTTCGGCTTGGCGCCGGCCTGCGCGACCAGCTCGCGCTGCAGGGCGTTCAGCTTGCGGATCCAGCCGTGCGCGAAATCGATCGCGTCCAGCAGCTTCTCCTCCGGCACTTCGCGGCACTCGCCCTCGATCATCACGATGATGTCGTCGGTGCCGGCGACCACCAGGTCCATGGTGGCGGTCTCGCGCTGCGCGAAGCTCGGATTGCAGACGAACGCGCCCTCCACCTCGGCCACGCGCACGCCCGACAGCACGTCGGGGAACGGGATGTCCGACAGGTTCAGCGCGGCGGAGGCGGCGGTGATGCTCAGCACGTCGGCGTCGTAAGTCGGTGTCGGCGCTGATGATGAACGACACGACCTGCGTCTCGTGGCGGTAGTCGTCGGGGAAGAGCGGCCGCAGCGGCCGGTCGATCAGCCGCGCGCTCAGCGTCTCGCGCTCCGACGGGCGCCCCTCGCGCTTGAAGAAGCCGCCCGGGATCTTGCCGGCCGCGTAGGTCTTGTTCCGGTACTCCACGAACAGGGGCAGGAAGTCCCGGTTCGACGGCTTCTTTTCCGCCACCGCGCACACCAGCGCCATGGTGTCGCCCTGACGGACCACGACCGAACCGCTCGCCTGCCGCGCCATGCGCCCCGTCTCCAGGGAAAAGGTCGCGCCGTTCATCTCGAGTTCCACACGTTTCATCTTCTGCTCCATTTCAGTCTCTCCTAGCCTGCACTCTCTCCCACATGCTTTTTTTCGGCTTCCGCGGGCGCCGCCACGCGACGCGTACGACCGCCGGAGATCACCCCGTCCCGACCGCGGCTGGCGCGCACACCAACGCGCCGCCGCGATCGGGCCCACGGAGATCTCCCCACACTTCGACTTTGCCCCGTCGGGATCGCCGGCAGGGGGCCTCAGCCCCGGATGCCGAGTTCCTTGATGAGGGCGCGGTAGCTGTCAAGGTCCTTCTTCTTCAGATAGTTCAGCAGTCGCTTGCGCTGACCCACCATCTTCAGCAGCCCGCGGCGGGAGTGGTGGTCTTTCGCATGGACCTTGAAGTGACCCGAGAGCAGCTTGATCCTCGCGGTCAGCAGGGCGATCTGCACCTCCGGCGACCCGCTGTCGCCTTCGTGCTTCTTGTGATGCTCGATAACCTGCTGCTTCGCTTCTCTGGTCAGCGCCATCGTCATGAACCTCCTGGTGACGACACGATGGCCGCAGGTCGGGCCCCATCACGCGGACGCCGACCGAAGTCGGTTCGTGCTCGCGGATGGCGGCGCGGGCGCCGTACAGGCCGACCCGCTGCGGATAATTGGCATCACAAAAACGCAGGGGATGCACCCTGTGTCCCGGTGATGGCCGCCCGCAATATAGGCCAGGGCGACTCCGCCGGCAAGCGGAATCGCCAACCCCTGGATCGGCCGAACATGCGAAATCTTGAGGAATTATAGGATATCGAACGTCCGCGATCAGGCCTCAGGCCGACCGCTCGGCCGCGGAGATCGCCAGATCCCGGTCGCCACCGCCGGCCGTCGGCCGGCCGCGGCCGCCAGCCCCTCCGGCCGCTCTCCCTGGAAGGTCGGCACGAGCGCGAGCAGTTCCGCCCAGCACGCCTCGAGCTGCGCCCAGCTCGGCAGCGCCGAGCAGGCGCCCCACCCGGGCCTCGAGATCGACCGATCTGGAACCCGTTCCGCGGCGCCACCATGATGCCGGGGTGCTCGGTCGGCCCGGGGGTCTCGTGGCGGGTCCAGAGCTCCTCGCTCAGCTTCTCCCCCGGCCGCAGGCCGCTGTAGACGATCGGCACGTCGACGTCCGGCACCAGCCCCGAGAGCTGGATCATCTGCCGCGCGAGCTGGTCGATCAGCACCGGCTCGCCCATGTCGAGGATGAAGGTCTCGCCGCCGCGGGTCATGGCGCCGGCGAACAGCACGAGTTGCACCGCCTCCGCGATGGTCATGAAGTACCGCTCCATGCGCGGGTCGGTCACGGTGACCGGCCGCCCCTCGCGGATCTGCTTCAGGAACAGCTCCACCACGCTGCCGTTCGAGCCGAGCACGTTGCCGAAGCGGATCGCGCAGAAGCGGGTGGTGCTGCTGCCGGCTGTGCGCCCGCACCAGATGTTCGGCCACCCGCTTGGTGGCCCCCATCACGCTGGTCGGGTTGACCGCCTTGTCGGTGCTGATGAGCACGAACGTGCCGACCCCGCGCGCGTCGGCCAGCTCGACGAGGTTGCGCGTGCCGCCGACGTTGTTGCGCACCGCCTCCGTCGGGTGGTACTGCAGCACCGGCACATGCTTGTAGGCCGCGGCGTGGAAGACCACCTCCGGCTCGTGGGTCGTCGAACAGCTCCGCCATGCGGCGCCGGTCGCGCACGTCGCCCAGGAAGAAGTCGAGACGCACCTGTCGCCCACGCGCGCCCGCAACTCCTGTTCGAGCCGGAACAGCCCGTTCTCGTCGCGGTCCAGGCAGACCAGCGCCGCCACCGGCTGGTCGGCGATCTGCCGGCACAGCTCGGAACCGATGCTGCCCGCCGCGCCGGTCACCAGCACGCGACGTCCGCTCAGGAACGCGCGCAGACGGGGAGCGTCGGCCCGGATGCGGGCGCCGGTTGAGCAGGTCCTCGGTCCGGAAGTCGGTCAGGCTCGCCACCGAGCGGGTGCCGGCCAGGATCTGCGCGAGGTCCGGCACGGTCTTGAGCGGCAGCCCCGCGGCGCGGCAGTGCCGCACGATCCGGTACAGGTCCGACGAGCGCACCCCCGGCACCGCCAGCACGATCGCCTCGGCGCCGCTGCGCCGCGCGGCGTCGACCACCAGCGCCACCGGCCCCGCCACCGGCACGCCGAGGATGGTGGTGTCGTGCTTGAGCGGGTCGTCGTCGAGGATCAGGACCGGCCAGTACTCGCCGTGGTCGCGCTCGAGCAGGGCGCGGATGGTCAGGCGTCCGGCCGCCCCCGCTCCGACCACGATCACCTTGCACCGCCCCGACGCGCCGAACGTAGACCAGCAGTTCGTGACCCAGCCGGAAGGCGAAGCGCGCCCCGATCATCAGGAACAGGGCGATCCCCAGATCGATGACCAGCACGCTGCGCGGGCCGGGCCCGGCGTTGAGCAGCGGTGGTCGCCGCCGCGATCAGCAGGGAACCGAGCACCGCCGCCCCCGTCACCGGCAGCACGTCCCGGATCCCGGCATAGCGCCACGACCCGCGGTGCAGTCCGAACAGCAGGCACGGAATCAGCCGCAGCGGCACCACCAGGCCCGAGCGAGGCGAGCCACCAGGCGCGACCAGACGTGGTGCTGGGTGATCACCGACAGCTCGAAGCGGACCACGCACGCCGCCGTCCAGGAGAGGGCGGCCACCAGCGCGCAGAACGTCAGGGTGACGGCCAGGCGGTGGGAACGCAGGAAGCGGCTCGCGGGGCCGTTCGCCCAGGAAATGATCGAGGGCGGTGCGCAGGACGGGACAGGTAACGACTGCGCGGCAACTCGGCTCCATCCTCATGCCTTCCGGTTGACGGTGACCGGGCGAAGGTCACGCATGAGTCATGCCGCCGACCAGGCCGGCGACACGGGGCGAAATTGTCCTTTCCGGACGTCAGCCTGAGCTGACAAGTTGTTGCGCCCTAGGCGCTCGGGCTGTCGTTCCGTCGGTCGACCCACTGACGCCGGATGTGCCGGGATCCGTCGCCCGGCGGTCAATACCTATTCACGGGGGGGATGAATTTCTTTCGTCTCCAGGTAGCCGAGCAGCCGCTCCACGCAGGCCTCGGCGTCGAGCTGGTCGGTGTCGAGAATGAGTTCGGCCTGCAGCGGCTCCTCGTACGGCGCGCTGATGCCGGTGAACTCCGGAATCTGCCCCGCGCGCGCCTTCTTGTAGAGCCCCTTCGGATCGCGCCGCTCGCACTCCTCGATGGCGCAGCGGCACCAGACCTCGATGAACTCCCCCTCCGGCAGCAGCGCCCGGTTCCTGTCGCGGTCGGCACGATAGGGCGAGATGAACGCCGTCAGCGCGATCACCCCGGCGTCGGTGAACAGCTTCGCCACCTCGCCGATCCGCCGGATGTTCTCCTCGCGGTCGGCCGGACTGAACCCCAGATCGCGGTTGAGCCCGTGCCGGATGTTGTCCCCGTCGAGGATGTAGGAGCGGCACCCCCGCGCGAACAGCGCCTGCTCCAGCCGCTGCGCCAGCGTCGACTTCCCGGAGCTCGACAGCCCCGTGAACCAGATCACCGCCGCGCGATGCCCCTGCTTCGCCTCACGTTCCGCGCGACTGACGATGCTGTCCGACCAGGTGATGTTGCGACTCTTCGGGGTGTCCACGACGCGCGTCTCCTCTCTCCGGTCGCTCCCGCGACCGCCGGCCTCACGAGGAATAAAGTTCTAGAGGTAACCCAGTTCCTTGAGCTTCTGCTTGATGCGCTCGAGCTGTTCGCCGGAGAACTCGCCGGACGCCTCCACCGCCTTGCCGCACGTCTGCCCTTCCCGGCCTCCACCGCCGGCACCCGCCCCTCATAGACGATGTCCCGCAGCACGAACACCACGAAATCGGTCACGGAATTGAACCCGGACCCCTCGATGAGGCGGGAAATGTGGTCGTAGAGCGGTTTGGGAATTTTCAGGGTGACTTTGGGTTGAGGCATGGTTGTCGTTCCCGGTTTGGCTGGATCAACTGGATCAACGCTCTGTTTGGAGTGTCTTCAGAGCCTAACCCGTACAACGTGCGCAGTCAAGTTCTGAGCGCATTGGCAAAAGACCAGGGCATTCGCAACCTTCTCTCAGATCCACGAGCCCGATCGCCAAGCCTCCCTTGACCGTTATTGACCGACGAAGAGTATCCACCTAATCTGCTCTTTCCGAACAGGTGTCCTTTCGCCGACTCGCGCGTCGGAGAGGGCTGCAATGCTCGAATCACTGCTTCTGTTTGCAGCCGGCGGGTTGGTGGTCTGGCTGTCGGCTCCATTCCTGATCGCGCGATTGCGTCACGGTGCCTGCCTCGACATCCCCAACGAACGGAGTTCACACACCCTCCCGGTGCCGCGCGGCGGCGGCATCGCCATCGTGTTCGCGCTGCTGACCGTCGGCATGGCGCAGGCGTTGCTGGGTTGGGGCAACCTGCGCTACCTCATCGCCAGCGAAGTCGGCGTGACTTTCCTCGCCCTGCTGGGCTGGCTGGACGATTTGTACTCGCTGCGCCCGCTAACGCGACTGATTGTTCAGGGAATTGTCGCCGCTTTCTGCCTCTGGCTCGCCGACTTGCACCTCGAGTCACTCGATCTGCCGCTTCTGCCTCCGCTGCCATGGACAGCTTTCGGATGGGTCGCTGCCTGGCTTTGGATTGTCGGCTTCACGAACATGTTCAATTTTATGGACGGCATCGACGGACTCGCAGGCACCCTGGCCGCAGCCGCCGGACTGTTCTTCGTCTGCGTGGCACGCGCGTTCGCCGTCCCCGAAATTTGGCCGGCGGCGGCGGTGCTCGCGGGCGCCTCACTGGGTTTCCTGCGCTACAACCTGCCTCCTGCCAAGGTGTTTCTTGGCGACGTGGGAAGCCTGCCCATCGGTTTTTTCCTGGCCTTCGCCACCCTGCGCCTCGGTCATGATCCGGCAGTCTCCCTGCCCCTGCTGGCTCCTGTCCTGGCGCTCTGGCCGCTGCTCTTCGATGCCACTCTCACCTTGTTACAGCGTGCCGTCAGGAGACAACCCCTGCATCACGCTCACCGGGACCACCTCTACCAGCGACTCATCCGCTCGGGTTACAGCCACGGTCAGGTGACAGCGCGCTACGCGCTGGCGGCAACGTTCATGGCCCTGGTGGCGCTGCTGTACACGGCAGCAACGGACGGCCAGCGAACCGCGATCCTGGTCGCGGTCGCGCTCGGATCAGGTGTTGTGGCGACGCGAATCGCCCGACTCGTCAGAGCGCGCACATCGCCGATCAACGCAATTTCTCCGGCCGAGAGCAACGCGAAATCGGGCAATCCTCCGCCCACCACACCGTCCAGCGTGGACGTTGCGCCAGACGCAGTACAAGTGGTAGAAAGGTAGGGAATTGGCCCTCGATCACCCCTCCGCCACGTCCCTGTCGCCCGCGCGCCTGCGAGTCCTCGTTCTCGCCGGCTACTATCTTCCCGGCGAACTGGCCGGGGGCCCCATCCGTTCCATCGCGAATCTGGTGCAGGCTCTGGGCGACGAGTTCGACTTTCGGATCCTGACGAGCGATCGCGACCTGCGCGCGTCGGCCCCCTACCCCTCGATTGCGCCGCGCACCTGGCTCACGGTCGGCAAGGCACAGGTCGTATATCTGCCGCCCGGCGCACCATCGGCGCTGTTTCTGCTACGGGAGTTGCGACGCGGGGACTACGATCTCCTGTATCTCAACAGCTATTTCGCGCGTCTCTGGTCCATGGCCCCGATCTTCTGGCGGAGGATCGGATTGCTGCCCGAGCGCCCCGTGATGCTGGCGCCCCGCGGCGAATTCTCCCCTGGAGCGCTGGCCATCAAGCCGCGCCGCAAACGCCTCTACCAGGCCATCGCCCGCTGGTCGAGGCTCTATGACAACGTGACCTGGCACGCCTCCTACGACCTCGAACGAACGGACATCCGGCGGCAGTTCGGAGTGCGACCCATCATCGTGACCGTGCCACTGACCGCAAGTAACAGAGGACGTAATTTGGGAAGTTCCCCGCCGGGGCCGGTCGTACACGTGGCCGCGGACCTGCAGACCGAGCAGCCACAGCCCGCACCACCGGCGAGACTGGTGAAGCAGCCAGGAGAATTGCGCGTGATTTTCCTCTCGCGCATCTCGAAGATGAAAAACCTGGATCAGGCGCTGCGCGTACTGGCCCGCTGCACGGGCGCGATCGCCTTCGATATCTACGGCCCGGCGGAAGACGGCGCATACTGGGAGGAATGCCGGAACCTGCTCCAGCGACTGCCCCTGAACATCAAGGCACGCTGGCATGGTTCCGTATCGCACGGCGCTGTCGGAGCGCTCTTTCACCAATACCACCTGTTCTTCTTCCCGACCCAGGGCGAAAACTTCGGGCATGTGATCAGCGAAGCGCTCGGCGCCGGCTGTCCGGTCCTGATCAGCGACCAGACGCCCTGGCGCGATTTGGCGCTCGCGGGCGTCGGCTGGGATCTTCCACTCGCTGACGAAACGGCCTTCGTCGAGGTCATCGAACACTGCGTAGCCCTGACGAACGAAGATTTCCGCCTCCTGTCCTCCCGCGCGCTGACGTACGAGACGGTCCGGCGAGGCGACCCCCGCGCGGTGTCGCAAAACCGCGAGATGCTGCTGACTGTCGGGAGGAGCGCGTTACGATGAGCGACCGCGTTTGCCTGGTCACGGAGTACTTTTATCCCGAGGATGGCGGCGGGTCACCCACAGTTTTGTCGGATCTGATGCGACGGCTGAAAGACAACGATCGCAGCCTCACGCTCGAGGTCATCACCAGCCATAATCTCTACCGCGCGCACCACACGCGGCTGGCTCCCCACGAGGATTGGGACGGCATCGCGATCTGGCGCCTGCCCACACCCAGATCGAATCGCTCCCCCCATCTCATGCGGCTGGCCGCCGGCGCCCTGTTCTCGGCCGCGGCCTGCCTCGCGCTGACGCAACGTCCTCGGTATGATGCCATCATCGTCAACACGAATCCGCCGACCGCACCAGGGGCGGTCTGGCCGCACTGCCGGCGCACAGAAGTGCCTTATATCTACCTCATACACGATCTCTATCCCGATCTTCCGATCGCGATGGGCCTGCTCCCTGCGCACGGAATTGCGACGGCTATCGCCAGGGCGGCCCAAAGGCGCTGGCTGCATGGGGCGCAGCGCGTTGTCGTCCAGGGGCGTTGCGCGCGCGATCGCCTGATCCGGCGTTATGATCTGCCCGCCGAGCGCATTGAGGTAATATCCCATTGGGCCGAGCCACCCGCATCGTCTGTCTCGGCCCAGGCGGAGGACTTCAGGAAGCGCCAGGGATGGAATGGGTTCATGGTCATCTATGCTGGGAACCTCGGCCCATTCCAGGGTCTCGACATCATCCTGGACGCGGCAGCGATCGTGGCTTCGCGGAATCCCACCGTCCGATTCGTTCTGGCCGGATCGGGAACCAGTGCAGGAACGTTGCGCGCCAGAATCGAGCGCGATCGTCTCACCAACGTAAAGGTAATGCCTCCGGTGCCCGCGGCCGAGTACCCCACTCTGCTGGCGGCCGCCGATGTCACGCTTGTCCCGCTGGCCCGCAGCGTGGAGGGCCTGGGGGTGCCAAGCAAGTTCTATCCGGCGCTCGGCGCAGGGCGACCGGTGCTGGCGGTCATGGACAGCGGCGCTGAGATCGCGCGGGTGGTACAAGAGGCCGGCTGCGGTCTGAATGTAAATCCGGACGACGCCCGGGGACTTGCGGAAGCGGTCCTGCGACTGAGCAGCGAGCCACAACTCTGCGCCGCACTGGGCGCGAATGCACGTACTACGCTCGATCGCCACTACACACTGTCCCACATCGCCCGCGCTATCACGCTCTGCTGATGTCCACCGTCGAAACCGGGCGTGCGTCTCGCACACGAGCCAAGGGCTAGAAGAGCTTCGCGAGCGCCAGAAGTCCGCCCATCAGACCGCCAACCAGGACATCCACCCGGAATATCGGGGACCTGCGCCGGGCGGCCGGCTTCACCCGAATCGAGCACATCCAACGCCGCCAAATCGCGCTGATCGTCGATCATGGCCAGCATATTGACCCGTATGGCGACTATTCATCGATATGTCATCTGATATAACTTTTCCAAATCAGGAGCCTTGTAGATTTCGGTTGCTCCGATTCTACCGCTAAGCCAGATCGGCTGGCCCGGTAATGTTTCTTCACGCGCAAGGGTCTGTAGTTTGCCTAACAGAGTATCCTTAATGCGCGGGGTCTGGCCTTTGCGTGGATACCCGGCTATGACGAAATCTGGTCTCACATCCAGCAAGAAATGCTCGATTGCCTGTGCAGGGTCAGGATATTTCTCATAGTATCTTAGCACGATACCATCAGTCACCCCATCCTCGGCAATAATTCTGTGATTCGGTAGGTGGATTTTGACCTGAACTTCATAAGCAAGAATACTTTTACCGACAGGGATATGGCTTGAAATAAACCGTGCGATTTCTGCATAAGACACTCGATCTGGTCTCTGGAAGACCATCGGAGTGTAAAGTTGGTTAAACACTCCATGAGACAGCAACCCGAACCCGACCAGACACGAGCCCACAAGTTTTGGCGATAAACGCAGCCTTCCACCAAGCAGCTTTGAAATCACTACCACGCCCTTGGCGGCCCATACCACGATCAGAGCCAACACGGGCATAAAGTAGCGGGCACCCTGGAATCCCGGAAACACCAGCAGGAAGTAGAAGCCAAGGGCAAGAATAATGCATATACAAAGAACTGTTGTGAAAGCGCGGGCAGAAAGTGGTGCATTACGCTGGAGAATATTCTCAGGCACCATTCCTGAGGTAGAATCCGAGTGCAATATCCCAGGTTTGAGGGCGGCAGCAAGAGCAACGGCCGCGGCAATTAATAGCGAAAAGTTTACCAACAGGAAAACAACAAGCTTGGTGTTCAGATATATACTCCCCGCCAGGTGGATTGCAGAATTGAGTTGATTTCGGGCCAGGTACAATCGTGAAATAGCTGAGCTGGAAACAAATGATCCCGTATGGTAGTACATGTAGCCCAGATATGGGGCGACTGTTATCGCCATTCCCAGGACGTACAAACCCAACGGCCTGAGTACCCGTACAGTGTCTCCAATTCCTGAAGCGGAACCACCCGGATTCATGTTTCGCCAATACAGGCTGGACATCAGCAGAAAAGCGATCACCAGGATCGCTACAATGGCAAGTTCAAGCCTGGTCAGAATCAGCAGGCCGGAACAGACACCACCAGCCAGGAACCGGGCGGTGCCTGATAACCGCCCGGACTGAAGAGGTCTGAAATCAATGCGTGATGTTTTCCAAATATTTTCAATCCATTTGAGAAGATTATAGGTATTATTTATTACTAGAAGCAGCAGAAGGATAGCCAGAGGCGTTTCCATTCCTACTGTGGCGAATTGAATGAATTTCGACAGCCCCAGCCAATAAGCGACTAATACGACATACTCTGTCTTTCCCAACTGAAAGAACTTTGATCGTCCCAGCCAAATGGCGCAAACCAGGAAGACTGATATTGACAGGGCTTTTTGAATATAGATGGCGGTGTAATCATCGGATTGAAAAACATACGGAATCGCCGATATCGCGGTCCAGATTAAGCTGGAGCTGCCGAACGATAGCTCGTTTGCATTAAACTGCATGAACCGTCCATGCGCGAGATTCCGACCATAAATCAGATGGATTATACTGTCGCCTGCCAGAACATTCCTGAACAAGTAAGCAAGTGAAAGGAATACGGCAGCGACCAGAAGAGACACGTTGATTATGGTGCTAATCTTCATCGATCGATTGCGGATACTTTCTGACATCTCGTTCTCCGATAGGATCAGTGAGGACTTTACCCGCCCTGCCGCCTCAGGTCACAGACAGATTCAGATACCCGAGTCAGAATATCGAGGACCAAGCCAGGGCTGAACAGGAGTTGGTCCACCCGCGGCTCCCACGACGGCTCAGCTCGTCCTGCGCCGGCAGCCTCACTTTCGGCAGCTGCCATCACAGCCCCTTGACTGCAATCTCCAGCACTCCCGCGAGCCGTGCCTGGTTGCTGTAGCCTGAACGCAAACACCGGTCGCGACCAGCTGCCGCGATTTTCCGGCGCTCTTCCTCGTGCGCCAGATAGTACCGCACCTTCTCCAGCATCTCTTCATCACAGTCGAAGAACGCAGCCTCCCTGCCCTCTGCGAAGAGCGCCTGGTGTTCCGCCGTCCGCTCGGCGAGCATGAAGGCCCCACATGCCGGTATCTCGACGCTCCGCGTTGTCTGCAGATCGCGATTGATCTTGCGGAGGAATCCAAGGTTTATGTCGAAGCAACACGTGGCCAGTGCATAGGCATCGCCCCACAAGCACTGTCGCTCGACGCGCATCCCGCTGACCATTCGGCGCGAAGGCCAGCACGGGCCCCAGATGCGCACGGGCACGCCATTCGTGGCCAGGAACTCCATCGCGCGACAGCGCTGTCCCTCGTACGCGCCAATGAATCCCACCAGACCGCCGAAGCGCCGCCGATCGTCAGACGTCACTGGAATCGGCCTGTGCGTGGCGGGATCGTAGGCGTTGTCGATGAAATATACTCTCCTGGCGCCTAGCGAGGTAAGCTCGACAACACCGTACGACTTTGTCGTGAAGTACACATCATAGAGCGGCAATGATTTGAGGAACGGGCGTGACTGATTGTGCCGTGCGTACATGTCGTCCGGAGAATAGCCGACTATCCTGCACTGTGGACGAAGTCGGCGCACTTCGGACAAGGTTTCCGCCTCGATGGTCGTGCCCTTGTCGATCCAGATCACATCCCATGGCGCGTCACCGACCATTCGCAGCAGGGTCGCGTTCTCGCCATTGCGGTCCTTTGGGCCAAAACCGTCAGCGCCCAGGCGAAACAACTTCCCGGACACTCTGTGAGGCAGCTGCACAATCCACGATTCCGGCGCCGGCGTTGCACTGACTCCGACCACGACATGACCCAGGTCCTCCAGGGCATGCATGCGCTGCAGGCTGGTAGCACCAGGCTCAAGCCAACCCACGAATGCTATCCGTAATGGATTATCCATCAGCCTTAATTCCTGAAACCAGAAACACCCGTGTGAACACGCCGCTGCCGAGGGAACCGGTTTCCACGGCATTATAGAACTGCAAGCATGCCCGAATGACCCGCCACAGAAGGTACCGACCCGTTGACACCGCCGAATAGCCGAGGGGAATCGGACCCTGTTCCCTCGTCTGTATCGCGACAAAGCCTGTCATTCGCATGAGCCGCGACAGGGCATTGGACTGAAAACACACCTCGTGCGTGAAGTCCCCATAGCGACATGAAGCGACCAACGGCGATTCTGCGTTAGGCGTCTGGAGGATCATCCGTCCCCCGGGCCGCAATGCGGCGTGGCAGTCGTCCAGGAAAACGAGCACTTCGTCCTTGCTCAGGTGCTCCACCAGGTCTACGGCCGTGATCAGATCGAATGTGCCCTGGCGGCTCCGCAGAAATTCATGCACGCCATCCTGCACAACATCGTCCGTGACCTGGCGACTGAGGGCTATCTGAGCCGGGCTGATGTCGACGCCGCTGACGCGGGCATAGCCGAGCTCACGAAAGAAGTACAGCAGCTCTCCCGCACCGCACGCCAGGTCCACTATGTTGGCGGACTTGTCCGCGGGCAGCCAATTGCGCAGATACCACCCGTAGGCCCTGCCCCAGCGACGAGCCGCTACGGGATCGAACACCGGTCCCTTATCCTGAAACTCGGACGCATACGATTCGTAAATACGAGTCCGGTAATCACGGCTCATGCCTGCACCCGCCTTCTGCCTGATTTCATTATCACCTTGCGGACGTGCCTGCCGCGCGCACACACTACGCTCCGAACGGCCCCGGGCCGCCTTCCCCGTCCCGGCGGCGGTCCCGCGCTCACCGGCGAGTGCTGCCGGTCACGCTCTGCCTGGCCAGGCGACCTTCCTATTCGCCAGAGCCCCTCCAAGCAGATTGCGAGTAAAGGGTGTGGCCACTATCGCGGATCCCAACGCAAGAACAGAGACTGCCCCGATACAGGCGCCGAGTGCGATACGGCTGTCCGGCAGTGGTATCGTAAACCGCAGAATGCCGACCACCAGCACTACGACCATGAAAGGCACTCCCACATCCACCAGGTACCAGCGCCACATCTCCGCAGGCAACAGTCGCCTATGCATGATCGGAATGCTGACGGCAATGTACCCGATGTTCAGGATCAGCCAGACACAGGCTGCGCCCACGGCGCCATACCATTTTGTAACCACAATCATCAGCGGCACCAGCAGCAGCACGGACACCGCATTAACTATAAGGGCGAGTCGAGTCCACCCGTGGGCCAATTGCAGTGCGTAGGGCAGCACATTCGTCAGGCAATTCAGGGCTGTGCCCATAACCAAAATGCTCAACAGCACATGGGCGCGGTCGGCCGTTTCAGGGCTGCCTGTCCACAACAACAGAATTTCCCTGGAGAAGAAGGCGACCACGAGCGCCGGGGGCATGATCAGCACAGACACCAGCTGCGAGCCCTTGTGATACAGTCTGACGATGTCATCCACGGCGCCCATTTGCACGAACCTTGTCAATTGCGGATAAATGGCTGCATCTACCGGCCCGATAAAACGAAACAGGGTCATCGCTACGACATTGGCGAGCGCGTAGTAGCCGAATGCCTCCAAACTCAACATGCGGCTCAGGACGACCTTGTCCAGTTGTGTGAGAAGGGTCACCGTCATGCTGATCGCGGTCATTCCGGCGGCGAAGCGCCAGATGGTCACGAGCAGTTCGCGGCGAAAGCGCGCAGGGCCGGCGCAAGACGGCAGGCTTCGCCACAGAAACACGACTATCAGGGCCAGATGCGTGGCGCTGACTGCAATCTGCCAGGAGAAGAACGCCTCCACGGTCGGCGAGACGAGCCACAGGATCAACACTGCCCCCAGCGCGCGGAAAATGGCCATCCCCACGTTGATGCCGTTGAGCAGCACCTGTCGCTGGAGACCCAACAACCCCCCGGAATAGAATCCGATTGGCCACTGGAAGGCGATACCAATGCCCATGAGCATGATGGCGGTGCGCACGCTGCCGGGAGAGAGCGCTTTCGCATTGACCCAGTG
>CAVYVY010000023.1:0-20317 GCA_963772145.1 uncultured bacterium
GGGGCATTTGCGGCGGGGCTTGCACCGGCGCCTGCCACGGCACCTGCACCGGCACCTGCCCTGGCATTTGCCCCGGCATTTGCCCCGGCGCAAATCGGAGCGGGCTGACTTCCTGTTGTGGGGGGCGCTTCGTGTGGGGATGCAATGCAACTCGATATGAAACGTCTCCGCGGGGTCGCGGGCGCGCGCCCGGATGGTCGCGCGCCCGCGAGTTCCTCGTACTCCAGCACCAGCGCCAGCCGCGGGCAACACTATGATCACCGTCAGCTTCATGGCTCGAGACACCAGGACTGCTCGCCCCCCGCGCGCCGACGCCGCTTGTCCGCTCTCACGGCAGAAGCGTGACAGTTCCGTCATCCAGATCGTAGCGTGCCGCCACGATCCTGAGCTGTCCCGCCTTGACCTTCTCCGCGAGGATCGGCTCCGACGCGGCCAGCCCCTGCGCCACCAGCGTCGCGTGGATCCGCATGGCGTTCTCGTTCAGATCGCCAGGCGCGGTACGGGCCGCCGCCACCGCCGGCGCGATGGCATGGATCAGCGCCGGCAGATGACCCGGCGCCTCGCCCCCGGCCACCGCCGCGCCCACCGCGCCGCACCGCTCGTGCCCCAGCACCACGATCAGCCCCGCGCCAAGGTGCTCCACCGCATACTCGATGCTGCCGAGCGCGGCATCGTCGATCACGTGGCCCGCCAGACGCACCACGAACAGGTCGCCCAGCCCCTGATCGAACAGCAGCTCCGGCGGCACCCGCGAATCAGCGCACCCCACCACGACCGCCAGGGGATGCTGCCCCTTCGCCACCTCCGTCCGGCGTCCCGCGTCGCGATGGGCCTGCGTCGTCGCCCCCGCCACGTACCTCTGGTTGCCCTCCATCAGCTTCTGCCAGGCCGCCTCGCCGGAAACACCGGGCGCGCTCTCGGAAGCGAACACCGGTGTCAGGACCTGGAGCACAAGACCGACGGTAATCACGGAAATCGTCACGACTCTCATGTCGCCACTCCTTCGGAGCAAGGATGAGGGATCCGGCGAGGGGTCATCGGACATCGCCCGACACGCCGGCAAAGCGTACGGTCACTCAGGCGAGGTGGATTGTGCAGGCAACGGTGCGGGTGGCAGCATATCACAGGCAGGGCTTCGGCGACATCTTCCGCCGTCGCCCATCTCCAACCGTCCGCGGAAACGGGCCCCTCCAGAACGATGTCTCGCGAACCACCGCCTCATTCTCCGCAGAAATCGCCGCACGCCCCGGTGGCTCGCCGCCGTGCACTTTTTGCCTCCGTAGCAACCGCTGTACGTACGCGCCGCCACACCCCCGTACGCACCCCCCACCCCTCTACTCCGGCTCCCCCTCCTCCTGCGCCCCCACCGCGAAGTACACCGCGTCGGGGTGGTGGAAGACGATCGCCGACACCGAGGCCTCCGGCTCCATCATGAAGCCGTCGGTCAGCGCGATGCCGATCTCCTCGGGCCGCAGCAGGTCGAACAGCGATCCGCTGATCCTCCAGCGCCGGGCAGGCCGGATAGCCGAACGAGTAGCGCTTGCCGCGGTACTTGGCGCGGAAGCGGTCCATCATCGTCAGCGACGCATCGTCCGGGAAACCCCACTCCCCGCGCAGCCGCGCGTGCAGCCACTCGGCCGCCGCCTCGGCCGTCTCGAGCGCCAGCGCCTGCACCGCGTGGCTCTTGAGGTACTCGCCGCGCGCCCTGAAGTCGGCCGCCAGCTCGCGCACGCCCGGTCCCGCCGTGACCGCGAACAGCACGACATTGTCGCGGCCCGCCGCGCGCCGCCACGGCCGCCGGCCGCACGAAGTCGGCCAGGCAGAGTCGCCGCCCGGCGTGCTGGCGCGGGAAGGTGAACGTGGCCAGCGGCTCGCCGCCCCCGGACGCCGCGTCGCCCGCGTACAGCCGGATCGCGTCCCCGTCGCTCTCGGCGGCGAACGCCCGCCACACCGCGCGCCCGCTCAGCGCCCCGTCCCGCCCGAGCGCCTGCAGCTCGTCCACGACCGCCAGCAGCGCCAGCGCCTTCGCGTCGCCCCGCGCCACCGCGTCCGCGAAGCGCCCCTGCAGCCCGAGGTGCCGGTTGTACAGCATGGCCGGATTGACGAACGCCCAGACCTCGTCGAGCGGGAGCCCGACCAGTCGTCTGCCGCGCCCAGCTCCGCGGCGCCGGCACGACCGCCACCGGCGCACGCCCGACGCCGCGCCGTCGCGTCGCCCGCGCCACGCCGCACCGGCCCGGCGCCCCGGCCCCCGCCGCCGCGCCGGCCGGCGCCGCCGACGCCAGCCCGCTCCGGTACGCCGCCCACTCCGTCGCGTACGCCTCGCGCCGCGCCGGGTCGAGCCAGCCGCGCCGCCAGGTCGAGCCCGTTCATCGCGTCCCCGGCGTACGCCACCGACGCCGCCGTACGCCGCGGCGATCCGCCGCGCCGTGAAGCGTCTTCGTCAGCGCCGCGCCGCCGACCAGCAGCGGCGGCGTCTTCCCGGCCAGCGTCAGCTCCTCGGCCGTCACCACCATCTGCGCCGCCGACTTCACGAGCAGCCCCGACAGTCCGATGAGGTCGGGCCGGTGCTCGTCGATGGCGCGGATCAGGTCGCCCGGCGGCACCTTGATGCCGAGGTTCACCACGCGGTAGCCGTTGTTGGTGAGGATGATGTCCACGAGGTTCTTGCCGATGTCGTGGACGTCGCCCTTGACGGTGGCGAGGATGACCGTCCCCTTGTTCGCGCGTCTCGCTCTTCTCCATGAACGGCGTCAGGTGGTCGACCGCCGCCTTCATCGCCTCGGCCGACTGCAGCACCTCCGCCACGATCAGCTCGTTGGCGTTGAAGAGCCGCCCGACCTCGTCCATGCCGGCCATCAGCGGGCCGTTGATGATGTCGAGCGGCCGGGCCTCCTGCAGCTTCAGGTCGAGGTCGGCCACGAGCCCGTCGCGCGTCCCCTCGACGATGTAGCGCGCGAGGCGCTCGTCGAGCGTGTAGGCGCGGCCATCGGGCGCGTGCGTCGGCAGGCCGCCGCCCCGCCGCGCGCCGCGCGTGACGCACCCGCGGCGTCGCCCGCGCGGGCGCGGTAGAACTCGGTGATCGCGGCCACCGCGGCCGTCGTCGGTCGCGAACAGGACCCGCTCGCGCGAGCCGGCGTTCCTCGTCGGGCAGCGAGGCGTAGCGCTCGAGCTTCTCGGTGTTGACGATCGCGAGGTCGAGCCCGGCCTTCGTCGCGTGGTGGAGGAAGACCGAGTTGAGGACCTCGCGCGCCGCCGGCGGCAGGCCGAAGCTGACGTTGCTGATGCCCAGGATGGTCCGGCAGTCGGGCAGCGCCTGCCTGATCAGGCGCACCCCCTCGATCGTCTCGCGGCGCCGAGCCGAGGTAGGCCGCGTCGCCCGTGGCGCACGGGAAGACCAGCGGGTCGAAGATGATGTCCTCCGGCGCCACGCCGTACTTGTTGACCAGCAGGTCGTACGACCGCTCCGCCACCGCCAGCTTGCGCGCCCGCGTCACCGCCATCCCCTGCGCGGGGTCCTCGTCGATGCAGCCGACCACCAGCGCCGCGCCGTACGCGCGCGCCAGCGGCACGACCCGCGCGAAACGCTCCTCGCCGTCCTCGAGGTTGATGGAGTTGAGGATCGCCTTGCCCTGCATCCAGGTGAGCGCCCGCTCGAACACCTCCGCCGAGGTGGAGTCGATCATGAACGGGACCTTCACCTTGCGCACGGCGCGGTCGAGGAACGCGTCCATGGCGGCCGGCTCGTCGCCGTCGGGGTCGGCCAGACAGACGTCGATCACCTGCGCGCCGCCCCGCACCTGGCGCCGCGCGATCTCGCTCGCCTCCTCGAACCGGCCGTCGCGCACCAGCCGCTTGAACACGCGGCTGCCGATCAGGTTGGTCCGCTCGCCGACGAGCACCGGGCGGTTCTCGTCCGTCAGCTCGAGCGCTCTCGAGGCCCGACACGATCGTGCGGCCGGTCAGACGCGGCGGCACGCGCGGACGCACGCCGGCGGCCGCGGCCGCGGCGACCATCTCCGCCAGCGCCCGGATGTGCGGCGCCGTCGTGCCGCAGCAGCCGCCGACGAGGTTCACCCAGCCGGCGTCCACGAACCGCCGCAGCGACGCGGCCAGCATCGCCGGCGTCTCGCCGTAGCGCCCGTCCTCGTCGGGCAGGCCGGCGTTCGGCACGCAGGCCACCGGGCAGGGGGCGAGCGCCGACATCGCGCGCAGGTGGTCGGTCATGAAGTCGGGGCCGGTGGCGCAGTTCAGGCCGAGGTAGAGCAGGTCGAGGTGGCGGAAGGAGGCCGCGAACGCCTCCACGGTCTGTCCGGCGAGCGTCGTGCCCATCGTCTCGATCGTGCCGGAGATCGCGACCGGCAGCTCCGCGCCGAGCTGCCGCAGCGCCTCGCCGATGCCCAGCAGCGCCGCCTTGACGTTGCGCGCGTCCTGGGCGGTTTCGACGAGCAGGAAATCGCACCCGCCCTCGACCAGGCCAAGGGCCTGCTCGCGGTAGTGCGCCCGCAGGTCGGGGAAGGTGACGCCGCCGGTGACCGAGATCGCCTTCGTGGTCGGTCCCATCGAGCCGGCCACGAAGCGGGGCCGCCCGGGCGTGTCGAAGTCGGCCGCGACCTCCCGCGCCAGCCGCGCCGCCAGGCGGTTCAGCTCGCGCGCGCGCGACTGCTGGCCGTACTCGGCCAGCACGAGCGGCGTGCCGCCGAAGGTGTTGGTCTCGATGATGTCGGCGCCGGCCGCGAGGTAGGCGGCGTGGACGCCGCGCACGACGTCGGGCCGCGTGGCGACCAGCAGTTCGTTGCATCCCTCCAGGTCCGGTCCGCCGAAGTCGTCGGGACCGAGGCTGGCGGCCTGCAGGGCGGTTCCCATGGCGCCGTCGAGGACAAGGATCCGCTCCGCCAGCTGCGAACGCAGGAGGACGGTACGCTCGCCGTTCACGGCCACCTCACGATTTGAGTCGGAAACTCTCGAAGAATCTGGTGGCCTGCGCCGTCGTTCAGTCCGTCGGCGCCGCGACTCCACACCGTCATGATAAAGACCCGGTCTCCGACGAGCATGCCCTGGATCCACATCTCGCCCTGTCCATTGATCTCCCGGCAGAAGGCCCGCACCCCATCGTAGTCGGGGCGTCTGACCGGCCCCTGCCGCATGACCCGCAGCTGAAACTTGCGCGTCAGATCCTCGATGAGCGTCGTCACGTTGCGGGGATTCGGAGGGCCGCCCCGCTCGTCGCGCAGGACCAGGTAGGTCGCCACCATCACCCCTTCGTTGGGGCGGTCGGTCAGATCGCAATAGCACTGCACGAGCTCCGGCGGCGCATTGCCCTTTCCGCCGGGATAGCTGCGTGTACTGATTTTCGGGCAGCCGGCCGGAAAAATGGCCGAGAATCCGGCCTCGCGCGAGGTAAAGGGGACCTCCCCGATGGCCGGCTTCAGTTCGTTATTCGACGTGACTGTCGGTCCGTCCTCACCACCGACAGGCGCTTTCTTTTCCGGAACCGCTCCACTGGCGGGCGTCCGGGCCGTCGTCGCGGGTGCCTGCGCCGTGGCCGGAGGCGCCGGCGCCGTCCGCTCCCGGCCGCAGCCGGCCGCCGCCAGCAGCGCGGCCAGCCACAGCGCCATTGTCCCTCCCGCCCAACCGCGCCCGACTCCGCACTTCATCATCATCGCCGTCATCACCCTTCATCCCCCTCCAGCAGGCGCTCCATCTCTCCGAGCAGCTCGCCGAACAGCGCGATCACGCCCTCCACCGGCGCGGGCGTCGTCACATCGACCCCCGCCCGCCGCAGCGTCTCCACCGGATAGCGACTGCTGCCCGAGCGCAGGAAGCCGAGGTACCGGTCCCGCGCACCCGGTTCGCCCGCCAGGATCCCGCGCGCGAGCGTGGTCGCGGCGGCGCACGCGGTGGCGTACTGGTAGACGTAGAAATTGTAGTAGAAGTGCGGGATGCGGCACCAGGTGTGTCCGCTGCGCGCCGGATCGAACTCCACGTCCGGCCCCCAGTAGCGCCCCACCATCTCGAGATACAGCGCGTCGAGGACCTCCGCCGTGAGCGTCTCGCCCTCCTCGCCCATGCGGTGGATGCGGTACTCGAACTCGGCGAACATGGTCTGTCGAAAAACGGTGTCGTTGATCTGCGAGATGTAGTGGTCGAGCAGGAACAGCCGTCGGGCCCGGTCGGTGGTGCCACGCAGCAGGTGGTCCAGCAGCAGCGCTTCGTTCAGCGTCGAAGCCACCTCGGCCGTGAAGATGGGGTAGTCCCCGTAGACGTACGGCTGGTTCTTCGCCGCGAGCCACGTGTGCAGCGAGTGGCCCATCTCGTGGGCGAGCGTGAAGACGTCGCGCGGTGTGTCGGACCAGTTGAGCAGGATGTAGGGCGAGGTGCCGTAGGCGCCGCTCGAGTAGGCCCCGCTGCGCTTGCCGGCGTTCTCGTGGACGTCGATCCAGCGCTCGGCGAAGCCGCGCCGCACCACGTCCACATACTCCGGCCCCAGCGGCGCCAGCGACTCGAGCAGCAGCGTCTGCGCCTCGTCGTACGTGAAGCGGAACTCCCCCTCCGGGAAGAGCGGCACGTACAGATCGTAGTCGTGCAGCCGCTCCACGCCGAGCACCCGCCGTTTGAGCGCCGTCCAGCGGTGGACGGCGCCGACGTGGTCGTTCACCGTGCGCGCCAGCGAGTGGAAGACCTCGGTCGGAATCGCGTTGCGCCCCAGCGACGCCTCGAGCGTCCCGGCGAACTTCCGCGCCCGCGCGAAGAACACGTGGTTGCGCACGTTCGCGTCCAGGTTGGCCGCGAGGGTGTTGATGACCGCCCCGTAGGCGTCATGAAATTGCTCGAACGCCGCGCGCCGCACGCGCCGGTCGGGGGAGCGGATGAAGCGCGCGTAGCGCGCCTTGGTCAGCTCGACCTCGCGTTCCTGTTCGTCGCGCACCGGGCCGAACACGAGGTCGGCGTTGTTGAGCGCGTTGAACACCTGGCCCGCGCCCCGCGCCAGACTCGCCGCGCC
Organism: uncultured bacterium; assembly: GCA_963772145.1. GTDB lineage: Bacteria > Krumholzibacteriota > Krumholzibacteriia > LZORAL124-64-63 > LZORAL124-64-63 > CAVSZB01. The sequence goes on from CAVYVY010000023.1 coordinate 7,004, forward strand.
CGCGAGCAGCTCCTCGCGCTCCGCGTCGAGCGTGTGCTCCTTCAGGCGCTGGATGTCGTCGATGAAATGGCCGTACAGCCGCAGCTCCGGCAGGCTGTCGAGGAAAGCGGCGATGGTCGCGGGCGGGATCACCAGCAGTTCCGGCTCGAACCAGGCCACCGCCTCGCCGAAGCGGACCGCCAGCGTGTCGGAGCGCCCGTCGCGCGCGATGTGCTCGCCGACGCGCGTGTCCTCGTCGCTGCGCATCGACGCGTAGACGTGCAGCACGCCGAGTCGCCGCCGCCACGCCATGATCTCCTCGAGCGTCGCCAGCAGGTCGCGGGCCGAACGCCCCAGCGTGCCGCGGCGGGCTTCGAGACGGGGCAGCGCCGCGTCGATCGCCGCGAACTCCGCCTCCCAGGTCTCCCAGCCGTCAAAGACAGGCGCGAGATCCCAGGTGTACCGCTTCTGAATCGCTTCGCGGGGGACCGCCCCTCCGCCCGTGGCCACCGCCGTTTCGCCGGCGCGGCGCGCCGCGGCCTGCGCCGCCCCCGTTGCGCCCGGGTTATGATTCGCCCAACTCATTACTGTTCAAGCCTTTCACGTTTTTGACACCCGCCGGGGCGCGCCCTCACAGTTTCGAGCAAACGCCATCGACCGGCAACGGCAATTCTGTTTCCGCACCTCTCCCTGGGCGAAACAGGCGGCGCGGAGAGCGGAATTGTGAATAGGAACGGGCGGACAATGCCGCAGGCAGACGGTCCCTGGTTGTTGTTGGCCCCCCAAGAGCACCGCCCCTCTGCGCAGGCGGGCCGGCGCCCTGTTCCCCCGCCGCAGAACTCCATGTCCTGCAACGTCCACAGGGAGGGATCGACCGCCCAAGGGCCGCACTTGACCAGAAAAGGGGGCGCTCCGTCTGGCGCCCCGCCCGGCGGCGCCCGCCCGGCGGCGCCGAACCGGTCGATCTCCGGCGCCACGGCGCCGCGGCCAAAGCTTCCATTGACATCTTTTGAGCATATGCTTATTATTCCCGACGGAGGTCGTCCCCATGCCCAGGCCCCCCTGCTGCCGCCGCGTCGCCGGTCATCCCGCCGTGACCCTGTTCAAGCCGGCCGGCATCCCGACGCGCGAACTGGCCGAGGTCGTCGTCACGCTCGACGAGTTCGAGGCGCTCCGCCTCGCCGACCGCGAGGGGCTCTATCACGAGGAGGCGGCCGCGCGCATGGGGATCTCACGCGCCACGTTCGGCCGGATCGTGGAGTCAGCGCGGCACAAGGTCGCCGGCGCTCTCGTCGATGGCCGAGCGCTGAGAATCGAAGGTGGCCCGGTCCGGCCCGACAGCCGCGGCGGAGGCTGCGGCCACGGCCGGTGCCGCTGGCGAAACGGAGAAGGGAAGGAAGAATGAAGGTCTGCATCCCGGTGAACGAGGACCGCGGCCTGGACAGCCCGGTCTGCGGCCACTTCGGCTCGGCCCCGCTGTTCCTGGTCGTCGACACGGAGACGAGCGCCTGCCGCGCCCTCCCCAACGGCAACCAGCACCACGCCCACGGCATGTGCCGCCCGCTCGACGCCCTGCGCGGCGAGGCGCTCGACGCCCTGGTCGTCGGCGGCATCGGTTTGGGCGCCCTGACCCGCCTGCGCGAATCGGGCCTCGACGTCTGGATCAGCGACCGCTCCGACGTGAAGGCGACCCTGGCCGCTCTCGCTGAGGGGTCGCTCCGCCGCGCCGATCCCGCCGGCGCCTGCGCCCATCACGGCCAGGGCCAGGGCCACGGCCACCAGCACGGCGCCGGGCACACGCACGGCGGTCCGCACGGCTGCGGGCACGGTTCGGGCGGTCCGGAAGCGGGCGACAAGGCGTAGGATTCTCACTCGGGTATTCCGGCGGCGGGCGGCGTCACCCTGGCGCGCCCGCCGCGCGCCCGGGCTGGCCAGCACCCGCGATCAGGACGCCTTCCGCGCAAGCCTGTCCGCGATCCAGACCTTGATGATCGACTGGCGGGTGACACCCAGACGCTTCGCCTCGCGATCGAGGGACTCGATCATCCAGGTCGGGAAGTCAACGTTTACGCGGCGCTGCTCCTGATCGGGCCGGCGGGCCCGGGACAGATCCAGATCCGCGGTGACGTCTGCGCCTTCGTCGAACTTGCGGTCGAACTCGCTAGCTTTCATAGATTGCGACCTCCTCGGCGCGAGCCCTTCGGACGGAGATCAGCCTGACCCGCCCATCGCGATGATTGATGACCGCGGACCAGCACCTGCCCGCGATTCCGCCCACGACAACAAAACGGGACTCATCCTCAGTGCGAGCCGGGATTTCAATTCGCGCCTCGTCGAGCCAGAGTGCTTGCGCCTCAACGAAGTCGATGCCGTGCCTGGCTTTGTTCGCGCGGCTCTTGTTCTCGTCGAACTCAAACTCCACGAAGACCTCCGGCCCTGGATATGGTATATTTATTATACCTAAATTATGTGATTTAAGCTATCGGATTAGCGTGGTTTTGTAGTATCCAGCCGCGCGCCCCCCCTCCCGCGCCCAGGCCCCCCTAAAACAGAAAATCGGTCGACAGCCAGTTCGACCGCCGCTCGCGCAGGATCTCCGTCACGAGCGCCTTGTTCTCGTCGGTCCCCTTGGCCGCCACCAGCGCCCGGATCGAGAAGACCCGCAGCGCGTCCGACACCGACAGCGTCCCCTCGGCCGAGTCCTTGCGCCCCGTGAACGGGAAGACGTCCGGCCCGCGCTGGCACTGGCTGTTGAGGTTGACGCGGCAGACCTGGTTGACCAGCGGATCGATCAGCGCGCCGAGCGCCGCCGGATCGCGCCCGAACACGCTCACCTGCTGCCCGTAGTTCGACTCCACGATGTAGCGCAAGCGGCTCGTCCACCGACCGGAACGGCACCACCGGCACCACCGGCCCGAACTGCTCCTCGCGCCAGAGGCGCATGCGCGCGTCGACCGGCGACACCACGGCCGGCGCGAAGAAGGTCCCCTCGACCCGCGCCCCGAGCGGATTGACCACCCGCGCGCCCGAGCGCCACGGCGTCCTCCACGAGGCCGGTCAGGTACGCGGTCTTGCCCGCCTCCGGCAGCGGCGTGATCTGCACGCCCGCCTCCCACGGCAGGCCGCGCGTCGAGCCGGTCCACGCGCTCCGCCAGCCCCGCCAGGAACGGCTCGTAGATCTGCTCGTGCACGAACAGGATCTTGAGCGCCGTGCAGCGCTGCCCGTTGAACGAGAGCGCGCCGAGCAGGCATTCGTCGAGCGCCAGCTCGAGGTCGGCGTCCGGCAGGACGATGGCGGGGTTCTTGGCGTCGAGCCCGAGCACGCAGCGCAGCCGGTGCGGCGACGGGTGCTGCTTCTTGAGCGTGTCGGCCACGCGCGCCGTGCCGATGAACGCCAGGCAGTCGACCTTCCCCGACGCCATCAGCGGCCCGATGATCGTGCGCCCCTCGCCGTAGACCGTGTTGACGACGCCGGCCGGGAACGCGTCGCGGAACGCCTCCAGCAGCGGCCGCAGCAGCAGCACGCCGAACTTCGCCGGCTTGAAGACGATGGTGTTGCCCATGATCAGGGCCGGGATGAGCGTGGTGAACGTCTCGTTGAGCGGATAGTTGTACGGCCCCATGCAGAGCGTCACCCCGAGCGGCGCCCGCCGGATCTGCGCGAGGATCCCCTCGGCGATCGTGAATCGCGACGACACGCGGTCCAGATCCTTCAGCGCATCGATCGTGTCGCGGATGTACAGCAGCGTGCGGTCGAACTCCTTCTCGCTGTCGCCGCGCGTCTTGCCGATCTCCCACATCAGCAGCCGCACCATCTCCTCCCGCTGCGCCCGCATCCGCAGCGCGAAGTCCTCCACCGCCCGGATCCGCGCCGCCACCGGCATGGTCGGCCACGCCCCCCGCCCCTGGTCGTAGGCGGCGGCCGCCGCCGCCACCGCGGCCAGCGCCTCGGCCTCTCCCAGCCGCGGATAGTGCCCGATCTCCGCCTGCCTCAACGACCCGTCCGCCTGCCGCAGGCAGATCGGCGACAGCACGTCATGCACCGGCCCGGTCCACTCGCGCAGCTCGCCGGCCAGCAGCCATTCGCGCTGGAAAACCGGCGCCGGCCTCTGCGCCGCCAGCGCCGCGTCGTCGCGAGGGAAGGGGAAGACTTTGGATTCGTTCACGATGCAGCCTCCGGACTGGGGGGGCGGGGCGATCGGGTCCGATGATGCCGCATCGGCGCGGGCGCGACAACCGCGGTCGTGGTGAGCCGGCCCGGCCAGGTGCGCGATTTCGCCCCTTCGTTATCATGGTATCGGATTATTCTTATCTTATATCCCTCTGGCGACCTCGCGCCCCGTCCTGACGATCGGAACCGTCCATGACCGACGACCGCACCTTCTCCCTCGGCCCCGACGACGCCCACACGCTGCCGACCGGCCCGGAGGGCGCCCCCCGGCGCGCGAGGACATCGGCACCGTGATCGGTCCCTACCGCCTGGTGCGCCGCCTCGGCGAGGGCGGCATGGGCGAGGTGTTCGAGGCGGAACAGACCGAGCCGATCCGCCGGCGCGTCGCCCTGAAGGTCATCAAGCAGGGCATGGACACGCGCGCGGTCGTGGCGCGCTTCGACGCCGAGCGCCAGGCGCTCGCCCTGATGGACCACCCGTGCATCGCCAGGGTGTTCGACGCCGGCGCCACCGAGCGCGGCCGTCCGTACTTCGTGATGGAGTACGTCGAGGGCGAGCCGATCACCGACTACTGCAACCGCCGGCGCCTCGGCACGCGCGAGCGGCTCGAGCTGTTCGTGCGCGTCTGCGCGGGGGTGCAGCACGCCCACCAGAAGGCGATCATCCACCGCGACCTGAAGCCGTCGAACATCCTGGTGGGCGAGGTGGACGGGAGGCCGTCGCCGAAGATCATCGACTTCGGCGTGGCCAAGGCGACGACCCAGCGGCTGACCGAGATGACGATGTTCACGGAGCAGGGCGCTGCTGGTCGGCACGCCGGAGTACATGAGCCCGGAGCAGGCGGCGCTGGCCGACGACGACATCGACACGCGGACCGACGTCTACGCTCTGGGCGTGGTGCTGTACGAGCTGCTCGTCGGCTCGCTGCCGTTCGAATCGCGCGAGCTGCGCCGGGCCGGCTACGACGAGATCCGCAGGATCATCCGGGAGCAGGACCCGCCGCGTCCGAGCACGCGCTTCGGCAGCCTGGGCGACCGGGCCACGGCCGTTGCGGAGACGCACGGCAGCGCGCCGAAGCGCCTGCGGAGCGACCTGCGCGGCGACCTCGACTGGATCACGATGAAGGCGCTGGAGAAGGACCGCGACCGGCGCTACGAAACGGCGAACGGGCTGGCGGCCGACGTCGAGCGCCACCTGCGCAGCGAGCCGGTCACCGCCGGCCCGCCGAGCGCCTCGTACCGCCTGGGCAAGCTGGTGCGGCGCAACCGCGGGGCGTTCGCGGCCGGATCGGCGCTGGTGCTGATGCTCGCGACGCTGGCGGTGACGATGACGGTGCAGGCCGGGCGCCTCGCCCGCGAGCGGGACCGCACCGCCGTGCAGGCGGCCAAGGCCGAGAAGACCACCGGGTTCCTGCAGTCGATGCTCGGCGGGATCACCCCGGCCACCGCCCGCGGCCGCGACACGAAGCTGCTCGAGGAGATCCTGACCAACACCGCCCGGCGCACGCGCGCCGAACTGGCCGAGCCAGCCCGAGGTCGAGGCGGCGATCCGCAGCACGCTCGGCACCACCTACTCGGCCCTGGGCAGGTTCCCCGAGGCGACCGCGAACCTCCAGCGCGCCGACTCGCTGCAGACCGCCCTGCTCGGCCCGACCAACGTCGCCACGCTGACCACGCGCCGGCTGCTCGGCGTCACGGCCGCGCGCGCCGGGCGCCACGCCGACTCCGAGGCGCAGCTGCGCGCCGTGCTCGACGCGGCGCGGCGCGACCTCGGCCCGGACGATCCGGTCACGCTGGCGACCATGATCGACCTGGGCGATCTGCTCGGCCGCGCCGGCAAGTTCAAGGAGGCGCTCGAGGTCGACGAGGCCGCGGTCGCCGGCCTCGGCCGCAGCCGCCAGCCCGACCCCGAGGAGCTCCTGCGGGCGAAGGCCGTGCTGGCCGTGGCCTACTACAGGGCGCAGCGCGTCGACGAGGCGATCGCCCTCGCCACGGAGGTCCTGACGGCCCGCGACGGCGACGCTGGGCGAGGACCACCCGCTGACCCTCACCGTCAAGGGCACCCTCGCCTACTTCCTGGAGCAGGCGGGGCAGGGCGAGGAGGCCGCCCGCCTCCACCAGGAGGTGGTCGCCACGGCGATCCGCATCTACGGGCCGGACCACCCCGAGACGATCAAGCTCAGGAACAACCAGGCGGTCTGCTACAACGGCCTGGGCCGCTTCGCGGAGGCCGAGGCGGTCCACCGCGAGCTCGTGGCGGCCAACGCCCGGATCTTCGGCCCGGAAAACCCCGAAACCCTCCTGTCGATGATGAACCTGGGCAGCTCGCTGATCTCCCTGCGACGCTACGCCGAGGCCGAGTCCCTGCTCGACCGGCACCCTGGCGATCAGCCGACGCGCGCTCGGAACCGATCACGCCCGCACCATCACCACCATGGGGGTGCTCGCCGATCTCTACAACGAGCAGCGGCGCTACCCGGAGTCGGCCGCCATGCTCGGCCTGATCGCCGGCTCCTCCCGCCGCCTCTACGGCGACACCAATCCGGCCACGGTGATCAGTTATTACAACTGGGGCGCCAAGCTGCAGGACATGGGCGACGACAGGGCCGCCGAGCCGGCCTTCCGGCAGGCGCTCGCACTGCACGACGGCGCACAGGGGGGCGACCAGCCGTACGTCGCCGCCACGCTCAACGCCCTGGGCAAGGCGGTCGGCGCCCGCGGCGACCGGGTCGCCTGCGATTCCCTCCAGGCCGCCGGCCTCGCCATGCGCCGCCGCCTGTTCGGCAACGTGCACTCCGAAGTCGCCTGGTCGCTGCACGCCATGGGCGACGCCCGCCACGAGCGCGGCGACCACGCGGCGCGCTGCCGCTCCTGCGCGAGTGCGTCGCCATCCGCGACAGCGTGCTCTCCCCGGACGACTGGCAGCGCTGGGGCGTCCGCTCCGACCTGGGCCGCTGCCTGGTCGACCTCGGCCGCTACGACGAGGCGATCCCGATCCTCGAATCGGCGGTCAAGGGGCTGAGCGCCAACGCCTACACGAAGGACCTCGCCAACAACGCGCGCGGGCTGCTGGCCACGGCGCGGCGGGAGCGCGCGCCCCGGCCGGCCGGCTGACAGGCTGTCCATCGGATGCCAAGGAATTGGGCCTTGACGAATTACTATTCTTGTGGAATAATTCCTATGGAATAATTCCAGCGGAATAGCGCTTCGCGAACCCGGAAAGGGGCCCGCCATGGGCAATCCCTTCTATCTCATTCCCATCCCCCCTGACGGCCCGCTCTGCGACCGCGCCCCCGAACTCCAGGAACTGGCCGCCCACGCCCGCGCCAAAGGCAGCGTGGTGCTCTACTCCCCCCGCCGCTTCGGCAAGACCTCCCTGGTGAAGCGCGTGCAGTCCGACCTGGCCGCCGAGGGGGCGGTCACCGTCTTCTGCGACCTGTTCGGCGTCGCCTCGGCCGAAGATGCCGCCGCCCGCCTCGCCCGCGCGGTGTTCGCGCAGGTCCACGGCCGCGAGCCACTCTGGAAGCGGGCGCTCGCCACCCTGCGCACCTTCCGCCCCGTCCTGCGCCCCGACCCCAGGGCGGCGCCAGCCTGACCGTCGAGCCGGTCGCCGCCGGCCGCACCGGCCTGGCCCTGCTGAGCGAGGTGATGGAGACCCTGGTCGCCTTCATCGCCGACACCGACGAGCTGGTCCACATCGCCCTCGACGAATTCCAGGAGATCGTGATGCTGAAGGAGGCTCCCGCCGTCGAGGCGGAGCTGCGCAGCGGCATCGCGCGGACCCGCGCCGCCTGGATCTTCGTCGGCAGCCGTCGCCATCTGCTGCTCGGCCTCTTCAGCGACCGCCAGCGCCCGTTCTTCCAGAGCGCCATCCTGCGGCCGCTCCCGCCGCTGCCGGCCGACGATCTGCGCACCTACGCGCAGGAGCGCTTCGCCGCCGGCGGACTTCCGTGCGACAAGGCCGCCGCCGTGCGCCTGGCCGCTCTCGCCGCAGGTCACCCGTACTACGCGCAGCGCCTCGGCTACTTCGCCTGGGAGATCGCCGAACGCGAGAAGCAGGAGATCGTCGAATCGACGATCGATGCCGCCCTGACGGAGCTGCTCCAGGCCGAGACCCCGGTCTACGAAGCCATCGTGTCGGCCCTGACGCTGCAGCAGCGCCTGCTCCTGCGCGCCCTCGCCCGCGAGCCGTCGCCCCGGATCATGGCCGCCGGCTACCTGCAGCGCCACCGCCTCGGCTCGGTCGGCGGCATCCAGAAGTCGATCCGCGCCCTCAGGGAGCTCGACCTCGCCGAGCGCGACAACGACACCGAACCGTGGCGCCTCACCGACGCCATGCTGGCCCGGTGGCTGAACGGACGGGGCGAGGAGCGGGTGGCGGAGGAGGAATTTCCGGCCGACGGGCCGGGCTGAACAGATTCGGCGTCGACCGGTGCCCGCGCGGCCCCCCCTACGGCGAGCCTTCGGCGAACAGATGTCCGGACTCGGCGAGTGTCTCGATCGGTACGACGTCCACGCGCGCGGTGAGCGCGAAGCGGCGGCCACCGCCCTACTCGGGGCCAATCGCGTCGAGGATCTCCGTGATCCCCGCCAGATGGTGGTCGTCGTGCTCCGCCGCGAACACCATGAGGTCGAGCAGCCGCATCGGCCGGTCGAGGCGGGGGTGGTGCGCGCTGCGGCCGATGGCCTCGTCCGGCAGCTGCTCGAGCCGCCCCACGAACTCGCCCCGCACCGCGCGAAAGTCGGCCAGACACGGCGCCGTCTCCTGCGCGTTGAAGTCGGCGTCGACCGTGCGCCGGTTGCTCATGTCCGCCGGACGCAGCCGCGCCAGCCCCTGCGCGATAGTCGTCGAGCCGCCCGAGCCAGAGCCCCTCGACCTTGACCAGGTGCCCCACGATCTCCTGGATGGACCACTTCCCGCCGACCTGCGTCCGCAACTGCGCCGCCGTCAGCCCCGCCACCCGCTCCTCGACCCGCGCCGGCGTCCCCCGCAGCCGCTCCAGCAGGTTGGGGAACATGGTCAGCGGCAGGTCGAAGCTGAAGCTCCGCTCGGTCCAGAGCGACTTGCGCGGCATGACGGGTCTCCTTTCGCAGACGCTGTCAGCGCTTCACGGTCTCGCGCAACTGCTCCAGCCGCCGCAGCAGCTTCACCACCACGCCGGAGACGAGCATCTCCTCCCAATGGCCGCTGGCGAACCGCTCGCCCCGCACGCAGTAGGTGAGCATGGTCCGGATCCCGTCGAGGTCGGCCGCCGCGATGAGCGCGTCGTCCTCGAGCATCTCGCCGACCGTGGCGGGATGATAGTCGTAGTCGCACCAGCACGGCTGCCCGGCCAGCTCGAAGAAAGCCGACACCTCCGGCGCGTAGGCCGGGTAGCCCATCTCGATCGTGCCGTCGGGCCGTGGCCCGCCACGCCACTCCGTCACGAAACGCGCGTCCGGCGCCGTGAACACCGGCAGGTAGCGGAGCAGCTCGTCGATGCGCCGCCGCGTGATCGGCTCCGGCTTCATCGCATCCTCCCCGCCGGTCGCGAGCCGGCCGCCGGCCTCAGACAATCAGCGGCCGATTCAGCTCCGTGCGCCAGTCCGCCGGATCGGCGCTCGACTCCGGCCCGGTGACGTAGAACTCCCACAGGTTCGGCGCCGGCGTGTGCCCGTTGGCCGCGATCCAGGCGTCGAGCTCGCCCCACGCCGCGCCGAGCCCCTCGTACGGCCCGCGGTGGACGGTCCGCGCCACGGTGGCGGCCGGCAGCTCCCCCGCGTGCACCCGTCCGACCGTGGCGATCGGCCCCGCCACCGGCACCCCGATCTCGAAGTCGAAGATATCAGGACTCATCCGGAAGTGGTGAGAGTAGATCGGCCCGCGGGCCTCGCTCTGCACGATCTGCGGCGTGTCCAGCATATGTCTCTCCTCACGCGAATGGCGTGGTGATTCCCGGTTGAAATGCCGCCCTCGATGGCGGCATCATGCACGCGCGAAACGATAGCCGCGGGCCCCCCGCCCCGCATCAAGTCGCCGTCGCCACCGTCTCCGCGGAGGCCCGCCCATGATCCGCCGCCTGATCCTGACGCTCACGCTCCTGTCCGCCCTCCCCCTCGCCGCCGCCACGCCCCCCGTCCCCGCGGACACCGCACCCCTCACCGCCCGCCTCCAGCAGGTCCTGGAGGACTTCCTCGCCGCCAACCCGACCGCCCCCGGCGTCAGCGCCATCCGTGATCTGCCCCCGCCTCGGCCTCGACTGGTCCGGCGCCGCCGGCCACGCCGCCCGCGATTCGGACGAGCCCCTCACCCCCCGCCACACCTTCCGCATCGCCAGCAACACGAAGACCTACGTGGCCACCGCCATCCTCCGCCTCGCCGAGCAGGGCCGGCTGTCCATCGACGACCTCCTCGCCAAGCACCTCACCGACGAGGAGCGCACCCTGCTCACCGGCGACGGCTACGACCTGAACGCCATCACCATGCGCCACGTCCTCAGCCACACCTCGGGTCTGGACGAGCACGCCGGCGACCCCCGCTACGAAGCCACCATCCTCGCCAACCCCCAGTACCAGTGGACGAGGGAGGAACAGGTCCGCCGCCTCGTCGAATGGCGCGACCCGGTCGGCGCTCCGGCGAGAGATACAAGTACTCGGACACCGGATACGTGCTGCTGGGCGGCATCATCGAGCGCATGACGGGACGCAACCTGGGGCAGGCCGTGCATGACCTGGCTCGGCTTCGATCGGCTCGGACTGCGCTCGACATGGTGGGAAGTGAACGAACCCACGCCGCCCGGCGCCGGCCCGCGCGCGCACCAGTACTTCGGCGACAGGACACCTACGACTGGAACCCGTCACTGGACCTGTACGGCGGCGGCGGCATCCTCACCGACACCCGCGAACTGGGACAGTTCATGCGCCTGTTGCTGAAGGGCCGGGTGCTGCACGAGGAGGCCAGCCTCGCCGCCATGACCGGCGACGGCACGCCGCCCTACCGGCTGGGGCTGATGTGCATGGACCTGGATGGAAGGATGGCGTGGGGACATCAGGGGTTCTGGAACACGTTCGCGTTCCATGTGCCGTCGCTGGACCTGACCGTGTCGGGGTGCGTGCTGGACCACCATGCGACGAATGGGCGGGTGCTGGCGGGGGAGCTGGTTGCGGCGGTGCGGCCGAGCGGCAAGTAGTTTCTGGCCGAGATCCGAGCGCACCGGAACGACGCGCCGGCCAGTGTGCCGCCGCCATCTTCCGGGAGCGGATGACCGCCAGACCCTTTGCCTTCGCGTTGTCCGCTTGACGGGGAAGCTTACGCGGGCCACCGCGCGCCAATCAGGTCCGCGGCATGAAAGCCCGAACGCCGGCCGACGTACTCGCGGAGGGGATGAAGCCGCGTGCGCAAATCCTTGCGGATCAGCTTGGACCGCAGGAAGAAGGCACTGCCCATGCCAAACATTCGGCATGAGCCGGTGTTAGGTGAATACTGTCACTGTGCACGCGTTGTCCGTTTTGCGGAGTAGCTTACGCTTACGCCAATCCTAACCCAGCTTAGCTCGCATCTCTGGCGATTGACTTGCGTTGCCACTGACAATTATAGCTCCCGATGATTGAAGTTCATTCATGGCCACACGCACGTGCGAAGGCCATTCCGGATTCTTGTAAACACGAGCTTCCACAATTTCAATAATCGCGGACACTGCGACACCTCGGTATCCAGGCTCCGATCCAAAAATCATCTGGTGATTACGAATACATTCTAAAATGAGAGCCTTCGCGTCCGGCATTGACAAATCTCCTCATGATAAGATTAATCTGAGTTGCGCCACGGCTACGGCCGTCAGTTAGGAGCTTGCTTTGCACGGCCCGGGCTGCCGTCGAACACGCAATGCTGCAACCTGCACACATCGCACGGCTCTGATCCATTCTTCATTAGTGATAAGAGGCGACATACAAACATGGCAGGTCATATAGCCACCCGTCAGGGCTGCCTGAGCATATACGCCATGTGATCGGCCAGAATCCCGGCATAACAGTACAATTGCGTTGGAGCAGGAATATGGGAGAATCCTCTATAAGCCTCTAGTACCTCGTTGTCGAGCCCATCGGCATTCTGTACCGCGGCACGACGAGCATCGCGAATGTTCTGCCCTCCCGATACAAACATTTTGTAGTGAATTGCAAAGCGAGGCTCAACTCGGCCTAGTGCATCTTCCGGCATGCGCTCCGCTAAGAGCGTAGGTTGGTCCATGCGCGCCAGGCGGCAGGCCACCAACTGAAACTTGATGCCGCAATAACCGTGAATGTCCGCGCAGCCGTGGACTGGACGACGGCGACACCGGCGGCGGTTTCGGTTAGTCCAATGAACTGGATGTAATTACCGTGATTGTCCGAGCGGCTGTGGATTGCGCAACTGCAACACTACCTGATGTTTCCAGCACAACCTTGACAAAGCGGGAGCATCCCACTAAATCAATCGGGCTTTCTAGCAAGGCATGGTCATCAATAGCGATAGCAAAGCCGTATTTTGTGCCTGCTTTGGTTACTACGCGGTAGGTTCCGGCCAGTGTATCGGATGTCAAAAAAGACACCCGTGCGGTGGTAGTTTCAACCACATGGGGGATGATAAGACCGACGATAAAACCCGCGCCGGTATCAATGGCGTTAGAGGCTGAAGCGTCTTTGGCGACAATAACATCTGTGTGTTTCAAAAGTTCGTATGACATGGTATTACTCCTTTTATTCTAGTGTGGTATCAAATTCAAAACTAATTCCAGCGATTTGCGCGGAGTCGCCCGGTGTTCCACCGCCTGCCGAAGGTAGTGCATTTACCAGTTTGAAATACACGTACCCGGCGGCGGTTACGGCTACGCTATAAGCATCCGTATCGCTCAATACGCTCGCGGCCGCTGAGGCTGCGTTAGTTACAGCTACAGTAAAATCGCCGGCCGAAGTGACCGCCGTAATGGTCAAAATATTTCCAGACGGTTGCGCGGTCACGGTGCGCACTTTGAAATTCTTCAACGTTCCGGGGCACGGCGGGTAAAATGCGACCTTGGCTGTGGTGGCATTGAGGCCAAAATAACCCGGCCCTGCGTAGAGCGTGCCTTCGGACGGTACTACCGCGCAGTTGGCATTCCAGGCAAAAGCGGTAGGCGCACTGGTTTTTTGTGTGGAAATGGTAATAAA
>CAVYVY010000024.1:0-196649 GCA_963772145.1 uncultured bacterium
AACAAGTGGGAGAACAGATGCTGAGAGTTTCCGAACGAGTAATTTTGGAGACGTAATGGTTGTTGGTGGAGGAATCAGCGGCATTCAAGCCTCTCTTGATCTTGCCACGGCCGGGTACAAGGTCTATCTGGTTGAGAAGTCACCGACCATTGGCGGCCAGATGGCGCAGTCGACAAGACTTTCCCACCAATGATTGCTCCATGTGAATTGAATCTCCCAAAGCTGGTCGAAGTAGGCCAGACATCCCAATGTCGAGGTCCTCACCTACGACTGAAGTTGACAGTGTAGAAGGTATGAGGGAAACTTCAAGGTAACCTTGACTAAGAAACCAAGGTATATTCAGGGAGGATCAATGCACGGGTTGCACTACCTGTGTAGATATTGTCCGGCGCGGTATTCTGACCCGTTTAATCAGGAAATTTCGATGAATAAAGCCGTCCATGTATACTTCGCTCAAGCCATTCCACTCGTCCTTACATTGATGAAAACTGTCTTTTCCTCAAGGGAAAGAAATGTCGGATTTGCGAAGGAGTGTGCAAGAATCAGGCAATAGACCTGCACCAAAAGCCTGAGAAAAAGAAATACAGGTAGGGGCTATCATTCTGTCTGCCGGCCTTGAGCCCCTTTGATCCAAAGGTCAGAGAGGAGTATCACTACGGAGAGTTTGCTAACGTCGTAACCAGCATGGACTATGAGCGGCTGTTGTGCTCCATGGGGAATCTGTAGGTGCTGCGGTAGTTCTGCTCCAGGCGGATGAGCCGCGTGCCGGGGAACACCTGCTCGAACTCGAGCATGTTCTCGATGCAGGCGCCGCGCCAGCCGTAGATCGACTGGTCGTCGTCGCCGACCACGAACACGTTGCCGTGGTGCTGCGCGAGCGCCTTGACCAGGACCATCTGCAGGCGGTTCGTGTCCTGGAATTCGTCCACCAGCACGTGCCGGAAACGGCGCGACCACTTCTGCTGGATCGGCGAGCCGGGCGCGAGGAGCTCGACCGTGCGCAGGATCAGGTCGTCGAAGTCGAGCGCGTCGGCCTTGCGCAGTTCCGCCTCGTAGGTCCGGTACACCTGCGCGCAGCGCTCCTCGCGCAGGTCGATCGCCCGCTGCGCCGCCTCGGCCGCGAGGAGGCCGTCGTTCTTCCAGCGGCTCACCCGCGCGCGGACGGCGTTCGGCTGCATCGTCTGCGCGTCGAGCCGCGCGCGCTCCATGGCCCGCTTGACGACCCGCAGGCTGTCGTCGGAGTCGTAGATGGTGAAGCCGGGCGGCACGCCGATGGCGGCGCCGTCGATCCGCAGCAGCTTCGCGCCGGTGGCGTGGAAGGTGCCCATCCAGCGCGGCGCCGCGCCCGGGCCCACCAGACGCTCCACGCGTTCGCGCATCTCGCGGGCGGCGCGGTTGGTGAAGGTGAAGGCGAGCAGCTCGCCCGGCGCGATGCCGCCGCGGTCGAGCAGCCAGGCCACGCGGGTGGTGAGGACGCGGGTCTTGCCGCTGCCGGCGCCGGCCACGACCAGCACCGGGCCGTCCGCGGCCTCGACCGCCGCGCGCTGGGCGGGATTCAGGTCGGCGAGCAGATCTTGCATGTCAGAATTCTGGTCCGATGCTGAAGTGGAACACGGGGTCCTGGCTGCGACGCAGATCGGTCTTCCAGGCCCAGTCGAGCCGCACCGGCAGGAACAGCAGCCGGGTGCGCAGGCCGATGCCGTAGTCGCCGCGCAGGTCGCGCAGCGCCCAGCGCCCCTGGTCGTCGTCGCCGAACATGCGCAGCGGATCGTTCCAGGCGGCGCCGACGTCGAAGAACAGCGTGGCGCCGAAGTTAGTCAGTCCCCAGCGTCCGGGCCAGCCGAAGATGAGATAATCGATCAGCGGCAGTCGGTACTCGACGTTCATCAGGAACATCCGCGAGCCGCTCAGCCTGGACACGGTCTCGAAGTCGTAGATGTTGTGCCCCCGCAGCGTCGAGGGACCGCCGAGCACGAACGCCCGCGGATCCCGCCCCTCGCTGGCGGCGCCGATCAGGCGCAGGGCGAAGGTGTTGCGACGGAAAGGCATCCAGTAGCGGCGCAGGTCGGCCACGGCCGTGCGGCGATCGAGCGCGTCGCCGCTGAGCGGCAGCGACGGCGCGAAGGAGAGGAAGACGCGGCTGCCGACGACCGGGCCGAACGGGCCGAAGAACGCGGAATCGTGCACGAACGACAGGCTCGGCTGCGCCAGCGTGACGGTGCGCTGGTCGTACGGCACGAGGTAGAACCCGGACGCATCGGGCTCGTAGAGCGTGCGTTCGGACCGGAACAGCTCGAGTTGCAGGTCGAAGCGGCGGAACGTGCTGAGCGGGTAGCTGGCCACCCCGTACAACCCGTAGTTGCGCTCGCTGAAGAACGTGTCGGTCGGCAGCAGTTCGCCCACGGTCGTGAAGACGGAGCTGTAGTAGTTCTTGTAGTGGAAGACACCGCACGCCGAGGTTGACGCGGCGCCGGAGATAGGTGTAGGAGGCCGCCAGATCGCTGTTGCTGAGCGATCCGTAGAAGTTCAGCAGCAGCGAGAGCCGGTTGTCCCCCATCAGGTCGCTGAGGGTGATGACGTTCGCCACGCCCAGGCCGATGGCCGAGTTGTAGTACACGCCACCGCCACCGAAGCCGGAACTCGGCTCGATGGAGAGCCGCGGATGGTACGGTTCGATCAGCCCCACCCGCTGCGCGTCCGCCACGGTGTCGGGCGGCGCCTTGCGGGTGACGAGCGCCGGCAGTTCCTGCGTCACGGCGCGCGGCGGCGAGCCGCCGGGCGTGCGCAACGCGAACCGGTCGCGGAAATCGTCGGCCGCGTACAGGTCGTAGCCGCCGGCGTGGAAGCCGGTGAAGACCAGACGATCGGCCCTCGCGGCGTAGGCCGGCTGGAAGAGACCGCCCAGCACGTTGGTCAACGGCCGTTCCTGCGCCACGGCGCAGGCCGGCTCTCGTCGAGCGTGACGAGCGACAGGTTGGCGATGCCGGTCGACTCGTCCACCACGCAGAGGGTGCGATCGTCGATCCAGACCGGGTCGCGGCGCCCGCCCGCCGCCGGCCCGGAGCGTGCTGCGCTCGCCCGTGGCCGGGTCGAGCAGCACGAGGCTGCCGTCGTGCGCCGCGTCCGCGTCGCGCGGGCGCGCCCAGAGCAGCCGGCGCTGTCCGTCGCGCCGTTTCGAATTCGAAGTCCAGTTCGGCGCGCGGATTGAACGCGAAGGCGAGACGCCGGCCGTCGGGCGACCAGGCCGGGGTCCCTTCGTCGCCCACGTCGTCGGTCAGCCGGGTCAGCAGGCACACCGTCCGCCAGCGTGATCGCGGGGCCGTCCGCCCCGTCGCAGGTCGGCAGGCCCCGCTCGAGATCGAGCAGCCAGAGATCGGTGCGGCCGTGCAGCGTGCCGACGAGCGCCAGCCGCCGGCCGTCGGGCGACCAGGCGGGCGAAGCGGCGCCGTCCAGCCCGAGACGCACGGAACGGGTGACCTCGCCCGACTCGACGTCCACCGTCAGCAGCCGCTCCTCGTTGTCACTGCGGGCCACGAACGCCACCTCGCGTCCGGCCGGATCGAAACCGAGGCTGCTGCTGAAGCCGTGCAGGGATTCGAACCGGCTCGAACGCTGGCCCTGCGCGAGGCGGCGCAGCACCCGACCGTCGAGGGCCGACATCAGGTACAGGCTGATCAGCCCGTCGCGGTCGGCGAGAAAGGCGATGCGCTCCCCGTCCGGCGAGATCGCGGGGCGGGCGTTGAAGAAGCCGGTGCCGTGCACATGGTCGGTCAGGGGACGCGCGATCTCGGCCGCCGCCTCGAGGTCGGCATAGCTGGGCCAGTAGCGCCGGCGCAGGGACTTGGCATAGAGCTCGTCCAGATCCCGCAGCGCAGGCCGAGCGTCTGCGACGAGCGCGTCGTCCAGGCTGCGCGACCGGCCCACCCGCCGCCACAGATCCACCAGCTTCTCCTCGCCGTAGCGCTCGGAGATCAGCCGCATGGCCGCCTGGCCCTGCTTGTAGACCTGGTAGCCGCCGACCTGGTCGAGCGGCAGCAGGTAGTCGTTGATCGTGGCGTCGCGCACGAACATGTCGGCATTGGCGTCCCAGCCCGAGGAGAACCACTCCGCGATGCCCTCGGCGTACCACAGCGGGATGTTGAAGAACGGGCTGCGCGCGGTGGCGGCGCGCGAGGAACCGAACGCCGCGTCGAACATGAAGACGTGCACCAGCTCGTGGCGGATGACGTGGACGAAATCCTCGTGCGAACCGCTGTACGGCAGCACCATGCGGTTGCGGTACGGCTCGCTGAAACCGCCCGTGCCCTCGCCGATCAGGTCGTCGGCCACGTTCGTCTGCGCGAAATCGCTGTGGGAGGCATAGAGGATGAACGGCACGCGCCGGGCCAGTTCGTGGTCGAGCCGGTCCGCGTATTCGCGGTAGGCCTGCTCGGCGATCAGGCTCGCCCTGACCGCCAGCTCCTCCGCCCCCGCGTAGTGGTGGATCTCGAAATGCGGCGTGATGAGGACCCGCCAGTCATGGGTCCGCGTCTGCACCTTGTTGCGACCGAACGCGAGCGCCGCGGGCGGCGCCGCAGCCAGCCCGATCAGGGCGAAGGACCACGAGCGACAGCAGGGCGGAGCGCGGCGGGCAGCGGCACATCATCGGCGATCCTAGTACTCGAAGCGGTACTTCAGGTCGAGGTTGTAGGTCATGTCGCCCTGCTGCACGTCCAGCCGACGGCTGATTTCCGACTGGAGCAGGAGGTGGTCGGACATCTGGTACTCAATCAACAGATCGCGCTCCGCTTCCGAAAGGCCCTGGGCGTATTTCACGTAGAGATCCTGCCCCAGGTACTTGCCGACCCCGATCAGCCGGCGGGTCTGACCGGTGTCCTGGGCCCGGGCGCTTTCGATGTCGAAGGTGTCGAAAACCTTCAACTCCGCGGCGATTTCCCGCTCCAGCAGGTTGAAACCGGCCGCGATGGAGGCGTCCTTCAGGCCGCCGCCGGTGGGCGTCTCGGCGGCGTGCGGCGACAGTCCGAGCAGCAGACGCTCGGTGGCCGCGCGGTTGTAGCCGCTTTCGGACCGCAGCTCGACGGACGGCGCCTCCAGCGACCCGCTCACCTGCGCGGTGATCCGCTCGAGCGCCCGGCTGCTGTAGGGCCCCTCGTACGGGAGCCGCACCGTGGTCTCGGCCAGCAGGTCGACGGTGGGCACGACGCCGGTCGTCCGCGTGAAGTCGAGCCGCCCCGTCAACACCCGGAAATCGTTGTTGAAGACCGGCAGGCGTCCGGCGTCGATGTTCATGGTGCCGCTGACGTAGAGCCCGTCCAGGTCGCGCACCACGTCCACGTCGCCGCTCAGCGCCAGTTCCATGGCACGGTTGGAGATCAGCGTCGTGCGCGGAGGACCGATCAGATGCAGGTCCGCCAGCCAGTCGGGCGCCACCGTGGCCAGGCGCGGATCGCTCACCGTCGGCTTTTCGGCGAAATCGCCCGTGAACCGGGCCTCGATGATCTCGAGCTGCCCGGTGAACTTCGGCACCATCAGGCTGTCGGGGCCGACCTTGACCCCGGTCACATGCACGTCCCGGCCCCGCACGAGCGCGCGCAGATCGGGGATCGAAGCGACGAGGCAACGGTCGGCGTCGAGCCGGACGTCGAACCCCTCGAGCAGCAGGCCGTGGAAACGGAGCTCCCCCTCGCCGGCGAACGTCCCCCGGGCCCCCTCGGACCCCCGGACTCCCGTGACGGTGAGCAGGTCGCCGGCCCAGACGCCGTCGGCCTCGACATTGCTGTAGACCTCGGCCAGCGCCTTCAGCACGCAGCGCCCGTCGCGCACGCGCGCCCAGCCGCTGAACAGCGGATGCGAGGCCGGCCCCTCCACGCGCATCGACATCCCGCCGCGCCCCCCCGACTCGGCGAAGGCGTTGGTGGCCTGCGTCAGCGGCGCCAGATCGGTGCCTTCGGGAATCTCGATCGCCATCAGGAACGGCCCGTCGGGTGGCGAGACCGGCGTGGAGAGGAGATCGGCCCGCAGGGGAATTTCGATCCGGCCGCTGGCCCGCAGGTCGCCCTGCACCGCGTCGAGTTCGCTGAGGGTGAGCCCGGAGGCGGTCATGCCGACCCGTCCCCGCAGCCGCTGCAGGTGCAGCCAGTGCACGTTGAACGGCTCGCTGAAAAGCTCCCCCTCCACCAGCGGGCTGCGCGGCGAGCCGGTCAGCCGGAAATCGCCGCCGAACCGCCCCGCGATCCGCGCCAGCGCCGGCAGTTTGAACTGATCGACGAACGCCCAGTCGGCGTCGGTCACGCCGAGCGTGAGATCGAGGCGGGCGTCGGGCCAGAAGTCCGCGAGGCGCGTGGCGGCCAGGTTGGTCAGCGTGCCGCGGACGCCCGCCCGGCCGTACTGCGTGCGCAGATCGAGCTGATCGATCGTGGCCGTGTGGCGGGCGTAGCGCGCCTCCACATGCAGCGAATCGACCCGGGCCAGCCGGAACGTGCTGCCGGTGAGGTCGGCAACGGCGGACAGTTCCGGCGCCGCGGGACCGCCGGCCAGCGTGATCTCGGCGGTGACGTCCCCGTTCAGCCCCCCGCCCGCCTGCGGCACGAACGGGTTGAGCAGCCGCAGGTCGAACCGGCGCAGCTGGCAGCCGCCGTGCAGCAGATCGGCGTCGCGGTCGAAGCCACCCGATGCGCGCAGCGACCCGAGCGCCGAGGCGAGGCGGAAATCGCCCAGCCGCGCGCCGCGGGCCGAGGTGACGAGCGTGGCCGGCGCCTCCAGCGCCCAGCGGGTCCCCTCGAGGTCGATCACCAGCTGATCGACCGTGTAGACGTCGGCGCTGTCGGCCAGCACCGCGCGTCCGCGCAGCGTCACGACCGAGTCGCCACGCACGGACCGGAACGAATCGAGCGCCGCCGCGGTGCGGGAGACCGAGCCGGTCGCCGCGAAGTCGCCCAGCGGCACCCCTCCCAGGCTGAGGCCCTGACCGCGCAGGGCCGCGGCCACCTGCGGCGTCCGCACGGCGTCGTGGATGGTCAGCTCGGCGCGACAGGAATCGACCCGCAACGGCGCGATCGTCGCGGCGCGCAGATCCACGTCCCCGCGAAATCGTAGACCGGGTCGCGGCCCGTCAACCTGGCCCCGCCCCTCGAGGCGGCCGGCCAGGGACGGCCAGCCCCACCGCGCGGGGAGCTGCGACAGGTCGTCGGAGCGCGCCTCCAGGTCCCCCGCGAAGACGCCCGAGGTGTCGGCCGCGCCGGTGAGCACGGCGCGCAGCGCCCGATACCGCAGCTCGATCCGGTCCAGGGTCGCCACGCCGCGCGCCGCGTGCACCGCGACGAAACAGCTGTCGAACGGCAGATCGGCGAGAAAGCCGCCGACGAGCACGCCCCGCACCTCGGTCTCGTCGACCGCGTCGCGACGGTGGATCGCCAGTCGGC
This sequence comes from uncultured bacterium, assembly GCA_963772145.1. Lineage (GTDB taxonomy): Bacteria > Krumholzibacteriota > Krumholzibacteriia > LZORAL124-64-63 > LZORAL124-64-63 > CAVSZB01. The sequence continues at coordinate 7,422 of CAVYVY010000024.1, forward strand.
CGTGACCGCCGCTCGGCGGCAGCACCACGCCAGGAACCAGTTTCTGCGACACGTCCACGTCCGCCACGTCGCCCTCGAGCCAGAATTCGACGCCGTGAGGATACGTGCACGTCGAACCGTCCCGCGCCGTCGAACCGGGCGCCGTTGATCCGGCCCGACAGACGGTCCCAGACCAGGAAGCCGCGCGTCAGCAGCGCGTACCCGCGCACCCCCTCCATCCGATAGCCTTCGAGCTCGCCGTCGAAGGCGCCGGCGAAGCGGACGCTGTCGGCCTTCACCTGCACGTGGGCCGTGGCGTCGCCGCGGGCGCGGAAGCCGAGTTCGATGCCGATCAGGTTGCTGACGGATTCAGGCGTGATGTCCCGCGCGCGCACGGCGATTTCGAGCGCGCCGTCGCGCCGCCGGCCGCCGGACCCATCCACGGAACTGCCGTTGAGCAGCAGGTGGGCGTCGGCCACGGTGAGGTCGCCATCCGCCAGGCGCGCGTCGAGGCGCAGGCTGTCGATCCGGCTTTCGCGCGTCGCCCAGTCGGCGCGCCCGTAGCGCACTTCCAGCCGCGCGCCAGCGTCCACCGCGTATCCTCCCCGCAGGCGCACGTCGCGCAGGCGCTCGCGCAGACGACCGTCCGCGCCTGAGACCTCCAGCCCGCCGTCCAGCCGGAAGACGTCGACGCACAACCGCGGCGGAACCGGCAGACGGGCCGCCGCCAGGCGGGCGACGCTGCCCGCGCGAGCCGGAGGTCGTGGCGTGCACCATCGCGCCGCGCGCCTCCACGCGTCTCAGCCGCGGGGAATCGGCCAGCAGTTCCTCCCACCGGTAGTCGAGCACCAGCGTGTCCACCGTGGCGGCGATCGCCCCGCCGCTGCCGTCGGCCAGCGAGAGCGAAACCTGGTAGAGTTCCAGCCCCTTGAACGGATTGCCCCGGAAGTCCCGCACCCGCACGGTGCCCTCGCGGTCGCGGAAAAGGTTGCGCGACACGAGACGGGCGGCAAGCGGCGCGACCAGGCGCGGGTGGGTGACCAGAAAGGCCACCACGGCCAGGAACAGCAGCCAGGCCAGCAACAGGGTTCGTCGCGCAGTGCGTCGCCACATCTAGAAAGGATACCCCAGGGAAAAGTGAAATAGTGCGCGGTCCTCCGCGAGAGTCTCCGACAGACGCGCCCGCTTGAGCGGGAACCCGACGTCCACCCGGAACGGGCCGAACGGTGTGTCGAGCCGCAGTCCGGTCCCGATACTGTACCGGAAATCCCACAGTTTCGTCGCCGACGGGTCTTCCGGCAGCCGGGGGTACGACCGCAGACGGAACGCCCTCAGCCGGAGGTCATCCAGCCGCTGCCAGACATTGCCGCCGTCGATGAACAGCACCCCTCCCAGCTTCCAGCGCGACAACACCGGCAGCGGGAAACGCCATTCGGCGTTGGCCAGCAGCAGGTAGTTCCCGCCCGCGGACGCGCCGTCGGGCACCGGCACATCGTTCTGCAGCTCGAGGAAGTCCCGGTTCGTGAGCTGCGGCCCGAGGCTCCCTTCCTGGTACCCGCGCACGGACGCCCCTCCGCCGGCGAAGAACCGCTCCTGGTACGGGACCCCCTCGTTGCCAAGATCGGCCGACCGGCCATAAGGCCGCACGGCGCCCGCAGTCACCCGCAGCGCCAGCGAGCCGCCGATCGGCGTGCCGGCATACCCATGCCAGGAGGCCGACCCCTTGACGAAGCTGTTGCTGCCCCCCAGCCAGTCGACCGCCACCGCACCCTCGGCCGTCACCAGCGCGCCGGAGGTCGGCCGGAAGATGTCGTTGCGTCGCTCGTGCGCGAGGTTGTAGATCACGGCCCGGGTGCGGGTCGGCCGGATGTTCAGGCTGCTGAACACCTCCCCCAGACTGTCGGGGGCGTCGGGATGCAACAGCGGCCGCACTTCTTCGGCCTTCAACGACAGCCCGTGGATGGTCCGGCGCCCAGCGCGGAACTGCGTACCAAAGGTGAGGCCCCGGGTATCGAGATTCAGACCCGATTCGCCGCGGGTCTTGCGCTCGAGGTAGATGTTGGTGTTCAGCCGCAGCCGATCGCCGAACAGGTAAGGATAGACGTGCAGCAAATCGAAACGGTAGTTGAACTGCGGCGTGACCCGGGTGTCGGGATTGTTGAGGATCCGTTCGTAGCTGATGTAGGGACGCGCCCGCAACTGCAGCCGCTGCCCGGTCCCCCAGAGATTGTTGTGGCCCCAGGCGGCAAGCACGCGCAGACGCTCCCGGCTGCCCACGCCCACGCCGAATTCGTAGAAAGCCGGCTTGCGCTCGACGACGCTGACGTTGAAATCCACCACGTTGCCGCCGCTGTCCGGCACCGTCGGCACGAGGTTCACGTCGCGGAACAGCGCGGTGTCGAGCAGACGGCGCTGCGACGCTTCGGCCAGATCCCAGCGGTACGGTCGGCCTTCACGCAGGGTCACGCCGCGGGCGATCAGGTCGGAGCGGGTGAGTCGGTTTCCCGCGATCGACATCTTCCCGACGACATAGGCCGGTCCCGGCTCGATCCGGTAGGTCAGCACCGCGGCGCGGCGCGTCGAATCGTCGGTGGCCGTCGTGACGAGCTGCGGTTCGATTCGCGCGCGCAGGTAGCCGAGGTCCCAGTAGCGGCTCCGCAGCAGGTAGAGATCGGGCCCAAGGTCGTTCAGATCGGCCGGGACCGGGCGTTCCTCGACGAAGCGCAGTCCCTCCCGCAGCCGGCTCTCCTCCAGGGGCCCGCCGCCGTCGAACACCAGCCGCTCGAGATAGGTGCGCGGCCCTTCGCGCACACCGATGTAAACAACATCCCCGCGGCCGCGCCGATCCCGCGCGATCGAATCGAGCCCGGCGGAGGCGGCGTGGAAACCCCGCTGCCGGTAGTAGCGCTGGATCACCCGCAACTCGGCATCGAGCAGTTCCGGCTGGTAGCGGGCCATCCGCAGGGGGTGCAACAGGCTCGGCTCGCTGATCTTCAGGATCGACTTCAACTCAGTAGTGGAGAGGACGCGGTTGCCCGCGATCACGATCCGGTGCAGGGTGTGCTGCTCGAGGCCGAAGTCCAGTTCGTCGACCGCCGCGGCGGGGCGCGCCGCCGCCGTCACCAGTGCCGCCAGCAGCGCAAGCACCGCCAGCGTGGCGCCCGGCTTCCGGCCGACCGCGGCGGTTGCGCGTCGACCGTTGGTTGACTCCCGGCAGATGAGGCTCGACATTGTTTCCCTGCCCGCGGCCGTCCGGCCGCGACTCCGGTCGCCCCGCCCGCGGCGCCGGGGGAAGCGGCAGCTCACCGGGCGGAGGCCAGCGCATGACGCCCTTGAAGCACCGCGTGCCGGTTCTGGTTCCGTTTCTGGCTGTTGTCTGCCTGGCGACCGGGCCAGGCTGCGGCCGCCGCAGTGAAACACTCCAACTCGCCGACCTGACCCCCACGGAGAAACTCTACGTGGAGCGCTTCGTCACCCTGGAACGCGCCCGCGCCGTGGCGCTGGCCGATCCCGATCGCGGAGACGTACTGCTCGATTCCCTCGGCCGCGTCTGGAGCGACAGCGCGCTCGAATGGACGCTGCACACCCTGCCCAAAGAGCCACGCCGCGTGGCCGGGATGTACGGCCTGCTCAGCCGCATCCTCAACGCCGAGAACGACTCCCTCGTGAAGGCGCCCCTGCCGCGCCGCCTGCGGGCGCCATTGCCCGATCCGCCGCCGCTCAGCGCCCGGTGACCTTCAGCACATCCACGACGATCACGAAGGTCATGAACAACAACAGCAGGATCAATCCCACCTGGGTGGCGATCGCCTGTACGCGTTCGTTCACCCGCCGGCGCGTCACCAGCTCGTAAACGATGAACAGCACGTGGCCGCCGTCGAGCACGGGGATCGGCAGCAGGTTCAGCAGGAACAGGTTCACCGAGAAGAACGCGATGAACTGCATCAGATGGCCGAAACTCCAGCGCAGCATCTCGCCGGCCACCTGGCCGATCCGGATCGGTCCGCCGACCGCATCGAGCCCGAGGTGCGGCAGCCGCGCAATGCTCAGCACCGTTTCGCGGATCGTGCCCCAGGTCGCGTTGACGCCGATCCTCAGCGCCGGCCCGAGCCCGACGCGCCGGCGCTCGTACAGTCGCTCGAAGTAGATCCGGCCGATGGCGGTGCCCGGCTCCACCTCCGCCCGCTCCGGCACGACTTCCGCCTCCAGCGACCGTCCGTCGCGCTCCCACCGCATACGGACCGGCTGGCCCGGCTTGCGGTTGATCACCTGGGCGATGGCGCCGAAGGAGGTGACCAGCGAATCGTCCACCGCCTCGATGCGGTCACCGGGCCGCAGGCCGGCCCGGTCGGCTGGCCCGCCGCGCTGAACCAGCCCCACCACGGTGTCCCAGGGATCGAGACCGATCGACCAGAAGCGTCCGTCCGCCTCGCGGCGCGGCGTCAGGGTCAGCGTCAGCACGCGACCCGCGCGCATCACCTCGATCGGCACCGGACGCGCCTGGGCGCTGCGCGCTCCGCCCTGCGGCACGAGACCGGTCAGCACGTCGTCCCACAACGCGACCGGCCGGCCGTCCACCCGCAGGACCTGGTCCCCCACGGCCAGTCCGGCTGCCGCCGCCGGCGATCCGGCGGCCACCGCGCCCACGCGCGTGATCGGGATTTCCACCAGCCCCGACTGCAGGATGATCCCCGTATAGACCAGGAAGGCGAGCAGCAGGTTCGCCAGCGGTCCCGCCACCACGACGGCAAGCCGCTGCCAGGCGGGGCGGCGATTGAAGTGGCGGTGTTCGGGGATGTGCGTCTCCCCGGCGGCCGCCTCGCGATTACCCTCGACGGTGCCGACCGGATACTGCCGCTCCTGCCCCGTCCCGGTGTCCTGGATCTCCTCCATGACCCCTTCGCCGGCCATTTTCACATAGCCGCCGAACGGCACGATCGACAGCGCGTACTCCGTCTCGCCGAAACGCCGGCTCAGCAGCTTCGGACCGAAGCCGAGGGAGAAGGTCTTGACGTAGATGCCGACGGCCTTGCAGACCAGGAAGTGGCCGAGCTCGTGCACGATGATCACGAGCCCGAGCGTGAAGACGAAGGCGAACAGGGTGATCGGCAGATTGCTGGACAAAAGGCCTCCTTGCCGGCGCGGGCGTCAGGCGGCGCCGGCGGCGATCCGACGCGCCTGTTGATCGACGGCGAGCGCCTCCTCCAGGCCCTCCACCGGCCCGCCGGGGATCGCCGCCAGGGAGCGCTCGATGACGGCGGCAATCTCCGCGAAACGAAGTCTGCCCGCCAGCAGACCGGCCACGGCGATCTCGTTGGCCGCGTTCAGCACGATCGGCGCCCGCCCTCCCGCCTCGGCCGCCCTGCCGCGCGAGAGCCAGACAGGGGAAACGGACCAGATCGGGCGCCGCGAAGCGCAAGTGTCCCGATCCGGACCAAATCTAGCCGTTCCGTGGCCAGCGGCCAATGCCTTTCTCCCGCCAGCGCGTAGAGCAGCGGCACGCGCATGTCCGGCGCGCCGAGCTGCGCCATGACGGCGCCGTCCCGGAAGGTGACGAGCGAGTGCACCAGCGATCCGGGGTGCACGACCACGCCGATGTCGGCGTACGGCACGCCGAACAGGTGATGCGCCTCGATCACCTCCAGCCCCTTGTTCATCAGGGTGGCCGAATCGACCGTCACCTTGGGCCCCATGTTCCAGGTCGGATGGCGCAGCACGTCCGCCAGAACCGCGTCCCGCAGCCGCTCCGCCGGCCAATCGTGGAACGGTCCGCCCGAGGCGGTCAGCGTGAGCGACTCGATTTCCGCCGCGGCGCGACCCGCGAGGCACTGGGCGATCGCCGAATGCTCGGAATCGACCGGCAGCAGGCGGGCCCCGCTCGCCGCGGCCGCGGCGCGCACCAGATCCCCCCCCACCACGAGCGATTCCTTGTTGGCCAGGGCGACGCAGGTGCCGCGTCCCACGGCCGCCAGCGTCGGCGCGAGGCCGGCGGCGCCGACGAGGGCGTTCACCACGACATCGGCCTCCGGCCACGCGGCCGCCTCGCACAGCCCCGCCGCCCCCGGCGACAGCAGCCGCGCGCGCCAGCCGGGCCAGGCCGGCGGCCCGGGCGCGCGCGCCCTCATCGGCCAGGGCGATCCGCGGCGCCGCCGCGTCGGGCGCCGACTCGGCCACGCCGGCCAGCAGCTCCGCCAGTTCCTCGGCCCGCGTCGCGGCGGTCGCCGCCACGAGTTGAAAACGACCGGGAAAACGCCGCACCAGGTCGATGGTCTGCCGCCCGATCGAGCCGGTGGCCCCCAGCAGCACCACCCGCACCGGCCCGCACCGGACCGGAGCCTCGGCCGGACAGCGATACAGGGGGGGCAGCGAAGAGCGAGTGTCGCGCATGGCGCGCAGAACCTCCGGGCGCCGGTCAGAAGACGAAGGCGCGCAGGTAGTAGTAGGCAAGCGGCGCGGTGAACAGCAGGGAGTCGAAGCGGTCGAGGATTCCGCCGTGGCCCGGGATCGTCAGGGCGCCGCCGGAGTCCTTGATGCCGACGTCCCGCTTCAGCAGCGACTCCACGAGGTCGCCGAACAACCCGCACACGCCGAGCCCCCCCCCCAGCAGCGACCCGGCGAGGGGGGTCAGAAACGGCGCGAAGGTGAGCGCGCAGGCGGCCCCCGCAGCCGGCGGCGATCAGGATTCCGCCCACCGCTCCCTCCACGGTCTTGCCGGGACTCACCCGCGGCAGCAGCCGGCGCCTTCCCCACGCCACGCCGACCAGATAGGCGCCGGTGTCGGCGGCCCAGGTCACCGCCAGCACCAGCACCACCGCCCGCACCCCCAGGCCGTCGGGCGCCCCGGTCAGCCGGGGCAACTCCCGCAGCAGAACCAGGTGACTGCCCAGCCAGCCGACGTAGAGGACGCCCAGCACCGTAATGGCAATATGGTTCGTGGGATGCGCGATGTCCCTGCGAAACAACTCGAAGATCATGATCAGCAGCAGCGTCAGGGTGAGCAGCAGCGAGATGGTGGCACCGCCCCGATAGACGTGCCAGCAGACCGCCAGTCCGCACAGGATACCGATCGCCCGGTACGGCCGATAGCCCTTGGCCACCATCATCGCGTAGAACTCGCGCAGGCCCAGGAAGATGATCAGGCCGACCAGCAGGAGAAAATGCACGCCGCCCCGCCAGGTGATCGCAAGCAGGCAGGGCACGCCGACCAGGCTGACCACCACCCGCGGCACGAGGCCGGTGCCGCGATAGCGCCGCCAGGATGAGGACGCTCTGCCCGGCGGAGCGACCGTCACCGGCGTCGCCTTCACGAGCGGATCCTCAGCAGCCGTTTCCAGCGGCCGGGGTCACGCGCGTCGACCGCGGCCGGCGGCTCCGCCCCGTCGTCGCGCACGTCGCCGAAGCGCCGGTCGCGGTCCTGGTAGTCGGCCACCGCCAGCAGCAGATCGCGCGGACCGAAGTCGGGCCACAGCACCGGAGTGACGTGCATCTCGGCGTAGGCCGACTGCCAGAGCAGGAAATTGCTGAGCCGGTGCTCGCCGCTCGTGCGCACGATCAGGTCGGGATCGGGCAGGTCGGGAGCGTACAGACCGGCACGCAGCGCCGCCTCGTCGATGGCCGCGGGATCGAGCTCGCCGGCCGCCGCCAGCCGCGCCAGCCGCGCCGCGGCGCGCACGATCTCCTGCCGACCGCCATAGGCGAGGGCCAGGTTGAGCAGCAGGCCGTCGTTGCCGGCCAGCGCCGCGATCGTGGCGTCGAGCACCGCCCGCGCCCGTGGGGGGATGACGTCGAGCTCCCCCGTGGCGGTCAGGCGCACCCGCTGCGCCGCGAGCTCGTCGCGCTCGGCGCCGAGGGTCTCCTCGAGGAACAGCCAGAGCGCCCGCACTTCGGCCGGCGGACGCTTCCAGTTCTCCTGCGAAAACGTGTAGAGGGTCAGCACCCGCACGCCGAGACGGCCGCAGATCGTCACCGCGCGACGCACCGCATGACGCCCGGCGCGATGCCCCGCCACGCGCGGCAACCGGCGGTGCTGCGCCCAGCGACCGTTGCCGTCCATGATGATTCCGATATGGCGCGGCAGATTGCCCTGCGCCAGGACCCGCGCCAGCAGTTCTTCCTCGCCGAGGCCGGCGAGCGCTTCGAGCCGATCCGGCGACAAGGCGCCTCCGTCCGCGTCACCGCGCAGCCGCGCCGCCGCGGTCAGCTACAGCGACATGATTTCCGCTTCGCGAGCCTTGGCGATCTCGTCGATCTCGCCGCCGAAGCGGTCGGTGAGCTTCTGGATCTCGGCCCGCGCGTTGCTGATTTCGTCCTCGGGAGCGCCGCCGTCCTTGTCGATCTTCTTCAACTTGTCGTTGGCGTCCTGCCGCGCCTTGCGCACGGCGATCTTCCCCTCCTCCGCGATCTCGCGCGCCAGCTTCGTGTATTCGCGCCGCCGTTCCTCCGTCAACTCGGGGATCGGCACGCGCACCACGAGGCCGTCGCTGGACGGGTTGAGGCCGAGATTGCTGGCGCGGATCGCCTTCTCGATCGCCCCGATGACCGTGCGGTCATACGGCGCGACCGTCAGCAGGCGCGGCTCCGGCGCGGCCACGCTGGCGAGCTGGTTGAGCGGCATCTGGCTGTCGTAGCAGTCGACCCGCAGGCCATCGAGCAGGGCGGGCGAGGCCTTGCCGGTGCGCAGCTTGCCCAGCCGCGTGCGCACGGCGTCACGAGCGGCCGTCATCTGGTCCTGGGCGTGCTGTTTCACAGCCTTGATCATGGCGCCTGCTCCTTTGCGATCCAGGTCCCCTGCAGTTCCCCGGAAAGGACCCGCAGCAGATTGCGCGGGTCCGCGATATCGAACACCACGATGGGCAGCCCCTGCTCGGCGCACAGGGAGATGGCGGTCAGGTCCATCACGCCGAGGCGGCGCGCAAGCACCTCGTCGTAGGTGAGACGGTCGAAGCGACGGGCGTCGGGATGGCGGCGCGGATCCTTGTCGTACACGCCGTCCACCTGCGTGCCCTTCAGCAGCACGTCCGCCCCGATCTCGGCGGCCCGCAGCGCGGCCGCGGTGTCGGTGGTGAAGAACGGGTTGCCGGTCCCCCCGCCGAACAGCACCACCTGACCCTCGTGCAGCAGCGGCTTGACCGCCTCGCGCGAGAAGGCCCAGGTCAGCGGGACCACTTCGCGCGGCGTGAAGATGCGCGCCATCGCCCCCTCGGCCCGCAGGTAGTCGCGCAGCACCGCCGCGTTCATGATCGTGGCCAGCATGCCGACGTGGTCGGCGGTCACGCGACCGAGCACCTCGAGATTGGCCGAGCGGGCGCGGAAGATGTTCCCGGCCCCGACGACCACCCCGATCTGCACCCCCTCCTGAGCGACCTGGGCGATCGCCTGCGCCAGGGCCGTCAGCCGGGCATGCCCGTACTGCTCGCCCCCGTCGCCCATGAGGGCTTCACCGCTCAGTTTCAGCAGGACTCTTGAAAATCGCATGACCGGCCAGGTGGGTGCGGCGCCGGCGGCGCCGGGTTATGGAACAAGGCCCGGGCCCGCGCGGACCCGGGCCCGGCGCGGCCTCAGTGCGTGATCTGGAAACGGACGAAGCGCTTGACGAGCATGTTCTCGCCCGAGCTTCCCGATCACCGTCTTGAGGTAGTCCCCCACCGTCAGATCGGGATCCTTCACGTACTTCTGCTCGAGCAGGCAGACGTCACCGTAGAACTTGTCTAGCTTGCCGGTGACGATCTTGTCAATCATGTTCTCCGGCTTGCCCTGCTCGCGCATCTGGGCGCGGTAGATGTCCAGCTCCTGCTCGACGCGCACCGCGTCGACTTCCTCGCGCGCGACCGCCTCCGGCGAGGCCGCCGCGATGTGCATCGCGAGGTTGTGCACGAGCGCCTTGAAATCGTCGGTGCGCGCCACGAAATCGGTCTCGCAGTTGACCTCGATCAGCACGCCGACCTGGCCGCCGGGGTGGATGTACGCCTCCACGAGGCCCTGGCTCGTGGTGCGCCCCTCCTTCTTGGCGGCCGAGGCGATGCCCTTCTTGCGCAGCCACTCGACGGCCTTCTCCAGGTCGCCGCCGGCCTCGGTGAGCGCCTTCTTGCAGTCCATCATGCCGGCGTTGGTGATGTCGCGGAGCTCTTTGACCTGACTCGCACTGATCGCCATGATCCCTCCCGCGCACGGTCGGCGCCCCCAGGGGCCGCCGTCCCGGCGGTGCGTGATATTCGGTCCTGCGACAACGGTCCCCGGCGATCGCCGGGGCGCCCATTCAACCCTGCTTGTCGGCCGCGGCGAACGTCGCCACCGGCGCGCGCCGGTCCGCGGGGCGCCGGACGAGCGGGCGTCTCGACATCGCGACCGGCCTCGGCCAGCGTGGCGGCGGCCAGCGGCGCGCCGATCGGCGCCGCGGCGATATCGACCGCGGTCTCGCGCCCCTCGGCGCGACTGGCCCGCCCCTCCTCGACCGAGCGGGCGACCACGCGGGAGAACAGGGTGATGGCGCGGATGGCATCGTCGTTGCCGGGCACCGGATAGCGCACGGCCTCGGGGTCGCAGTTGGTGTCGACGATGCCGACCACGGGGATGTTCAGCTTGCGCGCCTCGCGCACGGCGGTCTCCTCCTCGTGCGTGTCGATCACGAAGAGCGCCTGCGGGAGCGACTTCATCTTGCGGATGCCGCCCAGGTTCTTCTTGCAGCTTCTCGTAGTCATGCCCGATCTCGAGCTGCTCCTTCTTGGAGAACTGCTCGATGCGGCCGTCGGACATCATCGCTTCGATCTCGTCGAGCCGCTGCACGCTCTTGTGGACGGTCGCGAAATTCGTGAGCATCCCGCCGAGCCAGCGCTCGGTCACGTACGGCATGCCGCAGCGCGTGGCGTACTCCCTGATCGCGACCTTGGCCTGCTTCTTGGTGCCGACGAAGAGGACGGAGCCCCCCTTGTCCGACACGTCGCGCACGAAAGCGCACGCCTTCTGCAGCGCGCGCAGGGTCTTCTGCAGGTCGATGATGTAGATGCCGTTGCGGGCGATGAAGATGTAGGGCTTCATCTTGGGATTCCACTTGCGGGTCTGGTGCCCGAAGTGGACCCCGGCCTCCAGCAGGTCCTTGATCCCCACTTCTGCCATGACGATGTCTCCTGTCGGTTGATCCTCCCCGGCCTTCATCGGCGGGGGCAGACGCCCACGGGCGCCACCGCCCCCCGCCTCCGACCGGGTGCGTGATGGCCGCGTCCCCGGGGACACGGCGGAACAGTCCGGCAACTTCAGCTAGCGCTTCGAGAACTGGAAACGCTTGCGGGCGCCCGCCTGTCCGTACTTCTTGCGCTCCACCATGCGGGAGTCGCGCGTCAGGTAGCCCGACTTGCGCAACGCCTTGCGGTAGCTCTCATCGGCGACGACAAGAGCCCTCGCGAGCCCATGGCGCAGCGCGCCGGCCTGTCCGGAGATGCCGCCACCCTTGACTGTCGCCCAGATGTCGTACTCCGCTCCCGCCGCGACGGCGGACAGCGGCTGCAGGGCGAGCTGGGTGAGGGCCTCCCCGAAATAGTCCTTGAGCGGACGATCGTTGACGACCACCTGACCCTTGCCGACCTTCAGCCAGACGCGGGCCACCGCCGTCTTGCGCCGTCCGGTAGCATAATAGCGCTCTTCCAAGACTTCACCTCCTCGCCGCGGAACGACCGGGAACGGCCCCGGTGGATCAGCTCAGCTCGAATCGCCGCGGCTGCTGCGCGACGTGCGGATGCTGCGCGCCCCCATAGACACGCAGGTGCGTCATCAGGTGCCGGCTGAGACGGTTCTTCGGCATCATGCCCCAGACCGCCTCATGGACGACCTTGTCCGGGCGCGATCCCAGAAGCTTCCTGAGCGGCGTTCGCTTCTGGCCGCCCATGTACCCGCTGTAGCGCAGGTACTCCTTCTTGTCCAGCTTCTGGCCGGTGAGCTTCATCGCCGCGGCGTTCACCACGACCACGCAGTCACCCATGTCCAGGTGCGGCGTGAAGGTGGGCTTGTGCTTCCCGCGGAGCAGGACCGCCACGTGGCTGGCCAGTCTCCCGAGCGGCACGTTCGTCGCGTCGATGAGCAGCCAGTCCTTGGCGATCTCGCTGCCCTTGAGCGTATAGGTCCTGTTCTTCACTGCGGCGGCCTCCCCGAGCACCGTCCGGAAAACCGGCCCGGCACTCCCGCGGCCACGACACGCAGGCCCGTTCCTCGGGCCCCGCGCACGCGGTCCGGTTGGCTATCTGCTTGCGCGATAAGAAAAAAGCCGCGTCGGCGGCAATCGCGAGCGTCCCAAGTTAGCAAAACGGAAGGCCCCTGTCAAGCTCCGGCATCGGGAGTCAGCACCGCGAGGGTTTCGCGGTATGGGGGGCGCAAAACTCCCTTTTCGGTGACGAACGCCGTGACCAGCCGGGCCGGCGTCACGTCGAAGGCGGGGTTCCAGGCGGTCACGCCGGCCGGAGCGAGCTTCACCCCGCCCCAGGGACAGCACCTCGTCCGGGGCGCGCTCCTCCACGACGATCGCCGCGCCGTCGGTCGCCGTCGGGTCGAAGGTGGACGCCGGAGCGGCCACGTAGAACGGCACGCCATGCTCGCGCGCCAGCACCGCCAGGGGATAGGTTCCGACCTTGTTCGCGGTGTCGCCGTTACGGGCGATGCGATCCGCCCCCACGATCACCACGTCGATCCGACCGGAGCGCAGCAGACCGCCGGCCGCGCCGTCGCACAGCAGGGTCACGGCGATCCCCCGCGTCGCCAGTTCCCAGGCGGTCAGGCGGGCTCCCTGCAGCAGCGGCCGGGTCTCGTCCGCGAAGACCCGCACCTGCCGGCCGGCCGCCTGCGCCGCGTAGACCACCCCGAGCGCGGTGCCGTAGCCCCCGGTGGCGAGGCCGCCCGCGTTGCAGTGCGTCAGGATCGTGCACGGGTCCGGCAGCAGCGCCGCTCCCGCCTCGCCGAGCGCCCGGCCGCAGGCCACGTCAGTCGGCCAGGATCGCGTCGCGCCTGCGCCAGCAGCGCCGCCCGCACCGCCCCGCCGCGCCGCCCCGCGCCGCCACCGCGCTCTCCGCCAGGCGCGCCTGGCGCGCCAGCGCCCAGAAGAGATTCACGGCCGTCGGGCGCGTGGCGGCCAGCTCCGCCCGCGCCTCGCCCAGCCGCGCCAGCGCCGCCGGCGGGCTGTCGCCCGCCTCGACCGCCCGGCTCCAGGCCAGCGCCAGGCCGTAGGCCGCCGCGATGCCGATCGCCGGCGCCCCGCGCACCGCCAGTTCGCGGATCGCCGCGCACAGCTCCGGCACCTCGCGACAGGTCCGCCACACCAGCTCTCCCGGCAGCCGCGTCTGGTCGAGCAGCACCACCGCGTCGTCCCGCCAGGCCACGGTCGGAAAGGGGAACGGCAATGCGTCGAACCGCGCCGTCGCGCTCATGACGTCCCTCCCGCGTCCGCCGCGTCCACCGTCGCCCAGAACCTCGCGCAGCGCCCGCCCGAGCAGGGCGAGCGGCAGCCCCATCACGTTGAAGTAGCACCCCTCCACCCGGCGCACCATCAGCGCGCCATAACCCTGGATGCCGTAGGCGCCCGCCTTGTCGAGCGGCTCGCCGGTGGCCACGTAGCGACGGATGGTCCCGGCGTCGAGCGGCAGGAACTCCACGCGCGTGCTCTCGTGGCCGGTCCACAGGCCCGCGACGCCCCGCCGGCGATCGCCAGGCCGGTCACCACGACATGTGCACGCGACCGGCCAGCCGGGCCAGCATCCGCGCCGCCTCCGTCGGCATCGGCCGGCTTTTCCAGCAGATCGCCGTCGTGCACGACCACGGTGTCCGCGCCCAGCACGAGACGCCCCGGCTGCTCGCGCCGCCACGGCCTCCGCCTTGGCCACGGCCATCGCCACGGCGTAGCGCGCCGGCTCGTCCCGCAGGACGGCGACGGCAGCGGCATGCGCGTGCTCCGCCTCCGGGGCCGGCGCGATCTCGAACGGGATGCCGGCGACTCGCAGCAGCTCGGCGCGGCGTGGCGAGCCCGAAGCCAGCACGAGCGGCGGGACCGGGCGGCCAGGACAACGAACGGGGAGACCGTCACGGGACCGGCCTTCGCCGCCGCCGCGTCACGCTCGACGACCAGCGTCACCGGACCGGCGTTGACCAGTTCGACGTCCATCATCGCGCCGAACACCCCCTCCGCCACCGCGACCCCCTCCGCCCGCAGCAGGGCGGCGAACCGCTCGTACAGCCCGCGCGCCTGCTCCGGCGCGGCGGACGCGGGTGAAACTCGGGCCGCTGGCCCCGGCGGCAATCGCCGTAGAGCGTGAACTGCGACACCAGGAGCACGCCGCCGCCCAGGTCGCGCAGCGAGCGGTTGAGCCGCCCCGCGTCGTCGCCGAAGATGCGCAGCGACGGGAGTTTCGCCGCCATCCAGCGCAGCGTCGCCTCGTCGTCGTCCGCCGCGAACGCCGCCAGCACGAGCAGGCCGTTCGCCACCTGGCCGGTCGCGGCGCCCGCCACGCGCACCTCGGCGCGGGAAACCCGCTGGATCACGCAGCGCAATTCCGCCCTCCCGGTCAGCGGAGCTGGAAACGTTCGACCCTCTGCACGCTCGGCACACGCCGGACCGCGGTGAGCACCTTTTCGAGCGCGCTGAGGCTGAGCACCTCGATCAGGAAGGTCATGCGTGGCGAGATCGTCCTCGGCCGCGAACTCGCCGCTCTGGATGTTCGTGCCGGTCTCGGCGATGACCCGGCTCAGGTCGGCCAGCAGGTTCTTCCGGTCGCCCGCGGTGACGATCAGCTTGACGTGGAAGATCTGATCGGGCGCGGCGTCCCAGGTGACATCCAGCTTCCGGTCCTCCTCGATCGCCGCCGAGGTTGGAGCAGGCCACGCGATGGACCGACACGCCGCGTCCCCGCGTGATCACCCCCACGACCTCGTCGCCCGGAATCGGCTGGCAGCAGCGGGCGTAGCGCACCATAAGATTGTCCACGCCCTGGATCCGCACGCCGCCCACGCGCTTGCGCATCAGCGCAGCGTAGATGTCCCTGCCCAGATCGACCACGCGCCCGGTCGGCGTCGGCGCCGGCGGTTCCAGACGCGCGATCACCCGCTGCCACGGCAGGTCGCCCGCGCCCACGGCCGCGAGCAGCTTCTCCCCTTCGCTGTAGCCCATCTGCTGCGCGAGACCGTCGAGATCGCCGTCCAGCCGCAGGGTCACCCGCTTCCGCTTCGCCTCGCGCTCCAGGATCTCGCGTCCGAGTTTCAGGCTCTCATGGAACTGCGTGGTGCGCAGCCAGCGCCGCAGGTGGTGCTTCGCGCGCCCGGTCCGGACCTGGTTCAGCCAGGAGCGCGTGGCCCGCGTCTGCGGCCCGGTGACGATCTCCACCTTGTCGCCGTTCTCGAGGACGTGGATGCAGGCTGACGATGCGACCGTTCACCTTCGCGCGCACGCAGCGCAGGCCGACCTCGGAGTGCACGCTGGAACGCGAAGTCGAGCACCGTGGCGCCGCGCGGCAGCTGGAACAGGTCCCCCTTGGGCGAGAAGACGAACACCTCGTCCTGGAAGAGGTCGATGCGCAGGCTCTCCATGAACTCGCGCGGATCGGTCACGTCCTGCTGCCACTCCATGATCTGGCGCAGCCACATCACCAGCTGCGAGAAGTCGGTCGCGTCGCGGGTCGCCCTCCTTGTAGCGCCAGTGGGCGGCGATGCCGATCTCGCTGCGCTCGTGCATGTCCTGCGTCCGGATCTGGATCTCGAGGTACTTGCCGCCCGGCGCCCGCACCGTCGTGTGCAGCGACTGGTACATGTTGGGCTTGGGCATCGCGATGTAGTCCTTGATCCGGTCGTGCAGCGGCGTGTACAGGCTGTGGATGATGCCGAGCGCGTGGTAGCAGTCGGCCTTGGTCCGGACCAGGATCCGCAGCGCCAGCAGGTCGTAGATGCGATCGAGCCCGACCTTCTGGGCCAGCATCTTGCGGTGGATGGAAAAGAAGTGCTTCGGCCGGCCGGTGACCTGCGCCTCGATGCCCGCCTTGCGCAGCGCCTCCTCGCAGCGGCCCGCCGCACCTCCTCGAGGTGGCGCTCCCGCTCCGCGCGGGACTGGTTGATGCCGCTCTCGATCGCGAAATAGCGCTCGGGATGCAGCACCTTGAAGGCCCGGTCCTCGAGCTCCCACTTGATGCGGGCGATGCCGAAGCGGTGCGCCAGCGGCGCGTAGACGTCCATCGTCTCCTGCGCCATCTCGAGCTGCCGGCGAGCGCTCCAGGATACTGGATCGTGCGCATGTTGTGCAGACGGTCGGCCAGCTTGATCAGCACGACGCGCGGATCGCGGGCGATCGACAGCACCAGCTTGCGGTAGTTCTCGGCCTTGCGGGCGTCGGGATTGTCCGTCCGGATGCCGCTGATCTTGGTCACGCCGTCCACCAGCGCCGACACGTCCGGGCCGAACTCGGCCGGATCCGGTCGAGACCGACCGTGGTGTCCTCGACGACGTCGTGCAGCAGGCCGGCCATGACGGTGTCGGAATCGAGGCGCAGATCGGCCAGGATGTCGGCGACCGTCAGGCCGTGGACCAGGAACGGCTCCCCGCTCTGCCGCACCTGGCCGGAGTGCGCCTGCTCCGCCAGCCGGAAGGCGCGCCAGAGGCGGTCCGCGTCGGCCTGCGGATGCGCCGCCGCCACCTTGCGCACGACGGCGGTCATCAGGGCGGCCAGGTCGGGCGAACCGATCCGCTGGTGGGAGAGGTGATCGCTCATGGCGCCGCCGCGGGCCGCAGGTCGACCAGGTGCTGCTGGACCGGATCGGCGGCGGCACCGCTGCGCGGCCGCCAGGTGCTGCGGCTGAGCCGGAACAGGATGTCCCAGCGGTGATCCACCGTGCCCGCGGCGACGGCGGCGGCCTCGCGCCAGGCGCGCCCGCTGCCGAAGGCGACGAAGTCCCGCGCCAGCGCCGAGCCGCCCCCCGCCGCCGGGGCGACCGGGCCGCGGAACGAGAACCGCAGATGCTCCCCGCTGTTGCCCAACGGCTGCGGCTCGCGCGCGAAGCGCAGGCCGTCGCAGCGGAACACCGGTTCGCGGTGCCCCTGGCCGAACGGCTCCAGCAGCTCCAACTCGCTCACCAGGGCCGCCACTTCCCCCGCCGTCATCGCCAGCAGCGGCAGCTCGAGATCGTACGGCTCGACCGGCGCGCCGCCCGGCGCATCGGCCAGGGCGGCGAGGAACAGGTCGCGGAAGCGGTCCACGTCCTCGCTCAGCAGGGTCATCCCGGCCGCCTGGGCGTGCCCGCCCCAGCGCACCAGAAGCGACGCGCAGCGGTCGAGCACCCCCTTGATGTCCACGCCGGGCACGCTGCGCGCCGAGCCGCGCGCTTCGTCCCCCTCCACCGCGATCAGCACGGCCGGCCGGCCGAACTGCTCCACCAGACGCGAGGCGCTGATGCCGATGACCCCCTTGTGCCAGCCCGGCGCCGCCAGCACCAGGCCGGGATCGCCGCGAGTCACGAACGGTTCGGCCTGCGCCACCGCCTCTTCCTTCACCCGCTGATCCATGACCCGCCGGGCCCGGTTGTCCTTCTCGGCCTGTTGCGCCAGCGCGGCAGCCTCGACGGCATCGTCCGTGAGCAGCAGACGCAGCGCGGTTTCGGGATCGCCCACACGGCCGCAGGCGTTCAGCCGTGGCGCCACCTGGTAGGCCAGATTCGCGGTCGTGACCGGGAAACTGCGGTCCAGTCCCGCCACCCCCAGCAGCGCCTCCACGCCGGGCCGGCGGGTGGCTCCCGCGCCGAGCCGCAGCAGACCGCGGTGCACGAGCGTGCGGTTCTCGCCGGTCAGCGGCATCTGATCCGCCACCAGACCGAGCGCGACCAGATCGAGCACCTCCTCCGCGAAGGTGACCGGCAGGCAGGACGGATCCTGCAGGGCCAGCGCCTCGGCGAGCTTGAACGCCACCGCCACGCCGCACAGATCGGGGTTCGGGTAGTCCGAGCCGGGACGCCGCGGGTTGACCACCGCCACCGCGTCGGGCCGCGTGCGGTAGAGGTGGTGATCGAGCACCACCGTCTCCATGCCGAGCTCCCGGGCCAGCGCGATCTCCGCCCGCGCGGCCGAGCCGGTATCGACCGTGATGAGCAGCTGCGTCCCCGCCTCGCCCCAGGCGCGGATCTGCGCGGCGCTCACGCCATAGCCGTCGCGCGCCGCGATGCGGCACGAACGGCGGCAGCGCCTCCACGCGACGACCGTCGACCGTCAGCGCCCGCAGCAGCAGCCAGACGAGCGCGCAGCCGGTGATGCCGTCCACGTCGAAATCGCCGTGCACCGCGACCCGCTCGCCGCGCGCGGCGGCCGCGCGCAGCCGGGTCACCGCGGTGTCCATCTCCGCGAGCCGGAACGGGTCGTGCAGATGCGACAGGGAGGGGAAGAAGAAACGCTCCAGAGCCGGCGCGTCAGCCAGGCCGCGACTGGCCAGGATCGCCAGCAGGCGGTCCGACACCGGCACTTCCAGCGGCAGTTCGCGCCGCAGCCGGTCCACCGTCGCCTCCGGCGCCGCGACCGATCGCTGCCAGTACCGTCCGGTCAGCAATCCGATCGGACCCGCCGCCACGGTGGGAGGGGGCGGATCCGGGAGACCGTCAGCCGTGAAATCGAATTCGAACTGCAACGGCCTCTCCCGCCGAAAAAGCAGAACCCCCCGCACCCGCGGGCCGAGCCGGGGTGGGGGGAGCCGGTCGTAAGCCGAGTTCTGTTGCCGCCGAAGCGGCGACGATCATGTATCTAGGACCGGCGTTGCCGACGGCCTCCAGCGACCTACCCGGGAGTCCAGCGAGACGGGCCGCCTCGTCCTCCCCTATGTGGTCTTGCTCCAGGTGGGGTTTGCCGTGCCGCCCCCGTCGCCGGGAGCGCGGTGAGCTCTTACCTCACCGTTTCACCCTTACCGGGGCCGGCCCCGGCGGTCTGTTTTCTGTGGCACTTTCCTTGGGATCGCTCCCACCGGGGGTTACCCGGCACCCTGCCCTGTGGAGCTCGGACTTTCCTCGGATCCCTTGCGGAACCCGCGATCATCTCCCCGACTCCCCGCAGCCATGATAGGAACGACGGGCGGGATTGTCACCGCAAAACTGCCCTCAGCGTGCGGCCGCCTCCGCGTCGAGCGCCTCGTTGGCCAGCAGATCGGCCGCCTGGTTGCGCTCGCGCGGCACGTGACGCACCCGGAAGCCCTCCAGGCCGCGCGCCAGGAAAAGCACCTGCTGGTACAGGGGGCGCAGGTCGAGGCTCTTCACCCGGTACACGCCGGTCAGCTGACGGGCGATCAGCTCGCTGTCGAGGTACAGGTCGACCCGCCGGACGTCCCAGACTCGGACGAACTCCAGCGCGCGCAGGACCGCGCGGTATTCGGCGGCGTTGTTGGTGGCGCGTCCGATCGACTCGCCATGGACGCACAGATCAGGCCCGCCCGGCAGACGGAACAGCACGCCGATGGAGGAAGGGCCGGGATTGCCGCGGCACGCTCCGTCGGTCCAGATCTCGAGGGTGCCGTCGCCATTGCCGGGCAGGGGGCTCGTGCTCAGGGTGGCGGCGCGCGGCAGGCCGGCCAGACTTTCGCGCAGAGCAGCGTTCGCCCCGGTCTCCTCGCGCGGAGCGGCAACCGCGGCCGGGGTGCCGCCGCCCCGCGGCGCCGCGGCCTCCTGGAGCAGTTCGCGCCGCCAGGTGATCAGGCGCCGGCGCAGGTCCTTGACGGTGAGCCCGCACTCCCGGGCCAGGGCGCGCAGGTTGCCGCTCTTCTCGAGCGCGGCCAGCAGCTCGGGCAGGGTCTCGGGGCCGGCGGGCTCGGATTCGGACACGACCTCCCCCTTCGGGCGGCAATTCACTCGGCCGCGACCAGATAGCGGCCGCAGCCCTGGCAACGCAACAGCAGCACGTCCCCGCTCCACGTCGAGCGCGCGCTGCAGCGGCGGCCGGGCGCCGCATCCTCCGCAGGCCCCCCCCTCGATCGCGACGACCGGCGGGGGCACCGCCCCGCGCAGCTTGGCCACCGTCGCGGCCACGTCCGGCGGCAACTGCGCCTCGCAGGCCGCAACCTCCCCGCTCAGCGCGGCGATGCGCATCGCGGCCGCCGCCTCTTCGCGGGTCGCGTCGGGCGCCGGCTCGGCGGCGCGCGCCCGGCGCTCCGCCGCCTCGCTCTCGCGGATCCCGCGCCTCGGCCTGCAACAGCTCCGCCCGCTCCAGGGCCGCCAGCGCCTGCTCCGCGAGCGGACCGAGTTCGGCCTCCACGGTCGCGGTCTCGCGCGCCAGCGCCGCCCCCTCCCGCTCGTTCTGGACCTGCCGCTGTCGTTCCCGCAGCCGGGCCAGCGCCGCCTCGCGCTCGCGCAGCCTGGTTTCCAGCGCGCGCGCCTCGCGCAGCGCCGCGGCCTGCCGCTCCCGCGCGGCGGACGCCTCCGCGCCCAGTTCCGCGGCCAGCCCCGCGCCGAGCGACTGACGGCGCACGACGGCGCTCGCCTGTCCGCGGGCCCGTTCCAGCCGCGCTTCGGCACGCGCCAGGTTGGTCAGCCAGAAAATCACGCCTTCGGCCACGTCCGGCCCTCCTGACGACCCGCGAGCCTGTTCCACCAACGACAAAGGGTGCCGCAGCACCCTTGTCTCCGCGACCACGCGGCGCCGGTCCGTTTCGCGCGCCGCCAGGGGCTGCGCGCGCCGCGGGCGCTGATGAGGTGGTGGGCGATACTGGACTCGAACCAGTGACCTCTCGCGTGTGAGGCGAGCGCTCTAGCCAGCTGAGCTAATCGCCCTGCTTCGCATCTGGTGGGCCCACCAGGATTCGAACCTGGGACCAACCGGTTATGAGCCGGCCGCTCTCACCGCTGAGCTATGGGCCCTCGCCGGCGGCGTGAGCACGATAATCGCTGCCGCCGCCGCGGTCAACCCCCCGCTTCAGCCAATGTCCGTGTACCCCTTCAGCTTCCGGCTGCGGCTCGGATGGCGCAGCTTGCGCAGCGCCTTGGCCTCGATCTGCCGGATGCGCTCGCGCGTCACGTTGAAGATCGCGCCGACCTCCTCGAGCGTGCGCGGCGTGCCGTCGCCGAGCCCGAAGCGCAGGCGGATGACCTTCTCCTCGCGCCGGGTCAGCGTGCTCAGGACCCGCTGCACCTGGTCCTGCAGCATCGCGTGCGCGGCCACGTGCGCCGGCGACAGGCGCGCTCGTGTCCTCGATGAAGTCGCCCAGGTTGCAGTCGTCGTCCTCGCCGATCGGCCGGTCGAGCGAGATCGGCTCCTGCTCGCCTTCAGGACGCCCTTGACCTTGTCGACCGGCATCTCGAGCGCGCGCGGCGATCTCCTCCGGCGTCGGCTCGCGGCCCAGCTCCTGCACCAGCTGGCGCGAGGCGCGCACCACCTTGTTGATCGCCTCGATCATGTGCACCGGCACGCGGATGGTGCGCGCCTGGTCGGCGATCGCGCGGGTGATGGCCTGGCGGATCCACCAGGTCGCGTAGGTCGAGAACTTGTAGCCCTTGCGGTAGTCGAACTTGTCGACCGCGCGCATCAGGCCCGAGTTGCCCTCCTGGATCAGGTCGAGGAATTCGAGGCCGCGGTTCGTGTAGCGCTTGGCGATGCGAGATCACGAGGCGCACGTTCGCCTCGATCATCTCGCGCTGCGCCGCCGCCACCTCGCGCTCGCCCGCCTCGATGGCGTCGGCGATCTCGTCCAGGTCCTTGGCGGAGAGCCCGATCTCCCGCTCGATCTCGTGGATCCGCTTGCGGTAGGCCTTGATGCGCCGCTGCGCCTCCAGCGCGATCTCGCGCTGCTCGGCCGCGCCGCCTCGCTCGCCGTCGCTGTCGGCGCGACGCCGGCCGCGCGCACCGCCGCCGTCACCGCCGGGCGCAACCGGGCCTCCTCGTCGCCCATCCGCGCGACGAGGTCCTTCACCTTGCTGTGCACCAGACGCAGCTTGTTCGAGAGCTGTTCGACCTGGGCGGTCGACAGGTGCAGGTCCTGGAAGGTCTCGGTGATCTTCTTCTCGCGCGCCTGGATCATCCGCGTCAGCGTGGCGGCCCGCGTGCTGTTGCCCGCCGGCCGCAGCTCGCGCCGCGGCTCGATCAGCTCCTTCTGCAGCTTCTCGATCAGGTCGACGGCGCGCAGGATGCGCGCCCCCTCCTTGCGGGGCGAGTAGTGGACGTTCCAGGTGCTGCTGTCGTGCTGCACGACCTCGTCGACGTGGACGTTGTCGGTCATCAGCTGCGCGGCGATCTGGCGCAGCTCCTTGAGCGTGTGGCTCGAGCGGATCGTGACGCCGGATGACCGCGAGCTGCCCGTCCTCCATGCGACGCGCCAGGTCGACCTCGCCCTGGCGGGTCAGCAGCGGCACGCGCCCCATCTCGCGCAGGTACATGCGCACCGGGTCGTCGTACTTGATGTTGCTGCGCACCGCCTTGCGCAGGACGGCGGCCTTCTTCCTGCCGCGCGCGGCGCGCAGCGATGAGCTTGCGCTGCGCGTCCTCTTCCGAATCGAAAATGTCGATTCTCAGCTCGCCCAGCCGATCGTAGATGCGCTCGAAGATCTCCTCGATCTCCGGCTCGTCTCCGATCATCTCGTTGATCTGGTCATAGACCACGTAGCCCTGCCCCTGGCGGGCGGCCCGCGAGAGCGTGTCGATGATCGCCGCGAAGCGCTGCTTGTCCATCCTTGTCGCGACCCCCCGTTGGTCAGCGTGCGGCGGCGGCGCGCCGTCGTTCCATCTCGGCAGCCGCTTCCAGCCGCTCGTGGCCGTCGCGGACGGCCTTGACAAAATCGCCGCGCTCGGGGACCAGATCGCCCGCGAGCAGATCCGCAACGAAGCACCGGTAGGCGGCGCTGAACTCGTGCCATTCCGCCTGCACGAAACTGCCCCGGCGGCGCCTCATCCCCGGCGGCGCGCGCCGTCTGCCAGCGCAGCATCTCGCCGCGCAGCAGGTCCCCTTCCGGCGTCGCACAGGCGCGCTCCGCCCGGAGCCGCAGCAGCTCCCCCGCCGCCCGCCCCGTGTCGTCGCGCAGGGCGTGCGCGAACATCACGGCCTCGACCGCGGCCCGGTCGAGCCACGGCCCCGCCGGCGCGACCGGGCGCGGCGGTCCCGGCGCGGCGGTCCCGGACGCACCGCCAGCCGCGTCCGCAGCCGCGCCGCCGCGGGCCGTCGTCTGGCGGGCCTCCCCGCGCAGGCGCGCCGACTCGCGCTCCAGGATGCCCAGCCCGATGCCGAACAGTTCCGCCGTCTCCTGCAGGAGATACGCCTGGCGGATCGGATCGGGAACCTGGGCGATCGACTCGAGCGCGCGCCGCACCGCGCGTTCCTTCGCCACCCGTGTACCGCCGCGCTCCTCGACCAGCTCCCGCAGGAACGGCAGGTAGCCGGACGCGCGCGACAGGATCTCGCCCAGGGCCGTCGCGTCGCGTGTCTGCAGGAGCGAAGCCGGGTCCTCTCCCTGTGGCAGCCGCGCCACGCGCGGTTCGAGTCCCTGCGCCAGCGCCGTCTGGCACCCCTTGACCGTGGCGCCGAGTCCGGCGCGGTCGCCGTCGAAGAGCAGAAAAACCGTCGGGCAGCCGCGGCGCAGCAGCCGCGCCTGATCGGCGGTGAAAGCCGTGCCGCAGGTCGCCACGCCGTTGGCGAAGCCGGCCTGCGCCAGGGCGATCAGGTCGAGGTATCCCTCCACGAGGATGGCCGTCTTCAGCCGCGCGATCGCGATCCGCGACGAGGCAAAGCCATACAGAAGCTTGCCCTTGCTGAAGTAGGCGCTTTCGGGAGAGTTGAGATACTTCGGTTCGCCCTGGCCGAGCAGACGGCCGCCGAATCCGGCGACCCGCTGCGCGACGTTCCGTATCGGAAAGATAATGCGACCGCGGAAATAGGCAAAGGGCGGCTCCGCTCCCCGCTGCCCGAACAGGCCGACGCGCAACGCCAGATCCTGGCTTACCCCTTCGCGCGCGAGAGCCTCGACCAGCCAGCCCCCGCCCGGCGGCGCCCAGCCGATCTCGTAGCGGCGCGCCACTTCGTCGCCGAATCCCCGCTCCCGCAGGTAGCCGCGCGCCGCCTCCCCCCGCTCGCTCCAGAACGCCTCCTGCCACAGTCTTCACGGCGGCATCGTTCGCGCGGTGGAAGGCGAGCCGCTCCCCCTCCCCCTCGTCCTCGGCGAGATAGCGCGCGAGGTCGATGTCGAGGGACGCGCGAGCGTTTCGACGGCCTCCGGGAAGCTCAGTCCCTCCACCTTCATCAGGAAGGAGATGACATCGCCCCCTTCGCCGCAGCCGAAGCACTTGTAGATCTGGCGGGACGGATTGACGTGGAAGCTGGGACCCTTCTCGCGATGGAACGGGCAGAGCGCCTTGAAGGCCGAACCGGCCGCGTGCAGGGTCACGTACCGCCGCACGACGTCGACGATGTCGGTCTCTTCCTTGATGCGGACAACGACGTCCCGGGGCAGGCTGAGCGCCATCCGCACGACCTTCCGACACGACCGGGAAGCACGGTCAAACCGCGCGGCGGGAGTCGTACATACTAACCCCGCAAGTGGTTCCCTGGCAAGGCCGGAGCGACCCGCCCGGCAGGTTCAGGCCAGATGGACGACCGTCGCCCCGGCCCCGCCCCGCCCCAGCGGCGCCAGTTCGGTCCGGGCGACCCGGGGATCGGCGGCCAGCCGCTCCAGCAGGGCCTCCCGCAGCCGGCCGGTCCCCAGACCGTGCACCACCAGGATTTCCGGCACCCCGGCCGGGATGGCCCGGTCGAGGAGCAGATCGAGCCGATCCCAGGCCTCGTCGGCGCGGTGCCCGCGCAGATCGATCTCCTGGGTCGCCGGCGTCCCGTCGCGCCAGGCCCAGCCGCCGGCCAGGTCCGGCGCGCGGGCGACGTCAGGAAGAACGCCGGTCGCCGGCGCGCCGGCGGCGGTCAGCAGTTCGACATCGGCCACGCCAAGGGTCAGCCGCAGGCCGCGCGCCTCCGCCACGACCCGCTCGCCGCGCACCTCCACGAGCAGCCCGGTCAGACCCAGGTGCGGAATGCGCACCTGGTCGCCGGGGCGCAGCAGCCACCGCCGACCCGGCCGGCGCCGGAGCGGGCGCCGCGGCCTGCAGACGGTCGTCGAGCGCCCGCAGCGTATCGCGCGCGCGCCGCGCCGCGCCGGTGTCGCCGCCGCGCGCCTCCCGCACGGCCGCCTCCAGCTCGCGCCGCCCCTCCTTCAGCAGCCGCTCCCCGTCGCGCCGGGTGGTCGGCGAGCAGTTCCGCCCGCTCCCGCTCCAGCGCGGCGAGCCGCTCCGCCAGGGCCCGCTCCCGCGCGGCCACCGCCGCCGCCCCCTCGCGCGCGCCCGCCTCGAGCGCCGCCAGCGCGCGGGTCCGCTCCCCCAGCTCCCCGAGCAGCCGCTCGACCTGGAAACGCTCCTCGCCCACCCGCCGACGCGCCCCCTCGAGCAGCTCCGCCGGCAGTCCGCAGCGGGCGGCGATGGCGAAGGCATGGCTCGCCCCGGGCACCCCCATGCGCAGCGTGAAGAGCGGCCGCAGCGTGCGGTCGTCGAAATCCATCGCGGCGTTGAGCATGGCGGGGTGATCGTGCACCGCGGCCTTGAGCAGGCCGAAATGGGTCGTGGCGAGCACGGTCGCGCCGCGCGCCGCGAGGCGTCTCCAGCACCGCGAGCGCCAGCGCCGCCCCTTCGTCGGGATCGGTGCCGGAGCAGATCTCATCGCACAGGACCAGCGCGCCGTCGCCGGCCCCGTCCACGAAACGCGCCAGGTGCCCGAGATGCGCGCTGAAACTGCTGAGCGAATGCTCGATCGACTGTTCGTCACCGAGGTCGACGAAGAGCCGCCGCACCAGCGGCAGCCGGCTGTCCTCGCGCGCCGGAACGTCCCAGCCGCTCTGCGCGAGCAGCACGCAGACGCCGACCGTCTTGAGCGCGACCGACTTGCCGCCGGCGTTCGGGCCGCTCACCAGGAGCACCCGCCGGCCCGCCGGCAGTTCGAGGTCCAGCGGCACGACCCCGCCCGCCAACGCGCCGCCCGCGGACGGATCGAGCAGCGGGTGGCGGGCGGCGCACAGACGCAGCGATCCGCCCGCGTCCAGCGCGGGGCGTGAGCCCCGCCGCCGGGCGCCCCACTGCAGCGCGGCCCGCGTCTCGTCGGCCAGCGTCAGCAGACCGCCCGCATCGCTGAACACCGGCGCGGCGGCTTCGACCGCCCGGTTGAGCTCGGCGAGGATGCGCGCCTCCTCGGACGCCATCTCCAGCCGCGTCTCCACGAGCGCGTTGTGCAGTTCGACGACGGCGGCCGGCTCGACGAACAGCGTGCCGCCGGTCGCCGAGCGGTCGTGCACGATCCCCTCGAGCCGGCGGCGCGCGCCGGCCCGCAGCGGCAGGCAGTAGCGGTCGCCCCGCAGCGTCACCTCGTCGCCCGTGACGAGACCGGCCGCGCGCGCCTGCGCCAGGGCCCGCTCGGCGGCGGCGCGCGCCGCGCGCTCCTGGTCGCGCGCCGCGCGGCGCAGCCGGCCCAGCACCGGCGTGGCGTCGTCGCGCAGCCGCCCGTCGCGGTCGCAGGTCCGGCGCACGGCCGCGGCGAGGTGCCCTAGCCGCTCCTGGCGCGCGGCCGCGCCGCTCCAGGTGGGCCAGGCGTCGGGGTCGCGGCGAAAATGGTCGGCCAGGGCGTCGAGTGCGACCGCGGCCGCGGCCACCTGCAGCAGGTCGGAACCTTCGAGGGCCAGGGGTCGGGGTCCCTCCAGCCAGTCCATCACGTCGGAGATTTCCAGCAGCGGCGGCCACTCGCCCCGCTCGCCCGGCGCGCGCAGTTCGTCGGCCAGCCGGCGGCGCAGCGCGATCGGACCGGCCGCCACATAGGGGCGGCGCGCCGTCACCGCGGCGGCCGCGCGTCGGCTCAGGCAGAGGCCGGCGATGCCGGCCGCGACGCGGGGCCATTCCAGCAGACGCAGGGCCCGCTCCCCCTCCTCGTCCGCGGGCCACGCCTCCTCGCGCCCGGCGCGCGCGAGCTCGGCGAGGAGCGGGATCACGCGCTCACCCCCCCGGCCGCGCGGCGGGCCGCGCCGCGAGACTATCGACCGTATCCGGGTGCAGCCGCGCGTCGACCGCCTCCGCGGCCGCCCCCGCGGCGCGGCGCGCCCCGTCGCGCAGGCCGTGCCAGGCGCGCTCCGGCGCGCCCCCGAGATCGCGGAACGTGCCCGACAACGCGGGCGCGGCGACGAGGATCGCCCGGGTGACCGGATTGGCCGCAAAGCCGGCGCGGCGCGCTTCGCCGCCCGGCATCCGTCCGGCCAGGTGCAACAGCGCGCTCGCCAGCAGCAGGCCGAGCAGCAGGCCGCAGAAGGCGCCACCCGCCCGATCCACCCCGCCGACGATGCCGAAGTGGAGCGCCTTCGCCGCCAGCGCGGCGACGAGCCGCGTCAGCAGCAGACCGAGCAGGAACAGCACGATCCAGCCGACGTACAGCCGTGCCCGCCCCTCCAGCCGCGTCCAGCCGGTTAAAAGGGCGCCCAGCCCCGCCGCCTCGGCGGTGGCGAAGTAGAAGCTGGCCAGCGCCCCGGCCAGTTCGAGCACGCGACGCAGCAGCCCGGCCCGCCACCCCTGCCAGGCGCTGCCGGCGATCAAGAAGAGCGCGAGAACGGTCATCACCGCGGTCATGGTCCCCCCGTCCGGTGTCAGCCCTGCAGCAGACGTTTGACCGCGGCACTGACCCGCGTGCCGTCGGCCTGACCGGCGAGCTTCGGCATCACGACCTTCATCACCCTGCCCATGTCCTGCGGGCCGGTCGCGCCGGTCTCGACCACGGCGGCGCGCACCGCCGCCTCCAGCCCGGCGTCGTCCATCTCCGCCGGCAGGAATTCGGCCAGGATCGCCATTTCGGCTTCGCCGCGGGCGATCAGCTCGGGCCGCTCCGCGCGCTGCGCCCCGGCCAGCCCTTCCTTGACCTTGCGCTGATACGAACCGAGCACCTTGACAATGCCGGCGTCGTCGAGCACCACGCGCTGATCGACCTCGATCTGTTTGATCTGCGCCTGCATCATGCGCAGCGGTTCGAGTCGCGCCTGGTCGCGCGCCTTCATGGCGGCGATCACGGCGGCCTGCAAACGCGCGGCGAGCGGTCCGGTGGCCATCACGGTCTCCTTTCCCGGTGCGCTGCCGCACCGCAATCCACCTTGGGACAGGGCCGACCGCGGGGTCAGGGCGGCCCCCGGTCAGACACGCCGGCCGCGCGCCTCCCGCACGGCCTGCAGCAGCACCAGACCCGCCGCCGCGGCGGTCTCGGTCCGCAGCCGGTGCGGGCCGAGGCGGACCGCCGCCGCGCCGGCCTCGACCAGGGTCCGCCGTTCGGCGTCGGTCCAGCCCCCCTCGGGACCGACCACCCAGACGAGGACATCCCGGTCGGCGACGCCGCCGCGCAGCAGCCCCGCGGCGTCGAGCGTCAGACGGCCTCCGGACACACCGACCGCCGGCTCCCGGCGAGCCTCTTCCTCCCCATAGAAGAACCGCGCGCCGGGCAGCGCCGCGAGGCAGCCAACCAAACTGTCCGCCGCGTGCACTTCCGGCACGAGGGAGCGTCCCGCCTGCTTGGCGGCGGCGCGCACGACCGCCTCCCAGCGCCCCTGTCGCCCCTCGCCCGGATCGACCACCGCCCGCCCGGTGCGCAGCGGCCGGATCGCGTGCGCCCCCAGTTCGACCGCCTTCTCGAGCGCCCAGGTGAACCGCGGCCCCTTGACGAGGCCGCAGGCCAGCACGAGCCGCGGGCCGTCCCGCTCCCAGGGATCGTCACGCACGACCCGTATCGCGACCACCGCCCGCCCCCCCCGCACGGCGACCAGTTCGCCGTCCAGGAACCGCCCGTGCCCGTCGGCCAGAAGCACCGCCGCCCCCGGGGCGGCGCGCAGCACGCGGGTCAGGTGGTGGGTCTCGTCGGCGCCGAGCACGATTTCGTCGTCCGGACCCGGAGAGCCGGTCGCAGCGTCGGCGGGCAGCAGGAACAGGCGCAACCGGGGCCTCCCGCGGGTCAGTCGGCGACGCGGCGGCCGGGGGCGGGAATCTGCGCGGCCAAACCGTCACGCAACCGCTCCACCTGGATTGTCTGTTCGGCGGTGAGTCGCGCGGGGGTCCAGGCGACCACCCGCACCAGTTGATCCCCGCGGCCCCCCCGCTGCAGACGCGGCAGCCCCTTGCCGCGCAGACGGAAGATCTTGTGCGACTGCGTGCCGGCGGGGATCTTCAGGGCGACCTTCCCCTCGATCGCCGGCACCTCCACCTTGACGCCGAGCATCAGGTCGAGCGGCGAAATCGGCAGTTCGATGAGCACGTCGTCGCCATGCCGCTCGAAGAGATCGTCATCGACCACCTCCATGACGACCCGCAGATCACCGGCCCCGGCGCCGTGCCCGCCGGTATCGCCCCGCCCCGGCACATCCATGTAGTTGCCGCTCGCCACGCCGGCGGGAATCTGGATCTCGACCGTTTCCTCGCCCCGCAGGGTGCCGCTGCCGGCGCAGGAGCCGCACGGCTTGTCCACGAGCTGGCCGCGCCCCTGGCAGCGGGGGCAGATCCCCTCCGTGATCATCTGGCCCAGCAGCGACTGGCGCACCTGCCGCACCCGTCCGCGCCCGCCGCACTGCGCACAGGCCGCGGGCCGGCTGCCGGGCGCCGCGCCCGTGCCATGGCAGTCGCCGCAGGCGACCAGCTTCTTGAGCTTGAGCTTCTTGCGGGCCCCCTGCGCGACTTCCGTCAGTGACAGGCGCACGGTGATCTGCAGGTCGCGCCCCCGCGCCGCGCGGCCCGGACCGGCGCGATCGCCGAACAGGTCGCCGAAGCCGCCGAAATTGCGCAGGAAGGACTCGAGTGCGTCGTTGATGTCGAAGCCGGCGCCGCCGCCGAAGCCGCTGAGCGGCGATTGCGGACCGGCGTGGCCGAAGCGGTCGTACTGCGCCCGTTTCTGGGGATCTTTGAGCGCCTCGTACGCCTCGGTCGCTTCGCGGAACTTCTCCGCGGCGCCCGGGTCGTCGGGATTGCGGTCAGGGTGATGCTTGACGGCGAGCTTGCGGTAGGCCCGCTTGACCTCCGTCTCGTCGGCGGTGCGGGGCACGCCCAGCACCTCGTAGTAGTCGCGTTCCTGTTTCATCGTGGGCCGACGGGGGTTGCGCCGCGGGCAGCGCCACGATAAGGGCGCCCGGGACGCCGGTCAAGGCCGGGCGATGACGCGGCGGCGCTACCTCAGCGGCTGTAGAGCTGGTCCGCGATGACGTGCGAACGCTGCGCCAGGGTGTCGGTCAGGGCCGTCAACCGCTCCGTGGCCGCCTCCTCGAGCGCCTGCCG
The DNA here is from genome assembly GCA_963772145.1 of uncultured bacterium. Taxonomy (GTDB): domain Bacteria; phylum Krumholzibacteriota; class Krumholzibacteriia; order LZORAL124-64-63; family LZORAL124-64-63; genus CAVSZB01. The sequence goes on from CAVYVY010000024.1 coordinate 37,680, forward strand.
CACGTCGGCGAGCGCGCTCTCGATCGCGCCGCGATCCTCCTCGGAGACACTGCCGCCGTACTCCGCCAGCGCCGTCGTCACGTTCATCAGCATCAGCTCGGCGCGGTTGCGGATCTCGGCCGCCCGCTTCTTCTCCAGGTCCTCTTCGCGGCGCGCTTCCGCGTCGGTGATCAGACGTGAGATCTCGACCTCGGAGAGATTGCCCGAGGCGTGGACCTGGATCTGCTGTTTGCGGCCGGTGCCGAGGTCGGTCGCGCTGACGCTGACGATGCCATTGGCGTCGATGTCGAACACCACGTCGACCTGCGGCACGCCGCGGGGCGCCGGCGGGATGCCGACCAGATCGAAGCGGGCAAGACTGCGGTTGTCGCCCGCCATCTCGCGCTCGCCCTGGAGGACGTGCACGGAGACCGCGTTCTGGTTGTCGATCGCGGTGCTGAACGTCTGGCTGCGCCGGGTCGGGACGGTGGTGTTGCGCTCGATCAGCTTCGTCATCACGCCGCCGAACGTCTCGATGCCCAGCGAGAGGGGCGTCACGTCGAGCAGCAGGATCTCGTCCACGGCCCCCTGCAGGATCCCGGCGTGCAGCGCGGCCCCCATCGCGACGACCTCGTCCTGGTTGACCGACCGGTTCGGCTCCCGGTTGAAGATGCGGCGCACGGTCTGCTGCACCAGGGGGATCCGGGTCGAGCCGCCCACCAGCAGCACCTCCTCGACCTGCCCCGATTCGAAATGCGCGTCGGCGAGCGCCTGCCGGCACGGGTCCACGGTGCGCTCGATCAGCGGCGCCACCAGCGACTCGAAACGGGCGCGGCCCAGCATGACGTCCAGGTGCACGGGACCGGAATCGTTGCTGGCGATGAACGGCAGGTTGATGTGCGTCTCCAGCGCGCTCGACAGTTCGCACTTGGCCTTTTCCGCGGCGTCCTTGAGGCGCGCCACCGCGACCCGGTCGCGCGCGAGGTCGATGCCGTGTTCCTCGCGGAAGCTGGCGACCAGCCAGTCGATGACCACCTGATCGAGATCGTCGCCGCCGAGATGCGTGTCGCCCGCGGTCGATTTCACTTCGTACACGCCGTCGCCGAGCGTGAGGATCGAGACGTCGAAGGTGCCCCCGCCGAGATCGTACACGGCCACGCGCAGCTGCTTGCGCTGGTGCGCGCCGTAGGCGAGCGCGGCCGCGGTCGGCTCGTTGATGATGCGCAGCACGTTCAGGCCGGCGATGCGGCCCGCGTCCTTGGTGGCCTGGCGCTGCGCGTCGTTGAAGTAGGCCGGCACCGTGATCACGGCGTCGGTGACCTCTTCGCCCAGCACCTCCTCCGCCCGGAGCTTGAGCGCCTGCAGGATGCGCGCCGAGACCTCCTGGGGCGTGAAAGTCTCGCCGTCGACCTCGACCACGGCCAGTCCGGTGCCGGGCGCCTTGACCACCTGGTAGCCGGCGCGCTGCACCTCCGTGAGCGCCTCGTCGTAGCGCAGGCCCATGAAGCGCTTGATGGAAACGATCGTCTTGTCGGGGGCGGTGATGGCCTGGCGGCGGGCGATCTGCCCCACCAGCCAGGTGCCGGTCTTGCTCTTGCTGATCACCGAGGAGGTGGTGCGATGTCCCTGCTCGTTGGTGATGATCTCCGGCTCGCCCCCGCTGATGAAGGCCACGCAGGAGTTCGTTGTCCCGAGGTCGATGCCGATCGCCTTGCCCATGATTGCCTCCGTGACCGACTCCGGGGCCCCGCCTTCACTTCGCCACGATGACGCGGCAGGGCCGGATGACCAGATCCTTGAGCCGATAACCGGGCTGGACCACCTCCGCGATCTGCCCCGGGACCGCCCCCTCCTTCTCCACCTGCAGGATCGCCTCGTGCAGGGCGGGGTCGAATTCGGTCCCGACGGCCTCGATCCGCTCGAGGCCCTGGCTCATGAGGATGTCCCGGAACCGCAGGTGGATCAGACCCACCCCGTTCCGCAGACTGTCCAGCTCCCCTTCCTGGCCCGCGCTCTCGCGCAGCGAGATCACGGCGCGTTCGAAGTTGTCCAGGATCTCCAGCAGGTCCCGCAGCAGCCCCGCCACCGCGTAGACCCGCACGTCGTCGATTTCCTTGCGCGTCCGCTTGCGGAAGTTGTCCAGCTCCGCGGCCGCGCGCAGCCAGCGTTCCCGCAACTCGTCGCGCTCCCGGCGCAGCCCCTCCAGTTCCAGCGCGACCGCGTCGGACTCCGGAACGTCCGCCTCACGGCTCACGTCCGGGACCGCAGGCCCGGCATCCGCGACGTCCAACTCGCCGTTGCTATCGTCCGCAGGCAATTCGGGTTGAGTGAAATCGTCGGTCATGACCAGGCCAACCTCCCGGGGCGATGGGCGTCCGCGCGGGCGGGCGCCGAGCCGAGTCTCCGGCGGTCAGGCGATCCGCCGGAGGGTGTTCAGGACAACGTCCATCCCGGCGACGGCGCGGGGATAGGGCATACGACGCAGGCCGAGCACGGCGAGGATCCCGCGGCGACCGCCCACCGTGAACGGGGCGGAGAGCAGGCTGAAGGGGCGCAATTCGCCGACCGGATTCTCGTCGCCGATCCAGACCGCGATGCCACCGGCGCCGCCGCTGTCGAGCCGTTGCAGGGTTTCGCGCATCTGCCGGCGCGACTCCAGGAAACGGATCAGGCTCTTGAGCCGGCCGGGATCGGAGAATTCCGGTTGATCGAGCAGGCGTCCGAGGCCGTCGAGCGCGATTTCCCCCTCCTCCAGATCACCGAACAGCTCGCCGCCATCGGCGGCAAGCTCGCTCGCGCAGCGATCGGCGGGCGAGACGCCGGCATCGAGAGTCGGCAGCGCGCGGGTCCGGATTTCGGCCACCGTGCGTCCCGAGACCCGCTCCGAGAGCAGGCGCGCGGCCTGCGCCACGACCGGGGCCGGATAGTCGCGCCCGGTCGTGAAGACGCCGGAGCGCACGTGCGCGTTCTCGAACACGAGCACCATCAGGATCCGCCGGCCTTCGCGCGGATAGAGATCGAGCCGCAGCGCGCGGGCGCTCTCCCACGACGGCCCGAGGATGATGCTCACCCCGGCGGTCAGTTCGCTCAGCAGCGCGGCCAGCACCTGGCCGATGGCCTGGGTGCCGGCATGCCGCTGCAGCCGCGCCTCCACGCGCCGCAGGACCTCGCGCGGCGGCGCATCATCGAGCAGCGGGCGCGCCGCCAGATAGCGATCCAGGAAGGAGCGGTAGCCTTCATCCGTCGGCACGCGCCCGGCCGACGCATGCGCCTGCGCCAGCCACCCCTCCGCCTCGAGTCGGACCATGACCGCGCGGATCGTGGCCGGCGAGAGATCCCCGCGCAGCGCGCGCGACACGAGCGTCGAGCCGACCGGCTGCCCCGTTTCCACGTGCAGACGGACGATGGCGTCGAGGATCTCGTACCGCCTGTCGTGGGCGCGACGCATCTCTCTCCCCCGGGAGGCCGGCAGCGACGAGGGTGTCAGCGACCGTCTGGCGAGGCTGCGGATCGGAGCGATCACCGGCGGCGACCGGCGGCCGGTCACGTCGTCAACCTATACTCAGCCGCTTCGGGGGTGTCAACCAGGGCGGGTCGGCGACCGTGACGTAGAAAGCAACGCCCGTGCCAGCATTTCCTCGAGACTGTCGAGACGCAGAAAGCCACGCGGCGTCAGTTGCAGACGACCCCCGACAACGCGCCAGAGCCCCTGCGCCTCCCCCTCCGCCAGCGGCAGCAGACCGGACGGCACGCGATCGAGCGGCAGGCCCTCGACGGTGCGCAGCGGCAGGATAACCCGCTCGAGACGCCTCTGCGCGCGATCAAGCGGATCGACCGTCTCCTCCGGCAGCTGTCCCGCCTCGACCGCGTCGGCGTACCGCCGCGTGTCCCCCAGATTCGCGTAGCGGCGCCGACCCCAGAAACCGTGCGCGCCGGGGCCGAGCCCGAGGTAGGGGACGTCGTTCCAGTAGGCGCGGTTATGCCGCGATTCCCCCCCGGGCGGGCGAAGTTCGCCACTTCGTACTGCCGCAGGCCGGCCGCCTCCAGCGCCGCCGCTCCGGCCAGCCAGGCGTTGGCCGTCGGTCCCTCGGCCGGCGCCCGCCGCCGACCCGCCGCGACCGCCTCGGCCAGCGCCGTGCCGGCGTGCAACTCCAGAATGTAGAGCGAGATGTGCTCCACCCCGAGTTCGACCGCCTCGCGCAGTTCAGCCACGAGCCGGGCCGGACGCACTCCCGGGGCGACGATCCAGTCGGCCGACACGCGGGGGAAACGGTCGACCGCCAGCGCCAGCGCCGTCCGCGACGCCGCCGCGTCGGCCCGCCGCCCCAGCCAGCGCAGCACACGGTCGTCGAGGCTCTGCACGCCGAGGCTGACCCGGTTCAGCCCGCTCTCCCGCCAGGCGGCCGCGATCGCCGGCGTGAAGCTCTCGGGGTTCGCCTCCACCGTCGCCTCGAGGTCGGGCGCGGCCGGCAGGCGGCCGGCGGTCGCGGCGAGGAGCTCCGCCAGCAACTCCGGATCGAGCAACGACGGCGTGCCGCCGCCGACGTAGAGCGTGCGCAGCACGACCCGCCCCTCCCGCAGCGTGACGCAGCGGTCGCGCCGCAGCGCGAACTCGCCCGCGATCGCCGCCGCCACGCGTCGGCGCAACGCCGCGTCGTGCGTCGCCGTCCGGGCGAAGTGGCAGTAGGGGCAGATCGCGCCGCAGAACGGGATATGCAGATAGAGCCCCCCCCCGCGACGGGCGGGGGCGGCGCCGGAGAGAGGCGGTGGAACGGGCATGCGGGCCCTCAGCGGATGATGTCCCCGAGGCGCGACAGGCGCGGCCGCATCCGGTCCTTGTCCCAGGACCAGTAGATGAACAGCGCGCGTCCCTTGACCAACTTGACGTCGAGCGGGCCCCAGAAGCGGCTGTCGGCGCTGTTGTAGCGGTTGTCGCCCATCATGAACAGATGGCCCGGCGGCACGACATAGGGGCCGAAGGCGCGGTTGAGTTCACTCCCGCGGAGCAGCTTGTCCTGATCGTGCCAGCTGTGCGGCTCGTACAGCCGGCTGTCCACGTACAGCAGCCCATCGCGCACCTGCACCGTGTCGCCCGCGACGGCGACGCAGCGCTTGATGTAGTCCTGGTTCAGGTCCCGCGGGAACTGGAAGACGATGATGTCCCCCTGGCGGGGCTGCCGCAGCGCCGGCAGCTTCAGGACCGGCAGGTCCTCGGCGAGCGTGCGGCCGAGAATCGCGGATCCGGTCGGGCGTGCGGGCGCCGTAGACGAACTTGTCCACGAACAGGAAGTCGCCCACGAGCAGCGTCTTCTCCATCGAGCCGGTCGGGATGCGGAAGGCCTGGAACAGGAACTGCCGGATGCACAGGGCGAAGAGGACGGCCATGCCGATCGCCCGCACGTACTCCAGGAACACCCGGCGCACGGAGGAGGGGGCGGTGACGCGGGGGGCGGACCGGCCTTTGGGAGCGGCGGCGACGTCGGACATGGACAGGCGACCTCTCTGTCACGCCGCGCGGCGCAACGACCGGATGATACGCGGAAGGCGACCGGGAGGTTCCCCTGCCCCGGAAAAAACTAGCGCTCGATTTTCAGCACCGCCAGGAACGCCTCCTGCGGGATCTCCACGGCGCCGATCTGCTTCATGCGCCGCTTGCCCTCCTTCTGCTTCTCGAGCAGCTTGCGCTTGCGCGAGATATCGCCGCCGTAGCACTTGGCCGTGACGTTCTTGCGGAACGCCTTGACCGTGGTCCGGGCGATCACGCGCGTGCCGATGGCGGCCTGGATCGCGACTTCGAACATCTGCCGGGGGATCAGTTCCTTGAGCTTGCGACAGAGGCTGACGCCCCAGTTGTAGGCCCCCTCGCGGTGCACGATGCAGGCGAGCGCGTCGACGGGATCGCCGTTGATCAGGATGTCGAGCCGGATCAGGTCGCCCTTCTCATGCGCCTTGTACTCGTAGTCGAGCGAGGCGTAGCCCTTCGACACCGACTTGAGCTTGTCGTAGTAGTCCACGACCAGTTCCGCGAGCGGGATGTCGAACACGAGGTTCACCCGCTCGGTGTCGAGGTACTCCAGCTTGCGCTGGATGCCGCGCCGCTCGAGCGAGATCTGCAGGACGTTGCCGACGTACTCCTTCGGCGTGATGATCGACGCGCGCACGATCGGCTCGCGGACCTCGAGTCAGCTCGTGCGGCGGCGGCATCAGGGCCGGATTCTCGCAGACGCATCGTCACGCCGTCCTCGCGCGTGACCTCGTACTCCACGTTGGGCAGCGTGGCGATCAGGTTCAGGTCGTACTCGCGCTCGAGCCGCTCCTGCACGATCTCCATGTGCAGCAGGCCGAGGAAGCCGCAGCGGAACCCGAAGCCCAGGGCGGCGCTCGTTTCCGGCTCGAAGGTGAGGGAGGCGTCGTTGAGCTGCAGCTTCTGCAGGGCGTCCTTGAGGTCGTTGTAGCCGTCGGTGTCGGTCGGATAGAAGCCGCTGAAGACCATCGGCTTCGCCTCGCGATAGCCGGGCAGCGGCGTGGCGCACGGTCTGCGACACGAGCGTGATCGTGTCGCCGACCCGCACCTCGCGCACGTCCTTGGCGCCGGTGGCGAGATAGCCGACCTCCCCGGCCGTCAGCCCCGGCTGCGCCAGACGCTGGAGACGGAACCAGCCCGCCTCCTGCACGTCGAAATCGCGCGAGCCGCGGAACAGCCGGATCTGCTGCCCCTTGCGCACCGCGCCGTCGACCACGCGCACGTAGGCGATGGCGCCGAGGTAGCTGTCGAAAACCGAATCGAAGATGAGCGCCTGCAGCGGCGCGGCCGGATCGCCGCGCGGCGGCGGCACGCGGTGGAGGATCGCCTCCAGCAGCTCCGGGATCGCCCTCGCCGGTCTTCGCGCTGACCCGCAGCACCTCGGCCGGATCGCAGCCGATCAGGTCGACGAACTGGTCGGTCACGTGGTCGGGGCGGGCCGCCTGCAGGTCGATCTTGTTGATGACCGGGATGATCGCGAGATCGTGCTCGACGGCGAGGTAGAGGTTGTTGATGGTCTGCGCCTGCACCCCCTGCACGGCGTCCACGACCAGGATCGCCCCCTCGCACGCCGCGAGACTGCGGCTGACCTCGTAGTGGAAATCGACGTGGCCCGGGGTGTCGATCAGGTTCAGGACGTAGGTGACGCCGTCGGGCGCCCGCCAGTCCATGCGGATCGGGTGGCTCTTGATCGTGATGCCGCGCTCGCGCTCGAGGTCCATCGAGTCGAGGACCTGCGCGGCCATGTCCTTGCCGGTGACCGTGCCGGTCTGCTCGAGCAGCCGGTCGGCGAGCGTGGACTTCCCGTGATCGATGTGCGCGATGATGCAGAAATTCCGGATGTGCTGCATAGGCCCGTCGGTCGTGAGGTTCAAAAGCCGGCCCGGAACAGGACCACCGCGAAATCGGCGTCCGGCGCCGGCGCGACAGTCGCGCCCCCCGACACCGCGTCCCAGCGATCGGGCACCGGGACCGGATCCTGGTCGAAGCCGTACAGGTTGGCATCGACGTACGCGTCGAGGGCGATGATAAGCAGTGCGCCGAGGCGACCACCAGGCAAAATCGCGCACCCGCTCGCGGTACTCGGTCACCCGCAGCGTGTAGAAATCGCGAATGCGCGGCGCGTCCAGCGGGTCGACGAGCTGCTCCATCGTGCGCCAGCGCACCGCTTTGCGGTCGTTCTTGAGCAGTCTGCGTCCAGTACATGGTCTCGGCGCCGAACGCCAGCGCCGCCCGCCAGCCGCTGCGGGCGTAGAGCTGGCCCCAGCCGGGGAAGAGCGGGGTCAGCGAGCACCGCCCGGGTCGGACTGATCCCGAGTCGCGACCGCCGGCGGCGGCCGCGCGGCGGCTCCTGCGGCCGGTGCCGCCGGCGCCGCGGCCGGCGCCGCCTCGGCCGGTCGGCGCGCAGGCGACCGGCGACCCCGGCGTCGGCTCACCGCGGGCGGCCGGCGCGGCGGCCGCCAGGCACCCCAGCGCCGTCAGGCAGGGCCGCCAGGCGCCGACGATCCGCACCGGGCGTGACGCGCTCGCTCACGCCACGCCTCCCCGCGCCCGCGCCGCGGTCGAGGGCGGCGGACGTCTCGCCGGCCAGCACCCGCAACCGTCCCGCCAGCAGCCGCACGGCATGGTCGCCGGCCGCCAGACAGTTCCGGCTCGCCGTCGAGGTGGATCCAGGCCGGCTCCTCCAGGCGCAGCGTCGCGCCCGCGGCGCGCGGACAGCTCACCCGGCGGTGCCGCAGGTGGGTGCCGCTGGCGCGCGGCCCGGAACAGGCCGAGCATCTCGCCGCGGCGCCATCGCCTCCACCAGGCAGAAATCGAGCAGGCCGTCGGCCGGATCGGCGCGCGGCGTGAGCCGGAAGCCGCCCGCCGCAGAGCGGGCCGTTGCCCAGTTCCGCCAGGGTCCAGGCGCCGGACCTGCCCGCCGCCTCCCCCGTCCAGTTCCCAGCGCGCGCGCAGCGGCCGGTGCGCCAGCATGGCGGCGAGCGCCGCCCAGAACGTACCGCAGCGGGCCGGCCTGGCGCGCGGGATCCGCCCGGCGCGCCGCGAGACGTCGCCGCTCAGGAACAGCCCGGCCGAGTTCACGAACGGCCGCCCCGCGAGGTAGCCGACATCGAGCTGTCGCGTCGCGCGCCGGCCGGCCGCCGCGGCGCCGGCCGGCGCGTCCCGGATGCCGAGCCCGCGGGCGAAATCGTTGCCGCTGCCGGTCGGCAGCACCGCCAGGGCCGCACCGGTCTGCAGCAGGCCGATCGCCACCTCGCGGCAGGTGCCGTCCCCCCCCGCGGCCGCCACGATCGGATGGCGCTCGGCCGCCCGCGCGGCCAGTTCGGTCGCCTCACCCCGGCGCGTGGTGAGGCACACCTCGACGGCGAACCCCTCCCGACGCAGCAGCGCCCCGGCGCTGGAGGCGTCGAGACGCCGGCGGGGCGGTCCGGCCGTCGGATTGAGGATCACCGCCGCGGAATCCATGGGCGGGCCTTCCGGGAAGGGTGGCGGGAATGTGTGGGAATCGAACCCACCCCGGACACGAAACGTGCCCGACACAGGGATTTGAAGTCCCGGGAGCCCACCAGGACCCAGCCATTCCCATCCCGGCGATCAGCGCGCGGTCGGCGCCCGCGCGATCAGTTCCACTGCGACCAGCGCTTCCCTGGGCAACCGCGACACCTCGACGAGCGAGCGGGCCGGCGGCGCTGCGGCGAAGAATTCGCGGTACACCTCGTTGACCGCCCCGAACTCCCCGAGATCGCGCAGGAAGACCGTGACCTTCACCACGTCCGCCAGGGTCAGGCCGGCCGCGGCCACAATCGCGCGCGCGTTCTCGAGGGCGCGGCGCGCCTGCTCGGCGGCGGTCTGCCCGACCATTTCGCCGGAGCGGGGGTCGAGCGCGATCTGGCCCGCGGTGAAGAGCCAGCCGTCCGCGAGGACACCCTGGCTGTAGGGGCCGATGGCGGCCGGCGCCTCGCCGGTCGCGACGATGGAGCGGGACATCGGAATTCCTCTCCGCGCGCCGGTCGGCGCGCTGGCGCCACTCTTCTTACTCCACCGTCACCGCTTTGGCAAGGTTGCGCGGCTGGTCCACGTCCTCGCCGCGCAGCACGGCGATGTGGTAGGCCAGCAGCTGGAGCGGCATCACCGAGAGCAGCGGCGTCAGCATGTCGAGGCTCTCCGGGATCGTGATGACGTGATCGCTCAGGCGGCAGATCTCCTCGTCCCCCTCGGTCACGACGGCGATGATCTTGCCCTTGCGCGCCCGCACCTCCTGCACGTTGCCCTGATCTTCTCGTAGCTGCCGTCACGCGTGCAGATCACGACGACCGGCATCTGCGGGTCGATCAGCGCGATGGGGCCGTGCTTCATCTCGGCGGCCGGGTAGCCCTCGGCGTGGATGTAGCTGATCTCCTTCAGCTTGAGCGCCCCCTCGAGCGCGATCGGGAAGTTGTAGCCGCGCCCGAGGTACAGGAAGTTGTTGTGGTCCTTGTAGGCCTGCGCGATCTCCCGGATGCTGTCGCGCGGTCTCGAGGATGCGGCTGCACCTTGCCGGGGATCGCCTGCAGTTCGCGGATGATGCGCATGCCGAAGTCGGTGCTGATAGTGCGCGCGCCGGCCGAGCAGGATCGTCAACAGCGTCAGGACCGTGACCTGGCTGGTGAACGCCTTCGTCGAGGCCACGCCGATCTCCGGGCCGGCGTGGATGTAGACGCCGCCGTCCGATCTCGCGGGCGATCGTCGAGCCGACCACGTTCCGATGCCGAGCACCTTGGCGCCCTTGCGCTTCGCCTCGCGCATCGCCTCGAGCGTGTCGATCGTCTCGCCGCTCTGGCTGATGGCCAGCAGAGCGTGCCCGGCTCGATGATCGGCGAGCGGTAGCGGAACTCCGACGCGTACTCCACCTCGACCGGGATGCGCGCGTACTCCTCGATGCAGGTACTCGCCGACCAGCCCGGCGTGCCAGGAGGTGCCGCAGGCCAGGATGATGATGCGGCGGATGTTGCGCAGCTCCCAGTCGGTCAGGCTCAGGCCGCCCAGCTTCACGTCGCCCGCCTCCGGCAGGATGCGGCCGCGGAAGGCGTTCTCGGATCGTCTCCGGCTGCTCGAGGATCTCCTTGAGCATGAAGTGCGGGAAGCCGCCCTTCTGGATCTGCTCCAGATCCCAGGTGATCTCCTCGATCTCCTTGGTGATCTCGCGGTTGTCGATCGTGGTCGTGACGCACGCGTCGCGGCGTCAGGACGACCATCTCGCCGTCGTCCAGGTAGATCACCTGGCGGGTGTGGCCGAGGATCGCCGCCACGTCGGAGGCCAGGAAGTTCGTCCCCGTCCCGACCCCCACGACCAGCGGCGATGCCGCGGCGCGCGCCGACGATCTTGCCCGGCTCGTCGGCGTGCATCACCGCGATGCCGTAGGTGCCCTCGCACAGCTTCAGGGCGCGCTGCACCGCCTGCTCGAGGTTGCCGCGGTAGAAGTCGCTGATCAGGTGCGCCAGCACCTCGGTGTCGGTGTCCGAGAGGAAGACGCGGCCCCGCTTCTGCAGCTGGACGCGCAGGGCGGCGAAGTTCTCGATGATGCCGTTGTGCACGACCGCGACCCGGCCGGCCGTGTCGAGGTGCGGGTGCGCGTTGACGCGGTTCGGCTCGCCGTGCGTGGCCCAGCGGGTGTGGGCGATGCCGCAGGTGCCCTGCAGGCGGTCCCACGGCAGGTCCGCCTCCAGGTCGCGGATCTTGCCCTCCCGCTTGTGGACCATCAGGCCGCCCCGGTCGATCACGGCGATGCCCGCGCTGTCGTAGCCGCGGTACTCCAGCCGGCGCAGCCCCTCGAGCAGGATGCCCACGACCTCCTGGCGCCCGGTGATCCCCACGATTCCGCACATGTCTGCCTCCCTGGTTCAGACCCCGGCTCGGCGGCCACGGTGCCCGCGGAGTTCGTCCACGAGCGCGCGCGCGGCTGCGTGCGTCGCGGGCCTCGGCGATCACCCGCACGATCGGTTCGGTGTTGGACGGGCGCACGTGGACCCAGGCCCCGGCGCCCGGTCCACTTCAGGCCGTCGCGCGCGTCGATCGCGCCCGGCGCCCAGCGCCGCCAGCGCCGCCGCCCAGGGCGCCCGCTCGAACGGTCCGGTCGAGCGCCAGCTTCTCCTTGAGCATGACCACCGGGCGGAAAGCCGCCCGTCAGGTCGCGCAGCGTGCCGCCGCGCTCGCGCCAGCGCCTGCAGGATCATGGCGATGCCGACCAGGGCGTCGCGTCCCGGGATGCAGGGCCGGATAGATGACCCCGCCGTTGCCCTCGCCGCCGATCACCGCCCCGCCGGCCAGCATCGCCTCCACCACGTTCGCCTCGCCGACCGGCGCCCGCGTCACGCGACGCCCCGTGGCGCGCGGCCGCCACCTCGATCAGGCGGGTCGTGGAGAGATTGACCACGACCGGGCCCGGCTCCCGGGCGAGCAGGAAATCCAGCGCCAGCACCAGCGTCAGTTCCTCGCTCAGCGGTTCGCCGTCGGCCGCCACCAGCGCCAGGCGGTCGCCGTCGGGGTCGACCGCGAAGCCGAGGTCCGCACCGGCCTCACGGACCGCCGCCCCGAGCTCCGCCAGATGCGCCGGCGTCGGCTCGGGATCGTGCGGGAACCGCCCGCTCAGACCGCAGTGCAGCGGCACGCACTCGACGCCGAGGGCTGCCAGGAGCTCCGGCACGATCGCGCCGCCGGCCCCTTCGACCGCGTCCACGACCGCCCGCAGCCGGCGCGCCGCCACCGCCCGCCGGTCCAGCCACGGCAGGGCGAGGATCGCCGCCACGTGCCGCGCGTCCCAGCCGGGCGCCGCGGTCACCGCACCGAGCCGGTCGGCGGCCACATGCCCGCCACCCGCGTCGAGACGCGCCTGCAGGTCCCGGTTCTGCGCCGCCGTCAGGAACAGCCCGCGGCCCTCGAGGAACTTGAGCGCGTTCCAGGGCTGGGGATTGTGGCTCGCGGTGATGATGATGCCGCCGACGGCCGCGGTCTCCTGCACCGCCAGCTCCGTGGTCGGGGTGGTGGCGAGGCCGAGATCGCGCACGTCGTGGCCGGTCGAAGTGAGGGCGGCCGCCACGGCGTGGAAGACCATGGCGCCGGAGGGACGCGTGTCGCGGCCGACCACCACCGGCCCGGGCGGCAGCCAGGCGCCGAACGCCGAGGCCCAGCGGGTGACGACCAGCGCGTCGAGGCCGTCCCCCACGACGCCGCGCACACCCGAGACACTCACCTGGAGCGGCAATGTGCAGGCTCCCCTCAGCCGCGCCGCGACAGCGGGCGCCGGATCGGACCGACGCGCGCGGCCCGGGCCGGCGAACGGCCCCTGACGCGGGGCCACGTGATGTCTGCCGGGCACGGGAGACGAGCGAGGCGGGATGGAGCTGGTGTGCGGGATCGAACCGCAGACCTGCGCATTACGAGTGCGCTGCTCTACCAGCTGAGCTACACCAGCTCCGGAATCCCCAGCCTCGGCCGCGGGGCGGCCGACTCGTGGCCTTGTGGGAGGGTGGTGCCTGGGGGCGGAGTTGAACCACCGACACCGTGATTTTCAGTCACGTGCTCTACCAGCTGAGCTACCCAGGCACCCGTCGCCGCCCCCCACACCGGAGGCGGTGAAGGGCGCAAAGAAGCACTCGCCGCGCCCTCCTGTCAAGGCCCCCGCCCGTGGAACGGATCAGGCCGTACACTATACAGCAACGGCACCCTGGGCGGCCAGCTCCTCGATCTCTGGCCAGCACGGTGTCCAGCTCGAACGGCTTGTAGATGCAGGCGTCCGCGCGCGACCAGGTCGCGATGAACTTTTCCCGTTCGGGGCTGTTCACCCGCCGGGCCGTCAGGAGGAGGATCGGGAACCTGCGCGACTCCCGGCGTCGCTTCCATCCACTCCTTCAGGAGTCGGCTCACCTCGTAGCCGTTGCAGCCCGGCAGCATCACGTCGAGCAGCAGGACATCGGGAGGATTCTGTTTGGCCCGTTCCAGCGCGTCCAGCCCGTCGAAGGCGGTGGTCACCTGGTAGCCCCTCAGCTCCAGGCTGTACTCCAGCGTCTCCACGATGTCGGGCTCGTCGTCCACCACCATGACCCTGATCGGATCGGACCATCAGATTCCCTCCGTTTCCAGGGCGACCTCGCCCGCCACCGCCACACCCGCCCCGTGGGCCTGCCCGCCCGCGGCAGACACACCCTCGAGTTCCGGCAGTTCCCAGGTCGCTTGATGCAATAACTGCGGCGCGCCGGGCCGCGCCCGCTCGACCTCCCAGGCCGTGGCCAGACGGGGCCAGTCGGCCACCACGGCGGCCCACAATCCCGGCGCCGGCTCCTCGACGCCATCGAATCCGGCATCCGCGGCGATGGCGAACGCTCCCCCCGCCGAAGCGGGCGAGGCGAGGACCGTCTCTTCCTTCCGGTCGAGTCGGGTCATGAAATCGCGCACCACGCGCGCCGCGCGACGCAGTTCGGCCGGTTCCGGGTCGCTGCCCGGCCGGCGCGTGTCCAGACAGGCGAGCCGGGAGCGCGGCGCCGCCTCGCAACCCCGGCGCAGACGGCGCACGGCCACCAGCACCCGTTCCGACTCCGGATCACGCGGCATGACGATCCAGACGGTGGTGCCGGCCCCCGGGCTGCTCTCCACCGAGATGACGCCCCCGTGCGCCTCCACCAGCGTGCGGGTGATGTGCAGGCCGAGCCCGCTGCCGGGCACCGTGCCGTCATCGGCCCCGCGTCCGCGCGCGAACGGCTGGAACAGGGTGCGCCGCAGCTCTTCGTCCATCCCGATCCCGTTGTCTTCCACCACCAGGGCGAACGTGCGCAGCGGCAGGAAATAGCGTCCCGCCACGGCGCGCGCGTCGGCCGGCGCTCCGCTGCCCGAACGGGGGTTCAGCCAGACCCGGACGCGCCCCCCCTCGGGGGTGTACTTCAGCGCGTTGCCGACCGTGTTGTGCAGCATCTGGACGACCTTGTCCGGATCGATGTGCGCCGGGAAGTGCTCGGCCCCGCAGTCGCAACCGAGGTCGATACGCCGCTGGCGCGCGGTCGCCGCGAACAGTTCCAGCGCCTCACGCAGCAGCGGCACCAGGTCCACCGTCTGCCGGTGCAGGTCCAGCCGGCCGGCGCCGGCCCGCGACACGTCGAGCAGATCGCCGATGAGACGGTTCAGCCGGTCGATGTTCCGCATCGTCATGCCCAGGAAGTGCTGCGACTGCGGCGTGAGCGCGCCCGCGTCGCCGCGCAGCAGGAGACCGACGGAGCTCTTCATCGAGGTCAGGGGGGTGCGCAACTCGTGGCTGATGGTCGAGATCGCCTCGGCGCTGCGGCTGTCGGCCTGCACCTCGGCCGTGGCGTCACGCACGGCGATCACGCGCCCCGCACGCCCGCCGCGTCCGGTCACCCGCCCGCCGATGGCCACCTCCAGCGTCAGATCGCGCGCCTGCGAGGCCAGCAGCTTTTCGCGCTCGCAGCCGGCGTCATCGAGCCGGCGCACCGCGGCCGCCAGCCAGAGGGGCCAGGTCCGTCCCTCGGGGCCGAAGGAGGCGCGCAGCAACTGCTCCGCCGCGGCGTTGGCGGCGGTCACCTCGTCCCCGTCGATCAGCACCAGC
Source organism: uncultured bacterium (assembly GCA_963772145.1). GTDB lineage: Bacteria > Krumholzibacteriota > Krumholzibacteriia > LZORAL124-64-63 > LZORAL124-64-63 > CAVSZB01. The sequence goes on from CAVYVY010000024.1 coordinate 52,776, forward strand.
GCCGTCGGCGCGGCGTCCCAGACCCCTTCCATCGCCAGGCCGCCCGCCGCCGGGTCCTGGCCCGCCACCCGCTCCGCGCCCCCGGCGGCCATCGCCACGCCGTACAACGACCACGCGGCGAGCACCTGCTGCACCCGCGCCCCTTCGCGCGGCAGCGGCACCGGCGACGCCAGCAGGAGAGCGGCGTACTCCCCCTCGGCGATCCCTTCCGGCGGCAGCGGCAACACGAGCGCACAGCCAAGATCGGCCTTGCGCAGGAAGGCCACGCCGGGCCGGAACGGATCATCGGTCACGGAGGCCCAGAAAGGCGTCTGGAGCGGTTCCGCGCGCAACGGGCTCAGCCGTGACGCGAGCGCCTCGCGCAACCGGCTGCGCTCGGTGTCGCGCAACTCGCCGGCCAGCACGCGCGTCTGCGGCTCGCCCCCGCCGTCGACGCGGGTCGCGAGCACGAGCGCCACCGGAAAACCGCCGCGACGCAACGCCCGCACGGCGAGGCGGTAGCGGCGCGACGGGCTCGCCAGGCGCAGCAGCGCCTCCACCAGGCGCAGCCCGGTCACCCCGTCCGGTGTCTGTGCGGCGGGATTGCGTCCCCGGAAAAATCTGCTCAGCGCGGTGGGCAAGGTGTTCCCCCGGCAGACGGCCATGACACGCGGCCGCCGGTCGCGGCGGCCTCTTTGGGCGCCGGTCGCGGCCATCTCCGCACACCGCTACGCCCGGCGCCGCGAGGCTGCAATCATCGTGCCATGGGTAGCCGGGGATAGCCGGGGCCGCTCAGCGGGGATAGCCGCCGGGGTGGGCGCGATGCCAGGCCCAGGCGTCGGCCAGGATGCGGTCCGGCTCGCTGCGCGTCGGGACCCAGCCCAGCAGCGAGTGCGCGCGACCGGTCGCGGCCACGAGCCGCGCCGGGTCGCCGGGGCGCCGGGGAACGACCGGCGGGTCGATCGGCGAGTCCGGTCACGCGGGCGGCGGCGACGACGATTTCGCGCACCGAATGCCCCGTGCCGTGGCCGAGGTTGATCGCCGTGAAGCCGGGGCGCTCCGCCCACTCGAGCGCGAGAACGTGCGCCTCGGCGAGGTCGGTCACGTGCACGTAGTCGCGGATGCAGGTGCCGTCCGGCGTGGGGTAGTCCTCGCCGAAGAGGGCGAAAGTCCACGGCGGGATCGAGCAGCGAGCGCAGCAGGCGCGGGATCAGGTGCGTCTCCGGCTCGTGGTCCTCGCCGCGGCCGGCGTCGGCCCCGGCCGCGTTGAAGTACCGCAGCGCCACGGCGGCGAAGCCGTGGGCGCGCGCGGCGTCGGCGATCGCCCACTCCATGGCGGCCTTCGTGCGCCCGTACGCGTTGACCGGCGCCAGCAACGCCTCCTCGGGGATCGGCAACTCGACCGGTTCACCGTAGACCGCGGCGCTCGAGGAGAAGATGCACCGGCGCGCGCCGCCGGCGGCGATCCGTTCGAGCAGCGCCACGGTCCCCCCCACGTTGTGCCGGTAGTAGGGCAGCGGGCGCGCCATCGATTCGCCCACCAGGCTGCGCGCGGCGAAGTGCACCACCGCGTCGAACGGCCGCGCGAACACCCGCGCCAGCCCCTCCGCATCGGCCAGCGCAAGCTCGTGGAAGACCGCCGCCGCCGGCACGGCCGCGCGGTGCCCGGTGCTCAGGTCGTCGAGCATCTCCACCGCGTGCCCGCGCGCGAGCAGACGCTGCGCCGTCACCGAGCCGATGTAGCCGGCGCCGCCGGTCACCAGAACTCTCATGGCCGTGCCTCTTTCCGTCGTCCGGCGCCGTTGCGCCGGCGCGCGAGAAACCGCCCCGTCACCGACGCCGGGCAGGCCGCCACCTCCGCGGGCGTCCCCTCGGCCACCAGCTGTCCCCCGCCTCGCCGCCGCCCGGTCCGAGGTCGATGATCCAGTCCGCCTGCTCGACCAGCTCGAGGTTGTGCTCGATCACCACGACGCCATGCCCCTGGTCCACCAGTTCGTGCAGCACCCGCGCGAGCGCGGCGATATCGTCCACGTGCAGGCCGGTCGTCGGTTCGTCGAGAAGATAGAGGTTGCGGCGCCCCGAGGGAACCGCCAGCTCGCGGGCGATCTTCAGCCGCTGGCTCTCGCCGCCGGAAAGCGTCGGCGCGGGCTGGCCAAGCTGCAGGTAGCCCAGCCCCACCTTCCTGAGGATCCAGAGCCGGTCGGTCACGCCCGGCCTGCCCCGCGAAGAAGGCGAGCGACTCCTCCACCGTCAGCCCGAGCACCTGAGCGATGTTCAGGCCGCGGTAGCGCACCTCGAGGGTGGCCGGATTGAAGCGACTGCCGCCGCACTCCTCGCACGGCACGCTGATGTCGGCCATGAAGTGCATCTCCACCCGGTGCTCGCCCAGCCCCTGACAGGCCGGGCAGCGCCCGCCGGCGGTGTTGAAGCTGAAGCGGCCGGCCGGCCAGGCCGCGGACGCGCGCTTCGGGCGTGGCGGCGAACAGCTCCCGGATCGGCCCGAGCACCTGGAGGTAGGTGGCGGGGTTGGAGCGGCTGGTGCGGCCGATCGGCGCCTGGTCCACCCGCACGACCTTGTCCACCGCCTCCGACCCCTGCAGCGCCGTGAAGGCCTGGTCCCGGCCGGCCCCCCCGGTCGCCCGTCCGGTCAGGCCGTCGTAGAGACAGCCGTTGAGCAGGCTGCTCTTGCCCGAGCCCGACACGCCGGTCAGACAGACGAAGCGACCGAGCGGGATCCGCACGTCGAGATCGCGCAGGTTGTGTCGGCGCGCGCCGCGCACCTGGATCTGCCGCGGCGGGTCGCCGCGCCGGGTCCGCGGCCGTTCCAGACGCTTCTCCCCCCGCAGCCAGGCGGCCGTGAGGGTGGTCCCGTCGGCGAGCAGATCGGTCAGCGCGCCCTGGAAGACCACCTCGCCGCCGAGCCGTCCCGCGCCCGGGCCGAGTTCGACGAAGTGATCCGCCGCCCGCAGGACATCCAGATCGTGCTCCACCACGACGACGGTGTTGCCGCCGGCGACCAGGTCCCGGAGCGTGGTGATGAGGCGCTCCACATCGGCCGCGTGCAGACCGCTCGTCGGCTCGTCCAGCACGTACAACGTGTCGACCAGGCGCGATCCGAGCGCGTTCGCGAGGTGGATCCGCTGCGCCTCGCCACCCGACAGCGTGCGGGTCAGACGATCGAGCGTGAGGTAGCCAAGGCCGACGCGTTCCAGGAACCGCAGCCGGTGGAGCACCTCCTCCCGCACCTCCCCGGCCGCCGCGAGCGCCCCTTTCGACAGACGCAGCCCCTCCACCCGAGCCAAAGCCGTCACGACCGGCAGCCGTCCGAGCTGGCCGATGTCCAGACCGTTGATGCGCACGGCCAGCGCCTCCGGGCGCAGACGGGAGCCGCCGCAGGCGCGACACGCCGTGTCGCCCAGGTAGCGCCGCGTGTAGAAGCGGTGATGCTCCTTCTCTATCTTCCGCCGCATCTCCTCCAGGAACGGGATGACGCCGACGTACTCGCCGTCGGTCGCCTCGAGCACGAGGCGCTGCTGCGGCGGTGACAACTGGCGCCACGGCAGGTCGGTCGGGATGCGGCGGCGACGACACCAGCGCACCAGCACGGAGAACTGCCGGGCGAAGCTGGGGGTGCGCCACGGTTTGATCGCGCCGTCCATGATCGTCAGGGCCGGCTCGGGCACGATCTTCGCCTCGTCGAATTCCAGCCGATTGCCGAAGCCGCGGCAGGCGGGGCAGGCCCCCTGGGGGGAGTTGAACGAGAACAGGTGGGGTGTCGACTCCGGGAAGGCCCGCTCACAGCCGGCGCAGGCGAGTTGCGCGGACCAGACCCGCCGCTCCGTCAGCGCCGCATCGCGCAGCACCACGCGCCCCTCGCCCAGGCGCATCGCCAGCGTCACCGCCTCCGCGAACCGCGAGCGGTCGGCAGACGCCAGCGTGAGCCGGTCCACCACCACCTCCACCGCCTCGCCGGCCGTCGGCCGCGGCGCCCCCGCGGCGTCCGCCGCCTCGAGCCGCGACAGCACGCCCCCCACGAGCACCCGCTGCCAGCCCTGCGCCAGCAGCGGCGCCGCCCACCCCTCGCGCGCGGCGGTGGCGGTGATGACGAGCGGCCAGGCGACCAGCAGCGGCGTCTCCTCCGCCCACCGCTGCCGCGCCTTGCGCCAGATCGAGGCCGGCGTTTCCCGCTCCACCTTCTCGCCGCAGGTCGGACAGACCAGCACCCCCACGCGCGCGAACAGCACGCGCAGGTAGTCGTTGATCTCGGTCACCGTGCCGACGGTGCTGCGGCCGCTGCGCGCGGCGTTGCGCTGCCCGATCGCGATGGCGGGGCTGATGCCGTCGATCCAGTCGACCTCCGGCTTGGGCATGCGTTCGAGGAATTGCCGCGCGTACGTGGAGAGCGATTCGACGTAGCAGCGCTGTCCCTCGGCATAGAGGGTGTCGAACACGAGCGACGACTTGCCCGAGCCCGAGACGCCGGAAACGGCCGTCAGCCGGCCGCGCGGAAAGTCGACGTCGCACCCCTTCAGATTGTGCTGGCGGGCGCCACGGATGCGGATCTGGTCGCTCAAACGGTGGCTCCTCGCGCCGGCCTCATCCCGGTGTTATTCTGGCGCCGCGCCGGCCGCGCGACGAATCTTGGATGATAGCGCCGTCCCGGGCAGGCCGCCAAAGTTTTCGCCCGGGCCAACCTCACCGAACGGACCTGCCATGCCGCTGCCCCGCACCGCAGAGCTCCTCGAGACCATCCGCATCCTGCGCGCCCCCGGCGGCTGTCCCTGGGACCGCCGCCAGACGCTGCCCGACGCCGCCCGCTTCCTGATGGACGAGGCGGGCGAGCTGCTCGACGCCGCCCTCGCCGACGACCACGACCACGCCGCCGAGGAGCTGGCCGACCTGCTCTACATGGTCTGTTTCTGCCGGGAGATCATGGGCGAGACGCATCCCCTCTCGTTCGAGGATGTCGCGCGTCTGGGCCACGAGAAGCTGCTGCGGCGCCACCCGCACGTCTTCGGCGGGGATCCGGCCGCCGACCACCACGAGAGCCAGGAGCGCTGGAACGCGGTCAAGGCGGCGGAGAAGCGGGCGCGCGGCCTCGACACGACGCGGGAATCGGTGCTCAAGGACCTGCCCGCTTCGTCGTCGCCGCTCACGCAGGCATGCCAGTACCAGGAGAACGCCGCGTCGGTCGGATTCACGTTCGCCGACGCCGCGCAGGCCTGGACGAAGCTGGCCGAGGAACTGGAGGAGTTGCGGCGCGCCGCGGTCGACGCGGCGACCGCGGCGACCGCGGCGGCGGGCGGCCCGGCCGATTCCGCGCCGGCCGACGCCGTGCGCCACGAACTGGGCGATGTCCTGTTCGCGACCGTGAATCTCGCGCGCCTGCTCGGCGTGGCGCCCGACGACGCGCTGCGCCTGGCGAATCGTCGCTTCCGGGCCCGTTTCCACGCCGTCGAGGCGCGGCACGACTGGTCGCGCGAGAGCCTGCGCGCCGCCGACCCTGCGACCCTGCTGGCGGCCTGGCGGGCGACCCGCGCCGCCGCGGAGGACGCCGACCACCCGCGCGCTGACCCACGCGGCGCGCGACGGCCCCTCACTCCGGGCAGCCGTCGTCGTCCGCCACGCCGTCGTAGTCTTCCGGCTCGTTCGGACAACGGTCGCGAACGTCGTCGATGCCGTCGAGGTCGTTGTCGGGATCGGGACAGCCGTCGTCGTCCTCGTAGCCGTCGCGATCTTCCGCGGCGCCGGGGCAGTGGTCGCGCTCGTCGGCGATGCCGTCGCCGTCGCGGTCGCGCAGCTCCTCCGGGCAGCCGTCGCCGTCGCGATCGCCGTCGAAATCCTCGGCGAGGTCCGGGCAGACGTCGCGCGCGTCGGGGATACCGTCGCCATCGTTGTCAGGATCGGGGATGCCGTCCTCGTCCTGGAAACCGTCGCGATCCTCGGCGGCGTCGGGGGCTCCGTCGACCGTGTCCTCGATGCCGTCGCCGTCGTTGTCGGGATCGGGACAGCCGTCCGCGTCGCGCCAGCCGTCGCGATCCTCCGCCGCGGTCGGGCAGCCGTCGCGGCGATCGGGCACGCCGTCACCGTCGCGATCGCGACCGCCCAGGGCGAATCCGCGCGAGAGCATCGCGTGCCAGACGAGGTCGGGCGCGGCGGGCAGGTACGGCGTGGCCGGATCGTCCAGCGAGAGATTCACATCGTAGGCGACGGACAGCCCCCAGCCGTCCGCGCGCCCCCAGTGCAGCCCCGGCGTGAAGATGGCGCGGATATTCCCCCACCGCGGCGCCGGCGGCGCGCGGCAGTCGCGCCTCGCTGTACTCGAAGTACAACGAAACATCCTCGCGACGCACCTCCACCGCGGCGGCCAGCTGCAGGAAATCATTGTCGCCGCCGGCGCCACCCGGCGGCACGGCCGGGTACACCGGCGGCCAGGGCAGGAAGAGGGCGTCGCCGCCCCCCGGGCCGCGTCCGGCATCGGGATTCCAGCGCCGGGCGGCGGCCAGGTGCAGCCGCAGTTCCGGATACGCCGAGACGCGCCAGAGGCGCAGCGCCGCCGCCACGCCCGCCTGGGTGACCGTCCGCCCCTCCCCCGTGCCGTCGTCCCGCGCCCCGGTGGGCAGCGTCAGCCGGGCCGTGGCGGCCCAGGCCAGCGCGGGGCACGGCGAGGGCAGGCCGAGCGTCAGACCGAGCCGCGCGTCCCCCATCCCGCCACCGCTCGCGGGCAGCAGCCCCGCCGGACCGGTCCAACTGCGGCGCGTCGCGTCGAACGTCAGCCGCGTGCCCGGCAGCGGGCCGTATTCCAGACGCAGCCGCAGATCGCGCAGGCTCGCCTCGTACGGCGCGTAGCCCGGCCGTGGATACTCGATGCCGTACGATTCGCCGCCGCAGCCGAGCAGCAGCACGCCGTCGGGCGGCAGGATGGCGCCGTCGAGACGGTAGAGCGTCGCCGTGCGGGCGCTCGCCGACGCTGCCGTCGCCTGCCGGATCGGCCGCGCGCGCGCCCCGGTCGCCGCCAGCAGCCCGCAGCAGGAACGGCAGGGCCGCGCGGCGCCGGGCACGGCTCACGAGGACGCTGCCGCGGGGTCTTCGCCGGCGGGGCGTCGCCTCCGCTGCAGCGGCGCTCGCCGGCGGGTCGGCGGGGCCTTCGGGCGCCCGCTTCGACTCGTCCAGCCAGTTCATCCGCAGCTCGAAGATCGCCGTGTCGAGCCCGCGCATGACCGCCGCCGGCGTGTTGGCGCGGCACTTCGCCTGCAGCATCTCGAGGACCTCGATGGTCGCCCGCGCGCTGTCCAGATCACGCTCCGGCTTCCCGGTCAGCGGATGGGCCAGCTTGCCGAGTTGCCGCATGCCGGCGTCCTGGAACATCGCCACCAGCGACAGCAGCACGGCGTCATGCCGGGTCAGATCCTCCGTGTCCGTCATCGGCCACTCCCTCCCGGCGCGTCTGACGCGCCCGCTCGTCTCCAGGTCAACAATCACGAGGGCGATTCGCGCCCGCCCGCTTCCCTTCCGGCGTCCGCCGCCGCGCCATCGACGACCGGTTCGTCGAATTCGTCAGCGATCCGGCCCACGACCGCCTCCACCAGATTCTCCAGCGTGACCAGGCCGAGCACGCGTCCGTCCCGATCGACCACGATCGCCATCTGCTGGTGCTGCCACTGCATCTCCTCGAACAGTTCGTACGGCGTCAGCCCCGCATCGACGAACAGACAGTCGCGCAGCAGGGCGGGCGGGATCGCCTCGTCGTAAACCGGGCCGCGCGGCGCCTCGAGCAGCAGATCGCGCGCGAGGATCCAGCCGGCCATGCCGCCGTCCGCGTCCGCCACCGGCAGCCGACTGTAACCGAGTCCGGACCGCGAGCGCCGCGGCGCCGGCCAGCCCCGCCCCCGGCGGCACGGCGACCACACGCGGCGAGCGGCACCATGATCTCGTCCAGCCGGCGACTGCCCAGCGCCAGGAAGCGCTGCAGGACGTCGCCGAAGCGCTCGTCCTGGCCCGCCAGTTCGGGGTGGCCCAGCAGCAGCGCCGCCACCGCCTCCCGGCTCAGGACCGAGGCGCCGGGGGCCGCCCCGCCCGGCAGGACGCGCGACCACAACGCCACCCAGGCCCGCAGCACGATCCGCGCGGGCGCCAGCGCGATCATCACCCCGCGGATGGCCGGGGTCACCGCCAGGGTGAGCCGCTCGGGATACTCACGGAAGACGACCTTGGGCACGATCTCGCCGAACGTGATCACCAGCAACGCCGTCACGGCCCCGGCCAGCCACTCGCCGCGCCCCCCCCAGCGCGCGCCGAAGGCGGCGGTCAGCACGGCGCCCAGGAGCACAGTTGACCAGGTTGTTGCCGATGAGAAACGTGAGGATCGGCTCCTCCACGCGGCTCGAGCAGCCGCTCCAGTCGCGGCAGGTGCGGCACCGGTCCGCGGCGCGCGAGCTGCCGCAGGCGCACGCGGCTGATGCTCATCAGCCCGGTCTCGCTGCCCGCGAAGAAGGCGCAGGCCAGCAGGCACGCCACCGTGACCGCGATCAGGACGTCCCAGCCGGGAAACGCCGGCCTCCGGCTTCACGCGCGTCCTCCCGCGCCGGACGCCGGCAGGTCGACCCGCACGCGCGTGATGCCCGGTCCGTTCATGTCGACGACCGTGAAGCGGGCGCCGCCCGCCTCGACCCGATCGCCGCGCCGCGCGATGCGCCCGAGGCGGGTCATCAGCAGGCCGGCGATGGTCACGTACTCCGGCGACAGTTCGAGGGTCGTGCCGCAGGCTTCGTTGACCGCGCGCAGGTCGAGTCTTCCCGACACGATCCAGGCCGTTTCGCCGATCTGGAACGCCTCGGGGTCGACGCGGTCCGACTCGCCGCCGATCGGTCCGGTCAGGGCCCGCAGACAGTCGTCGAGCGTGACGATGCCGGTGAAGTCGCCGTGCTCATCCACGATCATCGCCAGGTGCACCCCGCCGGTGCGCAGTTCGGTCAGCAGCGCCGCCACCTGCTTGCTTTCCGGCGCGAACAGCGGCGGACGCAGTCCCGCCTCGAGCGGCCGCGCGACGTCAGCGTCCGCGAGCAGGTCCTTGAGATGGAAGAAGCCGATCGGGTGGGCGCGTCCCGGCTCCGTCACCGGGTAGCGGTTGAAACCGGTGGCGCGGGCCACGCGCAGGATCTCCGCCCGGTCGAGCCCGCGGTCCAGCGCCACGACCGCGGTCCGCGGCGTCATGATCTGACGCGCCTCGAGCCGCTGCAGTACGAGCAGACGGGCCAGGAAACGCCCCTCCGTCTCGCTCAGCGCGCCGTCCTCCACCGCGATTTCGCAAGCTGTCTCCAACTCGGCCGGCGTGAAGGGACGCGAGCCGGGCCCCACGCCGGGCAACAGATCGAGCAGGCGGGCGGTGCCGCCCGCGATCACGTCGAGCACCGGTTTGATCACGATCAGCCAGCCCGCGAGGACCGGCCGCAGGGCCAGCGCCACGGGGCGGCGGTAGCGCATGGCGATCAGCTTGGGGGTGATCTCGCCGCCGAGCAGCAGGAGCAGGGTGATGATCGGGACAGCCAGCACCACGCCGGACGGTCCGAAGCGGTCGATCAGCGCGGCGGTACCGACCACGCTCGCGCCGGTGTTCACGAGGAGATTGCCGATCAGGAGCGCCGGCAGCAGCCGCCGCGGCTGGCGCACGAGCGCCACCACGCCGCGACCGTCGGCGCCACGGCGCGCGAGTTCGGCCAGTTCGGTCTGACGCAGGGAGAAGAAGGCCGTCTCGGCGGCCGAGAAAAGCGCGGACAACAGCAGCAGGGCGACCAGCAGCAGAAGATCCACGGACTCTCGCCGACCCCCTCGCGCGATGCCCGCGCCGTTCGCGGCGCAGCATACCCGGTTCCTTGACACCCCGCAAGCGCCCCCGCTAAGATGCGCCGGCCGCCTTGCCGCGCCACGAAGGAGTCCGTTGTCCCGCACCCTCGTCATCCGCTTCGGTTCCCTGGGCGACCTCTGCCTGCTCGCCTGGTCCCTCAGCGGACAGGACGCCGCCGCCCGCGCCGCCGGCACGCCGCGCCCGCGGGTCACCCTGGCCGTGAAGGCCGCCTACGCCCCGCTCATGGCCACCGTGCCGGGGGTGGACGTCGTGGCGCCGCTGGACGGACCGGGGCTGGCGCGACCTCTGGCGGCTCGCCCGCCTTCTGCGGCGCGAACGCTTCGACACCGTGCTCGACGCGCACGGCGTGCTGCGCAGCCGGCTTGCTCTGCCTGCTCCTGGGTCGGCGGCCGGCGCGCCGGATCGTCAAGGACACCGCCGCCCGGCTGGCGCTGCTGCGGGCCCGCCACGCCGGCGGCGTCCGCACCGCGCGCCGCCGCCGCCCGTGCTGCGTCGCACCATGCTGCGGCGCTTCGACGAGGTCGTGTCGCCCGTCGGGACCGCCGCCGTCGAGACCACGCCGCACGGCGTCGGCCCGGGCGCCGCCCTGCTGGCGGCGGGACACGGCTGCGCTCTCCGACCGCGCGGGCCGGCTGACGGCCCCGGGCCGGCGCGGATCGGCCTCGCGCCCGGCGCGCGGTGGGACACCAAGCGCTGGCCGTCCGGGCACTGGGCGGAGCTGCTGCGCCGCCTGCGGGAGGTCACGGATCTGCCGGTGGAGATCTTCCTCGGCGCGCGGGAGCGGGCCTGGTTCGCCGCCGGACCGCTGGCGGAGGCGGCCGCCGCGGCCGGCGACGTGACCGTGACGGCGGATCTGCCGCTGCCCGAACTGGCGCGGCGCCTCGGCGCCTGCCGGGTGGTCGTCACCAACGACAGCGGCCTGCTCCACCTGGCCGAGGCGGTCGGCACGCCGGTGCTCGCTCTCTTCGGGCCCACGGTGCGCGCCTTCGGCTACTTCCCGCTGCTGCCGGACAGCCGGGTGCTGGAACGCGAACTGGCCTGCCGCCCCTGTTCCCGCAACGGCCGCCGTCCGTGCTGGCGCGGGGACCTGGCCTGCCTGGCGGAGATCAGCCCCGACACGGTCCTGGCCGCGCTGCGCGCCCTGCCCGCTCTCGCGGACGCCGGCGCGCCGGGGGGGCCTCATGACTGACCGCGCGCGCGCGCTGCCGCTTTTGCCCTACCGGCTGCTCGCCCCGGCGATCGCCGCGACCCTGCCGCTGGGGCGCCCTTGCTCCGCGAAGCTGCGCGACGGTCTGGACGGCCGGCGGGGCCTGTCGGAGCGGGTCGACGCGGACGCGTCGCGGCTGCGGGGCGCCGTCTGGTTCCACGCCGCCTCGGTCGGCGAGTACGAACAGGCGCGCCCGGTGATCGCCGCGCTCAAGGCGCTCCCCGACGCGCCGCCGGTCGTCATGACGCACTTCTCTCCCTCCGGCTGGCACTACGCGGCGCGGCGACCGTGCGCCGACCGGCACGAGTGGCTGCCGTTCGATACGCCGCGCGCCATGGCCGGCCTGCTCGAAGCGTGGCGTCCGCGCGCCCTCGTCTTCATCAAGTTCGACTGCTGGCCGAACCTCGTGATCGAGGCCGCGCGGCGCGGGGTGCCGGTGCTGCTGCTGGCCGGCACGCTGCAGCCGCGGTCGTGGCGATTGCGCCCCCCGCTGCGCCCCTTCTTCCGCGCGCTGTTCGACCGCTTCACCGCGCTGGGCGTCTGCACGGACGACGACCGCCACCGCTTCACGGAACAGCTGGGGGTGCGCGCGGCGGTCACGGTCACGGGCGACACGCGCGCCGAACAGGTGATCCTGCGCTTCGAGGCGGCCGCGGGCGGCGACGCGGTCGCCCGGCTGTCGGCGCGGCCGGGGCGCCGTCTCGTGCTCGGCAGCACCTGGCCGGCCGACGAGGCGCTCTGGCTGCCGGTCCTCCCCGACCTGCTCGCCCGCTTCCCGGACCTGACGGTCGTGCTGGCCCCGCACGAGCCGTCCGCGTCCCGGCTGACCGACCTCGAGCGCCGGCTGGCGACGTGCGGCGTGGAGACGACGCGCCTCTCGAGCCTCCCCCCGACCGCCGACGCCGGGCGGGCGGAGACCGCGCGCTGCGTGCTGGTCGATTCGGTCGGGGTGCTGGCGGAGATCTACCGCGCCGGCGCACTGGCCTATGTCGGCGGCAGCTTCACGACCGGGGTCCACAACACCCTCGAGCCGGCCGTGGCCTCCCTGCCGGTGCTGTTCGGGCCGGTCATGCACAACGCGGTCGAGGCGGAGATCCTCGTCGCGCAGGGCGCGGGGCGGATCGTGCGTCGCCCGGCGGAGGCGGCCGCGGCCACCGCGGAACTGCTCGCCGATCCGGCCCGGCTGGCCGCCGCCGGCGCCGCGGCGCGCGCCGTCGTGCTGGCCCAGCGGGGCGCCACCGGGCGCTCGCTGGCCCTTCTCCGTTCCTGCATGTAATTTGCCTGGCAACCCCGCCGCATCAGGAGGAAACGTGCGTCCACAGAACGCCCAGCGAATCGCCGGCGGACCGGCCGCCCTCCCCGGCCCCGCCGTCAGCGGCCCGCGCTGGCGGCTGCCGTACGCCGCGCGTCCGCGCTTCATCCAGATGGAGACCGTCACCGCCTGCCCGGCGCACTGCCCGTTCTGCCCGCAGCACGAGATCAGCCGCGATCCGTCGCGCATGCCCGACGCCACCTGGCGGAAGATCGTCGATCAGACCCGCGGCCTCGGCATCACCTACCGGCCGTTCCTGACGAACGAGCCGTTCGTGGACAAGCGGCAGCCGGAGATCACCGCCTACATCAAACGCAGCGATCCCACCGCCCGCGTCGAGTACAACACGAACGCCTCGCTCCTGACCGCGGACCTCGGCGAGCGGCTGCTCGACGCCGGCGTGGACATCATGCGTTTTTCCATCGACGGTTTCTCGCCCGCCACGTACGGCCCGTCGCGCGTCGGACTCGACTACGCGCAGGTCGTGGCGAACGCCACCCGCTTCCTGGAGCTGTGGGACAGGGGGGGCACCGCGCCTCCACCTTCGCCGAGGTGCGGATGATCGAGGTGCCGGAGAACGCGCACGAAGTCGCGGCCTACCGCGCCTACTGGGGACCGCGCTGCAGCGAGGTCGTCGTCACCCAGCTCTACCAGTGGCCCTGGACCGGGCAGCGGCGGGAAGACGTGGTGCGCAAGCCGTGCCTGAAGGTGCTCGACGAGATGTTCTTCTACACCGACGGCGACGCCACGCTCTGCTGCTGGGACGTGCACGGCCGCGCCATCGTGGGCAACGTGCACGAGCGGAGCGTGCTCGAGATCTGGGACGGCCACGTGACGGGACAGCTGCGCGCGCTGCTCGACGACGGCCGGCGGGACCTGATCACCCTCTGTTCCCGGTGCAACGCCTACGCCGGTTTCGACTTTTCGCCGTTCGCTGTCACGCCAGGCACTCACAGGATAACTGACGATTCCACAACGTTATAATACCTGAGGCCTAATCCTGTTTCGAAGCCCCGTCTGCCGTGGCGTACGGCAACGGATCGGTCACGCCGGCGGCCGCGAACCCCCGCAGACGCAGCAGACAGCTCTCGCACCGGCCGCAGGCCAGCTCCTGGCCGGTGTAGCAGGACCAGGTGAGGTGCAGGGGGGCGCCGAGTTCCCGGCCCCGCCGCACGATGTCCCGCTTGGCCAGATGGATCAGGGGGGTGCGGATCGTGATCCGGGTCTCGGGACGGGTGCCGGCATCGACGGCGGCCTGGAACGCCTGGTAGAACGTCTCCCGACAGTCGGGGTAGCCGCTGGAGTCCTCCTCGACCGCGCCGATGAAAAGCGCGCGCGCGCCCAGGACCTCCGCCCACGACACGCCGATCGCCAGCAGGAGCGCGTTGCGGAACGGCACGTAGGTGGACGGCACGCCGCCGCCGGCGGGCAGCCCCTCCTCCACCGGCAGGTCGGGATCGACCAGGCTCGAACCGCCGATCCTCCGCAGGGTGTCGAGGCTCGTCACCAGACGGCGGGTCACGCCATAGTGATCGGCGATCGCGTGGAAGGCCCGCTCCTCGCGCGCGGCCGTGCGCTGGCCGTAGCCGACGTGCAGCAGGGCCGGCGAGAACTCGCGCGCCGCCTCCGCCGCGCAGACGCAGGAATCCATGCCCCCGCTCACCAGCACCACGGCCAGTGGCCGTTGATCCGCTGACATCATCGCAGTTCCGTTCCTCCGGCGCGGCCGCGCCGGTCGCATCCCGTTCACCTGCCCCGTTCACGCCCCGGCCAGAGAACCTTGTGCAGCTGGATCTGGAATCGCACGTCCAGCCGGTCAGCCAGGATCCACTCCGCCAGTTCGTGCGGCGCGACCCCCGGCGCGGCGGGCGAGAACAGGACGTCGGTCGCGGCCGGCAGCCGCCCGCCCCCCCGCACCAGATCGCGGGCCCAGAGGTAGTCGGCCCGGTCGCAGATGACGAACTTCACTTCGTCGCCGGAGCCGAGGTCGCGCAGTCCCTCCCAGTCGATGACGGCGGGGTCGAGCCCGCTGCCGGGGGTCTTCACGTCCACCACGCGCCGCACGCCGGCCGGCACCGCGGCCAGGCCGACCGTCCCGACGGTGCCGCTCGTCTCCAGCACGACCCGGTGCCCGGCGGCCAGGAGCGCGGCCAGGAGCGCCGGCGTGCCGGACTGCAGGAGCGGCTCGCCGCCGGTCACGAGCACGGTGCGACAGCCGTACCCGGCCACCTCGGCCAACAGCGAAGGCAGGTCGCGACGGGTACCGCCGTGAAACGCGTGGGCGGAATCGCAATAGACGCAGCGACGGTGGCAGCCGGTCAGACCGCACGATCACGCAGAGCCGGCCGCTCTCGCTGGACTCGCCCAGGATCGCGCGGTAGATTTCACCCACCAGCAGCGCCATACGCCTCGCTTCAGCGCAGGGTTGGGTTTGTCCCGGGCCCGGGCGAGAATGGCAGGTGTCACCGGGACTTCAGCGGGAGTGGAAACCGTGTTTAACATAACGCGCGCCGGTCAGGCTCACAAACCGGCGACCGGGACGCGCCAGCGCGCCGTCGCGTCTGGCAATCTCTCTGGCTGGCCGCTGCCGACCGTAGCTCGCCGGCGGCTGCGGCCGCCGCGCCGCGCCGGACCGCACCCCTGCCGGGCAGCCGGCCGGCGGGACCGGGACCGGGGTCGGCGTCCCGGCCACCGACTGCGCCGTGCGCATCGATCGCACGGCCTTCACCGCCTACCGGACCTGGCCGCGCCGCCTGACGCGCGGCGAGCGGGTGCCGGACGAGGCGTTTGCCCGCGTCTGGGCGCTGCCGGCCTACACCGCCCTGTTCAGCGCCACGGATCCCCGGCTCGTCAACACCGCATTCTCACCAACGTGACGCGCTACGTCTACGGCGGCGCCACCGCCGCGACAGCGACGCGCGTCGCGCCGGACGGACGGAACTCGCGGGCGGGCGCCGTGCCGAAGCGGAAAGACCTCGTCGAGGCCCTCGACCTGGGCGCGCGATCAACGGGACCGCGCTCGACTCGCTGGTGAACGCGGTTTCGACCACACCGCTCACCTGCGGCGTGCTGCCGACGGTCGCCGGCTATCTCCGGCCCGAACTGCTTCCCGATACCCTGCGCGTCACTCTTCCTCGTCGCCGGCCCCGACCTGCGCTGGACCGGCAGCCAGGTGCTCGTCGACGCCGGCGTGGCCGCCGCGGCCGGTCCCACGCGCCTGCCCCGCCTGCTCGCCGCACAGCTCTACCGCGCGCTCGCGCCGCGGGACGGCCCCGAGCCGTACAAGGCCCGCGACGGCGTCGCGGCGCTGGTCGCCACCTTCGCGCAGCTGCGCCGCGACGGGGTGGCGGGCTGGCTCGAGGATTTTCCCGAGGTGGAATTCGACTCCACGCATCCCCTCGTGGGCCGCGCCGAAAAGGATCGTCGCAACTGGCACCGTCTCGCCACCCGCTCCCTCTCGGCTCTCCAGGAGATGCTGCCGGCCCTGTTGGCCGATCCCGCCGTTCTCGACACAAAGGGGACGGTTGTTGACGATCTGCTGCGCGGCAACCGCACCTACCGCGCCACCGGCTACGCCATGGCGGCGCTCATCGCCACGCGCCTGGGCGAGCCGCGCCTGCAGGCGGCGGCCCGCGGCACGCCGGTCGACTTTCTCGCCGCCTACCAGGAGGCCGCCACGAAAGGCGATGTCGGCCCGCCCTGGCCGAGCGGCCGTGGATCGCGCCGGCCGAACTGACCGATCTGCCCCCCTTCCCGGCCCCGACCTACCGCTCCCTGAAGGCCCTGTTGGAGCGGCGACCGGACGTCGCTGACGCGGCGCCCGGGCCAGCGCAGACGGAGCGGGGGCCGCGCCGGTGCGCGGCCCCCGTCTCCCGTGACGCAGCCGCCGGTGAGCGAAGCGCCTACTGTTCCGCCAGCGTGAATCGGGGCCGGATATCGACCGGCACCCGGTCGAGACGCGACAACGCCGCCTGCAGCTCCGGCGGCAGGACGGCGTAGCGACGGATCAGCTCCTGCGCCGCGGCATAGTCCCCCGCGGCCTGCAGGACAAGGATGCGTCGCAACAACTCCTCCGCCGCGCCCCAGAACTTCGCCTTGTCGACCCGGAAGCGACCGGTGGCGGCGTCGAAGCCGATCGCCCCCTGCTCGCGCAGGAAGTTGAACTGGATGGCGTTCGCCTGGCCGTGAGCCTCGGCGATCCCGAAACGGACCGAACGGAAGAGGCCGGCGAGATAGGTCACCGCCTGCCGGTCCAGATGCGCCGGCGTGAAAAGTCCCTTCCCCTGCAGCTTGTAGACATCCCAGGTGCCCATCAGGTCGGCCTTGGCCTCCTCGATGGTCGCATAGGTGTCCTTCAGTTCCAGGCGGACTTCGGTCGTGCCGGCCCTCCCTGACGATGCGCCCCGGTCCGAGACCGTGGCTCATCTCGTGCCACAGCGTGTGGAGGAAAAACGCCTCCGCCGAGAGATCGCCGAGCTGGTCCGCGGCGACCAGCTCCCGCGCGATCGGCGTGAGGATCTGCGCGAACTTCGCGTTCATGACGTTGCGCAGCAGCACCTTCTTGCTGCCCTTCGCCTCGCGCACCCGCTCGTCGTTGGGGAGGTTGAAGGCGATGGTCTGGACGCCGGCGCGCGTGTCGCCGGCGCTGAAGACCTCGTCGACGACGCGGATCGGCGACTCGCTGCCGCGGTGCGGATTCTTGTCGGCGTCGGGGATCGGCAGCTGGCTCTCCAGCCACGGCAGTTCCTGCTTGAACGATCGCCAGCCGCGCCGACTCGACCGGATCCACCACGGTGACGAACGCCTCGAAGGCCGCCTTGAAACCGAACAGGCCGTCCTCGTAGGTCTCGTACGGACCGATCGTGATCTCGACCGGGCTGTCGAGATCCATCCACAGCACGTCCGAGCGATAGGTATCGTCCGTCAGCAGCGCCTCGGCGCGCGCCTCGAGGAAGAGACGCAGGCTGGCGTTGTCCGTGAGCGCGGCCGCCTCGCGCAGCAGTCCGGCGCACCGCTGCAGCGGCTCGCGGAAGAACTGCCCGTACGGAATGGCGATCAGCTGACCCGACCGGTCGCGGCGCACCATGCTCTGCAGGCCGTTCAGGCCCGCCTCGCCCGTCTGGATGCGCCCCTTCTCCGCGGCGGTCAGATCGAGCGGATAGAAGTTGGCGCCGGCCGGATGCGGCCAGCCGCCCAGGAACGGCTCGCGATCCACCCGGCGATCCCACGGACCGGCGTTCAGCCAGAGGTAGTCGCGCAGCGGCCCCGCCAGCGGTCCGTCCAGCAGGTCCGCGCGCGCTTCGATCGCGCCGCGACAGGGACAGGCCTGCTCGTAGAACAGATCGTCCATGATGCGCGCGGCGGCGATCAGCTTGTGCAGCGACCGCCTGCTCGGCGGGCGACAGATGCCCGATGTCCGCCGTGATCTCCGTCGGCGCGTAGGCCGCCAGCCGCTCGCCCAGATCGGGCACCACCGTCGGCGCCGCGCTGCCCGACCCAGCCGCAGTCGAGCGGGGCCGGCTCGGGAGCACCGGCCGGCTCCGCGCTCCCGGCGTGCGGGGCGAGCAAGAACAGGGCGGCGAGCGGGCCGCACAGGCGCGGCAATACCGAATTCATGGTCGTGACTCCCTGGCTGATGTTCGGGGAGCCGGTGGCCCCGGCTGCGAACCGGCAGCTTAAACCCGCCATCGCCGCGGGACAAGCTCCGCCGTCGTGCCGGCCGTCGCGCCTGTCGGTGCACGAAGACAAAGACCCGCCCTCGAACGAAGGCGGGCCCTTGAATACTGGCGGGAGCGACGAGACTCGAACTCGCGACCTCCGGCTTGACAGGCCGGCGTTCTAACCAGCTGAACTACGCCCCCGTGGCCTCGCCTGTGCGCGACGCGGCGAAAAATATAGCCGCCCCCCCGCGGCATGTCAACCGGTCCGCCGCCTCAGGCCGGATCACCCGTCAGGGCGATCAGCAATTCGCCGTCCAGATCGGGCGCGTACGTCAGCCGCCACCCCTCGGGCAGCACTTCCCGCAGGTCGTCCGGCAGGGAGGGATGTCCCAGGGCGAGACAGCCACCCGACCGCCCGAGGAGACCGGCGCGCCGCAGGCTCGCCAGGCGATCCGGCGCCAGCGGTCGATGCGAGGTGACCAGCAGCGCCTCCGCGGCCGCCGCGACGGCGCCGTCGACGATCGCCTCGAGCGTGAAACGACTCCGCAGGCTCGCCACGCACGGCGCCGCCTCGCCCCAGCGGTCGCCCGCCGTGGCGTCGAGCCAGAGCAATCGCCGCGCGCCGCCGGGGAAACGGATTTCCGCCGACAGACGCCGCAAGCCGTTGCCACGCTTCACGATAGACAGGCGAACCCGGCAGGCGGTCCGGTCCGACCCCGACCGTGTCCGTTTCCGGCGCCGGCCCCTCGGGCGGACCGTCGGCCGGAAAAGCCCCCCACGGGATGCCCCGGCAGAGCAACCGGTCGCAGCCTGCCTGCGCGATGGCCGCCAGCCAGGCGCGGGGCAGCGACGCCGGATCGAACATCCCGTGGACGTCGATCCGCGGGCGACGCCACGCCGCGCCTCGCCAGCGCCGGGCCGAGCGCGCCCATGGTCACGTCGTCGGCGTAGAGCCGCAAAACGCGGCCCGCGGCCAGGGCGCGCAACCGCGTCAACGCGCCGGGATCGAGCGTGGCGGGCGGCCGCGACCCACCGTTCGCCTCCGCCACGCCGGGCGACCGGGGATCCGCCAGATGACCGACCATGACCGCGTCGGCCCCCACCGCGAACCCGGCCACGAACGGCGCGTCGAGCGCGCCGGCGGCCGTGTCGACGGCGGCGACGTGGCTGTCGCCCGTGGTGCCCCCGTGTCCGGGCCAGTGCTTCAGGCAGACCTCCAGTCCCCCCTCGCGCAGACCGGTCACCGCGGCCGCCACCTGGGTCGCCACCCGTTCGCTCGCGGCCCCGAAGGCCCGCACGCCGATCACCGGATTGCGGCGCTCGACCAGCACGTCCGCGCAGGGGGCCAGCACGCGCGTGGCGCCGGCCGACCGCAGACGATCGGCGCTCTCGGCATGCACCCGGCGGGTCAGGTCGGCGTCGGCGAGCAATCCCAGTCCCCACGGCGCGGGCGGCCGACCCACCGCGGCGGCCAGGACCGAGATCGGCCCCCCCTCGTGATCGACCGCGATCTCGGCGGCTTCGCCCAGGCAGGAGCGCACGGCGGCGCCCAGCGCCCGCACCTGCGCCAGATTCACCACGTTGCGTGCGAACAGGATCACGCCGGCGGGACGCCAGCGCTCCAGCCAGGCCGCTTCGCGGGCGCTCAGGCCGGGCCCGGCCAGACCGACGACCAGACGTCCGGCCAGCGCCGCCGGGGCAACGGGAAGTCGCGGCGGCCGCGGCCCCTCGCCGGCCCGGGAGGAATTTCCGGCGTCGCTCACGGGTGCGCCGCGCCTGACGCCGTGTCGGCCGCGATCGCCGGCAGCGGCGCCAGCTCCGCGCCCGGATAGTAGTGGGCCAGGATCTGGCCGGCCGTGAAACCGCGACGCGACATGCCGATCGCCCCGGTCTGGCACATGCCGACCCCGTGGCCGAAGCCGCGACCGTACGCCGCGATCCGCCGCGGGCGCCCGTCACGACCGGTCTCGACATGCAGACGGAAGAGGGCGCTCCAGAGCGCGCCGCGATTTCCGGACAGACGCAGCGCGGAGCGCACCCGATCGCCCCGCACATGATAGACGCCGGCGTCGGTGGTTACCTCGAGTTGCGCCACGCGGCCGCAGGTGGTGCGCGCGCGCACGGCCAGCCCCAGCAGCCGCCCCGGACGGGACGGACCGGCACCGCCGGCGCGCGGCGTGAAGACGACGCCGGCCCAGGCGGCACGGCGTGGATCGCCCATGTCGTTCACATATTCCGGGAGCGTGCGCTGCAGGATCCGCTCCAGTTCGCCGACGCTCCACTGCTCCCGCCAGGCGAAGCGCGGCGCGGCGGCGCAGAAAGAGTTCGCGCCGTCGCGCGGCGCGTCCCGGCGGCCGCGCAGGTAGGGACGTGCGTCGCGCGGCCACACCTCCTCGCAGGCGGCGGTGCGCCCGCCGCAGGTGGACGAATAGTACGCCTCGATCTCCCGGCCACCGTACCGCAGCACCAGCCCGGCGGTGCGGGCGATGGCGTCGTCGCAGGTGGCGTCCTCGCCCGCCAGCCCTTCGTAGAGCTGATCGCGAATGTCCCCCCAGAGATCGAAGCCGAGATCCGCGTGCTGCCCGCGGTGGAAGACCGTGTAGGTGCGCGCCGCGATCGCCTGCGCCTCGATCGCCGCCGCGGCCTGGGGGCCGAGCCGCCCGATCTCCCCCGGCACGACGCCCCGCAGGTACTCCTCCAGATCGACCGCGTTGATCATCAGCAACCCGCCCGGACGCCCGCGCACCACCAGAGCCCCGCGATAGCGCGCCCTGCCCCAGGCCACCCCATCCGCGGCGACGTCCGCCCGCAGCATCACCGCGTCGGCATTGCCGGAGGCGCCGCCGACCTGCCACCGCACCCCGCGCCCGGCGGCGAACAGTTCTACCCGCGCCCCGTCAGCGAGCCGCGCCAGACGCGTGGCGCCGCCGCCGTCCAGCAGCCAGGCGCCGCCGCTGCACGACAGCGTCGCGCGCGGCACCCCGTCGGCCAGACCGATCCGGACCAGCGGCGGCGCCGGCCGTGCCGCCTCGGGGCGGGGCGGCAGCGCCGCTTCGAGGTCGGGCCACTCCGGTCCGGGCGAATCGGGGTATTCCGGCTCGCCGGCCGGCGAGGTGATCGACCCCAGGTCGGGCCAGGACGGTCCCGGATCGACGACCGCAACGACCGCGGCGGACGACTCCCCCGCC
Source organism: uncultured bacterium (assembly GCA_963772145.1). Taxonomy (GTDB): domain Bacteria; phylum Krumholzibacteriota; class Krumholzibacteriia; order LZORAL124-64-63; family LZORAL124-64-63; genus CAVSZB01. Next base: position 73,987 of record CAVYVY010000024.1, read on the forward strand.
GGCCGCGGCCGCGGCCCCGGCGCGCAACCGCCGGGCGCGATCAGCAGCGCCAGCGCGGTCACGCCCGCGGCCCGCCATCCGCCAGACGCGCGCGCGAGCCCCTTCACCGCATCACCACCAGCCTCTGCATGCCGCTGCGCAGACCGCCGCCCGGCGCCTCGAGTTCGACGCGGTACAGGTAGACACCGTTGGCCACCGCGTCCCCCTCGCCGTCGCGACCGTCCCAGGTCAGCAGCCCCTGGCCATCGTCCACCCGCTCGGCCCCGAACGGCAGCACCGCCACGCGCCGCCCGCCCACCGTGTAGATCACGATCCGTCCGGGCGACGCCGGCGCCGTCGTGCGGAACAGGATCCGCACCGGCCCTGACGCCGGATTCGGGAACGCCAGCACATCGCTGACCGTGTACGCCGCGAGCGGCGCCTCGCCCTGCTGCAGCACGAAGGTCGTGGGATAACCGGACACGGCGAGCGTGACCGACCGCAGGCTGGCGGCGGCGTCGGGCGCGGTGGCGGTGAAGGCGAGATCGAGCGTGCGCCCGTCGCGCCGGGCGAGGTGGACGTTGCTCAGCGTCAGGCCGTCGCCGGTCAGCAGCAGCGGCGTCTCCGCGGCCACGAAGGCGGGCGTGGCGACCACCGCGGTAAAGTCGAGCGGCACCCCGGAGGCGAACCGCACGGCGCCCGGCTCGAGCGGCTCCGGCGAACCGGCCAGGAACAGCGTGCCGGTCAGCGGCAGGCGCACGGTGAGCGTGGCGTGGTTGTCGGTCGGCAGGCGGTCCGCGGTGTCATAGACGTGCAGCGTGACGGCATGGTCGAACGGCCGCACCGGCAGCGCGATCTCGTACCCGGCGCGCTGGTTCGTGGCCGGGTCCGGCGGCGGCAGCTCGGTCACGGCGGCCGACAGGTCGTTCCCTGCCGAGTCGAGCACCACCAGGCGATCGACCCCCGCCTCGTCCACGGCCGTCAGCCGGATGCGCCGCACGTTGGTCGTGTCGAGCGCCGCCACCTCCATCCCCTCGGTCACGGGGGTGTCGCCGGCGTCCGTCAGGACGGCGGCGATGGCCGGCGGGCCGCAGTCGAGCACCAGCAGCGGGTCGCCGAGCAGACAGTACTGCGCCGCCAGCGCACGGTACTCGGAATCGTAGGAACTCGTGTAGCGCGCCAGCACCGCCGCCTCCCCCGCCAGCAGCAGGTCCCCCAGCCGCCACCCGGTGCGCGCGCCGCCGAACAGCCGCGGCGGGGTGAACAGCCAGTTATCGAGCTGCAGCAGCGCGAAATCGGCGTTGGAGACGAGGAATTCGAACCCACTGCTGGCGTAGGCGGCACAGGCCCCGGACGTGTGCGTGAGCAGCTTCTCCGCCAGCGACGAATGCTCCGGCCCGCTGCGGTCCGCCGTGTTCTGCGCCCACTCCGCGATGTGGCAGCCGAGCCCCACGAACACCCACGGCTTGCCGGCATTGGTCAGACTGTTGACATCCTGGCGCAGGTACGGCGAGGGGAAGGCCCGTTCGTCCTGGAACAGGACCTCATGGCACAGGAGCTTGGCGTTGGCGTGCCCCTGATAGTGCACCAGGAGCGCCCCCTGCGACAGGGCGGGCAGCAGGGCCGGCACCGCCAGGCTCGCCGTGTACTCCTTGACCAGGGCCAGGTTGCGGACCGTGTCCCCGGGCGGGAACTGCGGATCGAGATAGGTCGACAGGAAGAACCGATCCGCCGTCTGCGCCCCGTCCGCGAAGCGGTCCCAGCGCGCGGCGAGACTGTCCTGGCTCACCTGGAAGCGCGGCTCCTGCGCGTCCCGCACCAGCGTGGACGAGGCCAGCATCGCCGTAGCCGTAGGAAAAATCGTCGTCGGCGATGAACAGCGCGCGGCGGCGCCAGGCCTGGCCGGCCTGGTCGGTCTCGACCTGCAGGGTCTTGGCGATCATGGTGGACAGTTCCGCCTCGGTGTTGCACGGGAAGCGCCCCACGATCATCTCCGCCGGCGTGCACGGTGCCGCCGGGATAGGAGAGACCCGGCCGCGGGGGTGGCGAACCACTTGTCGGCCGCCAGCGCTTCGGGCGGATCGAGCACGTACTGCGCGTGCAGGTGCGTCGGCACCCAGTCGTAGGTGCCGTCGACGACGTTCAGGGCGCGCGCGTTCTCGTTGGCATCGCCCACGAGCAGCAGCCCCCAGCTCCCCCAGCGGTCCATGGCGTACTCGCAGAAGCGCCGGATCGCCCAGGGATCCTTCAGGCCGCCGCTGAACCAGTCGTAGACATCCTGCACGTTGACCACCTGCAGGGCATGGCCGCCGCCGGCGGCGCTGCTGCCGGTAGTCGAGCCACGGCTGCAGGGCGGCGCGAAACGCGCCGTGCGTGATCACCAGCACGCCGGGCAAGCCGTTCGCCGCGGTCGGATCGACCGGATTGACGATCCGCCGCGAATTGAAGGTGGTGAACTCCGGCACGCCGCTGCCCGCCAGGTCCGCCAGCGCGGCGAACCGCCGGGGCGAACCGTCCGGCTGCGACGCCCGCAGCGAGAGCGTGTAGGAGCCGCCGGCGTTGACGACATTGCCGGCGCCGAGCGCGATCCAGACCGGCCGGCGGGGATCGGTGATGTCGATCACGCCGAGGTCGGCGCGGCTGAAGCCGGTCACCTCGAAATCCCGGGCGCCGACGCCCGCGTCGCCCGGGAACACCAGCGCATCGTCGACGGCGCGGTAGAGCGCGTCGTAGGAAATCTCCACCCAGTCCAGGAACGACATGAGGGCGGTGGGCGGATCGTTGAGCGAATCGATGCGCAGCGTGGCGCTCGGGCTGGCGAGCAGATCCCCACCGATGGGCGTCCGCGGAGTAGGCGATGACCTCGGTCAGGGTGTTCAGGTTGTGGGTGCCGAGATCCACGGTGTTGGCGCCGCAGACCAGCGAGGCCCGCACGAGACGATCGAAGTCGCTGATGCTCCAGCCCATCAGCCCGGCGCGCGCCTGCCCGTCCGTGCCGGCCGGATCGGGCGACCAGAGCGGAATCGACACCGTCGCCGCGGTATCGGTGTAGCGGTTGTAATGATTGCGATCACTGTCGGCATTGAGCGTGAACTCCCGGTACCCGCTGTCCTCCTCGAGGTAGTCGACGCGCCGGTAGCGCGGCAGCGGCGCGCCGGCCGAAGGGGGCAGCGTCGCCTCGGACATGCGCGCCCACGGCGCCCCCGCGGGAGCGTCGGCGAAGGCGAGCCAGTAGACGTTGCCGGTGCGCAGTCCGGGATCGGCGGCGCCGCTCGGACCGTTGTTCAGTTCGTAGGGATCGCCGCAGCCCGGCAGATCGACCGGCGCGCCGCCCGAGTCGTCGGTCCAGGCGTTGTCGTCGCGGGAACGCAGCGCGTAGAAAAGCAGCGCCTCGCCGTCGCTGAAGTCGCCGCCGTCGCCGAGCAGCCGGATCGGCACTTCGCTGGCGAGATAGTGCGCCGGATCCGCCGCGTTGTAGCGGCGCTGGTAGAGGCGGATCTGGTCCTCGCGCACGCCCCCCGCCGGCAGCCAGCCGAGCAGGCGCAGCTTGCTCGCGGTCAACCGGTAGAGCTGCGTTTTCGGCACGAGCAGCTGCACTTCCGGCGCCAGCGGCACGACCTCGCGCCGCGCGGCCGCGGCACTGCCAACGGCGGCGGCCGGCGCCACGACGGCCGGCGCCGCGGCTTCGGCCGGCCAGCGGCGCAACCCGTCCGGATTGAGGAACAGGAAGCCGAAGCGCTCGTCACCGCGTCCACTGCGCGCCCCGGACGTGCCGACGCCGGCCCCCTTCGCCACCGGCACGAAGCGGATCTCCCAGCGCCCTTCCCGCAGCAGCCGGGAGGCGAGCCCGTCGGCCGTCCGCGGTCAACGGCGCCAGGGTCACGCTGGCGATGCGGCGCCCCCGCCAGGCGGTCGGCTCGCCGACGCTCAGCGGCGCCTGCCCGGACGGCGCCCCGGTCTCCGACCGCGCCGCCCTCAGGGCCGCCTGCGAGCCTGCCGTCAGCGACCGGCCGCGGCGCGGCGATTCGCCCGGCAGCAGCAGTTCCGCCCCCAGATCCTCCTCGCCGGTTTCGGGATCGCGCAGCGCCACCGGCGTGGACCCGACCAGCAGCCGCCGCGGCGGGACCGCTTCCCAGCGCTCCGTCAACGGCGCCACCACGGGCCGCATCCCGGGCGGCACCACGATCCAGGCGCCCCACACCGGCAGCACCGGATGCGCCGGCGCGCCGCGACCGCTGAAACCGGACAGTTGCAGTTCCCACAACGGCGCGCCACCGTCGGGGCTCGCCGTCGCGCGCCACGCGGTATCGGCGGCGCTGAAGGCGAGCACCAGACCGGCATCGTCGCTGCGCTCCACCCGCACCGGGCGGCCGCGACCAGCATCCGGGATCGGCGCCGCCCCCCCTCCAGCCCCCGACTGGGCCGGCAGCCGCTCGACCGCGAACAGACTCAGCAGCGCAACAACCACCGGGATGGCTGAACCGGAGCGGCTCCACCGCGCCACGCGACGGCGCGCGCGTTCGTGACTCGGGACAGGCGCGTCGATCATGGCTGCAGACGCTCCTCGAAGCCGGGGCGTGGGGAAGGGCTCAGGGGGGCAACTCACCTGCGTCAGTATAGGTTCGGCCCCGGAAGGGGTCAACTGCCGCCCCCATGACCGGCGCACCACCCAAAAAAGCCCGGGTGGCGAAGCCACCCGGGCCGGAATCAGGCAGGCTGAAAAAAACTAGCGGTACAGACTCTTCACACCGCTCCAGCTGTCGGTCGTAGCCGGAACCGTATCGGTGGGAATCACCGGTCCCGCCGTACGGAACCCGGCCACATAGTAGAAGTAGGGCTCCACAGCGGGCATCGTAGTAGCCACGGGGAACAAGGGGAACTTGTTGGAGGGATTGGCACCGTCGACAGCGCCGGCGGTCATGCGTCACCGGGAAAGACGTCCAATCACAAGGACCAATGCCCAAGTAAAACGACGTGCCCATGTCATAGAAATTGATCGTGGTCAGAAGCCATCGCCGTCGTCACAGGCGCCACGGGGAGCGACGACCAGCTGGAAGTTCGGCGCGGCAAACGAGTTAAAGGCGTCGGCCGGGTTAGTGACATAACTCGCAGCGAACAGGGGTCGCGGAGTGACACAAGCTTGAACTCCCAGCCGCCAATGCTGGCCGCCTGGTTGATGTTGGTGGCCACCACATACGCGCTGGTCAGTCGCCGGGAACGGGGCCGCAGTCATGAGGGTATTGCTCATGCCCGACGTGTCGAAGTAGATTCCGATGCCGTTGGCCATATTCGACGTCTGCGCGAACGCGCTCGCAGCCACCAGAATCAGCGCCAAAACTAGCAACTTCTTCATGATATTAACTCCTTTGGACACGTTGAGGACACATCTTTTTACTGGCAACCCTGCAAACGCGGACTTGAGCGCCGTCACGATAGACCACCGTGTCAGAACCGTTGACACGCAGCATCATAGAGCAAATTCGCATAGTAGTTATCCGAAGCGCAGACCCTTGAGGGCCGTCACGTAGAGCACCGTGTCGGTAACGTTGACGACGTTATCCTTATTGATGTCCGCGCTGTTGAACAGGATGTCGAGCTGGCTGCCGGTCAGCGGCGTGCCGGCGATCATGACCACGGTCTTCTCGCCACCGTTGCGGTTCGAGTAGCCCTTTGCCAGAACCGCGTCGGTGAAGGTCGTAACACCGAGCGCGCTCGTGTTGACGGTGGCAATGCTGGGGGTACAGGAGACCAAACCGCCCAGGCTGGTCGCGAGCCACAAATCCTCGACGGGGATACGCGAAGATCGGGTCTCCGTTGCCGTCTCTCAGGGTCAGGGTGATCGTCGCGTTGGTCACGACACCGGCGGCCGTCTTCGCCTGGAGCAGGGTCTTCCCGGCTGCCGGCGACCGTGGAGCAGTAAACCGAAACCTGAGTCCCCGCAGCCGTCGTGGCCGTGGAAAGCGTATAGATCCGGGATCCCTGCCACGGCCATGGAAACGGTTCCCATGACCAGACTGCATACGAACAGACTCACAAGTTTCCTTCTAACCATTAGGACACCTCCTAAAGGACATTCCCAAGCGAGGGTGATTAACCCAGGCGACCACGTTTGGCAACCGCGCTAACCCCTCCTCTCCACTCCTCAGAGCGTTGTCCGACACTTGACCCGAACAGAATACCACAACCGCCTCCAGGGCCACAAGCTCTATTTTTCGTTTATTCTGGGATTTGAAGGATTGTGATCAAGGAGAATCAAATTCTATCGGGGCTGTGAGGGATGGTCTCCACCACCGCCGCCCGCCCCCCCATCGACGGAGGTGTGGTGGGCGAAACAGGGCTCGAACCTGTGACCTCCTGCTTGTAAGGCAGGCGCTCTGACCAGCTGAGCTATTCGCCCGACCGCGGGGCGTCCTGACGGTAGGACCGATAAAGGTGCAGGGGAATGAACACGCAGTACCCGGCCACGAGCAGCAGCGGCGCGGCGCTGATATCGCCCGCCGCGAGCAGGATGTAGCCAAGCAGCAGGGATGTCCCGCCGGCCGCGAGCCAGGCGTGGGTGCGGAGCCGTTGCATCATGCCATTGCCTCCCCGGTCGGCGCGGCCCGCCACGCGCGCGCCGCCGCCGTCCGACTCATGACATTAGCAACGGGTGGTCGGGGCGTCAAGTTCCGCCCTCCTCAGCGGGACGGCGCCACGCCCGCCGCTCGCTCCCGCTGCGCCCGCCAGGCGCGCACGGCCCGCTCGTGCGCCTCGAGCGTGCGCGAGAAGACATGCCCCCCGTCGCCCCGCGCCACGAAGAAAAGCGCCTCGCACGCGGAATCGGGGCGGACCGCGGCGCGCAACGCCGCGGCTCCGGGGCTGCCGATCGGACCGGGAGGCAGCCCGGGGCATGCGTACGTGTTGAACGGCGAGTCGACCGTCAGATCGCGGATGAACAGCCGCTCGCCCCGCTTGCGCAGCGCGTAGGCGACCGTCGGATCCGCCTCCAGCCGCCAGCCCAGCCGCAGGCGGTTCAGGTAGACCGCCGCGATCCGCGGGCGGTCTTCCGGCAGGCGCGCCTCCGCCTCCACGAGCGAGGCGAGGGTGAGCAGGTCGTGCGGCGCCAGACCGGACGCGCGGGGCAGCGAGTCGACCCGCGCCACGCCGGCCGTCACGATCACCCTGGCCGCGGCGACCGCCGACAGGCCGGGCGGCAGGAAGTAGGTGTCGGGCGCGAGGTAGCCCTCGCACCAGTGGAAGGGGCGCGACGCCGCCGCCGCGCCGGCCCGCGCCCCCGCGGTCGCGAGGGCGTCGAGCCGGGCCAGCCGGGCGGCGTCGCCGGCCAGTCCGCGGGCGACGATCCCGACCCGCGCCAGCGAGTCGGCGGCCGCGAGGAAGCGCGCCGCGTCGCCGCCGGTGGCATCGGCCACCCGGCGCGCCGCCTCCTCCGCCTCGATCCCCTCCGGCAACAGCACCCGCGCCAGGACGACCCGCCCCGTGGCAAGCAGCGCGAGCAGGTCGCGCGGCGCCAGGCCGCGCGGCAGGGTGTAGACGCCGGCCCGCAACTGCCGATCCCGACCGGTGACCCGCGCCACCAGGCGCAGCAGCCGGCGCTGCCGGACCAGGCCGCGCCGGGCGAGGGTGTCGATGACCGCGCCATAGGAAGCACCGACCGGCACCCGCACCGTCTGGTACGGCGGCCCGGGCGGACGACCGCCCGCGGGGCGGCTCCAGGCGCGCCAGCCGAGCCCCGCACCGCTCGCCAGCAGCGCGGCCGCGAGGAGCAGCCGCGCGCCCATGCGCGCGAGACCGCACGCCGGGCCACGCGCCACGCGCGCCTCACCGCGCCCCCTCAGGAGCGCCGGCGTCCGGTCGCGACGAGCGCGACTGGTCGAGATACTGCTGAAGGATGATCTCGGCGGCGAGCGCATCGACCTCGCCCCGCGGCCGGCGCCGACGGCCGCCGGCCCGCAGGAACGCGGTCGCCTCGCGCGAACTGTAGCGCTCGTCGAGCAGGACGACGGGGAGTCCGAGCGCCGCGGCGATCCTGGCGGCGAAGGCGCGCGCGCGAGCCGCCGTCTCCCCCTCCCGCCCGCTCTCCTCGAGCGGCAGGCCGACCACCACGGCACGCACGCCGCGCTCGGCGACGAGACGGCGCAACCGCTCGAGCAGGGAACCGTCGCCGGGAGTGGTGTGGGTGCCGACCGCGAAGGCCACGGTCTCGGTTTCGTCGCTCACGGCCATGCCGACGCGGCGCGCACCGTAATCGAGACCGAGCAGGGCGCACATGGGGATCAGGCGCCGGGGTGGAAGCGCTTGCGGAGCCGGGCGCAGAAGCGGCCGTCGGGGGCATGCGCGAATTCGAGGTCATCGGTGAATTCGCGCATGATCAGGATGCCGCGGCCGCGCTCCTGCATCAGATCGACGGGCGGCGTCCAGACGCTGTAGTCGAAGCCGGCGCCATGGTCGAAGACCGCGACTTCGATCTCGGCGTCGCCGAATTCGAAGTGGATTTCGATCTCCCGGTCCTCGCGCAGACCGTTGCCGTGCTCCATGGCATTGGTGCAGGCCTCGATGACCGAAGTGCTCAACTCGTCGATCTCGCGGCGCTCGAACGGCAGATCACCGGCCAGCTCCATGAGCACCGCATCCGGCACCCCCAGGAACACCAGCTGGCTCGGGATCTTCAACTCGATGCGCGGCTTCACGGGATCGCGACCTCGCGTCGGTTCAGGAGAAGCTCCGGATGGCCGCCTCTTCGTCCTCGAAGGAGGCGAAGACCGTGTGCAGCTTCGTGACCATGAAAATGCTCTCGATACGGCCCGAAACCCGCAGCAGTTTCAGGTCGCCGCCGTTGTTTTTCAGCGTGGAGTAGCCGGAGATCAGGATCCCGAGGCCGCTGCTGTTGATCCAGGAGACCCGCTCGAGGCTGATCACGACGTTGCGGTAGCCCTCGTGGATGAGCGTCTTGAGCGTGCTGTCGAACATGCCCGCATCGTCGCCGCCCATGATCTTGCCCGACAATTCGAGAATCGCCACGCCGTCGCGCTTGCGTTCCCTGATCTTCATCCCGCGCCTCCCGCGCCACGGTGCCACCGCGCCCGAATCCCCGGCGCCACCGGACCGAATGCCGTCAAAATAGGAGCCGCTCCCGGTCCTGTCTAGGCGCAATTCACCGCGTCGGACCGCGCAGGAGCGCCAGCGCACGCGCGAAGTCCGCCGGCACCGGGGCGGTCAGCACGAGACGCTCGCCGGTGACCGGATGCGTCAGCGACAGTTCCGCGGCGTGCAGCATCTGACGTCCACCCGCCAGCTTCACCAGCAGCAGCGCCTTCTCGCGATCGAGATTGTGCACGTTCCGGGCGCGGCCGTCGTCGCCGTACACCGGATCGCCCACCACGGGATGACCGTGATGCGCGCAGTGGACCCGGATCTGGTGCGTCCGTCCGGTATCCAGACGCGCGCGGGTGAGCTGCACGAAACCGAAATCCTCCGCCACCTCGTAGTGCGTGCGCGCCGTCCGTCCCCCGGTCGGCAGCACCGCCATCCGCTGCCGGTGCAGCGGGCTGCGCCCGATGTTCCCCTCCAGCGTGCCCTCCCGGTCGCGCCAGGAGGCCCAGGTCAGGGCCAGATAGACCCGCCCGAGCTCGCGGCGGCGCAGCTGGGCCGTCAGCGCGCGCATCGCCTCGTCCGTGAGCGCCACGACCAGCAGCCCGGAGGTGTCGCGGTCGAGCCGGTGCACGATGCCGGGGCGGGTCGCCGGACCGGCCAGTTCACGGCAGTGATGCAGCAGGGCGTTGACGAGGGTGCCGTCGCGGTGGCCGGGCGCCGGATGCACGACCTGCCCCGGCTCCTTGTCGATGACCAGCAGATGGGCGTCGGCGTGGACGATCCGCAGCGGCAGATCCTGCGCCGCGGCGAGCGGCGGCGGCGGCGGCGCCGGCGTCAGCACGACGCTCGCCTGCGCGCGCAGGCGGTAGGACTTCGGACGGGAGCGCCCGTCCACGGTGACCCCGCCGGCGGCGAGCGCCTGCTGGATCTGGTGCCGCGACAGGTCGGGACAGCGGGCGACGAGGAAAAGATCGAGCCGGGCGGCGCTCTCCTCCGGCGTGACCGTGAAGACGCGCGGGGTGGCGGCGGGGTCAGACATGGCCGGCGTCCTGCGGCGGCGTTTCCGGTGCGGCGACGGACGCCGGTGCGGCGGCGGGCGGCGGCGGCGACAACGGTTCCGCGGCAGCGGCCGGCGTCCGCCGCTCGGCGCGGTTCTCGGCCAGCACCGCCAGGAACAGCGCGGCGCCGCCGAGCGTCACCCCCATGTCGGCGACATTGAAGGTGTAGAAGCGATGCGCCCCCACGCCCAGATCGATGAAATCGACGACGAGGCCGTGGTAGAAGATCCGGTCGACGAGATTGCCGAGCGCGCCGCCGAGAATCGCGGCCAGCGCGCCGCAGGCGCAGGCGCTGGTCGCGGGCGACCGCGCGCGTAGAGCCAGATCAGCAGCAGGGAGGTCGCGAGGCTGACCCCGATCAGCAGCCAGCGTCCGCCGTGGAACAGGCCCATGGCGGCGCCGGGGTTGCGCACGTAGCCGAAGCGGACGAAGTCGCCGATGAACGCGCACACCGGCCCGCAGGACGTCGGCCTGGGCCAGGACGACCCGCTTGGTGCAGAAATCCGTCGACGAGGACGGCGGGCGCCCAGAGCCACGGGGGGAGGGAACGAAGAGGGCTCAATCGGCCTCCTTCTCCTCCTTCTCCTTGCAGGCGATGCAGAGCCGGGTGTACGGCAGCGCCTTGAGGCGCTCGTTCGCGATCTGGCCGTTGCATGACTCGCACTTGCCGTAGGTGCCGTCCTCGATGCGCGTGAGCGCCTCCATGATATGGTAGAGGTAGCGACCCTCGGTGGTGGCGAACTGGATGGTCGCCTCGTACTGGTACTCGTCCGTGCCCTGGTCGGCCATGTGGTTCGAATGCGCCTTCGCCAGGTCCGGACCGGGACCATCGCCTTCGTGCTTGATGATGTTCGAGTGTTTGGCGAGGGACTTGCCGACCCGATCCCGTTCCGCCTCGAGCAGCGCGCCGGAAACGCTCCAGGTCGGTCTTCCTCATGATTCGCCTCCCGGCTCGGCCGACCGTCGGGCCAGCGCCACCACGATCCGCACGTCGTCCACCGTGAACTCTTCGCGATGGGGCAAACCGGCCTCCGTCGCGACCGATTCCGCCAGCGTCTCGCCCGTGATCCGCGCCCCGTGGCGCCGCCATGACCCGCTCCACGCGCGGCGCGCCGGCCACGGCCAGCCGGATGCGGTCCGAGACCGCCAGACCGCTCTTCTTGCGCAGGTTCTGCACCCGGTTGATGATCTCGCGCGCGAGACCCTCGTCCACGCAGTTCGTCGGTCAGGGTCGTGTCGAGCGCCACGGTAAAGCCGTTTCCGCTGACCGCAACATACGGCGGCACGCCGGCTTCGGTCACCCCCGCTTCCGCGGCGGTGATCTCCAGGCGTTCCCCCTCCAGATCGACCTCCACCCGCCCCTCGGCGCGCAGGACGGCCGCTTCGGCCGGCGACATCGCCGTGATCCGCCGCGCCGCCAGCGGCGCGCGCGGGCCGAAGCGCGGGCCGAGCGCCCGGAAGTTGGGACGCACGGCGAGCGTCAGCACCCGCAGGGGGTCGTCCAGCGCCACGACCTCCCGCACGTTGAGCTCCTCGGCGACCAGCGCGGCCACGGCCACGTCGCCCGTCAGCCGCGCCGCCCGCCCGTCGGCGCCATGCACCAGCAGCCGTCCGAGCGGTTGCCGGGTGCGCAGCCCGGCCTCCTGACGCAGGGCGCGGCCAAGGCCGACCACTTCCTGGGCGGCGGCCATCTGCGCCTCGAGCGACTCGTCGCGCCGCGCCGCGTCGGGCAGCGGGTAGTCGGCCAGATGCACCGAGACGTCCGGATCGGCGTGCGCGCGCAGGCCGCGGTAGAGCTCCTCGGCGACGAACGGCACGAACGGCGCCAGCAGGCGCAGCGACGTCTCGAGCACGGTGTACAGCGTGGTGTAGGCGGCGCGCTTGTCGGGCGTGGCCTCGCCCTTCCAGAAGCGGCGCCGGCAGAGCCGCACGTACCAGTTGCTGACGTCGTCGACGATGAAGGCCCCGATCGCCTTGGCGGCGCGGGTGAAATTGAGCTCGTCCAGCGCCGCGCGCGCCTCGACGACCACGGTCTGCAGGCGGCTCAGCACCCAGCGGTCGAGCAGCGCCGGCGCCGTGTCGATCGCCGGCGCGCCGGCCGCCGGCGCCACGAAGCCGTCGAGGTTCGCGTAGAGCGTGAAGAAGGTGTACGTGTTCTCCAGCGTGGCCAGCAGCTTGCGCTGCGCCTCCTTCACCCCCTCGCGGTCGAAGCGGGTCGGCACCCAGGCCGGCGAGGCGGTCAGCAGGTACCAGCGCAGCGGGTCGGCCCCCTCCATCGCGCAGGATGTCGCGGGGGTCGACCGCGTTGCCCTGCGACTTGGACATCTTCTTGCCTTCCCGGTCGAGGATCAGCTCGTGCACGAGGCACGACTTGTAGCGAGCTGCGGCCGGTCAGGAAGGTGGAGATGACCAGCATCGTGTAGAACCAGCCGCGGGTCTGGTCGATCCCCTCGCTGATGAAGTCGGCCGGGAACTGCGACTCGAACAGCTCCCGGTTGGCGAAGGGGTAGTGGTACTGGGCGAACGGCATCGCCGCCCGAATCGAACCAGCAGTCGATGACCTCCGGCGTGCGGCGCATCGTGCCGCCGCAACCGGCGCGGCAGGCGAAGGTCGACCTCGTCGACGAAGGGGCGGTGCGGATCGAGCTGCCCGCAGTCGCGCCCGCTCCAGGCGGTGAGGTCGGCGCGGCAGGTCGGCATGGCCTGCGCGCCGCAGCCGTCGCAGATCCAGACGTTGAGCGGCGTGCCCCAGTAGCGGTTGCGGCTGAGCGACCAGTCGACATTGCTGGCCAGCCAGTTGCCGAAGCGCGCCTGCCCGACCTCGGGCGGCATCCAGCGGATGTCGGCGTTGGCCGCCTCCAGCTGCTGCCGCAGTTCGCTCGTGCGGATGAACCACGCCGGCGTGGCGTAGTAGATCAGCGGGGAGTCGCAGCGGTCGTGGAACGGGTAGTCGTGCGTGTAGGGAGCGTCGGCGAGCAGCTGGCCGCCGTCGCGCAGGTCGGCGATGATCCGCTGGTCGGCCGCCTTGACGTGCGTGCCGGCGTACGGCGGCACCTCGTCCGTGAACTTCCCCTCGGCATCGACCGGGCAGAAGACCGGCAGGCCGTGCGTCTGGCCGGCCTGGAAGTCATCTTCGCCGAACGCCGGCGCGAGATGGACGATGCCGCTGCCGGTGTCGAGGGTGACGTAGTCGGCCGGCACGACGCGGAAGGCCGCTCCGCGCAGGCTCTCCGGCAGGAACGGGAAGAGCGGCAGGTAGCGCCGTCCGACCAGTTCGGCCCCCTTCAGCCTGCCCAGGACCTCGACCGCGTCGGCGCCGCCGAGCAGATCGAGGCGCGCCTCGGCCAGGATCAGCGTCTCGCCGTGGTGGCGCACGCGCACGTAGTCGAATTCCGGCCCGATCGCGAGGCCGACATTCGCCGGCAGTGTCCAGGGAGTGGTGGTCCAGGTGACGAAGTGCTCGTCGGCGTCGGCCGCGCGCAGCCGCACCGCGATCGCCGGGTCGGTGACCTGACGGTAGCCGTTGGCCATCTCGTGGCTCGACAACGGCGTGCCGCACTGCGTGCAGTAGGGCACCACCTTCAGCCCGCGGGTGAGCAGACCGGCCTCGCCGAAGCGCGACAGGATCCACCAGACCGACTCGATGTACTCCGGATCATAGGTGACGTAGGGATCGTCGAGATCGACCCAGTAGCCGATCGCGGCGGTGAATTCGTCCCAGTCGCTCTTGCAGGACCAGACGCTCTCGCGGCAGGCGGCGTTGAAGCGCTCGATCCCGTAGGCTTCGATCGCGCGGCGTCCCTGGATGCCGAGCCGCTTCTCGACCGCGCGCTCGACCGGCAGTCCGTGCGTGTCCCAGCCCGCCTTGCGCAGCACGCGATGGCCGGTCATGGTCCGGTAGCGGCACATGACGTCCTTGCACAGGCGGGCCATCACGTGGTGCACGCCGGGCAGACCGTTGGCCGTGGGCGGGCCCTCGTAGAAGACGAAGTCCGGCGCCCCCTCCCGCTGCGCGATGCTGCGCCGGAAGACGTCGTGGTTCGCGCCAGAAGGCGCTGATGAGTTGCTCCGACTCCGCGTCGTGGAATTTGCGCGCGAGCGGCGGGTAGAGCTGGGCGTCCTTGTCCATCATCCTCTGGTCCTGTGGCGGCCGGCGCCGGGCGGAACGCGACGACCGGCGTGATTCAGGCGGCCGGCAGCCGCCGCAGGAAACCGGTCACCAGCGCCTCCAGCTGCGGCGTCGCCGCGCCGGCGGTGCGGATGATCTCCTCGACGTTGGCCGGGTGCAGGGCATCGGGGAAGCAGGCGTCGGTCACGACCGACACGCCCAGCACCTTCAGCCCCGCGTGCACCGCCACCAGGCACTCCGGCACGATCGACATGCCGACGGTGTCGGCGCCCACCGCGCGCAGGAAGCGGTACTCCGCGGCCGTCTCCAGGTTCGGGCCGGCCACCGCCACGTAGACGGCGCGCCGCAGCTGCAGGCCGCGCCGCCAGCGCCACCGACTCGATCAGTTCGACATGGGCCCGGCAGTACGGTTCCGACATGTCGGGGAAGCGCGGTCCGAGGCGGTCGTCGTTCGGCCCGATGAGCGGATTGTCGCCCATCAGGTTGATGTGGTCGGTGATGACCGTCAGATCGCCGGGGCGCAGGTGCGGATTCATCCCCCCGACGGCGTTCGACATGATCAGCGTCGACACGCCGAGCGCCTTCATCACCCTGACCGGCAGGGTGATCTGCTGCATCGAGTAGCCCTCGTAGTAGTGGACCCGCCCCTGCATCGCCATGACCGGTTGCCCGCCGAGGGTGCCCAGCACCAGGTTGCCGGCGTGGCTCTCCGCCGTGGAGGCGGCGAAATGCGGGATCTCCGCGAAGGGGACGGTCAGCACCGCGTCGATCTGGGCGGCCAGATCGCCGAGCCCGGTGCCGAGGATCAGGCCGACCCGCGGACCGAAATCCGTGCGCGCCCGCAGGTACGCCACGGCCGCTTCGATCTGGCTCCAGATGCCGCTCAAGACGTGCCTCCCGGGCAATGGACGGGACAAAGTAGCATGGCCGCGTCCGGCGCGACAGGAAAATGAAAGTCGGCCGCAGCGCGGCGCCGCGCCCCCATCGCCGACCCCGGAACGGTCGCGGGCGGCCCGCGGGGGACCGCCCGTGCCGTGAAGCCGAGGTCGCCCGCGGCCTAGAGGTCGTTCAGCCCGCGGGTGAAAGAGTCCATGTTCCAGGTGCCGACGCGCGCGCGCGCCCCGGACTCGGCCGGTGCCGGGTCGACCGCCGCCGCCTCGCGATCGAGCGCGGCGACCTCCTCCTGCACCGCGTGCAATGGCTCGAGCAGTTCGTCCACGTCCTCGGGCCCCAGATCGGCGCCCGGGCGGGGCGCGGCGGCCGGGGGGGCGCAACCGGCTCGGCCGGGCGGGGCGCCGGCGTGTCGCTCCACGCCTCGGCGCGGGGCGCCGCCTCGGCCCGCCACGGATCAGCGACCGGCCGCTCCGGCGCGCGCTCCGGCGCGGCCGCGGCGCGGCCCGGCTCGTAGTCGCGCCACTCGTCCCGCACGCCCTCGCCACGCGGCCGCTCCGGCGCGGCGGGGGTCTCGCCGGCGGGACGCTGGGGCGCGGACGCCTGGCGCGGGGCCTGCCCCATCAGCCGGCGGTCGAGCTCGTCGAAGTCGGTCCGGTGGTTCTCGATGAACTGGATCTGCGCCTCGGCCAGCCCCTTCACCCGCGCCAGGAACGCCTCCTTCTCCTTGTGGAGGTCGATGACTTCGCGCCGCAGCTCCGCCGCCTGACGGCGGTAGTTCTCGGTCGCCTGCTGCGCCTTCATCTCGGCGTCCTTCAGGATCAGGTCCGCCTCCTTGCGCGCGTTGTCGCGCGCCTCGGCGAGCACGCGCTCGGCGGTCATCAGCGTATCGCGGAGGGTCTTTTCCATGTGGCGGTACTCCTGGATCTTCTCGTCGAGTTCCAGGATCCGCTCGCGCAACTGCTTGTTGTCCAGCAGGACGGCCTCGTACTCATCGGCCACGGTGGTCAGAAAGGCCTGGACCTCCTCGGCGTCGTAGCCGCGCATGCCCTTCTTGAATTCCTGCTTGCGGACGTCCAGAGGAGTGATCCTCATCTTCTGACCTCCCGGGTTGGGCCCGGCCCTTGGGGACACCGCGCGTCAAACCGCGCGGCCCGGAGTCGCACGCTTACGCGACCCTTCTCAGCCCCCGGCCAGGAGCCGGCTGGCGAACTGTATCAAAAGGAATGCCAAAAGAGGAGACAGATCAAAGCCCGGGGATCGGCACCAGGGGGCGCAGCAGCCGCAACACCGGCTCCGTGACCCGAATCACCATGATCAGCGAGGGATGCCGCGGCTGCGGGTTGATCCAGCTCAGGATCACGCGGGCCAGGATCAGCCAGGAATACACCTTCAACAGCGCCAGCAGCAGACGGATCAGGAACATCGTGCCGCCTCCCGGCATGGCCTTCCTCCGCGCAGAGGTGGCCGGAAAATTGCCGCCGCCCTCCGCTCCCGGGCGGAAGTGCCCCCAGGTACCGCGCGCCGCTCAGTTCCGGGGCCCGAAGATGGCGGTGCCGACCCGCACCAGCGTGGCCCCCTCCTCCACCGCGATCCCGTAGTCATCCGACATCCCCATGCTCAAGGCGGGCAGCGGCAGCCGCGTGACCGCGCGGGCCGCTTCGGCCAGGCCCCGCAGGGCGCCGAAGGTCGCGCGCAACTCCGCCTCGCCGGCGCCGAAGCGCGCCATCGTCATCAGTCCCCGCAATTCGAGGTGGGGGCACGCTTCGACCAGCCGCGCCGCGCTTTCGCCGGCCGCCTCCGGCATCACGCCCGCCTTCTGCGGTTCGCGCGCCACGTTCACCTCCAGCAACACCGCCTGGCGGAGCCCCGCCGCCGCGGCCGCCTGATCGAGGCGTCCGGCGAGCGCCAGATCGTCCACCGCGTGCAGCAGGGCGAAGGGGCCGATCGCCCGGCGCGCCTTGTTGCTCTGGAGATGTCCGATGAAGTGCCAGCGCGGCATCGCCTCCGGCGGCAGCCCGGCCGCGGCCAGCAGCGCCGGCAGCGCGTCGACGCGGGGCAGGGCGTCCTGCACGCGGTTCTCGCCGAAATCGCGGTGGCCCGCGCGGCAGGCCGCCACGACCGCCGTCAGCGGGGCGGTCTTCGAGACCGCCACGAGCGTGACCGGATCACGCCGACCGGCGCGGTCGCGCGCCCGTTCGATCCGCTCGCGAACGACCGCCAGCCTCGCCTCGATATCGCGGGCGGAAGGCTCCATGACGGCTCCCCGGGGCCGGCGGCCCCGACCGCTACCGCCAGCGCAGCAGCAGCGTGGACGGGTCGAGTTCCAGATGCAGGTCCGCCACGTCCCGGCGCTCGTGGTCCTTGAGGATGCGCACGCGCACGTGGTCGGCCTGGGAGTCCAGCAGCACCACGACCGACACGTAGGCGTCGTACCGCGTCACCTCGAGCGGGATGCCGCGGTCGTCGCACTGCTGTCCCTCGCGATGCACCAGCGACGAGGTCCAGATCTCGGCGTCCCATTCGCGGGCCAGCCGCTGCACCCCCTGCATCTCCCACTCCTCGGTCTGCTCGAAGCGCGGCGTGCCGTCCATGATCACGAACGACGGCTCGAAGTGCGCGGCCTGCCGCAGGAAGCCCACCGACTGCTCGAGCTTCTCGAGCGAGAACGACTTGCGGTTGTAGGCCAGGATATGGCGGTTGCGTTCCAGTTCGAGCAGCTTCTGCGCCCGGTCCTCGATCTGCAGATCCTCGGCGAGCGCGTGGAACAGCTGATCGTAGAAGCGGCGCACCGCCTCGACCGATTCCTGCGTGGAGATGTGGAGCACCTTGCGCCCGTGCAGCAGCGCGTCGAGCGCGAGGCCGATCAGGAACGCGGTCTTGCCGACGCCCGCGCGCGACAGCGCCACGCCGATCTGGCCGCGGCCGAGTCCGCCGGCGATGGCCCGCTCGAAAACACGCACCGGGCTGCGCTCCCAGACGTCCCTCTGCGGCATCGTGGTCCCCTCCTCAGTGCTCGCCCGCGGCCCGCTTCTCGGCCCAGCGCTTCTCGAGTTCCGCGCAGACCGCCGCCGGAGCCGGCGCGTAGCGCGCGAATTCCATCGTGAACTCGGCCTTGCCCTGCGTGCCGGAGCGCAGCACGGTGGCGTAGCCGAACATCTCGGCGAGCGGCACGTCGGCGTCGATGCGGACGAAGCCCTCGTCCTCGGTCGTGCCGACGACGATGCCGCGCCGCTGCATCAGCGTGCCCATGATCTCGCCCTGGTACTGCGACGGGCCCTCCACGGACACCAGCATCACCGGCTCGAGCACGATCGGCCGGCCCTGGGGGTAGACCTGCCGGAAGGCGCCGCGCGCGGCGGCCTGGAAGGCCATGTCCGACGAGTCGACCGGGTGGAAGTTGCCGTCCTCGAGCAGCACCTTCACCCCCTGCACCGGGTAGCCGACGTACGGCCCGCGCGGCAGCATCGCCCGGAAGCCCTTCTCGCAGGCCGGGATGTACTCGGTGGGGATGCTGCCGCCGGTGACCAGGCTCTTGAATTCGAAGTCGGCGCCGGCGAGCGGCTCGATCCGCCCCTCGATCTTGGCGTACTGCCCCGAGCCGCCGGTCTGCTTGCGGTGCGTGTAGTCGAAGGTGACCGGCCGCGTGATCGTCTCGCGGTACGCCACCTTCGGCTGGCCCGCCTCCACGACCGCGTTGAACTCGCGGCGGATCCGTTCCAGGTACACCTCGAGGTGCAGCTCGCCCATGCCCTTGATGAGCGTGTCGCCCGTCTCCGGATCGGTCTCGACCCGGAAGGTCGGGTCCTCCTTGGTGAACCGCTGCAGCGCCTTGGCGAGGTTGTTCTCCGACTTGTTGTCGGCCGCGCGTCACGGCCAGCGAAATGACCGGCTCCGGCACGTGCATCGAGGTCAGCGAGATCCGCTGCCCGCTCGTGAAGGTGTCGCCGCTGGCGCAGTCGACGCCGAACAGGGCGACGATGTCGCCCGCCTCGGCCTCGGTGATGTCCTCCATCTGGCTGGCGTGCATGCGCCCGAGACGTCCGACCTTCACCTTCCGGCCGGTGCGGCGTGTTGAAGAGGGTGTCGCCCTTCTCCAGCTTCCCCTGGTAGAGACGCACGTAGGTGAGCTGGCCGTACGCGCCGTCCTCCAGCTTGAAGGCGTGCGCCACCAGCGGGTCGGTGGCGAGATTGGAGAGCGGGAAGAGCCGCTCCTGGTCGTCGGCCAGGTCGCGCGCCTCGTTCGTCACCTCGGTGGGATCGGGCAGCAGCCGCACGACGCCGTCGAGCAGCAGCTGCACGCCCCGGTTCTTGTAGGCGCTGCCGAGGAACACCGGCGTGATCTTGCGCTCCAGCGTCCCCTTGCGCAGCGCGGCCCAGATCATCTCCTCCGTGACGCGATCCTCGAGCACCGCCTCCGTCAGCTCGTCGCTGAACATCGCGGCGGCGTCCAGCAGGACCTCGCGCCGCGCCTCGGCCTCGTGCCGCAGCGGCGCCGGGATCTCCTCCCAGACCAGCTGTCTCGCCGTGCTCGCCCAGGAAACGGCAGGCGCGCATGCGGATCAGATCGATGATGCCCGTCGATGCTGCGCCTCGAGCCCGAGCGGGATCTGGAGCATGACCGCGTTGTGCCGCAGCTTCTCGCGCAGCTGCTCGGTGACGCGCATCGGGTTCGCGCCGGAGCGGTCGCACTTGTTGACGAAGGCGAGACGCGGCACGTTGTAGCGCCGCATCTGGCGGTCGACGGTGATCGACTGCGACTGCACGCCCGCCACCGCGCACAGCACCAGCACCGCGCCGTCGAGCACGCGCAGCGCCCGCTCGACCTCGATCGTGAAGTCGACGTGGCCCGGCGTGTCGATGAGGTTCAGGTGGTACCCGTCCCACTCGCAGTAGGTGGCCGCCGACTGGATGGTGATGCCGCGCTCGCGCTCCAGCTCCATCGAATCCATGACGGCGCCGACGCCGTCCTTGCCCTTCACCTCGTGCATCGCGTGGATGCGCTTGGTGTAGTAGAGGATGCGCTCGGTCAGGGTCGTCTTGCCCGAATCGATGTGGGCGCTGATGCCCAGATTGCGGATCTTGTGAATGTCTCTGGGCATGGCAGACTCCGCGCCCGCGGCCACCCGCGCGGCGTCTCGGTGACAGGGCATCCGGGGATCGGCCGCCGCCGCGCCGATCGCGCGCGCGACCCGGCCCCCCGGCCGGCAAACCGGCGCCATAGTAGGGCCCGGAGGGCCCCGCCGCAACCCCGGGCCGCGGCGGCGGGCCCGCCGCCGCCGCCTTTCAGCCGATCACGCCGAGCCGCCGGCCGACCGTCGCGAACGCCTCGAGACAGCGGTCCACCTGCTCCGGCGTGTGCGCCGCGGACGCCTGCAGGCGGATCCGCGCCTGTCCCCGCGGCACGACCGGAAAGCTGAATCCGATGGCGTAGACCCCCTCCGCCAGCAGTTCGCGCGAGAAGCGCTGCGCCACGACGGCGTCGTCGGCGCTGCCGGCGGAAGTGCACCGGCACGATCGGGTGGTCGCCGGGATCGACGTCGAAACCGAGGCCGCGCAGCCCGCCGCGCAGGTGCGCCTGGTTGGCCGCGAGCCGGGCCCGCGGCGCGGGATCCTCCGCCAGGATCCGCAGCACCTCGAGCGCCGCCGCGCAGATCATGGGCGGCAGCGAGTTGGAGAACAGGTAGGGGCGGCTCTTCTGCCGCAGCCAGGCGATGACCTCCCGGCGGCCGCTCGTGCAGCCGCCGAGCGCGCCGCCGAGCGCCTTGCCCAGGGTGGTGGTGACGAGGTCGATCCGCGGCGCGACGCCGAAACGCTCGCCGGTGCCGCGGCCCCCGGGGCCGACGAAGCCGGTGGCGTGGCTGTCGTCCACCAGCAGCAGCGCGCCGTGCCGATCCGCCAGGTCGCAGATTTCCGGCAGGCGGGCGTAGTCGCCGTCCATCGAGAAGACGCCGTCGGTGACGATCAGCCGCCGGCGCGCCCCGGCGCAGGCGCGCAGGGCCTGATCGAGCGCGTCGAGATCGCTGTGCTCGTAGATGTGGCGCGACGCCTTCGCCAGGCGCACGCCGTCGATGATGGAGGCGTGATTGAGCCGGTCGGCCACGATCGCGCAGTCCTCGCCCAGCAGCGGCTCGAACACGCCGCCGTTGGCGTCGAAACAGGCGGCGTAGAGGAGCGTGTCCTCGGTGCCGAGGAAGCGGGAGAGCGCCGCCTCCAGCTCGCGGTGCAGGCGCGTGGTGCCGCAGATGAAGCGCACCGAGCTGAGGCCGAACCCCCACTCGGACAGCGCGCCGCGCGCCGCCTCGACCACGCGCGGATCGGACGCCAGGCCGAGATAGTTGTTCGCGCAGAAGTTGAGCAGGGTCTGCCCGTCGGCGCGCACGACCGCCCCCTGCGGCCCCTCGAGGCTCCGCTCCTCCTTGAAGAGGCCCTGCGCGACCAGCGCGTCGAGTTCGCGCTGCAGCTCCCGTCCCAGTTCCCCGTACACCGCGCTCCCTACCGGCCCCCGTAGCGGCGGGCCATCTCGTCGAGGGAGACCACCGGGACCTTGCCGGCCTGGCCCGCCTGGCCGAACGCGATCATGCGCTCCCGGACCACCTCGCCATCGCGTCGCGGGCCGGCTTCAGGTAGTCGCGCGGGTCGAACTCGTCCGGCTTCTCGGCAGACCTTGCGGATCGCGCCGGTGATGGCCAGGCGGTTGTCGGTGTCGACGTTGATCTTGCGCACGCCGTGCTGGATGCCGCGCTGGATCTCCTCGACCGGCACGCCGTAGGTCTCCGGCATCTTGCCGCCGTACTTGTTGATGATCGTCGATCAGCTCCCGCGGCACCGACGAGCTGCCGTGCATGACCAGGTGCGTGTTGGGCAGCCGGCGGTGGATCTCCTCGATGACGTCTCATGCGCAGCACGTCGCCGGTCGGCTTGTGCTTGAACTTGTAGGCGCCGTGGCTGGTGCCGATGGCGACGGCCAGCGCGTCGACGCCGGTGTCGGCGACGAACTGCTCGGCCTGCTCCGGGTCGGTCAGGTGCGCCAGCGCCTCGTCGCCGGTCAGGCCGGCGCCGTGGCCGTCCTCGATGCCGCCGAGGCAGCCGATCTCGCCCTCGACCGTCACGCCCCGCGCGTGCGCGCGCGCGACCACCTCGCGCGTCACCTCGCACGTTGTACTCGTAGGTCGACGGCGTCTTGCCGTCCTCGGTGAGCGAGCCGTCCATCATCACCGAGGTGAAGCCCTGCTCGATGGCGCCGAAAGCAGGTCGCCGGGCAGTTGCCGTGGTCCTGGTGCATGGCGATCGGGCATGCGCGGGTACAGCTCGGCCGCGGCCAGCATCAGGTGCCGCAGGTAGGCGTCGTTGGTGTACTTGCGCGCGCCGCGCGAGGCCTGCACGATGACCGGCGATTCGGTCTCGGCCGCCGCCTCCATGATCGCCTGGATCTGCTCCATGTTGTTGACGTTGAACGCGCCGACGCCGTAGCCGTTCTCGGCGGCGTGATCCAGCAGGACTCGCATCGGAATCAGTGGCATGGGTCTTCCTTTCCGCTCGCCCCCTCCGGCGGGACGACTCCTGCCGACCAGCCGCGCATCCGCGCGGCGGGTCCCAAGCTAAGCGATCGGGCGCGGGAGTTCAACGCCGGTCGGCCGCGCGCCGGCGTCCGACCGGCAACGCGGGCGAGCGGGCTGCGCGCGCGACCGCCCCGGGAGGCGGCCCCCGGCGGGCCGCGCGCGCGGCGGGGGTCAGTCGTCGAGTTGCAGCCGCAGCAGCACCGGGTGCCCCTCGACCACGAAGCCGACGGCTCCAGGCGCATCGCGCAGGGCGGTCCAGCCGGCCCCGTCGAGCCGGCCCAGTTGCGGCGCGTCGAGGTCGAAGACCGCCGCCTCGCCGGCCACTGCCGTCAGCACGTGGCCGCAGGTCACGTTGAGCAGCTCCTGGAAGGCGTCGCCGGACCGGTCGAGCGCCTGCGCCTCCTGCGGCTCGAGCCCGAGCACGTTGGCCGCCAGTTCCGGGCAGAGGCCGTCGGCGGCGGCCAGGGTGAGCGAGCCGCGGCGCGCGCCGCGGAAGTTCATGGCGGCCAGGACCGCGCCGCCGGCGGGCGTCGGCAGATCGGCCGGACCGGCCGGGTCGCCGAACATGAAGGCCATGCGCGCGAGGACGTCGCAGAAGACCCCGCCGATCAGTTCCGTGGTCTCAACCGTCATTGGGCACCCCCACCGTGTCTTCGACGACCTGGCGCAGCAGCTCGGGCGTGAACGGCTTGCGGATGTAGGCCCGCACGCCGGCCGCGCGGAGCTGCTCGATCCGGCTGACGCTCC
Organism: uncultured bacterium; assembly: GCA_963772145.1. Classification (GTDB taxonomy): domain Bacteria; phylum Krumholzibacteriota; class Krumholzibacteriia; order LZORAL124-64-63; family LZORAL124-64-63; genus CAVSZB01. Next base: position 97,443 of record CAVYVY010000024.1, read on the forward strand.
CCTCCGTCGAGCAGATGATGACGGGAATCGTCTGCAGCAGCCCGTCCTCGCGCATCTTCTCGATCATCTCCACGCCGTTCATCACCGGCATGTTGATGTCCGCGAAGACAAGGTCGATCCACTCGCTGCCCAGGATCGCCAGGGCCTCCCGCCCGTTGGCGGCCTGGTGGAGATTCCCCACCGGCACCCCCGCCAGCTCGAGCGAGCGGGCGATCACCGCCCGCACCGTGGTCGAGTCGTCGACCAGCAGGATATTCAGCGCCATGTCCGCCTCCCCGGCGCGCGGGCCCCGTCTCGCGGACGGTGCGGCGCGCCCGTTCCCCTACGCTCCGACCTTGGCCAGTGTCTCCTGCACCTTGGCCGCCACGGTTTCCGGCTTGAACGGCTTGACGATGTAGTTGTTGGCTCCCGCCTTGAGCGCCTCGATGACGCGCAGCTTCTCCGCCTCCGTCGTCACCATGATGATGGGCATCTTCTGGCCCGCCGCGCGGATCGCCTTGACGGCGTCGATCCCCAGCATGTTCGGCATGTTCCAGTCCATCAGGATCAGGCCGTAGTCGCCCGCGCCCGCTGCGGCCACCGCCAGCTGGCCGTCGGCGGCCTCCCCCACTTCCGTGATGCCGGCCTGCTTGAGCGCGCCGATCAGGATCTTGCGCATCACCGCGGAATCATCCACCACCAGGGCCTTCATGAGTTCCTTCCTTCCCCGGCGCCGGCGCCGATCGGCTCCGTCTGTGCCGTTGTCTGCTCGAGGGTCACCCGCAGCGTGAACGTGCCCAGCTCGCTGGCGAACGGGACGTCCAGCCAGGTGGTCTGGGTCAGTCCCTGCACGGCGTAGTTCTGTCCCCGCACCACGGTCGGCAGGCTCAGGTCGGTCACCGCGCCACTGCCCGAATTGAGCTTCGCCTTCGCCCCGCCGGCCACGATGTTGACCAGTTCGGCCAGCCCGTCGCCGAGCGAATCGGCGAGGTCGGCCTCCGGCAGCCCGGTCATGCGGCCCACCATCGCCAGCGCCGTCGTGTCCGGGAACGACAGCGCGACCGTGCCGCGCACCGGGCCCGCTGAGGCCGATCAGGGCGGTGAGGTCGCCCGTACGACTCGCCCGGCTTCACCAGCCCCACGCGGCCGCGTTCGGCCGCGCAGCCGAGCATGGTCGTGAACAGTTCGTTCACGCTTTCGATGAAGGGATTGATGTACGCTACGTTCATGACGGTTTACTCTCCGTTGGCTTCGGCTGGCCCGCCCGTCACCACGCGCGCGGACCGCCTCCTCCCCGCTCGACGGGGTCCCGGCCCCGCCTTCCTCGCTCCCGGCCTCTTCGCCCTCGCCGCCGGCGTCACGCTCGCCCGGGCAACGCCATCACCCGGCCCCGCACGAAGCGGGCGCGGAACGGCCCCTCCCGCTCGTCGTCGATGACCAGACGCCCCTCCGGCAGCACGAACACGGTGTCCGCGTGGGCGCGCTGCAGCACGAGCACGCGCGGCACGGCGCGGGCGCGCGAGTCGGCGGCGAACTGCTCCGCGGACGCGCTTCAGTTCGGCGATCGTGGTCTCCATCTCCGCGGCGCGGGCGAGCAGTTCGGTGGCCGCCTCGCGCTGCTGGGGCGTGAGGGACTTCTCCCGCTCGAGCAGCGGCCGCACCGTCGACTGGATGCGGGTGCGGTTGTGCTCGTGCCCGCGGGCCTCCTCCTCGCGCGCCTCGACCTCGGCATCCCAGCGATGGTCCAGGCCGGCGCTGATGACCGTGCGCGAGAGGCCCTCGCCCCCCGCCACGCCGACGGTCACGCCGCCGAGGGCCGTCACGTCGCCCGACACGATGCGTCCGCGCGGCACCTCCACGGCGCCGCGGCAGCGCACCACGCTGTGCGTGATCTCGCTCTCGACCAGCATCGTCTCGCCCACTTCGACCTCGGCATCGAGCACGTACTTGGCGTGCATGCTCCCCGCCCACGAGGCACGGCGCGTCGCCCCGCCCCACCACGCCGCCGTGCACGACCAGATTGCCGCCGACGTTCAGCACGGACCGTTCCACGGTGCCGCGGATCTCGCAGTCGCCGCCGGCATCGATGCGCGAGCCCGGCTCCAGTCGCCCTTCACCACGACCGCGCCCCGGTGGACGATGTGCCCCGTCTCGAGGCCGACGTTGCCGTTGACCAGTATAGACGTTGTCGACGGTGACCGCGCCCGACGCGAGGCGCACGCGGCCGTCGACGGTGGCGACCAGCGCGGACCGGCCCGCCTCGCGCGGCTCGGTCCGCACGTTGGCGCCGCGCGCGCAGGCGCAGCGCGGCCGGCACGGCGGCCGGCAGCTTCGTGCCGAAGACGTCCTGCCCGTCGGCCCCCTTGTGCGGCTCGATCAGCGTGGCGATGACCTCGTTGACGCCGATCGACGGATTGCCGCGTCGCTGCCAGAAGTCGACGCCGCCCGCAGCGTCCTCCACGAAGCCGTCGGCGAAGAAGTCGCGCGTCCCAGATCACTTCGCCGTCGATGGACGACTCCGGCGGTCGACCGTGAGCCACCTCCAGGTCGCGCACCTCGCCTCCGGGACCGACGGCGGCCCGCACCATTGCCAGGAGCGACTCGCCGTCGGGCAGGTTCACCAGGCCGCGCTCACGCAGCGCCGCGAGCCAGTTCGGACACGGCCGTCACCGAGGCGTCCTCCGGCAGCCGCCCCGACACGAGCACGCGCATCGCGTCGGCCGTGACCTGGAAGGTCAGTGCCGCTCGGTGGCCTGGTCGTCGCCCATGATTCCCGCCTCGCGCCCCGGCGGGCGCCGTGTCAGCCCCCGAACGCGGCCGTGGCCGCGTCCCGGTCTGCGCCAGTTTGACCAGGCCGCTGGGATCGAGAATGAGTCCCACGCGCCCGTCCGGCATGATCGCGCCGCCGGCGATGCCCGGTTGCGCCTGCATCGCCTTGCCCATGCTCTTGATCACGATCTGCTGCTGGCCGAGCAGTTCGTCGACCAGCAGGGCCGTCTGGCGTCCGTCCGACCTCGATCACCAGCGCCAGCGCGCGGGTCGCCTCGCGTTCCGCGTCGGGAACGCCGTAGAGACGGTCGAGCCGATGCAGCGGCAGCAGCTTGCCGCCCATCGCGAGCATCTCGCCGCGGCCCAGGACCGAGACCACGTCGCCCGGCGCCGGCTGCACGGTGCGGATGATCGACAGGGTCGGCACGATGTAGCGCTCACGGCCCACCCGCACGATCATCCCGTCGATGATCGCCAGGGTCAGCGGCAGCCGGATGCTGAAGGTGCTGCCCCGGCCCGCCTCGGAGCGGATCTCGACCGTTCCGCGCAGCGCCTCGATCGAACGGCGCACGACATCCATGCCGACACCGCGTCCCGAAACCTCGGTGATCTTCTTGGCCGTGGAGAAGCCGGGCTGGAAGATGAGGTTGTAGATCTCGCGATCGGAGAGGGTCTCCCCCTCGCGCACCAGGCCGCGCTCGATCCCCTTGGCCAGGATGGCGGCGCGGTCGAGGCCGCGACCGTCGTCCGAGATCTCGACGTAGATGTTGCCGCCGCGATGGTACGCGCGCAGATCGACCCGCCCCTTGTCCGGCTTGCCGGCCAGCCGCCGCGCCTCGACCGATGCTTCGAGTCCGTGGTCGACCGCGTTGCGCACCATGTGGACGAGCGGGTCCCCGATGCGGTCGACGACCGTCTTGTCCAGCTCCGTGTCCTCGCCCGAGACCACGAATTCGACCGGCTTGCCCGCCTTCACGGAGAGGTCGCGCGCGAGGCGGGCCATCTTCTGGAAGGTCGCCTTGATCGGCACCATGCGCAGCGAGGTGGCCATCTCCTGCAGTTCGCGCGTGATCTTGTCGAGCAGCCCGAGCTGGCGCGCCATTTCGCCGTCCGCCGCCGCCCGTTCCTGCAGCGACTCGCTGACCATCGATTCCGCGATGACCAGCTCGCCGATGGCGTCCACCAGTCGGTCGAGCCGGTCGGCGTCGACCTTGACCGCCTCCTTCACCATGATGGTCTGAGCGGCCGGCATCGCCGCGCGCGTCGCGGCACGGCCCTCCGCGACCGCGCGGCCGGGTGGTCTCCGGCGTCAGGGGCAGGCGCTACCGCCAGTCGTCACCGGCGGCCCGACCGCCGGCGCGTGCGGCAGCGCCGGATGCGGCGGCCGGAGTCGCTTCGCCGGCCGCAACGGCGCGCAGACTGGCCAGCAGTCCGGGCAGCTCCGGCTCGGGAACCAGCCCGGCGCCGCTCTCGAGCGCGGCGCGCAGCGCCTCCACGAGCCGTTTCATGAGGTCCACCGCGGAGAAGGTCACCTCGATCGCCGGTCCCGCGAGGGTCAGCTTCCCCTTGCGCGCCCGGTCGAGCAGATTTTCCGCCTCGTGGGCGAGATGACCCATGTCGTCGAGCCCGAGGAATCCGGCCACGCCCTTGATGGTGTGGAAGGCGCGGAAGATCCCGTTGAGCGCGTCGTCCTGACGGGGATCGACCTCGAGCGCCAGCAGGTGCCCCTCCGCCGCATCGAGATGTTCGCGCGCCTCGCTGACGAACTCGCCGAGCAGCGACGGGTCGCCGCTCAGGGGAACCGCCACCGACGCCGCCGACGACGCCTCCGCCACCGACGCCTTCGTCACCGGCGGCTCCGCAGTCGGCGCCGTCGCGGACCTGGCCTGCGCGCCGCGCGCGGCCGGCGAAGCCGTGGGCACGCCGGCTCCGTCGCCCTGAAAAGCGGCGAGCAGATCGCCCGTCTGCCCCGGTCGCTCGCAGGCGCCGCGACAGAAGGCGAACATCTCTTCGAGCCAGTCGCGCGCTTCCAGAAGCGGCTGGACGAGCGTGAGCGCGGGGCGAGCCTGCAGAGCGTCCTCGATCGCGTGGCAGAGACGCTCGACCTCGTGCAGACCGAGCAGCGCGGATTCCCCCTTCACCGTGTGCACCTGCCGCCGCAGCGACGCCAGTTTCTCGCCTTCCTCGTCGTTCCCCGCCTCGATGGCGAGAACCGCCGCCTCGATCTCCTCGAGCACGCCCCCCTGTCGCCCCAGGAATTCGGCGTAGATCGCCGGCTCGACATGGGCCGGCAGAGCCCCCGGGTGGCGCATACCCTCGGGCAGGGCGGGCCGGGCGGCCGCGACGCCGGCGGCGAGTCCGAGTTCGGCCGGCAGTTCGACGGTGGACGGATCGCGCCCTTCGCACAGGATGGCCTGCAGCGCCGACACCGTTCGCCCGACCACGTCGAGCGCCGCGGCCGGCTCCGGAACTTCGCTCAGAATGACCTGGGCGAGCAGGGTGGCCGCGGCAGCGGCGGCGGCGGCGGGGCGGCCCCGGAGGCGGCAGCGCGCCGGCGAGTTCGTCGAGCCAGCCGTGCACCAGCGCCAGATCCTGCAGATCGCCCGGCCCCGCGAGCACCAGGGCGCTCGCCGCCTTTTCCAGCGTCTCCTGCAGACGGGCCTCGCCAACGGTGCATTCGGTCATCGTTCCCCCTCGCACAGTCCCTGCCGGCGGCGCCGGACCGGCGTTCGCCCACGGGCCATGGTGCGACTCGTCCCAGCATCGGACAGCAGGGCCTCGGCTTTAGGAGGAACGCCGCGACAGGCGGCCAGTGCGACCAGCGCCCGCTGCCGTGCGACTGCGTGCTGCGACGAGGGGGTGCGGGTAGGTCACGCCGAGGCGCACGCCGGCGGACGCCAGGACCGCCGCCGGCGCTCGCCACGGCTCGTGCAGGTACGCGGCCGGCAGGCCGGCCAGCTCCGGCACCCAGCGGCGGACGTAGGCGCCGTCGGGATCGAACTTCCGCCCCTGCCTGACCGGATTGAAGATGCGGAAGAACGGCGCGGCGTCGGCGCCGCAGCCGGCGGTCCACTGCCAGCCGAACGTGTTGTTGGCGAGGTCGGCATCGACCAGCGTGTCCCAGAACCAGCGGGCCCCGTCCTGCCACGGCAGCAGCAGGTGCTTGACGAGGAACGAGGCCGCCACCATGCGCACGCGGTTGTGCATCCAGCCGGTGGCCCACAGCTCGCGCATCCCGGCGTCGACCAGCGGGTAGCCGGTGCGGCCGCGCCGCCAGGCGCGCAGCCCGTCGGCGTCGTCGCGCCACGGCAGCGCGGCGAATTCGCCACGCAGCGGCGCGCGTGTCGGTGTGCGGGAAATGCCAGAGCAGATGATGCGCGAACTCGCGCCAGACCCAGTTGCCGCAGCAGCGCCTCGGCGCCGCGCGCGAGGCGCGGATCGTCCGCCGCGGCGACCTGCCCGGCGACGGCGTCCCAGATCCGCCGCGGCGAGATTTCGCCCCAGTGCAGGTGCGGGGACAGCCGGCGATGTCCCGTCCAGAGTCGGGACGGTCGCGCGCCTCGGGGTAGGCCGCCAGCACGGCGGCGACGGTCGCGCGCCAGGCGGGCCCGCGCGCCCGCCTCGCCCGGCCGCCAGGCGGCCTGCCAGCCCGCCGGCCCGGTCGGCCCGCGGCAGCAGCCCGAGCGAGGCGAGCGGCGTCGAGCGCGGGCCACGTCGCGGGGGCCGGCAGGCCGCGACGGCGCCTCCCGCGGCGACGGCGGCGGACCGGCGCGCAGGCAGGCCTTCCAGAACGGCGTGAAGACCTGGATACGCCCCCCCCTGCGCCGGTCCGAATCGCCTCCGGCTCGCACAGCAGGGCTCCCGGCAGACCGCGGGTCTCCACGCCACGCGAGGCGAGACGCTCCTGCACGCGCGCCTCGACCGCCCGCGCCGCCGGCTCGCTGCGTCTGGTCCAGAACAGCGCGGTCGCGCCGCACTCCCGCGCCAGATCATCGAGCACGGACGCCGGATCCCCGGCGCGCACGATCAGGTCCGAGCCGCGCCGGCGCAGATCCGCCGGCGAGCGCCGTCAGCGACCGGTGCAGCCACCAGCGGCCCGCGCCGCCCGGCGGCCAGCCCCCCTCCGCCTCCGGGGCCCAGACGAAGACCGGCAGGACCGGGCCGCCGCGTGCGAGCGCGGCCAGGAGCGCGGGGTGATCGTCGAGCCGCAGATCCTGGCGCAGCCAGAGCAGATTCAGCTCCCCCCTTGTGCCGCCGAATTTGTTTCCGGCCGCAATTTCTCACCGCCAGCCGGCAGGAATAGCCGGTTTGCATGCGACGATAAGATCAGAAAATCCGGCTCGGGCGGGAAAAACAATTTCGACGGCACAAGGGACAGGATACTGGCGACAGCCCTCCGGGCACCCCTGGTCAGCTGTTCGACCCTTGACAGCAAGGTAATACGTAGTATTAATTCCTTCTCGCATACCCGCTTGCCTCGACAAGAATGGACGTCATGCCGAGCCAGAAGTCGGAAATCATCACCTTCAAGGCCGACCGCGCGCTGCTGCAGGCGATGCAGGGACTGCCCAATCGCTCCGAGTTCATCCGGTCCGCCGTGCTGGCGGCGCTCGACAGCGCCTGTCCGCTCTGCCGCGGCACCGGCATCCTGAGCGCGCCGCAGCGGCAGCACTGGTCCACGCTTCGCGCGCAGCCATACGGTGCAGGAGTGCGGCGACTGCCACGAGTTGCACCTCGTCTGCGGAGCAGGACGCGCCGCCAGGAGACGGACAACCATGTCGCCCCGGACTGAGCGCGGTCGCGCGGCGGCTCGCCGGCGCCCTGCTGCTGGGGACGGCCCTGGCGGGACGACCGGCCGCGTCCGCGCGACGGTCGCGCGCCGGCGACACGACGACGCCGGCGCCGCTCGTGGCGTTCGTCGACGATTCTGCCCCAGGCGTACCTGCGTCGAGACGATCGCCGGGCCGCACGCACGCGTGGAAGTGCTCGTCGGACCGGGACAGTCGGCGGAGACCTACGAGCCGACGCCCCGCCAGATGGCCGCGCTCGACGACGCCGTCGGTCTATCTTCCGCATCGGCGTCCCGTGCGAGCGGCCGCTGCTGCCGAAGATCGCGCGGCTGTACCCCGCGCTGCCGATCGTCGACATGCGCGAGGGGATCCGCCTGCGCCCGTGGGAGGGCGACGACGGCCACGACCACGACGAGGGCGACCCCCACATCTGGCTCGACCCGGCGCTGGCGCGGATCCATGGGCCGCACCGATCGCCGCGACCCTCACGCGTCTCGACCCGGCGCGCGCGGAGCCTACGCCGCCGGGCTGGCGCGCCTCGAGGCCGAGCTGACCGCGACGGCGGCGGAGGTGGCGCGACTGCTCGTCGCCGTGGCGCGGCCGCTACTTCTACGTCTTCCACCCCGCCTTCGCCTACCTCGGCGCCCCCTTCGGCCTGCGCCAGATCGCCGTGCAGCGGGGCGGACGCGAGCCGGCGGCGCGCGAACTGGCGGCGCTGATCGAGCAGGCACGACGCGAAGGGGTGCGCGCGATCTTCATCCAGCCGCAGTACGCCCCGCGCAGCGCGCGCACGGTGGCCGACGCGATCGGCGCGCAACTCGTGCCGCTCGACGATCTCGCGCCCGACTACCCGGCCAACCTGCGCCGGATGGCGACGGCCCTGGCGCAGGCGTTCGCCGCCGCGCCCGGCCACCGCGCGGAGAGCGCCCGTGAACGCCGTCCCGGCCATCGCCGTCCGCGACGTCGCCTTCGCCTATCCGGGCGAGCCTGCCGGTGCTCGAGGAGGTGACCTTCACGATCGCGGAGGGCGATTTCGTCAGCGTGGTCGGTCCCAACGGCGGCGGCAAGACGACGCTGCTGCGGCTGCTGCTCGGCCTGCTCTCGCCCCTCGCGCGGCGAGGTGCGGCTGTTCGGCCTGCCGCCGGAGCAGGCGCGCCGCCAGATCGGCTACATGCCGCAGCACCCCCAGCTCGATCCGCACTTCCCGGTCAGCGTGCGCGATGTGGTGCTGATGGGCCGTCTCGGTCCCGACCGGCCGCGCGGCCTGTTCGGCCGCGACGACAAGGACGCCGCGCGGCAGGCCCTGGCCGAGGTCGGATCTCGAGGAGCTGGCGCGGCGGCCGTTCGCCGCCCTCTCCAGCGGCCAGAAGCAGCGGGTGCTGATCGCCCGCGCCCTCGCCTGCGCACCGCGCCTGCTGCTGCTCGACGAGCCGACCGCCAACCTCGATCTCCACGTCGAGGGCGAGCTGTACGCCCTGCTGCGCGAGCTCAACCGCCGGCTGACGGTGGTGCTGGTGTCGCACGACCTCGGCTTCGTCTCGCGGTACGTGCGGACGGTCGTCTGCGTGAAGCGACGGGTGGCGGTCCACCCGACCAGCGAGATCACCGGCGACATCATCCGCGACATGTACGGCGGCGACGTGCGGGTCGTGCGCCACGATCACGACGTGCCGTGCCGTGGCCGCCGAACCGCCGGGAGGGGACGGCGCGTGAGCGACTTCCTGCACGCCCTGCGGCACGCATGCCTTCCTGCAGCACGCCTTCCTGACCGGACTGCTGGCCAGCGTGGCCTGCGGCGTCGTCGGCAGCTACGTCGTGGCGCGGCGCATCACCTACATCGCCGGCGCCATCGCGCACTGCGTGCTCGGCGGCATCGGCGCGGCGCGCTGGCTGAACGTGGTCGGCGGCTGGACCTGGCTGCAGCCGCTGTACGGCGCGGTCGCGGCGGCGCTGCTGGCGGCGCTCGTCATCGGGCTGGTCAGCCTGCGCGCCCGACAGCGCGAGGACACCGTGATCGGGGCGATCTGGGCGATCGGCATGGCGGCCGGCATCCTGTTCATCGCGCGCACGCCGGGCTACCAGGAGGATCTGCTCGGCTACCTGTTCGGCAACATCCTGATGGTGTCGCGCGGCGACCTCTGGCTGGTCGCCGGCCTCGACGCGCTGGTCCTCGGCGCTCGGGCTGCTGTTCTACAACCAGTTCCTGGCGGTCTGCTTCGACAGCGAGTTCGCCCGGCTGCGCGGCGTGCGCGTGGAGCTGTTCTACCTGCTGCTGCTGCTGCTGACGGCGCTGACCGTGGTCCTGCTGGTGACGGTGGTCGGCATCGTGCTGGTGATCGCCCTGCTGACGCTGCCGGCCGCGGTGGCCAACCACTTCTCGAAGACCCTCTGGCAGATGATGGCCATCGGCGCGCTCTGCCTGCGCGTTGTTCACCACCGGCGGACTGGCGCTCAGCTACGCCGCCAACCTGCCGGCGGGCGCGGTGATCATCCTGATCGCCGCGGCCGCCTGGCTCCTCCTCGACGTCCGCCGCTTCGCGCGCCGGCCTCGCGGCTGAGGTCGCCATGCTGTCGCACCGACTCGCCTGGGACCAGCCGCCGAATCGCCTGGCCGCCGCGCTGGCGGCCCGTCGCGCCGCCGGCCTGCCGGTCATCGACCTGACCGAGGCCAATCCGACGCGCGCCGGCCTCGCCCCGCCGGCGGAGGAGCTGCGCACGGCGCTGGCCGCGCCCGACGCGCACCTCTACGCGCCCGACCCGCGCGGACTGCCGTCGGCGCGCGCGGCCGTGGCCGCCTACTACGCCGACCGCGGCGGACCCGTCGACCCCGCGCGGATCTTCCTGACCGCCGGCACGAGCGACGGCTACGCCTGGCTCTGCAAGCTGCTCGCCGACCCCGGCGACGAGATCCTGGTCCCGGCGCCGAGCTACCCGCTGCTGCCGCTGCTGGCCGAGCTCGAAGGGGATCCGCCTCGTGCCCTATCCGCTGGTCTGGCGCGAGGGAAGCGGCTGGCGCATCGATCCGGACGCGCTGGCCGCGGCCATCGGACCCCGCGCGCGGGCGCTGATCGTGGTGAGTCCGCACAATCCGACCGGCGCCGTACGGACGCGCGCGGAGCGGGCCGCGCTCGACGCGCTCTGCGCGCCGCACGGTCTCGCCCTGATCGTCGACGAGGTCTTTCTCGACTATCCGGGCGACGGCGCGCCCGACCCGCTGCGGTGCGGCCGCGGCCACGGACGGCGAGGCGCTCACCTTCGTGCTGAGCGGACTCTCGAAGGTGGCCGCGCTGCCGCAGGTGAAGCTGAGCTGGGTGGTCTGCGGCCGGACCCGCGCCGGCGCTCGCGCGCGCCCAGGGCGGTCTGGAGCTGATCGCCGACGCGTACCTCTCGGTCGGCACGCCGGTGCAGCTCGCGACGCCGGCGCTCCTGGCCCTGCGGCACGCGGCGCAGGCGCGGATCCGCGACCGCCTGCGGGAAAACGAGTCGTGGCTGCAAGAGGCGTGCGCCGACCTGCGCTCGGGCCGGCTCCTGCCGCGCGAGGCGGGCTGGTACGCTCTGCTCGAAGGCTGGACCGGCGAGGACGAGGAGGAGTGGTGTCTGGCGCGCCTCGAAGAGGACGGCCTGCTCCTGCATCCGGGGTATTTCTTCGACTTCCCGCGCCGCGGCTGCCTGGCGCTGAGTCTGCTCGTTTCACCCGCGGAGTTCCGCGTCGGCGCGGCGCGCCTGCTGCGACATCTGGCCTGACGGGCTCGTCTCCCGGCTCACCGCGCGGTCAGCACGAGGATCCCGCCCACCGTCATCAGCATACCGACGACCGCGCGCGGCGAGACCGGCTCCCCTCCGAGCCAGGCCCCCATCAACGCACCGAACAGCGGCGACGTGAAGGCGATCGGCATGACCACGCCGAGCGGCGCCTTCCTGAGCGCCGCGTAGAAGCAGAGCATGCCGAGCGCCCCCGCCACGAGCCCGCCCCCGACGATCAGGTACGCCAGCGCGCGCGGCGGCGCCTGCGCCACCGTCCGCCACTGCGGGAAACGAGACGAGCGACAACACCGCCAGCGCCGTCGCCGTCCGCAGCGTGATGCCGACCTGCGGCGACAACTGCCCCAGGTGCAGCCCCTTCTTCTCGAAGTAGCCGCCCACGCCCCAGGCGACCGCGGTCATCAACGCCAGCCACTGCGCCTTCATGTCGTTCCTCCGGACCGCCGCGCGGCCTCAGACCCGGAGGTCCGCAGGCGAACCCCCGTCGTGAAAAGGCCAACCGACCCCGGTTGGCCTTGATCTGGTGGAGGCGGCGGGAATCGAACCCGCGTCCACAATCGGTTCTCTGCCGGCATCTACATGCTTAGCCGCGCGTTAATTCTCACCGGTCGACAGGTTACGCGGCCCACCTACCTTCCGGCCAGTTCCCTTATTTTCTCGCCCCTCACCAAGGAACACGGCTCGGGGCCAGGCACCGGAAAATTTCGCTCCGTGGACAGGGCCGCTGCCCCCCCCATCCGGGAACGCGCCGCCTAATTAGGCAGCGAGGGCAAACTGATTGTTGTCAGTTATCTTTTTTCCACCGTTTTACGAGAGAGATGGGATCTCGGCATGCCGCCAACAGTCCCCCGACCGCGTCGAAGCCATGTCGCCCCCGAATCCACCGGGCAACGGGCCCTCGTGGGACCGAGCTTTCACAATATCGCACATTGGGGGGCGGCGTCAATGCCCGGGGGGGCGTGGGGTCGGTGCGGGCGCGGCCGCTCAGAGCCAGCGACCTGCGGTCGCAGTCTCTGCGCGGATTGCGCCCGCACCGACCCCACGCCCTCCCGGGCCAGGCAGCTCCGACCCAACGAGCGATATCGAGAGGCGCGCGGCAAGGTTCCTGCTCCGACGATGCGATCCGCGATCGGCGCCCCGCGGCCAGCGAAGCGACGCCGCCCCGCCTGCCCATCGCGCGAGGGGTGGGCCGGCGCGGGTGCGCGGGCGCATCCGCGCAGAGACTGCGACCGCAGGTCGCTGGCTCTGAGCGGCAGCGCCCGCGCACCCGCGCCGGCCCACCCCCCGCAATGCGAAGGCGGGGCAGAGTCGCCTCCGCCCCGCCCCGGACACTGACCCGCCGGCAGATGCCTAGACGAGTCCCTGATCCATCATCGCGTCGGCGACCTTGAGGAAGCCGGCGATGTTGGCGCCGTTGACGTAGTTGCCGGGCGTGCCGTACTTCTCGGCGGTCTCGACGCACGCCTTGTGGATGCTCTTCATGATGTCGTGCAGCTTGCTGGTCGACTTCTTCGCGGGTCCAGCTCAGGCGCATGCTGTTCTGGCTCATCTCGAGGCCCGAGGTGGCCACGCCGCCGGCGTTGGCGGCCTTGCCGGGACCGTAGAGGATCTTCTCCTTCAGGAAGACCTCGACGGCTTCCGGGGTGCTCGGCATGTTGGCGCCTTCGGCGACGCAGTGCAGCCGTTCTTCACGAGGTGCTCGGCGTCCTTCTCGTTGATCTCGTTCTGGGTCGCGGACGGCAGCGCCACGTCGCCCTTGTGGGCCCACAGCGGGTTGTAGTCCAGCTTCGGGTCGATCGGGATGAACTTGGCCTTCGGGTACTTGTCGCCGTACTCCTTGATCCGGCCGCGCTTGACGTTCTTCAGCTCCATGACGTAGGCGAGCTTCTCGCGCGTGATGCCGTCCTCGTCATAGATGTAGCCCGTCGAGTCGGAGAGGGTGACGACCTTGCCGCCCAGCTCGAGCACCTTCTCGACCGCGTACTGCGCGACGTTGCCGGAGCCGGACACGAGGCAGGTCTTGCCCTTGAAGTCCTGCTTGCGCGTGGCGAGCATCTCGTCCGCGAAGTAGACCTGGCCGTAGCCGGTGGCCTCGGGACGGATCAGGCTGCCGCCCCAGTTCAGGCCCTTGCCGGTCAGCACGCCGGTGAACTCGTTGCGCAGCCGCTTGTACTGGCCGAACATGAAGCCGATCTCGCGGCCGCCCACGCCGATGTCGCCGGCCGGCACGTCGGTGTTCGGGCCGATGTGGCGCTACAGCTCGGTCATGAAGCTCTGGCAGAACTGCATGACTTCGTTGTCGGTCTTGCCCTTGGGATCGAAGTCCGAGCCGCCCTTGCCGCCGCCCATGGGCAGCGTGGTCAGGCTGTTCTTGAAGACCTGCTCGAAGGCGAGGAACTTCAGGATGCCGAGGTTGACGCTCGGGTGGAAGCGCAGGCCGCCCTTGTAGGGGCCGATCGCGCTGTTCATCTCGATGCGGAAGCCGCGGTTGACCTGGACCTCGCCCTTGTCGTCCAGCCACGGAACGCGGAACATGATGACCCGCTCGGGCTCGACGATCCGCTCGAGGATCTTCGCCTTGCGGTACTCGGGGTGCTTCTCGAGCACCGGCCAGAGCGACTCGACCACTTCGCGGACCGCCTGGTGGAACTCCTGCTGCTCGGGGTTCTTGGCGATCACACCCTCCATGAAAGCGTTGATGGCTTGCTGCGACATTGCCTTGCTCCTTTGGGGATCCATGTCCGCGCTCTCCGGGCTCCACCCGGGAAATCCGCATTCCAACTTCACGTTCCCGACCGGCCCGCGCAAGGATTTTCCAGCCGTGGATTCGGATTTCACCCCCGGCCTGACCGATCGATAACGGAGTGAATAGGGCTGATCTACGGCGCGATCCCGAGCGGAGTCCCCCGCCCCGGCTTGAGCACGACGCCGCGCCCGGACCGGCCGTCGATCAGCACGGTGAGCGGCTCGGCCAGCCGCAGGTGACGCAGATGCGGAGTCTCGGCCGCGGCCGGCTGGGCGTCGAGCCAGTCCCAGTCCAGCCGCCCCCCCGCCTCGGCCTGGTTGACGGTCAGGTAGCCGACGCGGAAGGAGGTGAGGTTCTGGAAGAAGTGACTCCCCTGGCTGGGGGTCACCTTGAAATCGTCGAGATCGGTTTCGACGATCACGCGCGCGCCGGAGATCTGCACCCACTTCACCGGGATGCCGAGCCAGCGGTCGGCCGAACCCCAGCGTCCCGGCCCCGCCAGCAGGTACGGGACGCCCCTCCCGCAGCAGGTCGCGGTTGAACCGCGCCACCTCCTCCGCGATGGCCGGCGTGGCGCCACGGTCGAACCGGTCGCGCGGCGCGTACACGATGTCCCGGATGTCATCGAGGCGGCCGTTGCCCAGCGCCACCGGCGTCGCACACAGCGCGTCGGGCGCGGTCAGCAGTTCGGGGGCGATCGCGGGGGTATCGTACCCCTCGGCGAGCGGCCGGATCTGCAGGAAGCCGAACTCGTCAGGGCGCTCCTGCGAACCCGAGCCGCGACTCACGGCGAACTCGATCTCCACCGGGCAGCTCATCGTGCGCCGCCCGAGCTCGAGCAGGAAACTGAGGATGTCGGCCAGGGGGAAGAGATTCGATTTGAGCACGTGGGCGAAGGTGACCAGGCGCGCGCCCGCCCGGTGGATGCCGTCGTGGACCACGTCGTTCTCGGAGCTGAAGACCGAGCCGACGGCATCGAGCGTGCCGTGCGCCTCGGCCACCTCGAGGTCGAGCGAGACGATGTTGGCATCGCCGTCGCGTTCCGGCCCGTGACCGGGACGGCTGACGTCCATCGCGATGAACGAGCGCTGGCTGTTGTGCAGCATGTCGCGCACGGTGCCGAACTGCGGCAGCATCTGCGGGTGTTGCGGCGAGAAGCGCAGGCACTTGCCCCCCTCGACCACGGTGCGGCCGAGTCCGAGCGCCACGAACCCCACGCCGTCGTCCGGGCGCATGCCGGGCGCGGGGTAGAAATTCGTCGAATGGGCCACCCCCGCGAAGTCGGGATAGACGTGGTCGCCGTGCCGCCGCCCCACCACCTGCTGCACGATGACCGCCATCTTCTCCTCCTCCACGCGGTTGCCGGTGGCCTGCAGGTAGCTCCGGGCGCCGCGGGAAAAGGTCGACGCGTAGACCAGCTTGATCGCCGCGCACAGGTGGTGCAGCCGGACGGACAGCTCGGGATGGCTGTTGGGCAGCATGTAGGTGCTGTACACCCCCGCGAACGGCTGGTACTGGCTGTCCTCGAGCAGGCTCGACGAGCGCACGGCCAGCGGCCAGCGCACCTGTTGCAGGAAGGTCTCGAGGTCGGCGCGGATCTCGAACGGGAACGGGGCGGCCAGGAACGCGCGCCGGACTTCCTCGTCGGACTGGTCGGCGAGCGCGAGATCGCGCAGCCCGGGATGCGCGAGGAAGCGGTCGAAGACGTCGGTGCCGACGACCGCCGTCGGCGGCACCAGCACCGACACCCCCGGGAACTTGTCCCACACGCCGTAGCGGCTCAGCACGGAGTTCATGAACGCCAGGCCGCGCGCCTTGCCGCCGAGCGAGCCGCCGCCGATGCGCACGAAATCGGCGCTGCTGTCGAACTGCTGGCGCGAGAAGTCCGCCACGATGCCACGCTGCGTCTGTTCGCGGAAATGCGCGAACGTCTCGATGAGGAACCGGCGCAGCTCGGCGGTGCTGTGGAACTCGTCGTTCTTGCGTGGCCGGATGTGCGCGGCGAGGGAGAACTCGGTGCGCGCGCGCAGCCAGTTGGAGAAATGGTCGCGTCCGGCGTGATGGCGCAGCGATTCGTCAGGCACCTGCGCCAGCAGGCGCGTGAGGGAGCGCAGGTTCGTGGCGCGTCCCACCTCCGTGCCGTCCGGCAGGCGGAAGACGAAGTCGCCGAAGCCGAAGTATTCCAGCATGAACTCGCGCAGGCGGGCCAGCAGCTGCGGCGATTCCTTGTTGATGAAGCCGGCCCCCACGGCGATCGCCGCCGACTCCACCGCCGCATCGGACGACTGCAGTACCGCCGGCAACCGGGGGTCGTCGGCCTTCACCCGGCGCAGGAACTCGAGGCCCGCGCCCGGCTGCACGCGACCCTCCCAGGGAAAGTCCGAATCGCTGATCACCGCCAGCAGCGACTCCTTGAAACGGCTGTAGTAGTCCCACGCCTCCTCGAAGCTGCCGGCGAGCAGCACCTTCGGCCGGGCGCGCATGCGCAGCAGCTTGTGGCTGAGGTTCAACCCCTCGGCCATGAGCTGCTGGGTCTGCTGCATGACTTCGGTATAGAGCAGCGGCAGGTACGCGGAGTAGAACCGGATGGAGTCCTCCACCAGCAGGATGGCGCGCACGCCCCCCTCCCGGGCGTCGTGCTCGACGTTGCGAATGTCCTCCACGTTCTTGATGATCGCGAGCAGGATCCGCACGTCGCCGGTCCAGAGGAACACGCGATCGATGCTGTCCGGGCCGGTGAGCGCGGCGAGCCGCGGCAGTTCGTGCGTGTTGAAGGTGAGCAGGATGACCGGCAGGTCGGGGCGGCGCGATTTGATGGCGCGTCCGAGGGCCGACACGTCCATGTCCCCCAGCCGGGTCATCGTGATGACCAGGTCGAAGCGCCGCCGCTCGATCAGCAGCAGCGCTTCTTCGCCGGTCGAGGCGCGGATGACGTGGGGCGAGGAGCTGAGCTTGAGATCCCGGTACTCGGTGAGCAGCAGCTCGGTCAGCCGGCCGCCCTCCTCGAGCGTGTACGAGTCGTAGAGACTCGCCACCAGGAGTACTTCCTGGACCCGGAACGGCATGAGCGCTTCGAAGCCGGAGAAGCGCTCACCCGAATCCGCCTGGAGCTGGTCCCAGAACGACTCGTCCATCTCAGCTCCCGCCCGTGGCGCGCATCCGTCAGGCCGAGAACTCCACCCCCTGCGCGAGGTGGATCTCACCGCCCCAGTTCACGGTGTTGGTCTGGCGGCGCATGTAGCCCTTCCAGGCGTCCGATCCCGACTCGCGCCCGCCGCCGGTCTCCTTCTCGCCGCCGAACGCGCCGCCGATCTCCGCGCCCGACGTGCCGACGTTGACGTTGGCGATGCCGCAGTCGGAACCCAGCCAGCTGAGGAACGCCTCCGCCTCAGCCACGCTGTCGGTGAAGATGCTCGACGACAGCCCCTGCGGCACGTCGTTGTGCAGCTGCAGCGCGTCAGCGAGCGTGCGGTACTTCATGACGTACACGATCGGGGCGAAGGTCTCATGCTGCACGATCGCGGCCGAATTGGCGATCTCGATGATCGTCGGCAGCACGAAGGTGCGGCGACCGAACGGCGGCGTCATCGCCTTGCCCCCGTAGAGGAGCCTGCCGCCCTGCCGCTTCGCCGCCTTGACCGCCTCCTCGTACGCTGCCACCGCGCCCTCGTCGATCAGCGGCCCCATGAGCGTCTTCGGATCGAGCGGGTCGCCGATGCGCACCTTCTTGTAGTTCGCGACCAGCTTGCCCACGAAGGCGTCGTACACCTTCTCCTGGATGATCAGGCGGCGCGTGGAGGTGCAGCGCTGCCCGGCGGTGCCGACCGCGCCGAAGAACGACGAGGCGAGCGCGCCGGTGAGGTCGGCGTTGTGCGACACGATCAGGGCGTTGTTGCCGCCCAGCTCGAGGATGACCCGGCCGAGCCGCGCGCCGACGATCTCGCCGATCCGCTTGCCCATGCGGGTCGAGCCGGTGGCGCTGATGAGGGTCAGGCGCGGATCGGCGATCATCCGCTCGCCCACGGTCGCGCCGCGACCGATGACCACGCACGAGATGCCCTCCGGCAGGCCGTTGGCGCGGAACACCTCGTTGACGATGTTCTGGCAGGCGATCGCCGCACAGCGGCGCCTTGCTGGACGGCTTCCACACGACCGGATCGCCGCACACCCAGGCCAGCGCCGAGTTCCAGGCCCACACCGCCACGGGGAAGTTGAAGGCGCTGATGACGCCGATCGGCCCGAGCGGGTGCCACTGCTCCATCATGCGGTGCATCGGCCGCTCGCTCTGCAGCGTCGGCCCGGACAGGAACCGGCTCTGGCCGACGGCGAAGTCGCAGATGTCGATCATCTCCTGGACTTCGCCCAGGCCCTCGGTGAGGATCTTGCCCATCTCGAGCGAGACCAGCCGGCCGAGCATCTCCTTCTTCTCGCGCAGCGCCACGCCGACCTGGCGCACGATCTCGCCGCGCCGGGGCGCCGGCACGGCGCGCCAGGCCAGGAACGCCTTGCCGGCCTGCTTCATGACCTTCTCGTAGTCCTTCGCGTCGGCCTGCTCGATCTTCGCCAGCAGTTCGCCGGTGGTCGGGCTGCGCGACTCGATCAGGTCGCGGCCGCCCGCGAACCACTCGCCGCCGCAGTTGGCGCCCGCCTGGCGCGACTTGAGCCCGAGCGCCTTGAACATCTTGTTCTTTTCCTGGGTCGTCATGTCCGATCAGCCTCCCCGGGGTCCACGCCCCTAGAACGTCTCCGTCTTCTCGCGGCAGACGATGTCCAGCCGGGCCAGCTCGTCGAGCACCGGCTCGTAGATATCCCTGGTCACGGGGCGCAGCACGCCGGGCTGCGTGATGCGACCGCTGAGGATCATGTCGACGCCGATCGCGGCCGGCAGCGACACCGTGCGCGACATCGACGAGTCGCCGTCCGGGATGCCGAAGTCGATGAGCGTCGAGACGATCCGCTCGCGCTTCCCGTCCGGGAAGGCGGCGCGGAAGTCGTGGTACAGCACGATCATGTCGCGCTCGCCCGGGCGGAACGACAGCTTCTCGTACATCAGGTCGCCCATGGCGTCCAGCGGCGAGATCCGGTCGACCTGGAAGCGCCGGTCGGAGAAGAGGCCGAGCCAGTGCAGGTTCCAGACCGGCAGCGCGTCGGCCGGCAGGCCGAGCTTGCGCGCCACGGCCGGGCGCAGGTCGTCGCTGCGGACCGGCCCCGATCAGCCGTCGCGTGAAGTCGGCGTAGGAGAGCCCCTTCACGTCGACCTCGTCCAGCGACAGCAGGCCGAGCCGGCCGATGTTGAACAGGGTGTCGCACCAGCCCATGTTGCGCAGCGTGCCGCGGAACATGGTGGAGATGCCCTGCAGACCGTAGACGTCGATGTAGGAGATCGAGTCGCGGTTCGGGTAGGCCTCGTAGTCGCCCTGCCCCTCGACCTGCAGCACGTGCATGTCGCGGAACAGCCGCTGGCTCGGCACCTCGACCGGGCGTCCGTCCGCCAGGTACTGGGCGTTGTTGCGCCCGGCCAGCAGCACGCCGCGCGGCGCCCAGGAGAACTTGTAGCCGAACGGATTGTCGTTGGCCTCGGGCGCCGGCAGGCCGCCGCAGTAGGACTTGAAGGAGACGATCCGGCCGCCGCGCCCGCGCACGTCGTCGATGATCCGCATGGCCGACATGTGGTCGATGCCGGGGTCGACGCCGATCTCGTTCAGGATCGTCACGCCGGCCTGCTTCGCCGCACCGTCGAGCTCCTGCATCGCCGCGGATACGTAGGAGGTCGTCACCATCGGCTTGCCGTGCCCGATGCACAGCTTCGCCACCACCGGATGGAAGGCGTACGGGACCAGGCTGACGGCGAGGTCGCAATCCTTGATGAACGGCGACAGCTTCGCCTCGTCCTGCAGATCGAGGGCGAAGGCCTTGCCGTGGGGGTGACCCGCGAGCATCCGCTCGGCCTTTTCGACCGTGCGGCTGGCCATGACGACCTCGTAGCCCTTGTCCAGCAGGTAGCGGACCAGCGGCCGCGCCACCAGTCCCGCGCCCAGTACCAGCACGCGCTTCATGGCATCCTCCTCGGGTTCGCGTCCCCGCCGCGACGGGGACATCGTTCTTTGCCCGACGACCCGACCGGAACGGGCGCTCAGGCTTCGACGTAGTGCCGCAGGTAACCGTAGGCCGGCGTCAGTTCGCCGCGATGGACGATGACGGCCTTCTTGAGGTGAGGCGGCAGATTCAGCCGGGCGAAGTCGGCGCTCCAGTCGGCGGCGGCCAGATCGGTCACCATGCCGCGCAGGGTGGCGCTGAAGTGCTGCGACGACTCCAGCGACAGCTCGCACGGCAGATTGTCCACCGCCATGATCACGGGCCCGTGCCCCTCGACACCATCCCGCACCGTATCCTCGACCGGGTCGTAGGTGAAACAGGGCGAGGCGGGCTGCGTCGCGCGCAGGGTCAGCTCGATGCTGCCCTCGATGTCGCAGCTGATGTCGCCGATGACCTGCAGGCGGGGACGGCGACCGGGCAGGTAGTGGGTCATGGCCCACTCCCGCGTGACGAGCCGCGGATAGCGCTCTTCCCAGTAGATCGTGTTCACCAGCACGTCGAGATACGGCAGGTGCCGCTCGAAGCAGCCGAGGTAGCGCTCGGGCCGCTGGTAGTAGTCCTGGAGCTGGAAGGTCGCGTTGGGATCGGTCGGGCGCGCCATGTGCTCTTCCCTGAAGAGGACCTTCAGGAGCGCCGGGCCGTCAGACGCGGCCGAGGGCCGCCGCGGCCGGCAGTTCGGCCGGCGACACTTCCGTCAGCGGCAGGCACTCGAGGATCTCCTGGGCCCCCTGCGCCACGTTGCCGTAGCCCGTGACGCCGATCACGAGCGGACGCATCCCCTCGGGCAGGCCGTGCCGCACGATCCGCGCGCCGATGTCGCGCAGGTGATCCTTGGCCGCCTCGAGATCGGCGTACCCGTACGCGTGCCGCACCTCGGAGAACGGCGAGGCGATGCCCCGCCACTTGAGCCGCTGGCCGAGGCACCACAACGTCTCGATCATGCCGGCGTAGCCGGCGTGGCGGCTGAAGAACACCAGCCGGCGGTTCTGCTCGTCGGCGATCTTCTCGTAGTCGACCAGCGAGCAGCCCAGTTCGAGCAGCCGCCCGAGCATCGGCATGTTGTACGGCTGTCCCTTCACGACGTGCGAAAAATAGACGTAGGCCTTGCCCGCCTGCAGCAGCCGCGCCGGAATCTCCTTGATGGCCAGGATGACGGAACAGGCGCTCAGATCCTCGCTCACGGTGAGGCCCGCGGCGCGGTATTCCTCGTCCGTGATCACCCGGATCGGGGAGGGCTGAATGATGAATTTCAATCCCTGTTCCCGCTCCAGCGCCACCAGATCCTGCGGAATGAGCGGCGCGCGCCGCTCCCACTCGCTCTTGTCTTCCCGGCGAATACCGATGGTGACGCCCATGACGGGACCTCGTGCGATGCGCCCAAA
This sequence comes from uncultured bacterium, assembly GCA_963772145.1. GTDB lineage: Bacteria > Krumholzibacteriota > Krumholzibacteriia > LZORAL124-64-63 > LZORAL124-64-63 > CAVSZB01. Next base: position 118,967 of record CAVYVY010000024.1, read on the forward strand.
CCGTTCTGAAATCTGCAACAACGACGCTTCCAGGGGACGAAGCCCCTCTAAGCTAGGCCCCCCGGCAGGGGGAGTCAAGGCGGGCCGGACGGCAACCGACGCCCATGACTTGCCTCACATTCGGGCGGAAGGACCGCACGGATCAGGTCGCCAGATCACGGCCGGTGATCCGCTTGAGCTTCTCGACCTTCGCCTCGAGCCGTCCCGCCGGACCGCGCCGCCAGTCCATCTTCACCTGGCAGGCGACCCGGTCGCTGTCGCCACTCATCCGCTCGAAGCACTGCCGCACGACCGCCATCACCTCGTCGTACTCCCCCTCGAGCGTGGTGCCCATCGGGCCGAGGCGGTACGGCAGACCGCTGGCGTGGATGATCTCGAGCGAGCGGGCCACCTGCGCCGAGACGCCGGCCCCCTGGTCGGTCGGGTACATGGAAAATTCCAGCAGCAGCATCGGAACCGTCCTTTCCCGCGTCCGCGGCCCGCCGTGCCGTTCCTTGACAAGGTCCCGGTCGGCGGTTAGTCATGGCCGACTATGGTACACACCGTGCTCGAAGCCGTCGGCGCCTGGATCATCCAGCAGATCTCGACCCTGGGATACTGGGGCGTCATCCTGCTGATGGCCATCGAATCGGCCTGCATCCCGCTGCCGAGCGAGATCATCATGCCGTTCGCCGGCACCCTGACCATCGGCCTGGTCAGCGAGGGGGTCGCGCGCCAGGCCGAGCTGAATCTCTGGCTCGTCGGCCTGGCCGGCGCGCTCGGCTGCCTGCTCGGTTCGATCCTCGCGTACTGGATCGGCGTCTGGGGGGGGCGGCCGTTCGTGGAACGCTACGGCCGTTTCGTCCTGATCACGCGGCACGATCTCGATCTGGCCGACCGTTTCTTCGTCCGCCACGGCCAGGCGGCCATTTTCATCAGCCGCCTGCTGCCGGTCGTGCGCACGTTCATCTCGCTGCCGGCCGGCATCGCCCGCATGCCGTTCGGCACCTTCTGCCTCTACTCGTTCCTCGGCTCCGTGCCATGGTGCCTGGCGCTGGCCTGGGTCGGCCGCGTGATGGGCGAGAACTGGCGCTCGCTGCGCGTCTGGTTCCACCGGCTGGACGCGGTGATCGGCCTGGTGATCATCGTCGCGGTCATCTGGTACGTGCGGCGCCATCTGGGGCTGTTGCGCGCCGAGAAACGCGGCCGCGCCGTCTGAGCGTCGCGGCGTCGCGACCCACCGTCCGTTCAAGGGCCTCGACCACCGTGCGCAGCACCTTCACGCGCGCATACGGCTTGTCCTCCGCCTCGACGATGGTCCACGGCGCGGCGGCGGTGCTGGTCTGGCGCAGCATGTCCCCCACCGCCTCCATATACTGCGGCCACTTCGCGCGGTTGCGCCAGTCCTCCGGAACGATCTTGTAGCGCTTGTCGGGATTCGCCTCGCGCGCGCGGAAACGACGCAGTTGCTCCTCCGGGCTGATGTGCAGCCAGAATTTCACCAGCACGACGCCCGCTTCGGTGAGCGCCCGCTCGAATTCGTTGATCTCGCGGTAGGCGCGGCGCCAGGCCGCCTCGCCGGCGAAGCCCTCCACCCGCTCCACGAGCACCCGGCCGTACCAGGTGCGGTCGAACACCGCAAGGTGCCCCCCCTTGGGCAGGTCGCGCCAGAAGCGCCACAGGTAGTGCTGCGCCTGCTCTTCGGCGGTGGGAGCCGCCACCGGAATGACCGCGTAGCCGCGCGGATCGAGCTCCTCGACGAGGCGTTTGATGGCGCTCCCCTTCCCCGCCGCGTCCCAGCCCTCGAACGCCACGATCGTCGACTGGCGGCGCGCGTAGCCGGCGAATTCCAGTTCGCGCAGCCGCGCCTGCGCGGCGACCAGCTCGCGCTGGGCCGTGGCCTTGTCCAGGCGCAACGACAGGTCGGCGCGCGCCAGCGGCGAATCGGCCGGGATGGCGAAGCCGGGCGGCAGGGTGTCGGGGGTCGGTGTGACCGACGCCGCCGCCGCGGCGCGGTCCGGCGCGGCGGGATCCGCCACCGTCACGCCCCTCGCCGCCAGCCCGCGACGCAGCGCGTCGGCCGCCCCGCGCATCACCCCGACCCGCCGCCACTGGTCGTCGTCCGCCTCCACCAGGACCCAGGGAGCCTCGGGCACGTGCGTGCGCGCCAGCACCTCCTCGACCACGCGCAGCGTCTCCTTCCAGCCGTGCTCACGCCGCTTGCGCGCCAGCTCCGCGCGCCAGCGCTGGTGCTCGTCCTTCGCCCACGCCTTGACCCGCCGCTTCTGCTCCTCGCGGCTGACGTGCAGCCAGAACTTCACCACGACCGTGCCGTCGGCGGCGAGTTGCCGCTCGAATTCGCGCGTCTGCGCCAGCGCCCGTTCCCAGGCGGCGTCGTCGAGTACGCCGTCGAGCCGCCGCTGCACCAGTTCGCCGTGCCAGGAGCGGTCGAACAGGGCCAGTCCCCCGCGTGGAGGTGTGCGCAGCCAGAAACGCCACCACGCCGGCCGCAGCGCCTCCTCCTCGGACGGCCCCCGCGGCGCGTACACCTGGAAACCGCGCGGATCGAGCCACTCCACGAGGTGCGACAGCGTATCCCCCTTGCCGGCGCCGTCCATCCCCTCGAAGACGAAAAGGGCCGACAGCCCGTGCGCGAACGCCGCGCGCTGCAGACGGGCGAGTTCCTCGCCGAGCCGTTTGCGCTCCACTTTGGCGATTTCGGGGTCGAGCTTCCGGGTGAGGTCGAGGATCTCGAGCATGCCGCGCCTTCCGTCGATTCCCGCGCCCCGGGGGACGCCTCCCGTCGCTCCGGAGACGGACCGACCGGCTGAGGCTAGCACGCCGGCCGCCGCGGGGGAACCGCGCGCCCCGCTCGCGCCCCGCGCGGCGGGCGCGCCCTGCACTCACGATCTGGCATCCTCCCGGCGAAAATGTTATTGTGCCGCGACCGTAAGCGCCTCGCCCCCCCATACGAGACTCACAGGCGAGATAATGAAGAAAATCACCGGGCTGGTCGTCCTACTGTTCTTTCTGAGCGGGGCCAGCGGCCTGATCAGCGAACTGGTCTGGATCAAGCTGCTGGGCCAGCTCCTGGGCGGCACCACCTTTGCCATCAGCGCCGTCCTCGCGGCGTTCATGGGCGGCCTCGCATTGGGCAGCTGGCGGTTCGGCCCCCGCGCCGACCGCGATCCACGGCCGCTGCGCCTCTATGCCCGGCTCGAACTCGCGGTCGCGGCCACCTCGCTGGCGGTGCCACTGCTGCTTGTGGTCATCCGACCGCTCTACATCGTGCTCGTCCGCGCCGTTCCGGAGCCCGGCACGAGCCTGGTGCGCATCCTCGTAGCCACGGCCCTCGTGCTCCCGCCGACCTTTTTCATGGGCGGCACCCTGCCGGTGCTCGGTCGCTTCCTGGTGCGCCGCGGCGACCGGCTCGGACGCGGGCTCGGCCTGCTCTACGCTGTCAACACGCTGGGGGCGGTGGCGGGCGCGTTCCTGACCGGCTTCCTGCTAATCCCGGCGCTCGGCCTGCTGCCGTGCGTGGCGCTCGCGGTGGTCGGCAACCTCGTGGCGGGCGGCGCCGGCCTGCTGCTGGCGCGCCGCCTGGGCGATGCGGACGCAACCGACAGAACCGGCGATACGACCGACAGCGCGGCGGGTGTCGCCCCAAGCGCGCGAGGGAAGACGCCGGTCACCGACGCGCCCGAGCTGGACCCCCGCCTGCTCGCCGGCGTATTCGCGCTGACCGGCTTCGCCGCCCTCGGCTGCGAGTTGTACTGGACGCGCGCCCTGCACCACTTCCTCGGCAACACCACGTACGCCTTCAGCGCGATGCTCACCACCTATCTCTTCGGGCTCGCCGCGGGCGGCTGGCTCGGCGGACGCCTCGCGGACCGGGCAGCCTCGCCCGCGCGCCTGCTTGGCTGGACCCTGCTCGCGTCCGCGGCAGCGTTCCTGGCCTCCGTCCCGCTGATCTGGAACTGGCTGCCGACGCTCAACGGATCCGCCTGGCTCAGCGCGCCGCAGCAGAGCTGGCACAGCTACCTGCTGAAGCGCTTCCTGGCGAGCGCCGCCGTGATGGTCATACCGACCCTGCTGTCCGGCATGACGTTCCCCCTGGTGAACCGGATCGGTATCGCCTCGCTGTCACGCCTCGGCCAGAGCGTGGGCCGGCTCTACGCCGCCAACACCGCCGGCGCCATCGCCGGCTCGCTCGCCGCCGGATTCCTCGTGCTGCCGCTGCTGGGCGCGCGGCGGGCACTGCTGGTGACAGCGTTGCTGAGCGGCGCGGCCGGAGTGACGGTGCTGGTCGCGGCGCGACGCCGTCGCGGTGGGGCCGCGATCTGGCCGGCCCTGGTCGCGCTGGCGACGCTGGTCCTGCTGGCGCCAACGCTCGACCGGCGGGCGCGCGTCATCCTGAGCGACTCGCAGGCCTCAGACGACGTGGTGCTGTTCAGCCGCGAAGATCCCACCGCCGAAGTCCGAGTCTACCGCAAGCCGAACGGCGATCTGCACATGAGCGTCGACGGCCGCGACATCGGCGGCACCGAGCCCGGCATCGTGCGCAAGGAGAAGATCCTCGCGCATCTGCCGGTGGCGCTCACGCCCCGCGCCCGTAACGTGCTGGCCGTGGGGCTCGGCAGCGGCATCACGCTCGGCGCGCTCGGCCTGTACGACGAGGTGGAACAGCTTACCTGCGTGGAGATCGTCCCCTCGGTGGTCGAGGGGGCCCGCCTGTTCGCGACGGCGAACCGCGACGTGCTGGCCGACCCGCGCCTGCACCTGATCGTCGGCGACGGCGTGCAGTTCCTGCTGACCACCCGCGAGCGGTTCGACGTGATCAGCAGCGACTCGAAGCTCAACCCGGAATTCGTCGGCAACTCCGCGATCCTCGCGCGCGAATACTACGAACTGTGCCGCGACCGGCTGACGGAGCGGGGCGTGATGATCCAGTGGACGGTCACGCACCTGCCGAACGCGGAGACACGCATCGTCACGCGCACTTTCATCGAGGCCTTCCCTTACGCGGAACTGTTCTGGATCGATCCGAGCAACGTGATCCTCGTCGGCAGCCGCGCCCCGATCGCGCTCGATGCGGACCGCTGGGCCGAGCGTGCGCGCGATCCCGCCGTCCGCGCCGATCTGGAATCGCAACTGCTCGACGACCTCGCCGTGACCGCCTCCACCCGCGTCGCGGGGCGGCCGAAAATGGCGGCATCGCTCGGTGCCGGACCGGTCAATAGCTGGCTGCGCCCCGTACTCGAATTCCAGACCGTACGCGAATTCCAGCTCAAGGCACTCGCCTACCACGAGAGCGACAACCTGCGCTGGCTGCGCGGCCTCTGGTCGGACGAGCCGTTGCCGATGACCGGCGCCGTCGACGCCGCGCGCCTGGCGCGATTCCGCGTCTCGACCGGTCTCTTTCTCGATGCTTACAGCCTGGGCACCGGGCTGAACCGCCTCGGCACCGGGCGCGCGACTTTGATCGCCGGGCTCGCAGCCAATCCCGACGACACGCGTCTCGCCCGCCTGCTGGAGATGCTGCCGGACAACGCGGCCACCGCGCGCGCCGACGCTCCCGCCGACCCGCGCGATCCGGAGCAGTGGCTGACGCTCGGCCTCGACCATCTCGACGCCCGGCGACCCGCCGAGGCGCTCGCCGCCTTCGACCGCGCCCTGACGCTACAGCCGAAGTCGCAGGATGCACGCTACAACCGCCTGCTCGCCCTGCGGCAGCTCGGACGCACCGCCGACCTCGGCGCCGAAGGAATGTTGTTCACGCGCGACTTCCCGCGCGACGCGCGCGGCTGGTCGTACCAGGGACGCACGCTCGCCGAGCGGGGCGACCTCGCCAGTGCCGGCGCGGCCTTCACTCGGGCCGTCGAACTCGACCCCTCGACCGCCTCCTACCGAAACAACCTCGCGGCCACCCTGTCGCGCCAGTCGAAATGGCGCGAGGCGGCGGAGGCGTTCGCCGCGGTCCACGACCTCGACCCGGTCTTCCCCGACGCGGCCTTCAACGCGGCGGCGGCATACAGCCGGGCCGGCGATCAGGCGCGGGCCTGGCGCTGGGTGGAAACCTGTCTGACGAAGGGAATGTCCGATCCGGCCCGTCTGCTCGCGGACAACAACCTCGCGGCGCTGCGCGCCTCGCCGCAGTGGGACAGCGCCCGCGTCGCGGCGGCGGCAGCAGCGACGGGGCCGCGCTAACCGATTGCCAACACCTCGCCCGGCTCGTGCTGGCGCGCCACGCCGAGCCGCAGCGGCGGCCGCCCGCCGAGCCGCGCCTCCAGCCGCGCCCACACCGTCGCCACGGCCAGCGCCGGGTCGTTGTTGGTGCCGCTGAGGTGGCCGAGCGTCACCAGGCGCAGCCGCGGACTGAGCGGCACGGTCCGCGCGAGCAGGTCGCCGCACTGCGTGTTGCTCAGGTGGCCCAGCGACCCCGCGATGCGCCGCTTCAGGAACGGCGGGTACGGGCCGTCGCGCAGCAGGCCCTCGTCGTGATTGGCCTCGACCAGCAGATAGTCGAGGTCGCTCAGCGCCCGGTCCGGCAGGTCGTCCGCGTCACCCAGATCGGTCAGGATGAGCGCCGTCGCCCCGCCCCCTGCGATCCGGTACGCGACCGCCTCGTTCGCATCGTGCGGCACCGCCACCGCGGTGATCGTCAGCCCGGCGGCCGCGAAAGGCGCCCCGACCTCCACCCGCCGTCCGGCCGCCCCCGCCAGGCGTCCGCTGCCGCGCAGGGTGCCCCGCGTCATGTGCAGCGTGGCCTGGTGTCCGTTCACGAACGACCCGAGCCCGGCGATGTGGTCGTGATGTTCATGCGTGACCAGCACCGCGGTGATGCGCCGCGCCTCGAGCCCGCGCGCGGCCAGCCGCTGCGCGAGCAGCGGCCCGCTCAGCCCGCAATCGACCAGCAGCGCCGCGCCGTCCGCCTCCACCCAGGTGGCGTTGCCACGACTTCCGCTGGCGAGATGGCAGACCCGCAGGGGCACGGTTCCTCCCGGCACGCGAGGGGGCAGACAGTTTCGACGCCTACGCTGACAATGCCATAACTTGTGCCATTACAGGATATTTCGCGCCGACTTTCAAGTCTCGTGTGAGCCATCTTGGGACACGGGAACCGGCCAACGCCCGCGATTCTCGGGCCGGCCCGCCCGCGATCCGCCGCGCCGGCCCGGGCCTCGCCGTCGACGCGGCGACGTTTTCCCGCGAAAGTGACCAAACGGCATTGACCTGCGGGCAGCCAGAGGGCATGTTTTGACCCGCGTGCTTCGGCACCCGCGGTTGCGGGCGCGGCGGTGCGTCGAACGAGTCACGCGGACCGTCGCCCGCCGGCGCCGGTCTCCCACGCCAGATGTGGAGCGGAGGAAGCGTCATGTGCGCAGTTCAGGTCGGGCCCGGCATCTACGCCTTCGAGCCCGGCGATGTCCGTCCCGAGGCCCTGCTGTTCGAGTACACCGTGGAGAGCCCCGATGGCAACGCCGACGGCGCGGCCTACTACTGCATCTGCGGCAACGTCTCGGAAGTGGCCGGCACCTGCGCCGACATCCTGCGCGCCCAGCTCGAGGCCGGCATCACCGAAGAGGAGTCCTACGCGGACTACCTGCGCGGCGGCGCCTACACCGGCGCCAACGCCAGCGCCAACACCCCCGCCAACCCCGGCCAGAGCCCCGATGCGGCCCTGATCGACCGCTGGATCACCTGGCAGTCCGAGCGCCTGACGGGGCTCCACCTGACCTACCTGCGCTCGCAGAGCCCCGCCATCCTGGCCGGCGTGGTGGAGATCATCCGCCAGTACAACTTCGGCGAAGTGAGCTTCATCGAAGCGCTCGGCTCCTATGTCGACGACAGCCAGGAATACCTGCTCGACCGCCTCGCCGCGATGCGCGCCACGAAGGGCGGCCCCGCCGACAAGCGCAAGCTCGCCCTGCCGGCCGATGCCGCGCTGCTGGCGGAGCTGTTCACGTTCCTGAACGAGCGAAACTGAAGCGAACACGATTCGCGGACGTACGCGATGCCGGCGGACTGCGCCCGATCCCCAATCCTGGCGGGTCGGGGCAGACATGGTCGGCAATCGGTAATTTTGGTGTCTTCTCGTCTTGTTTCCGCTCTCGCTTGTGCGTATCCTGTCCTCCCCCGATGAAACGACCGGCGGACGACATATGAGTGGAGGGACCATATGAACTGGACAGAGCTCTTGAAGGCCAGCGTGGAGGGGGCCTACCCGGCCACCGATGCCCTGATGGCCAGATTGACCGACCGCGAGCTGGGCTGGAAGCCGGCCACCGGCGACAACTGGATGACGACCGGCCAGCTCCTGATGCACCTGACCAACGCCTGCGGCGCCTGCTGCCGCGGCTTCGCCACCGGCGACTGGGGCCTGCCGGCCGGCGTGGAGATGAAGGACCTCCCTCCCGAGGCGATGTTGCCCCCGGCCGAGAAGCTGCCCGCCGTGACCAGCGTGGCCGAAGCCCGCCGGCTGCTGGCGGCCGACAGGGCGCTTGCCGTGAAGATGATCGACCACGTGGGCGAGGCGGACCTGCAGGGCAAGCTGGTGAGCGCCCCGTGGGATCCGACTCACCCCAGGTCGCTCGGCGAGAACTTCCTCGGCATGATCGGACACCTGAACAGCCACAAGTCGCAACTCTTCTACTATCTGAAGCTGATGGGCAAGCCGGTGCACACCGGCGATCTCTGGGGCATGTAGCGGGGCAGGTGGCGCGAACGGCGGGCGGGAAGCGCACCGGCCCCGGGCCCGACCCGCCGACGCGCGCGCCACTGCATCCCGTCAGCGCAGCCCCTCCACGAGGTACAGGTTGTTCAGAGTGCGTCCAGCTGTGTAGAAGTAGACCTCCCCGTCCCGCGCGATCAGCGGCTGGTAGGTGATGGCTCCGCCGGCGGGATCGCGCAGCCGGATCTCCTTCCAGAGGGTCCGCGCTTGCGTGGCGAGATGGAACCGGACGACGCGCACGAAGTCGGCGCCGCGCGACTCCACGACGAAGAGCGATCCGCCGTCGCTGGTCCAGGCCACCGGCTCCTCCCCGAGGAGCAGCCCCGCGATCGACCGCGGCTCCCCGCCCGCGACCGGGACGAGGACCGGTCCCCCCTCCGCGATCGCCGCGATCCGGCTCCCGTCCGGCGAGATGCACGCGCCCCCCCACGGCAGCCGCACCCCCTCGGGCGAGAGCGGCCGCGGCGGCCCCCCGGCGAGCTCCTGGATGAACAGGCGCGTCGGGCGGTCGGCCTCGCTGCCGGCGATCACGATCCGCCGCCCGTCGGGAAAGAAGCAGGCGGCCTGCCGCCGGGCGATCGTCCCGCTCGGCAGCGGGCGCGGCGCGCCGGCGCCGGTCGGGACCAGGGTGAGCAGCGAATCCTCGTCCAGCAGGGCCCAGGCGCCGTCGGGGGAGATCGCGTGCCCGCTCCCCGTGGCGATCCGCAGGGGCGGACTGCCGTCGAGGCGGCGCAGGAAGCTCGCCTGCCCGGGGCCGCCCCCCGCCGAGCATTCGGAGAAGAGGAGGCTCAGCCCGTCCGCGGAGAGGCCGGTGGCGACGCCCCCCTCGAACCAGGACCAGGACCGCTCGACGGAGTCCCCGGGCGCGCGGCCCCAGATCTCCGACGTCTGCATGCCGCTCGACAGGAGGACCCGCCCGTCCGGGCGCACGTCGAGCAGGTTGAGCGACGTGGGGCCGGCCAGCAGGGTCCTGACCTGCCGGTCGCCCGATACCGCCAACAGCGACTGCCAGCCCCAGATCCGTCCGGCGCCGAACCAGATCTCGGTACCGTCGGGCGACCAGAGGGTCGACGCCACGGTGGCCCAGTCCGCCGGCCCCGCCAGGATCTCCGCGCGCCCCGACGTGTCGGCGACCATGACCGTGCCCTGCATCCCCCCCCGGTACGGCCAGTGCACGAAGGCCACCCGATCGCCTACCGGAGAGATGCGGGGGCTCGCGACGAACCCTGAGGTCTCGAACAGCACTCGACCCGGCGGGTACTCCAGCCGGCATCGCCCCGGCGAGCCACGCACGACCGCGAAGCGCCGCCCGTCGGGGCTCCAGTCAGCACCCACCACTCCCTCGATCATGGGGCGCGGCGTGCCGCCGCCGAGCGGCATCGTCGCGATCGTCATGCCGGAGACCCGCTTCGCGCTCGGGATCGCGACGGCGACTTCGCCGCCTCGGATGCCGAGGACCCCCGACTCGCACAGGCCGAGCGGCACGGCTCCCGGCGCGTCGAGACGCGCGCTGAACAGCTCCGATTTTCGCTCCTCCCAGCGGGCGGAGTAGATGACGCTGTTGCCGTCCGGCGTGAAGCGCGCGGTACCGACCATTCCCTTGCCGAAGGTCAGTTTGTGGAAGGTCGGCTGCGCGGGGGGCGCCGGGCGCGGCAGCAGGGCCGCCACGGCCCCCGCCAGCAGCGCGCCGGCCAGCAGCCCGGCAACCAGGTACGCGACCCTTGTCCTGGTCCGGGTCCTGGTCCTGGTCCTGGTTCCGTCCGCCGGGTCCTGGGTGATCGGCGGGTTCGGCGCGGGAACCGTTGTCGCGGCGCCGGCGATCACTGATTCGAGGGCGAAGGCCAGATCCAGGGCGCTCTGGAACCGCTCCTGCGGGCCCTTCTCCAGGCAACGCCGCACGATCGCTTCGAGCCCCGCCGGGAACTCCCGCCCCGACGCGCCCAGCGGCGCGCGGGTCGTCGTTCAGGATGCGGTACGAGGTCTCGACGAAGGTTTCCGCCGTGAACGCCCGCCGGCCCGTCAGCAGTTCGTACAGGACCGAGCCAAGCGCGAACAGGTCCGCGCGGTGGTCCGCGGGCTCGCATCGCACCTGCTCCGGCGCCATGTAGCCGGTGGTGCCCAGGATCGCGCCGGTCTCGGTCGGGGGAACCGAGGCAGGCGCGTCGCCGGACGCGGCGAGGATCTCGGGCCGCGTCAGCTTCGCCAGGCCGAAGTCCAGCACCTTGACGCAGCCGTCCGCGCGTCAGGAACAGGTTCTCCGGCTTGAGGTCGCGGTGGACGATCCCCTTCGCGTGCGCCGCGGCCAGGCCGCGCGCCGCCTGCGCCGCCCAGTCGATCGCCTTGCGGGCGGGAATCGGGCCGTCGTCCAGGCGCGCGCGCAGCGACTCGCCTTCGAGCAGTTCCATCACCACGAACGGCGAGCCGTCGTGGGCGCCGATGTCGAAGATGGCGCAGACGTTCGGGTGGTTCAGCGCTCCGGCGGCACGTGCCTCCTGCTCGAAGCGCCGGATGCGGTCGGGATCGCGGGCCAGCCCGGCCGGGATGACCTTCAGCGCGACGTCGCGGCCGAGCCGGGTGTCGTGCGCGCGGTACACCTCGCCCATGCCGCCGGCGCCCAGCGGCGCGAGGATCCGGTAGGGACCGAGGACCGTTCCGGCGGACAGCATCGGCTCCCTCCTGCCGTGCAAGCCTGCGAGCGAGGGCGATCCAGGGCCAGACCGACATTCTACAGCGGCGGCCGTCCCGGTCAAGGGTGGGTGCGCCGGATTCGCGGACGATCCCACCATCGGCCAGCGACTCGGGCTCGCGCTCCGGCGGAGTTCAGGCGCGGTCCGCGCCCTTCCGGCCCAGCCACGTCTGGAAGCGGTCGAGGTAGGTGAAGAACACCGGCGTCACGTAGAGCGTGATCAACTGCGAGAAGAGCAGCCCGCCCACGACGCACAGACCGAGCGGCCGCCGCGCCTCGGCGCCGGCGCCCAGCCCCAGCGCGATCGGCAGCGTGCCCATCAGCGCGGCCATCGTGGTCATCATGATCGGCCGGAAGCGGATGCTGCACGCCTTGAGGATGGCCGCCTCGGCGTCCAGCCCCGCGCGCTTCGCGTCGAGCGCGAAGTCGATCATCATGATGGCGTTCTTCTTCACGACGCCGATCAGCATGATCAGGCCGACGAAGCTGTACAGGTTCAGGTCGGTGCGGAAGATCAGCAGCGTCAGCAGCGCGCCGAACAGCGCGAACGGCAGACCGGTCAGGATCGTGATCGGGTGGATGAAGCTCTCGTAGAGGATGCCCAGGATCATGTAGATGACGAGGATGGCCAGGATCAGCAGGGCCACCAGGCCGGCCTGCGAGGCCTTGAACGCCTGCGCGGTGCCGGCGAAACTCGTGACGATCGACGCCGGCAGCGTCTCGCGCGCGACCCGGTTGACGATCGCCACCGCCTCGCTCAGCGCCACCCCCTCGCCGAGGTTGAACGAGATCGTCACCGACGGCAGCTGCCCGGAGTGGTTCACGGTGAGCGGGCCGAGCCCGGCTCGATCCGGGCGAGCGCGGACAGCGGCACCAGCGCGCCGTCCGCGGCGCGGACGTAGAGGCGGGCGAGCGCCGCCGGATCGCGCTGGCACTCCGGCAGCAGTTCCATCATCACGTAGTACTGGTTGTTGGGCGCCAGGATGGTCGAGACCTGCCGCGTGCCGAAGGCCGAGTAGAGCGCGTCCTCGATCGCCTGCGGCGTGACGCCGAGCGAGGCGGCGCGGTCGCGGTCGATGACCACGTCCACCTCGGGGTTGCTGCACGCGCAGGTCGCTGTTGACGTCGCGCAGCTTCGACTCCTGCCGCAGCCGCGCCTCGAACGCGGGCGCGCCGGCGTAGAGCGCCGTCCAGGTCGGACGACTGCATGGTGAACTGGTAGAGTCCGGAGGCGAAGCGCCGCCGATGTTGATGGCCGGCGGGTTGATGATGAACACGCGGATGCCCGGGATCTTCGCCAGCTCGCGCGCGCAGACTGCTCGACGACCTGGTCGGCGTTCAGCTCGCCGCTCCCCGCGCGGCTTCAGCCGCAGGAAGACCCGCCCCTGGTTGCCGGACGTGGTCGGCCCGCCCGCCGCCCACGCTCGACATGAAGACCTCGATGTTCGGGTCCTGCGCGAGCACCGCGGCCACCGCCTGCTGGTGCGTCTTCATCGCCTCGAACGACAGTCCCTCCGCCCCCTCCGTGGTCCCGGTCAGGAAGCCGGTGTCCTCGCTGGGGATGAAGCCCTTGGGGACGACGCGGAACAGGACCACGGTGCCGGCGAAGATCGCGCAGCGACAGCAGCACGTGGCGCGCCTTGCGCCGCATCGCCACGGCCAGCGTCCGCTCGTACAGCGCGAGGCCGCCACCCACGACCCGCTCGATGCCGTCGTAGCAGCCGGTTGTGCTTCATCGTGCTGCGGGCGCAGGAAGCGGCTGCACATCATCGGCGTCAGCGACAGCGACACGAAGCCCGAGACCAGGATCGCCGCCATGATGATGACCGCGAACTCCCGGAACAGGCGCCCCATGATCCCGCCCATGAACAGGATCGGGATGAACACCGCGGCCAGCGAGAGCGTCATCGACACGATGGTGAAGCCGACCTCGCGCGCCCCGTCGACGGCGGCCGCGAACGGCGTCTTGCCCATCTCCATGTGCCGGAAGATGTTCTCCAGCATGACGATGGCGTCGTCCACGACGAAGCCGACCGACAGCGTCAGGGCCATCAGCGACAGGTTGTCGAGGTTGTAGCCCAGCAGCGACATGACCGCGAAGGTGCCGACGATCGACATCGGCAGGGCGAGGCTGGGGATCACCGTGGCCGAGACGTTGCGCAGGAACAGGAAGATCACCAGCACCACGAGGCAGAGCGTCAGCAGCAGGGTGAACTTGACGTCGCGGACCGACTCGCGGATCGGCTCGGCCCGGTCGAACAGCACGGTCAGCTGCGCGGAGGCCGGCAGCTGGCTCTGGAAGGTGGGCAGCAGCGCCTGCACCGCGCGCGACACCGCGACGGTGTTCGTGCCGGGCTGCCGCTGCACGGCCAGCATGATCGCGCGCTCGTCGTTGAACCAGCTCGCCACCTTGTCGTTCTGGACGCTGTCGAAGACGCGGCCGAGGTCCTGCAGCCGCACCGGCGCGCCGTTGCGGTAGGCCACGACGATCGGCCGGTACTCCGCCGCCGTGTTCAGCTGGCCGGTGGCCCGCACGGTGTAGGCCTTCTCGGGGCCCCACAGCGTGCCGGTCGGCAGGTTGACGTTGTTCGCCTGGATCGCCGTGCACGACCTCGTCGATGCCGATGCCGCGCGAGGCCAGCGCCTGCGGGTCGAGCTGGATGCGCACGGCGTACTTCTGCGAGCCGTAGACCTGCACCTGGGCCACGCCGCTCACCATCGAGATGCGCTGCGCGATCAGCGTCTGCGCGTATTCGTCCACGTCCGACAGCGGCAGCGTCGGCGAGGTCAGGGCGATGAAGAGGATCGGCTGGTCGGCCGGGTTCACCTTCTGGTAGGACGGCGGCGACGGCATGTCGCGCGGCAGCTGCCGCTGCACCGCGGCGATGGCGGCCTGCACGTCCTGCGCGGCGGCGTCGATGTTGCGGTCCAGGCTGAACTGGATGGTGATCTGCGTGGAGCCCGAGGCCGCTCGTGGAGGTCATGTTGTCGATGCCGGCGATGGTGGAGAACTGCTTCTCCAGCGGCGTGGCCACCGCCGAGGCCATCGTTTCCGGGCTGGCGCCGGGCAGGCTCGCCGACACCGAGATGGTCGGGAAGTCCACGTTCGGCAGGTCGCTCACCGGCAGCAGCCGGTAGCCGATGACGCCCGCCACGAGGATGGCCAGCATGACCAGCGTCGTCATGACCGGCCGGCGGATGAAGAGGCTCATCGGCGGCCTCCCTGCGCCGGCCCGGCCGGCTTCACCTCCACGACCGCCCCCGGCACGAGCCGCATCTGCCCGTCGGTCACGACCGTCTCGCCGGCGCCCAGGCCGCCCGTCCACGACGGTGCAGTCCGTCGACGGTGCGGTTCACCTTCACGGCGCGCTTCTCGGCCTCGCCGATCCGCGCCGACGACGAAGACGAAGGTGCCCTCCTGGCCGGTCACGACGGCGGCGGCCGGCACGGTCAGCGCGGCCGGCTCGACCGTCAGCACCAGGTCCACGTCGACGAACTGGCCCGGCCAGAGCGCGCCGTCGTCGTTGGGGAACTCCGCCTTCAGCGTCACGGTGCCGGTGCCGGCGTCGACGGCGTTGTCCACGAAGACCAGCCGACCGGTCGAGCGCCTCGCCCGCGCCGTCGCGCGACGGCCGCGCCCGGACCGCGAGCGTGCCGCCGGCCGCGTACTTCTGCACCAGCGGCAGCTGGTCGCCCGGCGACGGCGAAGCTGACGCGGATCGGACTGCAGCTGGTTGACGACGACCAGCGGCGCGCCGTTGGCGCGCGACGACGTTGCCCTTCTTCACCAGGATGCTCCCGGTGCGACCGGCCACGGGCGACGACACGGTGGCGTAGGCGAGGTTCAGCCTGGCCTGCTCCACCGCCGCCCGGTCGGCCTGCACGGCGGCCCGGAAGACGTCGGCCTGGGTGCGCACGGCGTCGGCCTGCTCGCGCGTCACGTAGTCCTTCGCCACCAGCCGCGCGTAGCGCGCGGCCTGGGCGTCGGCGTTGGCGGCCTGCGCCTCGTCGCGCGCGAGCTGGGCCTGCGCCGCCGCCAGCGCCGCCTGCAGCGGCCGCGGGTCGATCTGGAACAGCGGCTGGCCCGCCTTCGACGTCGGCGCCCTCCGTGAAGGCCACGGCCGTGATGACGCCGCCCACCTGCGGGCGGACCGCCACCGACTCGATCGGCTCGACCGTGCCGACCGCGTCCAGCAGCAGCGGCACCGGCTGGACCGTCGCGACGCCGGTCACGACCGGCACCGGCGGCGTTTTCGGCGGCCGGTTTCGCGCCGGTACGCCGCGAGGGCCAGCGCGGCGGCGAGCAGCGTCGGCAGGGGCGCGAGGCCGGCCCGGACGGGCGCGGCCGCCGCCGGTCCGCCGGCGCGGGGCGACCGGTCGTCGCCGTCATTTCTCCACCTCGGGGTGCAGGTTGTCGGGAGAGAGCGGATTCGCGCCGTGCAGGCCGAGCACGCCCGCGTCGCGGGCGAGCTGCGCCAGGGCGGTGAACCAGCCGAGCCGCGCGTTGATCTGCTGGGCGCGCGCGGCGGCCAGCGCGCGCTGCGCCGAAAGCAGGTCCAGGACGTCGCCCACGCCCTCGCGGTAGCGTCCCAGCGCGACCTGCTCGGACTCGCTGGCGCTGGCCAGCAGTTCGTCGGCCGTCTTCACGCGCTCGGTGGCGGTGAGGAAGTCGCTGTGCGCGGTGAAGACCTCGTAGATCACCTGCTGCTCGAAGCCGCGCGCCCGCTCGGCGGCGGCGTCGGCCTCGGCCCGCGCCCGCGCCAGGTCGTGGCGGCCCGAGAAGCCGGCGAACAGCGGGATGTTCAGCACGAGCGCGCCGCTGGTGCGGTCGGCGGATCGTCCACGCCGTCGGTCCAGGTGCGGCCGGTCGAACCGCTCACCGACAGCGACGGCAGCAGGTCCGAGCGCGCGCTCTTCGCGCGGGCCGCGGCGGCCTGCGCCGGCGCGCTGCGCCGCCCGCAGGTCGGGTCGCGTGGCCACGGCCTGCGCGATCAGACTCCTCCACGGTGCGCGCCACCGCCGTCGACCGGGATGTCGGGCGTGCCGATCGCGATGTCGTACGGCACGTTCGCCGGGTAGCCCATCGACACGGCGAGCGCCCCCTTCGTGGTGCGCACCTGCCCCTCGGTGGTCTGCAGGTCCAGCTTGACCTGCGCGCGGGCCGTGCGCGCCTGCAGCACGTCGGCGATGGTGGCCAGGCCGACCTCGTGCCGCGCCTCGGCCGCGACGACGCTGCTCTCCGCCTCGGCGTACGACATCGCGGTTCGCCGCGAGGATCGCCTGCGCCCCGCCGTACCGGTAGAAGGCGGTCTCCACGGCGAGGATGGCGTCCTGGATGGACGGCGTTGTGCGTCCAGTCGGCCGCCAGCAGCGTCTGCTGCGCCGCCTCGACCCGCCCCCCGCGCCCGCCGAAGTCGAGCAGCAGCCACGACAGGCCGGCGGCCGGGCCGTAGGTCGTGGACCACGGCGCGGGACCCGCCGGCGGCGGCCGCTCGTCCGGGAGCTGGCGTTGCCGCGCGTGAGCGTGGCGGTGCCGTCGAGCGTCGGCAGGCGGCTGCCCCGCGCCGCGCCGTAGCCCGCCCGCCGCGGCCCTGGCGTCGGCCCAGGCCGCGCGCGTGGCCGGACTGTTGGCCAGCGCGATGTCCACCACCTCGGCCAGCGTGAGACGCGCCAGCCGGTCGGCCACCGCCTCGGGCGGGATGGCCGGGCCGACCGGCGCGCCGGCGACGACAGCGCGCGCCGGCGGTGTCCACGGCACGTCGGCCGACGGCGCCGTCCCGTCCACGCCGTCCACGCGGGGCGGGCTGCTCGCGCAGCCGGCGGCCAGCAGCGCGGCCAGCGCGACGCGCGCGCCGCGGCGCCGGGGCAGGTTCGTGGACTCATGGCGTCCTCCCGACCGTCCGCCGCACGGCCACACCGTTGAGGAACAGGTCGACGACAAAGCGCGCATCCGCTTCCGGCGGACCGGGCGCCGCGACCAGCGAACCGCCGCCCGATCGTGACGATGTTCGCCTCGATCAGCATGGCCGCCAGACGCTGCGGATCGAGCGGCCGGAACACGCCCACGCGGGCGCCCTCCTCGAAGACCTTCGCCACCCGCTCCACGTAGCCCCGGAACGGCAGGGACTGCTGTCGCCGCAGCGTCGTCTCGGCGATCTGGCGATCCCAGAGCAGGACGCGAAACAGGTCGCGGTGTTCGTCGAAGTAGCCGAGGTGTCGCACCACGAACCGCTCGAGCTTCGCCGCCGGCGCCAGCGGCCCGTCGAGGATCGGCGAACAGTTCCTCCCACAGGGGGCGCAGCGCCTCATCCTTCACCGCCGTCAGCAGCTGCTGCTTGTCCTTGAAATGGAGATAGAGCGTGCCCTTGGCGAGGCCGGCCTCGGCGGCCACCCTGTCCATGGTGAGCGCCTCCGCTCCCTCCCGCGAGAGGATCCGGACCACCGCGTCCTGGATGCTCCGCCGGCAGAGCGCGCCCCACTCCGCCTTGAGCTGCTTCGGTCTCGGCGCCAAACCCGTCCTCCTGACAGTCCGCCACATGAATGACCGGGCGGTCACTATAAGAACCGGACGGTCATCCGACAAGAGAATGGGCAACAGAATATCCGCTGGAATTTGTTGAACATGCCCTCGTGCGCGGGATCCGGGCGGCCCCTCCCGTCGATCCACCGGAGAGCTCGAACCATTATAGTAATGATGAGTGAAGAAAACCGCCAAAAACCACTTGACGGGACAGAGGTATTTGTTTTAATATATTATCACGCTGAGGGAGCGGATACATCCTGTTTTGGCAAAATATGCGAGGGAGGGTCATGAAAATCGGCAGCAGCGGGAAGGACAAAGGCCTGAAAAAGCCTTACCGCAAGCCCACGGTGGACTCACGCGGGCTCAAGCTGGGTGTCTATGGCGACTACGGTTGCGAGGATGACAAATCCGGCGGCGGCGATAGCGATCACGGCGGTCACCGTCACCGTCACCATCACAGACATCACGGCCTCTAGTCTGCACCGTCCACCCGGACACCTGGAGTCCCGCCGGTCCCTGGCCGGCGGGACTCCTTTTTGCGCGCGGGATCCGCGAAGCCATCGCCGGCAATCCGACCCGGAATCGTCGCACTGCCAACCGGATGAATTCAGGAGATGCAAAGCGCGCCGCGGTCTGCTATGCACGGCTGAACGACCCCCGACGCGTTCCCACGCCTGGCGGCGCCTTCGCCGCCGCAGAATCGCGTCATCCAGACCACGGGCGCACCGCGCCGTTTCCATGGAGGGGAATGAGGATGCACGAGGAGATGAGGCACGACGGGAAAGACATCGAGGCGAGACTGCAGCGGCTGGAACGACAGAACGGGCGGTGGCGGATGGCGACCGTCGTGCTGCTGCTGCTGACGGGGGGCGCGCTGCTGACCGCGCAGGCGCCGTTGCAGAGGCCGGTGGCCCTGGCCCAGCCGGTGAACGCGCCGATCACGACCACGGCGTTGACGGCCGACAAGATCGTCCTGCGAGACGCCGCCGGACGCGTCCGCGCGCGGATCGAGATGGACACCGAGCACGGCGGCCCCGTGCTGACGATGGCCGACGACACCGGCGTCGAGCGCCTGCGCCTCGGGCTCCAGGGCGAGCCGGGCGGCGACGCCAACGGCGTTCACCCCGCCGGCTCCTTCCTGATCCTGCAGGACCTTGCGCAGAAACCGCGCCTGATGCTGACGTTCGCCGAGGAGGTGACACGTCGCGGCGGCCAGATCACCGCCGAGGACAAGCGCTGCGAAACCTTCCTCTGCAGCCGCGATCAGGCCACCCAGGTCCGCCTCCGCTGCATCGACGACGACGTCATGAGCCTCACCAAGCGCTACGCCAACCGTGACGGCGTCCATTACGCGAAGTTCTACCAATACGAGAAGTAGGGCAGGGCAACAGGACGGGAGGGAGGGGGCGCTGCCGGCAACGGCGGCGCCCCCTCTCCGCTCAGCGCAGCATGCCGAACGAGACGCCGAGGCGATACGGCCCCATGACGTGGTTGCCACCGACGTTGTCCCAGGTCCAGCCTTCGTGGAACAGGTCGTCGATGAGCGGATTGGCCACCGGCGAGGCGAAGTCGCCGAACACGGTGATCATCGAACCCTTCCCGACGAAGATGTCCACGCCGAGCAGGAAGGTGGCGCCGGACGCCAGGCCGGTGTCGCTGCCCCAGGAACTGGCCCGGTCCACCGTGGCGTAGTCGACCGTCCATCGGTAGATGCCGAAACCGGCCCCGACCCACGGGCGGAAGCCGTTCTTCTGGAAGTCGTATTTGGCGCCCAGCCGCATCCCGGTCGTGTCCATGTAGAAGTAGGCATCGTCCGTGAACGGCCCGACGATGTGCGATTCGTAATCGGTCATCTCGTACACCCAGAAACTGGTGCTGTACTCGTCCTTGACCGCCACCTGCTTGCGAAACGTCGAGAAATTCCCGTCGAAGAACAGCCGCATGGCCGGGCTGACCCGGTAGTCGATCGACAGCCCGAACCCGTAGGGACGCTCGATCGGGTTCATGTCGGCAAAGTCGTCACCGCTTTCCGGCAGCAGCGCGGTCTGGACCCGACCGCTCATGCCGAAGCCGCCGAAACTCAGACCCCACTTCGGGGGCTTGGGCGCGATCTCCACCCCGTTGGCCAGGGGCTGCGGTTCCTCCTGCGCCCAGGACGCCCCGCAGGCCGCCAGGACGAAGACGCTCACCAGCAACAATGTGCGCCAGGACCGTGGGCAGTTCGCGGACAGGTTGAGCGAACGCATGGTGCCACCTTTCCAGACTGTGTGGAGCGGTTCTTAAGCGATCGAGCGGGCTCTCAACAACACGGCCTCGGCGAGGCGCGCCCTGGCCGGGGACACCTTCAGCCGTGGTCACGACGGAGCCACAACGAACCATTATCGGTGCACAGCGGGATGACCTGAGCCGCTCGTGCAAGTTGTTGCGCCGCCCGGTACCCGAACCCCAAACCTGCTGATCAAGGGCCTCCCCTGCCGCCCAGGCCCGGCACCTCGCTCACTTTGCCAACCCCATATTCGATGTCCCGAACCTCCCTCCCGACTCCAGGGCGGTGGCGCCAGTTGCGCCGGCGCAATTCGGCGCGCGTGCCCGCGCGTTTCGTCGGCACCACAGCGCGTCCGAAGCAACCTGTAGACACGCGAGGCTGGGGGACATCTGGCCCGGGAGCACGGCAGCGGCGGCGACGGCGACGGCGGCGGTCCCGGCGGCCATCGCGGAGAACACGGCCTCCGGACTGCACCGTCCGCCCGGACACATTTTGTGCGCGGGATTCGTCACCACGCACCTCGCCACGGCAGTTGTGGCGTGCCGGGGTCAGCGCGCATATTCTTGTCGCGCCCCGGGGACGAAACGCAAGGAGCGGCATGGACGGGATCGGGAACCTTCTGGCCACCTCGGTGCCGGCGCTGCTGTTCGCCGTCATCGGGCTGGGCTATTTTCTGGGCAACGTCCGCATTCGCGGTTTCACGCTCGGCATCGCCGCGGTGCTGTTCGTCGGGCTTGTCTTCGGCGCGCTCGACCCCCGGTTCGTCATCCCCGAGGAGATCTACGTCCTCGGCCTGACGCTTTTCGTCTACACCGTCGGTCTGCAGTCAGGACCGACGTTCTTCAGCATTTTCCGCCGCCAGTGGGTGCGCCTGACGCTGCTCGCCCTGATCGCGACCGGCGCCGCCGCCGGCGTGACGGCGCTCGGCGCGAAGCTGCTCGGCATCGACGCGCCGGTGGCGGCCGGCCTCTTCTGCGGCGGCCTGACGAACACGCCGGCCCTGGCGGCGGCCGTGGAGACGCTGCGCCAGATCCTGGCCGGCGCGCCGCTCGACCCGCACGCGCTGCGCCTGCAGCTCGACGGGCCGACGGTCGGCTACAGCATCTCGTACCCCTTCGGCGTGCTCGGCCTCATCCTGACCATGCAGCTCGCCACGAAGCTCTACCGCGTCGACTTCTCCCAGGAGCGCCGGCGGGCGAAGGCGGCCGAGGGCGGCGAGGGGCAGGACCTGCTCACGCGCGAGCTGCGCGTGACGAACCCCCAGCTCGTGGGCAAGCCGTGCGACAGCTCGTTGCTGACCGAGTTGACCGGGATGGTCTTCACGCGCGTCCAGTGCGGCCCGCGCATCGAGCTGGTCACCCCCGACGTCATCCTGGCGGAAGGGTGCGTGCTCGTCGGCGTGGGCACGGCCGAGGCGGTGCGCAAGGCGGAGCTGCTGATCGGACCGGTCGTGCACGAGTCGGTGGAGCGGCAGTCGCCCGGCATCGTCTACCGCGACTTCGTGGTCGTGAACCGGGGCGTGGCCGGCACGCCGCTGTCGCGCCTGGCGGCCACCGGCGACCACCCGGTCATCGTCAGCCGCATCCGCCGGGGCGCCGTCCAGATCACCCCGCACCCCGACACCACGCTCGAGCTGGGCGACCAGATCCGCGTGGTGACGCGGCGCGCCGACCTCGCGGCCGTGGCGAAGTTCGTGGGCAATCCGCTGCGGGACGTGGCCGAGACCGACTTCCTGTCGTTCAGCCTCGGTCTGATCCTGGGCGTGGCGCTCGGCATGCTGCCGCTGCCGTTCTTCGGCGACCGCCCGGTGCGGCTCGGATTCGCCGGGGGTCCGCTCATCGTGGCCCTGATCCTGGGGCGGCTCGGGCGCACCGGGCCGATCGTCTGGACGATGCAGACCAACGTCAACCTGACGCTGCGCCAGCTCGGCATTCTCTTTTTCCTGGCGGGCGTCGGCACGCGCGCCGGGGGGAGCTTCGTGCAGACCTTCCTGGCGCAGGGGCCGGTGCTGCTGCTGTTCGGCGCCGGCATCACGCTCCTGTCGGCCGGCCTGGTCACGATCATCGCCTCGCGCTTCTTCGGCTACGACATGATCTCCACGTTCGGCATCCTGGCCGGCGTCCACACGCAGCCGGCCGCGCTCGCCTTCGCCAACGCGCACACCGGCAGCGAGCACCCCAACATCGCCTACGCAGCCGTCTATCCGGTCGCGCTGATCGCGAAGATCATCCTGGCGCAGGTGCTGGTGGGGCTGTAGGGGCGCGCCGGGCGGCGACCCGGCCTGTCCCCCGTTCGGCTTCCGGATCCGGTTGCCGTCCATCCTGCACCGCCCGTACAGGCTGCGGCAGGAACTGCGGCTGCCGGGGGCAGCGGGCAACCCTGCCCTCCGCTAGGGCCCCGTGACCGCGCCGATCTCCTGCAGCCACGCCGCCACCGCGCCGGCGTAACTGTCGTGGAAAAAGCCGGCCACGGTCCAGGTGGCGGGATCGTCGGCGACGATGGCGAGCGGGAAGTCAGGCTGCACCGCGGTCAGGGCGGCGGCGAAATTCCCCTGCCCCGCCTCGGCGCACGCCAGCAGCAGGCGCACGTCGGCGGAGTCGAAGTCGGGATCGTGGGCGAAGCTGAAGTGCGGCGCCACGGCGAGGACCCTGCGGGCGTCGGCGGCGGCCCCGACCAGGTCGCCATCGCCCAACCCGAGCCGGGCGGCCGCCCGTCCGACGTAGGTCGTGGCCGTGGTCTCCTGCGCCGCCAGCGCCGCGTCGAAGGCGGCCGCGGCGGCCAGATAGTCGCTGCGCGAGCCGGCGAGGGCCAGCACGCTCCAGCCGAGGCCCACGTGCGCCGGTCCGTAGTTCGGGTCGAGCGTGAGCGCAGCCGTGAATTCGGCCCGCGCCTCGGCGAGGTCGCCGAGCGTGAAGTCGGCCCAGCCCTGGTTCACGAGACCGGCCGGCGTGTCGGCCACCGGTGCGGTCGGCGAATCGTCATTGCTGCAGGAGGCGACCAGCAGCAGCAGGGCGCACCCGAGCAGGAGGAAGGCGCGGAGCGCGCGCCGACCGCCGTCGCGGGCCTTGTTCATCCGTCGCCTGTCCATCGTCAGCACTCCTCTAGAAAGCGATGATCGATAAACTTAAAAGTCGGCCTCGCCCGAGCCGAGCGCCGTGGTCCCCGCGGCGTGGACGGTCGCGGACGCGGTTCCCTGCGGCAGGCAGAGGTGCGTCCGGTAGACCGCCAGCGAACCGTCGACCGCCGTGACCGTCGCCGACTCGCCGTCCACCGTCACCGCCGGCGGCGCCAGGAACGGATCCGCGGCCGAAACCAGCACCTGCAGCCCGAAGCGGTTGGCCGGATTCTTCAGCACCGCCAGGCTGACCAGCCCCGCCTCCCGGGCCGGCAGCAGCGTCACCACGGCCGCGCCGTGGACGGCCGGGTCCTCAAGGCTGGTGGCGATAGATCGTGGCGACCGGCGGAGCGGGCAGCACGGCGGGGGCGCGATAGATCCCGTCCGCGTCGATGGTGCCGTGCGCCGGCGAACCGACGACCGACCAGACCACGCCGCCGACGCCGCCCGAGACCACGGTCGCCGTGAACGCGGCGAGCGTGCCGGGCCGCAGCTCGACCGTGGCGGGCGAGACCGTGACCGAGCGCACGACGATCGGCGCCCCGCGCACCCGGATCGTTCCCGAGCCGCCCTTGACCAGCGGCAGCCCCTCGTTGAGGCGGACGTCCGTCAGCCACAACACCGTGGACATCCCCGACTCGAGCCCCGTCCGGAGCCGGAACACCGCGCCGACGAGCGCGCCGTCGCCCGACAGCGGCTGCACGCCGGCGTGGGCGATCCGCAGGCGGTTGCCCACGAGCCCGGCGGTCGGCGCGCCCCACGTCTCCGACAGCGTGCCGACCGAGGTCGCCCCCACCGCCTCCAGGACGTCGGGGTTGTAGGCGACGGCGAGTTCCAGCGCCGATACCTGCCAGGCGTCGAGGTCGCCGGTCACCCGGACCGTGAACGGCGCCTGCGAATTGAGCACGTACGCCCCCTCGATCGCGAGTCCGAGGTGGGCGACCGTGTAGATGTCGCTGACCCCGCTGCGGCCGTCGCCGTCGCGCACGAGGATGCGGGCCTGGCCCGGCGCCACCGCCGTGACCACGCCTTCGTCGGAGATCTGCAGGACCGTCGGATCGGTGCTCTGCCAGTGAGAGCGGCAGCGTCACCGTTCCGCTGGCGCCGAGCTGATAGGTCTCCCCGACCAGCAGGGTGAGGACCGTCGGCACGACGCCGAGGGTCTCCTCGCCCTGCGCGCGCGGCGCGGACGGGGCGGCCAGGAGCGCCAGCAGCAGTCCCGGCGCGACGATAGCGGCAAGACTCGACCGTCTCATGACCTGTCCTCTCACTTGAGCAGGGTCATCTTGCGGCTGAGCCTCTGCTCGCCCGCCTCGACCCGGTAGAAGTAGACGCCACTGGCGACGCGGGCGCCGCCGTCATCCCGACCGTCCCAACGCACTTCGTGCGTGCCGGGAGCGAGCCCGCCGGCCACGAGCGTCCGGATGAGCCGGCCGCCCGGGTCGTGCACCGTCACCAGCGCCGGCACCGTGGCGCCCGCCGGTCCGGCCAGGGCGAAGCGGATCACGGTGGCCGGGTTGAACGGGTTCGGCCGGTTCTGCTCCATCAGGATCCGCAGGGCGGACGGCCCGTCGGCGCCGCCGTCCGCGCGCACCACCGTCCGCTCGTTCAGCCGGGCGAACGCCAGCGTCACGGCGGCGGCGGAACCGGCGGCGGCGGGATCGCCGACGTCGTCCACCAGTTCGAACTCCACCAGCGCCCCCGCGGGCAGCGGCTCGGCGGAGGCGAGCACGATCCTGACCTCGCCGTCGCGCGGCGCGCGCGTGAGGAAGCGGGCGGCGGCGGCGCCGGGCGCGGCGGCCACCGCGACGATGCGCGCCCCCGCCCCGGCCCGCAGCACCAGCTCGGCCGACAGCAGCGGCGTCGTCCCGCTCCAGGCCACGGCGTGGCGGACCCCCTGGACGCCTTCGCCCAGAGCTTCGAGGTGGACGGCGGCGTCCGCGGCGGACAGGTCGAGCGGCCGCTCGCCCGCCGCCCTGGTCACCACCGATTCGGACTCGCACGGGAACCAGGTGGTCAGCCCCGCCACCAGCCGCAGGATGCAGGCGGCGTCGAGGGCGGTGACCCCCTCGGCGCAGGTGACGTCGGCCAGCCGCGCCTGCCCCGGCGTCAGCGCGAGCTCCCCGATGACCCCCTGCAGGACCAGCGCGGCGTCGTAGGCGGTGACCTCCGCGCTCTGCGAGACGTCGCCGAGCAGCAGCGGCTGGCTGCCGACGGCGAGCCAGGGGGCGTAGTCCACGCCGTCGGACACCGGGTCGCCCAGGCCGGCGCGGTTCAGCAGCCCGCCGGCGTAGCGGTCGTCGGAGATGTCGAACGGCCCGCTCGCGTGCCCCCACCAGCAGTCGGTGGCCCGGACCTGGTGCACGAGGCCGAGGTTCAGCACCGCGTACTCCGCGGTTGCCGAAGAAATCGCACCGCGCGAGCCCGCCCCGCAGCGGATCGCCCGCCGCCTCGCGGAAGACGATGCCCCGCGCGTTGTGGGCGAAGGTGCACGCCTCGAGCGTCGGGCTGCAGGTGCCGGTGACGTCGAGCGCCCCCTCGCCGGTGGCCGCGCCGGCGTAGCGGAAGACGCAGTTGCGCAGCGCGATCTCGCCCACCGCGGTCGTGCGCGCCAGCCGCACGCCGCCCCACGGCGCATCGTCCCCCGCGGAGTCGGCGCCGTCCCGGTTGGAGTCGCCGCCGTAGAAGTCGTCGGCCACCGACGTGAACACGATCAGGCTGTCGGGCGAGGCGCCGCCCCGCGCCACCAGCGAATGGGCCACGGTCAGCGCACGCCCCGGCATGAACTTCAGCTTCAGCCCCGGCTCGAGCGTCAGGCTCACACCGACCCCCACGGCCAGATCCTCCAGGATCAGGTACGGCAGGTTCCGGCGCTGCGCGACGTCGCGTCCGCGCAGGACGCAGTCCCGCGCGAGGGTCTCGCCGAGCACGCCGATCCCCTCGTAGCCGTTCAGCAGGAACGTGTTGCCGCTCAGGACGGGATCGGCCATCAGCGACATGGCCAGAGCGACCCGGCCGCAGTGATCGACACGGCAGTCCTCGATCACCGGCCGCGAGCGCCCCTCGATCCGGATGCCATCGGCCTGCGCGGCGGTGATGGTCACGGAGGAGAAGACGGGCGAGGCGTTGCGGACCGTCAGCGCCGTTTCGGTATCGCGCACGGTCACGTTGCGCAGGATCGATACGGCATCGTCGCTGGTATTCTCGAAGGTGATGCCGCGCCAGACCGCGCCGCCCGCCTTGTCGAGCAGGCCGAGCGGATCGAGACGCGTACAGATCGCAACCCGGCACGAACCGGCAGCGATCGGTCCAGTCGTAGGGCTCGCCCGGCGTTCCAGGCCGGCAGATCCTCCCCCATCGAGCCCACTGATGACGATCGGGTTGTCGGGCGGGACGTCGGCAACCAGCGCCCCCTGCACCAGGATGCCGCCCGGGCCGACTGCGAACTCCAGGCCGGCGGCTAGAGTGAGGGTGATGCCGAACGGCACGATCAGGTCGCCGACCAGCCGGTCCACGACCGCCACCTCGCCGGTCAGCGCGGACGGCTCCAGCAGCGTATCCTGCGCCAACCGGCCGTCGTAGTCGCACAGCACCGGGATGACGTTGGCGCCAAAGGTGTTGTCGTGGATCTCGGCGGCGCCGGCCACCGCGGGCCGCCACGGCCCGTCCGACGGCCGGATGACCGCCGCCTTCGCCGCCGGTCCCGGCGAAGAACTCGGCGTGCAGGCCGATGAGGTTCCACTCGAAGAGGCAGTGGGTGATCGTGGGCGCCATGCCGCCGATCCGCACCACGCCGTCCGGACCGTAGCCGCCGAAGGAGAAAATGCAGTGGTCGAGCAGGCTGGCCGCGGGATCGCAGGCGGGACGAACCGGATGCCGCCCCAGTCGCCCGGGCACGGGCCCGGCTCCCAGCCGTTCCCCTCGGTATCGCCCGGATTGCCGGCGCAGTCGTTGTGCACGCTCGTGAAGACGATCCGCCGGTCGTCGATCCCGGCGGCCACGACGCTCCCCGTCACGTCGATCCCCGTGGCTGCCGGGGGCGAACTTGATCGTCACGCCCGGTTCGATGGCGAGGCTCCCGGCCACGTTCAGCCGCTCGTCCACGTAGTAGCTGATGTCGGTGTGGCCGCCGATGTTGAGCTGCCGGATCAGGCCCCCGTCGGCCACGTCGCCCGCGAGGAGGCCGACCGCGGTGATGCCGTTGCCGAGGAAGACATTGTCCACCTGCGCCAGGCTCGTGCCGACCGCGATCTCCAGCGGCACGCCGCTGCAGGTCCGCACCTCGTTGCCGGTGAACTCGAGGCTGGTGTGGTCACCGGCGCGCAGTCCACGCCGACCGTCGGCGAGCACGCAGTCGCTCACGACGAGGTCGACCCGCTGCCCGGCCTCCACCAGCGCCGCGTCGCCGCCGAAGCGGACGCGGCAGGAGCGCAGCGCGCCGGAGCTCGAATCGGCGAAGACCAGCCCGCCCCAGTCCCCCGGCGCCGGGGCGGTGAGCGAGGCGTCGCGGTTCGTGTCCCAGGGACCGCCCGCGGCATCGTCGCGCACCGAGGTGAAAACGATGGCGCTGTCGGCGGACCCTTCCGCCTCGAGGCGTCCGTGCACGGTGATGCCGGCGCCCGCGTCGATCGCCTTGAGCACCAGGCCCGGCTGCAGGCGCAGCGTGGCCTGCCGGCCGACCGTGATCGGGCCGAGCAGCACGTAGGTGACGTTCTCGACGAGGGTCGTACCGATCCGCGTGTCGCGCCGCGTCAGGCGCACGTTCTCCAGCAGCGTGCTCTCGAGCAGGCCGATGCCGTCGTAGCCGTTGTCCTGCTCGGAACCGAACACCACCGCGTCGAACACGGGATCACTGTCGGGGCTCAGAGCGAGCGGCACCGACAGGCAACCGTTGATCCGGACCCCACTCAGGCGCGGCGCGGCGCCCCGCCCGCAGACGACGCCGTAAGTGCCGGCGTTGAGCGACGACGCACCGATGCTCGGGCTCGCGCCGTCGCACGCGATCAACGCACCCGCCTCGCCCCCGCCCCCGAACCAGACTTCGCAGTACTGCATCACGCTGGCGTCGCTGCCGCTGTCGGCGAAGGCGATCCCGTTCCAGTCGCCGGCGGCAGGATGCGTCGGCCCATCCTCCGGCAGGTCGCCGGCGAGGTTGTCGTCCCGCTCCGACGTGAAGAAGATCGAGTCCCCCGGCGCGCCGACCGCCAGCAGAGTGCCGCGCACCGTCAGCCCGGCCCCCGGCCGGAACTTGACCACGACCCCCGGCGCCAGCGTCAGCCGCGCCCCCTCGGCCACCTCGATCGGGACGTACACCAGGTAGATCCCGTCCACCCGCGGCCAGGTCGTGTCGGCGGCGATGTCGTGCCGGACCTCCACCACGGTCTGCCCCATGGCCGGCACGGCGATTCCCAGCAGCCCGCCCAGCGCGAGCAGGGCGAGCCCCCCCCGCGCCGCAGAGCCCGCTGCCCGGGACGGTTTCGCCCCGCCCGCCGGCAATTTCGTCCGCCCGCCGGTCGCCACGGGGCTGGGGCCGTTCGGAATCCACCAGGAGAGAACCGTTCGCATCGACATCATCATCGCCTCGCGGTTGAATTCGCGCGGCCGCGCCGGCTGCCCCGGCGGCCGCGGACTTCCCTGCATTCCTGACCAGCGCCTGACGCGGTTGTCGCGCCGGGGAAGGTGGGCGACCCCCGGCCGCGGCGCGTCACGCAAGGCACATGCCGATGCAGGAACATGAAAGGTGAAGTAATCGTAGCGATTTAGTGGGGATTAACAGTCGAACGTGGACGGCGCCGGCCGTCGGGCCGTTGGCGCTACCCCGGTGGAGCTACCCCGGTGGACCCTCCCTCCGGCGGGTGGTACCTTGATGATCGAGGCGGGCGCCGATCCGCGCGCCGCGGCAGGCCGCCAGGGACCGGCACCCCTCCCGAGGTCGACCATGACGTCCGCTCCGCTCTCCCGCCGCCGTTTCCTGAAGGCCGCCGCCGGTTGCGGCCTCGCGCTTGCCGCCTCGCGCCTGCTTCCGGTCGCCCGGCTCGTCCTTTCCGCGCGCCGCCTCGCCGGCGTGCCGGGCCTGCCGGGCCTGCCGCGGCCGGCGCGCGCGGCCGGCGCAACGGCCGACGTGCTGCGCAACGCTCCGGTCGCCCGCTGGTGGGCAACCACGGCGCAGGCCGGCGTCGAGTGCGCGACCTGCCACCCGCCGGCCGAGCGGCCGCGCCGCCGCACCCGGCGCGCACCGGCACCACGCCGAGCTCGTGAAGTGCCTGCTCTGCGCGCGCGGCTGCGGCCTGAAGGAGGGCGAGCGCGGCGAGTGCGGCGCGCGCCTGGTGAAGGACGGGCGCCTGCTGAGCCTCACCTACGGCCGTCCCGTCGCCGTGCACGTCGACCCGATCGAGAAGAAGCCGTTCTACCACTTCCTGCCCGGAGCGCAGGCCTACTCGCTCGGGACGGCGGGCTGCCCGCTGCACTGCGAGTTCTGCCAGAACTGGGAGATGTCGCAGTCGCGCCCCGAGGACCACGCGGGGCCGTTCGTGCCGCCGGCCGAGCTGGTCGCGGCGGCCCGCCGGTCGGGCGCGCCGATCATCGCCTTCACCTACGACGAGCCGACCGTGTTCGCCGAGTACCTCATCGACGTCGCGCGCGCGGCGCGGCAGGCGGGCCTGCGCCCGGTGCTGGTCAGTTGCGGCTTCATGAACGAGGCGCCGCTGGCGGAGATGTGCGACGTCCTCGACGCGATCAAGATCGACCTCAAGGGCTACAGCGAGGAGTTCTACCGCAAGGTGTCGCACGCCGAGCTCGCGCCGGTGCTGCGCAGCATCCGGCAGGTGGCGCGACGCGGCGTGCACCTGGAGATCGTCAACCTCGTCGTGCCCACGCTCAACGACTCCGAGGCGATGCTGCAGGGACTCGCCGGCTGGCTCGTCGACGCGGTCGGGCCGGACGTGCCGGTGCACTTCACCCGCTTCCACCCCGACTACCGGCTGCAGAACCTGCCGCCGACGCCGGTCGAGACGCTCGAGCGGGCGCGCGCGATCGCGCTGGCGAAGGGGCTGCGCTACGTCTACGTCGGCAACGTGCCGGGCCACCCGGGCAACAACACCTGGTGCCCGCGCTGCGGCGCGCTCGTCATCCGGCGCTCCGGCTTCCTGATCGAGGAGATGCACGCGAAGGACGGCAGGTGCGCGCGCTGCGACGCGCCGATCGCGGGGGTGTGGTCATGAGGACAGGCGCGCGCGGGGCGGCGGGGACGGCGATCCTGATGCTCGGCGCGGCGATGGCCGCCGCGACCGCGGTCGCCCGGCGGGACGGAGCGGCCGCCGGCGGTGGCGGGCGGCTTCTACCCCGCCGACCGGACGGAGCTGGCGGCGCAGGTGCAGCGGTTCCTGGCGCAGGCGCAGGCGCCGATCGGCGGCCGCCCGCTGGCGATCGTGGCACCGCACGCCGGCTACGCGTACTGCGGCCGCATCCTCGGCGAGGCGTGGCGGCAGGCGGCCGGGCAGGACTACGACCTCGTCGTGATCCTCGGCACGAACCACCGCGTCGCCGGGCTGGACGCGCCGATCGTCTGGCCCGACGGCGCCTGGCGCACGCCGCTCGGCACGGTCGCGGTGGACGCGGCCGCGGCGCGCGCGCTGCTGGCGGCCGACCCCGAGTGCCGCTCCGCCACGGCGCCGCACGCGACCGAGCATTCGCTCGAGGTCCAGCTGCCGTTCGCGCAGACCGTGTTTCCGCGGCTGCCGATCCTGCCGGTGATGGTCGCGACCCAGGATCCGGCCAAGTGCGAGCGGCTCGGCCGCGCGCTGGCCGCCGCGCTGCGCGGCCGCCGTCCGCTGATCGTGGCCAGCAGCGACCTCTCGCACTACCCCGCCGCGGCCGACGCCGAGCGGATCGACCGCGCCACGCTGGCGGCGATCGCCGCGGCTCGACCCGGCCGCGCTGACGCGGGCGATCGACACCGCGATGCGCGGCGGCGTGCGCGAGCTGGCCACCTGCGCCTGCGGCGAGGCGCCGATCCGCGTCGCCCTGGCCGCGGCCGCGGCGCTCGGCGCGACGCGCGGCGTGGTCGTCGCCTACGCGAACTCGGCGCAGGCGCCGGGCGGCGACCCGCTGCGCGTCGTCGGCTACGGCGCGGTCGCCTTCTTCGCCGGGCCGCCGCCCGCCCCGCCCCGACGCCGCGCCGCCGCTGTCGGCGGCCGACCGCGCCCTGCTGCTGCGGCTGGCGCGCGAGACGATCCGCCGCCACTTCGACGCCGGCGACGACGGCCCGGGACCGGAGTGCGCCACGCCGGCGCTCGCCGAGCCGCGCGGGGCGTTCGTCACCCTGAAGCGGGACGGCGCGCTGCGCGGCTGCATCGGGCACTTCGGGCAGGACCTGCCGCTCTGCCGGGTGGTGCGAGAGATGGCCGCGGCGGCCGCGTTCGAGGACCGGCGCTTCCCGCCGCTCTCGCGCGGCGAGCTCGCCGGGATCACCATCGAGATCTCCGCGCTCACCCCGCCCCGCGCGATCGACGGCATCGCCGAGATCGTCCTCGGCCGCGACGGCGTGATCCTGCGCAAGGGGATGCGCTCGGCGGTCTTCCTGCCGCAGGTCGCGGTGGAGCAGGGCTGGGACCGCGACACCCTGCTGACGCAGCTCGCGCTGAAGGCGGGACTGCCGGGCGACGCCTGGCGCGAGGGGGCGGAGTTCCAGACCTTCCAGGCCGAGGTGTTCAGCGAGCCGGACCGCCGCTAGGCCATGGCCGCGCAACTGGTCGCGCTCGGCTTCCTCGCGCTGCTCGGGCAGGTCGTGCTGCTGCGCGAGGCGACGGTGGCGGCGTACGGCAGCGAACTGGCGGTGGTGCTCGCGCTGGGGCTGTGGCTGCTCGGCGCCGCGGCCGGAGCCGCCGCCGGAGCGCGGCGGGCGCAACCATCGCCGGCGCTCGCGTCACGGCTGTTCGCGCTGGCCGGCGCGCTGATCCCGCTCGCCGTCGTCTGGTCGCGCGCGGCGCGGCCGCTGCTGGGCGGGGTGCGCGGCGGCGACCTGCCCTTCCCGCTGCAACTCGCTGGCGATGGCGGTGACTCTCGTGCCGGCCGCCGCGGCGGGCGGCGCCCTCTTCCCCGCGCTCGCCCGCCTCGCCGCCGCCGGCGGCTGCGGCGTCGCCCGCGCCTACGCCCTCGAGAGCGCCGGCGCCTTGCTCGGCGGGCTCGCCGCCGCCGCCGCGGCGCGGCTGGCCGTGCCGGGCCTGCTCCTGGCCCTCGCCTGCGCCGCGGCCGTCCCGCTCGCGCTGCTCGCGCGCAACCGTCGTGCGACGGCGGCCGGCGCCGCCGCGCTGCTCGCCCTGCTCGCCGCGCTCGCGCCACGCCTCGACCTCGCCACCACCGGCTGGACCCACCCCGGCCTGGTCGAGACCCGCGACACCCCCTACGGCCGCCTCACGCTCGAGGAACACGCCGGGCAGGTCACCGTCTTCGTCAACGACGCGCTCGCCTACGAGACGCAGGGCCAGTCGTCCGCCGAGTTCGCCTCGCTCGCGGCGCTGCAGGCGGCCAACCCGGGGCGCGTGCTCGTGCTCGGCGGCGGCGCCTGCGGCCTGGTGCGCGAGCTGCTGCGCCACGGCCCGCGGGAAGTGACGGCGGTCGACCTCGACCCCGCCCTGCAGCGCGCCCTCGCCCCCCGCCTGCCGGCGGACCTGCGCGCCGCCCTGGCCGACCCGCGCGTGCGCGCGGTCACGGCCGACCCGCGCGCCTGGCTCGCCCGCGACGCCGGCGCCTGGGACCTCATCGTGATCGGCCTGCCCGAGCCGGCCTCGGGCGCCACGAACCGCTTCTATACGCAGGAATTCTTCGCGCTCTGCGCCGGGCGCCTCGCCCCCGGCGGCGCGCTGGCGCTGCGGCTGCCGGCGGCGGAGAACCTCTGGGCCCCGGCGCTGGTGAACCGCACCGCGAGCGTGGTTGCGGCGCTGCGCGCCGCCGGCATGGACGCGCTCGTGCTGCCGGGCGCCGCCGGCATCGTCGTCGCGGCGAAGGGAACGCTGCCGCGCGACCCGGAGCTGCTCGCCGCAAGGCTGACGGCGCGCGGCGCCTCCGGCCCCCTCGTCACGCCGGCCTACCTGCGCTACCTCTACACGAACGACCGGCTCGCCGGCGTCGCCGCGGAGCTCGCCGCCGCCAACGCCCCCGCCAACCGCGATGCGCGCCCGGTCTGCTACCCGTACACGCTGGCGCTCTGGCTGGCGAAGTTCTACCCCGCGCTCGCCCGCCTCGACCCGTCCGCCGCGACCGGGCCGCTCCGCGCGCTGTGGCCCGCGGCCGCGGTGGCGCTGGTGGCGCTGGTGCTCCTGAGTCGCCGCCTGCGTCGCCGGTCGGCGCTCGCCGTCGCCGCGGCCGGCGCCGCCGGCATGCTGATCGAGGCCCTCGCGCTGCTCGCCTTCCAGACCCGCCACGGCGCTCTCTACCGCGACCTCGGCCTGCTGCTCGCCGCCTTCATGGCCGGACTCGCCGCCGGCGCCCTGGCCGCCGACCGTCGCCGGTCGATCCCGCGCGCGGCGGGCGGACAATGGCCGCGCGGTGGCGCGCCGCCGCGCCGTCCGCCGCGCTCGCGCTCCTCGCCACCCTGCTCGCCCTGCGCCTGCGGGCCGGGGCGGCGCCCGGCCTGCCCGAAGCCTCGCTCTGGCTGGCATCAACGGGCGCGCTGACCGCCGCGGTCTTCGGCCTCGCCGCCCGCCGCGCATCGGCGCCGTCCCGCGCCGCCGGCCCCCTCTACGCCGCCGACCTGCTCGGCGGCTGCCTCGGCTCCCTGGCCGGCAGCCTGCTCCTCATCCCGCTCGCCGGCCTGCCCGCCACCGCTCTGGCGGCCGCCGCCCTCGCGCTCGCCGCGGCGGCGTGGAGCTGACGACTCGACCGCCCCTTGCCTCGACCGGACCGCCACCGTAGTCTCCCCATGCCAACCAGATCGATCGGAGGCCGACGATGAATCCGACCCTCGCCCCGCTGCTCGCCCAACTCAAGGTGAACGACTGGCTGTTCCGGCAGTCGATCGCGGATCTGACCGCCGCGGAGGCGGCGCGTTCGCCCGACGGGAAAATCAATTCACCGCAATGGGTGGCCGGCCACCTGGCCGCCACGCGCGCCGTGCTGGCACAACTGCTCGGACTGACGGAGGATCCGGCGCCGTTCGGCGGCGTCTTCAACCGGGGCGCGCCGTTCGACCCGGCGGCTGTCTACCCGCCGCTGGCCGAGATCACCGCGCTTTTCGCGGCACTCGGCGGGCGGATCCGCGAACGCGGGGAGACGATTCCCGACGCGGCGCTCGCCGCGCCCGCGCCGTTCAACCTGCCGATCGCCGACAAGACCATCCTCGGCGGCATCGCGTTCCTGTCGCTGCACGAGAGCTACCACGTCGGCCAGCTCGGCTACCTGCGCCGGCTGCTCGGGCACGGCCCGGCCACCGGCTGAGCGGAGCGAGAGCGCCGGACAGACGCGCACATCGGCCGGCTCTCACAGACAATCACGCCTGTTTGCGTCCAATATTGCGCCATTGACGCTTGATTGCCGATTCCTCTCCCGGTCCTGCCATAACCATGAAAAACCTCGGTGTCGTAGCGGAATTTCATGATTGGTTCATAAAATGTTTAATCATAGCCTTTTGCGCCGCTGCTCTGCGCCGGTTTTCGACCGTTTGTCGCTGATTTCCCGTTTCTTTCCTGGTAGGTGGGACCAGACCCCGCAGCAGCGCGACTTCAAGGGGGACAACCCGGCCACGCGGGTGACCAGGTTCCGCGAGGTCTCCAGGGGCCGCTTCCCGCAGCCAGCAGGCCGTGCTGTAGATCGCTCAGCGCTCCGCGACCGGCACTGTAGTCGACGCAACCGGCCAGTTCCTTGCCCCGGTCAGGCCCCAGCGTCGGGCCCTTTGCTATATCCTTTGCTAAATCCCTAAAATCCCGCGCGGTTCAGCAAACAGCCAAATCACTGTACCTGAATGACTTGCGTACGCGGCGCCCCTTCCGGGGCCGTTTCCCGGGCAGATTCCTTTGCTCAATCATCTCGCGTCGTCGCCATTGGCGACATCCGACATCACCCACTCGGAGCACGCTCGGGTGCCGCGATTGACGATTCTCCCAGCTCGTCGGAGCTCCTGCAGAAGGTTGTGGACCTTGCGGATCTTCTGCTCTTCGGTCAATCGATCGGGCAGCTTCGGCACGAGGGCCTGATTTACATCCTTGCGCTCAACCGGCCCGTGCTCTCGCACCAGGGCCACGATCAGGTCCAAGTAGTACCGCTTATCGAAACCGCGTTCCCGGATGTGCCGGCCGGCCTCTCCGGTCACTTTGGCCACGGTTCCCGCGACCATGAGGCGCGGAAAGCGCCCCTCGACGAGCTCGGCGGTCTTCAGCCGACGGTGGTCTTCCCGCCCGATGGGCAGTCCCTTCTGCACCCGATCAAGAAGCATGACCTGCCCGAGATCGAGATCGGTCCGCTCCATCAGGAGTCGCGTATAGCGCTCGTCCAGGATCCGCCCGGTGAGGCTCACGGCCACGCGCTCCGGCTCGGCAAGATCGTAGTCCGGCAGCGGGAACGAGCGCCGCCGCTGCGTCTCGAACATGCGCTTTATGCCACCGCCCTGGGTGTCAATCAGGTTCAGCTCGACCATCGCATCGGCCAGAAACGGGTTGCGGTAGATGGCCTGCGGCGCGTTCTGCCGGATCACCGTCTCGACATCGCCCGGCAGGAAGTCACCGACATTGGTCACGAGCACGCGGTCAGGGAACTCGACCACGACGATGCGCCCGTGCCGGCGGTAGTCCTGGTGCGCGACACTGTTGTGCAGGGCCTCGCGGATCACCCAGGGGTCGTACTGCGTGATCTCCTGCGGGAAGAGGGTGCCGTTGGGCAGCGCGCGCACGATGAGGTTGCGGATGCGCTTCAACAGACGATCGCCGGCGAGCAGAAACGGTGGACCGATGTGCTCGTAGTCCAACTCGCGGTTTTCAGCGTCCTTGAGGATCCACGAGATCCTCGCCACCGAGGGCGAGAGCAGAGTCGCCGACTCGCCACGCCCGAGCAGCAGGAGTGCGGCATTCGTGACCGCCCCCTGCTTCAACGCCCTGGCCTTGTCGAGGAAAGTGCGGTTCCCCCACCCGGCGATCTCGTCTGCACGACCCGGGTGCTTGACCGCGAATTGCTCGCGCGCCTTGGCCACGGCCTCCGGGTCGAGATCATCCAGGGACGCCCGTTCGCACACCTCCGCCGACCAGTCGCTCCCGCGCGTCCAGAGCGCGCGTGCCTTCTCGGGATGCTTGCCGAGTTCGGTCTTGCTGGCACCAACGCGCACGTAGGCCGTTCCGTGAAAGCAGACCGGCTGATCCTTCGCCGGGCCGACCTCGAACAGGACGACACGCCCGTCCGAATGTTCGAAGACGTGGACCTCGAATCCCGTGTTTGGGTGAAGTCCCGCCGCGAGCCAGGGCAACAGGTCCTGATTACCCTTGGCCTTCGTCACATAGGGATCAAAGCGCGTGCCGACGACGTCGTGCGTCTCGTTGTCGATGCCGAAAGCCAGGTAACCTCGTGGTTGGCTTGACAGACATGCCGAGTTCGCAAGGGCAGACAGGTATTCGCCGAGCACCTGAGGCTCGTACCAGTCATGCTTGAACTCAAACCACTCCCTTTCGGCCGGCAGAGCCCGCAGTCGGTCGATGAGCATGATGTGCTCTGTGCCCATAAGCTGCTTTGTCGGGGCAGCCGCAGCCTGCCCCTCCCCCTGATCGAGGGACTTGTTTGAGCCGATGGCTTCGGGGACGGAGGGCGAGACCATCCAGACCGCGCGGGCGCCACCGTATTCGCGCGAGCACAGGCCAGCTTGCATCTTAGCAGCCATGCGGATCGCGGATCAACCCGGCAATGGCTTGGTATCGGAGAGTCGCTGATCGTGTAAGTTGGTGCGCCGCCGGGGACTCGAACCCCAAACCTACTGATTAAGAGTCAGTTGCTCTACCAGTTGAGCTAGCGGCGCTCCAGAGACGGGCGGGTGTGGCCGGCGGGGATGCGGGGTGCTATCCTCGCGGGGACGAAGGAA
Organism: uncultured bacterium; assembly: GCA_963772145.1. Lineage (GTDB taxonomy): Bacteria > Krumholzibacteriota > Krumholzibacteriia > LZORAL124-64-63 > LZORAL124-64-63 > CAVSZB01. The sequence continues at coordinate 156,320 of CAVYVY010000024.1, forward strand.
TTAAGCACGGGGGGCCGGCGTTGTCAAGCCGGAGAGGCTCAGGCACACTGGAGGAAATGTGACGGCGGACGGTACCGGGGCGACCCGGGTGCTCGATCTGGCGACCCGCAAGCGGCGGGCGAAGATCGTCGTGCGGTTACTGCGGAAGGAATTTCCCGACGCGGCCTGCTCGCTCGACCATCGGGATGCGTTCCAACTGCTGGTGGCGACCATCCTCTCGGCCCAGTGCACCGATGCGCGGGTCAATCTGGTGACGCCGGGGCTGTTTCGGCAGTTCCCCTCGCCTCGCGATTTTGCCGAGGCGCCGCTTGCCGAAATCGAGGAGGCGATCCGCTCCACCGGGTTCTTCCACAACAAGGCGAAGGCGCTGCAGGGGTGCGCTCGCGCCTTGATCGAGCGGCATGGCGGAGAGGTGCCACGCACGATGGACGAACTGCGGGTGCTGCCTGGTGTAGGGCGTAAGACGGCGAACGTCGTGCTCGGGGACGCGTTTGGCTCGCCCGACGGGGTCGTGGTCGACACGCATGTGGGGCGGATCGCGCGGAAGCTCGGGCTGACCGGGGAGCAGGATCCGGAGAAGGTGGAGCGGGATCTCAGCGGCTGCGTCCCCCGCACTGACTGGGTGGCGGTCGGACACCTGCTGATCGAGCACGGGCGGCGGACCTGCCGGGCGCGGGCGCCGCGGTGCGACGGGTGTCCGTTGTATGCGGAGTGCGAAGCGCGGGGCTGATCGATGCCGGGGCGACGAAAAACGGCGCCGGCCTCGTGGGGGGGGCCGGCGCCGTCTGTTTCGAACCGATCCGCGGAGCTAGAACGGCAGGTCGTCGTCGTCCGAGCCGGGCGGAGGGGCCTGCGGGAAATCGCCTTCGTCGTCGGGGTGCGGGGACGGGCCGCCGGGGCGCGGGCCGCGCTGGCCACCGCCGCCGCCGCCGCGCGCTGCCGGCGCGGCCACCGCCGCCGCCGCCTTCGCCCTCACCGGGGCGGCCGAGCATCTGCATGATGTTGGCCACGACCTCGGTGGTGTAGCGCTTGCCGCCCTCCTTGTCCTCCCACTGGCGGGTCTGGATGCGGCCCTCGACGTAGATCTGCTTGCCCTTCTTCAGGTACTGCCCGCAGATCTCGCCGAGCTTGCCCCAGGCCACGATGTTGTGCCACTCGGTGCGTTCCTGCTTGTTCCCTTCGCGATCGGTCCAGACGTCGGTGGTGGCGATGCGGAAGTTCGCCACCGCCTGGCTGTTCTGGGTGTAGCGCACCTCGGGGTCGGCCCCGAGGTTGCCGATGAGGATGACCTTGTTGACACTCGCCATCCCAACCTCCTGCGGCTGGGCGGCCAATGGCCGCCCTGGTTCTTGATGGCCCGGTTGACCGGGCGCTCCCGGCGCGCAGCCCTGACCGCCACCCGGGCAGGGGAGGACACGGCGGCTGGGAGGAACGCCCCGATCGCGCGCGGAGATCGGGACGGGAGAAAAGCGGTGGGGTGGATGATGGGACTCGAACCCACAACAACCGGGACCACAACCCGGGGCTCTGCCATTGAGCTACATCCACCACCGAAATTGCATGTCTGGCGCGCCTGGCAGGACTCGAACCTGCGACCGTCGGATTAGAAATCCGATGCTCTATCCGACTGAGCTACAGGCGCAAGCTGGCCCCGCCGCAGCGCGCGGGGACGGCTATGATGGCCCCGGTCGCGCGGCGTGTCAAGGCTCCCGCCGTCAACGGCAGTGGTGGTCGGGGCGGCGAGATTTGAACTCGCGACACCCTGCTCCCAAAGCAGGTGCGCTACCGGGCTGCGCCACGCCCCGACCTTTCAGCAACCGGCGGGCCACCCCGCATTCCGGGCCGACGCAGGCCCGCCGCGGCCGAGCCGCGCTGTCCATGAATAGGGGCGCCCCCGGCAGGTGTCAATGCAGGTTCACGCCGCGGGTGCATCGCTGGCCACCGCGGCCGACAGCAGCCGGCGCAGGGCGCGACCACGGTGGCTGATGGCGTTCTTGGCCTCCGGCTCCAGTTCGGCCAGGGTGCGATCGCTGCCGTGCGGCCGGAAAAGCGGGTCGTAGCCGAAACCGCCCCAGCCGACCGGTTCGCGCGTCACCTCGCCGACCAGGCGGCCGGCCGCGGAGATCTCCAGCCAGACCGGCTCGTTCACGCCGCGGCCCGGCGCCTCGGGCGACAGGCCGGACGGGGCGGTGAGGGTCGGCGGCGGCAGGGTGCCGTCGGGCCCGTCGGTCGTCCAGATCCGGGTGTCGGGCAGGCGCAGCGCGGGCGGCGCCGCCCCGTCGCAGCACCAGGCCCCCGGCAGCGGCGCGAGCAGCCGGTCGAACGTCTCGCGCAGCCGCGCGCGTCGCCGCCGTGCGTGACGAGGATGTCGCCCCAGCGCGCCCGGTACGCCGCCCAGGCCCGGCGGGCGGTCGCCGAAGCTGTCCCAGTAGGCGGCCTCGCGAGCCGGATCCTTCACCTCGATGGCGCGGGCGAACGGATTGTGCAGCCAGCGCGTGTCGCCCTCCGGGACCGCCGCCGGGGGCGGGCCGCCGCCGGCGCGCGGACGGGGATCGACCCAGACCGCGGCGGTGATGAAGCGGGCCTGCCGGTGACCATCCGGCACGTCGCGCAGCAGCGCGAGCAGCAGGTCGACGTTGTCGGCGTAGGTGGCGTCCGGCCCGGCGAAACGGGAGGCGAAAATGTCGGGCAGATCGTTCAGCGCCGACACCTGGAAGGCGGTGTCGTCGGCGACCGCGATCTCGCCGGTCCAGGCGGCCGTGGCGATCGCCTTGCGGCTGGCGTTGCCCAAAGCGGTGGTGCCGTCCTCGACGACCTCCGGCAGGCCCGGATAGTCGAGCGCGGAGACGATCTCGAACGGCAGGCCGGCGCACAGCTCGCGCATTTCGCGCAGCTTGTCGGCGTTGCGGCTCGCCAGGACGATGCGGCGGCGGGCGTTGGCCATCGGTCAGCTCCCCGCCGCGGCCGGCGGCGCCACCGGCGCCAGCGACGTCCGCTGCACCTCGCCGATCTTCCCGATCGCGGCGGCGCGCGAGATCGAGCATGCGCTCGAGCTCGGCGCGCTCGAACGGCTTGCGCTCCGCCGTGCCCTGCACCTCCACCAGGCCGCCCCCCTCCACCATGACCACGTTCATGTCGGTGCCGACCCGCGAGTCCTCGGCGTAGTCGAGGTCGAGCAGCACCTCGCCGTCGAGCACGCCGAGGCTGACCGCGCCGACCAGCTTCGGCATCGGGTGCTGCTTCAGGCGCAGGCGGCTGAGCGCGTCGTGCAGCGCCACCGCGGCGCCGTTGATCGCGGCGCAGCGGGTGCCGCCGTCGGCGCGCAGCACGTCGCAGTCGACCGTGATCGTCAGCTCGCCCATGGCGTGCAGGTCGGTCACCGCGCGCAGCGAGCGGCCGATCAGCCGCTGGATCTCCATCGTGCGGCCCCCCTGCCCCTTCGCCGACCGCCTCGCGGCGTCATCCGCTCGTCGGTGGAGCGGGGCAGCATGCCGTACTCCGCGGTCACCCAGCCGCTGCCGTTGCCCTTGATCCACTTCGGCACGCCGGCCGCGATGCTCGCCGTGCAGACCACGCACGGTCCGCCCCATCGTCGATGAGCGCCGAGCCCTCGGCGTGCGGCAGGTAGTCGCGAGTGATGCTGCAGGGGACGCAGCTGGGTGGCCCGGCGGCCTTCGGCCCGTTCGGTCACGCGCCGCTCCTTTGTTCACGGACGAGACGGGCCGGCCTGCTCGACCTCGTCCAGGTTGACCTGGCGGACCGCCTCGATCGGCCGGCCCAGGAAGCGGGCGCCCGCCTCCGCGAATTTCCACGGCACGTCGCTCAGCCAGAACTCGAGCTGCGGCCGCGCCGGGGCGCGTCGCCGCACCGGGCCGACCGGCGACCGCGGCCGCGGCGGCCAGCCGCGCTCGGCCAGCGTGCGGGCGGCCGCCTCCGCCAGCGCCTCGGCCGAGTCCACCAGCGCCGTCTCCGGCTCCATGAAACGGCTGATGGCCGGCTTGAGCAGCGGGTAGTGCGTGCAGCCGAGGATCAGCGTGTCGACGCCCGCCTCGCGCAGCGGCAGCAGGTACTCGGCCACCGCCATCTCGCGTGATCGGATGCTCGGTCAGCCCCTCCTCGACCAGCGGCACGAAGAGCGGGCACTCGCGCGCGCGGACCCGCGTCCGCGCCCAGCCACGCCGCGCCAGCCCCTCCTGGTAGCGCCCGCTGCGGATCGTGCCGCTGGTGCCGATCACGCCGATCGGCCCGCCGCGCGTGCGCGGCCAGCGCGGCCTCGCACGCCGGGCTCGATCACGCCGAGCACCGGGCACCGGGAACTCCTGCTGCAGGTCGTCGAGCGCGAAGGCCGAGGCGGTGTTGCACGCCACCACGATCATCTTGACGCCCTGCGCGTGGCAGGAAGGCGGCGTCCTGGCGCGCGAACGCGCGCACCGTGCTGCGCGCCCTTGGTGCCGTACGGCACCCGCGCGGTGTCGCCGAAGTAGATGAAGTCCTCGTCCGGCAGGCGCGCGCAGCAGCGCCCGCAGGACCGTCAGGCCGCCCAGCCCGGAGTCGAAGACGCCGATCGGGCCCACGCTTACCGCCACCTCCGCGGATCGAAGCGGGCTGTCGAGCGCCAGGTGGCCCGGCCAGCGTCTCGACCTGCTCGCCCGCCACGAGCAGCGTGCAGGCGCGCACCTCCGGGAAGTTGAGCGCGATCGTGCGCAGGATGGCGTCGACGGTGGCGCGCTCGGCGGCCGAGCCGCCGGGGTGGTTGTCGCGCAGCTCGCGGCTGAAGTCGATCAGCACCGCCGCCTGGCGCTCGTCGTAGAAGACCGCCAGCGGACGCGCGCCCGCGCGGGATGGGGCCGATCGCGCCGCGGGTCTCCGGTCCGGCGCACAGCGCCTCGACCACGGCGCGCAGCTCCTCCTCGAGCCGGTTGCTGGCCGGGAGCTGGCGCTGCTCGGTGATCATGCTCAGCGCGTCGGCGCTGACGAAGACCAGCTGCACGCTGCGCGTCCCGGGCGGCACCGCCGACGTGTCAGGCGCGGACCCCTCGGAGGCCGGCGCGTTCGCCGCTGCGCGCCACCGCTGCCACGAAGCGCAACGCCACCACGCCCAGCACCACCAGCGCCGCGATCGACGGCCAGGGCGAGCCAGAGGCGGACGCCGCGCGCCGGAGCCCCTGCCGGTCGCCGTCATGGCCGCTCCTCCCCCTCGGTGCGTTCCCGGCGCCGGCGTGGCGGTCGCGATACTCCAGGATCGCCTCGCCGATCGTCCGCGCCAGCAGCCGCTGGTGCTCGGGATCGATCAGCCGCGCCTCTTCCGCGCCGTTGGAGAGGAAGCCCATTTCGACCAGGACCGCCGGCATGTAGGCGCCCACCAGCACCCGGAAGCCGGCCTGCTTGACGCCGCGGTTCTCGGCGCCCAGCGCGCGGCAGAGCCCGGCCTGCACCGACTTCGGCCAGCTCGCTGCTGTCGGTGATGAAGCGGTTCTGCACGAGGTCCCAGAGGATGAACTCGAGGTCGTCCGCGCCCCCCTCCGCCGCCCAGTTCTCCTCGCGCGCCACCGAAGCGTCGCGGTCGGTCCTGGCCGGCGAGAGGAAGTAGGTCTCCACGCCGGTGGCGCGTTCGCTGAACCAGCCGTTGCAGTGCAGCGAGACGAACAGGTCGCCGCCGGCCTGGTTGGCGATCTCCGCGCGCCGGGCGAGCGGCACCGCGCTGTCGTCGTCGCGCGTGAGGACGACCTCCAGTCCGCCCTGCCGCTCGAGCACGCGCTTCAGCTCGCGGGCCACGGCCAGGTTGACGTCCTTCTCCAGCGCTCCGTCCGACCCGATGCGCCCGGTCTCGTCGCCGCCGTGACCGGCGTCGACGACCACGGTGCGCACGGCGATCACGCGCTCGGGCGCGGCGGCGACTCGGCGGCCGGCTCCGGCGTGAGACGCCCGCGCGGCGTCGGCTCCGGCAGCGCCCCGAGCTGCTCCTCCTCGAGCATCAGCACGATCTCGCCGCCGTCCTCGGCGGCCGTAGGCGCGGTAGCGCGTGACCAGGCCGCTCACGCGCACCCGGATCAGCGCGTCGGTGCCGACCTGCTCGGCGCTCACCGCCTCGACCAGTCCCCGCGGCGCGTCCAGGACGACCTGCGCCGCATCCACCGTGCCGCCGTAGATCTTCAGCAGCAGCAGCCCCGGTTCGGGACTCTCGGCGCGATAGGTCAGCGTCTTGCCGCAGGTGAAGTGCAGGGCGGTGGCGCTCGAGAGCTCCTCCACCCGCAGGCCGGTCACGTCGGCGCGTTCCCCGCCGACACCGAGCGTCAGGCGCGAGGAATCCCAGCGCACCGGCTCGCGCAGCGCCGGTCCCACGACGCGGATCAGGAACTCCAGCGGCACCCACAGATCGCCGGCGCGGGCGAACACCGGCGCGCGCAGGAGGGTCTCGCCGGCGTCGCCGGTCACGAGGCGACTGCCCGCGGTGAGATTGAAGTTACGGCCGCCGGCGCGGAAGACGAGCCGGTGCCCCTCCTCCTGCCAGTCGCGGCGCGCCCCGAACAGCGACGCCGCCCCGCTCGTGGAGACGTACACCTCGAGGCTGCCTGCCAGCAGCCGGCGCCCCTCGATTTCCAGCCCGGAGCGGGTGGCGGACAACGTGGCCTGCACGACCAGCGCCGGCGCGTTGGTATCGAGCCGCGTGAAGGCGTCCGGATCGGGGGTCTCGGCCGCCGCGCAAACCGGCCGGAGCACCGCCGTCGCGAGCAGCCCGGCCAGGACGATCAGCACGACCGCGGACACTCCGGCCGCCAGCCGCCCCGCGGACCGAACAGGACACGCGGATGGCGAAGCACGCCCGCCGGAAGGATCGTCATCAGTCGTCGCCCCTTCCGCGGCCGGGTCCCCGGCGCCCGAGCTGGCTGGCGATGCGGCGGTCGGTGTCGCGCCGGGCGGCCGCGTCGCGCTTGTCGTGCAGCTTCCTGCCCCGCCCGAGACCGATCTCCACCTTCACCAGCCCTTTCACGTTGAAATAGAGGCGCAGCGGCACGAGCGTCAGGCCCTGTTCGTCGATGCGCGGGCGCAGCTGGCGCATTTCGCGCCGGGTCAGCAGCAGCTTGCGGCGCCGGAACGGCTCGTGGTTCTCGCGGTTGCCCTGCTCGTAGGGGCCGATGTGCAGCTTGACGAGCCAGCCCTTCGCCGTCGCGGATCTCGGCGAAGGAATCGCCCAGATTGGCCTTGCCCTGCGCGCAGCGCCTTCACCTCGGTGCCCAGCAGCACGAGGCCGGCCTCCCAGGTGTCGAGGATCTCGTACTCGTGCCGCGCCCGCCGGTTGCCGGCGATGAGCCTTGATCCCCTCTTCCTTGCGCTGCGCGCCCATGCCGGCCTTTCCGCGGGCCCGCGAAACCGGCCCGGACGGAGGAAACTAGCACCTCGCCGAAAGAGTGACAAGGCGCGACAGACAGGGTTGACACCCCCGGGCGCGGGGGCTAGATTGAGCGGCCCGACGCGGCATCGTCCGCGTCGGATCGGCCTGCCGATCCGAGTGCCCGGATGGCGGAATTGGTAGACGCGCTACGTTCAGGTCGTAGTGAGGGAATCCTCGTGGGAGTTCGAGTCTCCCTCCGGGCACCAGGTCACTCCCCGCCCCCCGTCCCCCGTCATTTGATGTAGCCGAGCGAGCGCAGCTGCTGGCGGATCGCCTCGTCCACCTGCGGGTCGACCCCCGCCGTATCGGCGCGCGCCCGCGGCGCGAGCGCCTGGTAGCTCGGCACGCGGTGCTGCTCGATCCGCTTCAGGAACCGGCGTCCGTCGGCGTTCAGCTCCGCGGCGAACGGGCGGCCCGGCATCTCGGCGCTGGCCGGCAGACCGAGCAGCATCAGGAACGTCGGCGCGGCGTCGATCAGGTCCACCGTGCCGCCGCGCGCGCCGGCCGCATGCCAGGGGCTGCGCACCACGAAGATCCCCTCGCGACGGTGCTGCTCGGCGCCCAGGGTCCAGCCGCGCTTGCGCTGCCGTCCGCCGTAGAAGCCGTGGTCCGACAGCACGACGAGCGGCCGGTCCGGCGGGAACCACGACATCACCTCGCCCAGCATCTCATCGACGAACATGTAGTAGCGCGGCACCACCTGGCCGAACAGAGCCCGTTCGTCGGGGGTCGCCGGAGCGGGACTCCGGTCGGTCTGCCAGAAGCGCCAGAAATCGTGGCAGACCATATCGAGGCCGCGCAGGTAGAGCACGAACAGCGGCGCTGCGTCCCGCGCCGCGAGCCAGCGGCCGATCTCGAGGTACGAACGGTCCGCGGCATACAGCTCACGCAGCCTCTGCAGCAGATTTTCGATGGCCGGCGTGCGGGGGACTCGCGCCAGCACCTCCGGATCGATGAAGCGACCCAGCTCCGCGTCGGTGACGGCGTCGGGCGCAACCCGTAGCGCCTCCACCTGCGACTGCAGCGAATCGGGAGCCGTCAGGCCGCCCAGCGCGGTCCGTCCCGCCACCAACCACGGCAGATAGTCGCTCACCATCACCCCCTGGATCGCCCACGCCGGGTGGGTGACCCACCAGCCGATGACATCGCTGCGCAGGCCGGCCGCGTTGGCCACGTCCCAGAAGGCCGGCACCCGCCAGGCGTTGCTGCGGGTGGGGGTCTGCTCGCCGCCGCCGGCCGCCTCCTTCACGAACCCCCCCACGCCGTGATCGGCCGGCTGGCGTCCGGTGGCGATGCTCGCCCAGAGCACGGGCGATTTTTCGAGCGGCACGAAACTGAGCAGATCGGCGCGCGTCGACTGGGCCAGCAGCTGCTGGAAGTGCGGCATCCGGCCCGCCGCCAACAGCGAGTCGAGCGGAATCCAGTCGGCCGCATCGATCCCGAGCACCACCAGCCGGCGCTCGGCCGGCACCGACGCGCGGCGGCCACAGCCCCCCGCCACGGCCAGCAGCGCCAGCGCCGCCCCACCAACCACCAGCGCCGTCCGACGCCCCGCGCGGCCGCGGCCCCGCACCGCCCTCAAAACACCTTCCCGCATACCGTTACCTCCGCTTCCTGGCCTGGCGCTCCAGCGTCCCCCTACAGCCGCCGCCACCCCGGCCGATCCAAGATAGCGGACCGGTCGGCCCGGTGCCAACCGGTCCGCACCTTGCTAACACGACCCGGGGGGGAATGGCCCATGCGCTGGATCGACATCGACCTCGCCGACCCGCAGCGCCGCCGCGCGGCCGCGCCCCTGCTGGACCGGGCGGCGGCGCGCGCCGCCGCCGTGCCATCCCTGCAGGAAAAGGCCGGCGTGGACAGTCCGGTCGTCACCCGGGAGATCCTCGCCACCGGACAGCTGCTGTGGCAGGCGGTGCTGGCGGTCGATCCGTTCGCCTTCTCGCCGGCGCGGGGCTGCGCCGGCGGCGTCGACCCGTGCGTCGGCGCGGCGGAGAACGACCACGGCCACGGCTACCATTTCGTGGTCGCGCCTCAGGATCTGACCCTCCCCTGGAGCTGGCTGCACAACGGTCCGGGCTTCCTGCTCGCGCACTACCCGCTGGCCGCCGGAACGACCGGCACCTGGGCCGCGCCCGGCGCTCCGACCCGCGCCTGGATGGGGCGGCATCGCGACGCCCTGCTGGCCGAGCTGGTGCAGGGACGGCGTCCCGGCCTCGCACCGGAGCGAGCGCGCCGGCGCCGCGGCCGCGCGCATCCTGTTCCTGGCGGGGCATTGCGAGCCGACCGTGCGGCCCCTGCTCTACCGTGAGGCCGAGGCGATCGACGACGCGCTCGGCGCGGCCGCCCTGGCCCCCGCGCTGGCGGCGCTCTGGGTGCCGGAACAGGCGATCGCCCCCGGCGCACTGGCTCGCCCCGACGGCGGCTGGCAGGCGGTCCACTTCGCCGGGCCGACCTCCCGTCCGCCCGCGGCGGAGGCGGAAGAGCCGTGGTCGGCGCTGGTGCAGACGGGCTGGGCGGACGGCGTCGACGCGCCGGAAAACACCGATGAGCCCGCTGTCGTTCGAGGAGGTCGGCGAGCTGGAGCTGGTCGGCGTGGATCCGATCTCCGCCCTGCTCGACCAGGTTGCGACACGCGCCGCGCATCGCGCGGGACCGGCCGCCGGACGGCGCGCGCCTGGCGGCCCCACCCGTCCGCGCGGCGGAACGGCCGCGCTGGCTGCTCGAGGACGGGCCGGTGCATCCGGAAAATTTCGGCCGCGCCGGCGGCGCCCCGCCGTTCGTCTTCTCGAACAGCTACCTGAGCCTGCCGGGCCTGGGACCGCGCTTTCTCGCCGCCGGCGCCTCGACATTCGTGGGACCGGTGGCGGCGATCCTCTCCGGGCCGGCGCGCGAGTTCGCGGCGCGGTTCTACGGCTGCCTCGGCGACGGATGGAGCACCGCCGCCGCGCTGCGCGGCGCGGCGCTGGCCTGTCGCGACCGCTACGGCGAGGCGCACCCGGCCTGGCTCAGCTACGGGCTGATCGGGCACGGCGGCCTGGCGCTGCAGTATCTCTAGGCCAGCGCCGCGGCCGGATTCCCTCAGGCGTCGACGTCGTGCCGTCCGATGAGGGCGATCAGTTCGTCGTGGACGAGCCCGTTCGTCGCCACCAGGTCGGTCGCGCCGGGGCTGGTAGGGCACGCCCTGGTGGTCGGTCACCCGCCCCCCCGCCTCCCGCACCAGCAGGATGCCGGCCGCGACGTCGTAGAGCGGCTGCGGCTCCCCCTTCCCGGCCACCAGCGCGTCGAAGCGGGCGTCGGCCAGATAGGCCATCTCCAGCGCGATGGTGCCGAGGCGCCGCATCTTCATCGTGCCGAGCAGCACCGCCTGCAGCAGCGCGGCGTTGGTGATGAAGCGCCCCTTCTTCTGCAGCTGCGCGCTGACCACCGCCTCCGCCAGTTCCGCCCGCCCGCTGACCCGCATCTTCGCGCCGTTCAGACGCGCCCCCTCCCCCGCGGTCGCGGTGAAGCCCTCGTCGAACAGCGGGTTGTAGATGGCGGCGGTGAGGATCTCGTCGCCGTCCATCAACGCCACGCTGGTGCAGAAGGCCGGCAGACCGAGCGCGAAATTCAGGGTGCCGTCGATCGGATCGAGGTGCCAGACCCGCCCGGAGGGGGGGCTGTCGGGCTCCGCGGGCCGCCCCTCGCTCCGGCCGTACTCCTCGCCCCAGATCGCATCCTCGGGGAACCGCGTCCGGATGCGCGCCGACAGCAGACGCTCGATTTCCCGGTCGGCCTCCGTGATCGCCTCCCGCCCGTGCTTGAAGCGAAGCGGTCCGGTGCGGCGGAACAGGCCGAGCGCGATTTCGCCCGCCTCGCGGCACCAGGTCGTCAGCAGTCTTTCGGTTTCGGGCAGCCTGGGGGTCATGCGGAGTCCTCTCTTCCGGCCGGCGGGCGGCTCGGGACGCAGACGGGCGGCCAGGGCGGCGAACCCGGCCCGGGCGTTGGCAACGATGGCGGCGATCTCCTCCGGCGTGGCGGCGTCCTGGTGGATCCCGGCCACCACGACACAGCTCCGGCCGGCGGCGGACGCGAGGAGGGCGGCCCCCTCCTCGGCGAGCGGGCCCTCGCGGTGGCCAGGAACCGGGCAGAGCCCCGCGATACGCCCCGCAACGGGCCCCGTGGGCCGGCGCGCGCACGGCCACCGCCCCCGCGTGCGCCTCCCCCCCGGTGACGAGGAGCACCAGATCGCGCCCCTGCCCCAGCAGCGTGAGCCGGACCGCCCGGCGCCCCTCGCCCAGCGTCAGGTCGGCGAGCATCGTTCCGGGCGGCGACCGTGGTGGGATCGAGGGTCATGCCGGACCGGCCTCCTGTCGCGACGTGCGTCTCGCGGCGGCGCGGCAAGATAGCCTTTGACGCCCGCGACGTCCGTTGGGTAATAAGGTATATTCCCGAGGGGTGGGGGGGAACCAAAACCCGCGTCCGGCCGTTATGAGGCGGATCCCCCGATCGTCAGCGACCCCGCGACCCGCGTCGCGCCGAAACACGGAGCGCCATGTCCCCTGCGCGGCCGCCTGGCCACCGCACGTCGCCGCTCGGCAGCTTCCTCGCCTCGCAGGGTCTGCACCTGCTGCTGGGGATCGCGGCCGTGACGGTGTCGGTGTTCGCCGCGGTGGACGCCTTCCAGCAGCGGCCGAACGACGGCACCGTCTGGCTGCTGGGACGGCCGGAGATCGTGGTGCTCGAGGCGCCCGACCGGCCGGGCGCCTCCCCCTCGCCGCTGCGCCCGGACGACCGCATCCTCGGCATCGCCAACCGGCTGGTCGCCTCGCCCCAGGAGGCGGCCTCGCTGCTGCGCCGCCAGGAGGTCGGGCTCCGTCGTGCCGTACCTCGTCCGGCGCGACGGCCAGGACCTCATCGTGCCGGTGCGCCTGACCCCGTTCCGCGTGGCCGACCGCCTCTACATCTACAACCTGGTGCTGGCGGTGATCTACATCGCCATCGGCTTCATCATCTATCTCAAGAGCCTCAACGACCAGGCGGCCCGGCTCTTCTTCACCCTCTGCCTGCTGTTCGGCATCTTCTTCGTGACCAACCTGAACCGCTCCAGCTACTTCTGGGGCGACATCATCACGCAGAACGCCGGCGCCTTCGCCCGCTTCTGCCTGCCGGCGATCTTCCTCCACTTCTTCCTGGTCTTCCCCGAGAAGAAGGTCTTCTTCACGCGCTATCCGTTCGCCGAGCCGCTGATCTACCTGCTGCCCGCGATGTTCTACGTGCGCTTCACGCTCGACCAGTTCTTCGGCTCGCACGCGCCGCGCATCGGGGTGGAGCAGTGGCTGGCCCTGGGCATCTTCTTCTCGGCGGGGCTGATCGCGCTGCTGCACAGCTACCACAGCTATCGCGACCCGCTGCAGAAGCAGCGGGTGCGCATCCTGACCATCGGCACCGTGACCGCGGTCGTGCCGTTCCTGATCTTCAAGGTCGCGCTGGACGAGATGACCGCCAATTCCAACCTGGCGTTCCTGGGCATCGCCCCGCTCGTGGCCATCCCGGCCTCGTTCGGCTACTGCATCGCGCGCTACCGCGTGATGCAGGTCGAGGTGATCCTCAAGCGGAGCCTGATCTACACCGTGCTGACCGGCGCGGTCGTGGCGTTCTACTTCGTGCTCGCGCTCGGCCTCGGCGTGCTGTTCGTGCGCCTCAGCCGGCAGACGAGCCAGATCGTGCTGGTCGGCGCCACCCTCGGCATCGCGGCGCTGCTCTGGCCGGCCCGCACCCGGGTGCAGGACCTGCTCGACCGCCGCTTCTTCCGCACCCGCTCCCACCTCGCCAGCGTGCTGCAGGACTTCAGCCGCGAAATCCCGCGCCTGATCCAGCGCGAGGTGCTGCTGCAGCGGGTCGGCGCGCGGCTGTGCCGGGTGCTCGACCTGCCGGCGCTGGCGGTCTACCTGCGCGACGATTCCGGGCCGCAGGTCGCCTGGCGTCTCGCCGGCCGCGTCACGCCGGAGCCCGATCCGGCCGTGACGCCGGAGCGGGGCCGCTCCGCCCCCGCCTTCCCGCACGAGCTGTCGCTGGCCACGACCGCGCCCGCGCCTGGAACGGTTCAACGAGCCGCTCTGGGTCGAGGCGCCGGGCACGCGGCCCGACGAGCTGTCGCCGGCCATCACGCGCGAGCAGGAGGAGCTGGCGCAGCGCCTCGATCGAGCAGGAGCTGCTGGCCCGCGCCGGGCTGGCCCTGCTGGTGCCGCTCGCCTCGCAGGGACGCCTGGTCGGCCTGTTCGCGCTGCCGCACAAGCACAGCGACGACGTCTTCCAGGTGCAGGACCTCGACCTGCTCACGATCGTGGCCGGCCAGGTGGCGCTGCAGGTCGAGAACAGCCGCCTCTACGAGGAGGAGATCGAGAAGCAGAAGCTGGAGGAGCAGCTCGCGCTGGCGCGCTCGATCCAGAGCCGCCTGCTGCCGGGCCGCATCCCGAGCGTGCCGGGCGTCGAGCTCTTCGCGGTCAACATCTCCAGCGCCCAGGTCAGCGGCGACTACTACGACCTGATCGAGCGCCATGACGGCTGCCTCGGCCTCGTCATCAGCGACGTCAGCGGCAAGGGGATCCCGGCCAGCCTGCTCGCCTCCAGCCTCCAGGCGGCGCTGCGGGCGCACTGCGACAGCAGCGACTCCCCCGGCCTGATCCTCGAGCGGGTGAACCGCAACCTGCACGCCAGCACCGATCCGCAGCACTTCGCCACGCTGTTCCTGGCTTTCTACGATCCCCGCACGCGGCGCCTGCGCTACAGCTCGGGCGGTCACAATCCGCCGGTCCTGCGCCGCCGCGACGGCACCATCGAGCTGCTCGAGGAGGGCGGGCTGCCGCTGGGCGCCTTCGACTTCGGCAGCTACGCCGAGGGAGAGGTGGCGCTCGACGCCCGGAGACGTGCTGCTGCTGTACACCGACGGCCTGACGGAAAGCTGCAACGACGCGGGCGAGGAGTTCGGCGTGGAGCGGGTGGCGGAGACGCTGCACCGCCACCACGAACTGCCGGCCGGCGAGTTCATCCACCAGCTCGGCGAGGCGCGGCAGCGGTTCAGCGGACGCGCCGAGGCCGACGACGACGTCACGCTGGTCGCCCTCAAGATCCGGCACGGCGGCCGACCGCCGCGGCGTGAAACGAGACGTCCCATGAAACGACCCGGACTCTCGATGATCCTGACCGCCGTCACGCTGGCGGCGCTGTCGATCCTCTGGGCCCGCTGGAGCCGGCCGCCGGACGGGCTGACCACGACCTCCCGCGAGGCCGCCAGGCTGTTCCAGACGGGCGACGCCGACGCGCGGGCGTTCCGCTGGCAGGCCGCCGAGCAGGCGCTCACCGCCGCCGTGCGGATCGACCCCGGTTTCGCCATGGCCCGCGCCGCGCTGGCCGACGTGCAGCGTCGCCTCGGCCGCGCCGCGGCGGCCGACGCGGAAGCGACGCGCGCGGACAGCCTCGCCCGCCGGCTGCCGCCCGGACCCGAGCGCTGGACGGTCCAGCTGCGGCTGAGCCTGGCCGACAAGCGCTTCGCCGCCGGCCGCGACTCGCTGCTGGCCCTGCTCGACGCAGGCGCAGCCACACAGCCCGTTCGTGGCCAGGATGCGCGCGCTCGCGGCCGGCGGCCGGACGCGATCGCGTCGCCGAGGAGGCGGCGTGGCGGGAGGTCCTGCGCCTCGACCCGAACGACGCCGACGCCTGGAACCAGCTCGGCTACCTGGCGGCGCGCGGCGGACGCTACGAGGAAGCCCGCTCCCATCTCCGGCGCTACGCGTTCCTCGCGCCCGACCTGGCGAACCCGCACGATTCGCTCGGCGAGATCCTCACCTGGACCGGCGATTATGCAGCGGCCGAGCAGGAGCTGCTGCAGGCGCTGCGGCTGCAGCCGGACTTCTTCCCCTCGCTGCTCAATCTGGCCGTGGTGTATCTCGAGGAGGGGCAGCTCACGCGGGGCATCGGCCTGCTCGAGAAGGTCCGCGCGCAGATCGCCGGCACCGACTGGGAGATGCGGGTCGACGGCCTGCTGCTGCAGACCTACTACGACCAGGGCCTCGTCGCCCCGCTGCGCCGGCAGCTCGACCGCTGGATCGCCCAGTACCCGGACGAGGCGGAGACCGGATTCTACCGCGCCCTCGCCGCGGCGCTGGACGGCCGCTTCGCGGCGGCGCAGGCCGCCTGCGACAGCTTCCTGGCGCGAGCCGGACGGGAGCCGGCCGGCGCGCCGGGACGGCCGCTACCAGGAACGCCTCACCATGCTGCGCCACAATTTCGCCGCGATCACGGCGCGCCTGCAGGGCGACGACGCCACGGCGGCGGCGCAGTATGCCGCGGCGCTCGCCGCCACCGCCGCCTGGCCGCCGCACGAGGTGTGGCCGCTGCACCTGCGCTACGGCGAAAGCGCTGCTCCGTCTCGGCCGCGGGGAGGAGGCGCTGGCGCAGGCCCGCCTCATCCTGGACGTCAATCCGCGCCGCATCGGCGCGCTGGTGCTGGAGACGAAGGCGCTGCCGGCGCTCGGCCGCCGGGACGCGGCCCGCGCCGCGCTGGCCCGGCTGCGCGCCGCCCTCGCGCATGCCGACCGCGATCTGCCGGCCGTGGCCGTCACCGACAGCCTCGGCGCCCTGCTCGACGCGCGTCCCCCGTCCTGAGTCGCGCCGGCTCAGACCTCCGCGAAGAAGAACGGCTTGAGGCACTGGATGATCTTCTCGTAGGTCTCCGGGTAGAGCGCCCAGGTCGTCGCCGCCACGGAGCTGAGCAGGCTGTTGCCGTCCTGCGGCGTGAAGCAGAAGCCGGTGATGTCGCGGCCGTCCTCCGACACGTGCAGCCCCTTGTAGGGGATCACGGTCTGGTTGAGGATCCGCCCGTAGAAACCGTGGTCGCGCCCGAAGGAGAAGATCGCGTTGGCGGACTTCTTGTGGGTCATGGCGATGCGGTCGTTGGCGCGGATGCGGGCCATCAGCTCCTCGTGGGTGACGGGACGGCGCACCTTGAGGTGGAACTGGATGACGTGCATCAACTGGGAGTTCAGCTTCATCGCCGAGGAGAACAGGTTCAGGTCCCAGCCGAGGGTCTTGAACAGGTGCCAGGCGTCGCGCGCGTGGTGCGTGCCGAACTTGGCGTCGCCGTGCGAACCGACCTCCGGGCTGGGACAGAACTTGTCGTCCTGGCTGATGTCGTTGGCGCGGCGGATGCAGACGAAGCGCCCCTCGACCAGATTGTCGGGCCCCTCGTCGCCGATGCCCAGGGTGGAGATCAGCAGCGACAGGTTGTGCGTGTTGCAGCTGACCACCTGCAGGTACTTGTCGCCGGCGCGGTCGAGCGCCTGATCGTTGACGCCGCGCGCGTACGGCTTGCCGAAGCCGAACTCGCTGCCCTGGGCGATGAACAGATCGGTGCCCGACTCGTACTGCCGGTACCACTTCTCCTTCATGTCGTTGCCGGACGGCGTGCAGTCGATGACCACGCGGGCCGCCGCGAGCGCCTCCTCGGTCGTCAGCGCCACCGGCACGCCGATCTTCTCGAACTCCGCGATCTTGTCGGCGTCCGTGGCCAGCCGCGCGCCGCGGCGGGTCAGGTCGAGCATCTTGCTGCGGTCCGTCAGCAGCGGCGTGCGCTTGTGCACGACCACGTCGTCGATGCCGAGTTGATCCCTGAAGTGACTCAGCAGGCCGACCAGCGGCTCACCGATGGTGCCCGTGCCCACGACCAGGACCGTCTTCGTGCCCAGCATAGTCTTCCTCCCCGGGCGATGATCACGCCGGACGCCCGCTTCCGGCCCGGGCGTCAGGCCGACGCCCGCCAGGTAAGGCCGCCAGGCGGCCACTTCGCCCTCCGCCCAGCGCCGGCGATCGAGCCAGGCCAGGTTCCACTGGGGGGCGCGCGGTCTGGTCGTCAGGGTCAGGCCCGGCCTCGACCGGCGTGCGGTCCCCCTTGCGCACGTTGCAGGCCAGGCAGGCGGCCACGCAGTTCTCCCAGGCGTCCGCCGCGCCGGCGGGCAGCCGGGACCGGGGAATCACGTGATCGATCGTCAGCGGCCGGTCTTCAGCGCCGCAGTACTGGCAACTCCAGCCGTCGCGGGCGAGGATGTTGCGCTTGCTCAGCTTCACGCGGAAATGGCGCCACCCCTGGTGGGCCACCGCGATCAGGAGGCGGATCACCCGCGGCACCTGCAGCACCAGACGCTCCGAGCGCAAGGCCGCCCCCTCGTCCGCCTGCAGCACGACGGCCTTGCCGGTGCAGACGAGCGTCACCGCCCGCTTCAGATTGATCACGTTGACCGGTTGGTACCCGGCGTCCAGGACCAGCACCGGCCGGGACAGGGAAATCCCAGACATGGGCGCCAGCCTAGCACGGCCGGACCCCTCCGGCCAGCGACAAGCCGGCGCGCCGGGCGCCCCCGTCCGCGACCGGCCCGTCTCACGATTCGTGGGCCATCCGCTCGCCGGGGTTGACGAAGAAACGGTCCGTGGGATACGCGCGGAAATTGCTGACCCGGCTCGTGTAGATGCAGGCGAAGTTCTTGACCTGCGCGCCGAAACGACTGGCCGCGCGCCCCTCCTTGAACAGCGATCCCCAGTACGGGTTGAAGCCGGCCGAGATCCGCCGCTGCAGGGCACCCCGCCGCTGCAGCGCCTCGGCGACCTCCGCCTCGAACACCGCCGGCGCCGCCGCCGCCGGACCGCCGCCGTTGCGCAGCCGGTCCCGCTCCAGCTCCAGATCCTCGAGCCGGGCCTCGAGCTCCTCGAGGACGCTGGATCTCCCCGCGCAGGCGCCGCAGGGCGAGGACCTCCCGTCTCGAGTTCGGGCACGATCATGGCGGTGCGCCAGCCGACCGATTTCTTGCTGCGCAGGATGTCGCCGAAGGTGTGGTCGCCGAAGTAGAGGATCGCGTCGCCGAAGGCGCCGAGCTTCGACTCCAGGAAGAAAGCGTCGCCGCCCACGTGGCAGTTGCCGTGGCGGTTGGCCAGCCCCGGCACCTGGTCGCGCGGCACGCTCGCGCCCCTTCCCCTGCGGCACGAAGAAGTCCGGCTTGCGCGCCGAGCAGATCACGAGGTCGAAGATCTCGTCGAGCGGGGCCCCCTCGTCCCGCAGCAGGTGCCCCATCACCGCCGCCGTGTACTCCACCTCGGAATTCGTGAGCAGGAAGAGCTGCTTGCCCGCCGCCTTGAAACGGCGCAGCGTCTCGCCGAGCCCGGGGTCGCGCACGAAGAAGCGGTCGAGGTCGGCCATGATCATCCGCTTGAGCGTGCCGTCGCGGTGGATCGTGTCGATCGCTTCGCGGATGTCGTTGAACAGGATCGCGGTAGCTCTGGCGCACCAGTTCGGGCCGTTCGTCCTTGAGCTTCACGAGGCCGATGTAGAGGCACCCCTCGGGCAGGTCGAACAGCGTGTCGAAGATGCGATAGCGGTCGGCGCCCAGCCGCAGGCGGCCGCGCTTGTAGACCTCGCGCCGCTCCTCGCGCGCCAGCGAGCGCGCCCCGTGCCGGACCCGCGACACGTAACCGTAGGCGTCGGTCTTGAGGATGTTGCCGAGCCGCTTGTCGACCAGCAGTCCGCGCTGCACCTGTTCCGGTTCGTAGACCGAGACCGCGGATCACCTCGGGATACCCCTTGCGGGTGACCAGCAGGTCGAGCGCGAGATCGAAGCAGAGGCGCTCGAACGTCGCGGCGTTGTAGAGCGCGAGAGTGTGGTCCATGTCGAAGCCGATCGCGGTGATCGAGCTCATGCGCAGGTTGCGGTTGACGTAGATCCGCAACTCGGACGGCGGCACGGCCAGGTCCGGGGCGATCGCCCCGGAGGAGTCGTCCGGCATGCGGGGAACCCTCCCTAGAGGGCCGGTTGCGGTTGCGGGCGCGCGGCGGGCGCCCCGCCCGCGGCGCCGGCGCAGGCCGGGTGCTCGGGGAAGTGGACGGCGACCTGTCGCCGCCAGCTGGCGGCGTTGTCGTGGAATCCTAACTCATCCAGGACCACACTGCCACGCAACCATGCGCGATGATTCCACTCGCTGGCGGTCACGGCGCGCAGGTAGAGCTGGAGAGCCCGCTTGCGATCGCCGGCGCACCGCGCGCATTCGGCCAGTCCGAGCCAGGCCGACGAGTAGCCGCCGTCGATCGTGAGGGCCTTTTCGAACAGCTCCGACGCCTCGTCCACCCGCCCCTCGAGCAGCGCCAGTTCCCCCTCGTAGCGCAGCGGATAGAGGTTCCAGCCGCGCGGATCGGCCGGCAGCGCGTCCGGCGGCAGGTCGCCCTCGCGCAGCCGTCCGATTTCGCGGCGCGTGTCGGCGGCCAGGCGGCGCGCCTGCTCCGGCGGCAGGTCCGCGCCCGATTCGGCGAGCAGACGCGTGGCGGCCGCGATCTCCACCAGCGTCACGGACGGATGCGGCCCCCACTGCCCGTCGCCCCGCCGCCACCGCCGCCAGAGCACCGCCGGCATCACCGGCCGCGAGCCGGCAGGCCGCCAGGCGGGCGATCAGGTCGGCGCCGTAGGACAGACCGCCCCGCTCGGCGGGCGACAGGGCCAGCGCCTTCTGCCAGGCGCGCTCCAGCGCCGCCAGCGTGGCGGCGAGGCCGGCGACCGGCAGCACCTCGTCGTCGAGCGTGACCAGGCTTTCGCACGCCAGCTGGTAATCGAAGTACGGTTCGGCCGGATACTCCTGGATGGCGCGGCGCAGGATGCGCTGGTTGCGCTCGCGACGGTCGGCCACCCCCGCCTGGGCGGACCCCGTGTGCACGACGACGACCGGGGCGTCGAGGATCGCCAGGCCGCGTTCGGCGGCCCAGCCGGCCAGGGCCGGCGCGATCTGCTCGTGGATCGGATACCGGAAGCGCACTTCGGGCTGATTGCGGAACAGTCGCACCGGACGAACGCGGCGACGGTGTCGGTCCGGGCGTCGACCCGCTCGACCCGGTACCCGGCGGCGGTCTCGTTGGCGAGCAGGCGCTGGAAATCGACCGGGCGCAGCGGCTCGAGCCGCTCGTCGGCGTCGAGGATCAGCACCCAGTCGCCGAACGCCTCGTCCAGGGCGGCGTTGCGGGCGGCGGCGAAATCGTCGCGCCACGCGAACTCGACAATGCGCGCCCCGTACCCCTCGGCGATGATCCGGGTGTTGTCCCGGGAGCCGGTATCGACGACGATCACCTCGTCGACCAGGGCCAGGGCCGACTTGATGGCCAGGCCGATCGCGCCCTCTTCGTCGCGGGCGATCAGGCAGAGGCTGACGGTTCTGCGTTTCATGCGCTCCGCTTTGCAGACGCCACCGCGGCGGGAAAACAGCGATTCCGGTCCCGATGAGGTATCGTCCGGACACCGGCCCGGTTTAGCCCCGGCGACCCGGCTTGCCGCGGCGGCGCGGGGCGGGCATCATGGCGTGGCGACGCCGCCGGCCGCGACGGCCGCGCCGAGCCGCCTGGAGGAGCCCGATGACCGACCACGAACCGGCGCCGCCCCGCCGCCGGCTGGCCCCGCCCGAGGCCTCCGCACGCCGTCGCGCGCCGTTCTACGCCCTGCTCGACGACGTGCGCAGCGTCTGGAATGTCGGCTCGATGTTCCGCACCGCGGACGCCGTCGGCCTCGGCGGGCTCTACCTGTGCGGCCTCACCGCCACGCCGCCGCGCGCCGACATGGAGAAGACCGCCCTGGGCGCCACCCTCACGGTGCCGTGGGACTACTGGCCACGGGCCGAGGCGGCGGTGGCGGCGCTGCGGACGCGCCGGATCACGATCGTGGCGCTGGAGCAGTCCGCCGGCGCACGGCCGTTCGACGGGACCGCGTATCCCTTCCCGGTCTGCTTCGTCGTCGGGCACGAGGTGCGGGGGGTGACGCCCGCCGTGCTGGCGCTCGCGGATGACTGTGTGGAGATCCCGATGGACGGCGGCAAGCAGTCGCTGAACGTCGCCGTCAGCTTCGGCGTCATGGCGTACGAACTGCGGCGCCAGTGGCTGGCGCTGCCGGCGGCCGCGCGCGACGCGGCCACCGCCGCGCGGGAGGAAGCGCCGTGACCTTCCGCAGCCCCTGGGCGTCGCCGTTCTACCGCGCCGGCGTGGCGGCGGGCCGCCGCCTGTGCCGCCTCGCCGGGCGCGACGAGGGGCCGCTGATCCGCCGTCTCGTGGCCGCCCAGAACGCGCGGGTGCGACAGCACATCGCACGGCATCCGGTGCGCTCGGTGCTGTTGATCCTGCCCCGCTGCATCCGCCAGCCCGGCTGCCCGGTCGACGTGCGGGGCGACCTGTCGGCCTGCGCCGACTGCCGCCGCTGTCCGCTCGGCGAGGTGGCCCGCCTCACCGCGCGCCGCGGCGTCCGGGCGCTCGTGGCCTTCCGCAGCCGGCACGCCTTCGCCATGGCGCGAGAGGAGAGGCCCGACCTGATCGTGGCCTCCGCCTGCGCGGACCGGCTCGTGAAGGCGCTGCGCGCCGTGCCGGAGATCCCGGCGCTGCTGGCGCCGCTGACCGGCATGGCGCGACCGTGCGTCGGCGCGGCGTTCGATCTGGTCTGGGTGACGGAACAGGTCCGCGTCGCGCTGGGCGCGGACGAAGATGAAGACGACGACGACCTCGCCGCGCGGCCCGGCGCCGCGTCCGCGGACTGAGCGCCCCGCGCCCCGGGAGGCCCATGCGCACCTGGCTGATCTTCCTGCGTCCGCGGCAGTGGCCGATCCTGACCTGCCAGCTGGCCGTGGGGGTGCTGGCGGCGCCGGCGGCGGTGGCGGGCCTGCGCGCCGGGCGGGCGCCGGACGCGGCCGTGCTGGTCGCGGCCTGGGCCGCCTGGGTGGTGGCGCTCAACGGCGGCACCCTCGCCTACAACAGCGCCTACGATCGCGACACCGACAGCGTGGCCTACCTGCGCCGGCCGCCGCCGCCCCCCTCCGGCCTGGCGCGCCGCGCCCTGCTGCTGATGACCGGCGGCGCGCTGCTGGGCGCGGTCGTGGCGCCCGGCTTCGCCGCCGTGACCGCCGTCTGCGTGCTGCTCTCCCTGCTCTACTCCCATCCGGCCGTGCGGCTGAAGGGGGTGGCGGGAGCCGATCTCGCGGTGAACATGCTCGGGTACGGCGCCGGCACGACGCTGGCCGGGTTTTTTGCCGGACAGGCGGCCTGGGGGGCCGCCGCCGCGCCCCCCGACGGCGCCACCTGGCGCCTGGCGGCCGGCTTCGGACTGCTGTTCGGCTCTTTCTACCCGCTGACGCAGATCTACCAGATCGCACCGGATCGCCGCCGCGGCGACCGCACCCTGGCGGTGAGGCTGGGGCCGCGGCGCGCCGCTGCTGCTGGCCCTGGCGCTCGGCGCGGCCGCGACGCCCGGCTTCCTGGGCGCGGCGTCCCGCTGGCCAGGCGCCGGCGCGACCGGCCGCCCGGTGCCCTGGCTCGCGTTCGGCATGGGGCTCTGGCTGTTCCACCTGGCAGCGTGGCTCGCGCGGGCGGATCGGCTCTCCGCGCGGCAGCAGGAGGCGGGGATGTACCGCGCCCTGGCGCTCTGGGCGCTCGTCGACGCGACAGTGCTGGCGCAGCGATTTCTCGTCGGCAGCGGCGCCGGCGCGGCGCGCTAGACCCTAGATCGTGACCCGCCGGCGCCGGCTGATCTCGCCGTGGTAGCGGAGGCCGAGCGCGTCCAGTTCGTCCAGGATGCGTTCGATGAGACGGACCCGCGCGGCGAGCGGCAGGAACGCGCTCTTGAAGCCGTTCATCACCAGGTTGACGATCTGCTCCGCCGTCAGGTCGAAGTGCTCCACGGCGAGCGCCAGCTCGTTGGTGACGGTGGTGCCGGAGACGAGCCGATTGTCGGTATTGAGCGTGATGCGCAGCCCCGCGTCCAGATAGCGGCGGATGGGATGGCTGCGCAGATCCGGCACGGCGCGGGTCTGCAGGTTGCTGGCCAGGCAGACCTCCACGGCGATGCGCCGGTCGTTGACCCACGCCATCAGGTCGGGATCCTCGATCAGGCGGGTGCCGTGGCCGATGCGGTGCGCGCCGCAGTAGTGGATCGCCTGGTGGATCGAGGCCGGTCCGAACGCCTCGCCGGCATGGATGGTGACGTTGATGTTGTGGTTGAGGATGAGATAGAACGCCTGGATGTGGTGCTTCGCCGGATAGTCCTTCTCGGCGCCGGCCAGGTCGAAGCCGACCACGCCGCGTCCCTTCCACCGCACCGCCAGCTCGGCGAGCCGGAACGACGACTCCGGCGAGATGTGCCGGATGCCGCAGATGATCTGGCCGGTCATGATGCCGAAGCGCTGGCGCGCCCGGTCGAGCCCCTCCTGGACCGCGGCCACCACATCGTCGGGCTGCAGGCCGGCATCGACATGCAGCAACGGCGAGTAGCGCACCTCCATGTAGCGGACATTCTCGCGGTGCGCGTCCTCGGCCAGTTCGAAGGCGATCCGCGCGAGTTCGTCCCCCTGCTGCATCATGCGCAGCGTGATGTCGAAGACGCGCAGGTACTCCTCGAGGCTGCCGCAGTTCTGGTCCACCTCGCAGACCCGGCGCACGTCCTCGTCGGTGGCGAAGTTGAACGGCAGGGCGTGGCGGGCGGCCAGTTCGCGCACCGTGGACAGGCGCAGGGAGCCGTCGAGATGGACGTGGAGGTCGGTCTTGGGCAGCGCCCGCAGGAAGGCGATCCCGGGTCGCCCGACGGAATCGGTCACGCGCACCTCCCGAGGGGACAAGAGATTGCCGATGCGGTCGGTCTGGCCCGGCTGGAGTGCGACTCAGCTCCCGGCCGCGCCGCGCCCGGTGTCCGACCCGCGCCGCAGGTCGGCACACCCTGCATCGACAAGACGAAGAAAACGGGGCAGACGGCGCTCGGCCCGTCACCCGTACCTGAGGATACAGGCTGGCGGCCGCCCCGGCAAGGGCGAGCGGTATTGGACAAGCCCGCGGCAGCGCGATATATTCAAGCGTCTCATCCTCACGACTGCCCGAAAGGAGCCTGTCCATGCCGCGGGTCTGGAAGCTCTTTGCGGCGGCAGCCTTGCTGCCTGCCGTGCTGTTGACCATCGCCGTGCTGGCCGCCGACCGGGCCGTCGCACAGGAGCCGGCCGGCATTACCGGCGCCGCCGGAGACACGACCGTTGCCGCCAGCCCGGTTCCCGCCCCCGCGGAGCTGGCAACCACACGCACACGCCAAAAGCACCCCCATCTGCTGGCGGTTTCCGCACACGGCGGCTGGCGCGTGCCGGTACGCATCCTCAAGGAGAACAAGCGCAACATCAACGACATCATGTCGTCCACCACCGGCTTCGATGCCGGTCTGCGCTGCTATCTGCTCGATGGCCTGGCCGTGGGCGCGCGGTACGCGCGCGGCGGGCTCGACCTGACGGACAACACTCTGGACCTGGCCGGCCTCAACCTCACCGGCGACGAATATCTGAAGCTCGACAGCTACACGGTCTGGTTTTCGGCGTACCTCGGCAACGCCCTGCTGCCGGATTCCCGGTTCAACCCCTATTTGACGCTGAGCGCCAGCCGGTACGATTGGGCTTTCACCCAGGGGGGGCGTGACGGCGAAACGTACGTCATTCTCGAAACGCCGGTCATGGGCAAGGATGTCGGGCTGGCCGGCGGCATCGGCTGCGAGTACGCGCTCGGCAATCGGCTCTCGCTGGAGACCGAGTGGATCTGGAACTACGTCCTCACCGAACTGGACCGCACGGACGGCGTCTTCGGCGTCTGGACCAACACGCACTACTGGAATCTGGGCCTCGGGCTGGTGCTCGGGTTCTGATCCCTCTTGCCGCGACCCCGCGCACGAAGGCGCCCCGGACGTCCGGGGCGCCTTCTGCGTGCCTCATGGCCGTGCGGGCCCGGGCTCAGGTGCCCGACGCGTAGTCGTCCTGGTACCGGATCTGCTCCGGGGTGAGACTGTCGACCGCCACGCCGAGCGTGCGCAGCTTCAGGCCGGCCAGCATCTGGTCCTGGGACTCCGGGATGTCGTGCACGCCGGCGCCGAGGCTGCGCCCCTCCGTCGCCAGCCGGATCAGGCTGAGGAACTGGTTGGCGAAGGACATGTCCATGACCTCGGAGGGGTGCCCCTCGGCGGCGGCGAGGTTGACCAGGCGCCCCTTGGCCAGCACGTAGATGCGGCGGCCGTCGGCCAGCGTGTACTCCTCGCTGTTGGCGCGGATCTCCCGCACCGACTTCGCCAGGCCGGCCAGATCGGCGAGGTTGATCTCGCAGTCGTAGTGGCCGGTGTTGCAGACGATGGCGCCGTCCTTCATGCGCTCGAAGTGGCGCTCGACGATGACGTCCTTCATGCCGGTGGCGGTGATGAAGATGTCGCCGACGCGGGCCGCCTCGTCCATCGGCATGACCCGGTAGCCGTCGAGGATCGCCTTGAGCGCCGCGGTCGGCTTGACCTCGGTGCACGATGACGTTGGCGCCCATGCCCGTGCGCGCGCATGGCGCAGCCCCGGCCGCAGTGGCCGTAGCCGGCGACGACGAAGTTCTTGCCGGCGAGCAGCACGCTGGTGGCGCGCAGGATGCCGTCGATGCGACGACTGGCCGGTGCCGTAGACGTTGTCGAAGTCCCACTTGGTCTCGGCGTCGTTGACGGCGATGACCGGGTAGAGCAGGGCGCCGTCGGCGGCCATGGCGCGCAGCCGGTGCACGCCGGTCGTGGTCTCCTCGGTGCCGCCGATGATCGTCTTCGCCAGCTCCGGGTGCCGGTTGTGGACGCGTGAAGATGAGGTCGGCGCCGTCGTCGAGCGTCAGCGTGGGCTTGAAGTCGAGCGTCGGTCGATGCACCAGTAGAACTCCTCGGTGTTCATGCCGTGCCAGGCGTAGATCGAGCACGCCCTCGGTCGGCCAGCGCCGCGGCCACGTCGTCCTGCGTCGAGAGCGGGTTGCAGCCGGACCAGCGACACCTCGGCGCCGGCGGCCACGCAGCGTCCGCACCAGGACCGCGGTCTCCTTGGTCACGTGCAGGCAGCCGGCGATGCGCATGCCCGCGCAGGCTCTGCTTGCGCGCGTGCTCCTCGCGCAGCGCCATGAGCACCGGCATGCGGGACTCGGCCCAGTCGATCTTCAGGTGGCCCTGGGGCGCCAGGCCGGGGTCGGCCACCTTGCAGGTCAGCTTCTGGTCAGCCATTCGTCCTCCCGTCGGTTAGGGATCCGGTTGCCGGACGATCGTGGGTCGGCCCCGCGCCCGGTCAGGCACTCACATCAACCGGCGCGCCGGCGGTATCCGGTCGGGCGGCCACCGCCAGGAACAGTTCCGGCCACCCGCCGCCGTCGCGGCGCCGACGCCCGCCCGCGGGCGGGGCGGCGGCCCGGGTCGCGTAGGCCAGCGGCGCCAGCCCGGCCTGACGCAGCAGCCGCTCCAGTTCATCCCGCGCGAAACCGAGCCACTGGTGGCCCCGCTCCTCGCGCATCCAGGCCTGCTCGTGCCGCGTGAAGTCGAGCAGCACGACGCGGCCGCCCGGCCGCACGACCCGCGCCAGTTCGGCCAGAGCCGTGGCCGGCCGCGCCACATGCCGCAGCACCATCGAGGCGAACGCGGCATCGCACACGCCATCGCGCAGGGGCAGCGCCTGCACGTCGGCGCGCTGAAAGCTGATCCCCGTCAGCCGTTCCCGCGCGCACGCTTCGCGCGCCCGCTCCAGCATGGCGGAGCTGCTGTCGACCGCGATCACCCGGCAGCCGGCCGCCGCCAGGAGCGGCAGCAGGGCCCCGGTGCCGGTGCCGACATCAAGCACCCGCAGCCCGGGCGGGACGAGCGCCGCCACCGCGGCCAGGTGGAGCTCGGAACTTTCGAAGTCCCGGCGGATGTCGTCCCAGCGCCGGGCCGCCCCGGCGAAAAAGCGCCCCGCCCGCGCGTCCCGCTCGCGCAGAGCCGCGGCCAGCGCGACGTCGTCGGCGACGGCGCCGGGCAGCGTTCCCGCGGCCGCGAGCACCCCGCCATGCAGGGCGACACCGCCCGCGAAATCGACCGCCGCGACCGCGGCGTACCAGCTCCAGGTCCCTTCGCGCCGCTGCCGGATCCAGCCCGCCTCGCGCAGCAGGGCCAGATGCCGGGAAACCTGCGGCTGCCCCGCCCCCAGGATCCGCACGAGTTCCTGCACGTTCAGCTCTTCCCGCCGCAACAGCCACAACAAACGCAGCCGGGTCGGGTCGCTCACCGCCCGCAGGATCTCCTGGGGGGCGGGCGCCGACGCCCCGGGCTGGCTGGAGGCTATATATCCATTCATACGCATTAATGAATACTAAAGACCGGGGCGGTCGTCAAGTGACGGAATCCGCACTGCCGTGTCGTCGCCACGCACCGCGGAACGAGGGGTCAGGGGGAAACGGCCGGGGCCGCGACGCCGGGCGGGCCGAGGCAGGCGTACCACAGCAGATCGGTCAACGGCAGCACCGGCAAAGCCGGCGAGCGCTTCCCCAGGGCGGCCTGGATCTGGCCGAGGCAGCCGGGATTGCCGGTCACCACGAGATCCGCTCCGGTCGCGGCCAGGTTGCCCGCCTTGCGCCGGCCCATCCGCGCCGACAGGTCCGGATGCAGCAGCGCGTACGGTCCGCCGCTGCCGCAGCAGACCTCCGCCTCCTCCGGTTCGACGAGCGTCAGACCGGGGATGCGCGCCAGCAGCGCGCGCGGCTCGCGCACGATCCCCTGGCCGTGGCGCGCGTGGCAGGGATCGTGGTAGACGACACGCAGCGGCACCGTTCGCGCCGGCGGCAGCGACCGCCCGGCCAGCAGCACGGCGGCATCGCGCACCCGGTCCGCCAGCGCGGGCGGGGAATGCCGCAGCTCCAGGCCGCAACCGGCCGCCTCGACCACGATCACGTCCACCCCGTCGACCGGCGCGAAGGCCGCCAGATTCACGGCGCGCGACCGGGCCGCTGTCTCGATCTGGCCGGCGTGCGCCGCCAGCGCGCCGCAGCAGGTCTGTCCCCCGACCTCCACCAGTTCGCAGCCGGCCGCGACGAGCAGCGCGCGCAGGCGACGCTGCGACGCCGGCAGCAGTTCGGCGCTGGCGCAACCGGCGAACAGGGCAACGCGCAGCGGAGGACCGGACGCGCCGGCCGGCGACGTCAGCGGCGACCTCTCCGCCGCGGGCGGGGGTGTTCGTCCCGCGCCGGCCCGCGCGGTCAGGCGGTCCAGCAGCCGCACCAGGGCGGCGTCGCCCGGGGACCACGGCACGCTCGCCGCGAGATGCCGCAGCGTCGCCGCCGGTCCGCGCGCGTCCGGCCCGGCGAAGGCGCGGATCGGAGCCGTCGCGGCACGCAGTCCCCGCAGCACGCCGCGCCGCACCAATAGGGCGGTCATGACCCGGGTGCCGGCGCCGCGTCGCGCCGCGTGCCCGAGCGCCTTGACCGCCTCGAACAGATCGAGCGCCACGCCGCTCGGGCAGGCGGTGATGCAGGCCTGGCAGCCGAGACACTGGTCGAAGGCGGTCAGCGCGGACGGCTCGGACGACCGCTCCGGGGCGGCCAGCAGTTCCCCGAGCAGCAGCAGACGCCCGCGCGGCGACTGCGCCTCGCTGCCGGTGGCGAGATAGGTGGCGCAGTGCGGCAGGCAGAGACCGCACTGGATGCAGGAGCGCAGCAGGTGGTCGAGGCGCGCGCGCAGCGCGGGGTCATCGAGCGGGACGCTCATGGCGTCTCCGCCGGGGTTCGCGGCAGCCACGACGGGCGCGGCAGCCGGTCGCCGGGATCGAACAGCGCCTTCAGCCCCGCGAGCAGCGGGAGCGACCGCCGGTCGACGGGCGGCGGCGGCTCCGTGAACGCGCCGTCGCGCACGATGGCGTCGCGCTGCCAGGCCTCCGCCACCGCGTCGAGGCGCGGCTCCGGCGATCCCGCGCCTTGCGGGCGCCGCGCGACCCAGACCAGGCGCGGCGCGGTCTGGAACACGACCCCCTCCCCCGCACCGCCCGGCCAGCCGCGCGGCGCGCCGCGCGGCGCGAGCAGGTCCCACGTCGCGCCGGCGCGCGCCCACGTCGGCCACCACGGCTGCGTGGCGAGCGTCGCCAGCTGTGCGAAGGGGAGTCGCGTCTCGTCCAGGTCGCGCAGTCCCGCCGGGCCGAGGAGCGCCGCGAGCCGCGCCGCGCGCCGGTCGAGGTCCCAGGGGCGATCGCGCCCCCCGGCGACGACCAGCAGCGACCAGCCGTCGTCGGGCGTCCACCGGCCGGCGCACACCGCGCCGGCCAGGTCGGCGCCCCAGGTCGCCAGTTCGCGCGCCAGCGGAGCCAGGTCGGGCGGCGGCGCGCCGGGCCGGCTGACACCGCGCCAGGCGGCCACGGTCTCGGGCAGCGGCTTGAGTTGCAGCGTCGCCCCGGTCACGCGCGCCAGCGCCCCGCCCGCCCCGCAGAGCAGCCGCGCCAGATCGTACCCGGCGACGTTCTTGAAGACCGGCGCGCCGGCGCGCAGCGCCCGGCCGTCGCCGGTCACGGCCCACACCTCGAGCAGCGAATCGCGCAGGGGACCGGTGCCGAGCAGCGAGGGGCCCGGCAGCCCGCGGTCGATCGCCTCGCGCAGCGAGGAAGCGGCGCCGAGTCCGACGCCGCCCGCCTCGGCAAAGACCGCGCCGCACGGGACCCAGAGACCGCGCGCCAGCGCCAGCGCCTGGATCTCCGCCAGCGGCGCCTCGCCCGGCGCGCGCACCGTGAGCGAGTCCCAGGCGAAACGGATCTCCGTCGGCGCCGTGGCCGGCGCGCGCGCGGGCGCCGGTGCGCCGGGCGGCGGCGCCGGCGGCAGCGCCTTGCCCGGGTTGACCAGCCCGCGCGGATCGAACAGCCGTTTCACGCCCCGCATCAGCTCGGCCGCGACCGGGTCGAGCTGCCGTCCGACCACGTGCAGTTTCTCCAGGCCGACGCCGTGCTCGCCGGTCACACTGCCGTCGAGCGCCAGCGTGGCGGCCAGGATCTCGTCCGCCGCCAGGTGCGCGCGGCGGGTCAGATCGCCGTCACGCTCGTCGTAGTGGACACCGGGGTGCAGATTGCCATCGCCGGCGTGGAAAGCGGTCGCCACCCGCACGCCATGGCGCCGGCCGATCTCGCCGACCTGGCGCACGATCTCCGGCAGCCGCGCCAGCGGCACCACGATGTCCATGGTGACATAGCTGGGCGCGAGGCGTCCCACGGCGCCGAACGCCTTCTTGCGGCACCGCCAGAGCGCCGCCCGCTCTTCGTCATCGGCGGCCCGGCGCACCTCGCGGGCGCCGCGCTCGCCCAGCAGCCGCGCCGCCCGGTCCGCGTCCTCCGCCACCGCCTCGGCCAGCCCGCCGAACTCCACGATCATGGCCGCCTCGACGTCGGTCGGGAAACCGAAGTGGAACGCCTCCTCCACCGCCTCGAGCATCGCCTGGTCGACCATCTCCACCGCTTCGGGCAGCAGCCCGGTCCCCATCAGAGCCACCACGGCCGCCGTGGCGTCGTCGAGCCGGGGGAACAGCGCCAGCAGGGTGATCAGCGTCGGCGGTTCCGGGGTCAGCCGCACGCGCGCGGAGGTGACGAGGCCGAGCGTGCCCTCGCTGCCGATCAGCAGCGCGCGCAGGTCGAAGCCGCGTTCGTACGGGAGGCCGGACCCGGTGACGCGCGGCTGCCCTTCCGAGTCCACCCACACCAGCGCGAGGACATGATTGAGCGTGACGCCGACCTTCAGCGTGTGCGGCCCGCCGGCGTTCTCGGCGACATTGCCACCGATCGTGGCGGCGCTCTGGCTGCTCGGGTCGGGCGCGAAACAGAGGCCGTACGGGCGCGCCGCCCGGGAGAGACGCTCGTTCACCACGCCGGCCCCGGCGTCGGCGCGACCGGCCTCCGCCGCGATGGTGCAGCGGTCGAGCCGCGCCAGTCCGATCACCAGCGCGCCCGCGGGCGGCACCGCCCCGCCCGACAGGCCGGTGCCCGCGCCCCGCGCCACCCACGGCACCCCGTGGCGCGCGCAGGCCGCCACCACGGCGGCCGCCTGCGCGGCGTCGCGCGGCAGGGCCACCCCCAGCGGCGGCCCGCCCGCAAGGTGCGAGGCATCCCGGGCATAGACGGCGCGGGCGGCCGGATCGACCAGCAGTCCCCGCGGACCGAGCAGCCGGCGCAGGTCGCGCAGCAGCGCCGGGCCGGCCGACGCGGCGACGGGAGCGGCGGGACCGCGGGCGGTGGTGACGGGCGGCAGCGGCAAGGTCTCTCCGCACGCTCAGGTCGCAGGGCGGTCGAAGGGCGTCATGATCCCGTTTCAGATCAGGTCGCGCACGATTTCGGGGCGGGGGTTGGCGATGATCGTGGTCTGGACGAGCATCCCCTTGCCCCGCGCGACCGCCGCGGCGCTCTCCACGGCGGCCGTGACCGCCGCCAGCATGCCCCGTGAAGGTGAGGAACGCCTTGCCGCCGAGCGCCATGGCGAGACGCATCTCCAGGAATTCCACCGACGCGGTCTTCGCGGCGGCGTCGGCCGCCTCGAGCATCGTGGCGACGCTGAAGGTCTCGACCAGGCCGAGGGCGTCGAGCGAGCCGGGCTGGCAGACGTTGCCCATCGCCGGCAGCAGCGCCGGGTGGGCGTGCGGCAGGATCATCTCGTCGACCAGCGACTCCGCCGCCGTGGCCGCCCCCGCGGCGACGCTCGCGCGGACCGCGCCGACGTCCCCCTCGACCAGCACGACGTACTTGCCGGAGCAGACGGAGCGGTTCATCAGCAGCCGCACGTCGGCCGCCTTGAGCATGGCGTCGGCCGCCTCGATGCCGCGCACGACGCTGCTGGTTTCGATCATGCCGAGGGACGGGTTGCTGCTCATGCCTGCTCCTTCGCGGCCCGGCCGGCGGGCTCAGCCGCGCACGATCACGGTGGCCGTCTCGCCGACGCCTGCCACGCGCCCGTCGCACGGCGCGTGCACCGGGACCCCCATCTCCCCCTCCGCCACGTCGGCCACCACCTGTCCGCGCGCGACGCGCTCGCCCGAGCGCAGCCGCGGCCGTCCGGCCGCCCCGGCGTGCTGCCGGTGCGCCACGGTGAGGGTGTCGGGCAGCGGGGTCAGGTCGCGATACGGCGCCGGCACGTCGAAACGGCGCAGATCGAGCCGCAGTTTCAGCATCGCCAGCGGCACGAGGCGGCCGTCGCGCAGCGGGTGCGCCGCGCCGCGGTCGGGCGGCGGCGGCGGCGACCGGCCGGCCCGCGGCGGCGGCCGCGCGCGGCGCGCGTTTCGTCCAGCGGCAGGCATCGCGCGGCGAGAGATCCTCGGGGCAGGCGTACAGGTCGCAGAGGCCGCACTCGCAGCAGAGGTTGCCCCAGGCGTCGAAATCGGCGGCGCGGTCGGGACCGAAGCCGAGCCCCCGCATGACCCGATGCGGTTCGACGGCGTAGCCGAGCAGGTAGCGCGGACAGAACTGCGTGCAGTAGCTGCACTGGTCGCACGCCGAGCGGCCGACGGCGCGCTTGACGCTCTCCGGCTCGGTGGCGAAGCGGACCAGGCGGTGCGTCGGCGGCAGGAACAGCAGGGCGGCGGTGGTCTTCGTGACGGCGTGGGCCGGGTCGCGCACCGGCCGTCCCATCATGGCGCCCCCCTCGAGGGCGATCCACGGCTCCGGCGCCGCCGGCGTAGCCGCCGGCCTGGGCCAGCAGGTCCCCGACCGGCGCGCCCAGCGGCACGGCCGCCGTGTACGGCCGGCGCACGGCGCCGCAGACGGTCAGCCAGGTCTCGGTGACCGGCTCGCCGTCGAGCGCCGCGGCCAGGTTGACCAGCGTCTCCACGTTCTGCACCAGCACGCCCACCTCGGTGGGGAACCCGCCCGGCGGGGGGCGCCGGCCGGTCAGCGCGTGCACGAGCAGGAATTCGTCGCCCGAAGGGTAGGTGTCGTCGAGCCCGGCCACCTCGAACCCGCGCCGTCGTCCGCAGGCCTGGCGCAACGGCTCCAGCAGCTCGCCGCGCTTCTTCTTCACGGCGATGATCCGCCGCTTCGCCCCCACCAGTTCCGCCGCCCGCGCCATCCCGTCGAGCAGCCGCGCCGTGCGTCGCTCCATCAGGTGGAGGTCCTTCTCCAGCAGCGGTTCGCACTCGGCGCCGTTGGCGATGACCGTGTCGGCGGCGGCGCGCAGCTTGAGATGCGTGGGGTAACCGGACCCGCCGGCGCCGACCACGCCGGCGGCGCGGATCCGCGCCAGCGACTCGTCCTTGTGTGCGCGACTCACCATGCTCACAGCCGCCCGGGTCGGGAATGCGCGGAAGCCGGCGCCGTGCGGGCCGGCGGCGAACCGGCCGGCAGTATAAGCCGGGCCGGGGGCCCCTCACAAGCCCGTCCCCGCCGCTGACATTGACGCTGCCTTGTCACCTGCCTATAATCCCGCCCTTGCTCGCGCCGGACGTCCGGCGCCGCCGACGGTCACGAGGAGGAACGATGAAGATCGCCGTGCTGGTGAAACAGACGCCCGACTCCGAAACCCGGATCGGCCTGGCCGGGCCGGCGCCGAAGCTCGACGACTCGAAGTTCACGCGCGTGCTGAACCCCTACGACGCCTACGCCGTCGAGGAGGCCATCCGCATCCGGGAGCGCACTCCCGGGACCGAGGTCACCGCCATCACCGTGGGGCCGCTCGACCGGGTGCGCGAGACGATCAAGAAGGACTGCCTCGCGGTCGGCTGCGACAAGGCGATCGTGGTCAGCGACCCGGCCCTCGCCGACGCCGACGAGGCGGGCGTGGCGGCGGTCCTGGCGGCCGTCCTGCGGCAGGACGCCTACGACCTGATCCTCTGCGGCAAGCAGGCGATCGACGACGACGCCGCGCAGGTCGGCGTGCGCGTGGCGGAAATCCTGGGTCTGGCGCACGTCAGCGTCGTGACGAAGCTGGACCTGGCCGACGGCGCCCTGACCGCCCGGCGCGAGATCGACGGCGGCATCGAGATCGTCACCGCACAGCTGCCGGCGCTCATCACCTGCCAGAAGGGCCTCAACGAGCCGCGCCTGCCGAGCCTGCCGAACATCATGAAGGCCGGCGCGAAGCCGCTGCAGGTGATCACCTGCGCGGACCTCGGCCTGACGCCGCCCGCGCGGACCTACGAGATCCGCCAGTACGCGCCGCCCCCGCCGCGCGCGGCGTGCCGGCTGGTCCAGAACGACGATCCCGCCGCCGCGGCCGCCGAGCTGGCCCGCCTGCTGCGCGAGGAAGCCAAAGTCATCTGAGGAAGAGGGAGCCAGGACGATGCCGAACATCGCCGTCTTCATCGAGCAGCGCGACGGCCAGGTCAGGAAAGTGGCCTGGCAGATGATCGCCGAAGCCCGCCGTCTCACCGACCAGGCCGGCGGTGAGGTGTGGGGCGTGCATCTGCACGCCGCCGCGTGCGACACGGCGCAGCACGCCGGCGCGCACGGCGCGCACCGGCTGTTCACCGCGCAGCACGACCTGTTCAAACTCTACAACAGCGAGGCCTGGACCACCGCGATCGTGACCTTCGCGCGCGAGCACAAGCCCGACCTCATCCTGATCGGCGCCACCGCCCTGGGCAAGGACCTCGCGCCGAAGGTGGCGCAGCGCCTCGGCGCCGCCTGCATCAGCGACAGCGTCGCGCTGCGGTACGACGGCGCCGTCTTCGAGGTGCGCCGCCCCATCTACGCCGGCAAGTGCTTCGTGGACGTCGTGCCGAAGACCAGCCCCGCCGTCGTGGTCGCGCGCCCGAACGCCTTCGCCCTCGGCGCGGGCGACGGCGCCGCCGCCGTCGAGACCCCCTTCGCGCCCGGCGTGGACGGGATCGATCTGAAGGCGCGCGTGGTCGAAGTGCAGGCGGCGGAAGGCCGGAAGGTCGAATTGACCGAGGCCGAGGTCATCGTCTCCGGCGGCCGCGGCATCAAGGGCCCCGAGAACTACCACCTGATCGAGGAGCTGGCGGCGAGCCTCGGCGCCGCCGCCGGCGCCAGCCGCGCCATCGTCGACGCCGGCTGGGTCCCCCACGCCCACCAGGTCGGCCAGACCGGCAAGACGGTCAGCCCCAACCTGTACATCGCCTGCGGCATCAGCGGCGCGATCCAGCACCTGGCCGGCATGTCGTCGAGCAAGTGCATCGTCGCGATCAACAAGGATCCCAACGCCCCCATCTTCAAGGTCGCCGACTACGGCATCGTGGGCGACCTCTTCCAGGTCGTGCCGGCGCTGCAGGCGGAGATCGGGAAACTGAAGGGGTAGAAGCCGGCAATCCTGACTATCCCCAGACCTTGACTGGTTTGGCGGAATTGACTACCATGACGTCAATTTACGTCGATAAATGACGACATGGGAGTCGCAATGTATACACGCCGCTTTGCTGCCCCCGGACAGAGCTACTTCCTTCTTGGGCCGCGGGGCTGCGGTAAGACCACCTGGTTGCGCGCCACTTTCAAGGACGCATACTTCGTCGATCTCCTCTCAGAAGACCGCTTTCAACGACTGCTCGTCGATCCGGGTCGGTTCGCCGACGAATTGAGGGCGGTCCCGCCAGGCCGGTGGGTGGTGCTCGACGAGGTCCAGCGTCTGCCGGCTCTCCTCAACGAGGTGCAGCGTTTCATCGAGGAGAAGCGGCTGCAGTTCGTTCTCTGCGGTTCGAGCGCGCGCAAGCTGAAGCGCGCGGGCGTGAACCTGCTTGCCGGCCGCGCCCTGCGGCGGGCGATGCATCCGTTCGTTCCCGAGGAACTCGGCGACAACTTCGACCTCGAGACGGCGCTGACCGAGGGTCTCCTGCCGCTCGTGTGGGATTCCTCCGACCGTGCCGAGACGCTCACCGCCTACGGTCAACTCTACCTCAAGGAGGAAATCCAGGCCGAGGCCGTCGTCCGCAATCTCCCCGGATTCGCGCGCTTCCTGCCGATCGCGGCGCTCTGCCACGGGCAGACCATGAACATCACCAATATCGCCCGAGAGGCAGGCGTCGCGCGGACGACGGTCGCGGGTTATCTCGACATCCTCGAGGAGACGTTACTTTGCTTCCGTGTGCCCGGCTTCGAGCCGAAGCTACGCCTTCGCGAACGCAAGCTTCCCAAATGGTACTGGTGCGACCCCGGCATCGTGCGCGCGATGCGGCGCTCTCACGGTCCGCTGGTCCCCGAGGAACGCGGCGCCCTGTTCGAAGGTCTGGTCGCGCAACTCCTGCGCGCCTACCGCGACTACACCGGATTTTGCGACGATATTACTTACTGGTCCGCCGAGCGCCGCACCACAGAGGTCGACTTCGTCCTTACCCGCGGCGAACAGCACCTTGCCATCGAGGCCAAATCGGGCACCGCCTTCTCCGACCGCTGGTGCCAGGGATTGCGGGCGATCGCCCCGCTGCCCGGCCTCACTCGCCGCCTCATCGTCTATCCGGAAGGCCCCCGGCTCATGACCGAAGACGGCATCGAGGTCCTGTCGTTCGCGACCCTCGCCAAGATGCTGGCCGCCGGCGAGTTGTAGAAGCGATCTCCCGGTAAGGTGCTGCAGTTCGCTCGGTGCGCGACCGGAAGGGAATAGTCATTCCAACCGCACATTCCCCCCACCGCAGCCTCTCCTGGAGTGGCATCTCAGTTTCCCATCGCCAGAGGAGTCAGCGGCTGGTTGGGTGACATCCGCATCACACGGGCAACAATCGTTCCCGGCGGGAAGTGACAGACCGAGATGGAAAGTCCCGTGGTGTCTGCCAGTCGCTGCAGTTCCAGCTTCCACAGTTTCAGCCGTGGTCCGTTGCTGCCGCCATCATCGGCGGTGATCAAGATGTCCTTCGCTGCGGGATACAGACACCGGCCTTCGTGCCGCCACCTGCCGGTGATGGACGCTACCGCGAAGGCGGCGGTGTCGTGGTCCGTCCCCACATTCACGAAGCCCGTGACCGAACCCACTTCGATGACTCAGGCATCTCGGTGCACAGAAAGGCCCGCCAAATGCATCAAGACACGCGACGCCACCGCGCCCCGCGTCCGCGACCATCCAGCAGTACGAGGCCCTCGTCCCGCATGGCGGCCAATTCCCGCTTGATCGTCGGTAAGCTGACGCCGGGGCATTGGGCCTTGATGTCCGCCAAGGCGAACGGCCCGACCATGCGCGCAACCGCTTCGCGGACGAGCGCGGCCCTGCTGCCGCCTCCGCGATTCAATGCACCGACACGCTCGGTGAACTCAGAGTAGGCCCGCAGCAGAACACCCCAGAAGTAGTCCAGCCAGGGGTGCGGATCGTGGCGGCATTCATGCCACTGGCGCGAGCTTCGTGCGAGCGCCTCGTAGTACGTTTCCTTCGATTCCTCGATGACACGCTCGAGACTGATGTACCGGCCCACCTGGTGACCCATTCGGTAGAGCAGAAGCAGGGTCAGCAACCGCGACACACGGCCATTGCCATCGACGAAGGGGTGGATGCACAGGAAGTCGAGAACGGCCAGGGGCGCCACGACCAGTCCGGGCCGTTCTTCACCATCAGGGCACGGCGCAGGCCGGATGTCAGGTCCTCCATGGCCTGCGGCGTGGCCACGGCCGGCACGGGTTTGAATCGCACGCGCAGCACACCAGTGGGATCGCGTTCGACGACTTCGTTGTCCACCATCTTCCAGTTGCCGCCGGGCTGCGGCAGGTAGCGATACATGGTCGCGTGGAGTTGACGGATGACGTTTGCCGTCACGTCCATGTCGGCGGCCGCATCGTGGATCAGGGCCAGAACATCGCGATATCCGGCAATCTCCTGTTCCGACCGGTTGTCCGGTGTCGTGTGTTCGATCACGATGCCCTGAATGCGCTTGCGGGGCGCCTGGATTCCCTCGATCCAGTTGGACGACTCGGCCGATTCGACCTGGGCGATCCTGCGCATCGTCTTGAGCACTTCCGGCAAACGCTCGGCGTAGAGGGCCTGCTTGCCCTGATATTCACCGATGCGATGCAGCGTCTCGAGCTGCAGCGCCGAGAACTGCAAACTGTCGAGGTAATTGCCAGCCAAGGAATGCACTAGGGGCTCCTTTCAGCGTCTCCGAATTGGCTCACTCCGCCTTTTTGAGATCATTTTATATGACATGGAGCCATTTGTCTAATTTTTTGGCTCATTGAACTCAAATAATGTTCAATTATGGCCCCCGTGATCCCATTCCTCTCGCCAGGCCATCAGGGCCTCGGTAGCCACTGGCGCCGGGCGCAATTGAGGCGCCAACCCCCCTCCGCCTGGCGGCGGCCCGCTGCTGGGCGCTGCTGCTGGCGCGGATCTACGAATGTTTCCCTCTGACCTGCCCCAAATGCGGAAAACCAATGCGGATCATCGCCTTCGTGCTGGAGCGGCCAGTGATCGAGCGGATCCTCGCTCACTTCGGCGAACGCTACCAGGCCCCCCGCTGTGCGACCCGCACGGCCGCCGCCCCAGGGGGAGTTCCCGTTCGACCAAACGCTCGGGCCCGACGACTGGCCGGAGATGGACCAGACGGCGGGACTGGGCGACGGCTGGGAGTGAATCCGCGAACAGACCACACCTGAGGTGACCGCCGCCTGGTTGCAAAGCGGCGGATGGGCCGGTGTGTTCGCAAAGCCCGTCAACAGGGCGGCGGAGCCTGGAATCGGCAGGCTCGGGGGTGGGAATCCGAGGGCGGATTGACGGCAGCGCGGGCGGCGTGACACAATGAGGTGGTCAGGAGAGGGCTGCGGTGGGGGGAATATGTGGTTGAATCGACTATCCCCCACACTCGAACGCCCCCCTGATTCTGCGAGAAGTGCCGAAAATTACCCTTGTTATTGGCCGATATATGGCTGAACTTACCCTTATTTTCGCCAGAAAGGAGCCGCCCGTGTACCGAACCGCTCTCGCTTATCTGAAAACCTGGAAGAACAAGCCCGCCGCAAGCCCCTGGTACTCCGGGGGGCCAGGCAGGTCGGGAAATCGTACCTGGTCCGAATGCTCGCGGCGGAGATTTTCGACAACCTCATCGAGATCAACCTGGAGACGGATCCGGAGGCGTCGTCGCTATTCGCGTCGAAGGACCCCCAAACCATTGTGCCTCTGCTTGAGGCGCGTTACGGGCAGCCCGTCAGAGCCGGGGCCACTCTGCTTTTCCTGGACGAGATTCAGGTCGCTCCCGAACTATTCGCCGGTCTTCGCTACTTCCACGAGAGGATGCCCAAGAGCTTCATGTGATCGCGGCGGGGTCGCTGCTCGACTTTGCCCTGGCCGAACACGGGTTCTCCGTGCCCGTAGGGAGGATCGAATACCTCAACCTGGGTCCGATAAGCTTTCGGAGTTCCTTCTCGGCCTGAACCGGGCGTCGTTGCAGCAGTTCCTCTGCCAGTACGCCGTCGGCCAGGAGGTGCCACAGGCCATTCACGGCGAGCTGTTGCGCCTGCTCCGCCAGTTTCTGGTGGTTGGCGGCATGCCCGCATCGGTGGCAGCTTTCATCGGACCAGGAAACCACCGGGACAGCGAAGCGGAGCGCCAGGCGATTCTTTCTACCTTCCGCGAAGACTTCGCCAGGTACGGGAAGCGCCTCGATCACCGGAGGCTGGACAAGGTGCTCGCGAAGATTCCCCGCCTGGCGGCTCGAAGTTCAGCTACAGCCAGGTCGACCGGGAGGAGCGCTCGCGGGAGCTTGGCCGTGCCCTCGATCTGCTTTGTCTGGCCAGGATCGCCTATCGGGTCCGTCACACGTCGGCCAACGGCGTGCCCCTGGGCGCAGAGGCCGATGACCGCAATTTCAAGGTTCTGTTCATGGATGTGGGACTGCTGTGCCGTAGTTGTGGCCTGAGTGTCCTCGATATGGAACATGCCAGTGATTTGATGCTGGTCAATACCGGAAGCGTTTGCGAGCAGTTCGCCGGCCAGCACTTGCTGCACTCCGGGGAGTTCTTTGCGGAACCGGAACTCTATTGCTGGATGCGTGAGAAGAGCCAATCGAGCGCCGAGGTAGACTACCTGATCTCGGTAGGCGACGTGGTTGTGCCGGTTGAAATCAAGGCCGGCAAGACCGGCGGGCTGCTGAAAAGCCTCCACGTCTTTCTGCGGGAGAAGGGGCGAGAACTCGGACTGAGGCTGAATACCGACCGGCCGTCACTGCTTGCGACCGAGACTTCCGT